>CAWJEH010000009.1:0-12370 GCA_963841675.1 Terriglobia bacterium
TCAGAGGTTCGAATCCTCTCGGGCGTACCAGATTCTAAAGGGCTTAGCGGTCCGACCAAAAATCCCAGGTACACAATTGGTACACAAAATTGTGTGGTTCTGATCAATGAGCAAGGCTCGATGACCACGATTGCGCGGGGCGACGGTTCACCCGCCTGTCAGGGCCTGCCGATTTACGCAAATAGCGTATATAATTACGCAATATGCGAAAGATCAAGACTCTGGATGCGCTGCTGCCGAAAACCCGCCAGGGGATATTAGCGGCCACGCTCGTGCAACCGGAAAAGGCCTGGTACGTGTCGGAACTGGCTCGTCGAATGAGCGTGCCAGCATCCAGTCTCCAGCGCGAGCTGCACGAACTCAGCGGAGCCGGCATACTAAGAATGCACCGGCAAGGACGCATGGTGTACTATCGCGCCAACACGGACTCACCGGTTTTTCCCGAACTTCGTGGCTTGCTCTTGAAGACGGCCGGATTGGTCGACGTGCTGACGCAAGCGCTCAAGCCGCTCGCACAGCGGTTGCGGATAGTATTCGTTTATGGCTCGATCGCGAGTAATAAAGAGCAAAGTGACAGCGACATCGATTTGATGCTCATCGGGCAGGTATCGCCGGCCGAGCTTGCATTACCGCTGCGCCGCGCACGTGAATTTCTAGGGCGCGAAATCAATCCCACCGTCTACACGTCGGCGGAGTTCGAGCGAAAACGCGCGGCGAGGGATCCTTTTCTCACTCAGGTGTTGGAAAGCCCGAAACTCTTTGTACTGGGCAACAGCAATGAACTGGGCGAAGCTGCTGAGTGAAAACCGCGTCACGGCGCTCCCGCCCAACAAGGCGGAACTCGACAACATACGCTCGATCGTGAAGCGCAGTCTCCAAGACGTAACGTAAGCGTACGGCGAGCGACGGCGAGCACCGTCTAGCGAAGCATAGGGGAGTTGGGGGATGCTTCGGGAATGGACGGATCAGCTCAGAGCAACAAGCCGGAAGCAGTAAAGGCGCAGCGCCGCAAGTGGACGATGGCGGAACGGCAGAGGATTGTGCAGGCTTCGTTGAAAGCGGGCACGACAATCGATACTGTGGCGCGTGTGTATGGTGTGAACGCAAGTCAGATCCACAAGTGGCGAAACAGCACCGCCAGAGAGTGCAAAACGGCAAGCGTTCGGCTTTGGTTCCCGTGCAGGTGGCGGAAGGCGTCGCGGCTGGAGCATCAGAAGCGAAACAGGAATGCAGCGTGATCCTGGAAGCGCGGGGTGTGCGAGTGATGGTGAGCGGCTGTATCGATGCGGCAGTAATCCGCACGGTATTGGAGTGCCTGGCTGGATGATTTCGCCGCCAGTTGGAGCACGGATCTGGGTTGCAGCAGGAGTCACTGATGCGCCGCGGCTTCTGCCAGCAGTCAGAAGGTTTCCGAATGGATACGGAGCACGCTGAATGCCGCGACAGACTGAAGCAAAATCCAAATCAGGACACTATCGATATAACTGTCCACATGGCTCTATCGGCAGAGCCAGCTTCCCGGTGCAGCGAAAGAAATCCGCCTAGGCGGTGTCATGACACCTGTGGTGGTAAAGGTTGGCGAGCAGAGAGTTGAGAGCCTGATTTCACGCGATGAGCGCCGATGAATTGAAGCTTCAGAAAGGTGATGCCGTGCAGGTGTGATCAAGTCTACCGAGGTCATGCTTCGCAAAGGTTAGAATTCGCCTCCGGGCTACCAAAGGAGCTTCAGCCCAAATTGAATCTGACGTGATGTAGTGGACGTGCTCGTAATTACGCCCGCGGTCGGCGACACACCGCTAGGAGTGAAAACGACGGTGTTGGGCGTGTTGAAGTTTGCTCTATTGAGCAAATTAAAGAATTCTGCGCGGAATTCTAAGTTCGCACGTTCGTGAATGGGCGTTTCTTTCATGAGAGAGAAGTCCCATGTGCCGAGGCCCGGTCCGATCAGCGTATCTCTACCGAGATTGCCATAGAATCCGCTATTATTCGGTGGCTGCAGGAATGCTGCCGGGTTGAACCACTGATTGACGTTGCCCAAAATCACCGGGCCGCTGAATGACGGATTGACAAACGGCCGCACCGGATTGCGCGTGTCTCCGTTGTTTGACGGGTTGTAGCTTAATTGTGGTGTGAATGGCAATCCGCCCTGAATCGTCACAATAGAATTGACGGTCCAGCCGCTGACCAGAGCGCTCTCCAAACCGTTTCCCTTGCCGAAAAAACGCTTGCCGTGACCAAATGGCAACGCATATACTAAGCCGATGACTCCCACGTTTCGGACATCGAAGTTCGCGAGACCACGGTCAGCCCGCAGGTTGAAAGGATTTGACGCAAGCGCCGGCTCGCCGCCGGAAGTTGTTGCGTTCAGAGAGTCGCCATCATCAATTGTTTTCGACCATGTGTAGGATCCACGTAGTGAGAACCCGTGCTCGAAACGGTGATTGACCTCCACTTGCAGGGCATTGTAAGAACTGTCCGCCTCGGAGAAATAAGTCCAGGTATTCGCAATGGCGGGATTTGCCCGGACACTTGCCGGCACATAATAGCTTCCAGCGGGGACGGGTGTACCCGCCAAGCCCACTGGAAAGTTTGTGGGGTAGGCGGCTGGACACGGGGAAGCCGGACAGATTACCGGAAAAGGTTCATTCGCATCGATGCCCAGGACTTCGTGGTAGCCGTGCGAACCAACGTAGCCCACCGTTAATGCGGTGTTTGCGGTTAACTGCTGCTGAACGCGCAATGACCACGAAATCAGAGTCGGGGTGTACAAATCCGGTTGTACTCCTCCAGGAACCAAGCGAGCTGTTGATTGAGTGGGAGCACTTCGGAGGAGCGGAAGCAGCGACACCGGGACACTCGGGACGCTGTATGTCGGATTGAACGGCGCGTTCTGATCGGTGCGATAACCGAGGGCATCCTGCAAATCGTTATACATTCCAAAGCCGGCGCGAATAACCGTTTTATCGGCAAAAGGACTCCAGGCGATGCCCACTCTAGGCTGGGGAAGGAAAGTCGCTCGGTTTTTTATGAAGACTGAATCGCCGATATGGGGCTGCGTCGCAATCACACGGTTCGAATAAACATAGCTGGAGGCCCGGCCGTGTGCTTCGTTCCAGCCGGTCGTGAACTCGTCTCGAAATCCGAGTGAAACCGTAAAGCGCCGCCCCAGGCGAATCGCGTCCTCTGCATACAACGCACCGAAAAGCGAGCGCCAACCAAGCGGGGTAGGCGTGGGGTTGAAAAGAAGCGTGCCAATGGTCCCTTGTAGTAGCGTTTGAAGGCTGGTGAACGTTGCTTGCCCGTATTGACTTAATGCAAGGTTTTCGTTCGACTGGAACTGCTGAAACCAGGCGCCGAAACTGAATTGGTGCCGCCCGGCGGTTAGCGATACACGATCTTCGTAAGTATAGATATTGCGATGGACGTCCAGATTGCTGCCGTTATTGCTTCCGGCGAGACTGATCTGCGCTGTCGGGTTGGATGCCGCACTGCCTCCCACAACAAGCGCTCCGACCGGCAGGCCAGTTAAGAATCCGGGTAAGCTTGCCGCTGGCGTACCCGGTGTGGGCTCCCCCGTGAAGAAGTAACTTGCTCGTGAGTAGCCGACTCGGGCTGTATTCAAAAGGGCCGGAGAGAAAAGATGAGTCTCCTGCAGAGTCGCCACTTGTTCACGCAGGGTTTCCGCATCGGCGCTGTAGGCGTTCGTACTTGTAGGGGTGAAATCGGCGCTGTCGTCGATGGTGTAACTGGCGCTTAATGTATCCTTCGCGCTGAATACGTGGTCCAGTCGTACGGTTCCGAAATCGTCACGAATGGTTTGCAGCGGATTATTGAATGCTTCTGAGATGCCGCCGTAGTCCGGAGCGCCTGGCGACGGCGCCGGCCATGCATTGATCAGTGGAGAGACACCCACGAACACGATCCCCGAAGCAGGGCAAGGCTTAGGCGCGGGGGTCACTAATGCACAGGGAAGGTATCCGTTGCGTGCATTGTTATCCGGAACCAGATCGACACCCGTCTGGTGCAGATACTGCCGTAGTTGCTCCCAATTCCCGAATAAGAACGTTTTGTCCTTTTTCAACGGGCCACCAAGCGAAGCGCCGAACTGGTTGCGGGTGAAGCCAGGCACGGACGGATCGTCGAAGAAATTACGCGCATCAAGAGCATTATTTCGGATGAACTCATACAGAGAGCCATGAAGTTGATTGGTTCCGGACTGTGTCACGATCAGGACCTGGGCGGCGGGGCGCTTGCCATATTCGGCGCTGTAGCTGTCGCGCAGGATATTAAACTCCTGCACCGCGTCAACACCCAACAACTGCTGGCTGGTTCCGCCGGGCTGCATATTGTTTTCTGCCGCGCCAGTGAACTCAATACCGTTCAGCAGATATAGATTCTGTTGCGGGCGGTTACCCGAAACCGCGAAATTGTTCCCGACAGTCGAGTTCGAAACACCTATACCACCGGTCTTCTCAAACGTAAAATTCACAACTCCGGGGCTCAGCGTCATTAGCAGATCGAAGCTTCTGCCATTGAGCGGCAGATTCTTGATCTCCCGCTCACCGACTAATCCAGTGATATCTGCGGCTGTTGTGTTTACGATTGGCGCGTCTGCATTAACCGTGAGTTCCTGGCTCGACGTACCAATTCTTAGCGACACGTCGACGCGCGCATCCTGGCCCACAACTAGATTCACGCCCCTGCGGACTTCATCCGCGAAGCCAGTTTTTTGAACTCGGACTTCATAGTGACCGATCGGGAGCGCAGGGAGCTGATATTGTCCAGTACTGTTCGTAATACTCTTGCGGACTGCTCCCGTGTCCTGGTTTTTAGCCGTCACGGTTGCGTTAGACACTAGCGCGTCCGAAGGGTCCGTAACCGTTCCCGAAAGTGAAGCCGAGACCTGGCCATGCGCTAAGCCTCCGTGAACGAGAAATAGCAGGCAGCCAAGGACCGGAATGCAATATGCGCAGCGCTGATTTAGAAAGCAAACTGGGAGCATTGCGTTGTCACTCTTGAGGTACTTTGTAAAGTATAAGCGACACAGGTTTTGAGTCATGATAATCCGCAATGGTCTTCAAGAGATTCGGAAGAGGCGAGCAATTTCCGCCGCCGACCTGGCGCGCCGTGTGGGCGTCAGCCGTCAAACGATCTACGCCATTGAAGATGGGACTTTCGTCCCGAACACGACGGTTTCCCTCCAACTCTCTCGTGCCCTCGATGTAAAAGTGGAGGAAATCTTTTCCATATCCGATGAACAAGTACCCGAGTCCATCAGTGCCGATTTGCTTCCTATCGTTCAGGTGAACGAGGGACAACCCGTGAGGCTTTGCCGCGTGAATCAGCGGCTTGTCGCCGTTCCCACTATGTTCTTGCCCGCTTACCTGCCGCCAGCTGACGCTATTGTGGAATCGCGGAAAAAGCTCAACGTCCGAATCACGTCGTCAGTTGTATTGCCTGATGAGGGCACACGGCTGTTGCTAGCCGGATGTGATCCAGCCCTTTCGTTGCTGCATGACGCGCTACGCCCTTCCGGGATTGAGATCATCAATGTGCCTGCTGCAAGCCGGTTGGCGCTTCAATGGCTGAAGCACGGGCGAGTTCACGCAGCAGGCTCGCACCTGCTTGATCGGGCAACCGGATACTATAACCTTCCGATAATCCGGCGGCTCCTCCCTAAAGCCGCGGTTCGAGTCATAACCTTCGCGGTTTGGGAACAAGGATTAATCGTGCGGCGCGGAAATCCTAAAGGCATCCGATCTGTTGCCGATCTTGCCGGGAAGCGTTTGAAAATCGTGAATCGCGAGAAGGGATCTGGCAGCCGCGACTTGTTGGATTCCAACCTTCGCGAACTCGGTATTCCTTTTAAACAGGTCAATGGCTACGATTCCATTGCCCAGGGGCATCTCGCCGCGGCATATGCGGTTGCCGCTGTGAACGCAGACTGCTGCATCGCGCCTCGATCGGCAGCGCTCTGTTTCGGATTGGATTTCATTCCTTTGGCTGTGGAGCGCTTTGATCTTTCGTTTACGCGAGCATCCTTAGAGTCGGTAGCCGCAAGGGCCTTGCTGGATCTATTGCATCGTTCTCATTTCAGAAAAAAACTTGAATCGATTGCCGGGTACGATACAGCGCATACCGGCGAGGTCTTGATTTAACGCGAAGTGACCATTTTGGGTGTCACATGGATCAGGGCACCGGGATTGGCATCTTCGAGCATCCATAGCGAGCCATCGGGGCCTTCTTCCACATCGCGGATGCGGTGTCCCATATCCCAGCGCTCGGCAGTTTTAGCGCCGCCGTGGCCGTCAACGATGATGCGGATGAGGGCCTTGCTTTCCAGGCCGCTGATGAAGCCGCTGCCGTTCCATTGCGGGAATGTTTGCGTGCTGGTGTAGAACATCAGATTGCCCGGTGCGATCACCGGCGCCCAATAAATCACCGGCTTCGCCAAGTCGGGCCGCGTATCGGGAGTGGGAATGGGCACGCCGTTATAGTTCATGCCATAGGAGACGAGCGGCCAGCCATAATTCTTGCCTTTCTCGATCAGGTTCAGCTCGTCGCCGCCCCGCGGGCCATGCTCGACCTCCCACAATTCGCCGGTGGGCGAAAACGCCAAGCCGTAGGGCGTGCGAATGCCGCTAGCCCAGGTTTCAGCCGGCGTGAGATTGGGGCCGGGAAAGGTGTAAGTGCTCACCACCTTCGCGGTCTTGGCGGCTTCGGTGTCACTGGGCGGATCGATCAGGGGAATCGTGGAAGTGCCCGTTTTGCCGAAATTGGGATTGCCGGGGGCAGGTTTGCCGTCCAGCGTCAGGCGCAGGATCTTACCTTCGGGTTGATTTGGATCCTGGGCGGGCGTGAAGCGTTGGCGTTCGCCAACCGTGAGGAACAGATACTGGCCGTCGGGCGAGAAGGCGATCTGCGCGCCCTCCTGGCCGCCTTTGCCCTTGGGCATCTGGCGCCATAACACCTCGAAGTTTTCCAGTCTAGCCGCGGTGGCGGTGGTGTGCAGCTTGGCGCGGGCCAGCGCCAGGCCTCCGCCATAGTCACCTGGTTCGACATACGTGAGATAGATACTCTGGTCGGTGGCGTAATGCGGCGAGACGAAGACGCCCAGCATGCCGTTCTGCCCCTGCCAATAGACTGCGGGCGTATTTCTCACCCAGATCTTCTCTCCTTGCTGGGACACCAGCCAAACGGGCCCGACCTTTTCGGTGATCAGCATGCGGCCATCGGGCAGGAAGGCCAGCCGCCACGGCAGTTCAAAGGTGGCCACCGTGGTCAGGGTGAAGGGTAGGCTGGCTTCGGGCTTCTGTTCGCCCGCATTCACTTGCGCCCAAACCGCCACCGACACTATGGTGAGAAACAACGCCGCCTTTGCCAACTTCATCGTTATTTTCTCCGTGTTTCTCAAGGCGCCCGGCCTTAGGCGACCCGGAGTGCCATTGTCGCTCGATATTAGCATTCGATCGTGCCAAATCAGTATATGGAATCGGGACCAGCTGAAAAAGTGAGCCAATCAAGCGAACGTAATACTTGTTTGACGCAAGTCTGTCCACATTCACCAATCGATACACTACAAAGTGCCTGCTTAATTCATCTCAAGGAGAAACTGAATGAAGCAATCACGACGAGATCTGTTATTGGCCGCATTGACGATGAAGGTTTTTGTCGCCGTGCCGCGTCTTTATGCACAGGCACAAAGTACGCCCGCTCCGAGACCCGCGCCGCGTCCCGTACTCTGGGTCGGCTCGAATGCCTGGGCGGATGGAGCTGAAATTCCCATGACCAATGCAGCCCATGGCGAAAATAAGTCGCCGGCTTTCCAGTTTCATTGGAATCTTGGCACTGAGCCCACATCGGCACCCGAGAATCTGCAAACTTACGCCGTGATCTTTCATGACGTGCAAAATTCGACGAACAAGACCACCATGGATACACTTCATTGGACTGCGTTCAACATCCCAGGCACTGCTAAGGGACTGCCTGAAGGATTAGGAGCCGGCGATCTGCCTGACGGAACACGCAATGGTCCGGGCATTGCAGCACGCACTGGTAAGACACCAGCATATTACGGCCCCGGTGCAGGTCCCGGTCCGCTTCATCACTATGTGTTCGAATTCTATGCGCTTGACACAAAACTTGATTTGCCGGCGAACACGACGCGCGAAGATTTGCTCAAGGCGATGGATGGTCATGTAATCGGCAAGGCGGCATGGTTCGGGCTTTTTCATGGGCCGGGCCGTTAGACTGCCCCACCTGGCACAACATTCTTTACTTACGAAGACGCTATTTCTTAAAAGACACCTGTGGAGCGTCACCGCGCTGCTGGCCGTTACTACACCATGGACCAGCTGGCAGCTCAGGCTCGGTCAAAGGCTCTGATCATTCACGCTGTACGCCTTCTTCGCATCTTTAGCGGCAATTTTCGTTTCCGTCGCGATCACCTGATTGCAGCCCTCGGGCGTGTCGCAGTGATCGGCCTCGCGGATTCTTCGTTATGCGAGGCCTATGGATTACTTGGCCGCGCGCCTGTGATCTCGCCGGCCATGCTTCGCAGACTTGCGATTAATAACTCATTTGCTTTAGCGGTATAGTAACCTTGTCGGCAAATTCGGGCCGGCGACTTTCCCAGCGCTTCGACCTTTGGATGTGTTGAAAAGCCGGCGGGCACCGTTTCTCGAGGAGAAATGAATACCATCACCAGAAGATACTTCGCCGTGCGCTCCGCGAGCGGCTTTGCAGGTCTGCGGTTGCTCGGGCAGACCACGAGCTTAATTCCAAAGCAAACAAAAGAGGAGCGGCTGGCGTGGTGGCGCGAAGCACGATTCGGCATGTTCATTCATTGGGGGCTCTACTGCATTCCCGCCGGCGAATGGAATAGCCGTCAGATTCCCGGTATCGGCGAGTGGATCATGAACCACGCCAAAATTCCCGTTCGCGAATATGAACAACTCGCAAAACAGTTCAAACCGGCTAAGTTCAATGCCGCGGAATGGGTTCGCATCGCTCAAGATGCCGGACAAAAATACATGGTGATCACAGCCAAACACCATGACGGCTTTGCGATGTTCCATTCAAAAGTTTCGAAGTACAACGTTTACGACGCAACTCCGTTTCACCGCGACATTATCGGCGAGTTGGCTGTAGCTTGCCGGCGCGCCCGCATGCCGCTCGGCTTCTACTACTCACAAACGCAGGATTGGCATGAGCCGGACGCGATCGGGAATACCTGGGATTTCGATCCGGCCAAAGCCAACTTCGACAAGTACCTGCATGAGAAAGCCGTTCCGCAGGTACGCGAACTGCTGACGAATTACGGTCCGGTAGCGCTCATCTGGTTCGACACGCCGCGCAATATTACACCCGCGCAAAGCAAGGAACTGGTGGACCTGGTGCACACGCTTCAACCGAAGTGTCTGGTGGACGGCCGTATCGGCAATAACGCCGGTGATTACGTGAGCACCGGCGACAACGAGATTCCTTCAAAGCGGCTCGACGTGGACTGGGAAGTGCCCGCAACATTAAACGACACTTGGGGCTACAAGAAATCTGATAATAACTGGAAATCGCCGCAGACCTTGATTCGCCAGTTGGTGGACATTGTAAGTAAAAACGGCAACTATCTGCTGAACGTAGGGCCGACATCTGAAGGCCTGATTCCGCAACCCAGCATAGACCGTTTACGCGACGTCGGTGCCTGGCTGAAAGTGAACGGAGCCGCGGTTTATGGTGCGAAGCCAAGCCCGTTCCCTTATGAGTTTGACTGGGGGTCCATTACAACTAAGAGCGGACGTGCTTTCTTGAACGTGGTGGAGTGGCCCACGGCCGGTAAATTCGAGCTGTACGGCTTGGAAAGCAAAGTCGATTCCGCTGCTTTGCTCGCGCAGCCCTCCAAGCGCATTGCTGTCGAACAGAAGAAAGCTACCGTCTCTGAGCTTTATTTGAGTCTTCCGGAGCAGGCGCCCGACCCAAGAGTCACCACGGTGGAGCTGCGCGTTGAAGGCGATCCTCGTGCTGAAGCAACTTTGCTCCAGCGGCCCGACGGAAGTGTAAAGCTGAACGGCCAATTTGCCACGTTCCAGCCGGGCAGCACGATTCGCGTGAGTAACCGCGGCGTGACGAGCGGCTGGACAAGTGTCGACGACCAAGCCAAATGGAAGTTCCTGCTGCTCCGGCCAGGAAGTTACCAAGTAACCCTTTGTACGGCTCGCACTCGAGGCCAGGAGGGATCTGATCGTTCTCAATGGAATACCGGTATTGAACTCAAGGTGACCGTCAACGGTAAGAGCATTTCCTGCGAATTGAAGGATGAAGGGACCATACCCGATCCGCGCAATCCTCTCACACCTGACACGAAGACCGCCTTGGGAAACTTGCAGCTTGATGCGGGCCAGTCGACACTAGCAGTTCAGGCCACGAAGTTACCCGAGGGAGCGAAGACCGGTATCCATTTGCGCGAGGTCGTGCTGAGTCCGGCCTGAATAACGCCACATTCGCATTCTGCAGTTTGCGCTGCGCGTGGCTCGTTGAACCTTATATATGACACAAAACAAATGACACAAACTGGGGCCGCTTGGAATCGTGTGCTGGCGCGGCGCAATTGGCTGCAGCGCCTGGTCGCTTTATCGTTTGGAGTTTCTGTAACCCCGGAGCTAGGCGCCAGCGGTGCGAACACAGAAGACACGCCCACGATTGCGCCGCACAGCTTGGGGGCAGGCACTTACAACATCCGCGATTACGGGGCAAAGGGTGACGGAAAGGTTCTGGACACCCAAGCCCTGCAGCGCGCCATCGACCAGTGCACGGCCGACGGCGGAGGCAGCGTTCTGGTGCCGGAAGGCGATTTCCTCATCGGTACCGTCGAACTGAAGAGTAATGTCACGCTCCACCTCGCCGCGGGCGCGAAGTTAACGGGGAGTGCCGACGGAAAGCAGTATCACTCGGTAGACGCAATACCGCTCACGGGCGATTCGACTCTGGAGGATGGCAATTGGGCGCTGCTCTTCGCGGTGAACGCAACGCGCATTGTCATTGAAGGCGTAGGAACCATCGACGGGCAGGGCATGCAATTCCACGCGCCTGCCCGAGGAGTGAAACCACCCAGTGGAATCGGCGGAAATCAGCGGCCATACACGGTTCTGTTGTATCGCTGCCAGAACGTGCACATCCGTGGAGTCGAAATGGTGCGGAGCGCTTATCATTGCGTGCGCATAATTCAATCCACCCGCGTGCACATTGATGCCATCCGCATTCACAATCGCGTAAATGGCAACAACGACGGATTTCACTTCATCAGTTGTGAGCACGTCACCCTCAGCAACTCGATAATAGAATCGCAGGACGATGCCTGTGCGTTGTTTGGGAGCTGCAAATTCATAACCGTGACGAACTGCTCGTTCAGTACCCGATGGTCCGTTTTTCGCTTCGGGGGTGGTGTGGCAGAGAACATCACCGTCTCGAATTGCCTCCTCTACCAGGTGTATGGATGCCCTATCAAGATTCACGGCTCACCCGGTTCGCGCTTCGAGAACCTGTCGTTTTCAGATCTAATTCTCGACGATGTCACCGGGCCCATCAACATCAGCCTGGGTCCATCGAACCGGCCGCCCGGGCCCGCGGTGCCGAGCGGTCCGCCGATAGCGCGCAACATCGCTTTCAGCAATATTCGCGGCAGTATCACGACAGCTCCGCGCGACCTGCCCGGTTATCCGTTCGGGAGCAACTACCGCCCCGGGGAGGGTCATTCCTGCATAACCCTGAACGGCGTTGGCAACGCGGTGGTTGAAAATATTTCGTTCCATAACGTTCACCTCACGTTTGGCGGCGGAGGAACGGCGAGTGAGGCCGCACGGCGCGATCTTCCCCAGATTGCCGGCGAGTATTTCATGCTCGGTCCGATGCCGGCGTATGCTCTGTACGCACGCAATGCCCACGCGATTACGCTTCAGGACGTGCGCTTTGAGGTGAGCTCGCCCGAGTTGCGTCCGGCCATCATTCTCGATCGCGTTTCGGACGTGGCGGTGAACGGGCTCAGTGTGCAGGGCTCAATCGAAGCGGAATCGGTATTGCGGTTCATCGACGTGAAGGATGCCCTGCTGACAGCTACGCGCCTTTTGACGCCGGCCTCGGTGTTTCTGCAGTTGGAAAGTGAAGGGAACGAAGCCGTGCGCCTCGAGGGCGGCGACATGCGTAAGGCCAAATCTGCTCTCGCATTAAAGCGAGGCGCAAATGAGCGGGCTGTGACAGTCCGTTCTTAGCGCGCTCGATCACTTACTCAATGGGAATGCGCCAATGCATTGCTGGTGGCGGTAAGAGACCTGAAACGCAGTTGATTGGTGCGGATGGGGAGACTTGAACTCCCACGCCC
>CAWJEH010000010.1:0-127962 GCA_963841675.1 Terriglobia bacterium
ATTGGACGACACAATGTCCGTCCTGCGCCCTCGCCGGCAACGACAATAGCCGAAACAATCTCTCGATAAAGATAGACGAGCCCACCAAATACAAATGCTGGGCCGGTTGCACGAAAGAAATGATCCGCGAAGCATTGGGCTGCCCGATTCTCGAGCCGCGGATGTATGCAACACGATAAGGAGCGTTTTCGATGGCATCGACCTCGACACCCAAGATCGTCAGCGCGAACCGGCAACGGCAACTCGAGTTGAATCTGCGCGGCTTACGTTTAGAAAGGGAGGCGCTCGATCGGCTGCGCAATGCTCGGATTTATGCCCAAACCGGCGTCAGCCTGGAGCACCAGGCTGTTGCCAAGCGACACGTGCTCCGAGGAGTCGAATCCGGCGGAGCTACATCTGCCCTAGGGCATTTCGTTGCCTTCGTGAAGCCGTCCGGCGAACCACTCACCTGGTTGACGCCAATCGACGCAATCGCGCCAAATGGTTTACATGCGGTCGTGATTGCCCCGGAACTGATGCGTTTCGAGATGTTTCGATTCGAACGAAGCTACCGCTTGTCGATCTCGCGGCACGCGATCGAAGACATACCGGGTCAGCGGCCACGGCTCGTTTCGCGCCGCCTTCTACTATCACTTGAGGGCTACCTTTCCATCGATCTGACAAGCAAAGAGAATCGAGTCGTGGCCGGTCACATTACACCAGAATTTTTCGTTCGATCCGGAGAAGAACTGTCGCTTTCTGATCCGCTGCTCGGATGCATCAAGACACTCACGGCGGCAGTGACGTGCATCGATTGCCGGCATACGCATTTCGCTGTAGCGCCCGGCGTGGTGGCGGCAACCCCGACGGATTCGTCGTTGGCAGGAGTCTGCGGATGTATCGAAAGAGGCGGCGGTCGCGTGAAGCATGAAACGCCCCTGCTTCTCCTTCCTACTCATGTTTATCGGCGTCGCAAGCATGTCGGCCGCCTCCATTGTGAATGGTCAGCGCGCCGAGCCACCGCACCAGGTACTCGGTTGGTTGCTCGCTTTCGCGGTGGCACATGCCTGGGACGCTCTGTGTTATTTCACGCTCGCCGTCCCCCTGCTTGCAATCGATGCCATTGCTGGCCCTTGTCATCTCCTGCCAGCGCTCCTTTCTCTATCCCATTGCATAATTCGGAGCGGTTGCCTCGATGAAGCGGAGCCATTTTCAACTAATAGTAATGAGCACAAAACACAAGAAAGCGGAACGTCGTTGGCGCAGCCTCACGCGCGGTTTGAATCGCTCTTCCGGCTCTCACGCCTTCGGCGTAAGGCTCACTGTACAACAAGATAAAGCTCCTCAGCTAGCAAATTTTCTTGCTCAGCTAAATCAAAAGGAATCTCAGGCCGTGCCAAACCCTTACATCTTCAACCAAGGCGACACAAGCAAAGTGTCGTGTGTCCAATGTGGCAAATCACACGACCTTCCTGTTACGACAGAGCAACTGCTCCGCTGGAAATCCGGGGAGTTGATTCAGAACGCTATGCCGCAACTGACAAAAGCGGATCGCGAGCTGTTTGTTTCCGGCGTTTGTGGCACCTGCTGGATCTCACTTTTTGGTGCGGCGCCAAAGACCAAAGGCCATCGACATTCGCGCACTTATTCACCCGGTGGCTCCCTTCCATGAAAATCATTCTTGTTCTTGTTCTTGCGTTCGTTCTCCTCTCAACGCTGAGAACCCGTTTTCTGAACTTTCTCCACCTGGGTGGAGTGACACTCTCCGAAACGCGGTCCATTCAAACGGATCCGGGGACATCGACCGTGTTCGATTCAGAGCGCTTCTCACCCGATAGCGATCTGGAGGTTCTGGACATCGCCCAGCTTCGTAAAGCACGTTCGACAATCGATGCCGCCATGTATGCTTTCACGGACCGAAGGCTCGCCGAGGTGCTCGCGCACACAGACGTAGCCGTGCAGATCCGGCTGTACCGGGATGGAGAGCAATTTGAAAGCGAACAGCGCCACGCTAGCTATGGCGAGCCCTCTACCACCCAGATGTTGGCGGGCCACTCCCGCGTCCACATCCGCGTAAAACGCGCAAATCCTCGCGACTACATGCATTTGAAAGAGGTCCTCATCGACGGAACCGTGCTGCGAGACGGCAGCGCTAACTGGAGTAAGTCCGCCCTACGATTTCAGGACAATAGCTGGTTCCTTATTACGGATCACCAGGACATCTTGCGCTTCACTCAAAAGTTCAACGATATGTGGAACCGCCCCGCTAATTTGATCGTTCAGTGACTCGGTACGCTCTTTCGAAGCGATGCTCGCGTTCGAAACGTTCCACGACTTTTATTTGCTCGGTTGTCTGGTCCTCTGTTTAATAGAAACAGTTTCCTTGTGGCGAAGCGGAGTCCGGCTCTTAGGGCTCCGCTCTTTTCTTCCATTACTTATGGACAACACGACCGATGGATCACTCGCTCAGCTAGACGCGGATCGCAAACGGATCGACAAACTTGCGCGCTTGATCATCCTGCGAAAGGGCCTCATTCTGCAGTTCGAGAATCAGGAATATATCATCGATTGGCTCGATACTAATCATATTGAGCACGGCGTGGCGCATCGGCACTTTCGCAATGCTATCGACAAGTTGAGCGAAGATCCCCTACTATCGCTTCGTGCGGCTTCCGATCAATTGCAATAAGCACGTCAAGCGCTTAGAAGAGCATTCTCGTGCCGGATAGAGCAATGAAGGAGAACGCATACAGGAGATCGCATGCACGAGTACGACGTTGTTCTCAAAATCCTGCTACAGAAGTCAATTCAGCGGTTGACGGGTACACGCATTATGCGTTGGGCTGCCGACCGAACTTCCGAAAGTACAAAACCTCCGAATCGATCTGCTTGGCGAAACCACTGATGGCGAATTGATCCAGATTGAGGTCCAAAGCACCAACGATGCGAGCGTTCCGTTCCGGATGTTGGAATATCTCGTCCTTGTCACTCGTGTCCAGGGACGTGTTCCCAAGCAGATTTTGCTTGCTTTATGTCGGCCGCAAGCCATTGCACATGAACCGAGCGACAATGTGTTAGGTATCCTGGCGCGGCTCGGAAACGATCGCGCCACCTTGCGCGGCATCATCGAGAAGCTTTCGAGGTTGCAGCGCGACGAGGCCGACTTTTATTTCCAGGCTCTACTGGTGCTGGCCGGGTTGCGTGGACTGGAAGAAGTTGTTCAGGAGGAAGCGAGAAACATGCCAACGATTGATCTTTCTGAAAACAAGGTGCTCGGCTCCGCTCACCAGCGTGGTCTTCAGGAAGGACGCCACGAGGGCCAAATCGACATGCTGCGTCGGCTAATCGAATCCAAGTTTGGCGCTCTTCCGTCCTGGGCAGAGCCACAACTGGCACAAGCCTCCGGCGAAGCGCTTGAGAAGATTGGTCTTCGCGTATTCGCCGCCTCAACACTCGACGACCTGCTCCGATAAACTCCCGATACGGATTGTACCGAGGTTCGGAGACAGGCGGCGCAGAACGATAATCGGCAATCCGACAAATAGAGGGTTCCCAGTCTTACTGGCCGAGACCTGCCCGCCGTAGCCCTCCTCAATTTTCCGAAGTTTGCAGCCTCTTTTCACAGTGGCTATTTCTTACCAGCGCGTCAGCGCTCAAGGGAGAAGTTCGCGCGGTCTGCTCGCCGCCGAAGCGGGTTCGACTCCCGCGCGTGCTGGCATTGCTCTCGTTGTGAGAGCAGAGAGATAGCCTCAGCAGACTGTCGACGAGAGGCTGCTTCCCGCGGGAGAGCCAAGCTTTGTGGTCGCAATTTAGTCATTCAGTATTAGCACGGAATCGTTCCGACTCCCAGCCCAACCTGTATTGACGCCGTCCCCGCTTCTTCGGTCGCTGGCGATTCGATGCGCCCGGGACTTCGTGCTCGATAAACACCGTGAGCTCGTCAATTTCCCGCATCCCACTTGGCTAAAAGAGGCTCGCATCTTTCGCGCGAATGTAGGGGCATTTCCGCAAGAAAATCTGACAGGCCGGTTCAGAAGACTTGGCTTTCGTTGCTCTTCTACGCTCCGAGCCAGATCGCGTTCGTCGACGTCTTTTTAGAACCAGTTTTTAGGAGATTTGTTATGTCTCTCGACATTCACGATCGTTTACAGTGCAGCTTCGCTGTCTTGAGGAGCCTCGAAGCACGACGCGCCAGAACCGGGGATCCGTACTTGCACCAGCAATTGGAAGAGAAGCTCATTGCCCGCGAACTAGAAGAGCTCGCCAACGAATGGACACAAAATCCGCCGCCGAGTGAAAAGAACGCTCCAAGGGTGCCATGAAGGAACGATCCCGTCCCCACTATTCGGAAACAGAAAGAGCAGCAACTCTCTGTGGCGCGCGCGGTCGGGCGCTCACCACCGTGAGTATTAACGCACGAGACGTACTTCCTTTACACGGACCTTTCCGACAACGAGGTGGAAGAGTACTGATGGCCCATCCCGTGGAGCACTCAAAGGCCAGTGCCCGCCGGTTTGGCGGTCTTCCGAAAGACTTATCTGCGCATACACCAGTGGTTCGATGAAAGTAAGACCCAGTTGAGCGATTTCCGCCACCGCGCTTTGAGACATCACACTGATGGAATTTTCCAGGCCGAGCGGTTCTTCGGAGTAACGATAGAGAACTCAGAGGGCAAGGACGTGCCCGTGCGCTACATCGGCGAGCAGCATGTGCGCGAAGATCTGGGCCGGATTCCCTCTTTCCAAGACTGGAGCCGAACTCCCGATTCGACCCTGGATGTATGGGCAGCAGATCACCCTTCGTTGAGAATTGTAGCCCCGGCGGCAGTCCGCTGTGGAATTCGCCGACTCGATGCCCGATCGATTGCCGGCCGACTTTCTCTGTTTTTCGATAGAGCCGCGTGACAGTCATCCGCGCATACCGCACTTTTTGTTTTTGCCGGTGTTCGGCAATTTGTGCATAACTGCAGCATGGGAGCTTTCCACACGACGATTCCGAGAAATGCGCAGCGAAAAGGCGTAGCGCCGAAGACGATGAGGATCGCACTTCGATGGGTCGGTTACCTTGCGCTTGCAGCCTTGTTGGTCGCAGTGATCGGGGCGTGCCTCTCGTTAGTGGGCCTGCTGATCGCCGCAAAGTTCGATCCGACTGTCGGTTGCCCTGCCACAGATACCGGCTGCCCGCCACCAGTGACAAACGAGACGCATTGTAGCTGGATTCAAGCAGCGAACTCATGCGAAGAATATTGAGTCTGGCCGCGAAGATTGCCAGTCTCCTCACTACGCTGTAGTCGGCGGTCCCGCTCGCGATACAAACAGTGGGCCTCCCGGAGAACTATCGCGTTGCCGAAGCACGATTCCGAACGTCTGGCTGGTTCTCGTCATTCCGATCCTTTCGTAGCCTCGGATACCGACCTATTTATTGATGTGCGTCATTTTGATTATCAGCAGGAGATCATTGAACCGATCGAGGGGCTCACAGGACAGGTTTGGAATCCAGCCAATCACTGCTACGGCAGGCTGAAAACACCCGCAGATGTGGAGCGCTGCCATCCGGAAGCAACGCGGCTCGTTGTGCAGCTATTAACGATTCGCACCAAATGGGCCGGAACCGAACAGGACGACCGCGGCGGTCAAGCATTGCCCGAACACTCCGAAGCTCACGAAGGGCGGGCAGCGCGATCTGAATTCAGCTACATTACCTCTCGGCTTGAATACCGATCTTTCATGGTCGAGAGATAGCCGTTGTTCAATACTTTGCAGCTTGCATTGTTTTGAGTGCGGCCACTCTGTTTGGAGCAGGACTGCACCGATAAGATCGCCCAATGTTTTTAGCCTTTGCTCTTTGGTTAGCCGACAAAACAGAAGGATGTGCAAATGAACACGATTACTTCCCTGATCGACATCTTCGGTGGAGCAAGTGGGATCTATGCGTCCATCGAGAATCCAGGCTACATGCGCCTGGTCATCGAGGATATCGGAATAGGACCCCGAGGACATGCCGCCATCAGCATCGCTCATTACTTCGAACGGAACGGCGACTTGTGCCAGGACCCCGAGATGGGTCTCGAGCTTGTTACACAACCAGACAACTCACTCTCGTATGAGCCCTTCTTCTTCCAAATGGCAATCCCTCCGATTTACCAGGAAGTGTACCCAGTCGGCCTGGAATCCGAAAACCTGCTGCTCAAGCAAAAACTCACCGAGTTCCTCCGAACATGGGACCACAACCTCACCGCACAGGGTTTCGTAGCGGCGGCTCAAAAGCAACGAGAGTTTTGTTGCGGTGGTGGCTCATCATCACCCTCTTCACTGCGCAATGGAGGCGAGTGATGGCCAGGCTTGCATCCCGAGCCAAGCTGGGATTCTATCCACTCGTCGAGGGCGAAGCCGAACGAATCCGCCGCTTTCTCCAGTTCCCGGCCGCCTGTGCTGCCCTGGACCCGTGCGTTGGAAAAGGGCACGCGCTTAAGCTCATCGCCGGAACGGCCGGCGTCCGCCTCTACGGGATCGAACTCGATAGTTTTCGGGCGAACGAGGCGGCTGCGGTGCTCGATGAAGTGGTGCAGGGCAGTGTATTCGATACCCATTCTCCCGTCGAATCTTATTCTCTTCTGTATTTGAATCCGCCGTATGACGACGAAATCACTGATGATCGCAGCCGGCGCACGGAAGGTGTGTTTCTCGAGCATTGTTTTCGCTGGCTGCAATCCCGCGGTGTGTTGATTCTGGTCATCCCAGCCAAGCGTCTTTCCTCCTGCATTAGTGTTCTGGCCCCGCATTTTCGCGATCTCGCAGCATATCGGCTCACCGAGGCGGAGGCCGCCCGTTACCGTCAGACCGTTGTTCTCGGCGTGCGCCGGGCGCGGCACGAGCGCGAACGCCTGAATGACCGCGACTTCCGCGCCGCCCGGAATTACTTGATGGAAGCGGCGAACCAGTACACAGGGTTGGCGCCACTGCCTGATGTTCCTGATCGCGCCTACGCCATACCCCCAGGAAATCCCATTGTGCACCTGAATTACCGCGGCTTACCGCTTGATGCACTGGAAGACCTGTTGCCTACGTCGCGCGCTTATCGCCAGGCCGCCAGAACGGTTTTCGCCCCGCCGGTCCATGTGACCGGACGTCCCTTAACACCTTTGCACGAGGGTCATGCGGGAATTTTGAGCTGCAGCGGGCTCCTCAATGGAGTTTTCGGAAGCGGTGCGCTGCGCCATGTTGCCTGCTGGCAAACCGGCAAGACCGTGGACCGTTTCGAAGAAACCGACGACAACGAAGTGACCACGATTCGCGAGCGGGAACGATTCACCCAATCGCTGACTCTGGTTTATGCGGACGGCCGAACAGCTGATTTATCGGAGGAGAGCCATGCAGAATGCCCACTTGCGGATGGGCCGTCTTGAATACATGAAAGCCGCCGCTACTCCGAGGTCCACGCCAACTCACATCACACTCTCAATGGATCGTGCGATCGTAGAGCCTTCGGCGGAACCGGCTGAGTCTCCCCAATGCCATTTGCTGTCGGTGTTCGGCGGAGATCAGGAAATCGGCGCAATAGCCGCAGCCATTGCGGACGAGGCGCGATTTACGGTGAGTGGCCCAGGCTTAGACCCGCATGTGGTCACGCTCGGCGAACAACCCCAGTTGTTTCGAAGTTCCATTCAAGTGCCCGGACGTAAACAGCCGGTCCGGCATCTGGTCGCCCTCTCGCAAGAACTGTCCGCCACTCAAGCCGGTGCGGATCCCGCAGCGGAACGAACCATTCTCTACGATCGCGAGCAGCACTTCTTGGTGTACCGCCTGGGCGTCCGGTTCGGGTTGCCGGTTCTTCCGACCTGGAGCGACTGGCTGGCCGGTGAGCTCGAACGCAACCGATT
Organism: Terriglobia bacterium; assembly: GCA_963841675.1. Lineage (GTDB taxonomy): Bacteria > Acidobacteriota > Terriglobia > Bryobacterales > Bryobacteraceae > Bog-105. The sequence continues at coordinate 7,859 of CAWJEH010000010.1, forward strand.
CGTGCATGACCTTGCAGGCCTGGGCTGCGAACCGGTTCGCGTCACGGCGAACAAGCGATTGCTACTCGATCTGATCTCAGCGGGGTTGCGAAGTCGACAGTTGCACATCCCGGACGACGCTTCCACCGTGGAATGGGAAATCATCGATAGCTTCCGCTGCCCTGCGATCTAAGACTCCATCAGAAGTTGCCACATCTCTACGACTGAGCCGGCCCGCTGTCTGAGTCTCTTTCCTCCCCAAATACCACCTGTATGCAAGCGATTCAAACAATTTCTGATTACCTCAAAACTTTTGCCGGCGAAATCGGCGCACGAGTTGTTTCTCAGTTTCCGCCTCTGCATCGACCCGGGGATTCTTGTTCGCCGCATCTCGCGCGTCTTAAGCGGCGACCCTTCCCCGGCCAGGAACTGGCCATCATGGGCATTGTAAAAGCGTGGGAAACACGGACGAGCGCTTCCGCTATCGCAGAATGTGGAACGGGTAAGACTTTAATCGCACTTGCAAGCATGTTCGCTCACGCGCAGGGCCGGGGATTCACTGCTATCGCTATGGTGCCTCCGCAGCTGGTTCTCAAGTGGGCGCGAGAATGCTTTCTCACTCTCCCCGGAGTGCGCGTATTCCTGATCGACGGTGTGCGCAACGGTGTAGGCTCGAACGGACATTCGGGCATCAACGAGGTTCGGCTGCGCGACGGACAAGTCCGACGTGAAGGACTCAAAAGCACCCTGAGCGATCTGCGCCTAGCGAAGCAGTACCGTTCGGCGCGGAAGCGCTGGCAAACGACTTGTCCGGGTCCGGGCATTTTTATCGTCTCGCGAGAGCGAGCGAAGCTGGGGTACTTCTGGCGGCATTCCTATCGAATTGCGCGCTCCGGTCCAGTGAACGGTGCGGTCGTCAATCCGGACACGGGCAAACCGATCCTGACCGCAGAAGATCAGCTGCGGACACCGGATTTTCGTAAAGCGAAACACGCAGAGCTGGTCGTTCCCAATACGGAAGCGCCTGCAAAGAGCCGCCGGACCTTCTACAGCCCGCTCTGGCAAGCGGACGGAAAGCGCGTGCGCCGGGCGGCGCCGGTCGACTTTATTGGCCGCTATCTGAAAGGGTTCTTCGATTACGCAATCGCCGACGAAATGCACGAACTGGCCAACGAGACGGCACAAGGCCAAGCGCTCGGGACGCTAGCAGCCAGCGTGAAACGAACTCTGGCCCTCACGGGCACTTTTAGCGGCGGGTACGCCGATGAAGCTTTCAATAATCTCTTTCGGTTGCATCCGGCGAGAATGCTCGCGGCCGGCTTCGAATACAGCGCGGCGGGCGTACGCTCGTTCGGCGAAGCATATGGGGTGCTCGAGCGAGTAACGACCATCGAGCCTGCCGATAACGCTTGCTCAGAAGCTCGTGTCTCGAAGCAGATCAAACGGCGGCCGGGCGCCTCGCCGCTTTTATTTGGGCACTTCCTGATGGACACGGCGGCGTTTCTTTCACTGGAGGACATTGCCGAGGCACTTCCTCCTTACCGGGAGGAAGTGCTGGCCGTGGACATGGATCCCGTTCTCAAATCGGCATATTCCCGGCTCGAAGAAGATATCAAGCAGGCTCTTCGGGATTACCCGAGGAACCAATCTGTTCTCAGTGTCGGAATGAATGCTCTTTTGCTGTATCCGGACCGGCCGTTCGGGATGGGAGATCTCACCGCTTCTATCCAAAATCCCGAAACCGGCGGGCGGGAAAAGGTTGTGATCTCGTCCCCCGCCGACCTCGACCGGAAATCGGTGTACGCCAAAGAAAAGCGCTTGCTTGAAGAGATCCGCTCGGAGTTGGCAAATGGGCGAAAATGCCAGATCTTTGCAGTCTACACGCAAAAACGCGATGTGACCCAACGTTTGCAGGCGATCCTGCAAAGCGAGGGCATTCGGGCCGAAATTCTCTCGACAGATACTCCACCGGAGCGGCGCGAAGCCTGGTACGAAGATAGGCTGCGCCACGGCATGCAGGTATCGATCGCTCATCCGCGACTCGTAATGACGGGCTTGGACTTGCTCGAAATGCCAAGTATTTTTTTCTACGAATCGGGTTATTCGACCCACGTGCTACGCCAGGCCAGTCGCCGCAGCTGGCGTATCGGCCAGAAGAAGCCGGTTCGTGTCTGTTATATGAGCTATGCCCATACCGCGCAGGAGCGTTGCTTACGTTTGATGGGCAAGAAGATGCTCGTTTCGCTGGCGCTGGAAGGAAAGTTGGCGAGCCACGGCTTGACTGCCATGGAGCAAGATGACGATCTTCTGACGGCATTGGCTCGTGAGCTGGTGACGGAAAAAGGAATCGGAGAGTGCGCTGCCGCAGTGTGGAAACTATTGCAACGGGAAGCGACAGTAGTTTTGAAACCAATGCTGGAGATTCCTGAGGCTTGTTCACCAGACGAGGAGCAGGAGCTACCGGATCCGTTACCTCTGGTCGCAGCTAACGCGTCGGCATCGCAGCGGGCTGTACGAAGATCGACCGGCAACGACCTGCAACTCGCTTTTAATTTCTAAAGCTCCCGATGCATCGCAAAGGGCGCATCGGGAGAAACAAATCTTTCGAGCACAGGACACGGTATCTAGCCCGAGAGACGAGGTCTACGCAACCGCGCAGCCGTGTGCGCCCCTTTCTATCGAAACCAAGGAGACTCTATGGCCCGCACTTCCGATCCTTTCGTTCAACAGTTCCGCGCTGCGCGGCGCGTATCGACGCCCATTCTGAACGTGCGTACACCCGACCCGGCAAGCAGCTTGGCCTTGCTCACAGGAGTGCTGAAAGCGGAGAGCACGCCTCTCGTCCTGTGGGACACGATGCGCGGACTGATCGGGCTGAACGATCTTGGCAAACGAGAAGTGTCCCGGCTGCTGGGCGAGGTCGCGCCATCGGCTGTCGTTTCCGCCGTCGAAGTGCTTACCTCCTTTTACCGGGCAGCGGAGGATACGATCTTATTCCTTTCGAACGCGCACCGCTTCTGGAACGATCCCGCTGTGGTGCAAGGCATCTGGAACGTGCGCGATGTCTTCAAGGCACACGGCGCAACACTCGTTCTGCTGACCATCCCCGGGGCGCTACTGCCTCCGGAACTGGTTCAGGATGTGCTCACACTTGACGAGCCGCTGCCCGGCCCGCAGGATCTCGAACAGATCGTCTTCGAGCTGTATCGTTCCGCCGATCTGGGAACGCCCGACGCAGAAACCGCCCAGAAAGCGGTAGACGCGCTCGTGGGCCTCAGCGCGTTCCCGGCCGAGCAGAGTGTCGCCATGTGCCTTCGCAAAGAGGGCCTCGACGTGCGCGCGCTCTGGGATCGCAAACGCCGGGTGATTGAGGAGATACCTGGTTTGAGTGTCTGGAGCGGAACGGAGACCTTCGACGATATCGGAGGATGCGACAACGTCAAGCGGTTTCTCGGGGCGGTCATTTCCGGCGAAGAATCGCCGCGGGTCATCGTCTTCTGCGACGAGATCGAGAAGGCGTTCGCTGGCACCGGGACCGATACATCCGGCACCAAAACCGAGATGACAGGAACCATTCTGAGCTGGATGCAGGATCGGGAGGCCGATGGCGTGATCTTCATCGGTCCTCCCGGGGCGGCCAAGTCGGCTGTCGCGAAAGCGACCGGCAACTCCGCTCAAATCCCTACCATTGCTTTCGATCTGTCGGCCATGCAGAATTCGCTCATCGGTGCTTCCGGCGAGCGTCTGCGCGCCGCTCTTTCCGTGATTGATGCGATTTCGCAAGGCCGCAGTCTATGGATTGCCACCTGCAACGCCATCACGACGCTGCCGCCCGAACTGCGCCGCCGCTTCACCCTGGGCACTTATTTCTTCGACCTGCCCACGGCAGAAGAACGCAGCCAGATCTGGAGCATCTATCAATCGAAATTCGGAGTCTCGGGCGACTTGCCCGTCGATGATGGATGGACCGGAGCCGAGATCAAAGAATGCTGCCGGAAAGCGTACCGGCTGCGCATGTCCCTCGTCGAAGCGGCTCAGTATACGGTCCCGGTAGCCCGTTCCGCGGCAGAGCAAATCAAAGCGCTACGCCAGTCGGCCAGCGGCAAGTTCCTCAGCGCGTCGACTCCCGGAATCTACACCTGGGAGGAAAACGCTGTGAGCGGACTCGGCGGCCGACGATTGCGTGCGGCTGGCGAATAGCAAAGGCTCTGGACCGCCGTTTTGAATCAGAGGCGGCGGCCAATTGCCAAAAAAAACAGTGGCCTGTGCCCATCACCTGCGGAAGGCCGGAGGGAGAGAACTATGTCTCGAGCAAGGCAGCAATTGATTAGAGATGCCAGAGCAGCCGGGTTCGACGTGGTTGAAGAATTCGGCGGACTCGTAGACATCCGAATGCAAGACGCCACCACGAATCGGCTGATCAACGGTGTTCGGCTCTACAGAAACGGCACCGCCTACAGCCACGTCTCCGCGCGCGGCATGCATTCTTATCGAGAGGTGAGAAAGAGCTTGCACCTGGAGTGCTGTCCCAACCGTTGAAATCCGCAGCAATTCTTCCTGCATCTTTCGTTCTTCAAACGATCTGCGAAACACGCGAGGTATTCATGTCGAAATACGATTCATTCCAAACAAACCTTACGGAAGAGGCTCCGCTTATCGGGGCGCTCGAAGCGTTAGGCTATCCCGTCGAAGTTCATGCGGAGGCAACACCGCTATTTGGTTATCACGGCGATGAGCGCCCCGAACGCGCCAACATTATCATCCGGCGAAATCATCTCGATTGCGCTTCGAACGACATCGGGTTTGCGCGGGACGCCCAAGGTCGATTCAGCGCCATCCTCAGCGAGTACGACCGGAGCATCGGCTTCGATCAGAAATGGCTGAATCGTGTGCATCAGAGATACAAGGAACAGCGAACTCTTGCCATGGCGCGGCAACGAGGTTATGTGTTTCGCGGCCGGGAAGTCATCCAAACAGAACAGGGCGAGCAGATAAAACTGCTCTTCGGAATGCGGTGATCGGAGATCGCATCATGAAAAAAATCACCGTTGTCATTGACGAGTCCGGGAACTCCACGGTGGACTTGACCGGCTTCACAGGCGGTAGCTGCACGAAAGTGATGAAGGATTTTCAAGGCGGGGACCAGCTTGTTGTGGAACACAAAAAGCCCGAATACTTTCGCCAGACGCAAGAAGAGAAAGAGGAGCACCAGCGGCAACGCCGGTGACCTTCCCATGCAGGTTCATGCGGTTGTGGCATGCAGCCTCGTCAACGGACCAGGCCGCCGCACCGTCGTCTGGTTTCAAGGTTGCAAATTATCTTGTCCGGGATGTTGGAACGAGGCAACTCATTTGCAGTATGCCGGCGTACAAGTCCCTTCCTCCAAGCTAGCCTCTCAGATTCTGCGGGCGCGTGCCAGCTATCGGATCGAAGGCGTAACTGTTTCCGGCGGCGAACCGGTCCACCAGATCGAGAGCCTGATTGCATTTCTCCGCACGCTGAAAGATGCGGCGCCCGCACTGAGCGCGGGCTTGTTCAGCGGATATACAGAACGGGAGCTCGAACAGGGCCGGTTTGAAACGTACGGCACATCGGATCCAAACACGCGTCGGGCCGCCTGGGACGTTCTGCGCCAGCTGCTCGACTTCGGCGTACTCGGACGTTATAACCGGTACCAACCCTGCTCGCAACCTCTGGTTACCAGTCAAAACCAGCAGCTCCGCCTGTTCTCTGGCCGCTACACGCAAAAGGACTTTGAGGACCAGTCACTCGAAGTAAGCATTGGGCCAGGCGGGCTCACCCAAATTACCGGGTTTCCGAGGCTGGGCGCGATCGATTAATTTCCAAATTCGAATGACAAAAGGAGAAAGCCAAATGTCGGCAGCTCTTGTAACACCACTCCTGTCCGTAATCGAAAATTCGGGCCAGGACCTAGCCAAGAAAACAGTGTGCATCAAAATCCAGCGCTCTCGTCTTGGAAATTCCCGAAAAGTCAGCACAGCGCAAGTTGAAGTAGACACCGATAAGAGCCTGCTTCGGATCTCGAAGCGGCTCTTCGATTGCCCCGAGTATAAGGCCATCGGCAACTTCGATGCGGAAATCAGCCGGTATCTGGAATTAGTTTGTCTTCCGTTCGAAAAGGGCATTCATCTCTGTCCGCTGCCGCTGCTGCAGCGGGTTGATCGGCAGTTGAAGGAATTCTCCGAAAAGCGGCCGGAACTGGTGGAAGCGTTCCTGGCGGTCTATCCCGTGCTGTGCGCTGAAGCCCCCGACCGTCACAGAGCCCTGCACGATCCCCGCGACTTCCTGCCGGTCGACCGGGTTCGTGCTGCGTTCTCGTTTTCGTGGCGCTACATTAGCTTCGGCGTCCCCGAGAAACTGCGCGAGATTGCCCCCGAGTTATGGGATGAAGAGCGCAATAAAGTCGCACAGCTGATGACCGAAGCGGCCAGTGAAGCGCAGCAAGTCATGCGCGCGGCTATGGCCGAACTGGTCCAGCATCTGGCCGATCGCCTCCAAACGACCGAGGATGGCAAGCCCGTGCGGCTGCACAAAACGGCGATTTCCAAGCTGCTCGAATTTCTTGACACTTTCGATTTTCGCAACGTCACCGACGACGCAGAACTAAAGAAGCTTGCGGAAGAAGCGCGAGCGCTGGTCGAAGGCGTCAACATTAAGGATCTGAAGACCACGGCCCAACTGCGGGAGCGCGTGCGAACGGGAATGCAGGAGATTGCCTCGCAGCTCGATTCGATGCTCGTGCATAAGGGACGCAAAATCCGCTTCGACGAAGAGTAACCGTTAGCAGCCGCGATGAAGATATTTGAAGTTCATCATACGGTCGCAATTTGGACGATCGGCGGATCCTGGATTCGGGTAGTGTCTGTGTCGAAGCGGAATCGGAAGAGGCGGCCCGGGGCGAAGCATATGGTTCTGTATGCGATCGTTCAGCGGCTGCGGATGTCGACGGCATGGCTATCGAAATCGGGTCGGTCCGCGACGTGAAAGCGGATGCACACGAATATCTGGTTACCTGGCGAATCGAGGTCACAGCCGCTTCGCCGCGGGAAGCGGCGCAACTCGCTCTGAGCATCCAGCGAGACGAGCAGTCGATCGCTGCGTATTTCGATGTGGCTGATACCGTTGGTAATACATACCAAGTGGATCTAAGTGCTTCGTAGTTCTTGAAGTTTGCCTGCTCCTGGCAGGAAGCCACAAACAAGCTGTCGACAATATCTAAAAGAGCTTCAATTCAACCGCAACTGAGTAGTTCTGTTCGTGCTCGGATGTTGTCCTCGCGGAGGGCGCTGACAGCTTTCGATCGGCCGAAGTCGACACAAACTATTCAGGGCATCCCCCGTGTGTGTTGGAAATGTGGCTGCTTGGGCGCGGAGAGCAACCTATAAACACCCGCCTCCGGTCGGCATACGCCGACACCGTCCCACGGAGAATCCAAAATGACTAATCCACCGGTAGTCTGCCAGTGCGGTCGTCCTGCAAAACATGCCGGCGCGTGCCGCGGAGCAAAGCAGCGCTATGATCACACGCCCGAGACTGACGCTCTTATTCGCGAGGCTTACGCGAAACTTCGCACCTTCGGAAACCGGCGAGCCCTGCCGGCCCTTCGAGGTAAGCTCGGCTGGCCGAAGCACGTGATCAATAAGCGCGGACGCGAGCTTGGTTTGGCAAAGGCGAAAGAGAAACCGTGGAGTGCTGCGGAAAACGCCTTAGTCGAGAAATGGGCTCACCTGTCCTTACCACGTATCCGACTCAAGCTGAAACGAGCGGGATTTCAGCGCTCTGAGACCGGAATCAAGCTGAAAATGCGCCGGATGCTGATCACAAAAGACACGCTAGAATATTGCAGCCCTACAAAGATTGCTTTGGCAATGGGCGTCGACGGTCACAAAGTTATGACTTGGATTCGTCAAGGTTGGCTACGGGCTGAGAGAAAAGGTACAGCGAGAACGCCGCAGCAGGGAGGCGATACTCACAGCGTGCATACGAAGGACCTACGCAATTTCCTACTCCATCATCCCGACGAATATGAACTTGCGCCCGTCGAGAAATTCTGGTTCATCGAGGTAATCAGTGGCGGCCGTCTGTGTCAGGAGTATCGCAAGGAAGTCGCCTGATCGAACGAGTGTTATGTCGAAACAAGATCACGCTTTCCAGATTGGGGAACGGGTTTCACTTTCCTATCCCTACGTCGGGCCTAATTGTCACCCGGGGTCAAATTGTGCGTAGTACCCACAGTCCGCTTCTGACCCAGTTGGACCGACGAGCGACCGTTTCGCGTCTTCTCCGAAACCGCCAATGGCGCAGCGAATTCGGTCCCGCCGTTTCGATCAACCTGCTGAGGTATCCCGATCCGATCGTTTCTTGACGTGTTGTAAACCGGTACGGCATTGGCGACCAGAGTTCCGGTCGGCCTTCGCCGCAGAAGCTATAACAAGGTCCAGCACACGACAATGGAGGAGTTGTTATGCACGAGTACGATGTTGCTCTCAAACTATTGCTGCAGACCTCTGCGGGTTCCGTGCTACGGCAGGTGATTGGCGGGGCCAACGTAGTGCGCTGGCTTAATGTCGAATTGCCGCGAGTGCAGACGCGGCGCGCCGATCTACTCGGAGCAACAGCCGATGATAGGCTCATCCACGTCGAACTGCAAAGTTCGCAAGACCCGGATATGGCCCTGCGTATGGCCGAATACTCGCTGGCCATCTACCGCCAGTTCCGGCGATTCCCGACGCAAATTGTGCTGTATGTAGGCGAACCGCCGTTGCGAATGACAGCCTTTTTGGGCGGACCGGATTCCGCCAATCCCGTTTTCTCGTTCCGATATACGCTCTTCGATATCGGGGACCTTGATGGCAACGCTCTGCTGGAGAGCACCCACGTTGAAGATAACGTAATGGCGATCCTAACCCGATTGCAGGACCAAGCCGGGACCGTCCGAAAGATTCTAGCGCGCATCGCAAGATTGGCAGAACCGGCGCGGCGAGCTATGTTTGCGAAATTCCTGATAATATCGGGATTGAGGCGACTAGAGCAGACGGTTAGAGAGGAAGCAGGCAACATGCCGATTTTGAATGACATTCTCAGTCATGAAGTGATAGGGCCGGCCATTCTGCAAGGCCAACAGCAGGGTCGGCAGGAGATTCTTCGCAAACTGATCGAAAAACGCTTTGGTCCGATTCCAGAGTGGGTAGACACTCGTCTGGCCAGTTTTTCCGCCTCCGAACTCGACGATGTGGCAGTCCGTCTTCTGGATATCACGCACCTCGAAGACTTATTCCCATCAGAATAGCCATTTGATTCAGGCTAGTTGCTTCGCGTCGATAAGCAGTCGTAGTATTCGGTCACGAGGGGAGTTCAACCCCCCCCGGTACTTTGGAGCACGCGTCCCACAGCCTCTCGGTCTCGCTGACGGCTTAACGCCTTCCGCGATGCCGATAGCCCTCGACCACAATACTCCTGCAACCTTACGATATTGGCTGATTGGCTATCAGGTGGAAACGGCCTATGAACGCGGTTAGGCTGAAGTCACCAACGGGGATCTCCTCCGAATGGCGGAGGAGGAAGGTTTCGATGTGATGATCACAACGGACAAAGGCATCCAATACCAGCAGAATCTTCCCGGACGCGGGCTTGCTCTCGCCGTGATCGCTATCAATGGCTGGACGCGAATCCGAAGTTTAAATCCGTAGTTGTAAACGCGATTCCGGAAATCAAAGCGGGATCTTTTCTAGAGATCGAGATCCCGTTTCAGTAATTCTCCCCTTCGGAATCAGATAGTCCTTCGGATCCAATTCGAACGACATGCTGCCCGCCTCGGCAGCAAACTGCCTACGGTTTCAGCATCTTGATCTATTCGTCGGAGTGTGCGCCCCCTGCTACTGCACGACACCGCGGGACAGGTCTATTGCGGGAATGTTAGCCACGAAGGTTTGCATTCGGGCTGGCACTTTTGTTTCGAAAAGAACAGAATCATACCAATTGCAAGGAGGGTTTCATGGAAGCTCAATACAAAACTCGCGACGGTCGGCTCGTCATTAAAGTGGAGGCCGAACATCAGAAAGGCCTTTTCAAAGAGCTCGCCGCCGCGCAAGAGGTCTTCGAATCCGAAGCCGAATGCGGGTGTTGCCGTTCGAAAGAGTTGCGGTTCCGCGTGCGCATCGTCGACGAAAACGAATTTTATGAGCTTGCCTGCAACTGCGGTGCGCGTTTCGAGTTCGGCCAACACAAAAAGGGCGGAAGCCTGTTTCCGAAGCGCCGGGCCGAGGACGGAACCGCACTTCCCCAGCGGGGCTGGGCAAAGTGGGAACCTTCAGCAAACACGTTGCCGGTTAACGGAAGGAATCAACCCACACAGTCCGCTCGCAGTGGAGAGGCCCAGCCGCCGAAGCGCGATGCCAGGCAAGCAGGAGCAGTGCGCGGTGCGCCTCGAGGGATTCGGTGATTGTGCGCAGGAGTATGATCCATGAAAATCTGGAAGAGTACCTAAGGTTTTCTTGAAGAAGCGGTCGGGCCTGTGTATGTGATCGCCGTGGCGGAACGCAGCACGGCCACACGTGGGAACGGCGCGATGGATATGACCACGTTCATTGTTTATCTCACGGGATTCAACGAAGAAGATCGCCCGCTAGGCCTCCGCCTTTCGCGTCCCGCCGTACCCTCCCTTTTTCAGCGCGATGTCGAACGGGAACACCAAGCAAATCTGGCTGTCCTGCGGGAGGTTCGATCGCGCCTCGCAAAGCTATCCAGACCCTATCGGGATGCTATCGTAACCGACAAGCCTGTGGCAGGAGAACTCGACTAAAGTGGAGTAAACGCCACCAAGGAGGTTACCGGAACCAAATAGGAATTCCGCCATGGTGTTCGCCAAATTTGATCTGCTTCTTGGGGCGATGTTCTCGTTTGCTGGGCGTCTCGTTCTCGTGCGCAGCCAGCATTATCCGCGCTGGCTCGCCCGAAGCCTTCTCATCGAGTAATAACCGAGCGAGCGTAGGGACAGAGGGTCGCGGTTATGTTGAAACGGCTTCTCCGGTCCTTTGAAGAAGCTCTTTCCACCAGTTCCCGGGTTTTCTGCCATGCACCACGCGGCCGACAAAACCTGAGACTTCGGCCGCGTTCCCTTGGTTTTTTCGGATCTCGGAGCGGCTCGTCAGGACGTAAGAGGCGAGCCATCGATCCAGTGCCGCCGGCTTCTTGAAGATATAGGAGGCCCGGCCGGCTTGCGGAATCTCAACCACCATCATGTGCTCGAGTTCGAAGATGAACTCTTCCCGCCAAAGATACAGAGAAAGAGCATGCCGTTTGAGCTGGTTGTAGTAGAACTCTTCGAACTCCGGCTTCCAGATAATCAGCCGCACATCGAAGTCCCCGGGAAGACCGCGTTCCCAACACAAACGCTTGATTTCCGCGGCTTCCAATGGATGGCGCTGCACCTTCTCGCGTAATACTTCTATGTCCCGCTGAAAACGCCCGAACCGGCGATAGGCCTTCTGTGCTTTTTCGATGTCGGTGCGCAACTCGTCCGGTATCACAACCGTTGTGCGGCTGGGGAGAGCCGTATACCAGTCGCTGTAATCCCATACCCCAGCCGTCTTGCGATATCGGCCTGTTCGAATGCAGTCGGCCGAAATCTGTATCTTCCGCCCAATATACTGCCGCCATTGATTCCAGGTCGGATCCCAATGCAAGAGCAGCGAATGCGGGTCCAGAAAGATTTCTTTCTTCTCGCGTGAATCGTGAACCACCGCATAACCCACACAGAATTCGATCTTGCGAAACGGAACCATGAAGGTTTTGGTTGTGCGCTCGGGCCGAAAAGCCAGGATGCGGTCCGCAAAGAACGTGTCAGCTCTCCTGCTCCCGCCCACAATTAGCGTTCCAAATCCCGCTCCGGGGAATTCGACGGGACTGTCCGGATTCGTCAGCAGCTCGTCATACGCTAAGCGAAGCGGCGGAATGGCCAGCAGGTTGAAGACTCTCTCGAGGGTCGTGAGCTCCTCATGTTTTTGCTGTCTTTCGAGTTCCAAGCGCCGCAAACGGAAGACCGCATTCAGATCGGCGAACGTACTCTGTGCGGACACGCCTAATTCCTGATACAGTGTGCGGCGGCGATCCCAGGGAGCACGCCGGTCCGGGACGAAGAAGTAATCCCGAATGCCTCGGCAGGGTAGATAAATGGCGCGGAGGTCGAGGCCGCTCGTGTCCAGAGGGATCCGAATGCCTGGATCTCCATTCTTATCCGGCTTTGGGATCGGTATGTAACCGACTTGAGTCTGGATCACGGTCGCGCGACGGTCCGTTGGCCTCGTCAGGCAAAACTCAGCAGGTGTCCACGGTAGTACCTCACCGCCTGAGCCGCTGCGGTTCTGCTTCTCCTCCAATCCTTCTGCAAGGGTTTGTTCGGCAGGTGGGCCCTCTACCGGCTCGTCCGTACGGACGGACTCAAGAACTATCGTGAGCTGATCGCCAATACGCGGCATCGAGGCCCGAGGCAACACCACAGTTTGGCCGGCTCGCGAGAAGCAGAGCGCGAGCGTTCCTTCTGCGAGCACGCGCGAGATCGTAAGAGTCACGCTTGGCGCCGCTTCGACAGTGGAAAGCGTTGTGTCTCCGTTCGCCACGGAATTGACCGTAACGCGAACCGGGATTCTTTTGCAAATAAACACACGGAGGCAAATGTATGTCCGCCAAACAAGCTGGGAGACCCGACGCGCAGAAACGACACGAGTGGGAAGCTTTCCTGGCGCTTAGTCAAATCATGGATCTCGGCAATCTCGATGTGAAGGTATATAGCCGCCTCGAAAAAGCTTGCCGTCGACTTGTTGAGAAAACACCTATTACGCGCGATGCGTTGATTCTGGAATCGGGACTCAGTTTCTTCGATAAATGCGCCGCGCCCGATCTGGCGATGATGTCTCTGGTTCGGCAGGGCGTTCTTAAGCCCATCCTCTTCCAACCATTCCATTTCACAATCGATCGTCCGTCCGAGGCAGTACGCGCACGGGCAAACACTTACCAGCCATGCATTTCAGCGAGGAGTCTTTCATGCAGCAAGCAAATTTGGCAACGGACAGACCGTTAACACGTCCGGTTCTCCTTGAGACCGATCACGAGGTGAACTCACAAGATGCAGCGATTGCCGAGTTACCTCCAGAAATTGCGGAGCAACTGACGCGCCCGCTTCCGCCCGAAGCGATTTTGGCCCATCCGAACAAACCAGGCCTTTCCTCGGTCAAGGCGATCTACATCATCGAAAGGCTCAACGAAGTATTCGGCCTGAACGGGTGGGAAGACGACTACGAAGTTGTCGAAACCGGTCCGATGATTGTCGTCCGCGGCTGCCTGCGCATTCCAAAATACGGCATTGTCCGCCAGCAATATGGAGGCAATGACAATCCGGACCGCGGTGATGCCTACAAGGGTGCCTGCACGGACGCACTTTCGAAGTGCGCGAGCCAGCTCGGGATCGCCATCGACGTGTACAAAGGCAGGGGCCCCGGTTCGCTTCCTCCGAAGTTCCCTGATCCCCACTCGTCCGGTACTCCGAACCCAGTTCGAATCGATTTGCGGCCCGACACGACCGACGATCGCGCCCGGCGGTTTCGGGAAATGGAGCGGGTCCTGGGAAGGGCTGCGTATCTGTCAGTGTTCTCGCTGCACGGCTATCCCGAAGAACCGGGCGTGCTGGACATCGAAAACGCGCGCGTCCTATACGCCGATCTTTTGCGCATTCTGCGACGCCGCTTCGAAATCCTTCGCCGGCTGGTAAATGATTCCAGCTACCGGCGCCTCCTCACTTCTATGCGATTCAGCCGGAACGCCAAACTCAATGCCGAGCAACTCATTCGAGTCTTCGAAGCCCTATGGGAGATGATCGATGTCCAACGCTAACCGAGTCACACCACTTCCGGCGCCTCACAGCCCCGATCAATCGGATCTTCTGCGAAGCCGCACACTGTTCGATATTGAGGAAAGCCTCATCCTATTGGGAGAGGCGATCGCCGATGCCGAAGAACTGACGCCGGAAATGCAGGCCGATTTCGAACGGTACCTCGGAACGGCCCGCGAGAAGCGAGACAATGTAGCCCGTTTCCGTAGCGAATGCGAAAGCCAGATCGAGGCGGCGAGGAAAGAACTCGCCACTCTTGGGAAGCGCAAGAAACGCTTCGAGCGAAAGATCGAGCGGTTAGACTCGATGCTGCTCGCCGTGTTTGCCGCCATGAATGTTCCTTATCTCGAAGGGTATTTCTACACCCTCACCAAGGTCAAAAATCCGCCCTCAGTCGATGTCCTCGATTTGGAGGCGGTTGCCGACGAATACAAGCGGGTTAACGTATGCCTGCCAGCGGAGGATTGGAAGTTCCTTCTCCGCGCCCTTCCCGAGGAACGACAACGAGAGATTGTCTCCCGCCTCTTTAAGCATGAGGAGACCCCGGAACTGGCTGACATGAAACCTGTTCTGCAGCGGGATGAATTCATTCCCGGAGCGCGTTTACGAACCCGGGAGTACCGGGTCGAGGTCCGGTAGGCAGACGTTTTCCCATTTTTTTGACTGCTTATCCTTGTTCCGCTACAACCAGTAGCAAGATTGCTCACCGGGACAGCTCACGGGAAGGAGGTGGAAAGAATCGGCACGGCCTGGGCGGCAGCGATATGAGGGGGTGTCTTCCGACCTCAAGGTTGCTGGTCCAGCCGAATTTCAGGGCTTCGCGGACAATACGCCAACTCTCAAAATCACAATTTACTTAGGAGTTTTCTATGTCTCTGCTTGCCTCGCCCCTTCTTGGTTTGGCGACAGACACGCAGTTTGCGCCTTACTTTACCGATCCAGGCATGAGTCTGAATGACGTGTTTGCATCGGTCGAATGGAACAAACGCGATGTCATTATTCGCGGCAAAGAAACAATCACGTTCTCACAATCCGATGTTGAGGCGCCGGCATCCTGGTCCGATACCGCCGTCACTATCGTGGCCTCCAAGTATTTCTCGGGCAAGCTCGGGACGCCCGAACGGGAGACGAGCGTCAGGCAGCTAACCCGCCGCGTCGTTGAGGCGCTGAGTCAATGGGGCAGGAAAGGCTGCTATTTCGCGACCGATCAAGAGGCGCAAGCCTACCGCAACGATTTGGCTTACCTACTGCTTCATCAGATGGGTTCCTTCAACTCACCGGTGTGGTTCAACGTTGGGCTGTCCGAAACGCGCGGCTACGGCTTCTATTTTGATGTTGCGACTCAGGCTGTGAAAGCAGTCGAGGCGGGGGATTTCGATCATCCGCAATGTTCCGCGTGCTTCATCAACAGCGTGGAAGACCGCATGGAGTCCATCCTCGATCTCGCAAAAACGGAAGGCATGCTGTTTAAGTACGGCTCTGGCTCAGGAACGAATCTTTCGACACTACGCGAGGAGAACGCATTCCTCAGCTCCGGCGGGCGAGCCTCGGGACCGCTCAGCTTTATGAAAGGCTTTGACGCGTTCGCAGGTGTCATCAAGTCCGGCGGGAAAACGCGCCGCGCGGCCAAGATGGTCCTCCTCAACATCGATCATCCGGATATTGAAGACTTCATCTGGTGCAAGTCGAAAGAAGAGAAGAAAGCGCATGCTCTGATCGGAGCCGGTTACGATCCCTCGCTCGACGGTGAGGCCTATAGTTCGATCTTCTTTCAAAACGCGAACAACTCCGTACGGGTTTCGGACAACTTTATGGATGCGGTTGTGGCCGACAAAGAGTGGGAAACTCGATCGGTCGCAACCGGAGAACCGGCCAAAACCTTTCGTGCGCGCGACTTGATGCGGCAAATTGCGGAAGCCGCTCATCACTGCGGGGATCCGGGAGTGCAGTTCGATTCGACAATCAATCGCTGGCATACCTGCAAAGCTTCCGGTCGCATCAATGCGTCAAATCCATGTTCCGAGTACGTCTTTCTCGATGATTCGGCTTGCAATCTGGCCTCGCTCAACTTGCTGAAGTTCTTGGGTGAGGATGGGTCCTTCGATATGTCCGGCTATCGCGCGGCGATTGGCACGTTCCTTCTGTCGCAGGAAATCCTGGTGGACAACTCGAGCTACCCGACGTGCAAGATCGCTCGGAATTCGCACCTTTTCCGGCCACTCGGCCTCGGATATGCCAACTTAGGCGCCCTGTTAATGGCACTCGGCATTCCTTACGATAGCGAGAAGGGACGGGCTTACGCCGGCAGCTTGACGGCGATTTTGGGGGGCCAAGCGTACCTGACCAGCGCCCAGATCGCCGACCGATTGGGCGCATTTGCGCGATACGAGGAAAACCGGTCGCCCTTTCTCGACGTGATCGCACGGCACCGACGCTCCGCTGCCATCGGCCTCGACTCGACGCTCGTGCCGCTTGGGTTATACGAAGCGGCCAATGAGTGTTGGCAAGAGGCTTATCAATTCGGAAAACGGGCCGGTTTTCGGAACGCTCAAGTCACTGTACTTGCTCCCTGCGGAACGATCGGCTTCATGATGGATTGCGACACGACCGGCGTCGAGCCGGAGCTCGGCCTCGTGAAGACCAAGTCTTTAGTTGGCGGCGGGATGCTCACGCTGACTAACGGCATTGTTCTGCAAGCTCTGCGGGTTCTCGGATATGAGGAGCACGAATCGGATGCGATTGTGGAACACGTGCAGCATAAGGGCTCCATCGAGGGAGCGCCGCACCTTCGACCAACTCATTACGACGTGTTCGATACTGCAATCCCGGCCGTAGGTTCCTCGCGCTCCATCGCTCCACAAGGGCACATCCGAATGATGGCAACCGTACAGCCGTTCCTATCGGGCGCCATCTCGAAAACCGTCAATCTGCCAGCCTCTGCCACCGTCGACGATGTGGTCGAGACCTACATTGAGAGCTGGAAGCTCGGACTGAAAGCTGTCGCCATCTATCGGGATGGCTCGAAGCGAGCGCAGCCGCTAAGCTCCGGTAGGACGGTGGCGACAACGGCAGCGCCGTCCGGAGTATCACCTGTTCGACGCAAGCTGCCGGACGAACGCAACTCTATCACGCACAAGTTCTCGGTAGCAGGCCACGAAGGGTATATCACCGTCGGACTCTATCCTGAGGACGGAATGCCCGGCGAAGTATTCATCTCCATGAATAAAGCCGGCTCGACCATTTCCGGTCTGATGGATACAATTGCTGTCACTGTCAGCACGGGTCTGCAATATGGAGTTCCGCTGGAATTCTACGTCGATAAATTCAGCCATGTCCGCTTCGAGCCAAGCGGCTGGACTGGCAATCGGCAGCTACCCTATGCCAAGTCGGTAGTGGACTATATCTTCCGCTGGCTGGGCACTCGCTTTCTTGGAAACACACCAGCGACGGAGATCGCAGAGCATACAACTTTAGTTCCCACCGAACCGGAAGCACAACAGCTTTTGGCCTTCGATCCCGCTGGTGATGCGCCTCTATGCGCCGACTGCGGCGGTCTCATGAGCCGCAAAGGAACTTGTTTCTACTGCAACCAGTGCGGCAGTAGTTCGGGCGGATGTAGTTAGACGAGCACAAAGACTGGGGTGGCAACGCCCCAGCTTCCGAAGCAAAACTCCATCAGATGAGTAGGTCTGGGAATGACAGGTTGATTTCCCTGAAATCGTTAGTTCCGGCGAGAGATGGCGGTTTTGCTGAATTGTTCTCTTGTTTGGGCCGGGTTCGCACGAGTTTCACTGAGCGGTGCTGAACGCGATTCACTCTACAAAAAAAGCTTCGGTGCAGTATCTCGGCCGAAGAAAGTTAGGGGGGAAAGTGGCTCCCTCCGCTTCGCCGGTTGGGTGGAAAAAGTCCGCGGGGAAAAGTGGCTCCCAAGAGATTGCGCGCCATGCTGCCCCGGGCTCTTTCTGCGCCCCCTGCTTGGCTTTCTGGGGTTGAGAGCACTCTGTCTCGCCCATTCTCTAAGGCCCTTCCGGCTCGAGGCTCGCGCAACCATCCGAAATGGTGGCATTTGCTCGCGTTTCGACCTGTTGCTCAGTGATGCGACCGACCAAGCTGGCGGAGAATCCCAATTGCTACCTCGTCCGGCAGTGGCGCCGCACTGCTGCTCAGGCTCTTTGAACACAAATCGAAACGGGGGCGCAATGCGAGCGTTACTTTTCCATTTGGACGGCAAACTTCCCAATCTAGCGCTGATGCGGCTCTCCGCGCACATCAAGGCTCACGACGGAACCGTCCTGTTCAGACGAACCGGACAGCCCGAGCGCACTTTGTGGGAACAAGACACACCGGAAGCGGTTTATGCATCGGCGATTTTCACGCACAGCCGTCCTGCCGTGGACCAGCTCATGAGTGCTTACCCAAGTGCCGTGGTGGGCGGGACAGGACTCCGCGTGAATTCTTCTTTGGCAGAGATCGGCATTTCTTCTGCCGGGCCGCTCGATTACTCTCTTTACCCCGATTTCAAATCTTCTATCGGTTTCACACAGCGCGGTTGCCGGCTACGATGCTCCTTCTGTGTTGTGCCAGAAAAGGAGGGCGCGTCTGGGAACAGGCAACCATTTACGATATCTGGCGCGGCGATCCTCATCCGCGCGAATTACTACTTCTCGACAACGACTTCTTCGGCCAGCCGCGCTGGCGCGAGCCCTTCTCGGAAATCCGAGAAGGGCGGTTCGGGGTCAGCTTCTGCCAGGGTATTAATGTCCGATGCCTCTCCGATGAAGCCGCCGAGGCGATTGCGTCGATTGATTACCGCGATGACGGTATGAATCGAAAGCGAATCTATACCGCCTGGGACAACAACGACGACGAACAACGATTGTTTGCAGGTCTAAATCGTCTCGCAAAGTACGGAGTGCTTCCAGATCACATCATGGTTTACATGCTGATCGGCTATTGGCACGGAGAATCCGAGGCGGACCGCCTGTATCGGCAACAAAAACTGCGCGACTTCGGCTGCCGCCCTTATCCGATGCCTTACGTGCGGACACCGGAACTGGTTGGGTTTTAGCGCTGGGTTGTCGGCGCTTACGACAAGCGTATTTCCTGGAGCGAGTGGAAGCTGGCGAATTGCCGCCCGAGCAGCTACAAAGAAGCACCACATCGGAGCAACTGCGTCTGGTCCCGATGGAGCGATGAGGAGCAATGAAGAAGCATAATCGAATGTCGCAAAGATAGCCGATTCCTCGGGATCTTCTCTGGCCCTCAGAAATCTAGCGAGCTACCCTGCCAGTCCGGCAGCGATTGTGCCTTTTGAAGGAGATCATGGAACTTACTGTAAAGACAAACGAATTCGGTCTGGTGCTACGACTGGTTCAGGCCGTCACCGAAAGAAAGACTACGATTCCCGTTCTCGGGACTGTTCTGTTGACCGCAGACCCAAAAGGCTTGACTGTCACTGGCACCGACCTGGAACTTGGCGCGGTGTGCCGTTGTCCGGCGACGATCAGCAAGCCCGGGACACTCGCCGTTCCTGCTCAGCGCCTGGCCGAGTACGTAAAGATGTTGCCTGAGGCGGATCTCCATCTCAAAGAACAGTCCTCTTGCTGGTTGGCTTTATCTTGTGGCAGATCGAAATGTAGAATCGCCGGGACGGCAGCACACGCGTTTCCGGAGCTGCCCGGACCGCCCGCGACCGGCGTTACTGTCTCCTGCGGTGCGCTCGCGCGCTTAGTTGAGAAGGTCGTGTTTGCGATCTCGACCGAACAAAATTCCGTCGCGCTTGGGGGAGCGCTACTCAAACTCGACAGGTCAGGACTCACCATGGTCGCAACCGATGGCCACCGCCTCGCACTGGCTACGAGCCGGGTCGACCTTCCTGATTCGGAAAAACCCGTCGAAGTTCTGATCCCCAGGAAGGCCCTCCTCGAGTTTCTACGTTTCTCGGACAGCAGAAACGACCAGCCGGTCCGTTGTTCGGTTACCGACAACCATTTGTTCTTTACCTGGAGCGAACGGCTCCTGCTGAGCAGAAGGCTAACTGGTTCTTTCCCTAATTACGAGCGCGTTTTGCCAACCGCAGGATGTTCGGTCGTTCTCGAACGAAATGAATTCCGGGCGTCCATCGAGCGAGTGTCCCGCTTCTCGGATTCCCAAACGCGTTGTATCGCTATCGAAGTCTCACCAGGGCGGCTGGCATTGCACGCCGAGGAGAGCAATATCGGCGAGAGCGAAGAGGTGCTTCCGGTAGCTTACGACGGAGAGCCGGTACGGATCGGTTTCAATGCCTCTTACTTGTGCGACTTCCTCGCTCGGACGGAGCACCGAAGTATTCGATTCTCGTTCCGCAATGGAGCTAGTGCTGCCGAACTGCAGCCGGACGTGCCGGATGCGGGTGCCTATCGGTACGTCGTGATGCCGATGGCCATTCGAGAAGAATCCGCAGAGAAGCAGTAACATCGCTCCCTTTCTAGAACCTACCTTTCTCGCCACATCAAACAACCCCAAAGGAGATTATGTTTACAGAACTACTGCCCTTATTGGCAGACCGAACGCTTGTTCTCACGATTGCACGGATCGACGATGGCCTGATCCGTCTCAATATTATTCCCAAATGCAAAGCATCCAAGGAAAACGATTCGGCGGAAAAGGCGCTCGCCACGCCACTCTCGATCACGGGCAGCGCCGCGGATCTCGATCGTGAATTGGCGGCGCAGTTGACCGGCTTTGTTTCCTCAATCGCACAAACGGGCTCCAATCTTGCGCAAGTGGAAGAGGCGCATCGTGCGGCGATCAAAGCCGTCGAAGCCGAGAATAAAAAGACACTCGACAATAAGCGGAAAGTCTCGGGCGTGAAAACGCCGTCCAAAACAGAATCTGCTGCGCCTGCTCCGGATCCAGGACCGGTGTTTCAGGATGGGAAACCGGTCTTCGGAACCAAGTATTCGGTGGCACAACCAGCCGGTTTGTTCGATGCCTCGCCGCTGGAACCTTCGACCGATTCGGCGCAAGTGAACTCCGAGGACCAGCTTACAAAGTAGCGAAAGCCTTTGCCTAATGAATCAGCCCACTCAAAAAAAGGAGAAATGACAGAACAATGAGCGTCCAAACCCGTGCGATGAATAGAACTTTCAGTTATAACGGACTGATCTTGCCCGATCCGGATGAACAGCTAACTCCGGAGCAAGTGAGAGACGCGTACAGCGCAACGTATCCGGAAATTACGATGGCCGCGATTGAAGGACCGGAAGCAACTGACGGAACTTTGCGTTATAAGTTCACGCGTGTGATTGGAACAAAAGGGTGAGCGAAAAAGAGCGGGTTCTCTGCGAGCTGGCCACCTTCGCGGAGGACCCTCACCGCAATCTACTTTTGGAGAAATTCAAAGCATGTCCAGAAGCACGTCAATGGTCCGAGCTTCTCGGAACAGCGTTAGCCGGCCGCAAGGGTTACTCGCAGCACACAGCGTCCGGACGCTTGCTGCCCGTGCCGGCCGGTCTGGTACACCCGGGCTAATCGGCTCCGGCCCAGGATTTGCGATACCCCGGCTTAAGCAACAGCATTGGGACTTCTCAAGCCAAGCCCGATCCGCCGATGCCGCTCTGTTCGCGGCCAACTTGATCAAGGCCGGAGTGGCCGTTCCGGAAGATTGGGTCGCGACTCGCGACCTCTCGAAATTTCTTAATCAAGCGTTGATCCGGTTTGTAGGCGATCGTGCCGCCTCGATCGATTACGCGTTCGATCTCGCTCTCACCCTCAGCCCGACACTCCAGAGCTACTCTTCAAATGAGCAGGAACTCGATCCGCATCGCGTTTTTCTTTGGTTCCGCGTAGCGCGCACTGTCAGTTGGGTCAATCTCACGCCAGCGCTCGCGTTGCTCGAAAAACAGCATACGCTGTTGCCGACGATCTTCTACCATTCGCTCGAACGTTCCTTGTCTCGCTGGTTCCGTGTGTTCGATATCCAGGAGGCCCGTTGCCGTTGGGATATGTGGATGGAGTGTCGCGAACAGGACGAGGCCGAGCGCAGAGAAGAGTGCGAGCGGGAAGGCACTCCCTATGAACCCGAACCGTCGGAAGAGCCGAAGTTACCGGCCTGCGTTCTCCCGGAGATGCCGCGCCTCTCGCGGCCACCGATGTCCTTCGCTCGTACGATAAAGGCCAAGAAACTGATCGAGGCAGTAGAAGACCTCCGTGTTGTGTCGCATCGGGCAAAGTGTTCGGCGCTCGACCCGGAGGAGCGTGAAGACCTATTCCCCGACGCGGACTTGGCCATTCCCCTCATCGCTCTTGCCTTCGGAGAACACGACGCGGTCATCGAGTTCTTGAATATGGAACTCGAAGGGTCCGGCCAAGTCGAGATCGAACCCTGGCCCATTCTCAAGATGGACGGCACGGACCCGCGCTCGATTCGCCGGACCTTCGGGCTCGCGCGAGCGGCGCTCGATACACTTGTGGCCGCTTCGCGAGTCTTGGCTCTGGTGCCCGGATTCGAGCCGCTCAACACGTACAACCCTTTTGGAGGGTAACGAAATGTATCTCGAAGCCGAATACGGCGAAGCAGCCGCGCTCGATCTCGTGCACGCGATTTTGCTGTACGGCAGCAAAGAACGCATCCGCCTTGCGACCGTACATACCCCAGAAAGAGATTCGAATGGCGGACCGCCGATCCTCGGAGAGGGTCAACCTGTGACGCGAGAATTTCTCGAAAGTCTTTGCCGCGGTTTGGGTAGTGAGCTGCCGGTAGCGTACCTGCCGGATCACGTCTTGATCTACTCGACGTCGCTCGTCGCCTGGTGGGAGCCGGCGCGGACACGCCCCATGTTCTTCGGCGAGCAGTCGGATGGCAAAACGCTCCATGGCAAGTCATTCCCCCACCCTCCTCTAGTCTTTGCCGTTGTGCATCATCAGCTGCACGTCTGGGCGCTTGCAACGAATAGTAGACCAACGCCAGAAACGAAGCTGCACACGGCGCCGTACTGGAACACCTCGGAAAACGGCGCGGTGTGTCACGGAGACATGCCCGTGCCTCGGACGGTCGAGATCGACAGCTTAACGCAATGGTCTGAGGCTTATTTCCACAGTCGCTTTACCCATTCCAACTTGGGACGTCATTTGTGCAGACATCCAGAGGGTTTTCTCGGTATGTGGCGCGATCTCGCCGGGAAAAAGATCTTTCCAGTCGAGTATCTCGTACCTAAGCGAACGCTGCGGGAGACATTGTGCCGAAATCAACCGTACATCGTGTAAAACTCTGCATGCTGCGCAGCCGCATCTCGATCGTGGTGGTCGGATGCGGCGGCACAGGATCCGCCGTGCTGTCGGGCCTTCCCTACTTGCATCACGCGCTGCTGGCCGCCGGACATCCTGGGGGCATTCACGTCCATGCGGTCGACGGAGATCGCGTAACAGAAACCAACTGCGTGCGGCAACCGTTTACTTCAAGCGAGATCGGCCTGTACAAAGTGCATGCTTTGATTCAACGGCTGAATCTATTCTGGGGACTCGATTGGGTTGCTTTGCCGACGAACGTTCGGTATGGACGAGACCTGCCCGATTGTGACTTTCTGATCAGTTGTGTCGATACCCGCACGGCGCGCGCCACTCTGGCGCGCATTGTGCGGCTCAAGACACGGCGCTTTGCTTATTGGCTGGACACGGGGAATACAGCCGCTTCCGGTCAGTTCCTGTTGGGCGAGCCGCTACGTCTGAACAGGAAAGGACGATCGAATCGGTTGCCCTGTGTCGATGAATTATTCCCGCAAATTACAAGAGCGTCGCTCGATGCGCGCGATTCGTTGCCGGCCTGCAGCGCAGCTGCATCCCTGGTCAGACAAGAACCGTTTGTGAATGCCATGTTGGCTCAGCATGCGCTCGCTATGTTAGCCCGGCTGTTCCGGCACGGTGAGTTAACCTATCACGGCGGCTTCGTGAATCTGGCATCGGGTAGGGTGAACCCCATCCCTGTCGACCCCGGCGCTTGGGCTCGCATGCGAAGACCACGACAAACGGTCGGGGCTTGAATTGCCGGCGCGAGAATATTTACTGCGCTTTGTTTTCCTCTAGGCTCGGGCTGTATTTGAACAGATAAGGCGTGCCCGTGTCTTCGAATCATCGTGGAATCGGAATCTTACGCCAGAAACTTCTATTTTCCGCTCCGTCAGGCACAGAGAGTGTTGATTGAACCTGACTCTATTCGACCGCAGATTCGTAGAACGGGAGGTCGACCGGAGATCGGTACGCCCGACAGATCGCCTCCCCAAGTGGGCGACTCGCGGCTGCTGTCCGGTGATGACCGGTTCCTTCATTTACGGTCACGCAGGGCTGTTGTTGAAGCGTATCGGCGAACATCCGCTCTCCTGGAAGTGGCTCAGCCAGTTGCCGTGGCTGCATCTGGCACGATTCGTTTTTTTCTTTTCAATTCACCCATTGGCTGAATCCAGGCGCCTTTGGTTCCGGTTCACTTCCCTCTTCTGCGGTTTCGTCTTCCACGTCGCCGTCGAATTCGTTCAGGCCTCCCAAGGCCTCGAACTCGATTCGCTCGAAGTCGTCCGGATCTGGCGAGCTCGGGGGAACGCCGCAGGCCGGGCACACCGGTTGCGATTCGTTGAACACGTCAATCAAGAATCCACAAGCGGAACATCGCATCGCGTTCTCCTTTCGCCCTCAGTGTACGGAAGGTCATTTGAGGTTGCAAATAAATTGCCGCACGCAGCAACGGAGGTCCTCTGTTCTTCCAGCTCCGGTTGGTATCGGATTCATACATTCGACCATGACATCGCAGTCAATGAGCAGATTCATTCTGCCCGAGCGCGCGACGCGCCGTCGCGATCGGCGTTTCGGCGGAAGGCAGCTCGGCCGTGGCCGCACGTACACTGGAGTACCTCAATCAAATCGGTTACCGGGGAAACGGCTGATAATGTAATGCCCTCAGCGTAATCGATTTCTAATCTCGGTTTTGACGTTCGTACGACGCGCGAACTACGCCTCATGCATAGACCCAGGTGGCTCGTCACCTTCGAAACGTGAATCGTATCCCGCAAACATTAGGCTTTTCAATCGATCTGCTTCGGCCAGGGCCTCTCCTGGAATCTGCTTGCCCCCCGGCTTGAGGCAATCGGTCAATCCATTGATAATGTTCACAACTTTGCTTGGACAAAAGCAATCCTGATAACTTTTTGCGAAATGCCGATTTTTCCGCCGGTCTCCGCTATAGCCCGCTGGTAATTGCCAACAGTTTAAGAATACTTGCTGGCGCAGATTTTTTGTTATTGCAAGGGAGGCAGGAAAGTGCTGAAACCGAGCCGGAAGCGTAAGCGCCTGATTTGGCTTCCGCTTCTGAGCCGTTAAGTACGATAGCCTTACAGCAACTTGAAATTCGCTATAAGTCTCCGAATGCCCCTAGGCTCTAAAGGTGCGGACATGCCCTGTTTTTCGAACGGAAGCAGCACGATGAACATATCCGTGATAGGATTTCCTCGCCACACTGAGGAGTAACGATGGCTGCTACACCGTCCCGATCGACGCCAGAGGTCTTGGGAGAAACCGAGCAGAACAGCGCGAATGCTGAACGCGACCATTCCGCAAGCAACCCCGGTCAACAGAATTTTGAGCTAGTCAAAATCAACCCGAACAGCAATATGCCGCCGGCGACCGATCACGGCTCGATCCCGGTGATCTGGCATTCCTTCGATCTGACACATCGTCGCGTACAGGAAGGCGGCTGGACGCACCAGATTACGCAGCGAGAGATTCCGGAATCCAAAGAGTTGGCGGGCGTCAACATGCGTCTCACACGGGGAAGTTACCGCGAGCTGCATTGGCATTTGGCGGATGAATGGGCCATTATGCTCAAGGGCGCGGCGCGCGTAACGCTACTAAGTCCGGATGGCTCGATGTTTGTGGATGAGGTCAACGAAGGCGATCTGTGGCTCTTCCCCGCTGGATTTCCACATTCTATTCAGGGTATCGGGGAGGACGGGTGTGAGTTTCTGCTGGTCTTTAATCAAGGCTCATTCTCGGAGGAGAGCACGTTTCTGCTTTCCGACTGGCTGATGCACACGCCGCCCGATGTTCTGCAAAAGAATTTCGGCTTGGGTGCTGACGCTATCGCAAAGCTGCCGAAGGGTGATCCGCTCTACATATTTCCCAGCGAGGCTCCGGCTCAGTCACTCGACGCAGACCGCAACGAAGTCGCGCAGCCCGCTCCAACACCCAGACAGGTTTTCACCTTCAGGGCTAGCACCATGACTCCAACACACACTAACTCTTACGGCAACGTGAAGGTGGTGGATGTGCATAACTTTCCCGCTTCGCCCAAAATCTGTGCTGCCGTTGTGACCGTCAAGCCCGGCGGCCTGCGGGAATTGCACTGGCACCCCAACGCCAGTGAATGGCAGTTCTGGATCAAAGGTCAAGGTCGCATGACGGTCTTCAATGCCGAGGAGGACGCTCGTACGATGGATTTTCGCACCAACGACGTCGGCTTTGTCCCAGCCATGGCTGGCCACTACATCGAGAACACCGGTAACGAGGATATGGTGTTCCTAGAAATGTTCGCCGCGCCGGAGTACCAGGACATTTCGCTCAATCAATGGCTGCGCGCTCTGCCTGCGCAGGTGGCCCGGGCACATACAAACCTGTCCGCGGAAGAGCTGGAAAAAATTCCAGCGAAGTCGAATAAGCTCGTCGGCTGAAGAAAGAGAGAGGCGATACATGAAGGGCGTGGTTTTAAAGGGTACGCGTCAGGTGCAAGTGCAGGATGTTCCGGATGCGGAGATCAAGGACAGCACGGATGTCTTGATGCGTGTAACCTCCACGGCCATCTGCGGAACGGATCTTCACTTCTACGATGGCCGGATGCCTTACGAGGGACACGTGATCGGCCATGAGCCGTTGGGCGTTGTCGAAGAAATCGGCAACGCTGTGCATTCACTCCGGAAGGGCGATCGCATTGTAGTGCCGACGCATATTTGCTGCGGATTCTGTATCAATTGCTGGCGAGGCGATAGCGGCTCCTGCTTGACAACCAATCCTGGACATGCCGGGGCGGCTTACGGCTATCCGAACCAGGGCGGTTATCCCGGAGCGCAAGCGGAATTTCTACGGATTCCTTTCGCGGATGCCAATGCGATGAAGCTGCCGGGCGAAGCCGGTGATCGATGGGAGCATGATTTTGTGATGCTGGCCGACATCTTCCCCACTGGTTATCACGCCACGGAACTAGCGGAAGTGGGCCGGGGTGATTCGGTCGCCATTTTCGGAGCGGGTCCGGTCGGACTCATGACTGCATACTGTTCGCTCTTGCGTGGCGCTGCTCCGGTGTATGTAGTGGACTCAATTCTGGAACGACTCCAAATGGCGGAGTCGTTCGGAGCGATTCCTATCGACTACAAGGCGGAAGATCCAATTAAGCAAATCATGGAACACCGCAAAAAACAGCGCATGGATAGCGCATACCGCGACGAGCATGTGATGGACGGCGTCATGTGCGGCATTGATGCGGTTGGGTTCCAGGCACGGTCACGTGGCGATTACTCCCAGGAAGATCCGAACTGGATCATCGCTTCGCTTGCCGAGTTGGTGAACCCGACTGGGAGGGTTGCCATCATCGGAGTGTTTCCCCCGAAAGATCCACTCGGTGTTGACCCCGCCGAGAAGACTGGGCATTTGACCGTGCCCTGGGCGACTTTCTTTAACAAAGGAATTAGCGTGAGGTTCGGGCGCGACCAGGACAAACGGTATGACATTATGTTGCGTAACATGATTGTCGAGGGGCGCGCTCGGCCAGGGCAAATCATTTCTCATCGTCTACCGCTGACGGATGCACCGGATGCGTTCCGCCGGTTTGATGAGCGGGTGGACGGGTACGTGAAGGTAGTCCTCGATCCCTATCAGAAGTAGAGACGGGCTAGTTCAATTTCCGAACCTGAAGTTCTCTTTCCACAGCTACGGCGCGCAGTTTGTCGAAGTGACGTGGCAGCCAGAGATCGCGCGCCTGCGCGTTAGCCGCGTCGTCACTGTGATTGACGCCGGACGCATGATTACTCCGCGTGCCGCTCGCAACCAGATCGAAGGTGCGGTGGTCATGGGAGTTGGCATGGCGATGCTGCAAGCGACGGAGTACGAACAGCGCAGTGGCGGACCTATTAATAGCAGCCTCGCCGACTGTCTCGTAGCCGTGAACGCCGACTGCCCCGAGATTGACGTTACTTTCCTCGATTACCCGGATTACAACCTTAATGCGCTCGGTGCCCGGGGCGTTGGCAAGATTGGCCTTGCCGGTGTTGCTGCGGGAATCACGAATGCAGTCCATCATGCAACCGGCATTCGCGTTAGAAAGTTGCCGATACGCATTGAAGACCTGCTCGTAGCACCGAACGTCAACATGAGCGTTACTGTGAAAACATCAGGGCCAGCCAGCACAGAGCGAAGTTATAGGAAGCATGCATGAGGGCGGCACAGGCTGTTGAGCCAGAGATCACACGTATCGCGCCGAAGGCAACACCCGTAAAAATGGCTGACGAAAGATGAACCATATCGCTGCCTACGTGAGCAAAAGCAAATAGCGCGGCTAAGAGCGTGATGCTCGCCGGGTACACGATCGCGGCTGGGACACCGGTATGCCTCAGCGCCTTGTGCAGCATCCAATACAAGAGCCCACGGAAGAACAGCTCTTCCAGAATCGGACCGGCAGTGCTGACGAGGAGCAGCAGATTGACGGAATATACGGTTCCGAGTGGCCTTCCGGCAGCCCTCGCTACGCCTAAGACGATGAATGCGCAGACAAACCCAGCAGAAGCCGACCAGCCCCAAAAAACTGCTGACGGCTCATTCCATCCGAGGCGCTTCATCCACTGTGTAGCGCCTAAAACCCGGATGCCGTACCAGCAGAGGAGAATGGCGAGAGCGCCATCGATCCACAACCCGCGGGGACTCGGACGTACGGTAAGCGCCCGCCAAACGATCAAGATCGCAACCGGGAAAAACAGCTCGGGACTGTTCTGTAGTGTATTCTTGGCGGATTCGAAAGTCTGTTGATAGCCCCTCATTGGTGAAGTAGGATTCTTACGTTGACCCTCATTTTCGTTCAGTGCAGCGTTTGACAACATCGGTCAAGTGACAGGATTCGTTGTCTAGTTCAGAGCTTCCGAACAGACGGCTCGATACCCACATTTCGCGCAGCGAGTGCGCTGCCGATGGCTGCGATGACAACCAGCCAAATCACCCTTAGCTGTTCGAATTTTAGGCAAGAGCGTTAGCAGTTGACGCCTAACGGCATTTGTAAAAGGAACATTGATGCTGCCGTCCCCGTACTTGATGATTCCGTATGGTACGGACACTTGCATCGTGTCTTCGACAAGTAAGCAGTACGCGGCAAGTTGCATGACATTTCCAACATGGGGCCGGCCCGTTCTCGGAAGCTTCCCGGATTTCACTTCAACAGGGGCAATTCCACCCGTAATTTGAACCAAGTAATCCGGTTTACCGGTCAAGCCATACCGGTGCGAAACCATTGGCTTCATTGCTGGAAGCGCCGATCCCACATCTGCAGATACGATTCGCGAACTCGGCAGACCCGTTCGCAACCAGGCGCTTAACCCGACGAGCAGCAAAGTGAGACCCAGGACTAGCAAGACGAGAAGCATCCGTTCTCCTAATGCAGAAACGCCCGCATAAAATACGAAGCCGCTAACGCTATAAAAAGCAGGATCAATCCAATGAACATGAGCTTACGGGAACGCACAACGCTCGTGCCATGCGTTCGGTGAAACACGACGCCGGCATAGCAACTCTTCAGAGCTTCTCCGGCCGGGCGCACTCCCCGATGGTTATAGCTCCACGCTTTTGCGCAAAACAGATAAGACCCGATTTCTGATGCCCGGATATATTGTTCTTTGCTCATTGGGTTTTTATTTCCGCGTCACCGTTACGTTATTGAATACGGCCAGATAGCGCGGAGCCGCGACGCTTGGATTCGGATTGTCGGGCGATCCGCGGTAAGCTGATTTGCCTCCCGTGTAGAGCAAATGGCCGCTGACCATCACGGAATCGTTAGATTTGACTCGGCTTAAGGTTCGAGCCAGTGGTGAATTCAAGGGAATGAGCGTTTGCGTGCCGTCGCGCGTCTGCGCCGAATTAGCCGTTGCAAAGGCCACGCTCTGCGGAGGCTTACAATCGGGCGTAAACTCGAGAACCACCCATTGGCCGGTGACATGAAATCTCACGGTTCCGCGCCAGGAATCGAATTCTCCGGATGTACCGAGAATCGCTGCCAGTCGCCCCTCATAGTCGGCCGGCTCTGGTTTGTGCATCCCGGCGCGAATAATTGGGTTTGGTTCGTTTACGGTCCGCATGACATCCGTTCGATAGGCGGCGATCACTTCACAGAATTTGGCTTGCTTGTCCGTAGTGTCCGGTTTCGCGGGGATAGGCGGAACCGGGCTAGGTGTCGGAGAGGATGCAGAAGTCGAGTCGCCGAAATCGATCTGGGTAATTTCGCTGATCGGTATCGTTTGCACTCGATCTCCGACCGCGATGCGCACCTCACGATTATCCGCACCGATCCAGGTGCCCGTTACGGTTTGGCCGGATTTGAGCCGGACGGTATCGCCGGAAAGCATTAGGGGAAGCAAACACAGGAACGCTGTCAAAGAGGCGCGGGCAAACCGCCGAAGATAGCAATTCGGTTCCCCTCTCGTACCAGGAGCACCCATTTTTGCAGCTTAGCCCAAAGCCTTTGGGTGTCGCAAAAACAAACGTTTGGAATTGCGCGGATGCGATCCCGTGACCCGACGACAAAGCTCCGCGCAACCCTGATTTTGTTTTGTCCGCTCTGTTATCCAGTCTCGTCGGGTGAATGGACAGCACTATCAGCCAGAAATGCATACCACGATGCGACGGGTTCCTCGCCGACAGCTTTGTAGTACTTCCCGGATGTTTGGATAATTATCGCCAGAAGCGTAGGGGATGGAAGTTGTTGGGCTATAAACGAGATAGGCCGTCTCCCCCATGAAACGACTCGCCCGGATCCTATTCTGGTCTGCCGCCATTGCGGTTCTAGTACTTACGGTGACTTGGCTCGGTGTGCTGGCGTATCGTATTGCCATGCGCCCTCGTCCCGGCAGCGCAGAGGCATTTCTACAAAAGGCGGACGACCTCGCGTGGTCGAACGACTGGGACCGGGCGGCTCCACTCTACCGGAAAGCGGAAGTCCTTTTTCAACGACAACACGATCTGACGAAGGCGCTCTATGCGCGGGTCAGCCAAGTTCCAGCGCTCATGGAAATCTCGAGCCTGCCAGACCAGATTTGGAAGTTGACGCAAGATCTCGCGCTACCGGAAGCGCGCGATGAGGAGACGCGGCTCAGAATTCTCACGGTCCGCGGACTATTCGAAACGAACTATGATGCCGCATCTGGGCGCAGCACTTGGCAGACGGTGGAAGCTCTCGCCCGGCGGCGTGGTCACCTACTCCTTGCTAGCCGGGCGATCGGGGAACAGGGTATTGCAGCAGCGCTTCTGGGTGATGTCGGGACAGCCAAGAAGCAAGTGCTCACTGCCTGGGGATTGGCGAAAACATTCGGCGACCAGGCGGCCATCGTTCGTTACGCGAGCGTGTACGGGGAAGGTTTGGTGGAACTGGTTCATCAATACAACGAGGCGTTGGGACCTCTGGACACTGCGATTCGGCTAGCGAAATCCAATTCTGCCATTCCGTATCCGCGGATTGCGGTTACTGCGAAGGTGGAAGCGTTGACCGGGTTAGGTCGATATACCGAGGCGCTTTCGCTTATCAACGAAGCGATGCAACGTGTTTCGCAAGCCCGCCCGAAGGGAGGCCTGTATCAGGTTCTTGCAACCCGAGCCGGGGTATACCAACACCTGGGCCGATGGCACGATGCGATTGCCGACTACTTACAAGCGGCTCAATACGCGCGCGATCTAACCTATTGGCGAGGTTTGACCGAAGTAGGCGGGCCGCTCGCACAAGCGTACGAGCACGAGGGGAATCTTCGGCAGGCCCTGGCCGCCGTGGACGAGAGCTTGAATGCGAATATGCACATTCCGGACGAGCTCCATTTCGTGCCGGCCAATTTAGCCATCAAAGCTGAACTTGAAGCAAAGCTCGGCAGAACGAAACTGTCCAACAGCCTGTATCGGAAGAGCGCAGACGTGATGGATGCCTTACTGGCAACTGCGCCGACCCCGAATGTAGAGCGCCTCTTGATTGCAGAACTCAGCGACGTGTACTCTGGCTTTTTCAGTTCGCTCTGCAACCAAGGCGATTATGACGGTGCGTTTCGCATCCTCGAAAAAGCGCGCGGAAGGATTGAGGCACAGGCACTGCAACATCATCGAGCGGTTCAGCCGCACAAGCCTACCGCTGCTGACCAACGTTTGATGCGCCTAAACCTGCAACTGATCGATACCGATGATCCTGGCGAACGAGCGCAGATTGCACACTCCATTTACGATACAGAGCAGCAACTGGACACAACCTCGCTCGTTGGCCAGACAGCGCTGCATCCGGTTTCCTTAGCGGCACTCCAGCAAGATCTGGAGACGTCGGAAGCGATGGTTGAGTACGTTTTAGATGCCCCCAAATCGTTCGCGCTGGTGATCACCAATACCTCCGTGCACCGGTACATTCTGTCTTCCAAAGAAGAGATCGAGAAGAAGTCGGATCAATACCGCCTGCTCCTTCGAGACGGGAAATCAGATATGCGCCTGGCCCAAACCCTGTTTTATAAACTTCTTGGGAGCATGCCGGAATGCAAGGAAAAAGAACGGCTGATCATCGTCCCCGACGGAAATCTGCACTTGTTACCGTTTTCCGCCCTCGTCGACAACGGTAAATACTTGCTTGCGACTCATTTGGTCAACACGGTTCCCTCGGGAACTGTGCTGCACATTCTGAGGAAGAGAGCAGGAGTTCAGGCTTCGATACGTCGCCTCCCGTATGTTGGGGTCGCAGCTTGGACAGAAGCGCCCCAGATAAATAAACTCCTTCTCGGTACACTCCGCGCTTTTCGCGCCTTAGAACTCGATCGGTCGCTGGATGGCCTGTCGAGAAGTCAACTGACGGCCCTTCCCGCCAGCAAGGAAGAGGTCGAGACCATCGCACGTGACTTGCCGAAACCAAGCAAGGTTCTGCTTGGAAAAGACGCAACGGAAACTCACTTCAAATCGCTTCCTCTCGATCAGTACAATGTTCTGCATCTTGCCCTGCATGGTTATGCGGATCTGGAGTACCCCGACAGATCTGCCTTGGTTTTCGCCCCATCGGATAGTCCCAACCCACCGGACGACGGACTGTTGCAGGTTCGCGAGATTCGTCGGCTTCGCTTGCATGCTGGCCTGGTGACACTATCTGCCTGCAATACCGGTGTCGGTCCCGTCGGCGAAGCGGGAATCGCAGATTTGAGCGACGCCTTTATCGAAGCCGGCGCGCAAAGTGTCGTCTCGACGCTGTGGAAGGTTGCAGATCATGCCACTAATCGCCTGATGACGGAATTCTATGCTCGGCTGTCTCACAATGAAGAAAAGGGCGAAGCACTGAACGATGCGAAGCTGGTGCTTTATAGGTCTGGTTTACCACCGTATTATTGGGCGGCTTTTGAGCTCGTCGGGGATCCAGCCGGCCCTTTGTCGGTTGCGCCGCCATCCACAACTTTTGCGAGGAACATTCCATGACAACACTCACTCGAGCAGATCGCGAACAGTTGCTCTCGAAAATCGAGAGATTCGTTCAAGAGAAGTTTTACGATCCTTCTTTCGGTGGTAAGAACTGGCATGAGATTGTCGCTCGACACCGGGAGGCCATACTAGGCGCGGTGTCAACCGAGGCCTTTGAAGGCGCCGTGGCAGAAATGCTTGCCGAGCTGAACACCAGCGGACTGGGGCTGCTCAGTAGACATACCGCTATTACCCCACGTAATGCCATAAATGCCAGCTTCCGTGCGGTTGCGACGGCTCATGATGGAGAACGATGGGTGTTTCAGGATGTGCAGCCCGGTGGCGTTGCGGCCAGAGCGGGAATTCAATCGGCCGACATCTTGATCAGTATTCGCAACGCCGAGATACTCCCGCCGGAGAAACCGGTTTTTCAAATGAGCGAGCGGATACCCGTTGCGATTTCCCGGAACGGAGAACGAAAAGAAGTTCACTTCGAATTGAGAACACCGCGGCCGAAGTACAACGACTGCCCCTATGCAGAACCGGAAAGCATAGCTGCATCGGTAGATAATGCGTTGGGTCACCTGAAAGTATCGCTGTTTCCAGGAAAGATCGGAATCGATTTCGCAAATCAGATGGAAACGATAGTCAGGTCAGAGCTAAACTCAGTTCGCCGTTTGATCATTGATCTTCGCGGCAATCCTGGCGGAGGAGTGGGTGGTGTGCGGCTGATGAGTTATCTCACTCCGGGTGCTGAGCCGATCGGCTATAGTCTGGACCGGCGCACTGCTGAGCGCGGCTACGATAAAAACCGCCTTCCCCGATTTGGTCACATTCCCCACCGAAAATGGGAGATCGCGCTGCTTGCCTTGAAGTACGGCGCCAAAAAATCTGTCGTGCTGCAAACCGAAGGTTTAGGGAATCAAAATTTCCACGGTAAAGTCGTCGTGCTAGTCAATGAGCATTCGACCGGTGCGGCAGAAATGGTCACCCAGTTTGCCCAGGAGAACCGTCTCGCAACTGTTGTCGGCAGTAAGACGCCTGGCCACTTGGTCGCACGAGAGGCATCGGTGCTGGGTTTCGGCTACCGTCTGACCATTCCGATAGCAGCTTACATCAGCTGGTCTGGCAATCGCATCGAAGGGAACGGTATCCAACCAGATGTCCCTGTGGACTGGTCGTACGAAAACGCGGTCCATGGAGTAGACAATCAGCTTCAAAAAGCAACGGAGGTCGCAAATGCGTTATAGCTCGTCACGAGACCTTCAGGGGATAGAAGTACGAGGCGTCGTCCTGTTCCCGGGTCGTTTGTAGAAAATAGGACCCGGGCGTCTTCCCCCGCAAGTCCAGAGTGACGGTTACGACCTCGCGGGGCCCATCCCCTACTGCTGGTCCGACACCTCGCGCTAAAACGTTACTGCCACTGTTGTCGCTGGTGACGGCAATGCTGTATTTGCCGCTGGCACTGAACCTAGGCAAGATTACCTTCACGCGGAGAAACGCAGCTGGCAATATTACGGCCTCGAGCGGGGCAGGCTCCCCTGCGGCGCGCGGCGTGTCCCGATCCCAGAGATTGATCGTTCTGTCGATGATCGCTATGTGATTGTTGTTGTGCGCCGGAGAGCCGGAGTGAACGAACGTCTTGAGCACGAGAGATCCAGAGACCAGCAATGCTACGGCCACTGCAATCCAAGCCCAAATCGGCTGCCGCCAGACGCGCTGGGAGATGCTCGGCGATCTAATGCTCCGGTTTACGACTGTGCTTGGGAGGTTGATCAGATCTGATTTTTGGGCTCGGATTCTCTCCTTTCGAAGATTCAGCATTTCTGCTAAACAAGGGGAGCATGTTTTGATGTGGTTGTAAGCAGGGTGCTGGAACGGGGCACGAGTGTTCGCTACTTCCTCAAGAACTCGGAGCCCAGGGCATCCGGTGCGTTCCGGATTCGGATAACTGTGCAGCGCTGCCTGCTGCACAAGACGATGCAGATCACGCAGATCTTCGTTTGTAAATTCTTCTGGAAACTCGTCCGCCATCTATTAGCTGACAGTATCGCGCGACTGCAACTCTCGACGGAGTTTCACGTAAAGGCGATGAAGCTTTTGATAGACGGCCATCTGCTGCATCCCTAGGTTGTCGGCCACTTCCTCGATGCTTAATTCTTCCTCCTCGAACCCATATAAAGATTGGAGCAGGGCGAACTGATCGGAAGAGACGTGCCGACGGATGAACTCCATTTCCGACTCCAGCTCGACTTCAGCTGCGAAAGACAGGCTGTCGGGATCCGCAACTACATTCATCTCGGAAGAAGCCCTCCATCGTTTTTCCCTTCGCAAAAGTTTACGACGGTCCTCGTACGATAGTAGCTTTGCAGTATTTCGGACAGCCTCATCAAGTCCAGCCGGGTCGGTAGCTTCCTCGACGCGATCCACGAGGCGTCCTACAATACGGTCTGCAAAATCGCTTGTCGAGGCGGTCCGATCGAATCGCTGGATGTGCTCTTGTATCCAGAACCATTGTTTCTGCACAGACTCTTGCAGTCGCTGAATCTTGGATGTAGCCGGAACGGGAGAAGCCATAAAATCAACCCTCTCGCCGTATTCGTAAATACAGCCTATGAGTTCGTACGCCAGCAGAATACGAAAATTTTCCACACCCTGTCAAAAATTTCGGATCTCGCGCCTTTTCTATTAGAGGCTTACTTTCAAAATCTGATGACAGGGCGTAATCGCACGCTTTTTGCCTAAAAACCCGGAGTTCAGATTCCCCGTGCCCACCAATAACAGTTCATCCTCCCCCACCCAATCTTTTCAACTCGCAGCGTCAATTCATCGGCAAGCTACTGCCGTCATCGAAAAAAACGGGGGCGGCTTTCCGGGACCGGGCGGTTTGTGGCAGTCTAGCTTTGACGAAAAACTTGCTGCTGTAGTCGGTAAGTCCTTGAAAGTTCAGAAGGCGACCGTTCGCGAGATTGTCAATGCGGAACCGCGCGTGAGCGAAGTCGCCGTCCTCGCCCGGCTCGTCCAGAAGCTGCTAAAACACGCCAGCCACCTAAGTTTAGAGCGGCGGGAATCCGAGATACGTCAGGTGTTGGAGCTCGATCCTACTCTGCACCGAAACGAGGTGGTTTCCAAGCTGAATCAGCTCGCCATGGCTGGCCTCCCGGCTTGGCTCAACGGGGAATTTTGGAGTCGCGAAGTCGACCCGATCCTATTGACCGGTCTCAGAAACGCCGACCAAGAGTTCGAGGCCGCGCTCGGTCGCATTCAGGCACTCTACCCCGCCGTGGCGCCTTCGCAGATCCGAAGCCGGCATGCTTGGTATCGCTCTGGCAACCGTAACGCGGCTGGAATAGCGGCTAGCTCACCTGTCGAGGCAGAATGGCCCGTCAAAGCGGATCGCATACTGCGAGAAGCACTCGCTCTTGAGAGGAAGACCGAGGAGCTGGCAATCCATCGAGCCTCACAGAAACACAAGGACATCCGCCCCGAAGCAATCAAGCGGCGGATGAAGATCTTGCAGAAGCGTTTGGGCGACGCACGTCAATTGAAGGGTTCCGCGCAGTCTAGCGCTACCGCTGCCGACTCGCTGGACGCGAGTCAAAGATCGCAGTCACAACGCCGCAGCCGAAAGCCATGGGATGGAGCGGATCTTCAGTATTTGTGGGACCACGTGAACCATCAGTCCGTGCCAAATATCGCTCGGGCCCTGGGGCGTTCGTGCAAGTCCGTGTCACGTAAACTCGAGGATCTGGGCGAGAGGACAGCCGTTTCTAAGCGATCCTTAGGCATCTATTCATTGCGCGAATTGAGAAGTGGTTTACATGTGCGCCACTCGACTCTGCTGCGCTGGATAGCCGAAGGAAAACTGCAGGTTGCCATCACCAAAAGGAAAGTGAAGAGGGGGCGTCAGCAACATGTCAGAGAAGAGGATCTTATGAGATTTTTCGAAAGCAATCTTCATGAACTCGACCTCACAAAAATCGAGCCTCAATCGGACCTTCGACTACTCATTGACGAAGTTTTGGCCAGCCAGCCGACCGAGACCCAGCGGCATGCGGCCCATGCCTAGGTTCCTTTTTGTTCGTCTCGCCAGAATTCATAAAGCGGCAGGTCGGCAATTGTCCGGTCATCTAAGGCTCGCTGGGTTTCGGACCATTGCTCGCTTACCTTCTTGTAGCGGGGATGTGCCGCAGTATAGTATCCAAGAGCGTCTCGCCAGCCCTCTCTCACCGCACGCTCAAAGACATGGGTCTCGATCCATTCCTGCAGCATGTGCCAGAACGCAACGACGTCCAGATTCGGGGACTTTTGCCCGCGAACGGTATCGACGAAGCCGGGACATCTTTCATCCAGATAGGAGCGTAGAACCGGCGTTATCCGTCCATACGCGTAAATACAGAGCCGAGCCCAGAAGCAAAATGCTTGCGCCTCTACGTTTTCGTCGACAGCTTGGGCCAATGTTGCGGGATCGACGAATCGAACTTGTTGCTCCGCGCGTTGCCTGGCGACTTGTGCGAATCGAGAAGTGGACATAAGACCCATTTGATGAACAAATCAGAATACTTTAGAATGCTACCCATATGCAGGAAAAAATGAAACGAGTACTCCCATTACGGCGCTGAGAGCGGCCGAGAGCAGTCGCACTCAGGAAACCACGGTTGGTTTCACAACTTGGACATTGAGAATACGATGCGAGCTTTATTCATTATCTTCACACTGGGCGTGAGCGCTTCTTGGCTGCAGGCGGATTCGCTCATTCTCAAGAATGGCCAGACTTTGGAAGGCGTGTTTGTAGGAGGAGATAGTCGAAGCGTCCGCTTTGCAGCGGGCGATCTGGTACATACCTATGATCTCGGTGAAATCAAGAGCGTTGTGTTTGGAGGAGGGACGTCGCCGACCAGCGCTCCAGAGTCCCTTGCTGCGCCGATTCCATCTCCTAGCCCTGCTACAGTGCCAGCCGGTACGCAAGTCGAAGTGCGTCTGATCGATACGGTCGATTCCAAGAAAGACTCTGTCGGGCAAACCTATCGAGCCAGTCTAGCCCGGCCTTTGACCGTCGGGACCCAGATATTGGCTCCTGCTGGCTCCGATGTCACACTGACCCTAATCGATAGGAGCTTATCGGGCCGAATGACAGGGAAAACGTTCCTTGAGCTCGGGATAAAAAGCATGACGGTCGAAGGCGATACGTACGACGTGGCCTCCTCTGCGGTCTCCAAAGCGAGCGACTCTCGCACGACAAAATCAGCCGAAGTGGTGGGCGGTACGGCCGTTTTAGGCACTTTGATCGGTGCCATCGCAGGCGGCGGAAAAGGTGCGGCTATCGGGGCTTTGTCGGGCGGCGCTGCCGGAGCGACTGCGCAAGTCTTCACTTCCGGCGAACGAGTTCGCGTGCCGTCAGAAACACGACTAATGTTCACTTTGAGCAATCCAGTCACTCTGAAGAGCGCTCGCTAGGCCCGGATTAACGAGCCCTGCTCGATTCCCGCAATTGAGTCGGGCAAAGTGAGACTCCGGACTGGAGTTTCATTTCAACGCTCTCGTTTCACTTCCGGCCCACAATCATTACTGGCCTCGGCGAGCAGAGAAATCCTCGGGTCGAATGGCCTGAGCGATCACCGCGGGTCGCATAATGACGTCGAGCTGAAACGAAAACTCCCGCTTCGAAAGTTTGATCGCACGGCAGATGTGATGATGTGATCACCATATTCGTTCCGACACACCACGGCCTCGTCCACATTTGAACCCCACGCCGGTGTCGAAGTGCTGCAGAGGTGCAGAGAACTTCGAGCCAATAGAAAAGCAGTGGCAGAAACAAACACAATTTCAGCGGCAAGTGAGCAACCGTGAGGACTTGCTTCCACCGTTCGGAAAGAGATTGCGTCCGAATCGACGCGAAGAACGCAGCGAACGCAAGTAGAACAACGCTGACACACCAATCGAATTCGCGGCCTTGACAATACAGTTACCCAATCCCCTCCCCAAAAGGGCACTGACCCGCCTGTTCGAGCCAGCGGCGACGTGGACAAATAAGTCGATCCAAAAATATCCGCCGATGAGCTCGACCGCAAAATTACCTCCTATCGGGGTAGGAATTCTTAGAATTCTTTGTTCCTTCTGGAGTCTTTATGTCCCAAAACGGGTCCACTGCTGAGTGGACCCTTGAGAATCATGCCTGCAAAGATGTAAAAGCCCTGGCCGAGCGATTCAAAGTCAGCCCAATCCTGGCGCAGATCCTAGCAGCTAGAAACATATTGGATCCAGAAGCCTGCCGCAAATTTCTAAATCCTACCGCCCAACCTTTGCTCGACCCCATGCTGCTGCGAGACATGACTGTTGCAGTGAAACGCATTGAACGAGCCTTAGCGAGGCGAGAGCAAATCCTTGCGTATGGCGATTATGATGTGGATGGCACGTGCTCGCTGGCAATCTTAAAGCGCAGCCTGGATCTCCTTGGCGGATCGGTTGAGATTCATGTCCCCCACCGTCTTAAAGAAGGTTATGGCCTTCGGCGGGAAGTTATCGAACAAGCCGCCCAACGGGGTATCAGCTTGATCGTAACAGTAGATACCGGTGTGAGGTCTTATGATGTCATCAAGTGTGCCTGCTCGCTCGGAATGGATGTGGTCGTTACCGATCATCATCTTCCAGACGCTACTTTGCCGCCGGCCGTAGCCGTCGTCAATCCGAATCGCTTGGATTGCAATTATCCGAATAAGCATCTTTGTGGCGCAGGTGTAACGTTTAAGCTGATAGAGTCTCTGCTGCGCCGCAGCAGTCTACCTGCGTGCCGTCAAGAGCAACTTCTTTCTTCGCTTCTCAAGCCGGTGAGTATTGCGACCATAGCGGATGTCGTCCCTCTGGTAGGCGAGAACCGGACTCTCGTGGCTCGCGGTCTTTCGTCCTTACGGACCATTAGGAATCCAGGGTTGGCGGCCTTGTTCTCCGTCGCTGGCGTTGGTTCTGGAGATGTCCCTTCTTCCCAGCAGATCGCGTTTCAAATTGCTCCAAGGATCAACGCTGCGGGAAGAATAGAGAGCGCCCGGGCGGTTACGGACCTGTTGCTGACTGAGGACTGGCCTCGGGCAAAGGATCTCGCCCTTCAGCTCAACAAGTGGAATGCCGAGCGTCGGCTTTTGGAACGGTCCGTAACCGAGGATATTATTCACTCTCACGAACGTCGCGAGGGAGTGATAGGCCACGTCTTCTGGGCTCCGGACGCCCATTTGGGTGTAGTCGGCATCGTCGCCAGTCGACTTGTGGAGCGCCTCGGTGCACCGGTGATCGTTGTGACCGAGGACCCAAAGGAACCGGGAGTATTGGCAGGCTCTGGCCGAAGCATCCCGGGGTTTCACCTGCTGAAAGCTCTGGAGACCATGGCCGATCTGTTTCTTGGCTTCGGCGGACACAGTCAAGCTGCCGGAGTACGACTCCGGTGCAATCAGTTTGACGAATTTCGATCACGCTTCGGTGTTTACACTTCCCAGTGCTTAGGATCCATCCCGAACTGCCCGCATCGTGCTGTGGATGCCGAAGTGCGCTTCTCGGATTTGACGCTCGATTTGGCGAAGGACATTCAGTTACTGGAGCCGTTTGGTTGCGGCAATCCGGTGCCTGTGTTTCTGGCACGCGACGCCCGCATTGCTGGGCCAATAAAGACGCTAACTCCGGGGAAGCATTTTATGATTCCGCTGGCGCAAGAAGGCTGCGCACTGAATTGCAAAGCCTGGAACTTCTCGGAGCATCTCGACCTCATCCGGACCGGAACAGCTGTCGACATCCTATTTAATGTCGACCGCGACGACTATTCGGCTCGCCGCCGCGGGAAAAGCTGGTCGGTGACGATACGTGATGTGCGAAGGTCATCCGCGGCTGACTCAGACGTACCTGAGCGAGATCAGCATATATACACAGGAGTCACGGCGGGCGGAGCAGGTGGAGCATGTGGAGTATAAGAAGGACGGGCCAATGATCTCCTGGGAATCTGTGACGAACATCCTGCACGAGTGGCAATGGATGGGAATGCTGCTGGCGCGCTTGTCCGTCGGGGTTCTCTTTGCTACGTCTGGCGGCGGCAAACTGTTCCTCCGCGCTCGTCGCGAAGAAATGCGGCAGACACTACTCGCTGCCCGGATTCCCCTAGCCCGGGTAACCTCCGTTTTTGTCGCCTTAGTGGAATTTGTCTTCGGGGCTTTCCTCATTGTCGGCTTCCTGACGCCACTTTGCTGCCTGATGCTGACAGGCGTCATGGTTGGAGCGCTATCAACCACTATTCTTCCTCGTATCAAATCGAAATCTGTGGTCAGCTGGCTCGGTGAGTTTTTCTACTTGCCTGAAGTGCTTTATGTCGTGATTTTGATGTGGTTGCTTTTGTCTGGGCCAGGATGGCTCAGTTTGGATCATCTGGTACTGTCTTCATTTCGCCATTAGCACCGAAAGGTGCGTAACACCCGTGTGAAGCCGTGAGTTCTAGTGACTTTGCCACGCTGGCGTGCAATTGCAGGGTCACGTTCCTTGAGCAGTAAGCCGGTCGAATGCTCCGAGACCCGAGCTTTATTTTGTGAGAACGGCCATTTCAGGAACATCGGTTCCAGCATTCCTTCCAGGTCCGGAAGCCTTAAGCGAGGGTTCATTTCTCAACTACAATGGCCGTATGGCAAGTGATCAGCCCTTCTTAACGGACGTGCAACAGCTACGGGCTAGAGCCCGCACAAGTATCGAACAAGGTGCCGTCACCCCCGCCTATCAAGGGGATGTGAAGCAAGCAATTGACATCCTCCAGACCGTGCTCGCAACGGAGATTGTGTGCGTGCTGCGTTACACCATGAACGCAATTGCTGCCACCGGTATATCGAGTGAAGGAGTGAAAGAGGAGTTCGAGGAGCACGCAAAAGAAGAGCAGGAGCATATGCGAAAGGTGGCGGAACGCATTAATCAGCTTGGCGGAACGCCAAATTTCAATCCTGAAGGGTTGGCAATGCGATCGGCTTCTCAATACGTTGAGGGTGCGAATTTAATCGAGATGATCAAGGAAAATCTCATCGC
This sequence comes from Terriglobia bacterium, assembly GCA_963841675.1. Taxonomy (GTDB): domain Bacteria; phylum Acidobacteriota; class Terriglobia; order Bryobacterales; family Bryobacteraceae; genus Bog-105. Next base: position 50,463 of record CAWJEH010000010.1, read on the forward strand.
CGAACGGATCGCCTGTGAGCATTACCGCGAGTTGATTCGTTTCTTTACCGACAAAGACCCGACCACACGCGTGATGATGGAAAGCATTCTGACGAACGAAGAAGAACACGCAAACGACATGCATGACCTCTTGGTAGCTCACGAAGGCAAGCCGATGATCGCCAGGGCCTAGCGCCAAGCCTCATATCGAATTTGGTTGCCAACAGTTTTCTGAAGAATCAAGAACGAATTATGTCGACGCTGTTTAGGATTCGGTCTCGCGCCGGGATCTTACCGCAATCCAATAAATTCAGGAGACGGTTGGACGCGCTTTGCTGCCAGTTACCTCGTCCGTATACCTGGCGATCATGATTTCTTCATTGGTCTTGATCACACGAACCTCGCTGGCGCTCTCTGCGGCGGAAATGACGGGCGCATTTGCTTCGTTCCGCGCGGAGTCCAGCTGAATTCCGATAAACTCCAAGCCTTCGCAGATACGGCTTCGAATGGAAGCGGCATTTTCACCAATGCCAGCGGTGAAGACGAGCGTGTCCACACCACCAAGTACCGCGGCGAGTGACCCCAGAAACTTCTTGGCTTGATAGCAGAAGAGCGCGATTGCCTCAGCAGCGTACGGACTGTCGCTCTCCCTCGCGAGCAAGTCTTGCATATCGGAGCTGATTTCCGACACACCTAGGAGTCCAGACTGCTCATTGAGAACCGTTCTAGCAACAGGTGACGACAATCCGCTTTCAAAAAGATAGAGAACAACACCTGGATCCAGGTCACCGCACCGGCTACTCATCATCAGTCCCCCGGAGGGAGTTAGTCCCATCGTTGTATCGATCGGTTCAACACCGCGAATAGCAGCCATGCTTGCACCGTTGCCTAAGTGCGCCACGATGATTCGTGCGCCGGTTGACGCGCGTCGTAGCTTAACAAGCTCCTGCAGGATGTAAGCATACGAGAGGCCGTGAAAACCATAGCGGATCAGGCCTTCATCAAAATAGCGACGGGGGAGCGGATAGAGCTTGCCAATTTTCGGCGACTGCGCGTGAAATGCTGTATCGAAACACGCGACCTGAGGTAATTCCGAGTGTGCTCTGTGGATGGCCTGAATGGCTTCCAACTCATTAGGCAGGTGCTCCGGAGCGAACGGCACGAGTTTCCTCAGCCGTTCGATCAACTTTGGCGTAATTAGTTCGGGTTTCTCATATTCACGACCCCCGTAGACCACTCGATGCCCCACAGCCGTCAAATCTCTGTACAGTCCATGAGCCTGAAGCCATCCGAAAAGGGCGCGCAGAGCGGCATCATGATCCGGGAGCTCTATACGCTGCATCGTACCGCCTACATTGAAAACTGCGTTGGTGAGACCAATCCTTCCGAAGCTGCCCGACACCAACTGTGCCTCTTCGGAATCCATGTCGTAGACCGAAAACTTGAGGCTGGAAGAGCCGCTGTTGACTGTTAAGATGTCGCGCATAATTGGTTCGGCTGTTCTTCATCCGTTACGACGCAATTGTTCGCGTAACTCTGCCATGTTTTGATACGGAATGAGCGCATTCCCACCAGCTGGGCGCTGCATGTTCAATTCCCGAGCATCGATGGACAAAAAGTTTTCCGGGCTGCGCCGGGACATGTCGGCCGCGAGAAGATGGAGATCGAATTGCAAGAGTGTACGAGCGCATGCGAAACGTAGCTTGTGCAAAATACTGCGATGATAGAACTGAGTAAATACCGGACACTTTCCCTCGTATCTGGTGCCGCGATGCTGGCCCTAAGTTTCCGTTTCGGCTCTCTTTCGAGGCTGGTCTGCGCTCTCACTGGAGGCGGTCTCATTTACCTGGCATTGACGGACCGGGGTGGCAATGCAGTGTCCGCTCAAACAGCGGCCGCCACGATAAAGTTGGATGTCGTAGATGAAGCTTCGCAGGAATCGTTTCCAGCGAGCGATTCTCCCAATTGGATATCAGCATCGCTTCCTTAATCGACGTGCAAGTAATCGAACAAGATCGCCTCAGGCAGAGGTCCTACATCAGGTCACCTGCTCGACCCATGCGGTCTATCAGCTGCGAAGGGGTTCATTCTGCAGTAGGACGGGTTTCGAATCCCGAACCCGGATTTGGAGCACAGTGCGGTGCTGCCCAATGTATCGCCATCAGCTCTGGATTTGAGATGCGAACCACTTTTCGGGTCCATACCTCTAGGCCCAAACGTCAAAAGAAGGCCCGTATGGAAAGCAGGAAGAAAATCGTTGGTTATGCAAACCAGCCCATGCGGACTATAGCCCCTCTCGCACTGCTGGCAGGAGGGTTTTTCCATGTTTGAATTTGACATCAGCATTTCCAGCGCAGTTGCCGTGGATAACCCAGCGCTTGTGGAGTCTCCCCCACTCTCTCCGGATCTGCTGGACAAAATGCACCGTTACTGGTGCGCGGCAAACTACCTGAGCATCGGACAGATCTATCTCAAAGACAATCCGCTGCTTCACGAACCCCTGAAACCGGAGCACATCAAACCACGGCTCCTCGGACATTGGGGAACTTCGCCAGGCCTGAGCCTGATCTATGTCCATCTGAACAGGCTGATTCGTGAGCACGATGTAGATGCAATCTACCTCGCTGGTCCGGGCCACGGCGGTCCAGCGATTGTGGCGAATGTCTATCTCGAAGGAACGTACTCCGAAGTTTACCCCAAGATCACGCGAGATGAGGCTGGAATGCAGCGTCTCTTTTGGCAGTTCTCAACGCCGGGGGGCATTCCCAGTCACGTCAGCGTTCCGACACCGGGTTCAATCCATGAAGGCGGTGAACTCGGCTACGTGCTTACTCACGCATTCGGCGCGGCGTTCGATAACCCAAATTTGCTCGTCGCTGCTGTCATCGGCGACGGCGAAGCTGAAACAGGACCGCTCGCAGGCTCCTGGAAGAGCACAGCGTTTCTGAACCCTTCGCGTGATGGCGCGGTCTTGCCCATTCTGCACCTCAATGGTTATAAGATTGGCGGCCCCACAGTCTTCGGCCGTGCACATGATGAAGACCTCCGCAGCATCATCGAGGGATACGGGTACGATGTGCATTTCGTGGAGGGTTCGGATCCTCACTACATCCATGAGGCATTTGCCACAACGCTGGATCGTTGCTACCGATCTATACGCGCTATTCAGGAGAGAGCCCGACATGGCGGCCGGAGCGAAGACGATCTGCGTTGGCCTGCCATCATACTGCGGACGCCAAAAGGTTGGACGGGCCCCAAAGAGCAGGATGGGTTGCCGGTAGAAGGAACGTTTCGAGCCCATCAAGTCCCGCTCACCAGCGTCCGAACCAACCCGGCGCACCTACGCGCTCTCGAAGACTGGATGCGCAGCTATCAACCGGAGAAGCTCTTCGACGAGAACGGCACGCTGATTCCTGAGCTCGCTGAACTCGCCCCGGTTGGAGACCGCCGCATGGGAGCGAATCCTCACGCCAACGGCGGGCGAATTCTGGACGATCTGAATCTGCCTGATTTTCGCGAGTATGCGGTGGAAGTGAAGCAGCCCGCTACCGAGCATCGTGAATCTACCAGACAACTCGGTGCGATGCTGCGCGACGTGTTTGTCAAGAATGCTCAGTCGGCTAATTTTCGATTATTCTGCCCCGATGAAACCAATTCCAATCGCCTCAACAATGTGTTCGATGTCGAAAACCGCTGCTTCGTAGGCCGCACGATACCCATCGATGACCATGTCAATCCAGCAGGTCGTGTCATGGAAGTGCTCAGTGAGCATCTTTGTGAAGGATGGCTGGAAGGTTATCTCCTTACGGGTCGGCATGGCTTATTTGCTACGTACGAAGCTTTCGCCATGATCGCGGCGTCGATGATCGTTCAACACACTAAATGGCTCGAAGAAGCCACCCGGCTGGAATGGCGCGTTCCGATCGCATCCTTGAATATCCTCCTAACTTCCACGTGCTGGCGGAACGACCACAATGGCTTCAGCCACCAGGGTCCGGGCCTGATCGACGTTATGCTCTCGAAGAGAGGCACCGTCGCTCGGATTTATCTCCCCCCGGATGCAAATTGCCTCCTGTCTGTGGCCGACCATTGTTTCCGGAGTCGTGGCTACGTGAACCTCATCGTCATCGATAAGCAACCGCAGTTGCAATGGCTGGACATGAAGACAGCCATTGAGCACTGCCGGCGAGGAGCCTCGGTTTGGCCCTGGGCCAGCAATGATGCGGGCACGGAGCCCGACGTTGTCCTTGCCGCTGCCGGAGATATTCCTACTCTCGAAACGGTCGCCGCAGCATGGTGGCTTCGGAAGGTGATTCCGGAATTGAAGACAAGAGTAGTGAACGTCGTCGACCTTATGACCCTCTTCACTCCCGATGCGCATCCCCACGGAATGGAACCCGCGCGATTTGAAGAGCTGTTCACGGCAGCTAGGCCCGTGGTTTTCGCCTTCCACGGATATCAACGGGCGATTCACGAAGTGGGCCATGGACGACCGAATCCCGATCGCTTCCATGTGCGTGGCTTCATGGAGCAGGGCACCACGACGACGCCGTTCGATATGGTCGTCCTAAACGGTATGAGCCGTTTTCATTTGTGCATCGAAGCACTCCGCCGCTCCGAGCGTTTCGCGAAACGCGCCCCGGCACTTATCGAGCAGTTTAAACAGCGCATCGCCGAGGCAGTAGCGTATTCAAAGGAACACCTCGAGGACATGCCGGAGATACGCGACTGGGTTTGGACCGATGTCTGACAGTTGAGACCATTGCCTTGGCGCGGCGCACGCGCTAATTTATCGTCCCAACATGCGGGCCGGCAACGATTTCAGTGCCAGTGAGTAATCGGCCCGAAGGCGATATATCGATGCTGCCTCGAACCTGCTGCTGTAATATCAGCACTCCTGCTGAAATCTCATCACCGCACTTTGCGGGGCATAGCGCTGTTTGCTCCTCGAGATATACTGCGCAGAACCACTCTCGAGTCGCGAACCGAGGCGCAGCCTTCAAGTAAGCTCAACCAGTCTCGAGATAACGATGGACGAAGGTTACGGCCATAGCACCTTCACCGACTGCTGAAGCACATCGCTTGATCGCGCCGTGCCGAACATCGCCAGCGGCGAACAATCCCGGCATGCTCGTCTCGAGATAATACGGGCTGCGATTGATCGGCCAGACGTCCGGAACACCCCCCTCATGCAGCAGATCGGGGCCAGTCACAAGGTAGCCGCCCTCGTCGCGTGCGATGCCGGCTTCAGCTGCCCAATCCGTGTGGGGTACGCCACCGATACAGGCAAACACCCAACTTGTGGACACTTGCTGCTGCTGGCGGGTCTTGTTATCAATCAAAGTTACGGAACGCAAGAGGTCATCGCCTTCGAGCGCAGTCACCTCGGTGTGGGCGAGAACTTCGATATTCCGAGCAGCGCGGATGCGGTCCAGGAGATATGTCGAAAGGGTATTCTTCAAGGATTCACCGCGAATGACAACCGTCACCAATCTGGCGTAGCGCGAAAAATACATGGCCGCCTGACCCGCTGAGTTTCCGCCGCCGATCACAATGACGTGATCTTCTCCACACAGGGCGGCTTCGCTGGCTCCGGCCCCGTAATACAGTCCGGCACCAAGGAAATGCTCTTCGTTCGGCAAACCGAGCCGTCGATACTGGACGCCGGTTGCGCAGATCGCGCACCGAGCAATAATTTTCGTACCATCGGCCAAATACCCGGTCCGCTGGCCGGCGGTAAACTCGCCGCGAACTCCCTCTCGCGCCACGAGTATTTCGGCGCCGAAGCCGAGCGCCTGTTCGCGAGCAAGTTCCGCCAAATCGGCCCCGCTGATCCCTGAAGGGAACCCGAGATAATTCTCAATCTTCGAACTAGTTCCGGCTTGTCCGCCAATAGCCGAACGTTCAATTACGATTGTCTTGAGCCCTTCCGAGGCGCCGTAAACAGCCGCACTCAGGCCTGCAGGTCCCGCTCCATAGATTGCCAGGTCATATTCCGACCGGCAGGGATCATGAAACCATCCGAGTTTTTCGGTGATTTGCCGAATGGTGGGGCACTCAAGCCGAGTGCCGTCGCCAAACAGACAGACGGGCAGGCGGCTGTCGTTAAGACCTTTGACCCCGGCTTTTTGCCGAGCCTGTTCATCACTTGTAAGTTCGGCCCATTCGAACGGAACGTCGCTGCGGGTCAAAAAATCACGTATCGTGTACGCGGCGGCTGATCCCGCTTTTCCGAAGAGTTGGACACGTTGACTATCCGCCGATGTTGGTGTGTTTGTCATATCAGCTCATGACCTACAAGCGGAACCGTACCCAAATAGCGTTGTGATCGGAGAACGGCACGAACTCCACGCTGGTTTCCAGAGGGCTCAGGTCCCGTACAAATATCCAGTCCAAGTGGCGGCCGAGCGCCGGAAACGTGTTGAGAGTGCCTGAAAAGGGGGTTTCGAAACCATGCTCCTTCATCGCACTGCGAATCCTGGCCCCGTGCGATGGACCACCAGGCACCGGAACCACGTTTCTCAGCCAGTACAACTCGTTCGTGTTGAAATCGCCCCCGATCAGTTGCGGTCCAGTGTAGTGCGAAGCTTCATCAATCACCGGCCGAAGTTGATCGAGGCGCTCCTCCGCGTTGATGCGGGTGTCGAGATGAATATTCCAGACCCGCAAGTCGCTCCAGGGGGTCTGCACGATAGCCCTCAAAGCAAACCGGTTTCGGCTGCGGAAACGAAGATCACACGCCTTTAGAGGCCTGATCTGGACGTCGCTGACTGAATAACGCGTCACTACGGCTAATCCCTGATCGTAAGCCGATGGAGCGGCCTCAAACACCGCGAAGTACCCCAATCTGCGCGCGACTTCTTCCGCGACGCTCGAATTCGATCCCTCATTCGCGACCTCTTGGAACAGAAAGAGATCTGTATCGCGCAATCGTGGCGCATTGGAAATCGCTCTCATAACGTTGTCGGCATTGGTCTCTTTCGCCAGGTTCAGTGAGGCGGCCGAAACAGATCGATCGGGCACCGGGTGAGGGGAACTTGCCGGGAGCACGGCAGGATTTGAGGATCTATTTTCAGCCATAACTCCGCGAGGGCTTGTGGCCCAGTCTGCTCTGTCTCATGAATCCTCCGTACCTTCATGCGACGCGCTGTTCTTGGAAAAACCTGCTGTTTGTCGCTTGCGTTTGCGCCACAGTTTGTAACCTCTGTAAAGAAGGGCAAAGCCGATCCATGCAAAAACAACGATAACCGGGTAGACGAGAACGCTTGGAAAGAACCAGAAGAGGATTGCTGATAACAATAGCAACACGCCGGCCGCTATGACAATTCGCGCTTCCACCGGCTCCATTACACGCCGGTTCGTAAACGCCGCGCCCAGTGTGTTCCCGATGCGAATCGCTCCAGCGGCGGCTCGCCCTGAGCTGCCGCCGCCGCTCGTCATAATCGGATGCGAACGTCGTGGTGCGCCAGGCGCACGTACCTTGTGTTTGTCCAGGACGATTTCCGTCGCGTTTGCCAGATCTTGAAGGTACATCTCCTCCATTTCGCCTGCAAACCGTTCATTTTCGATTACTGCATCCATCTCGCAATTTCCGAGCCAACTGGCGATATTGAGATTCGTGGAGCCAACGCGCGCCCAGCGCCGGTCGGCGACGGCAGTCTTGGCATGAATCATCGTGCCGTTCCATTCGAATACGCGCACACCTGCTTCTAAAAGCGGTCGATAGCCCGCTCTCGATAACGGTCTGAGCAATGGGACATCCGTTGCATTCGGTACCAGAAGACGCACGTCCACTCCATCAATGGCCGCCGACTTAAGAGCTTGGACATAGGCCGTCGTCCCGGCAAAGTAAGCGTCTGTCAACCACAGTCTGTTTCGCGCCAGGGCGGCAACAAGCTGGTCTACGCGAAACAGGCCCGCCGTGGCCGGCACGGTCGCCACGACACGTAAGTTTATATCGCCTGTCCAATCGTGTGAGTCTTTGGCGATGAGTTCTTCTTCAGGAATCTCATCACCCATCATTGACCAGACTTGTGCGAATGCCCGTTCAATTTCCGCGACCGCATACCCTCGCACCTGAATGCCGGTATCCCGCCATGGTTGTATCTTCTTTTCTGGTATACCGACCCACATTCTCCCAACGCACAATCCCGAAATAAAACCGATTGTCCCGTCAACCACGAGCGTCTTACGGTGATCTCGTGAGATCCAGCCCAGTGGGCTGTCGAAGCGCGGCGGATTGTAACAACGCACCTCGACGCCGCCGGCGCGCAAACGATTCCAGAAGCGCCGCGACGTGTTGCCAAAACCGCCCATCCAATCGTAAATGAGTCGTACACGCGCACCTTCTCTGGCTTTAGCAATGAGGGCATCGGCGAATTCTCGTCCGGTATCGTCTCCATGAATAATGTAACTCTCAAAGTGAATATGACGCTTCGCCTCGCGAATTGCATTGAGCCATGCCGGATAGTTCTCGCGTGCGTCTTTGAGCAGCCGAACATCGTTTCCTTCGATGAGTGGCGCGCCCGCCGCCCGCGAGAAGGCCTGGTCGGCAAGCCCGCGCAGGGAGGCCGAGGCGCGTCGATCGTGTTGTGAGTTGTCCACCGCTCCGGTCTTCATCGTGTCTCTCCCTTCAATAATGGCCCCGCGAGGGCATCTTTAAAAGCGCAGAGCGTCATTGAGATAGCGGGCGTTCGTCCGCCAGATAGTGAGTCACCCGCGGAGGCTCCGCGCCCTTGTGCAAAGCAAAAATACGATCCTCGACAGTTTTGTCGGCGGCGGTGAAGCGTTCGAGTTGGCGCAGGTGTTCGATCCAGCTTTCGACCAGGAATTCCTCGAGTTGTCTGCCTGGGCGCACGGCATCGGTGAAAAGGCCCCACTGCAACGCGCCATTACGCCGCCGGACCTGTTCCATTTTCCGCATCTCGCTTACAAACTCGTCCGCCTGCGCCGGATCGATCTCATATTCGACCATCACAAGCACCGGGGTTTCAACGGCTGACTCCTCAGGAGAAATCTCGGGCTCCGGCCAGTTCCCCGCAGGCTTCAGATCCAAAGCAAGACCAGGCGCTAGTGCGTACCTGCGCGCAAGCACGATCGTAAGCACGAGTCCCGCACCAGCCCACACCAGTGCCCATCGGACGTCTGCGTGCTGCGCGAGAATGCCCCATCCAAGGCTCCCCACAGCCATGCCACCTTGAAAGACCAGCAGGTACACGGCCAGGCATCGCGCCTGTACCCATGCGGGGACAACCATCCGCGCAGCGACGTTGAGGCTCGAAATCAAAAGCATCCAGGCGAAGCCTCCCGCCAGCATGATCACCGTCAATAGCCCTATATGGAGCGGCAGGGCGGACAAGAGAGTCACCGCGCCGAATACCAGTGTGCCTCCGATTACTAACTGATCGAGCGAAGCGTGGTGCTTCACAAACGGGAGGCAGCCCGCTCCGATCAGCGCTCCCGCGCCGAGCGCACCCAGCAAGAGGCCATACGCGGAGGGGCCATGCCCTGCGGTCCGTACGAGCACAGGAAGCAGCGCCCAGAGTGCGCTGCCGAACACGATAAAGGCGCCGGCTCGGACGAGTACTGCCCTCAACGCGGGTGCGTAAGCCACGTATCGCAATCCCGCTCGCACGGCGCCGGAGAAACGCTCGGCGGGAAGTACCGATTTGACCGACTGCTCGCGCCAACGATACAGAACAACCAGCACGACGAAGAACGTCAGTGAGTTCAGGAAAAAGTTCGTGCCCGCGCCTGCTCTGGCCAGGATGATTCCACCCGCTGCAGGGCCGACGGCGCGCGCGAGGTTGTATCCTGCGCTGTTCAGCGCCACTGCGGCGGGCAATTCCGCATGGCTTACCAGTTCTGTGACGACCGCCTGTAGCGCGGGGCCCTCTAGCGTCCATCCGATTCCAACCGAGAACGTCAGCACCAGGAGAATCGCAGGCGAGATTGTCCCTGCCAGCGTGAAATATGTGAGCGCGACTACGGAGGCTAACGCCCACATATTGCTCAACAGCAAGACTCGGCGCCGCTCGACGATGTCGGCCAAAGCTCCGGCAGGGATCGCAAGGAAAAAAACGGGCAGGCTGGTGGCAGCTTGAACCAAAGCAACCAACACCGGCGATGGCGTGAGGGTCGTCATCAGCCAGGCGGCGCCCATGTCCTGCATCCAACTGCCGAGATTGGACGCGAGGTTAGCAATCCATAGCGCCCGGTATGCCGGATGACGGAGCGGCGCCCAAGCCGACGGTGCAGCCGCGCGCTTCGTGTGACTTTGCTCGGTCAGTGCCACGCCCTTGTGTGAGTCATTTTCTTAAGCCACACACCGATCTCTTATTGACCCAGACATTATAGGGGTATCTGGTACATTTGGCACCGGGAGATGCACATCACCCCACCGATTACCGCTGATCCAAGAGCTTGGAGCTAGACTACGCGCAGGCTAGCAGACCTACAACAGGCAATAATCAAGTTGCGTATATATCCACGCGTTCTACTGGTACGCGTAACTGCGGAGGTAAAACGACTTGGCCGGGCATTCGACAAAGCAATTATTATCTGTATTCCGGTCGGCTGATTCCCAGTTTGCGCATCTTCGATTGCAGGGTTGAACGATTTAAACCGAGTCGTCTCGCCGCGCCGTTGTCTCCGCTCACAACCCAATTCGTCTCGTGGAGCACCCGGAGAATGTATTCACGCTCTCTCCCTGCTAGCGTCGGATCCTCCGCCACAGATCTCCGCTCGCACAAGGACACTTCCAGAACAGGGCTTTGCGAGAGTATTACGGCGCGTTCGATCACGTTCTGAAGTTCACGGATGTTTCCGGGCCAACGATACTGAACAAGGGCTTGTTGGGAACATGGCGAAATGACCTCCACTCGTTTTTTCATTCTTCGCGCAAAGCTTTGCGCAAATCGCTGCGCCAGAGGAATGATGTCCCCAGGACGTTCACGTAATGGTGGAATGTTAATCGGAAAAACGTTGAGCCGATAGTAGAGGTCCGCCCGGAATTCCTTATCGGCCACGAGTTGTGAAAGGTCGGCATTCGTCGCCGCCACTATGCGGACGTCTACGCGAATCGTCTTGCTGCCACCCACACGCTCAAACTCCTTTTCTTGCAGGACGCGCAACAATTTCGGTTGCAACTCGCGGGGAATGTCACCAACCTCATCGAGAAATAGCGTCCCTTGATGGGCAAGTTCGAAACGGCCAATGCGCCGAGCTATCGCTCCTGTGAACGCCCCTTTTTCGTGTCCGAAGAACTCGCTTTCCAAAAGGCCGGTAGGTATTGCGGAGCAGTTGACCTTGACGAGCGTACGCTCGCGGCGGCCGCTGAGTTTGTGAATCGCCTGGGCGACTAATTCCTTGCCGCTCCCTGTTTCCCCCTGGATCAATATGGTCGAATCTGTGGGTGCCGCAACTTCGATTTGCTCCTGGATACGAAGAAAGGCTTCGCTGTTTCCAATAAGCTCGAAGTCGCAAGCCGTCTGGACCTCCTCGTCCAGATACTGTTTCTCCGCCCTAAGTTTGTTCTTGAGCGATTCGACTTCGCGATGGGTAAGCGCGTTCTCTACGGCAATTGAGATTTGCGCAGCCACACTAGTAAGTGTTGCCACGTTCTCCCGTTCAAAAGCAGCTTCCCGTCGGCTGACCATGCCGAGAATTCCCAGCTTACGAGTGTGGGAAATGAGAGGAAGTATGCAGGCAGATCCAAAGGACTTCTTCGCAATCACGTTGCGCCAGACGTTCGCCGAAGGAAACCGATCCAGATCGGCAGAGGTGAGCACAACAGGACGTCCTGATTCAAATGCCAATCCGGCGGGAGTGCTCTGGATGGGGATGCCCTCCCCTTCTGCGAAAAGGCTATGCTTGGCCGATCTGGATTCCACACTGCGCAATCCGGCCATTTGTGCATCGTAGAGGGCCATCCCGGAGAATTCGTGAGGTACTATGCTTCGGAGACATTCAGCAACCTTCTCCCACAATTCATCGAGATTGAGATCTGAGACCAGAGCATTGTTGATCTCAAGTAACAGCCGAGAACGATCACGCTCCGAATTTAGTTCTTGCCGTGCCGATTGGATCTCCCGCAAGTTCAGAATGTCATCCATTGCGACGGCGTACTCTTTTGCGATTAGCTGGAGGCAGTTGAGTTCCGAGTCGACGCGGGGATGCCCATTTATCGGTCCGAACCCGATCGTGCCCAAGCGCCTTTCAGCCGAGCTGACCGGCAGGACGTATTCTCTCTGGAGCCCGACCTCGTGCATCCAAGCCACATATCTTGGAAATCGTGCTGCATCACTCCCAGCGGAAACCATCAACGGCTGCTGCTCTCGCCAAACGATTTGGCTTGGCGAGTGGCGTGGGGGGGCCTCAGCTTCTGGATAAGAATTGATAGCGTCCGGCGGATCGATGAGGCGCAGAAGTACGGCTCCGCCTTCGGCGTCATAGAGGATAACCTGAAGCGTCAGGAGTTTGATCAGCTTTCGAAGTCTGCACGCGAGGTCCCGCAATAGAGTGTCGGGATCGTGATGGACAGCTATGGCTTCTGTGGTCGCCACAAGCGCCCGTGAGTAGGCGGGAGAGAATTCGTAATCGCCATGCGCAACGGCCATGAGGATGCTCCTGTGTCTAGCAACACTAAATACGGGCACGATTAAGATATCTTAATTGCTCCTGCGTGTATTTCAACTTCTTCCGAGTCTTTCGCGATCTTCCGAAAATGTGGGCGATGCAACGGAGGTGCCTTCGCAGCCTCAGATCAGCGGAATTTCAGTCGTTCGCTCGCGAAATGCATTCGGTATGCGCCCGGGGGGATTCCCGCCATCTTCCGAAATGCCGTGGAGAAGTGCGCCTGACTCGGGAATCCGACCTGGTGAGCAATTTCTGCAAGCGAACAACGATCGGCCACCAATAACCGCTTGGAAGCTTCAATTTTTTGCCGCATTACGTACCGGTGCGGCGCTACCCCGACAGTTTTCTTAAACAGAGTGGCGAAATGATGAGGGCTCAGATCAGCCACAGCAGCCAATTGGCTAAGACTGGTGTCATCGAGCAAATGTGCGTGGATATAGTCGATCACGCGGTGAAGACGTACCGGGGGAAGACCGCCCCGGTAATCCGGCACTTCGACCCCGAAAACCGAGTACTGACTTGCAATGCGAATGACCAAAGCTGTGGCGAGCGATTCGCCGAACATTCTTCCGGTTGGGCAGCCTTGCGACAGCTCAGTGCGGAGCGCCGAAACGATATTCTGTATCTGCGTATCCTTGAATCCTTGCGGATTTCTGAACTCGAGGTGATCCTTATCGGTTGCCTTGGCGATGGTAGCCGAGACGAATCGCCGGATTGAGCGCCACCACCACTACCTCCGCCGGTTGTGTCCAACGGACGGAGATCTCTGTTCCCGCAGAGACCAGGTCGAGTTCCCCGGGCCTAATAACTCTCTTTTTCCACTTCTCGCCAGCTACACGGTATGCGATTTCGTCGCGAGAGTTGATACGTTCGACAATCAGGAAATCTTGAGGAGCGCTAGACGCAATCTCACCGGGTCCTACACAATGGTGTTCAATTTTGAGGATGTCTGCCCACGGCGCCGAAGCCGTGGCTAGAAGAACCTGATCAAGATCGCAGAAGGGCGCTTCCTTTTCTGCCACATCTGTGATCAGGATGCGCGTCTCGCCCATACCGCCTGGACACCTCGCAGGGTAGTTTAATGCTCCAAATTCTACCTCGCAGGCAAACGCAGAAATTTTAGAAAATGCTTAAAACATCAAAGGCCTGGCGCTCAGCACCGCCCGTCACCAGCATGAACAGCATCCGCGCCTTGCCTGTATGTAAGCTCTCTCTAAGGGATAAGCACAATTTTGCCATCGATGCTACCCTGTTCCGACAGCGTTTGTGCCTCGCCCGCTTCGCTGAGCTTAAATTTTCTGGCAACCGGAATGCTGAACGCCCGTTCCCGAACAGCTTCAGCCAACTGCCGCAAACGCGTGGCATCTGGGTGAGACATAAACGCTGCAACGCGGATCTCTTTCCCTTCAGCGGCTTTCGGTTTTCCTAGAACAGAACCGAGTACTCCGCCGCGCTTCAGCTTGGGAATTAACTTTCCAATGACATCATGATTGACTGTGTCCGCAATGGCATCCAGCTGTGGCAACGACTGGATCTCGTGATCATTGTCGATCGCAACAATCTGATCAGCACCCAGGGATTCTGCCTGTTTTTTCTGCACCGCACGAACTCCTGCGATGACACGCGCCCCCCGCTGCTTCGCTACATAGACGGCCGTGCGGCCTACGCTTCCAAATGCTCCGGTCACCAATAACGTATCGCCGCGCTTAGGTTCGACATGCTCAATCAACTGTGCGCCTGTAGTGGTGACCAGCGGCAGAGCCCCTGCCTGTTCCGGGTCGAGCCCCTCCGGCATCAACGCAAGCGCGTCACTCTTAGCAGTCAAGAACTCGGCGTAGCTTCGGTTCACCAACCCCATCACCTTCTGCCCACGTTTCCACTTCGAGACGTTTGGGCCTGTTTCAACAACTTCGCCCGCGACGTCACGCCCGAGGATGACTGGAAACTGCAATGGCATTGCGTCTTTCAAATCGCCCCTTCGGATCTTCCAGTCGATAGGATTGACACTCGTCGCGGCGACTTGTACCAAGACCTCATCGGGACCGGGCTTGGGCGTCGGGACATCTTCGTATCGAAGTTGGTTAACACCTCCGTATCCGTACAGTTGCATCGCTTTCATACGTTAGAATTCCTCCTCTTGCTTCTTAACCGTGACTGGCAAGACCACCTGCAGAACGCGCAATCTGAACGCCGGCAATGGCAAAAATATCACGCGCATGGAATTTGCTGCACGTAGATCTCCAGTCGAAGCGGCTTTGCAGGAGCCAAAATCCCCAGCGCTCACGAATCCCAACGATCAGAGTTGAAGGTCAAAGTGATTTGGGCCTGCATGTCCGCGATTCCTGGAGGTTAGCCACAGTTGGGCCGCTATCCGACGCTGAGGACTGGACAAGGCGAGGACCGCACAACGCGCAGGACTCTGGATCGCGCTCGGCCGCTCAAGGAAGACCAATGGCTTCTTCCTGCGATTATCAGACCAGCGCCAGCCTTTTTAGCGGCCTCAGAGATTGCAGACGGAACATTCCCGTGTTCCAAAACGTAAGTTGCTTCCGTGCCCACTTGACGTCGGATCTGAAGAAGCTGCTCCTCCAGCCACACGTTTAGGCGAATTCCAGATAGCCCTCCACGTTCCTGCATTTCATCCTCTGTGATCACGTGTATCAATGTAAGCTTCGTATTGAGCTTTTCGGAAACGAGCTTGGCTGTTTCGACTATCCTCTGGTTTTGATTGTCCAAAGAACCGTCTGGAAGGAAGTCGAATGCACACAGTGTAGAAAAATATGGCAGGTAGGGAGAAAGAGAGTAGGAGTTCTGCACTGTCCACACGGTCGCGTCCGACAACGCCATCACCTTAGCTGGCAGCGATTCTTCGAACGCTACTGAAAGAAGGCTTTGATGCTTCATGGGGAGCATGATCACGTCGAACCTTTCTTCTTCTGCGATGGATGTGATCGTCTGGGCTTCGTCGCCCACCCGCATCAGATGAGCAACCCTGGTTGGATCAAATAGCTTGGCAACGAGCTCCCTAAATTTCTGTTCACGGACCGCAACCAAATCTGTCTGACTTTCCTGCAGTGGACGCAGACTTAAGTCACCACCATGGATGAAGAAATGCTTTGGATCCGCAACGTGGAGAACCGTTATGTTCGCTTCGAATTGCCGGGCTCGTTGTTTGACGTAGTCCGCAGCCTCGGCGGATTCCGGTGAAAAATCTAACGGAAATAGAATCTTTTGAATTTTGGTCATCAGCTTGGCTTCTATTAAGAGTCGGTGCCCCAGATTCTATTCCTTACATCTCGTGAACGGCATGGTTGGCTCTGCCTCGAGGGTGCCCAATAGGAAATCACGGTTCAGAGATCTTATGGGAAAGCTCGTTAGCCTGCCCGCCAGCTACTCAGTTGCTTTGAGGCGCACCCGCAGTGTGGGGCCAATTCTTTTTGGTAGACGGCTTTCTAGTAGGCTGGACGGGGAGCCTAACTAGATTTCTTGAACAACAAAGGGAGTTCCATGACGAAAAAAACTGCAGACGGCACCGGCGGCGTTGATCGCGAACGATCAAAACTCGCAACAGTCAAACCATTGGAAGAACGATTGCAGAAGCTGATCGATGAAGCTTTATATAGCAACGGCAGCCCGACCGCGCAAAAAATCAGAAATTTCTTGAACGGCACTTGGATCGGAGAGCCGCTGCACGTCATCCTCACGGACATCCCTATCGGTGCCTGGACCGTTGCGTTGGTGTTCGATAGCCTCGAATTGATCGCCGACCGTCGAGAGTTTGCGGTGGCTGCGGACACGTCGGTAGCAATTGGGTTGATAGGTGCAGCGGGGGCGGCTGCGACCGGCGTCACCGACTGGTCGGACGTGGACCCGCCAGCACGCCGCGTGGGGTTGATTCACGGGCTATTGAATGTTGCCGGCGCCGCACTGTTCGCAACCTCTCTGATCTTGCGAAAGAAGAAGTCCCGCACCGCCGGCCGTGTAATCGCAGCACTCTGGGTTATGGCGTGATGACTACGGCAGCGCATCTCGGCGGGAAGATGGTTTACGAGAATAGAGTGGGTGTCGATCGCACCGCTGGACAAGTCTTTCCTGGAGCGTTCGTGGCGGTTATGCCGGACGCGGAATTAACGGAATCCAAACCTACCCGCGCTCAGCACGATGGAAGTCCCATTCTGCTGGTTCGCAAGGGCGCCCGAATTTTCGCGATGGCGGAGACGTGTTCTCATTTCAGCGGACCTCTGTCGGAGGGAAAGCTGATTGGCGATAGTATTGTCTGTCCATACCACGATTCGAGGTTTGCACTTGAGGACGGCCGGGTGATCAATGGTCCAGCGGTACACCCGCAACCCTGCCTCGAGGTCCGCATCAAAGATGGCCAAATAGAGATACGCAAGCCACTTTGAGATACATTGAACCGCACTGAAATCGGAAAAATAGAAGCATTTCATTGTCGAGGAAATTCAAACTTCTGCACCACTTTGGACGTTGGTGGGCAAATCGCATCGGTCGATTCCAAGAAATCCAGTCGCGATGAACTTTCTGATCCGAATCAGAGCGGTGAGCTGAAAAGTTCATCTTGTCGTACGATGAGGTACGCGAAGCCAATTCGCCCGAGGGTACGATGCTCGAACTCCTTCAAAGCTCGATACAGAGCAGGCTGTTAGCAAGAATCGTGAGCCCGAGCGCCAGTCGTACAAGGACAACCAAATGACACCTCGGAACGACCCCGGCCAATATCTCACCGCAAACACTGAAGATGGTATGTTGATCATCCACAGCTCGCCCATAACTCTAAGCTGGATTCCGCGTGATCGCATTAATGACGCATATAACGTGGGTGGAACCGTCACGGCAGGGACTTTTGAGTGCGTAGATGATGCGAAAAACGCTGCCTTCGAAGTGTATTCTGTACCGTTGGGAGATTGGCAGGTCAGTAATATCTTGCCGTTCGATATAAGACATATTCGGACTGAAATTCATACGCCAGAAACAGATGGTCATAAAATTCTGCACCACGGCATTCACTGGAAGTAAACCTGAACAGTACACAGGATGTAGTTACCTGATCACGCCCGCACCTTCATGAAGCGCAGTTATACGCAGTAATACAGTGAGCTGGCCTGAAATGTCGCAGTCTGCACGGCCTAGGCCCGGAAACTGGCGCGCCTGTCGACGGGATGGGACGTTTTTTTCGTGGATGAGGATGTGGGCTTCGCCGCCGTAGCCTGGTGGATGCTTGACTTGTGGGTCCTATAAAGCCCCCCTGCGATGAAGCGGCTGTTCGGAGCGGGATCTGCTCAAAAGCTGTAAAGCGAGCCAGTGCCTGGGTTCTTGCCGTCGCGATTCTCGGCTCGAGCATGGCCTTCATCGACGGCACCGTCGTCAATGTTGCGCTCCCCGCGCTTCAGGTCTCCCTCCAGGGGTCCGCAGCCGATATTCAGTGGGTCGTAGAATCATACGCTCTTCTTCTCTCCGCTCTGGTCCTGGTCGGTGGCTCGCTTGGAGATATTTACGGGCGCCGGCTTGCATTTGCAAATGGCGTACCATCTTTGCTGTTGCCTCAGCTTGGTGCGGTCTCGCTCCAAACATCAAGGAATTGATCGTCGCAAGAGGTATGCAAGGTGTCGGAGCTGCTCTTCTGATACCGGGGAGCCTAGCACTGATAGCTGCTTCCTTCCCTGAAGCGGAGCGGGGTAGCGCCATTGGCACTTGGTCCGGTTTCACCGCGATCACAACAGCGGTTGGTCCCGTCTTGGGCGGCTGGTTGGTCCAACACCTATCTTGGCGTTGGGCGTTTTTCATCAACTTGCCACTTGCCGCTCTGGTCCTTGCTCTCACCTTTTGGCGAGTGCCCGAGAGCCGGAATGAGATGCGAGGTCGTGCGCTCGACTGGCAAGGCGCGGTCTTTGCCGCTATTGCGCTTGGGGGCATTGTCTTTGCCCTGATCGAAACACCGGATGGCAGCCCCCTGATGCCCGCTGCTGCTGCAACTGGCCTCTTTTTCCTTGCGGTGTTTGTTTATAGAGAAACGCGTGCAGCCACCCCGATGTTGCCCTTAGCTCTCTTTCGATCGCCAGAATTTGCGGGGGCGAATCTTCTGACGTTATCTCTCTACGGCGCGTTAGGGGGCATGCTGTTCTTTTTGCCGTTCAATCTGATTCAGGTACAGAAGTACTCGCCAACTCAAGCAGGAGCCGCGCTGCTTCCGTTCATCTTCGTGATGTTTTTCCTCTCTCGATGGCCCGGCTCACTTGTTGCACGATACGGCGCGAGGCGGCCTCTGATACTCGGTCCTTTCGTTGCGGCAGCGGGCTTCGCGCTACTCGCAAGGCCTTCCATTGGAGAAAGCTATTGGACAACATTTTTCATCGGAATCGTCGTGCTCGGTTTGGGAATGGCCATCAGCGTCGCACCTCTCACTACCGTGGTCATGACAGCTGCGACGAAAGACCGGGCCGGCGTCGCCTCGGGCGTGAACAATGCGCTATCTCGTGTTGCTGGTCTTCTGGCGATTGCCGTCTTCAGTCTGGTCTTAACCTATGTGTTTAACCGCTCTCTCGACCGAAGAATAGATGCTCTTGCCTTGCCTGTTCAGATCCGGAATGAGATTCTGTCCCAGCGGGCGCTCCTAGCAGCAGGCCATACCCAAAACCGCGATGCCCGAAAGGCGATTATGGAGTCGTTCCTGGCTGGGTATTGTGTCATTTCATGCATTTCGGCAGGGCTCGCACTACTAGCTTCAGGCACTGCCGCGTTTTTCATCCATGTTCGAAGGGAGAAATTAAAGTGAATACAACAACAGTTTCGTCTCAGGTCTAGCTCACGCCATGCCTTGCATGGGTCGGATTTATTTCGCGTAGTGGACTGGTGACGGCATCGGATTCATGCGCTGCGGAGATATGTTGGAAGGGCATGAGCACGGTAGGTAAACAACAGATGACGGTGCTCTTTGGCCGCTTCTGCCGCTCCAAGAATGGGGAGCAACATACGCGACTCTCCACATGTGGGCGCAGATCATAGGTAAGGTGAGGTTAGCTCTCAGTCCGCACGTCAATCATTGGTGGGAGGTACCGCTGTACGTCACCGCTCACGGTATGACGACATCTCCGATTCCTTACGGCAACCGAGTATTCGAAATCGAATTTGACTTTCTTGAACACAATCTTGCAATCCGCGCAAGCGACGGGGAATCGAAATTCCTGCCGCTGTATCCCAGGAGTGTCGCCGATTTTTATCGAGAGTTCATGGCGGTACTACACGCAATCGATATAGAGGCTAAAATCTGGCCGAAGCCCGTTGAGATTCCAAATCCGATTCCATTCCCCGATGATGATCAGCACGCCTCTTATGATCCCGAGTACGTGAGCAGGTTTCATCGCATTCTTCTGCAAATCGATTCGGTTTTCAAAAAGTTCCGCGGTCGTTTTATCGGAAAGGCGAGTCCGGTGCATTTTTTTTGGGGTAGTTTTGATCTCGCCGTAACCCGCTTCTGTGGACGCCGCGCCCCGGAGCGTAAGGGAGCTGATGCGATGACGCGTGACGCATATTCGCATGCATGTAGCAGTGTTGGATTCTGGCCAGGCAGCGGTGATGTTGCTGGTCCGGCATTCTATTCCTATACTTCACCCGCGCCGGATGGATATGCGGTTTACCCAGTGCTCCCGCACAGCGCGTATTACGACGCTGGGCTGGGAGAATTCATTCTGATGTACGATGACGTCCGGCTTGCGGCCGATCCCAATACGATGTTGCTGGGTTTTTGTCAAAGCACCTATGAGGCTGGAGCGACTCTGGCACAGTGGGATCGTGGCGCTCTTGAATACTCGGCTGTTGAGTTGTAGTCGGACGGGGCAAGAGGATTCATATTGCAAAGGAATGTGCGAAGCTTCACCACATCCGCTTAGCAACACCAAGCCTCATGTGCTCGGAGAGACCAAGGTCAGCATGAGCCGTATTCATAGGTGCGTCTGCATCACTCTGTGGCCCCTTAGCTGCTGTGATTTATCAATAAATAGGATGCGACCAAACAGTGTCACGCCTCAACAGCGTCGTTCGCTAGGGCCTACCAAACCGGTTGTGGCACTGCCTGGACTGCGTCTTTTTCGCGAGAACTGCGCCGGCTTGATCGATAAATGTTTAATCGAGGAAACAACATATGGAAGGCATCCTGGGAATTCACCACGTCACAGCTATCGCTGGCGAACCGCAAAGAAACATTGACTTCTATGCAGGGATGCTCGGGTTACGTCTTGTGAAGGTTACGGTCAATTTCGACGACCCCAGCACGTATCATCTGTATTATGGAGACGCCCAGGGACACCCCGGAACGATCTTGACGTTCTTTCCATGGCCGGGGGCCATGCGCGGGCGCATCGGCACGGGACAATTAACAGTGACATCGTTCGCAGTTCCCGAGCGAGCGCTGGAGTATTGGCAAAAGCGGTTTCAAGAACACTCGATTGAGTATAAGGAAACCCGTTCTCTCTTAACCGAACGTACCCTGGCGTTCGCAGATCCAGACGGTTTACAGTTGGAACTCGTTAGCTCCTCGGATGCAAATCCAGATCGGCCTTGGAACCAAAGCCCTGTACCGGTTGACTTCGCAATTCGCGGATTCCATCACGTCACCCTTTCCGAGGAGGGCTACGAACGTACGGCAGCGCTCCTTACCGAAACGCTCGGGTTTCGGCTGTTTGATACAAAGGGCAACCACTTTCGTTACGCTGTTTGCTCGGGCGGATCCGGTGCGATCGTTGATGTCTTATGTGCGCCTGCAGGAAGGGCCGGCCGAGTCGCTGTGGGTACCGTGCACCACGTTGCATGGCGCACTCCGACCGATGAACAGCAACTGCAGTGGCGCAGAATGCTTAACTCACGCCAATACAACGTTACGCCTATTATTGATCGAAAGTATTTCCATTCGATCTATTTCCGGGAGCCGGGAGGCGTGCTCTTCGAGATCGCGACCGATCCGCCCGGTTTCGCTATCGATGAACCTGCGAACGAGCTGGGTTCACGCTTGGTGCTTCCTGCATGGCTGGAGCCTTCTCGAGCGGAGCTTGAGCAAGTATTGCCCAAGCTGCATCTGCCCGGAGTGAAGGGAGCTTCGGCATGAGGGCGGAACCGGAGTTGGGATTTGTCCATCAATTCGTTCCTGCAACCGACCCGGAGATGGACATCACGCTTCTGCTTCTTCATGGAACCGGCGGAAATGAAGATGACCTGCTGCCGCTTGGAAGAGAGTTATTGCCGCGATCAGCCATGCTCAGTCCAAGAGGACGGGTCCTCGAAAACGGGATGCCGCGCTTTTTTCGGCGGTTCGCAGAGGGTGTCTTCGACATCGCAGACTTGAAATTTCAGACGCACGAACTGAACGAATTCGTAAGGGCCGCCGTGGAGCGGTACCGCGTTCAAAAGAACAGGATCGTGGCTATCGGGTATTCAAACGGCGCGAATATCGCCGCCAGTCTCCTGCTCTTGCATCCGCATTTGCTTTCGGGGGCTGTTCTATTCCGCGCGATGGTTCCATTTACGCCGGACTTCCCGCCCGATCTCCAGCGCGCAAAGGTGTTTTTAGGTGCGGGCACGCGCGACTTGATCATTCCGCGCGAACATGCTGACAGCCTTGCGGCATTGTTAGAAAGCTTTGGAGCCAAAGTGGAACTCTACTGGCACCAGGGAGGGCACGAATTAGGACAGGACGACGTGCTAGCAGCTAGGAATTGGTTGTCACGAAGCTTTGTCGAACCCAGCGCAAGTCGAGGGCGTGTCAGCCTGCCAGAATCACAATAATCATTTGTAAAGACGGGGGGAATGTCCGACTTTCCGTTGAAAGTAGCGGCTCTCTTGGTAACCCACTTTACGACGCCTTTCTTCGATTGACAAGAACCTTCCGGGTTGGATGCGAGGTTTCCAGAACTCTGATGAGTCCTGTAATCTGCTTATAGCCTTTGACGCGCCGGAATTGTTTCTCCGCGACCAGTAGTCCGGAGCCCACCCACCGTTCACGCTGATCGCCGCCGTGCCAGCGTTTCACGTTCAGGCAAACTCTTTCGACGATGGCGAAAGCAGATTCGATCACGTTCGTGTTTGACAACGTCATTCGCAGTTGTGGATGGACGTGGAGTTTATGGACCGTTAGTGTTTCTTCCAGCCCTTCGGCCAGGCTGCGCGCCGCGCTTGGATTCAGATGCATCAGTTCGCGATGAAGCGCGTCAAGCGCCTGTTTGGCGGGCTCATATTCTTCCAGCGCGTATGCCGCATTCAGCTTTTTGGACACCGCCTCTTTCTGATCCTCGGCAAGGTGATCCAAGACGTTGCGCCGCTTATGCACCTGACAGCGCTGAATCGCGGCCGCATCGCCGGCGTGCTTCCGAACAGCCGCCTGCAACGCCTTTCCGCCGTCCAGAACATAGAGCCTCGCCTCGGTGAAATCCAGCCCTCGATGCAGCAAATCGCTGAGCAGTTCACCGACCACCGTTGCATTTTCCGTCGCTCCCTGCCGAATACCCAAAATCGTTTTCGAGCCGTCGCAGCCGATGCCCAGAGCCGCTACCATCTGCTGCCCTTCAAACGGTGTGGCGTCGATCATCAGCGCGCAGAATTTCTTTTTGCCCAGCGGCCGCTCCATCAGTTCCTTCAGCTTTGCCCGGCTCGCTTCGATGAAGTGCTCGCTCACCGCGCTCTTTTCCAGGCCGTAAGCTTCCGTGAATTCGCGGACGGCCTTGCCGTATTTCCGCGTGCTCAGCCCGAGCATGAGTTTCTCCCAGACCGTTTCCGTCAAAGGCTCGCCGCGATGAAACATTTCGTAGCTGCCCAGATGAATTTCCCGATCTTCGGTTGACCGAACGCGCGGCCTCCGCACCGGTACCTTCTGGCCCATCACCACGGCGTAGCCCTGCTCGGTACCCCAGCGGTTCGCGATTCTCTCCGGCGCCGGCCTGCTGCGTTCGCCAACCAGCCTATTCACTTCCTCTTCCATCAGCAACTGCATCACATGCAGTCCTGCCTGCCGGACTCAGTTCGCTTGCGCTCTCGCGCAGCCAGCCCACTATCTCCGCCATCGGCAGCATCATCTGCACCGCCGGGTTGCCTTCCGTTGCCATTTGTTCGAGCTGCTTTACCGCTCGCTGGGCTTCGATCTGATAAGTTCTCTTCATAGCGACTCTCCTTTTTTCCTGCTAAGAAAATTGCTCCGAGCCTATCAAAGTGCTCGAAGTTGAGAGTCGCTACTTTCTACGATCTACCGGTCATTCCCAAGACGGGTCCTCCGAGCGGCCATTCGGGGCACTGATCGGCAATCATCGGAGGTTTGGCGGGCCGAATCGAGACCTGCTCCGTGCGGGTTCTCCGTTTGATTCTGGAATGCACGTGTTCGGTGATTCTGCGAGCTGCGGCTACGCCGGGACGACTGCTGAAAATTTGAGAGCTGCGGCGGCTGCTGCGATTTGGCTAGATTCAATCATGAGAGCATGATTCTCGTCTGCGCGGCAAGCATACGCGCAACAATCCAATTTCCGTTTTCGCGGCTGGCATTATCCTGGCCTGGCTCTGAAACAACAAACAACTGTGGCGATAGAAACCAGCCACTATGGATTGACCGCCGAAGCGGGCGAAGCCCTGGATTGGTTAATCGAGTGCATCGCTGGTTAAAACCGGCGAATCTTGCGATCACAATCAGGAAATTCATTTGGTGTTTGGTGAGCGCCTAATTGTGCCTGACCTTGCACGCAGGTGCCGCGCACGAGATTGCACCATCTAGTACTGGTGGTTTCGATGGTCATGGCTTCGACGATCTTCGGCTCGATAGAATGCGGTCGCGGCGACAGACTCCGGATTGTAATGGCAACGGCTGGAATCAGATAGACGAAAGTTACCCAAACCCACATCAAAGCGCCGGCAGATTCCTGGTCTCGGAGGGCTGAGGTATCCAATGGTAGAAGGGTGGACACGTACATCGGGTAAACAACGTGGTCACAAAATGTGAGAAATGCAGAGAGCGCGTCGCACGGTAACGTGGCGAAGAAGAGATACAGAGGAATGCACCACTGGGGCCATCTAGCGACAGTCGGCCAGGGTTGAACCACCGGCCACCAGAACAGAAGCCCGGCAGCCAAGAAGGTTGCGTGCTCGAACTCATGCCACCACTCCGATCTCATGCCCAGATTGAAGGCCGCGGGAACATGCCATGAAATCACGCAGATTGTGCCCGCGAGCCAGCAAAAGACTGGATGGGCCAGAATCCGATGAATTCCGTGGAACGGCGCGCGCGGGAGTAGCGGAACTGGAGCATCAGAACCAAAGCACCGTCGCAGGCTGTGCAGCAGCGTGACCGCTGGCTCTCCCAACAGGATCAATGGAGCCGCTACTGTCATTAAAATAAGATGCTGCACCATATGGGCAGTGAGCGACTGTTGATCCAGATGCGCGAGAGGAGACGCGAAAACGGCTGACAGTGACAGGACTCCGCTCATGAATGCAGCAAAGCGCCAAATTGTCAGCCTATTCCGAAGATCGTTTCTTAGGCGATTCCAGGCGCGCGAATAGAGGAACGTCACGATGATAAGAGCAAGTGCGCCTGGGAGAGACCATGACTGCAAAACGCTATGCATTTGAGGTGACATCGGTGAGGCCTTCTCGGGATCCAATTCTCCCTTTATCGGCCAATCACGTAAACGACGGCGAAAACGACAACCCACACCGCGTCTACAAAGTGCCAATAGAGAGACAAGACCCCCACACGCCCGACGTACTCTCGCTTCATGGCGCCCAAAAACGTGAAAACCATAACTATCGAAAGGAAGGTCAAACCCACAATCACATGAAATCCATGCAGCCCGACCAGTGAATAGTAAGTTGTACCGAACAGATTCGTACTGATTGTCAGTCCGTCCTTATAGATCAAACGATGCCAGTCGATGGCTGTGCCATAGAGAAAGGCGCCGCCCAGCGCGATCGTCGCCAACCACCAGATTGCGAAACTTCTATTCCTTCCTCGTCGAAGGCTTTTGCCGGCAACATAGATCGTCAGGCTACTCAAGAGCAAACAAATCGTATAGAAGAACGGCGGGTGAAGAACGTCCCTCGGCACAGGTCCGGTCAGACTCTTGCCCAGATAGAAGAGATACGCTATGACGAAGATCGTGAAGATCGCCGACTCGGAGGCGATAAGACCGAACATTCCCACACGCCCGCGTTCGGGAAGTTCCCAGTTGATGACCGGTTCCTCAATCGTTACCACTGTTGCATTCGCCATAGATCCGCCAGAACATCAGGGATTGGCTGACCAACGGCTCTTTACCGGCCTGAGCGAACGCAGAAAGCGTACGATGTCTGCAGCATCTCGATCGGTCATCTCACAAAAAGCGTCCGAGTACGGCATAGCATGATCGAGTCGCCGGCCGTCGCGCGCCACTCCGGTTCGAATTGCCCGAATGATTTCTGCATCAGACCAGTTGCCGAGACCCGTTTCCCGGTCTGGCGTAATGTTTGGGGCAGTTAGGGAGTGTCCATTGGCCAATTGCACTTGGAGCCCTCCTCCCTCAAATAGGTGTCCTTGAGCGTAAGCTCCAGCGGAATCTCGCGGCGAGTGACAGTCCTGGCAGACAAACATGAGCGACAAGTACCTGCCGCGTTCGGCTGTTCCCGTGGGCGGCTCATGTTCTGGAATGGGTACGGGCGGGTTTGGACGAGGAAGAACAAACCCCGGAGCAAGATGATTGTCGGGCAAGGGCCGAGGCACAGGACTGAGCGTCTTGACGTATGCGATGATATCGCGCATATCATCCGCGGCCATCCCGCTGTAGAGATCGGTCGGCATCTTGAACTTGTACGCCAGCCGTCCGCGGATGATGCCCTCGAGTACCGGCTTTGTGTATTGGCTGGCAATCGTGACGTTCGAGGTGTGAATCAAGCTTCCGTCCGGCATTGGGATAGGAACGCCGCCCGCAAACAGCAGCTTATCGTCGAGAGTAATGCCATCGGCTTGGCGAACCGTGTGGCACTCCCGGCAACAGAAGACTGTCGTGAGGTACTCGCCATGCCGAACATCGCCCCGATGCGCGGCGGATGCGAGAATGCGCGAAGACTGCTGTGTACAGCCCGGCAACGCGGTGAAGGACAGCACTGTCAGCC
The DNA here is from genome assembly GCA_963841675.1 of Terriglobia bacterium. Taxonomy (GTDB): domain Bacteria; phylum Acidobacteriota; class Terriglobia; order Bryobacterales; family Bryobacteraceae; genus Bog-105. Next base: position 77,214 of record CAWJEH010000010.1, read on the forward strand.
AACTGAGTACGACTCTGAGATGCTGAAAGACCGGCGTTTCAACCATCGCGACCTCCGGCGTCATCCACTGTTCCACCAATTTCAAATCCGGCCCGGTCGAGCAATGGAAGATGCTGCCAGGTACGAATCCGCTCGCTCCGCGAAACCACGATTCCGGCCACGGTACCGCTCGCTATCTGACAAACGACAAACCAAAGCCAGTCAATTCTCTCGTTCAACAGCGGGTTAACGGTGCCCAAAATACCGTGGGCGAGACTCGATGCAAATATCGGTGCGACTACGCCACCGAGAAAAACCGGGTACCGCGAAAACATGGGAAGAATGGCGCCATACAAAAGGCCGATCAAAGCCGTGGCAACCGTGTAAATCGCAGCTCCGATTAGGAAAGCGTCCCAATGAAAGGCCGCGATTTGAGATGTGGTGTTTCTTTCAGGGAAAAATCCCGCGGCCAAAAGGTTGACGGGATACCAAACTCCCTTATGCCTTAGAATTCCCCAAGTCATTGCCAGAACTGCCATGACGGCTCCCGCCGCCAAGCCGCCTCTAATCCCCGAGGAAACCGGGTAGATCTCAAGCGGCAGTCGCGCGCGATTCCGATGACCGGTCTTCCGCTGAAGCTGAGTCACTTCCGGACGCCTCGTGCCAGCGGGAGTAATTGTCTCAACCGTCGGGACCAATTCCTGCTTCTCACGGGGTAGGACCTCGCGAAACCAGCCGATGCTCCCGCAGAGCGTTAATATCGCGCCAAGAATGCTAACGATTTCAGTGGTGACCAACCCGGCGAAGAGCAGTGCGAGTCCTGAAGCTAGGACAATTGGCCACGGAGTGGGCGCAGGCAGGGCCACGATGGGTTCGCGCTTGGTTTGCACGTCTGTGAATGGTTCCGAAGGTTCGTACTTCCAGTCCGGATCGTCTGGATGCTTGAGGTCCCACAACGGGCGGCGGCTCTTGATTACGGGAATTGCCGCGAAGTTGTATGCGGGCGGCGGTGAAGTGGTAGACCACTCGAGCGTCCATGCATCCCAAGGATCGTTCCCGGCCGTTCTACCTTTGAAGTAGGACCTGATCAAATTCCCGGCGAAAACCAATATCGAACAGGCCTGAAAGAACACGCCGATCGTGACGATGAGATTCCATGTCTCCCAGCCCCGTCCCGGCTCATAGGTGTAGATTCGGCGCGGCATTCCTAGAAGACCCGGTACGTGCATAAAATCGAATGTCAAATGAAATCCGACAACGAAAAGCCAAAAGTGTAGCTTGCCGAGTTTCTCGTTGTACATTTTCCCGGACATTTTTGGAAACCAGTAGTAGAAGGCGCCAAAAAGACAAAAAAGAATGCCGCCGACAATGACGTAGTGGAAGTGCGCGACCACGAAGTACGAACCAGTAAGCTGCCAATCGAAAGGCGCGGACCCCAACATGATCCCGGTCAGCCCCGCAACCAAGAATTGAAAGAGAAACGCAACGCAGAAGAGCATTGGAGTTTTGAATCGGATCTTTCCTCCCCACATCGTCGCGAGCCAGTTGAAGATCTTAATGCCGGTGGGCACCGCGATCGCCATCGTCGTCAACACAAAAAAGGTGTTTGCGTTTGAATTCAGGCCGACCGCGAACATATGGTGGGCCCACACGCTCATGCTGATAAATCCAATGGCGATAGTCGCCGCCACCATGACCGGATAGCCGAATATCGCCTTCCTGGAGAAGACCGGAATAATTTCGGAAGCGATCGCAAAAGCGGGGATGACCAGAACATACACTTCCGGGTGGCCGAAGATCCAGAAGAAATGAATCCAAAGGACTGCTGAGCCGCCGGCCAGTGTGTCAAAGAAGTGACCGTCCACGTAACGATCGATTAACAACATCAGCTGCGCCGCCGTCAGCGGGCTCATCGCCATAACCACCAGACCTGCCATCACCAGGTTTAGCCAAGCGAACAGCGGCATTCTTCCGAGCGACATCCCCGGGCACCGCGTGCACAGAATAGTGGTCACGATATTGATAGCCGTTCCGATGCTGCCGAATCCGGAAACTAGCAGGCCCAGCGTCCAGAAATCCGTGCTGTGCCCGGGCGAGAATGTCGGCGAAGTCAAGGGCGCGTAAGCGAACCACCCCACGTCGGGAGCATTTCCCGCCGCGCGAAATCCGTCTCCGCCAAGAAAGCTAGAGTAAAGAATCAGTGCGCCAAAGGCCGTCATCCAGAAGCTGAATGCGTTCAGGCGGGGAAAAGCCATGTCGCGGGTGCCGATCATCAATGGAGCCAGGTAATTTGCGAATCCGAAAACGAGTGGCATGGCCACGAAGAAAATCATCGTGGTCCCATGCATCGTAAACATCTTGTTGAAGATCTGCGGTGAGACGAAGTCGTTCTGTGGCCGAATGAGCTGGATTCGCATGATGCTCGCTTCGGTTCCGCCCAGGACCAGCAAAACCAGGGCAAACAGGATGTACAGTATGCCCAGCCGTTTATGATCGACAGTGGTCAGCCATCCGAAAATGTAAAGCGGGATGCGAGGAACAGCCGCAGTCTTGGGTCTTCCTATTGATCCAGTCGACATAACAAGTGTCCTCAGCGAAGAGTCTCCAGGTATGCCACCACCGCTCCTATCTGCTTACCGCGTAACTGCAGAGCGGGCATTTTGCAGCCCGGCTTGAAGGAGCTGGGATCTCGAATCCACATGAACAGATTCTCGGGAGTGTTCGGCACGGCCCCGGACGCGATCGTATTCCGGCTCGCAAGGTGCGTCAGATTGGGGCCAAAGCGTCCATTCCCGGCTATTCCTGCCAGGGTGTGGCAGTCCAGGCAGGGACTCGTTTCAATGATCATTCGTCCTTGAGATACGGCATCACTCACGCGCGCCGATTGACTCTGCCCTTGAATCCAGCGGTCGAACTCAGCCCGCGTTTGGACGTATACGCGCAGGAGCATTTTCCCGTGCTGCGTTCCGCAGTATTGCGCGCATTGGCCCAGGTAAATCCCGGTTTCGTGCGGGTCGATCCACATACTATTTGGATGGTTGGGTATAAGGTCCGTCTTGCCTGCAAGACGAGGTACCCAGAAGCTGTGATCCGTATCTGCGGAAAGCAGGGTGAGGAAAGTCGGGGTCGGGTGCGCCGGATCGCTCACCGGCACGTGCAGTTCATTCGCGGCCACGACATCGAGGCCCGGATAGCGAAACTCCCACCAAAATTGATGGCCGACGACAGTGACCTCAATAGCGCCTGGCGGCTTCGCGGCATTTTGGACGCTGGCAATAACGCGGATTGTGGCCAAGAATAGAACCATAACGATAAGAATCGGAATCACAGTCCACGCGAGTTCTACCTCAGTGCTTCCGTAAACCTGTGGAGGCTCCCGCTCATCGTCCGTCTTCCTCTCTCTGAATTTGATAACTGCGTATGCGAGTAAGCCAAAAACCACAAGAAAGATGGCGGCTGTAGTAGCCAGCACAAAGAGAGACAGTCCGAAGATTGATTGGGCCGGCGTGGAGACCGGAGCGAATATGCTGGTTGGGTTCGAAGTGTCGCGAGCGCGGTCCGCGAGCGCGGTGGCTGCTGGACAACAGAGGCAAGCAAGCGCCGTTAGGGGGTGAACGCGGCCGTTTGCGCCTCTCAGTGAGCGCCGCATAGACGCGGGCATATTGGACCTAAGTGTGCATTCTAGTTGCCATTTGTCACATCGCCAAGAATTTCTGTCGCTGCCTGCTCAGCAGTTTTTAGCTAATGCCCCGCCAGAATGGCGGTTGTTCCATGACGCCAGCCCAGAATAGGGAGAGCGCGCAAAAGGCAGTCGTGGACCTTCATGGAGTATTAAGCACCAAAAAGCCTTCAGGGCTGAACATCGCAAAGTTTTGCGAGGCAAAGAAGAGCCTCAGGATATCCGACCGTTCAAAGTTTGCTGCGTTGACCCGAGGCATTGCCTGATGTAGCCTCCATCCGGCGAATGACAATTTGGGGGGTGGTGATATTTGAGCAGGAGTGCTGACATCTCAGCAGTAGGTCCTAACTAAACACCGACGAAGCCGCGACCGACCTTTTCCAGCTGGCCCGACCCAGTACGCGAGCAGCACCCGTGAGGGAAATAGAGAAAGCAATTGCCGCGCCTTCGAAGAAAACAAGAAGGACAGACCCTGCATGAGACCATTCACAATTTGCGCCGTGGTGTTCGCCTTCGGGCGTGCCGCTCCCACAGCCCAGGAGCAGTCGGGTAGGATTAGAAGCTCTAGAGAGTTCCGCCAGTTGGCTTCCGGAGGCTTTGGCGTCAACCGCGGGATGGGTTCATTGAAGATTTTGCGTTAGGTTCCCGAGGGCAAGCCTCCGAGGACTGCTGCCTTGAAGCGCTTAGAGGGAAAGGTCGCGGTTGTGACAGGCGCCCCCACAGGTAGCGGCCAGGCAATCGCAGTTCGCTTCGCAAAGGAAGGGGCCGCGGTGGTTGTGGATTATATTAGCGAAGCTGCTAATGCGACCACCGACAAAATAAAGTCTTTTGGCGGGCGAGTCACTGCTGTTCGTGCTGATGTTTCCGATTCTGAGCAGGTCGCACAGTCAATTGGTGAGTCCGTAAAAGCGTTCGGAAAGCTCGATATCGTCGTAAACAACGCTGGAATTGAGACCAAGCACGATTTCCTGAACTTTCCAATGGACGAAGTCCGGAAGATTATAGATGTAAATCTCGTTGGGCCGCTCATGGTGGTACAAGCGGCAGCTAGGCAGATGGTTAAACAGGGCAATGGCGGGCGGATTATAAACATTTCGTCCGTCCATGAAGACCTGCCGATGCCGACCGACGCTCCGTATTGCGTATCAAAGGGAGGCTTGCGAATGCTCACGAGGACGATCGCGGTCGAACTCGCAAAATACAAGATCACCGTGAACAACATCGGACCAGACGCAATCTACACCCCGATCGATGCGGATATCGAAGCGCAGCCGGAAATGGACAAGCTGCTGATGGCGGAGATTCCCCTAAACCGCTGGGGCCACCGGAAGAGATCGCGGGGTTAGCAGCATACCTAGCGTCGGACGAGGCTTCATACGTAACTGGATCAACGTATTTTATTGATGGTGGCATGCTGCGGCAGCCGGGCAGTTCTTAAGTCCGCCCTTACCGGCTGAAATTCGACTTGAAGCGTTGCAGCGGCAATTCAGGCGTTAGCCCCAATTCATTCCTTCTATGTCGGTATTCCTGCTTCGGTATCGCTGGGCTTACTAAACACGATCCGATTCAGTAGTCTTCAAGTCTTCTAAAAACACAAAATAGAACTGGCCCTCGACCTGTACTTTGACGGTTTTCTCGTTGTAACCTTCTCCGCAAAGATTCAAGTGAGTGCCCGGTTGCAGCTGTACAATATTGCCCAGCTTTCCCCGGTGCTTATCGACACGCGTGAGCTGAATTGCGGAAATCCTTCTTAACAATGTAAAAGTTTGTCGGGAAGGGACAGGATCGGGAATAGACAGTACTTCATCGCTCATCATTACTGAGCTTTTCTAAGCCGAAACGTCTTCTATGTTCCACTTGCCCCATCGACGGATTACAACTGCTTCAGGAATTCGTGTCGATCGTCAATTCGAATTTTCATTTCTGGATCATATTAATCCGAGCCGCCTTAGGAAGCCTTTGCTCCTGGTTGATTCAGGCGCACTGCCTCTTTTGATGGACGGTTGGATAGGAGCAATTAACCCGCCAGTTTTTTCAAAGTGAGTTCTATCATTTATTTTCAAACGAGCCCTCCACACCGGCAGTCCGCGGTTTGCTTGCAGGATGCTGCGTGCAAAGTCGATCAGGCATCCGAAGCGACCTTCACCTGACGCGATCGCCGAAGGGCGGAGATTACAAGGGAAGCAGTCCTTTTTTCGTTTGCATCATCCAGTTGTCCATCCCGGCAGCGACTGCGATGTATTCTCAGCGCGAATGCGAGCCACCGTGCATCGCCAGCGGCAATCCCAATCTCCGCAACCGCTTCATCGCCTGACGCAGATACTTAAGGGCCAGCTTACAGCTAAATCCTGCCGGCTCGAAATTCCTTTTCGCGATCGCTTGTCCGTAGGTTTGGCGTTCAGTGAGCGTTTCCTCGAGAGGCGTTTTGGAAGTGGAGATGGCGATTCAGTCTCCGCCGATCAATCCGACCCGGCACGGAGGCTGGTTTGGGCGGCGGCGCGAATGGCCTCTGCCTGTGTCGGGAACGGATGAATGGCGCGAGCGAGCGGCGTCACACCCAGACCAGACACCATCGCAACGGTCAGCTCTGAGATCATCTCACCGGCATGCGCCGCCATCACCGATGCCCCGAGGAGTTCACGACTGCCTTCTCGCACAAGCAGCTTAACAAAGCCGACATTCTTCCCTTCCAGGACTGCCCGGTCTACACCGGCCAAATCGACCACAAACGCGCGCACCGGGATTCCTTTGGCCCGGGCCTGCTCCTCATAGAGCCCAACGTGCGCAATTTCCGGATCAGTATAGGTACACCATGGAATGGTCAGCGTGCTCGCTAGAGCCTCGCTATCCGAAAGCGCATTCTGCGCCGCAATTTGTACGAGTTCCTTCACGACATGAGTCAGATTGTAGCGGGAAGGCAACGCATAAATATTCGGGTTAGTAGTCTGAAGGCGATCATTGACGGTGATTCCCAGATGAGGGTCGGACGCAACGCTTGCGCGCTCCAGACCATAGCCTTCGACTACAGGCACCCGTCCGGCGGTGACGAGTACTTCGTCCACGACGATATTTTCTTGGCCTGCACAAGTGTGGAGTATTTTCGTCCCGCCTTGCGAATCGATGCTCTGAACGCGGCATTTCGTTAAAACGTTAATGCCTTCCTTTCGCATAACGTCCAAGAGCCGAGTGGCGGCTTCAGAATCTTCGCGCGGCAGGATTCGCGGGCCGTCGGTGATAAGCGTAACGCGGGATCCGAAACGGACGAATGCCTGAGCGAGCTCACATCCCTGTGGCCCGGCCCCGATCACGGCCAGCCGCGCCGGCAAAGTCGTCAAGTTAAAAACGTTCTGGTTAGTAAGAAAACCCGCCTCCTGCAGACCAGGGATTTCCAGATGGGCGGGTTTCGTACCTGGGGCAATAACGGCTTTGCGAAACCGGAGAACTTGCCCCTGAACTTCGAGTTCGTCCGTTCCGTTGAAGCGGCCGGTACCAAGGAAGACGTCTGCCCCAAGGTGCCGAAAATGGTCCGCAGAATCATGGGGGGAGATGAGGGTTCGCAGTCGGCGAACCCGCTCCATCACTGCAGCGAAATTGGTCCTCCATTCTCCGATAATTTCAATGCCGTAGTTATTGCAATCCCGGAGCGCTGCGGCTACACGCGAGGATGCCAGGAGTGCCTTGGAGGGAATACAGCCTATGTTGAGGCACTCGCCACCGAAGTGCTCCTGTTCGACTACAGCCACCCTGGCCTTTCGTTCGGTTGCTATTTTGATAGCGGTCATGCCTGCGGGACCGCCACCCACGATCACCAGATCGTACACGGCAGCGGGTGAGGGGTTCTTCCACTCAGGCGGAAAAACGTCCTGGATGAGTTTTTGGTCGAAGGTGTCGTCTGCGAGAAAGAAAGTTGCCATAGCGTCAGTTAAGCAAGCGCGGATATTGCCAGGATCGGATTGCCCCGGCCTGTCAGTGCCCACCTCGAAATCCGTGATAAGTCACCCAAACAGCGATGGGCACGAGCCCGCCTTTATGGATCCAATATCTCCATTGCCCATTCCCCGTAGTAGTTGATGAAGTGTCCGTTATGAGACTTCAGTATCTGCCACACTTTTTGGCGATCGCTTTCCCGTTTGGCGGTTACTCCGATGCCGAAGTGACCAGCAAGAAGCTCTTTCTCATGCCGACGGACATGCTTGGATTCATAGTCGCCGAGCTTTTGTATCGAGCGGACGATGCGCGCTAACGGCCCATGCTCGCGACCAGTCACATCGATTCGGCGAGCTCCTTGCTCGCCCGTCAGGACTTCTATTTCGTCAGCTGTGAATCCCGCCGCGTTCAAATCACGCAGAGCCGCTTGAGTATCACTCGGATCATCGATAAATCCAACCACCTTATTACTTGGATATGCAATGAAATCGGGATTTTCCTTCATGTGAGTCGGTGCGGGTCCTGCCATGGAGCTTACAATCTTGTCTTGTCGCGGCGTCCTTTTGTCGTGCCTCTTGGTAGGCATTGGAACTCGCGTTGATGTGCAATCCACTCTCCATCTGGTCGTCACCGACGCGCAGATTTCGTCACGACAGAGCTCTCGTTAGCAACATACGGGAACCGGCTTATCGACTCGAGAGCTGTATCGGCTCGGCTGATCCGAATCGGCTGATTCATTTCCGTTGCTGTAATACCAGCACCACTGCCGAAATACCATCAGTCCCTGATTTGCAAGCCACCTCAAGCGGTACCTTGTGCGTGATTGATTACGGGTTTGACAAATGTAAACGGAAGCAGAATTGGTATCGGCGATCCGGGGACGCGCGACCTATGGCTTATGCTTTTGATGTTCTACGAGAGCCCGGTCCAGCTTGTCCAGTTGCTCTTTATCGTCGGCTACCAATCCTTTGAACAACCGTGCTGCATTGAGGTCTCCATCCTGCTCGGCTTCTGCCGCAAATTGCAAATAGCGCTCGATGTGATATCGCTTGTCACGTACCACATCTTGAAGATTGGCAATGTCGTCCGAGATCAGTCCAGCTAGCTGCACTTCTTTGGCAAAGTGACCGATTCTGCTCTCATCGGCTACTTCAGTCAGCAACTTAGCGAGGCCGTTGTCTTCGTTTGTACGAGCAAAAGCGGCAAATCGCTTGTATTTTGCGGCAGCGAAGGCTTCGCCGTGCATTGCAACATCGAGATTCCGCTGGGTTCTTAGCGTCATGGGACCTAACTCCATTTCCGGTCAGACCGAGTTTTCCGGATCGATTTCTATTATCCATTTTCAGACGACCTCCGGCGTTGCTTGTTCATTGCCGGATGACACGTGCAAAGTCGATCAGCCACCCGAAACCTTTCACATGACCTTTTCGCCGGAGCGCGTAGATCAGTCTGGCCGTGGACGTGCTTGCCTTGCCGTGCGGAAGGTGCCTATGCAGCACGGAGGTTGCGAAATTGGATACCGACGGCCGACGAATGAGCGATCGTATTGTCAATTTGCTGCGAGAAGGCACTCATAGCGAAGGCGAGTTCGTCCGTTTGTATGGGCATTCCGAAAAAGAGTGTGGGCCGTTATGGCGAGCATGAATATCGGGACATTGTTCAGCCTGCCCCAAGTTCGGTGAGTACTCTCGGATTCGAGCGAAAGTCCTCCGGCACGACAGAATGGAACCACTACGCCTGGCGAACGGTCATCCGCAGAGCACGTAGATATAAGAAGTGGTCATCGAGCCAGATTGCAAGCACCGCGCGGTCAACTTGGGGAGTTCTGGGTGCGTGGGTTGCGATGCGGGTCTGCTGCCGCCATGTCGGCACTGGTGCTGAAATTTCATCACTGCTCAACCGCGATCGGCCCGATTCACCGCGCCCTTTGGTATTCCGTGCGGCCAACAAGTTCTCCCCTTTGCAACGTTCCCTGATTCGGACATTAGAGTCTCCAGAGACTCCGACACTTGGGATGATTGAGGGATCTTCCCGTCGGGATCATGTGGGTGAAACGGTTCTCAATATGCAGGCAGGTAGCGCGAATAGAACAGCAAGCGGCCGAGATCGCACTCCCGAGACCGTTACCGAGAGCCCCTAGCGGATCAAGACGTCCATCAGCAATGCTCAGAGCCAGGCCCTGAGCAGGAAAAGAGCTATGAAGCACGTAATTATCGTCGGTGGTGGTTTTGCCGGGCTCAACTGTGCCCGTAAACTCGCTTCGCATTCTGATGTTCGGATCACGTTGATCGACAAGAACAACTATCAGCAGTTTCAGCCGTTGCTCTACCAAGTGGCCACTGCCGCGTTGGCTCCCAGCAACGCGGCCTTTTCGTTGCGCAACGTCTTACAACAGCATTCGAACGTCGATATAAAAATGGCTGAAGTGGTTTCTGCCGATATCAACACGCGAACGGTCGAAACCGCCGACCGACAAAAGTATCAGGGGGACTTTCTCGTACTTGCAGCAGGAGCGCAGGCGAATTTCTTTGGTACGCCGGGAGCCGAGAAGCACGCATTTCCGTTGTATTCACTTCGTGACGCCGAGTTGCTCCGATCACGGCTACTGGATGTCTTGGAATCGGTTGATCGCGACCCTTCACTCAGTAGCAAAGGAGCGTTAAATTTTGTGGTGGTGGGAGCTGGACCAACCGGCACGGAAACAGCCGGTACGCTCGGAGACATGACTCATCGGATGCTGAAAAACGTATATAAGGATCTCGATCTGAGCAAAGCTCGAGTCATTTTGGTCGACATGGTGAACAACGTGTTGAATGGTTTCTCTGAGAAATCCCAGACATACGCTGCCAAAATGCTGGAGCAGCATGGCGTGGAAATCCGCCTGGGCGGTGCCGTGAAAGAAGTAACTGCTGACGACGTGCTGCTTGCTGATGGAACCAGGATTCCAACTCGCACCGCCATTTGGGCAGGAGGATTGAAAGCGTCCCCGCTGTCAAGCAAACTCGGTGTAAAGCTCGGGCGTGGCGGCCGGATCGATGTGCAGCCCGACTTCGGCGTCGAGGGTTTCTCCGGTGTCTATGCCCTAGGAGATTTCGCGAACATCGCTGGTGCGGATGGCAAGACTTTGCCACAATTGGCATCCGTAGCACAACAGGCAGGCAGATATTGTGCCAAACACATCGCGGACGCAATAGACGGAAAACCAGGAGAGCCTTTCCACTACTTCGATAAAGGAATCATGGCGATGATCGGCCGCAACGCAGCGGTGGCGGAAGTTGGCGAACACCGCCATGAACTGACGGGCCCGATTGCCTTCGCTGCATGGCTCGGAGTACACGCTGTGCTCCTGACCACAACCCGGGCGAAAATCGAAGCCTTTATTGAATGGGCGGGGGATTATTTTGGCAAGGTCCACGGTGATCCAGTGCTCGATCGCCCTGCCGATGTGGCCATCGACTGGAGCGATGACGGGGAAGACAAGCAGCTTCAGGTAAAGAAGCAGGGATCGGCAACCTCTTAAAGGAATTCGCAACGACAACGCAACGTGAAAACAGGAAACGATATGAGTCAACGAGTGTTAGTAACAGCTGCCGCTTCTGGAATCGGCCTTGAGATCGCTCGCGCATTCGCGGCGGCCGGTGCAAGGGTATTCATTACAGATATCAACACGCAGGCCATCGACTCTGCTAAAAAAGAGATTCCTGGTTTGCTGACCACCTTATGCGACAACTCCAAGCGCTCAGATATCGAAGCGATGGTCCCCGCGGCGGTCAAGGCGCTTGGCGGTCTGGATGTCCTGGTCAACAACGCCGGTATCGCAGGTCCAACAGCTTCGGTTGAAGAGGTGGATCCCGACAAGTGGGAACAGGTGATGACAGTCGATGTCATCGGAACCTTCAATGTCACGCGGCTTGCTATTCCTCACCTCAAGAAGTCCGCCGCCGGAAGCATCATCATCATGTCCTCCCTGGGTGGACGCTTCGGCTACCCAAATCGCAGTCCGTATAACGTTGCCAAAGCCGGCCTGATCGGCTTTGCCAAGACGCTCGCCATTGAACTGGGCGATCACAATATTCGCGCTAACGCTATCGCTCCTGGCGCCGTCGGAGGCCAGCGTATGGAAAATGTCCTTGCCGGCCGTGCAAAGGCGGAAGGTAAGAGCGTGGAGGACGAGAGAGCCTCGATGCTCAGCATCCAAACGCTCAAGCGGTTCGTAGACCCGAAAGATATTGCCGCACTCTGCGTTTTTCTGGCCTCCGATGCCGGCAAGTCGATCTCGGGGCAGGTCATCCCAATCGATAACGGCGCGCTCAAAGCCTCGTAACACGATCAGCTCAAGGAGAACACGTCATGGCACAAGGACTTCGTGAACAACTCATTGGAGCATGGAAGCTGGTTTCTTATGAAGAGCGTCCCGTGGACGGCTCGCCCTCGTTCTATCCCATGAGCGAGCAGCCCATGGGCATCATCATGTATACACCGGATGGCTACATGTCGGCGCAGTTGAGTAAGCCGAACCGCAAGCCGTTTGCCTCAGGGGACTGGTTCAAGGGCACAGACGACGATTATAAGCAGGAAGCCTCGACTTATATCGCATACACAGGCGAATTCCACGTGGACGAGCAAGCGAAAACACTGGCGCATTCCATGTTTATTTCCCTGTTTCCGAACTGGATCGGACAAACCCAACCGCGTGTGGTGAAGATCGAAGGAGATGAACTTCATCTCAGCACGGCTAACCCGATCCAGTCAGGCGGGAAAACGGTGAACTCGTATCTCAAATGGAAGCGCGCAAAGAAAAATTGACCACACTGAGCGGTTGAGGGATGGGTACGGTGGAAAATGCTCGGTGGATGTACCTCTATGCTTCCTGCGGAACAATTGAGTCTCGCGCGACCGCGCCATGGGTCGTCGTCGATTCGGAGTGCTGCTTTGTCGGCAAGTGCATGTTGCTCCTGTGGTCGGTAGCCCAGCCGAAGTGCTGATCAAAGTGGAGGGATTACGACGAAGAGGAGCAGACCGAGGCGAAGAGAGGGTCGACAATTTGTAGGGAACCCAGAGCAGAGAGCAATTATTTAATATGAGAATCGCGGTTGCGGGTGCAGCTGGCAATATCGGGCGCCGTACTTCGGAAAAGGTGATCGAGTCCGGTGCTGAGACCATCCTGTTGGTGAGACATCCGGAGAAGGTTAATGACCTAGTTTCAAAAGGCGCCATCGCACGTTCGGTTTTCATGGACAACGCAACGGAGATCGTGGAAGCGTCCCGAGATGTAGATGCTTTGTTTTGGCTTATACCGCCCAAATTGGATGCTCTGAACGTGCGCGAATGGCATATTCAAACAGCCCGAGCTGGTGCCGCTGCCGCGCTTAGAAACCGCATCAACAGAGTCGTCTTGATTTCGAGCGTGGGCGCCGGATCAAACCCCAACCTGGGCACGATTTCATTTCTGGGAGAGGTGGAGGGCATCTTTAACGAAGCCGCGGAGAACGTCGTGGCGCTTCGTGCCGGATTTTTCATGGAAAATTACTTTGCCCAAGCACACAGAATCCGGGACGACGCGGCCTTCTTTTTTCCTTTCCCTGAGGAACATGATCTTCCCTTCGTCAGCACAGATGACATCGGAGATGTTGCAGCAAATTATCTCCTCGATAAGCGCTGGGCCGGGCGCTGGACACGTAATCTGATGGGACCAAAAAATCTGACTCCGAATGAGACCGCAAGCATCATTTCCGGCGTTTGGGGCCGCTCGGTGGCATATGTTCAGGTGGCAGTTGAATCTGTGTTGAAGCTCCTCGAATCAATGGGGGCAACTACTGACGTTCAAGCGGAGTTTGGAAATCTATTTCGCGCTATGTGTGATCCGATCGGGGTCTATGCAACGGCTAGGACTCCCGAAGCGTTTACCCCAACGACGTTCGAGCAGTTTACCCGTTCAAAACTCCTTCCGTATTTGGGCAGAGAATCCAGGGCGCAGGCCTACTCCAATTCATGACCACGTTCGTACAGCACCCTGCCGGCATGTAGCGGCGATGAGTCGCTGCCCTCGTTGCCTTGCTCCATGGCCTGCTTCTGCCCGGCACACGCATTGTATGGTGCAACGGGCACCGGAGAGAGCGAACATGAGGGCGCTTTCGGAAGTTTTACGGCGAGTGGCGTTCGCAAAGGGCGGACCCGGGTTGCGGTTTACGCGGGCGGCTTGCCGCCACTACTTCAATGAAGCTGCGATTTGGCTCTTGGCGTGCACATTCGTTTGAGCCTTAATTCTGATTGCTTCGGAAGAGCTACATGAGCCCCCTTGTTCTGCATCCATCCCACTTCGCATTCACAATTACCTATCACTACTTGTTCCCGCAGTTGACAATTGGGGCTGGCCCTCCTGATCGTTGTGATCAAGACCATTGCGGCGAAAAATTGTTCCAAAGCCGCTGGGCACCTGACAAATTGCCGTATAACCCACTAAACCAAAGTATGAGGCCGCCGATATGCTGATAACGAATTTGCAGCCCACGCGGGCGATGAATTTGATCCTTGCCGCTTCCGCGATTGTAGCCATGCTCGCCGGAGGCGGCGCACCGGCATGGCCGGGCGCAAGTAATGGCAGCTCCGGCGTCCTGGCGCTGCCGGACTGGCCCAGTTCCGGTCAGAACAACCACAACACGCGGTACGCGGCTGGCGAGCACGTCATTGGCGCCGACAATGTCAGCCAGCTGAAGCCGAAATGGGTATTCACCACTGCCGGCGACGTTTCGGCGACGGCGACCGTGGTCAACGGCATCGCCTATGTGCCGGACTGGGGCGGCAAGCTTTGGGCCATCGACACCAAGACCGGCAAGGCCATCTGGTCTCACGATATCAGCGAATACACCGGAACCCGCGGCACGGCGTCGCGAACGAGCCCGGCCTATTGGGATGGTGAACTGGTCATCGGCACGGGCAACCTCATGACCAACGATCTCAGCGGCGGTTATGAGGTCGGGATCAACGCCCGGACCGGCGCGATGCTTTGGCGAATCCAGACCGACCCCAACATGGCGACCATCATGACCGGGTCGCCCACGATCGATCACGGCATCGTCTACACCGGTCTCTCGTCGAAGACCGAGCACACCACCGTCACTGCGACGTTCCGTGGCTCGGTCGAGGCGCTCGATGCGCACACCGGCAAGATTTTGTGGAAGACCTACATGGTGCCGGAGGGCTTCAACGGCGCCGCCGTGTGGAGCAGCCAGCCGGTCGTCGACCAAAAGACAGGCCTGGTGTACGTCACGACCGGCAACAGCTACTCGGTCCCGGCTGGCTATTGTGTGGACCCGGGGCAGACCAACTGCACCGCGCTGCCGTCAGACGATCACATTGATAGCATCGTGGCCCTCAAATTGAAAACCGGTGAGGTTGCCTGGAGCTATCACACCCTGACCGCCGACACCTGGACAGTTGCCCACCCCAACGCCTCGCCGGATTTCGATTTCGGCGCCGACCCGAACCTTTACACCACGACGATCAATGGAAAGCGCACCGATGTATTGGGCGTGGGCCAGAAGAACGGTATGTACTATGCTCTGGACCCGGCCACCGGCAAACTGACCTGGGAGACGCAGGCGGGCCCCGGCGGCGTCCTCGGCGGGATCGAATGGGGCACTGCAACGGACGGCAAGCGCATCTATGCGGCCATCACCAATGGCAGCCATAAAACCTACACCTACACCACCTATGACGGGCAACAGCGGAGCACGACCGGCGGGCTGTGGACAGCGCTTGACTGTGCCACCGGAAAGATCCTATGGCAGACCGCAGCGCCGGAAAGCCACGAATATATCACCGATGGCTTCGTCTCCAGCGCCAATGGCGTAGTCTATGCCGGCTCTTCCAGCGGCAATTTCTACGCCTTGGACGCAAAAACAGGACAGGTTGCGTGGACCTTCCCGAGCGGCGGAGCCGTCTGGTCGGGCGCGGCGATCGTCGATGGCGCCGTGTATTGGGGCAGCGGCTATGACACCAAGGCCCGCCAGATGACCTACGATGGCAGCAACAACAAGTTCTATGCTTTCACGTTGGGCGGGCGCTGATCCGCGCACGATCACCGCGGTAGGGCAGTCCTCTCGCGCTGGCTCCGCTGATTGGAGGTATCGTCAAGCAAAGGCGATTTAACAAGTCGCGGCGTAACACGCGAAATCACACTCGACGTGGAAGGCCCCACACCAGAAATGAAAGATCCTTGGGGAAAACAAACGAATCGGAGCGTCCGCAGCGACAGCGCTCAACCGAAAAGACTTTGGGCTGACATGGAATGCGGCTTTGGAAACAGGGGAGTGCTCGTCGGCGATGAGGTCAAGATCACGATTGATGTGGAAGCGGTCCGTATATGAGTGCCGACCGGAATTGTCCGTTATTGCACTAAGCAGCCCGCCTGAGAGCGATATGCTTACCATTATTCGCCCGGCAACTCAACACACCTCGAACAACATAGAGTTCGGTACTGGAGGTGCCTATGTCTCTTAGGCCGGTTAAGCGGCTTGTCATGTCCAAGCCGACGTTGGAAGGCGCGGGTGTACACCTACGCCGCGCGTTTGGCTTCAGCAACACGTCGGACTTTGATCCATTTCTCCTGCTCGACGATTTCCGCAACGACGTTCCGGAAGATTACCTGGCGGGCTTTCCATGGCACCCGCACCGGGGCATCGAGACTATCACTTACGTCCTTGCCGGAACGGTTGAGCACGGCGACAGCATGGGAAACCATGGCGCGATAGCTGCCGGCGACATCCAGTGGATGACTGCAGGAAGCGGGATCATCCATCAGGAGATGCCGAAGGGCGATCAAGACGGTAGGATGCATGGTTTTCAGCTTTGGGCGAACCTTCCGTCGTCGCTAAAGATGACAGCACCGCGCTATCAGGAGGTGAAGTCGCCCGACATTCCGCTGATCAAAGATGACGATGGGACCGGAGTGCGGATCGTCTGTGGAACCTTCTGGGGCAAAAAGGGACCCGTAGACGGGATCGCTGCGGACCCGATCTATCTCGACGTGTCAGTGCCACCGGGCCGGAGGAAAACACTGCCAGTCGAAACCACGCGCCACGCATTTGCTTATGTTTTCGCGGGCAGTGGGAACTTCTGCAACGCGTCCGGTCCTCTCGCGGTTCCGACGGAACCAGTTGGATGGTGGGACAAAACGCCTCCCGCACATGCGGGCAATCGATCGCTGATCTTGTTTGATCGAGGAGATGAAGTGATAGTGCAGGCGGGAGAGGATGGGATTCGTTTCCTTCTTGTCTCGGGAAAGCCGCTCGAGGAGCCGGTCGCATGGTACGGTCCCATTGTCATGAACACGCAGGAACAGCTAAGGCGCGCCTTCGATGACCTGGAGCGGGGAACATTTCTGCAGCAAAACGCTGCGAGCTAGCGTTCAATATTCCAACGGAAAGCGCTGCCGAATGTGACCGAGTTCATCGGCATGGCGACTGCGTAATCTGAAGAATAGGTGAGGCTCCATGAATATCTCGTTAGAGAATATGCGAGAGACTCTTTCCGAGCGTAACCAATACTTACAAGCGGCAGTAAATGGGATTCAAGGATCGAACTCCACCCTCAAACTCCCAGTTGTCCTCGGCTGTTTCGGGCTAGCTCCGGCAACGAGAGTTCCCGTCCTATTCTTGCGCTTTCAGATGCGAGCTCCAAAATCGTCATCACTCCAACGGCTTCCAGCGGTGGCACGGGATTCGGGGCACCGCGCAGCATCGAATCACGGATCGCCTCGTAATACAAGAGGTAATTCCCCGGAATACTTGGCACAACGGTCGAGCGCACGACCTCGCGTTGCGGAATCACGAGTGCCCCCAACTCAGGATCGCAACCCCAACCTGCCCCACCTGGAGTCTGGCCACGGCGTAAAGCATCCTCTTGGGTATCGAGACCATACTTCACAAAGCTGCCCAGGCGGCCATGTATTGTGAATCGCGCTGTTTTTGCGGCGACAAGGGAGGCACCGTGAAGGATGACACGTGTCCGCCCGTAACGCATTAATACGTGGAAATAATCCACGGTCTCAGCTCCTTTGCGCTGCGCTTCAAAATCGGCGTAGATCGTTGCGGGCGTGCCAAAGAGTTGTAAGACCTGATCAACGAGGTGAGGGCCTAAGTCATACCAGACGCCACTGCCTGGTCCGGGACGCTCACGCCAACGGACTTGCACCTCTGGGCGATAGCGATCGAAGTGGGACTCGAAATGCACGACTTCTCCTACGCGACCTTCAGCAAGTACACGACGTACAGTAAGGAAATCAGAGTCCCAGCGCCGATTCTGGAAAACAGAGATCATCCGACCCAGATTTGTGGCCATGCGAGCGAGTTCAGAAGCTTCAGTAATGGTCGTGGTAAATGGTTTATCGACGACAACGCTCTTGCCGGCGGATAACGCTCGCGCGGCCAATTCGAAATGCGTCTCGTTCGGCGTTGCGATCACCACGAGATTCACATCCGGATTTGCAAATGCTTCCTCAGCGCTGGCAAGAACAGTCACATCAGGCCAGTCTGTCAGGACTTTTTTCCTATCGCTCGAAACGACATGAGTGAGCTGCAATCCAGCTACTTGGGCGATCAAGGGACCGTGAAATGTCTTCCCCGAATACCCATAGCCCAGCAAAGCAACGTTTACTGTCTGGTCCGTCATATTTGTTCTCCCTGCCAACACGATAGTCTGATTTCAGAATTATGCCCTGTGCGCAGACTTCTCAGCTGAATATCGGGCCGCAAGTCCGCTTTTGACTCGCATGTTCATTCTTAGCTGAAATCTAATTCGTTAGTGGAGATGGAAGTATATGGAATTTCAGTGCGCTCGCGTAGGCACTGAACCGGTCCGATGGTGAGACAAGACGTCTCTTGCGCGGGCTGATAAGCGCGACCTTGGTGCTTTTGATCATGGTGACAAAGTGATGGTACAGCCCCAGAGGCGACGGAATTCGCTTTGTTCTTGTCTCGGGAAAGCGCTCGAGAGCCGGTTGCGTGGTACGGTCCCATTATCATGAACACGCAGGAAGAGCTAAGGCGGGCGTTCGACAACCTGAGCGGGGAACATTTCTGCAGCAAAACGCTGCGAGTTAGAGTTCAATATCCTACTGTGAAGCGCTGCCGAATGTGCGCTGGATGTTCCAGTTCATCGATCATGGCGACAGCATAATCCTGAACCGAAATCCGGCTCTGACCGTTTGCGTCGACTAATAGCTGGTCTTTTCCCAGGCGGAATTTCCCGGTCCGCGTTCCCGGCTGGAGTTGTGCGGAAGGGGCCAGAAAGGACCAATCGAGCTCGGGTTCTTTCCGCAGTTGTTCCAGAGCATCTATGGTCGCCAGAGATCCCGGCCGCACCCAATCTGGGAGATCCGGGCTATCAATCACGCGCACTGCCGGTTTGACCTCCAACCCGCCAGCCCCGCCGACCCACAAAACTCGTTTGATGCCTGCCTTCTTCACGGCGCTGATGATAGACGTTGTTCCGCGAACTTGGTCCTCATATAGATTCGGGTCCTTCCATCCAGGATTGAAGGCGCTGATTAATGCCTCGTTACCCTGGATCAACGTCGCAAGAACTGCGGTGTCATAAACGTCGCCAGCTTTTGCAACGAGCCGTTCTCGCTTTTCAAGTTTTTCCGGATGGCGCACAATGGCGGTGACGGTATGCCCTCTATCGAGCGCTTCTTCAACAGCGCCGACCCAACAAAGCCGGTTGCACCCAACAGCACTATCTTCATGCGGTAATCCTCGCACTTGATCTTAATTCGAACATGGCGACGAAAAGCTAACCGACCTGTACAGCCAACATCGATATAGACCCGCCATCGACGCCTTCGATTGGGAAAGGTGACAACCTCGCTCCGCTGTCTCGTAGCGATCACATACAACAACGGCAAGTAGTGATCTGGTGTCGGAATCGAGAGCAGCGCCTCCGGGCCGAGCGTCTCGTAATCAATCAGTGGCTTGTATTCGCCCGCGAGCATCATCGCCTTCGCTTCTGTCTCGAAGCGAACTGCCCAATCGAACGGATCGGGCATATGCCGTCCCCATGCGTAAGCGTGAAGATTGTGTACGAGGTTTCCGCTGCCTACGATCAAGATGTTTTCATCTCGCAGTGGAGCGAGTTTCCTCCCGATTTCGAAATGAAAGGAGGGCGGCTGCGTTTCGTCAACACTCAATTGCACAACTGGGATATCGGCATTTGGATACACATGGCGAAGCACGGACCATGTTCCGTGATCGAGACCCCATGAGTTGTCGAGCTTCACCGGCAGAGGTGCCAGCATTTGTTGCACGCGGCGGGCAAGATGTGGATCCCCGGGCGCGGGATATTGCACCTGATATAGTTCTCGCGGAAAACCGCCAAAATCGTGAATGGTTCTTGGCGCGGTGCTCACGGTGACGCCAGTTTCCGGCACAAACCAGTGAGCGGAGATTGACAGGATCGCCTTCGGCTTGGGCGTGTGCTCTCCTATCAGCGTCCATCCCTGCGGTGTACCGGTTGTTCAGCACGGCATTCATCGGATTGCCGTGGCCGAAAAAAATCGCGGGTAATGTTTCAGACATTTGCCGTGCTCACCTGACCAGGGTTCGATTTGAAGTCCGACGATATCACAGGATTAGGATTACATCTCACCGCGACTAAAGAGAGAAAGCGCGCACAAGAATCTCGGAGTCACTGCCGCGTTCGATGTGAAGACGGGGAAGGTGCGGGCTGTTCCACTCACCACAGACTTCAACGCGGACTCGTCACTGAAGCGATCCTTGCGTAAGCTGTTATTCACTGCGCGTAATCTCGTTGATCACCGCCCTTGTCATCACACCGGAACCAACCAATTCCGCACCGCTCCGATACATGTCAAAGAGGATATCTTTGCCGACAGAGTCAATGTTCGTCATGCCAGTGAGGTCCACCGATAGGCATTCTGTGTGTAGCCCGGAGGCGCAAACGTCTTGCCAAGACTTCTTCAGCTCTTCCGCCGAAGGCTCGGTCAGCGAGCCTTCCACTTCGAAGCGCGTAAACCCCTGGCCGTGATGCACAGCTATTCGAAGCATCTGGACAATGTGGTCTCTTGTTCAAAAACGTTTGAGATTCACGCGGTTTGCACGACCTCTTTGAGCGCAATCGACTCGAATGATGGCCGTGCTAGCCACAGCTATTCAGCAGCGTGCCCGAATTCGCCAGTTTGTGGTTTGAAAGCGGAAGAACCAGACAACTGTGGCGAACGAAACATGACCGGATGCCGCATCAGCGGCTACGACCCGTTCCTCCGCATTTATCCCGGAAGGCAAACTGGCCAGAACCGGGCGGCTGGCCGCCCACCGAAAACACGATCTAGCTTGCCGCCGCCTGCTGCTTCGCACTGAGAGTGTGCGTCTCAAACTCCTCAGCCTGGGTCGTTTGGATGATGTCTCGTGCTTTCGCCACATCCGCCGCGGTCCCATGGGCGACAACTAAGAATTTGTCTGCTTTCAGAGCTGTTTCGTATTTAACTATGCTGTCCTTTGGAATCCCAACGCTGAACAGGGCGGCCCCGAGCGCGCTGAGACCGCCGACCACAACTGCGCCTTCGAGTGCCGCCACGATCCAGGCGACAATGGGACCCGCTGCAGCAATAAAGCCCAATCCCGGTATGGCGAGGAATGCCGACCCTAGCAACAGCCCCCACATGCCGCCCCAGAATGCGCCCCACTTGCCCCAGAGCTTCATGCGATCGCCGGTGTTGTAATACCCGACGACCTGCTCTTCCGTATGATAGTCGCGGCCTACGACAGAAAGCTTTTTCATGTCAAAGCCTGCCTTTTGGAGTTCCTTAACTGTTGCCTCGGCGCCGGCGTGATCTTTATACACCGCCACAACGACATTCTTATCCGTTTTCTCCGCCATAGATTGCTCTCCTTTTCTGTTCTTCAATCGGGGGCAGCCGAACGCATGAAGCTGTCGGCCTGGCCACGCCCATTGCATCAGCTGGCAATCTTCTGGCCAGACCACAACCGTATCGTCGCGCCGAATCTGGCACGGCGCTTCAGCAATCGGGGTCGAAGCTGGTGCAATCGGAACCCGAATCGCAGCGGTGATATTTCAGCAGGGGTGCCGATATGCCAGCAAAAGGTCCGAATCAGCCCAGCGCATCCCACTGAAAAGAGGAGCGGCGAGTCGCAGTGAGTCTGAGAGTATCGCTGACCAGAACTGCCGAAATATGACATATTCAAGCGTTCCGTATCAGCTCTCGACGCCAGACACGCGGGGTCATCAGAAAGCGAGTGTACTCGGCCGT
Source organism: Terriglobia bacterium (assembly GCA_963841675.1). GTDB lineage: Bacteria > Acidobacteriota > Terriglobia > Bryobacterales > Bryobacteraceae > Bog-105. The sequence continues at coordinate 99,086 of CAWJEH010000010.1, forward strand.
TACTGACGCTCCTGGGCCCGTGCCCCTGTCTCTTCATTGGATGGTCCGGTGCTAGATCAGCACTCTTGAATACACTGACGGGAGGAGTTCATTGAATTGCAATATTCAAGCCGCCGGGCGGATAAAGTGGCCACTCACCGAATTTTCGCTCTAACGGCCGCGTTGATGATCGCCGCGCTTCCAGTTTGTTGTCAAACTGATCCGGCGGCCACTTGGCTCAGAGTCTCAGGACCGGAAACCCTGAGTTACGAGGAACTCACAAAGATCGCTGTTGATCTCACACGCTCAAGCCCGCTGCGAGCGAAGGTTGACCGGGTTCTACAGACTCCGTTTGTAGCCACGAACACCAATGCCTCGCCATCTTTGGTAGCTCAAACGTCGTATTCCACGGCGTCTACGCCCATCCTGCGAGTTGCCGAATGGAATTTCGAACGCGGACTAGAGTTCGATTCGGTTCGCTCCATGCTTGTTGATCGGCAAGCATACCTTCAGGAGCTTTCCGCCCACGCTGATAAGGACCGGGTCGCTCGTGTGAACGGTCAAATCGATTTGCTTCAGACATCTGATCTGCTGATCTTGAATGAAGTCGACGCAGGCATGCCCAGGACCGGCTATCGTCCAATCGCGCGGGACTTCGCCCGAACGATGAACATGAATTACGCCTTCGGCGCCGAGTTTCTGGAACTCGAAGGCCTCGCCCCGGAGAGCGTCGTTCCAGATCCCACACCGGGATTGGAGGATAAAGAGCGTCGAGAGCTCGAAGGCCGCCGGCACATCGATGCGTCGCAATATTTGGGACTGCACGGGAACGCAATTCTTACGCGATTGCCCATTGCGCGAGCCGAGGTCTTCCGCCTACCAGTCTGTTATGACTGGTACGACGGCGAGAAGGAGTCGATCTCCTACGTCGAAAAAGGTAAACGCCGCCTCGCAAGGACTGTCTTCGCCGAACACATAGATCAGGAAATCCGCGAGGGCGGACGTAATGCGCTTATTGTGGACTTGACGCTGCCTTCATCACCTACTGGGCAGATCACCGTGGTGAATGTTCATCTCGAAGATAAATGCAAACCGAAGTGCCGTCGAAAGCAAATGGACGCGGTGCTGCAGCACATAGCCGGAACAAATAATCCCGTAATCCTGGCTGGCGATCTGAACACGAATAATGCTGACGGCCGGCCAACCTCTTTAGCCAGAATTATCAACGGAAAGCTCAGAGACTGGCAGTTCTGGGTGAAAGTGGCGTTCAGGTGGACTGCTGTACCACCTCTCATCTACTTCGATATAAACAACTATTACCGCAACTATCAAGACCCAACGGGGATCAACATACCGATTTTCTTCTCTAACCGCGAACACGGGTTATTCAGGGATGTTAGACGGCAGCGATTCCCGAATGAGTATCGTATCGACTTCCGAGGCGCTGGCCCCCTAACACCTCGTGCGCCGGGTGCCAAACTGGCCAACAGCAATGAGCGCGCTTGGAAAGGATTTGAGCCTAGTTACCTATTGGCCCGAACATACGGAGGACTGGTCGGAAGATATCGCCTGGACTGGATTTTCGTAAAGCCATTCATAACGGACCCCAGCCGGCGGGGGCAAAGTTTCCTTTTCGCCCCCGTGAATCCGCACACCTTGGACGATCTGAATGATGCTGGAACCAAGGAGCTTTCAGATCATCTTCCAATCACTGTCGATCTCTACCTTCAGGAGCCGCGGAGACCTTTACGCTAGGTTCTGAGGTGCGACTTAGCCTCTGTCTCTGTAGTCGTTCGACGAAGTAGCAATTGATACACAAAATTAATTTATGATTGATTTTCGTTTGAAGGACGTCGCAGGGCTATCGATCAAAGCGCCGCTTTCTTATCGTTGCTCCATCCTGGAGAAGAAGCAGAGTCGCGGTCGGGGCCACTGGATGCGGGCGACAATGGGACCGGCTGCAGCAATAAGGCCCAGCCTCGGTATGGCCAGGAGCGCTGACCCGAGCAACAGCCCCCACATGCCGCCCCACTTGCCCCAGAACTTTATTCGATTTCGCCGGTATTCACAACTGGCAGGCCAGACTAGAAGCGCACCGTCGTGCCGAATCTGGCATGGAGTTTCTTCATAAACGGGGTTGAGGCTGATCCAATCGGAATCCGAGTCGCAGTGGTGATATTTCAGCAGGGGTGCCGATATGGCAGCAACAGGTCCGAATCAGCCGAGCGCAGCCCACTGAAGAGATGCGGCAAGTCGCAGTGAATCTGAGAGTAGCGCTGACCAGAACTGTCGAAACATCACATATTCAAGCGTTAGCTTGAAAAGCAATCAACCTCTCCGTTCTACCTGATGAACGCAGCTCGGAAATGATGGCCCGCGACTTGCGAAAGAACACCGTGCAGCATCCATTCCATCGCTTTCCGAAGGAAATTGATGAGGAGCTAGATGGATGCCTCAAGTCTATGCAGCAAAGGATCGCTCTGAGCAGTCTTAGAAGCCTGCCGGCTTTCAGACCAACGCCACTTGGCTCCCAAAGTGCTGCGCTTCGTCGGTAGAGGAAACACGAATGACCAATGCACACTCCAGATTCGACGCCGCCGCCGCGAACGCGGAGGGCCGCTCCCAATGGGGGTAGTTCGTTGTCCTCGGCATCGCACTTCTCGTCCTCGCGTTCATTTGCTTTCGGCAATCTCATTGCACCCACCGTCGCATCGGTCCTAGTTGTTGGAGCCATGATGACGCTTGCGGCCATCGTCCAGATCATACAGGGAGTAAAGCGGTTGGGGAGGTTTCTTCTTTTGGCTGCCGGGAGCCATCCTGTACGGGATCGCGGGCGTTACCGTGCTTTACAATCCAATGTGGCCGCCGCGGTCCTGACCCTGGTTCTCGCGTTCTCGCTGACCGTGTCGGGCATTGTGCGCGCCTGGTCGGGAATCCGACTTCGGCACGCACCGGGTTGGGGTTGGATGGTCGAATTGGGGTGATCACGATTCTCGCCGGTATCATTTTCGCGATCGGTTGGCCCGCGAACACAGTGTTTTTGCTCGGCCTCGTTCTCGCGATCGATCTGACCTTCCAGGGTTTTTCGGACATTGGGTTTGGTCTTGCCCTGAAGAGCAGTCGCTGAAATAACACGATCCGGCAAGGGCGATGCAAGCCGTGCCGAATAGATAAGGTCACCTACTACTCAGAATCACTAAAAGGAGAGTGTTGATATGTTACGACAAGCAAAAGAGTTGAAAGACTATAAGCTCGGCGCAGCCGACGGGGACATCGGCAAAGTCAAAGACTTCTACTTCGATGACCAGCTCTGGACGGTTCGATATCTGATTGCCGACACAGGGGGTTGGCTGAGCGGCCGGCTGGTTCTCATTTCGCCTTACGCGTTGAACCCGCCTGACGATTACACGAAGATCATTCCTGTGAACCTGACTAAAACCCAAATCGAGAAAAGTCCGCCTATCACGGCCGATCAGCCAGTCTCAAGGCAGTTTGAATGGGATTATTACTCCTACTACGGCTGGCCTGCGTATTGGGACGGACCGTATGCATGGGGTGAAACTCCCTATCCCACGCCTGGGCTGGCTCACTGGTCCGAGGCTATGCGACTAACGGGCGGTAACGATCCTCATCTGCGCAGCATGAAAGAGGTCACCGGCTATCGCATCGAGGCCTCGGACGGAGAAATCGGTCACGTAGAGGATTTTGTGATCGATGACGAGACGCGGGCCATCCGGTACTTCGTCATCGCTACACGAAACTGGTGGCCGGGGAAAAAGGTTTTGGTTTCGCCCCAATGGATTGAACGAGTGAGTTGGGCAGAGTCAGAGGTGTTTATCAATTTGAACAGGACAGCGATCAAGGACGCACCGGCGTACGATGAGTACATGCCCATCACGCGCGATTACGAAACGAAGCTATATCAGCACTACAATCGAGAGTTTTACTGGGCGGGTTCAGCTGCTTCTGCTTAGTCGCGGCAGATGATGATTCCTGCAGCCAGGAACTAATCCACAATCAAAATTTGGAAAGAGCAGGTGATGCTCGACTCTAAGTTTGATTGCGGCGAGTGATGGGAAGGCGAATTGACTGCACGCAGAACGGCGTTGCTCAATTCGCCCATTCATAGCCCGGAATTTGCCAATATCGTGCCGAGAAGCTAAGCATGGAAGCTCAGGTTCACGGGTCGAAAATGCTCGGTGCATATCGTGTAGGAGAGTGCCAGCACGAGGGTCGTAAGGGCCGCGTGAGCAGCAGCGCGCCCTTGGAGCGCTTGCTGATTCACCTGTCTTTGTGCGTCGGTATGAACGTACTCATCAGCTTCCGCTGGGAGGAGAAAGGAACCTCTCCGATGCGCTTGAATAAGAGCTTTTAGTTCTTAGGGTCGCAGTCTGGCTTTGCGTGCCGCTACAATCAGCGGGGCTTCGGTCGGTTCGCCTCCACCGTCCAATGCCCGGCGTTCCTGGACGACGGCGTTATTCGCACGGTTAGCGAGAGCGTGATCGAGATCCGCCCATCCCGCGCCATCGACTGCATCGGCGAACGCATGAAGCTGTCGCGCCTGGTCATGGCAATTGCAAAGACCGGCAAACCTCTGGCCAGACCACAACCGCATTGTCGTGCCGAATTTGGCGAAGCTTTCATCAATCGGGCGTGAAGCTGATCCGGGTGGCATCCGAATCGCAGTGGTGATATTTCAGCAGGGGTGCCGATATGACAGCAGCAAGTCCGAATCAGCCGAACTGATCCCACCGGCGAGAAGGTTGGCGAGTAGGCCGAATTTGAGAGCAGCGCGGAAGAACCAAGGCTGTAATTGTAAGTGATCTCCACTGTTGTCCTTGGTGACTTCACCCCGGAAATGATGGCCCGCGACTTGCGAAGGAACACCGTGCAGCATCCATTCCATCGGTTTCCGAAGGAAATTGATGAGGAGCTAGATGGATGCCTCAAGTCTATGCAGCAAAGGAGTATATGCAATGGCGACCGCAGGTGTGGGAACCGCACGAAGCGATAATTCCATTCGCGATGACGTGCAGTTTGAATTGAAATGGGACCCGAAAATAACTTCGAATGATATCGGAGTGACGGCTAAAGACGGAGCAGTGGCCCTCAGCGGTTACGTGTCCAGCTACTGGGAGAAGGATGCTGCCGAGAAGGCGGCCAAACGTGTATATGGGGTGCGAGGAGTAGCTAATGACCTTCAGATCAGGCTGACGTATTCTCGAACTGATCCGGAAATCGCAAGAGACGCTGTTCGCGAGCTTGAAAGTCACATTGGGATTCCAAGCGAAAAGATCAAAGCGACGGTAAAAGATGGCTGGGTGACGCTCGAAGGCACCGTTGACTGGCAATATCAAAACGCTCTGGCCGAATCGTCCGTGAAGAAGCTGAAGGGAGTTCTAGGGGTCTCTAACAACATCAACGTTAAGCCACAAGTTTCTCCCACAGTAGTCAAGGGAAACATCGAGGATGCCCTCCGGCGAAGCGCTGAGGTCGATGCGCGACGTATCACTGTAGACGTTGACGGAGGCACCGTAACGCTCCGGGGCAGCGTGCGTTCTTGGGCCGAAAACAACGCCGCCCGGACGGCGGCCTGGTCCGCTCCTGGGGTAACAAGAGTCGAGGACCATCTGAGCATCATGCCCTAGAGAACGCAGGTTCTTGGCGGTTTGACTGTAGCCCAGCGATCCAAAGCGGGTGCTCTTTTCAATTTTCGTGGCCGGAGCACTGCTTAGATGTCTTCGAAATGGGCGGGAGCACGGCTCATTTGAGTCGTCACTCGTTAAGAAAAGCGCGAGGTAAGGTGTCATGGCAAAAGCAGTGGGAATTGATCTCGGAACCACGAACTCTGTAGTCGCGGTTATGGAAGGCGGCAAGCCGACCGTCATTATCAACAGCGAGGGGAGCCGTTTGACCCCATCGATCGTCGCGTTTACCAAAACCGGCGAGCGGCTGGTTGGACAGATTGCCAAACGTCAAGCGGTGCTCAACGCCGAAAATACGATCTACTCGGCCAAACGATTTATAGGACGCCGTTATTCCGAGGTTCAATCGGAGATCATGAACGTTCCTTATAAGGTTGTGGCAGGCGCGAATGACGCAGTGCGGTTCTTGATCATGGGGAAGCAGTATTCACCCGAGGAGATCTCCGCGCAAGTGCTGCGGAAGCTGACCGAGGATGCTGCTAAGTACCTGGGCGAGAAAGTTACGGATGCGGTGATAACGGTGCCAGCATACTTTAACGATGCGCAGCGGCAGGCGACGAGGGACGCCGGCAAGATAGCAGGGCTCAACGTGCTGAGGATCATCAACGAGCCAACCGCGGCCGCGCTAGCATACGGGCTCGATAAGAAGACCAACGAGACGATCTTGGTGTTCGATCTTGGCGGCGGCACGTTCGACGTTTCGATACTCGACGTAGGTGACGGAGTTTTCGAAGTTCGCTCCACCTCGGGCGATACACACCTGGGAGGAGATGATTTTGACAAACGGATCGTAGACTGGCTGGCTGAAGAATTCCAGCGTGATCAAGGCATTGATTTGAGGAAAGATCGTCAGGCATTGCAGCGGCTGACCGAGGGAGCCGAGAAGGCCAAAATAGAACTATCTAGCGCGCTCGAGACAACCATCAGCTTGCCGTTCGTTACTGCCGATGCATCGGGGCCAAAGCATCTGGAGATGAAGCTCACACGAGCCAAGTTCGACCAGCTTACGGTGGATCTTGTGGAACGCTGCATTGATCCAGTCAAGCAGGCACTCAAGGACGCAAAAATCACTGAGTCCGAAATTGACGAGGTGATCCTTGTTGGCGGTGCGACACGCACGCCAGCTGTACAGGCATTAGTGCGCCGCCTGACGGCTGGGAAAGAGCCCAATCAGTCGGTGAACCCAGATGAAGTGGTCGCGGTCGGTGCCGCCATTCAGGCGGGCGTTCTGGCGGGCGAGGTAAAGGGCGTCGTTCTGTTGGATGTCACACCGCTCTCACTAGGGCTGGAGACACTAGGCGGCGTGACGACCAAACTCATTGAGCGCAATACGACGATACCAGCTCGGAAGTCCGAAACATTCTCTACTGCTGAAGACAATCAGTCGGCGGTGGATATCCACGTCCTTCAAGGTGAGCGGGAGCTCGCGCGCGACAACCGAACACTGGGAAACTTCCGGCTCGAAGGCATTCGTCCCGGTCCTCGGGGCAGCCCTCAAATCGACGTCAGTTTTGACATTGATGCCAACGGCATACTAACCGTCGCCGCGAAAGACAAGGATACGGCTAAGGAACAGAAGATTACCATCAGCGGATCGACTCAGCTCTCCAAAGAGGAAATCGACCGAATGGTTACGGACGCGCAGAGTCACGCAGAAGAAGACAAGCGGCGGCGCGAAGAAGTTGAAGTGCGGAATACTGCCGATTCCACGGCCTATCAAGTGGAGAGGCAGATACGCGACTTCGGAGATCGTGTGCCCCAGAATGAGAAGGCTCGTGCTGAGCAGCTGGTTAGCTCAATTCGTCAACTGGTTAAGGAGAACTCCTCGGATCTCGCGAAACTGCGGCAGCTCACCAGCGATCTGCAGCAGATCGGTCATTCCCTCGGTGCTGCTGCTTACAGCCAAGCCGCTGGAGCGGGCGCCACGGCCGGTGGAGCCGGCGGCCCATCATCTAGCGGTGCGGATGACGTCATCGACGCTGAATTCAAGCAAACCAAATAAGCCTGGCATCCGCCGGACATCGGGAGTCTTCCTGCCGCATGGAAACAACACAAAACGACGAAATCGAACAACTCAAAGAGCAGGTCCGCCAGGAACACGAAATGTATCTCCGTGCTCTGGCGGACTTTGACAATTATCGCCGGCGTGTCGAGCGTGAGCGTACGAGTGCGGCCTCTAGCGGGAAACGGGAGATGATCCTCGCGTTGCTCGAATTGCTCGATAGCTTTGAGCGTGCACTACAGCACATCGAAGACGCGCCGCCCTCTTTGGCTGAAGGCTTAAAAGCGATCTATCGTAGACTCTTAAATCTTCTTGAGCAACAAGGCGTCAGCCCCATTCAGAGCCTCGGCGAGCCGTTCAATCCACGCATCCATGAAGCCATCGATTCCGTACGAACCGATGAATACAAGCCGGGAACAGTGATGGAAGAGGTGCAACGCGGTTATCGCTGGGGTGATGAACTGCTCAGGCCCGCGCGTGTGCGGGTTGCGTTTTGATACCGAAGCGTGTCCCCACCCGCCCAGGTGAATTGCCATGGCGGTGAAATTCAAAGACTACTACGAGGTTCTCGGCACCTCGAAAACAGCAACAGAGGATGACATCCGGAAAGCGTATCGGACACTCGCGCGCAAGCATCATCCTGATGTAAATCCCGGAGACAAAGCTGCTGAAGATAAATTCAAAGAAATCAACGAGGCATATGAGGTTCTGTCCGATCCCGACAAGCGCAAGCGATACGATCAGCTCGGACCAAACTGGAAGGCAGGTTCCGATTTCACACCGCCTCCTCGCCAGGAGCACGCGTATACAGATTTTGGCAGCTTTGGGAATGGCTTCGGAGCGGACCGGGCCTCATCGAGTGGGTTCAGCGATTTCTTCGAGAGTCTGTTCGGCAGTCAGCGCGGCGCGCGAGCCGGAGCGGGGTTTCAGATGCGCGGCGGTGATGTCGACGCGGAGATCACGCTCACATTGGAAGAAGCCCATCGCGGTGGTACACGGCGCCTCAGCTTGCAAGAAGGCGGGCGGCAGAAGTCTTTGGACGTAAACATCCCTGCAGGGGTTCGCGAAGGCTCCGTCGTCCGGTTGGCCGGCCAGGGCGAAACGGGCACCAATAACGCGCCTGCGGGCGATTTGTTCTTGCATGTTCGGATTGCGCCTGATCGGCTGTTCGATATCGTCGGCGAGGATGATATCGAGATTGAAGTGCCGGTTGCACCTTGGGAATCTGCGCTTGGGGCAACAATCACCGTGCCAGGGCTCGATGGAAATCTGCAGATGAAGATTCCAGCGGGTACACAAGGGGGCAAACGGCTGCGGCTACGAGGGCAAGGGCTAAATCGGCGAGGCGGCGGACGCGGCGATGAATACGTAAAGCTAAAAATCGTCATTCCGCCCGATCTGAACGCAAAAGAGAGAGGGCTCTTCGAAAAGCTTCGCGATGAGTCTGGCTTCGATCCTCGCAAGTTGATGGTGAGGCGCGAATCATGATTGCACGAAGGTTCGAAATCACGCTTTATCGGAATAAGCGTGAGCGATTGACACTCGACGATGTGGCACTCCATGCCGGCATGCACCCGGCGCTGATCGAGCGGCTTGTGGAATGCGGACTGGTAACGCCTATTGAGCAAGAAGGCACTCAATTGTTCTTTGATCCTTCAGCTGTCTCGCGCCTCCGAACCATATCTCGACTCCGTGCAGCGTTAGGCGTAAATCTCGCTGGCATTTCAGTGATCCTTGATCTGATTGAGAAGGTATCCGCCGCTCAGCGTGAGAATGAGACGCTACGAAGCCGGAGCTAAAACGAGAATCCACGAGCGTACCTGAGACCTCCGTATGTCCGAACCGCTATTAATCCACTGTCCAGCTTGCGGCGCGAATAACCGAGTGCCACAGGAAAGGATGGAACAAGGGCTTCAACCCGTGTGCGGGCGATGTAAGACTCCATTGCCCGTCAACAGAAGGCCCGTGATCGTAACGGATGCAAACTTCTTTGCTGAAGTCGAGCACTCGCCACTACCAACGCTGCTGGACATGTGGGCGCCGTGGTGTGGACCGTGCCGGGTAATTGCGCCCGTCGTCGAGGAACTGGCCGAGGAGTTGGCAGGCCGAGCGCGAGTAGGCAAATTGAATGTAGACGAGAACCCCATCACCGCGCAGCGCTTTAACATTCGAGGTATTCCGGCCCTGCTGGTCTTGAAAGGGGGCCGGGAGATTGATCGCATTGTGGGCGTTCAACCCAAATCGGAAATAGTGAGGCGCCTGGAAAGAGCAATAAGTTGACGCGTCCACAACAGTACCGAACTGTCGGCTCTGCATATGACTGAATCCGCCAAATTTGCCAAAATAATCATGCCCGGCATGTCCTGGATTTCGTGGACCCTGGCATGCTGACACAAAAATGACGAAGGAACAACCTGTGAAATCAGACGAACAGCGACTTCAGACGCCGCCCACTACACGGAATATTGAGCGAGATCAATGGATCAAATTCCTGGACGATTTCACCCGCGAGAACCGCGGCGTGCATGCCAGGCTCGAGATCCTCGGTCCCGAGGTTGGCGCCCAGATAGAGGCAGAGGACCGGCCCCTCGTCGGCGTCTCGGCAGACACGAAGGCGGGCGAGCATAACGTTTCGATAAGCTTCGGATCTTCAGCGAATGATCATTTCGAGCACGGCATTCAGAATGTGGCGGCGATCCGGCTACGGACGGCCGGGGGCGAATCGGGGCCAACTCTAGAAGTGGTGTCGCGGGACGGAATGAGAGCTGTGCTGGAACTGAGTAGGCCGGATGCGTTTGCACTTCCGGCGAGCACGAGCTGATTCAATGAAAAAGAATCGTAGAAGACGGAATGCTGACGCAAGCCCGACTCCGGAGCTTAATTTCGACCCAGATTCCGCGGGCCAGTCGGGCGATGTACAGGGATTGTCAAACATCGCCGAGGCGGATTCGGAGAGCGTCGAAGAGCTGACAGAAGAAGGCCAAGCCTTTGAGGCCGGTGTAATTAGCGGTGTGGAAGATGCCCCGGATCCTGACGTGTCCGAGGTTTGGACGAGGGAAGTCCCGGAGGACGACGTTCCCGCCGAATATCTGGACAACGATTAAGGTCGACTCAAGCGAAGCTTCTCCGGATTCGAGGAAGAAAGGAAGAACATAGCGACTTGTACTCATCTCGGTCAAATACGACAGGTCACGCCGCACACTCCTCAGGGCTGCGAAGAGTGTCTAAAAATCGGCGATGACTGGGTCCACCTGCGTCTCTGTCTGGAGCGCGGGCACGTCTAAAGACAAACACGCGACCAAATTTCCTGAGCTCATTGGCAGGCGCGAGTAGCCGAATCGCCTATTCGGCGACTTCATGCTCATTCGCGATCACATTCTGATGAACTTTCTAAGTGTGCAGGAAAGCTTGCCGTGAGTGCTCCAAGGCTTGCCTTGACTGCTCCTGGCCTGTCTCGTGATCCTGCTTACCGTGAGCCGCCGCCGCGGCGCGGTGCACATGGGCAGCGAGTTCGTGTAACTCGGCGGCTCGTTGGTGATTTTCGTAGTGTGATCCTTTGTTGTAGCGGGTGGACATTATAGACTCTCTATCCGGCCGGATTTATCGTGGGCCTCTTTTGCAAGTTTGTAGGCGCGATCGGCGTACTCGACTGCCCGCTCGGAATGCCAGTTGCCAGTCGGATTATCGCCCTTTTCATTGTGCTCGGCGGCCGTTCGATGGGCGCGTGCCGCCATTTCGTGCTGTTCGGCGGCCTGCCGGTGTAACTCGTGCATGATAGCCCTCCAAGGAACGTTTCGAATCCTAACTGTATGCACGTAACTCGCCTTTTCGCGATCGCTAAAAGGCTTCATATCGTGCAAAGTGGCGAAGGTTCTGCATAAAGGACCTTTTGATTCACTTAAGGGCTTAATGTACCTATAGCAAGACTGTTGTTTTCGCGCTTCCACGACGGAAGACTGCAAAACGCTAGGATTGCGTGCTTAATTCGCTGACATCGTGGAGATTGCCGCGCTGCATAGATTCGACGAACTCTAAAATATCGAAGTGTTTCACCTTAAGCCGGTGTAGCTGCACCTTGCTCAATGCTCGCGCGGGCTTTAGCCCTCAGCTCTTGCACATCTGTGAGGAACGGCTGATTGCTTGGCATGCGGTCGTTGTAGTTTAGAGACGCACGTACGCCTCCAATGTTCAATTGATGACAAGCTTCAAAAGCACGTTCTCTGTGGATCGTCAAGAAGTAGAGCTTAATTAGGCGTCGCTGAAATCTTGCATTGGCGATGATGCATTCCCATCACCGGTCCTGAGATATCAGCACCGGAGCCTTGAGCTATACCGCACGATTGTCAATCTGGCTGGCTGCTTGTGTCAAAACCGTTCGGAAACTTTGGTGACGAGATTGCCAGACTAAATGTCCTGAATCGGCTGTGATCGAAATTCCGGCCAGGGAGGTGACTATGGAGGCACGTGAACGGTTGCACGAATCGGTTTCACGATCAACGCGCACGCGCAAGACGTCTTGCGTGTTTGATACGGTTTTCTCGTTCCTGCTGTTTGGATCGTTGTTGACGTGTCCTCTCTCTAATGCCCAGACAAGCGGTGCTCTTGGTCAAGGTCCCACACAGCAGGAACTCGACGCGGCGGCATCCGACACGAGAGGGTGGCTCTACGCCACCCACGATTATGCCGACCAGAAGTTCGTGGACCTCAAACAGATCAACGCCGATAACGTGAAGAATCTTCGCCCCGTTTGCATGTATCAGGCACCCGAGAACAGCACGGCTCAAACGAATCCGATTGTCTACCGGAATACGATGTACATCACAACAGAGCACCTGACCGTTGCGCTGGATGCTACCAACTGTTCTGTCCGGTGGCTCTCGAAGTGGACGCCGAAGAGAGGCGAGGCTTTTCCTCAAAACCGGGGCGTCGCTATCGGAGACGGGCTGGTGGTTCGCGGCACGGCCGACGGCTACCTTATCGCGTTGGACTCGGGAACGGGAGCGCTTCGGTGGGAACAAGCCGTCGCGGACCCCGCAAAAGGCTACTCGTTCACAATGCCTCCTCTAATCTACGATGACCTTGTGATCATCGCGCCGGCAGGCGGTGAGTTGGGGATCAAGGGATGGGTAGGCGCCTTCCGGTTGAGCAATGGAGAATCCGTCTGGAAATTCAATACGGTTCCGGATGCGAACGATCCGGCCGCGAAAACGTGGGGAGCGGATCTTTCTGTCCTGAAGACTGGCGGCGGTTCTGTCTGGACACCGCTGGCGCTGGATACGAAACGGGGATTGGTGTTTGTGCCTGTGGGCAACCCTATACCGACCGTATACGATGCCGAACGTCCAGGAAAAAATCTGTATACGAATACCGCTTTAGCCTTAAATGCCAAGACCGGAAAGCTGGCGTGGTATTTCCATCCGGAGCGCCACGACCAGCACGATTGGGACCTGACCCAGGTCGGACCGATCTTCTCAATCAGTCAGGGCGGCCAAACCAGAGACGTCATGGCCGTTTGTGGAAAGGAAGCTGTTCTGCGCCTGCTGGATCTCGACACGCAAAAGGTGATCTGGGAGAAGCCACTCATCAAACGCGAGAACGTGGAAGCTCCGGTTACGCCAGCTGGAGTTCACATCTGCCCCGGTTTCGACGCCGGGCAGAAGTGGAACGGATCGTCGTACGATCGACTGAATCACCAACTGGTCGCGCAGGCGATCGATCATTGCAGCACGGTTACCAGCGGCACCGCGCCGCCGAAGCTGGATCCCAGCAAGCCCAATAACGAGGAATCACAATCCGTGTTCGTCGATGGCGTGAACAAAGCCGATCCTTGGATTACGGCGCGAGGTTGGGTAACCGCGTACGATCCGAACACAGGCGCGGTCCGCTGGCAATATCCCGCGAAGAAGCCCATACATGCGGCGCTCGTGACAACGGCCGGCAATTTGACACTCACCGGAGAGTATACGGGCGAATTCCTCGCACTCGACAGCCGCAATGGCAAACTTCTTTACCAGTTCCAAACCGGCGGCCAGGTCGGTGCCGGTATCGTGACCTACCAACCAGCCGAGACCCAGTACATCGCCGTCATCACCGGAACCCTCGTTAATTTCAGCAACACAGTGGAATCATCAGGCGGCGTGGTCGACCATGGAGGCGCGCCCGCACTCGTTGTCTTTGCGCTTGGAAAATGACCTCTCGCTTATTCGACGGCGACCTCACGATACGACGGTCTTCGGCACAAAACAAAACTCCGCTGGTGAATCATTCAACACCACGGCGACATCGAGCGGTCTTATTTTCAGTGCTGGCTTTGGCGACGGTATGTGCGTACCCCGTAGAGGCTCAGCAGCCGAGTGCACCGGCGGGGTGGCTTGATCAAGCCACAATGACCGGCAATTGGGGCGGCGCACGGACCAGCCTGGAAGACGAAGGGATCACACTCCGCGCGCATTTCACCACGGAAAGCGCGGCCAACCCGGTGGGGGGCATACGGCAGACGGCGCGCTACACACAGCAAGTCGATTTCGGCGCGGACCTCGATCTGGGTCATCTGATCGATGATCAGGGCGGAACCATCCAGATTACGTTCACCGATCGCCTGGGCCGCAGTCTTTCCGCCGATGCAATTGGGAACCAGTTCGCTGTGCAGGAACTCTACGGCGCCGGCCAGAACTTCCGGCTCGCCGAGCTGAATTACCAACAAAACCTGTTCGCCGGCAAGCTTACGTTTGAATTGGGATGGTCGCCCCTCGGCGACTATTTCATCTCTTTGCCGGTCTTTTGTTATTTCCAAAACGGCTTTATTTGTGGGCATCCGAGCCCGATGACAACGAATAGCGGCGCTCACAATTTCCCCACCGGACAGTGGGGTGCCCGGGTCAGGGTGAGCCCTACAAAGCAATTCTACGCGCAAACCGGGATCTACAGGGTCAACCCCAAGGCAGGAAACAGCGATAACGGATTTGATCTCAGCTTTAGCGGCACCGGAGCGCTTCTACCGCTTGAGTTCGGCTGGCTTCCTGGCGCCGCTGGAAAATATCCGGGTATCTATAAGGTTGGAGGCTACTACGATTCATCACGTACTCCGGACGTGCGAACGGACATTAACGGACTTTCGGCGGGGTTGACGGGCGAGCCTTTCGCTATGCGCAATGGACGCCTGGGCGCGTACGGAATGGCAGATCAGGTGATTGAGCGCGATGCTGCTGACTCGCATCGTTTTCTAAGGATAGGCGCCATAGCTGGGCTTGGCGACCGTGCGACCTCAACATATCGCGACTTTTTTGCCGCAGGAGGCGTCCGGCAAGGCACCTTCAAGCACCGCGATGACGACTTCATTGCCATACTATTTGCCGTTGCCCGGACGAACCCTCGATTAACCCAATACCAAGAAGATCGCAACGTGCTGGCACCGGGTTCCGTCGGCGTCCAAACGCATGAAGGCATCGCGGAAATCGATTACAAAATCCAGATTGCGCCGTGGCTCTCGATCCGTCCTAACTTGCAATACGTGATCCGTCCGGGAGCCGCCGGAAGGATTCCTAACGCGTTCGTCATCGGTCTCTACACCGGCGTGACATTCTAGGTGCGGTGGAATTCGCCGTTCCCGCCGTCTGAATTGAGTAGGCCAGATGCATTTGCGCTTCCGGTCAGTGCGGCGTGAGTACCGGGACCAGCGCCGACCATTGGCGTCGAACCGGAAACGTTACGGTATGAGAAATGCAGTGATCTCACGCTGCCTTATCTCAAGATAGGATCAACCACTCGGGCCCGCTCGACCAAACCCTCGAATTTGCCATGTCCACCTCCACAACGCCCCTCGAGGAAACGCTCCCTGAACAACAAAGTTCCGCCGAGCGGCTATTTCAACCTATTAGGTTGGGCCGCTATGACCTGCCGCACAGGATGGTGATGGCACCTCTAACTCGCTCGCGCGCTCGCCAGCCAGGTAATGTGCCCTCCGGTCTCAATGCTTGCTACTACGCCCAACGGGCCTCCGCGGCCATTATCATTAGTGAAGCAACCCAGGTATCTCAGCAGGGCCAAGGCTATGCGTGGACTCCGGGCATTCATAGTCTCGACCAGATCGAAGGCTGGCGGCTAGTTACCGACGCGGTCCATAAGGCCGGCGGCCGGATTTTCTTGCAGCTCTGGCACGTGGGACGCATTTCGCATCCGGCGCTTCAGCCAGACGGTATGCTGCCTGTCGCGCCTTCGGCCATTAGGCCGAATGGCCAAGCATTCATCGAGAACGAAAGCGGTGAAGGAGAGATGGTTCCGTTCGTGACGCCGCGCGCGTTATTGACCGAGGAGATGCCCTATGTAGTCCGACAATACGCCCGCGCTGCCAAGAATGCGCTGGATGCGGGCTTCGAAGGCGTCGAGATTCATTCTGCCAATGGATATCTTCTCGATCAGTTCATTAATTCGAGCACTAACCACCGCACCGATCAATATGGCGGGTGCGTCGAGAACCGGGCACGGCTCCTGATGGAGGTGGTTGAAGCAGTGAGCGACGTTTGGGGGCGTGACCGGGTTGGCGTTCGCCTGTCGCCGCTGGGCACGTTAAACGATATACACGATGACGATCCGGAAACAACCTTCGGTTATATTTCCGAGAAACTGAGTGGCTACGCACTCGCTTATCTCCACATCGTCAATCCAGCGATTGCCGCAGTCGAGAAAGGAACTGATCCCGATATTGGCGCACTGCGGATGATTGAGCTGATACGAAAGATGTACGGTGGCATTCTCATCATTGCTGGCGGCTTCGATCACGATACGGCCGAGACGTGGATGCTCGACGGCAGGGCCGATTTGATCGCATTTGGCCGCAAATTCTTGGCCAATCCAGATTTACCGGAACGATTCCGCAAGCGCGCTCCCCTGAATCGCGATGATCCATCGACTTACTACGGAGGCGGCGCAAAAGGCTACATCGACTACTTGAGCCTCGCGCAGGAGCGCGGTGAGAGCCCGAAACCTTGCGTGGACGAGAGATGGCGATGATCAGAGTCGGATTGTAATCGCGACAAAAGGAGAATGAGACTGGGCTGTGTTCCCTGAAGGGGGCTGTTTGAATGAAAAAGCCAACTCGTAGCAGAAGGAGTGCTGAAGCGACCGCGACTCCCCATGTCAATTTTGATCCTGATTCCGCGGGTCAGTCGGGTGATGTACAAGGATTGTCAAACGTTGCGGAAGCAGATTCGGAGAGCGTCGAAGAGTTGGCAGAAGAAGGCCAGGCCTTTGAGGCTGCCGCAATTAGCGGTGTGGAAGATGCACCGGATTCTGATGTAGCCGAGGTTACAACGCGGGAAGTGCCAGAGGACGATGTTCCGGAAGAATACCTGGACAATGACCAAGGTTGAGATCGCGCGAAGGCCCTGTGCGAGAGAGGACCGAACCTGACATTTACGTACCGGGCATCCGGTTAGCGGGAAAGGAAGGAACCGTATGGAAGTTTGTACCCATCTTAATGAAATTCGACAGGTCACGCCGCGCACTCCTCAGGGTTGCGAAGAGTGCCTGAAAACCGGTGACACTTGGGTCCACCTGCGCCTATGTCTCGAGTGCGGGCATGTCGGCTGCTGTGATTCGTCCAAGAACAAGCACGCGACCAAACACTTTCATCACACCCATCATCCGATCATGCAATCTTTCGAGCCGGGCGAGGACTGGGGGTGGTGCTATATCGATCAGGTGGAGCTGAGTTTTCCTGAGTTCGGTTCTCAATCGCCTGTCCGATAGATAGGGATTAGGACGCCGACAAAAGGTAAGAAGCGGTCTAGTCTTCACAAGGAGGTAAGAAATGTCTGCTTACACAACGAAAGAAAGAGGTGACATGTGAGTGCTGAAGAAAACTTGCAGCGGATGAAAACACTGGACGATGCCTGGAACGCTCAGAACTGGGAGGTGTTTCGGAAGAGGCACTCGGCGGACACGAAGGTCTTTTGGCCCGGTCAGCCGGATCCAACACGCGGCCGCGACGCGCACCAGGCCGAGTCTGAAGCGTTTTTCAAGTCAATCGAGAACCACCTCGAGAACAACCCGTACCGGGTGATGTTCGGCTCCGGCGATTGGACGTGCACGATCGCCCGATGGAAGGGAAAGATGATCGGCCCATGGAAAGGCCTGGATGGCAAGATGCACAACGCGACCGGAAAAACCTTTGAGCTGGAGTTCTGCACCGTTGCGAGATGGCAGAACGGCGAGATTGTCGAGGAGAACCTGTTCTACGACCAGGTTGGGTTCCTCCGACAAATCGGCGTGCTTTGATTAGCATCCCGACACCGGTAATGTCCGCCGGTGTCGACCAGTGCCGTTATAACGGATGGATCAGTGCACTGGGTTCGCTGCCTGTAACATCGACGGCCCACGCGGACAAGTGTCACGTGAAGAAGAACGCCAATGTCGTCGCTTACCCCTGTGTCTCAGACGGTCTGAACTATTAGAGCCTATGTCTCGAGTGCGGGCATATCGGCTGCTGTGATTCGTCCAAGAACAAGCACGCAACCAACAGGTGGAGCTGAGTTTTCCCGAGCCTATGGGGCGATCCGAATAACCGGATGCACACCAGCAAAGCTGCTGTTTATCGTTTGCGTCGGGCAAGGCGGCCAAATACTTAAGAGTGTGCGCCTGCAGACTCATTGCGGTCTCGCCCGGTGCTGCGCTGCATGGATTCAACGAATTTCAAAATGTCGAAGTGCCTCACCTGCCGGTCAGGAAAGAAGCTGTCGATCGCATCTTGTTCATCTTTAAAGATCTCGACGACCGCTTCCAATTTCATCATCACCAACAGTTCGAGATGCTTCGGATTTAAATTGAACAACGCCAAACGCCCCCCAACTTTTCGAAGTTTTACCAGAGCAAACAAGAGCGTCCCTAGCCCGGTCGTATCAATTTCGCTCACACCTCCGAGATTGAGAGCAATGTTGATTTTCCCCGATTGAACGAGCTTTGCGATCTCATTTCGAAACTGCAAATCCTCCTCGCCCAACGTAAGGCGTCCGCGAAAATCGAGAACTTCAATGCCCTCAACCTCACGTTCAGAGATTTTAAGTGGCACTTCTCATCCTTGCATTGGAGCAGCCATCAAAAAGGAGATGCGCCCTGCTCGTGCTGGATGGTCACCCAGTGATCCTTCGTGAATTCGTGCATGATCCATTCACCGCCAAACCGGCCGATGCCGCTGTTCTTCTCGCCTCCGAATGGACCGGTTGGAGTGTCGTCAACACTATGATTGTTCACGTGGGTCATGCCGGCCTGCACACCCAGCGCAAATCGCAGACCTCGCTCTTTGTCGCGAGTGAATACAGCACTGGAAAGTCCGTATTGAGTGTCGTTCGCAACTCGCAAGGCCTCAGCTTCTCCATTCACTTTGATAATTGGGGCGATCGGGCCGAACAATTCGTCCTGAGCGATCTGCATCTCGTTCTTGACATTCACGAATACGTGCGGAGGTAGGACCTGGCCTGTTGGATCGCCACCCAACACCTGGCGCGCTCCTGCGTCGCGGGCGCCCTGGATATGCGCCATATGAGTTGCAAGTTGCTTCTTATTGATGATCGGACCGATGGACACGTCAGGATCGTTGGGATTACCGTACTTTAAACCTTTGACATGCGTCGTGAAGCGATCAACGAACTCGTCGTAGACCTTTGCATCGACGATGAGGCGATTGGTGCTCATACAGATTTGCCCTTGATGCAGGAATCGGCCAATAACCGCTGCGTGCGCTGCGTACTCCACATCCACGTCGTCGAGAATGACGCAGGGTGCATTCCCGCCTAACTCAAGCGAGACACGCTTCATCTGCGGACCGCTCATCGCGAGTTGACCAATGTGCCTCCCTACCTTCGTCGAACCCGTAAAAGATATGAGGCGCGGAATCGGGTGCAGAGTGAATGCGTCGCCGATCTCTTGAATGGGGCCTATCACGATATTCAGGAGCCCTGGGGGCAGTCCCGCTTCCTCATAGATTTTCGCGATCAGCAATCCGCCCGTGACGGGTGTATCTTCGGCGGGCTTAACAACCACTCCATTGCCGAGAGCCAGTGCCGGACCTATCGAACGATGAGACAGATACATGGGGAAGTTCCATGGGCTGATCACACCGATTACACCGAGTGGCTGACGGTACGCTCGGCTCTCTTTTCCTGCTTCGTCAATCGGGAGGATTCGGCCTTCCATCCGATGAGGGAACGACGCGGCCTCAAGCGTTATCGAATGAACGTATTGCCATTCCAACTCGGCTTTGTAGCGAGTGCTGCCCGATTCCCGAATGAGCCAGTCGACGATTTCCTGGCGGCGCGCTTCCATAATGGCGGAGGAGCGGAGCATCACGGCGGCACGCTCTGAAGGAAGCAGCGCCGCCCATCCAATCTGCGCTTTTGCGGCAGACTGGTAGGCCTCATCCAGATCGCTCCGATTGGCGATGACTATCTCGGCAAGGGTTTCTCCCGAGTACGGGTCCGTATCTATCTCCTTTTCGCCTTGTTTGCCGGGCCGCCAAGAACCATCAATG
Source organism: Terriglobia bacterium (assembly GCA_963841675.1). GTDB lineage: Bacteria > Acidobacteriota > Terriglobia > Bryobacterales > Bryobacteraceae > Bog-105. Next base: position 119,295 of record CAWJEH010000010.1, read on the forward strand.
TATTGCCCCTCAAAGCCCGAGTAACGGGTGGGCGCCGCCGGAGACGTGTTGCTCTGTGATGTCTGTGGTCCTGCATGCGCAGTGCTCATGGATGCTGCACTCATGAACTTCTCCTCTGATGATGTTTCCGCCGCACAGTGGCTTTGCTTCGTTTCCACCAACTTCCGAAAGGACGCTGAGTCATACTTTCCACCCATCGCTGCCCGATACGGGGTGTTCGCGGCGTTGCAATGTTCCTGCGCGGGATGCCGATATTCCACGGAATTCCATTCCTACTATTCGCTTGCAGCTCTAGAGCCGTTCGAGCTGCCTCGGGATCGAAAGATCGCCGTGGCGCAAGTGGAGGTCGGATGAGGATTCGTCAGTAAGAACATCGGCCGGTATGGGGCGGAGTTTCCTCTCCTTGAATCCGCAGATGGCGTCGTTAGAAAGTGGTGAGATTTCAGCACTACTGCCGGAATGTCAGCACTCCGAGTCCCGAATCACCAGGCCGATAGCTCCCAGCCAGCAAGGTCGATTGTTGCGTCACGGTCATGAATTCGCCAGAACGGCGGGGAACGCTAGGTATTACGACTTGGCTCTTCGAGTGCATTGATCGCCCTGCCAACGAATTCGGCCGACATGACAGAGTCGTTACTGTACTGCGTCCCACAAACCAAGGAGGAGAGATGGCCACGCTTCGATTTCCCGTTAACTTCGAAGATCTCGGGCACAAATGGGGATGGTTTTTGGTCTTGGGAATCCTTCTCATTCTGCTGGGTATCGCCGCCCTCGTGTTCACGCCCGCGGCAACACTTGCCAGCGTTCTCATACTCGGATGGCTGATGTTCTTTAGCGGCATTGTCGAAGCCGTGCATGCGTTCCAGGTGCGCGGATGGGGAGGTGTGCTCCTCCATGTTGCTGGCGGCGCGCTAGGAATTTTTATCGGGCTGCTCGTCGTGACGCATCCGGTTGCGGGGGCGCTCGCTTGGACGCTGCTCTTTGCCGCATTCTTTACCGTAATCGGTCTTTTTCGCGTTGTTGGAGCCGTATGGCTTCGATACCGGAGTTGGGGCTGGGCCGTATTGGATGGCATCGTAACGTTTATTCTCGGCTTGCTGATTTGGGCGGGTATGCCTTGGTCGGGGTTGTGGTTTCTCGGCTTCGCACTTGGAATTACGCTCCTGCTTCGCGGGTGGTCGAGCGTAATGTTTGCGTGGGCAGTTCACGGAATCGCTCGCACTCTCTCGGTTCGGCCCGCCGTGTAGGATCCGCCGTGCACATTGGACAGGACTATCATGAACCGATGTTGGTGCACTTGCGGCTGGGCGCAGTTGTGAGCGTACTTGCGCTTGCCTGGGCGCCTCAGATCAGCGCGCAGGCCGTTTCCGTTCATCCAGCGAAGATGCCCCAGGTCGCCGTGATCGACCACCGATTCGCTTCCTACAACATCGAAATGGCCGAGGTGACCGGCGGAACTTTCTGGAAGCCATATGGCGCGACTCAGAAGAGCGCACAGGCAAAGGCGTCGGGCCAACCAGCTTCCGCTCCCGCCGGGATGAACCCGAACCTGTATCAATACCGCCCGCCGGTGGATCTCACAAACCCTCGTTTGCGGAAACTGGCCGCGGCGCTCAGCCCGGCGTACATACGAGTGAGCGGGACGTGGGCCAATACGGTCTATTTCGCCGATTCCGGGAATCCACCGGCCAAGGCGCCTGTGGGATTCAGCAGCGTCCTGACACAACAAGAATGGAAAGGCGTCATCGATTTCGTGCACGCGGTAAACGGCGAACTGGTGACATCATTCGCAACCGGCGCCGGGACTCGCAACTCGCAAGGCGTGTGGACGCCCAAAGAGGCCGAGCGCTGGCTCGCGTACACAAGGTCCGTCGGAGGACATATAGCCGCAGCCGAGTTCATGAATGAGCCAACTTATGCGGCTATGGGGGGCGCACCGAAAGGGTACGATGCCGCCATGTACGGTCGTGACATCGCTGTATTCGGCCCGTGGCTGAAGCAAAATTCTCCGGGCACTGTGTTCCTGGGACCCGGCTCAGTGGGCGAGGGACCATTCGCCATCGACATGGGCGGAATGTTGCACACGAAGGAACTGCTAAAAGCAACCGGACCCGTGTTCGACGTCTTCGACTACCATCTGTATGCCGCCGCGTCGCAACGCTGCGCGAGCATGGGCGAGAAGACGCAGACCACGGCGGCAGCGGCGCTGACGGCTGAATGGCTTTCGCGCCCGGAGAAGATCGACGCCTTCTACGCTGGACTTCGCGACAGGTTCGAACCCGGAAAACCGATCTGGATCACCGAAACCGCAGATGCGGCGTGTGGTGGAAATCCCTGGGCCTCAACGTTTCTCGATACATTTCGCTACCTGATCGAACATGCCGCGCTCGCGCGGCGCGGCCTCAAGGTGATCATGCACAATACGCTGGCCTCCAGTGATTATGGTCTGCTCGACCAGAGCACCTTCGAGCCTCGCCCCAACTATTGGGCTACGCTGCTGTGGCGCAAGCTGATGGGCACAACGGTACTCGATCCGCAGATTCGAGCCACTCCTAATGTGTATTCGTATGCTCACTGCCTTGCGGGGCGACCCGGCGGCATAGCTCTCCTTGTGATCAACGCGGAGCGGCAGCGAGCGTTCAGCATCAACTTGCCGGTAACGGCGGAACGGTATACCCTGACCGCGAAGCAACTCGAAGACACCTCAGTCCAGCTCAACGGCAATACGCTCCAGCTCACGAGCAGCGGTGAACTGCCGCAACTCGAGGGCGAGCCAACGAAAACCGGTCCCGTCAGCTTCGCGCCGACGAGCATCACGTTTCTTGCGGTGGAGAACGCAAGCAATAACAGTTGCCGGTAGTCACAGGAGGCTCCATGAATGCCGCTTTCGCGCTGTTCACCGAGTGGTTCGGACCGCTCATTTTTGGATTAGTTCTGATTACAAGCGCATGCTCGTCCCGAAATGCGAGTACGGATGCCAGATCCTTGCAGGCGGCCGAAAGCGCTGCTGACCAGCCGGGCGGTATGCGTTCAAGCTCCGAGTGGCCGGCGTACAACGGCGGCTATAACGCCACTCGGTTCTCGCCCGTGACTCAGATCAACACAGGTAACGTCGCGTCGCTCACCGAGGTGGCGCGATTTCGGCTGCCCGAGACGATGGCGTTCCAGTCAGGCCCGGTGCTGATCGACGGCACGATGTACGTTACGACCGCCACGAATACCTACGCGATCGACGCTCGGACAGCTCAGCAGCGATGGAGCCATCATTTCGATGCCAAGAGCATGGGTCTTGGCACGCCGGTGCGGGGCGTAGGATATGCCGATGGCAGGCTGTTTCGCGGTACGCCGGACGGTCACCTCATCGCGTTGGACGCAAAGACAGGCAAGCTTATCTGGGATGTTGTAGGCGCTGACGCCACCCGTGGCGAGTACTATACCGTCGCTCCCATCGTTTGGGAAGGCCGCGTCTACATCGCGAATTCCGGGAGCGACGTTGGCGCGGTCGGGCACATCCGGGCGTTCGACGTCCAGAGTGGAAAGCGAATATGGAACTTCGATATAGTGGCGTCGACGGGACCCGGGGCGGAGACCTGGGCGAAGGACAAACCCAGGGTCGGTGGCGGCGTGTACTCGTCATTTGCGCTGGACACCGAAACAGGAGTCCTCTACTCACCAACCGGTAATCCGGGACCCGACTTCGTCGCATCCTATCGCCCCGGTGACAACCTTTACACATGCAGCATCCTGATGCTCGATGCAAGAACCGGTTCGCTCCGCGGATATTACCAACTGGTCAAGAACGACTTCCATGATTGGGACTTGGCAGCGAGCCCCATCCTGTTCACGTCGAAAGCGGGCAAGAAGATGGTCGCGGCTGCCGGAAAGAACGGCTTTCTGTACGGTCTCGACCGAGAGCTCAAGACCCTTCTTTACAAGGTCCCAGTTACGAGGATCGAGAACACGGAGGCGCCTCTCACAAGGGAGGGTACTCGCTTCTTGCCCGGGTCACAGGGTGGGACAAACTGGTATGGTCCTACGTACTCGCCCCTCGAGAACGCGATCTATGTACCGACGATCGATTGGGCCACGACAATCAAGCTGGGAGGGCCACAAACGCTGAGTCTCAAGCCCGGCACACCTTTCCTCGGATCATCTAACGCGTTCGGCGACCAGGATCCCATCGCGCAACGTTTGGGCCATGTGACGGCCGTTGAAGCCGATTCCGGAAAAGTCTTGTGGAAGTACGACGCAGACACCTCGATGGTCGCCTCGGTCACACCGACGGCCGGCGGTCTAGTTCTTACAGGCGATACCAAGGGCAACTTCATTGCCATCGACGCGAAGGATGGCAAAGTGCTCCTCAAGAAAAATCTAGGTGACCCGATCGGCGGCGGTATTGTGAGTTACGAGCTCGGCGGCGTTCCGTATGTCGCGGTTGCGGGCGGAATGAAGAACACAGTGACACAGCAAACCGACAGCGGGCCGGCATGGGTCGCCATTCTCGCGCTGCCGAGGTAAGAGACTGTGGAGGGCATCAACATATCGCAGCGGCGATCGGGAAAAGTTCGCCGATTAGCCCAGATTTTCGAACGACGGCTCGAAAGTTAGCAGCTCCTGGAGATATGCATAAACTGAAGGCTCGCGTACAGTAAAGGGCTCGTTTTGGTGAGGGCCGGTCGGTTTCCTTTCACAGAATGTAGTTTCTGCAAAGGAGATGGTATGAAGAAATCGAATGCAATAATGCAAGATCTCGAGCGCAGACAAGAGGCTTCCCTGATCACTCCCACGGACCTGAAGCCTGCCGCAACAAAAGACATCGCGGGAGCGATGAATGGCATTTTGGCGGATGTGTTCGCGCTCTATCTAAAGACCAAAAACTTTCACTGGCACATGAGCGGGCCGCACTTCCGCGATTACCATTTGCTGCTGGACGAACAGGCCGACCAGCTTTTCGCCATGACAGACCCCATTGCGGAGCGCATCCGCAAGATAGGAGGCACCACCCTCAGATCGATTGGCCATATCTCCCGAACGCAACGCGTGTCGGACAATGATGCCGAGTACGTAGAGCCAGAGGACATGCTCTCAGAACTGCGCGAAGACAGCAAAACGCTGGCTGCGCGCTTGCGCGAGGCTCACGGCGTATGCGAAGAGCACAACGACATCGCTACCGCCAGCCTCATCGAGGCCTGGATTGATGAAACCGAGCGACGCACCTGGTTCTTGTTTGAGGCAACCCGTCACGGGGATTCCAGCGGACACTAGCGCACAGCCAGGAAATAGGTATGACGGTCCGCGCCTGCAAGTGTGGAGGTGTCTTGAATACTGAGGAACACAAGCAGCGACTTCAAGTTGAAGAGCAGCAGCTCTTTGACGTCTAACTTTGGCTTAGCGCTTGTCGACTGCGCTGACCCTCTGACGAACTCAGAACGTCACGCCCATATGCAGACCAATGACGACGGCATTGGGAATCTTCCCGGTGCCGCCGGGCCGGATGACATATTGCAGGTTCGGCCGCACCGAGAGCCACGGCGCGATTTGAATGTTGTAGTCGATTTCCGCGATGCTTTCGTACGTTTGGATTCCGACCGAACCCGGAGCCACCGCGTTGCGGTCTTCTTCGTATCGGGTTAATCGCGGGTTGATACTGCCATGCGCGAATAGCACGGCAATAAAATCAGCATCGCGATGCTTAAACGTGCCTTGACGGACTCCGCCGGTCGCAACGAAGTACCGGTATGTCGCTGTCGCCCGGTCGCCAATCCCCGCTATCGCGCCTACCCGCAAGAATCGATGCGGGTCAGAACCATCCCGCTGAATGACTTGGTCCGCCATACCATACGCACCCAAGCGCCCATCGTGCATAAGGAAAGGCGCTCCAGTAAGGCCGGCCGAAAATCCATGGATATCCTGGAGGACGTCAGGTGTATCGGACGAGTCATAGTAGCCTCCGATCTTATAGATGCCTGGAAACCTTCCGGTGTCTTTGCTGGGCAGCCAGCCGAATTCAAGCTTTACCAGCACACTAGTGCTGGTAAAGCTGAGGTCGAACCCTTTATCGCTATTTTCTTTATTGGGGTTGACCTGATAGGCCCCGGTCTGGGCGTAGAACTGTGGTATCGGGCTCACCTTGATGCTGGCGCCCCATTGTCCGACAGGATAATTCTGTGCGCCGCTATTGGTTGTCATCGGGCTCGGGTGTCCGCAGATGAAGCCACTCTGAAAATCGCAGAAGATCGGCAGCGAAGCGAATTCGTCACCCGCCGGCGACCACCCTAGCTGGATGTTCAGCTTGTTCGCGAACAGGCTCTGCCGGTAATTCAGCTCGACGACACGAAAGTTCTGCCCGGCCCCATAGAGTTGCTGAACCGCGAACAGGTTTCCAATCGCGCGGCAGAAAGGCTGCGGCCCACACGATCGGTGAACGTAATCTCGAACGTGGCGCCTGGATCGCCAAGTAGGCGGCTTAGCCTAAATACGGAATTTAGCTGAGCAATGGTCGCGATCTGTTTGCGAACACCAGGGAGATGAGCCCACAGGCAACGGACAATGCAGTCCCGCGCGAGGTGCTTGCTCTGTTGTCGAAGGAGCGGCTGATCGTGCGCGAGACACAGCGAGCCGTCACGCCATTCGGCGGGATGGTGGTCTTTCTAGAGTTTCTTGGGCGGATCGATCTGGTAGGCCAAATTCGAGCGCCGCATGCCGATCCGCTGGCGATCGCACAATCAGATCGATCCAGCCGCGACACTGATCGCGTTCATGATGGCCGTGTTGGTGGGAGCCAGGCGCTTCGTGCATGTCAACTGGTTGCGCGGTGATCGAGCGTTGCATGCCTTGCTGGGTATGCCGCGCTTCCCTAGCGATGACACGATTCGCAATCTGTTTCGGCGCTTTGGGATGGGTGAAGTGCATCAGCTGTATGCGCCTGTGGCTGAGTGGCAGATGCAGCGCTTGCCACAGCGAACGGAAGGCTACAGCCTGGATCTGGATCAGACCGTGTTTGAACGCTATGGCGAGCAGGAGGGCTCACTGAAAGGTCACAACCCGCGCAAGCACGGCCGCCCCAGCCATCATCCTTTGCTGGCGGTGTTGGCGGAGGCTCACTTCCTACTCCACGGCTGGTTGCGCAGCGGCAACTGCGGACCAGCACGCGGAGTAGTCGAGCATCTCAAAGAAGCGTTAGCGCTGTGGCAGCAGCGCCAAACTATCCGCGTGGTGCGTGCCGATTCAGGCTTCTTCGATGACGAACTGCTCAGCTTTTTGGAAGAGCGCCGCCTGCCCTACATTGTAGTCGCGCGCATGACCCCCTGGGTGCAGCGTGCTGCCCAACGGGTTGAGCAATGGCAGGATCTGGATGAGAATTATGCTGTCGGGGAGTTCCGTTTACAGCTCTGCAGCTGGCATACAGAGCGACGCTTCATCGCGCTGCGTGAACGCGTCCGCGAATCCCGCCACAGCGTGGGCCGCAAACTGATTGATGTTCCGGGTTACACGTTTCGCGTTTTCGTGACCAGTCAGACGCAAGCCGCCGACGAGGTCTGGCGCGATTACAACCGGCGCGCGGATGTGGAGAATCGGATTGCTGAACTGAAGCATGATCTCGGAGCCGACGGATTTTGCATGCAGAAGTTCTTCGCTACCGAAGCTGCATTCCGGGCCGTACTGCTGGTTTTCAACCTACTCGCGGAGTTCCAACGGGCAGCCGGCTTGCCTGCCTATCGAGAACCGGCAACGCTCCGCACGCAAGTGCTGACCTGCGGAGCCATTCTCGGCCGTGCCGGTCGCCGCCTAGTGCTTCATCTGTCGGAAAGCTGGGGTGGTATGAAAACGCGAAGTGCATTGTTCGACAACATCCTGCGCTGGCAAATCCCAACTTCGCCGAAGTTGAATTCCGTCGTCGCTACCTGATCCCGGTTTCCACCTACTCCTTGTCACTTTTATGCATAATTTCGGAATTCAGGCTTAGATCGAGGTCGGCCCCCAAATTCACCTCCTGCGTGTACCGCGCGCTTTGCCTTTGACCCCCCACCGGGTTCGCTGCGCTTTCCGTGATCAAACCCGCGCGGAGCCGCACGCCACTGTCTTCCAGAGCTGTGCGTACGCCGGCCCAATCGCCGGTCAGGGTGGCTCGGTCAAGCCAAACCGCCTGTTGACCGGTCACACTGTCCTTTTCGGCTTTGCTCTTTACGGTCGCGTGTCCATACGCGCTATGGGCTCGGAACGTGATTGTAACGGAGTCGTCATGGACACTCAACATGAAGTCTTTTCCAATCAGGGCAATCGCATATGAAATCAGCACTGAGCCGTCAACGTGGGGAGGAAGCGGTCATATTACAACAGCAAGTTCGGCATCCTGGATGCCAGTTTCGGCTGATTGTTCTCGATCGCCTCGTCTGAGCCGACTTGCTGTCCCAGACATGATGCGAGTTTGGCAGCACTAATCCGGCTGAACCAGTTCGTCGCATGCATTCCCATAGCGCGCTGACGCGAACCCTCGTCCAGAACCCTCCGCGGATGACTCGAGGACTATATCAACATGAGGTCGTGGCCCACAATGATCCGCCCCTTGAAATGTTTCGATGCACCCTGAATCCATTTCTCGTCAGGCACCAGGCCGTTGGCACCCGGCGTCAGGTGCGATAGAACGAGCGTTTTCACATTTGCTTCT
>CAWJEH010000011.1:0-210591 GCA_963841675.1 Terriglobia bacterium
ATCAAACCAGTGTCGATCTTGTGCCCGATATGAATGCGCGGAATGGGTTTCTCCCTTGTAGACTGGTGACCCCCGCGCCTCACCCTTGTCCGTCCTCCGGCCTGGTTTTTGTCGGTGTTTCTCCGCTGATCAATGCATGGCCGACGCCAACGCCCGGTGCTTCTGATTTTGGGGGCATCTCGGAAGCATTCAATAATCCTCTTCAAACGATCCGGGATGACTTCGGTACAGTGCGGCTCGACCACAATTTTTCAAGCGATGATTCCCTCAATGCCGCTTACACAGTGGACGACAGCGCAGACTTCAGTCCCACAAGTACGAACGCCTACAGCACGGACATCGAGAGTCTCCGCGAACAGGTTGCGAGCCTGCAAGAGACGGTGTTTTCTCTCCCTCGCTGCTGAATGTGGCTCGTCTGGGTTACTCGAGAGCGAGCTATTTCTTCACCGGAGAACCGACAACGGAAACGCCTGCCGCCTCGCTCGCTGGTTTTCTGGAAGGGAGTCCGGTTGGTGCGATTGTTGTCGGGGGCAGCGCTGCATCCAACCCGGCAGCACAAATCAGTTTCGCCGGAAGCAATAACGAAGCAACTTGCGGGTGGCGAGGAACATTTTCACCTACGAAGACCGCATTTCCTGGACAACAGGCAAGCAGCAATTCGGTTTCGGCGCCTGGATACAGCAGTTCCAGTCGAACGAAAACCTGGCCTTGAGCCAGTATGGACAGGCTACGTTCACCAGCCTGCAAACGTTTCTCCACGTCACGGCGAGCGGTCTCCTCTACGATCCTTCTCCGACTCCGCTGAACTGGCGCTCGGTCTTTGGCGCATGGTACGGCGAAGACGTCGTGCGGCTCAGTCCAAAACTGACACTCTCGTTGGGATTCCGTCAGGAATCTACCACGGGCTGGAATGAAGCTCACGGGCGCGCCGCAAATTACACTTACCCGAACGGGATTATATCCAGCCAGCCGAGGATCGCAAACTCCGTTTTTACACTGAACAGAGGGACGTTGCTGCCCCAGCCTCGATTTGGTTTAGCGTGGATCCGTTGAGAAGAACCGTTCTTCGCGGTGGCTTCGGCATGTACAACGATTTACAGGACGCCCTCGGCTACCGGACCAATCAGAATGCTCCCTTCAACCCGACTTACAATCTTCCGAATGCCGCGGATGCCCTGGTTACGCTCTCGCGCACAACCCCTCCGCGTCCGACCGCCCGTCTGGTTCCCGGCGGAGTTCAACCCGATATGTATACTCCGACTCTCATCTCGTGGTCTTTCCGGGTTCAGCAACAACTGACAACCAATACGGCTCTCTCAGTCGGGTATGTGGGATCGCATGGCTATCACAAACTGATCGGCATCGACGCAAACGAGCCATTCCCCGTCGTCTGCCCGGCTTCACCGTGCCCCGCAAAGTATCCAAGCACCTTCCCTGTCGGCTTGGCGAACACGCCGATCCCTGCCGGAACATACTACGTTCCCACGGCTGTAAGAGCTGATCCGGCAATCGCTAATACCTGGACATACTTTTCCGAGGGCACCAGTTCGTCTAACGCCCTGCAAGCGGACCTCAATCATCGCTTCGATAACGGCTTTTCATTGCGAGGGGTCTATACCTGGTCGAAGACTATAGACGATGGAGATTCTCTGAATGCCACGACCTCGGGAAACGAACCCGCGCTCGCTTCGAACCCCTTCAATCTGCGCGCGGACCGGGGGCTGCCGAACTTCGACGTACGTCACGTGGGAGTCATCAGTGCCGTCTACGATCTGCCATTCGGACACGGGCGCAGATGGCTCGCCAATTCTGGCGGATTCGGGAACGCGCTTGCCAGCGGCTGGACGCTCAACTCTATTGTGACGATTCAAAGTGGCTTTCCAATTACACCGCAACTGAGTTACAATCCGTCGAACAACGGCGACACCCGGAATCCGGTGCGTCCATTTGTTAACCCCTCGTTCTCCGGCCCTGTGATTCTGGGCAACGTGAACCGTTGGTTTGATCCGCGGCGTTCCTGGCGCCGCCAAACAACAGCGGATTCTACGGCAATCTAGGCCGGGATACGCTGATCGGCCCTGGCCTCGGCACTTGGGATTTCTCGTTGCTGAAGAACACATCCATTCGCGAAAGAATGAACCTGCAGTTCCGGGCGGAGTTCTTCAATCTGCTGAACAGAGCGAACTTCAATGGACCTAATGCGGTTGTGTTCACCCCCACGGGTGTATCTCCCACCGCTGGCGTGATCACAAGCACTTCCACCACGTCCCGTCAGATTCAATTTGGATTGAAATTGCTCTGGTAACAGAGCCGTCGTAGCAAGATCACGGCGCAGTTACTTCCAGTAATGGGCGGCCTCAGGAACAGCCTGGCCATCCGCGCGCGGATCCGAAGCGCCATACTTAATGCCGTGAGAATCCACCATCACCGCATTTCCGCGCCCCATTTCTGCGAATAGGCGTCTTCGGTTTGGACTTGGTGCCCCATCTCGGTTAACTGCGTGCGCACTGGTTCCGGAACGCGCGATTCCAGCAGAACATCGCATCCGTTAAACGTTGGTTTCGTGAAGCGGGCGGCGTCCAGCGCGGCCTGTATATCCATGCCGAAATCGACGATATTCGACACGAATTGCGCATGAGCTTGCGGCTGATTCAATCCGCCCATAATGCCGAACCCGATAGTCACATCACCCTTGCTCAGAAGGCCGGGGATGATCGTATGGAACGGGCGCTTGCGCGGCGCAAGCGCATTCGGGTGATCTGGCTGGAGTGAAAAGCCGGCACCTCGATTCTGCAGAACGAAACCGGTTCCAGGCGCGACCAGACCCGATCCGAAGGCGCCCGCGTTGCTCTGTATGAGCGAGATTATATTTCCGTCCCGATCCACCGCCGTCAGATACGTCGTGTCACGGCCGGCAGCAGTCAGCACTGTCGTCAGATCAGCGGGTGCGACCTGGCAACTCGCCTTGGTACCGATAAGCTTTGCGCGGTCTTGTGCGAAACTCTTCGAAATCATCTCGGATACAGGAACCTTGACGAAGCGCGGGTCGGCAACGTAGCGCGCCAGGTCCGCGTAGGCGAGCTTCTTGGCTTCGATCATCGTATGAAGCGCCTGAACGGTATTGTGGCCGTATTCCTTGAGAGGAAATCGCTCTATGATATTGAGCATCTCGAGTGCGGCAATACCTTGGCCATTCGGCGGAAGTTCGCGCACGGTCCAGCCGTGATACGTAGTAGAAATCGGCTCGACCCACTCAGGTGAGAATTCGGAGAGGTCCTGCGCCGACATAGGATTCCCGAGCGAGTTGAGAAACGAAACCATCGTGGCCGCCACAGGACCTCGATAAAATCCGTTTGCGCCGTCGTCGGCGATGTGCTGCAGAGTCCGCGCGAGGTCGGGGTTGCGGAACACCTCTCCGGTGTTCAATGGATGGCCTTGCGGCAAGAAGGTCTCGGCGAATCCTGGCGATTTCTGGAATTCAGGACCAAAGATCGCCCATGCCTGAGCGTCCATTTCAGGAATGGGAACGCCGTGTCCGGCCATGAAGATCGCTGGCGCCAGATCATCCTTGAGAGAGAGCTTGCCGAATTTCTGCTGCAGCGCTGCCCATCCCGCGACCGCTCCCGGTACGGTGACGGAATGCACGCTTTGTGATGGAATCTTTCCACTAACGCCGTACGCTCGAAGGAATTCGATGCTCGTGCCCTTGGGCGCCCAGCCGCTCGAGTTGATGCCGATGATCTTGCCGGTTTCAGCCTGGTAGACGATCGCAAACAGGTCGCCGCCTACCCCGTTCATCATCGGCTCGATCACCCCCAGCGCGGCATTAGCTGCGATGGCCGCGTCCACCGCGCTGCCGCCCCGCTCGAGGACGGCCGCCCGGCCTGGGAGGCGAGGGTTTGGCTGGTCGCCACGATCCCGAACGAGCTGACGGTCGCCGACCCGGCATAGTTGCGGTGCGGGTCTTCGGCGCCTGAGGCGCAGGACAGCAGAAGTCCGCAAGCAAACAGACCGAGAAAGCGTGTCGCGATTCTTTTCCGCATCAGACGTTTATCCGCAGCATATTAATCAGCACATCAGCTTCAGCCCTGGTCGGAACTGATGCTGATCCATATTGGCACTCCTGATGTCGGGGAGGTTACCCGAAGAGACGTTTGCACGGTGGCCATTCGGAGCTCGTAGCTGCTACCAGAGAAACGGCACCAGCGCCTTGGTATTTAGTCGATAGCTGGCGTATTCAGAACCGAATTGCTCGGTCATGAATTGTTCTTCCATCTTCATCTTCTGAGCAAGTATCGTCAGCGTCGCAATCATGAGAAGAATGCTTCGAATTTCGCCGTCGAATATAGCAGTGCCGAAAACTGCCAACATGATGCCTGTGTAGATGGGATGACGTACCAGCGCGTAAGGACCCGTGCGAATCAGCTCGTGATTCTGCTTAACCGTTACAATCCCGCTCCAGTTTCGGCCGAGTTTTACCCGCGCCCAAATCGCAAACATGACCCCTATTATGGTCATCGCCAGGCCGATCCAGAGGTAAATAACTGAATCCGGTAAGAACCGGCGGTACGCGAACCCGAAGTACTTAAACGCCCAAAACAGCAGCAGGCATTCGAGGATTGCGATGGCAAACATACCGAAGCGGGATCCCCAGGATTGACGCCGCACACTTCGCTTCGACATGAAAGCGCCGGCGATCCAGACAATGACAAAAATTGCCCACGTGACCTTCAGGGCAACAGACAAGGTGTTTGCGATGGCTCTGATGTTATCAGAACCATCGCGCAGAATCCGCTTCGGAGTGACCCAGAGAATCCTCACCTGAACGGCTCGGCCCCTTGTCGTGAGAGTCGCAGCGTAGTGATGAATTCACCGCTCCGCGTATGCGCGTCCAGGCAATCGTCACGGCGCCCCGTTGCTTCCGCTGCGACATTGCAGTACATGTCGGCCGCGATGTTGCCACTGGCGTAAATGTGCGACTGTTGAATGGAACTCCGTTCGAGTCAGCCGGCAGAGCCGAGAGTCCGGTCGATAGAATCTGGCGCATGTCCATGCCACCGAGGGCCGCATTTACTGCCGGGCTCGCCGCCGCCATCTCCTTCTGCAAGGACACTGGCGCGCCGTCTATAGCTGGAGAGCTCTCGCGAAAACCGGGTTGGGTTTCTCGACGCGAACAGGATATTGAAGTTTCTCATCTGTGTAATACACATCGGCAAGTTGGATGCGCGCGTCGACACCGAATTACTTGCGCGTACTACCTAGCCAGTGATACCTGCTCGCCAGGTTTAAACAGCATCGAGGACATCAAGGCATTTGCCTTGTCATCGACATGCTGTTCAGGTATCGCTCTGCCGACCGCTCCACCACGCGCTTGCCGTCGCAGGCAACCGTCATGCCTTCAAACGCACCGTAGATGCATTCGAACTTGAACGGCTCGATCGCGGCAACAATCTTCTTCACCCCACTCGCGTTCAACGGAATGTAGTTGGGATAGCTGTACATGAAGCTGACCCACCTTCTGTCGGGGACCACTTGGATCGTATCTCCGGTCAGGAGCGCGCCACGGCCGGCGCTTCCCTGCGGCCAATGTACGACGCAGGCGCCTTCGAAATGGCCGCCGCAGCGGATCAGTCGGAGGCCGCCTGGAACTTCGAATGTTTCTCCGGACCAGAACCGAATGCACTTATCAGGTCGCATTACCCATTGACTATCGTCTTCATGCAGGTAAACTGGAACCTCTCCAAACGCGCGGCTCCATTCAACGGCGCAGGTGTAGTAATGAGGATGAGATATCGCAATCGCAGCCAGGCCGCCCAGATTCTTGATGTGCTCAATGGCAGCATTATCCAGCAGGCTGATACTGTCCCACAGCAAGCTTCCGTCACCACTTCGAATCAAAAACGCACGCTGGCCGATGCCGAACTTCGGCTCTATGGCGAACGTTGTCAACTGCGGCTCTTCCTCAGCGATCTTTGTGCTGTAGTTGTGGCGCAATTCACTGAGAGTCGTCCACAGCTGGCCGCCTAAACCCACGTACTGTCGCTCGTCCTCACAGATGGGACAGCGCTCCGGGAACTCGTCCGTCTCTCCAAATTGGGTACCGCACGTAACGCAGATCGCTTTCATACACAGCTGGATTTTCTCAATACAATCATCAGGAGGTGTAAAGCCATGAAGTCCCGGAAGCTGTCATTTCTGTGTGCCTTAAAGCACTCTTATGTTCCGCTCTTGCGCGAAGAGCAGGAGGGCGTATAGCTGCATGAATGTTACGGCATGGCAAGATAGTGGACACCGTCATGCCGAAGGTCACTGTACAAATCGACCCGTCTGCTTGTATCCTCGCAGCAATCTGCGTTGGCATTGAACCGAAGCTGTTTCAGATCGGTCAGGAGCCTCACGTCGAACTGGCCAACGCGAGCGGCACGTCGCAGGGTACCGAATACACCTTCGAGGCCCTTGATGCCGAGGTGGACATGATCGAACAAGCTGTGGAGTCCTGTCCTACCCAAGCGATCAGCATTAGTCGCGCTTAGCATTCAGACATTCGCACGCGTCAAGCTCCGGTGCTACCAAAATGCGCTCCAGGCTGCCAAGCTCGGGAGTACATTGCCTGGGCAGACTCAGAAACCGAGCCGGTGCAATTCCGTGTAGCTCTGGCGCAAGCTAGCAACCGGATCGGCTGAGTGATCCTGTTCGACAAAATAGTGCTTCACCTTGGCGGCGGAGGCAGCTTGCAGGATTTTTTGGAAATTCAGGTCGCCGCGTCCGACTTCACGGAAGGTATCGTCGGAGACGGACTCAACGTCAAAGGCGTGCGGAGTCCCCCGTTTCCGGTCTTTCAAGTGAACCATCTCCACTCGACCGGCATTCCTGGCGATAAAAGCCGCAGCGTCTTCACCTGCCATGCTGACCCAAAACACATCCACTTCGAGGCGGACCAGGTTTCGATCGAGGCGGCTTAACAACGTGTCGATGGGCCGTCCACCGGGCTTGGGTTGAAACTCGAAATCGTGATTGTGGTAGCAAAGCTGAAGGCCGGCCTTGCGGCACTTTTCGCCGGCTGCGTTTAGCTTGTCAGATAGTGCGCTGTAGAAGCTCAGGCCGCCTCGTTCTTTGGGTGGGAGATAGTTGAAGACCATGTACTCGAAGCCGTGCTGTTTCGCTTCGACCACCGCTTGGTCGAAAGTGGCGTTTTCGTCAATGATGGGCATATCGTCTTCCTTCCACGACTGCCAATTGCCTGTGACGAGCGGACTTTCGAAGTGAATGCTGACGGGACGCAGCGGGACATCCTGCAGGTAGGGCGCAAGCGGGGCGATTTGCGAACGCAACATCTCCGCTTCGCGGTAGCCGATTGCGGCGAGCGAGCGCAGAATTGCGAGAGGATCGTTCTGAACTATCTTGCGAACCGTGTAGAGTTGCACTCCTAAAGGTCGGTGGCTTTGGCCGTATCCCGGCAACCAGGGGGCGAGAGCAGCAGTGCGAAGCAGCGCGCGTCGCGAGTACATCTCGGAACTTTACTACATTTCATGGAGACAGACGTATAACAAGGGCAGGCATGCCAAACATAAGACGACCGATCAAGCCGTTAAGCCGCCGGGCACGGCGACGCGGATGCGGCGCTTCTTGATCGAAAGAACGCCATAACAAATCCTTGGTTATGAAGAGTCCCGATAAGATTATCGTTGCCGAACGCTTCCCCCCTTTGAGAGCTCATTGCTTACGCTGCTTGCGGAGCTTGCCGAAGATGATTGGGCACGCCCGACGGCTGCCCCGGGCTGGTCTGTAAAGGACGTCGCTACACACTTGTTAGGCGGTGATATCTGGATCCTCTCAGGGAAGCGCGATGGTTTTCGCTCTACTCAGGAAATCCATAGCTACGATCAACTCCTTGAGTTGGTGGACCGTTTGAATCGCGAATGGATCATAGCCGCACGCCGCATGAGCCCTCGCTTACTCCGCGAGCTTCTCGCCTTTTGCGGGCCGGAAGTGGACAAGTGTTTTTCCTCTCTCGACCCGATGAGCATGGGTGGCCCCGTCAACTGGGCGGGTCCCGACCCGGCGCCGGTATGGTTTGATCTCGCCCGCGAATTCACAGAGCGTTGGCATCACCAGCAGCAGATTCGTGATGCCACCGGACGTCCACCGCTCTATGACCCATACTTTCTCGCGCCCGTGCTGGATGCCTTCGTGCGCGCTTTGCCTCACGCCTTTCGTAACGCAACAGCTCCGCCAGGGACATCCGTGCGGTTTGAGATCTCAGGAGAGGCAGGTGGCGTCTGGTACGTGTACAAGACCGAAGCCGGTTGGAGCCTCCTTCTCGATTCACCTGCCAAGCCGGTAACGACCGTGGTGCTTCCTCAGGACGTGGCGTGGCGGCTTTTTACAAAGGGCATAGGTCGCGAAAAGGCCCGCTCTCTTGCCGTCGTCGCAGGAAGAGCTGAGCTCGCCGCCCCGATTCTTGCGACCACCGCAATAATCGGATGAATCACGCAAATGATCAAACCTCGCGCCCTTCGTCCAGGCGATCGTATTGCCGCCATCTCGCTGTCTCGTGGTTGGCCCAGTGTGTTTCCGCGTGCGTACCAGGACGGGAAGCGCCAGTTGCAGGAAACGTTCGGCGTCGAAGTGGTTGAGAGCCGCCACGCGCTGGCGGACGTCGACTGGCTCGCCCAGCATCCCGAAGCTCGTGCCGCTGACCTGATGGAGGTCCTAAGCGACCCCGCGATTCAGGGCGTTGTATCCACAATCGGCGGAGATGATTCCATTCGCATGCTGCCGTTCCTTGACTATTCGGTCATTCGCGAGAACCCCAAGGTTTTCCTCGGCTACTCCGACTCAACCGTGACCCACTTCGCTTTCTTGAAAGCCGGGGTGATCTCATTCTATGGGCCATCCCTGATGGCGGGCTTCGACGAAAATGGCGGATTATCAACCTACATGACCGAGTCGGTCCGCCGGGTCCTCTTCGCTCCTTCTCCGTCGCCGAGACAAACTCATCGACAAATTCGTCATACTGCGGGCCGCGGATTCGGTGGTTGCGCCATCCTATATACATCGGGTCGTCAAACCGCTCCTGGTTATCGGTCCCCACGTCCAGCAGCATAGGCAAACAGGTCTCAGGAGGGATGCCGGCCAGAGCGGTATACAGTGCCATTTTGCCAATCGGAATGCCCATTCCTCCGGCGCCTTGGTCGCCGAGGCCCAAAATGCGCTCCCCGTCGCTCACGACAATGCACTTCACCCGGTCGTATCGTGGATGCGAAAGAATCTGATCGATGCGATGCCGGTTCGGATAACTCACGAACAGTCCGCGCGGCTTGCGCCAGATCTCGCTAAAGCGTTGGCATCCCTCGCCGACAGTTGGCGTGTAGACAATCGGTAGGCTTTTCCGTATATTGCCGGCAATTAGCGCATAGAACAGCGTCTCGTTCGTGTCTTGCAGATCGCGCATGAGCGCGTACTTGGCAAACGAGGTTGGCTGGTTCTCAAGCGCCTTCTTCCGCCGCGCAATCTGGTCGTCCAGCGTGCCAATGTGTGGCGGAAGTAGGCCGTGTAGAGCGAAAACGTCTCGCTCCGCTTCGTTGAATGCGGTACCTTTGTTCAGTCTTGGATCATTCAGAAGGTCGTAGCCGGTGAGCTTGGTTGGAATCGTTCCGTTCGCTTGCGTGGTGTTTATGGTTTGCGGTGGCATACTGTGCTCCGTAACTGTCAACGGAAGAGATTCGTCCTGGCTAGATCGATCACTTCATCACCGCGTCCATTCAGTACGGCCCTGACCAGGTACAGGCTGAAGCCAATCGCCTGCTCCCTCGTGATGCTGGGCGGCATCGAGAGCTCTTGGCGATTTACTACTGCCTCCACCAGCGCTGGACCATCGTGTTCGAGAGCGCGGCGCAACACAGGCTCTAAGTCCTCGGGCTTTTCGACGCGCGCACCGAATATGTTGGCAGCCTCTGCGATTTTGGCGAAATTCGGATTGACCAGCTCTGTGCCGTAATCGAGCAATCCCGCTGCTTTCTGCTCGAGCTCGACAAAACTCAGCGAGCTGTTGTTGAACACCACAACTTTCACCGGCAGCTTCAATTGCGCTAGGCTCAGTAAATCGCCGAGCAGCATGGCAATACCGCCGTCGCCTGAAAGCGTGATCACCTGTCGCCCGGGATGTGCTTTTTGAGCCCCAATCGCCTGCGGCAATGCGTTGGCCATGGACCCATGTATGAAGGACCCCAATAGCCGCCGCTTACCGTTCATGTGCAAATATCGACAGGCCCAGATCGTGGGAGTGCCCACATCGCAGGTGAAAATGGCGTCGTCGGTTGCCAGTTCATCCAGCACCCTTGCAACGTACTGCGGATGCATGGGCGTACGGCCCGGCTCGCCCGCCGCTAGATCATCGAGTTCCCTTCGTGCCCGTTTGTAGTGTGTAACGCATTTATCCAGATGGGTCCTATCCGGCTTTTGTTCGATCAGAGGCAGGAGCGACTCGAGTGTATCTTTGACATTACCGATAAGGCCAAGATCTACGCGTGTGCGTCGCCCGATCTGTTCGCCGCGATTATCCACTTGAATCACTTTCGCGTGGCCGGGAAAGAAACTTGGATATGGGAAGTCCGTTCCGAGCATCAGCAGAACGTCGCAGTTCATCATGGCGTAATAACCGGATGCGAATCCAAGTAAGCCGGTCATGCCCACGTCATATGGATTGTCGTATTCGATGAATTCTTTGCCCCTCAGCGCATGCACAATGGGAGCTTGTAGCAGGCCTGCAGCGCCGATTAATTCCGCGTGCGCGCCCTCACATCCGGCTCCGCCCAGAACGGTCACATTTTGAGCGCGATTCAGCAAGCCGGCAGCCTCTTCTAAATCCTTTAAAGATGGCCGCAACGTGGATACCGTGTGGTTTAGACCCAAGCTCAGGGCTGGCGCCGTCGCTTCGCGTAACGCGACATCCCCGGGAATCACGACCACCGCAACACCTCGCTTCGCTAAGGCAGTGCGCATTGCGATTCCTAACACTCTTGGCATCTGTTCCGGGTGTGAGATCGATTCGCAATAGTGACTGCAATCCTTGAAGAGATATTGAGGCTGAGTTTCCTGGAAGTAGCCGCTGCCGATCTCGGAACTCGGAATCTGGGCCGCAATGGCGAGCACCGGCACACGACTGCGATGGCAATCGAACAGCCCGTTGATGAGATGCAGATTTCCTGGGCCGCAGCTGCCGGCGCAAACCGCGAGTTCGCGCGTGATGTGGGCCTCCGCTCCGGCCGCGAAAGCAGCTACTTCCTCATGCCGTACGTGTACCCACTCCATGTTTTTTTGCCGGCGGATTGCATCGGTGAGGCCATTCAGAGAATCGCCGACTACTCCATAAACGCGCTTGATGCCGGCCGCAGCCAGCGTTTCAATGAACAAGTCTGCTATTTTCCTTGCCATAACGTCCTTTCCTCTCGCTCACCGCCCGGAAATTCCAGGCCGGGTGAAACACAAGCTGGGTCGGTTTGCAGTATACCTATGTAAGGCAGCGCGAAGTAGACGTTACCCTGAGTTGGGAACTGAGGTCGCGCTGATTCGCTTCAAGTGGAGGAGAGCATGAAGAAAACACTGCTGGCCCTGGTGGCGGCAGGAATTTTGATGGCAAGTGGGGCATTCGCCCAAGATGCAACCCCCAAGACGGTGATCCACGTGATCACGGTCAAGTGGAAATCCGATGCGTCCCAGGCGCAGATCGACAAAGCCCTGCAATCAGTGGCCGCTCTGCCGTCCAAATATCCAGGCATCAAGCATGTCTGGACTAAACCCATCAAAAAACAGGTTCCGGAGGGCTACAACACCCTTATCGTCATGGAGTTCGCGGATGAATCCGCGCTGAAGCAGTATGTGGATAGCCCGGCTCAGAAGAGCTTCTATGAGGCGTACATGCCAATCCGGGAGGAAAGCCGGACGAGTGATATCACTAATTAGTCTTTGAACCCGCTTGGCTTAGGCTAATCCTGCTTCTCTCGGCGCTCGGAGGGCGAAACAACACTTCCAGTATCGCGATCACTTTGTTCGTCTGCTCGACCTGCATGTTCCATCCGCTGCAGATCAGCTTCCACCTCGGCTTCGTCCACCTCGGCGCCGTAATAACCGCTTCCGGGCGGATTGTCGGTCTCGATGGCATCGGCCACGCGGTCCTTTAGATCTTTTTGCTTCATAACTCTTGGTTCGCCTCCGTATCCATAGACTCGGCATCGCCGAGAACGCTACAAGTGGAACATCGGCTGCATCTGGCTGCCACAAACCCAGAGAGCGCAACTGTCAGGCGGCCACGAACGCCGCTATCGCCATCCGTCCGTATACTTGAATCGAAGGATCACACGGTTGCCCTCCATCGTCGATGAATTTGTCAGTCAGAATGAGCCGCGCTTGCTCGAAGAACTGCTTCGATTCCTGCGCATCCCGAGCGTCAGCACCCTGCCTGAACACGCCGGCGACGTGGCTCGCGCCGCGGCATTCGTCTCGGACGCTTTGCGGGCTGCCGGCATGGAGCACGTAGAGGTCATTCGTACCGAAAAGCACCCGCTCGTCTACGCCGATTGGTTGCACGCGCCCGGTAAGCCGACTGTGCTTTGTTACGGTCACTACGACGTCCAGCCTCCCGATCCCCTGGATCTCTGGAAGAGTCCTCCTTTTGAGCCAAGCATTCGCGACGGCAACATCTACGCTCGTGGCGCCGCGGACGACAAGGGCCAGATGTATACCCATATCAAAGCCGTCGAGGCTCTGCGCGCTGTCTCGAATGGCGGTCTGCCTGTCAACGTCAAATTCTTAATCGAAGGGGAAGAGGAGATCGGTGGTGAATCGATCTCGAACTACGTTCCCGCAAACAAGGACAAGCTTATGTCTGACGTCGCGCTGGTTTCTGATACGGAATTGTTTGCCGATGGGATTCCCACGCTTTGTGTCGGACTTCGCGGGCTCATGTACCTCGAGATCGAGGCCACGGGGGCCGCCCGCGATCTGCACTCCGGTATGTACGGTGGAGCCGCGCCCAATGCAGTGTACGGTTTGGTCGAGTTGCTCGCGAAAGCGAAGGATGCCAACGGTCATATCCAAATTCCAGGAGTCTACGACGATGTGGTCGCGCCCGGCCCTTCGGAGACCGATAGCTGGAAACGTCTGCCGTTTGACGAGCAGGAATTCCTGAAAGACGAAGTGGGGTCGGCGGCCCTCACCGGAGAGCCCGATCAGCCCGTTTTGAACCGCATTTGGGCACGCCCTACCTTCGAGGTGCACGGCATAGCCGGCGGCTTCACAGGTGCTGGTGCCAAGACCGTCATTCCTGCGAAAGCAGTAGCGAAGGTTAGTTTGCGGCTCGTTCCAGATCAAAATCCGCAAAAGATCCTCACCGCTGTCGAGAACTGGGTGAAGCAAAACACTCCGCAAGGGATTCGCAGCGAAGTAAGGACCTTGAGCGCTGGACCGGCGATCTCGGTGAAACCGGATCATCCAGCCATTCATGTCGCTGCTGAAGCCTTCACGAGTATGTTAGGCAGACCTACCGTTTTCGTTCGAAGTGGCGGTTCCATTCCGATCGTGGGCGACTTCGCCAAGCACCTGGGTATTCCTACCGTTCTCATGGGCTTTAGTCTGCCCGATGACGGGCTGCACTCGCCCAACGAGAAATTTCGTGTCAGTAATTACTATCAGGGAATCCGAACTGTTGCTCACTTCTTTCACGCGTATGGAGAAGCGCATGCTAAAATTCGAAGTTAATGTTGCAAGACCTTGCTCTGGCGCTTCGTCTTCAAGCGCTTGACCGCAAGATCGCGAGTCTCGAAACTGAGATCGCGACCCTTCCACGACACATCGCGGCGATCGAAAAGAAATTGGAGTCGCATACGCGGCGGTTGGAAGCCGACCGTGCTGCGCTTGCCGCGAATCAACGTGATCGCAAAAAACTGGACGGTGACATCCAGGTTCACAATCAGAAGGTTTCCAAGCTCAAGGATCAGATGCTCGGCGCGAAAACCAACGAGCAGTACAAAGCCTTCCAGAACGAAATAGCTTTCGCGGAAGGCGAAGTGCGTAAATCGGAAGACAGGATCCTCGATCTGATGGAGCAATCTGAACCATTGGAGAAGAACGTAAAAACCGCCGAGGATGAACTAAAAGAGGAGCAGCGGCACGTTGAACGCGAGAAGGCTCATGCTCGTGAGCGGACGGCTGTCGATCAAGAGGAACTCATCGGCCGCCAGGAAGACCGCAAGGGAATCGTGGCCCAGATGACTCCGGCGTTCTACAACGAGTACGAGCGGATTCGCAAAAAGACCAAGAACACTCCGATTGCCGACGCAACGGACGGCCGCTGTGATGCCTGCCAGATTTCCCTTCGCCCGCAGTTTCTTCAAGACCTCCGCCGCGGTGATCGGGTGATGTTCTGTGAGAGCTGCGGAAGAATCCTCACGTACAACCCCATAGTCGACGTAGAAAGTGACGTAGCGGCCTCCCGTCAGACTGCTTAGTCCACAGGGTTGCACTCCGGAGCCGCGCCCGCGGCAAGCCGTTTGTCTACACTCCCGCTATCGCCGACTGTAACTGAACCGCGCACGTGACGAAGCCGACCGAATTCGCAGGTAAAGCAAACTCACCCATCAAAGCTTGCTTGAGCTTTTAGCAATTGTTCGTCATCCGGAAAGAGACGAAGACCTTCATTTAGGCTGGCTCGTGCAGATCGCGTGTCTTTGAGTTGTAGGTCGATTGCAACGAGCGAGCTGTTAGCCCGGCGACCACATTTAGAGCAACTGCAACAGCAATTGTTAAACGCAAACCAACAGCCGGGAGCAGGACGAATCCGGCCAGAAGTGTTCCCCCCACCGCGCCGGCAGAGTTGATCCAATACAACTGGCTGACCCGCTTCGTAACTTCGTTGTCGCCATCTGCAGTGGTAGCAACGAGGATAGGAAATGTGCCGCCCATTAGGAATGTAGGAACGAACACAACCAATGCCGCACCTAAGAATCTCATTCCGAGTAGAAGGGGTAACGATTCGTTGAGAACTGGATACAGTGCTACGTAGATTGAATGCACCCCGTTGAGGCCGGCGAGCGAAAGCGCCCCGGTTAAGGCCGCCAGCAACTCAAACCACGCATACAGAACAACCAGGTCGGCGTGGCGGGTGGTCCAGCGACCAACGTAAGCACTCCCTCCTGCAAGACCGCCCATGAACACCGCCAGCGCAATCGCAACAGCATAGACCGTATGTCCAAAGATCAGTCCAAGCGCTTTCACCCAAGCAACCTGGCACATGAGGCCAGCCATGCCGGAGACGAAGAAGCACAAAATACGGCAGAGAGGTTGCTGGCAGGAATCGCTCGCCGGAGAGTCACTAGTGAGATCTTAGGGCTCTCAATGGCGGTGCCGCGTGATCACAGCCATGCGGTGAAAATAACGCCTGCGTTTCCCGCACCTACAGAACCGCGACTGTGAAGAAGAGGATTGATATGCATTCTAACTGAGCCGGTCCCCAAAGAAGCGGTTTTAGTACTTCACCTTCGCGGGGTTATTACCGTTTTGCCCCTTCTCGCGACCGTCTTCGAAAACGCGTTTCACTACCATGGCTCTCAAGCTTCCGAAGGGAGTGCCTAACCAATCAAACTCTTCTGGAATGTTACACTTCGCGCAAAAATGTTTCACGTGAAACATACCCGTGCGCTCTGCGAACTGCTCACTTCACCCGTTATTACCGCCGTCTCCTTTATAGACGGTAAAAACCCCCTTTGTAAACGCCGCGTTTCAGTTTGATATCCTCTCGGCTTCGGGCGGCTTTTTTGCCGCTCCGTTCTTTTTGGAGGATCACGAATGAAGGTGTTCGAGAGTTCCGATATCCGGAACGTCGCGCTTGTTGGCCACGGTCATAGCGGCAAGACGTGTCTTACAGCGGCGATGCTCTTCACGAGTGGAGCGACTGAGCGCCATCAGAAACCCGATGACGGGAACTCTGTAACCGATTTCGACGAAGAAGAAGTGGCCAGAAAGCTGAGCATCAATGCGGCGCTCGCAGCGCTCGCTTGGCAGAAGACAAAAATCAACCTGATCGACACCCCCGGCTACAACATCTTTCTGAATGAGACGCGCGCAGCCCTCGTTGCTGCCGACGCCGCCATGGTGGTGCTTGATGGTGTCGCCGGAATTGAAGTGTCAACTGAAAAAGTTTGGGCGTTTGCAGAAGAATTCGAGCTGCCCGCCGCCTTGGTTGTCAACAAGCTGGATCGTGAGCGCTCCTCATTTGAACGCGCGGTGGCAAGCATTCATGAGCGATTTGGCCGGTCGGCTGTTCCTGTTCATTTGCCGTTCGGCTCGGAGAAAAACTTCAGAGGAATCATCGATGTGGTCCGCATGCGATGTTTCTCGTACACCGCTGGTGGAAATGGTCGGGCAACCGAGGGAGATATTCCCGAGTCGGAACAGAAGGCTGCCGCGGACGCGCACGAAGCCTTGGTGGAGATGGTTGCCGAGGGCAAGGACGAACTCATGGAAGAGTTTTTCGCCACCGGCACTCTGCCGGTTGAGCACATCATGAGTGGTCTCCAGGAAGCCATTCGTGAGCGGCGAATTTTTCCGATACTCTGTGCGGCGGCCGGTTCGAACATCGGCTGCGATCTTCTGATGAACTTCCTTGCCGAGCTCTTTCCATCGCCTCTTGAACGGCCCGGCCTTGCCGCCGAGCAAAACGGGGCGGAGGTGACCACCACCATTTCGGCAAACGGAAGCCCTGCGCTCTTTGTATTCAAGACTGCAGCCGATCCCTTTGCTGGGCGGTTGTCGTTTTTCAAAGTCATGGCCGGAACAGTGAAAGACGACGCGCACCTGATCAATCAACGCTCTAACACCAACGAGCGACTTGCGCATATCGCCACGCCGTTCGGAAAAGTTATGCAGCCCGTAACCGAACTCCGCGCTGGAGATATCGGTGTGGTCGCCAAACTCAAAGACACTCTGACCGGCGATACGCTTTGCGAAAAAGCGAACTGTCCGGTATTTCGTGGTGTGAATGTTCCCGAGCCTTCCATCGCCTATGCCATATCCGCCAAGACCCGCAATGACGAAGACCGGCTGAGCACGGCGCTTGCCAAGATGCTCGAAGAGGATCGCTCATTGCGCTTCTACCGTGATACCCAGACCAAAGAATTCCTTCTTGCTGGAAATGGCCAGCAACATTTGGAGATAGTCGTCAGCCGGTTGAAGCGCCGCTATGGCGTTGAAGTCGAATTGAAATCTCCGAAGATCCCGTATCGCGAAACCATTCGCGGCACCGCGAGCGTTCAGGGACGCCACAAGAAACAAACGGGCGGTCACGGACAGTTCGGCGATTGCTGGATAAAGATCGAGCCTCTCAGCCGTGGTGAAAAATTTCAGTTCGTCAATGATATCTTCGGCGGAGCCATTCCCCGGCAGTACGTCCCTGCTGTTGAAAAAGGAATTTTGGAAGCGGCTGAACGTGGGTTCATCGCCGGTTATCCAGTGACAGATTTTCGAGTCACACTCTACGACGGCTCGTACCACGACGTCGATTCTTCGGAAATGGCTTTCAAACTGGCTGGCCGTAAAGCGTTTCGCGCGGCCATGCAGCAAGCCAAGCCGGCGCTGCTTGAGCCGGTGATGAAAGTGGAAGTGGAAACTCCTGCCGATTTCGCTGGCGACCTGATGAGCGATTTCAATGGTCGTCGCGGCCGTGTAGCAGGCATGGATCTAAATGGGAATACGCAGATCATCCGTGCTCAAGTGCCGATGGCAGAGATGTTGAATTATCAGAATGACTTGATTTCGAAGACCCAGGGTCGCGCTTCTTTCCATATGGAATTCGATCACTACGATTACGTGCCCGCACAGCAGGCTGAGAAGATCATCGCAGCCGCCAAGCATCTTCCGTTTGAAGACGAAGAATAGCGCTCTTACTGAACGAAGACCGTCTCGAACAGGCGATGCATCTTCGTCTGCAGCCCGTTCAAATCCGCTTCCAGAGTCTTGGCAGTGGATTTCTGCACCGTCCAGGCGGTCATCAGCTCCGCCACCATCTCCCGTTGCTCCTCTGAAGCCGGTATCTTACCTTCTGAATGGCCGGTCACCAGTCTGAGCGCGTGATCGAGCGCCCGAAAGTAGGTAGTCGCTTCCTGCAGGAACTCCGCATCGGCCCGGTCCAGATGACCCATCTTCTCGACGACGTCGATGCGCTCCGGCGTGTTCAGACTCTTAAAGAACATGCCCGCGCCTCTGAGACGCAGGTACATCAGAATGAAATCGGCATCGTAATAGCCGCCGAGCGCCGCCTTCAAAGGCGTGCTCGATCCCTGCTCACGCTGAAGCCGCAATCGCATCTGCCGCAAGTCCAATTTCGACCTGCCACCCTGGCCGTACCGCCGCCAGTCTACTTGCTGCAGTTGGGTTAGAAACTTGGTAGCGCGCTCCGTATCGCCTGCTACACCACGCGCCTTCATATACGCGATACCTTCCCATGCCTCGGCTCTGGAGGAAAAGTATTCGACGTACTTCGATTCGGATTGGACCAGCGGTCCTTCGCGCCCGTTCGGTCGCAGGCGCGTGTCCACCGAGAGAGTCGCACCGCCGTCCGTATAGGCGGAGAGGATCTCGAGCAGTCGTTCGACTACCCGAGTCCAGAAGCGTAAGCGGACCGCCTCGCCATCCGGAACAATAAACAAAAGATCGGCGTCCGAGCCTATGTCGAACTCTCTCATGCCCAAACGCCCAAGCGCCACAACCATCATTTCGTTCTGTGGTTCTTCAAACGGCTTTTCAGCAGTTGCATGGGCATGGGCGTGTTCGAGGCCCATTTCGAGGGCGATTCTGTATGCGCGCGCAATTACGAACTCCGCCAGGGCCGAAGTTTGATCTAAGGTTTGAAAGACGGGTTCGGGCACACAGACACTTGCCACTAAGGTGCGGAACATTTCACGCCGGAAGAATCGGCGCAGGGCGTCGATATTCATCAAGGGTGCCGCTAATCCCTCGAAAGCATAGCTGCGTCCTGGATGATCTGCTGCGCGCCGGATCTCCTCGAGCAATTCCGGATGTCTGGTAAGTTGATTTCCGAGCAGCGGGCTCATGTCGAACACTTGCGCCACCCACGCCCTCAGCTTGGGATTCTGCGAAAAGAGCTTCAAATCCTCTGGGCGTTGTGAGAGGTGCGCGAGGAAATCGCGCATGCCGTTCTTGAAACTGCGGTCATGATCGCCAAGGACTCGCTCCATTAACTCGGGAGCGGCATCTCTGAAGGTTTGAAACACCTCTTCATTCAACGTGCCTCCTCTTACCTCCTCCGCTTTCACAGGAGCTTCCCGGGAAGAGCTCTGGGCGCCGTAATACAAGGGTCGTTGCGCGCGCACTATTCGGTCGTAAATCGCTTGGACGTTCTCTAGATGCTGGTTTAGCTCCATCAGCAGCTGCGTAGACGCCGCGATACCGGAGGTCCGCTCTCCCCAGCCGTTTGAAGCTCGTCGCGCGATCCGTTCCAATACACTTGAATCGGAGGGCAGCACGTAGATCTGCCGGTCATCCTCAAACTGCAACACATGTTCGAGCTTGCGCAAAAAGCTGTAGGCGTGTGCGAGCCGCGAATACTCGGTATTGGAAAGCAAGTCGCTGGCGTGCAGCCGAGCGAGTGCCGGAAGCGTGCCTCCATCTTTCACCGATTGCTCGCGATTCCCATGTAGACGCTGCAGGCACTGAACCAGAAACTCGATATCCCGAATACCGCCGCGTCCGTGTTTGATATCGATCGCACCGCCTCTCGCCGGTCTTTTGGATATCTTTTCTCGAATCTGCTCACGCGCTGCCGACATGCTCTCGATCGTCGAGAAGTCGAGCGTAGTCGAGTAGACCAGCGGCGCAACGGAATCGAGAAATCGACGGCCAAGCCGCTCATCCCCTGCAGCTACTCTCGCCTTCAAAAGCGCCTGCAGTTCCCAGCCGCGAGCTCGTTTTCCATAGTATTCTTGGGCGGCCGCGAGCGGAATGCAGATTTCGCCGTGGCTTCCTTCGGGACGCAGACGTAAATCTACCCGGTAGCATTGTCCCGCCGGAGTATATGTCGATAACAAATTGGTGAGCTGATTCGCGATCTTCTTGAAGAATTCTTTGTTGATAATTCGCTCAGGTCCGGATGTTTCCCCGTTGGCGCTATATAGAAACATCAGATCGATATCGGAGCTGTAGTTCAACTCTCGACCACCGAGTTTCCCAAGCGCCAGGACCGCGAAGGTCGCGGGCCGGGAATCGCTCGAATCACCCTGCTCGAAAGGACTGCCGTATCTTGCTGCGAAAGTCCGTGTCACCTCATCGAGGGCCCGCTCCAGAATAGAGTCCGCCAGGTTTGAAAGCTCTTCCGTAATCTCGGACAGCACCCCAATCCCAAGTTGGTCTCGTACAACGATCCGAAGCAACTCCTTCCGCCGGAAGAGCGCCAGCTCCATCGCAGTCGCATCACTCACCCTTAGCTCGCTTAAAAAAGCGGTTAAGCGGGCGCCATATTCGTCGCGCGAGAGTGAGCGCGAAACGGTGTCGAGAGTGAGAATCCAATCCGGATGCCGCATCAATTCTTCCGAAAGGAAACGGCTGGAAGAAAAGATCAGCGCGAGCCAGTGGAGACGATCGGCATCGAGCACAACCCGTTCGAATGTGCCGGGCCATCGTGTCTCAAATTGTTCGAAGTATTTGCTGACCCGTTCCGGATCATTGGAGCGCTCGATCGCTTCTTTCGCGGATTCCGGCACTCTGACAGAGTGGTCAGTGTAGGAAGGCGGCATCTTGGCTGAAGCGGCTGGAGGCCGCCCGACGACATGGTCTAACCTTGATTGTATCGTCTGGTGGGAAACACCGTATTACTGCATAAGCGGAAGCGTCACGGATCTCTGCTCGCGGCACGATTGATAGATTCCGAGCACGACCTCTAAAGCGCGGTATCCTTCCTCACCGTTCACCAGAGGTTCCCGTCCGGATTTGATCGCGTCGGCGAAGTCCAGGAACTGGCGCTCAAACGAAGTAACAGCAATGGCCATGGGGTCGGATGATCCCGAGGAGACATTCTGAGCCAGAGGAGCGGGATCGGCCTCATTGGCTTCGCTATCTTCTTGCACGTCCCAGGTAGTAAGACGATCACCGGAAATGATGGCGGTTCCCTTCGTTCCATGGATCTCTACGCGCTCCGTGTACCCGGGCCAAAATGCCGTGGCGGCTTGGATGACTCCGGCTGCTCCGGACCTGTAAGCAAGCAGCGCATTCACGATATCTTCCGATTCGATTTTGTGAGCTGCGGCGATTCGCCAGGCACCGTGGGCCTGAACAATCGGACCCGCCAGGTACAGCAGTAGATCTACCTGGTGAATAGCCTGATTGATCAACGCTCCGCCACCTTCCGTATGCCAGCTCCCCTTTATCGGGCGGCTGTAGTATGCGTCGTCGCGAAACCATTTCACATACGCATCCGCCTCCAGCAACTTTCCCAATCGGCCGGCATCGAGCGCGCGTTTGAGAAATATCGTCGCATCGTCGAAACGGTGCTGGCTGGCAACATTTAGCGGAATGCGAGCAGCGCCCGCAATCTCGATCATCTGGCTGGCTGTTCGGAGGCTCGTGGCGATGGGCTTCTGTACTTGGATGGGCCGCCGGATGGCCGCGCAGGCCTCGACCGGCTGGAGATGAAAATCAGGGAATGTGCAAACGTCTATGAAATCGAGACCCGGATACTGGCAAAGATCCAGATAGCCGGGGATGAACTGCGCGCCCCAGCGACTCGCGAATTCCAGACCCTTCGCTTCGCCTTTATTCGAGCACGCGACCAGCTCGAAGCCAATGTTTCTGTAGGCCTGAGCGTGCTTGTTAGCTATCGCCCCCGTTCCGAGCAAGCCGACTCGCATACCTAGAGACCTGTTTCGGTACCGCAGATATTAACGGCGATTCCTGCTTCTCGAAAGAACGCCGCCTTGGTCGCCAAGGCTTCATTCGCGCTTTTGGAATCTGTGCCATACGCTACCTGGATGTGATTCGCTTTGTGCTTGGCCATCATCTGATCGCGCGTGACGCCATACAGAACCGCGTGCATGATCGGCCACTGCGGAGTCGTGATACGCCATCTTCTCTCTGTCTCTTCATCTGGTAGTCTCACGACCTTCGCGCGCCCAAGATCGGCATTGAGTTTCCCATTTTCAATGAAGATACGGCTCCAGACGATCTCACCTGGTTTGGCCACGCCCTTCAGAGAGCCTCCGCCCAGCCGGAAATACATGGGCGGTTGGCGTTCGCTAACCGAACCCGCATATCCATTGATGTGATGCGCTGCGGGAGCAGCTCCGGATATCTCAAATACCCAAACAAATTCGCCTCCAAACTCCTCGCCGTATCGAAGATCATGCAGCGTAGTCTCGGGCGGAAGCCCCAGCGCTTTCCAGACGCGATTTGTTATGACAGCATCAACTGCGGCGCACTCGTCGACCTCATTGAAATGTGGCAAAGGCTGCCCATCATAAAGAATTCTGCCATCCAGTGATCGCACAGGCGGCCGATTCGAATTGTTCAGCAGCCCCTCGACGAGGTCGGAAGCGGGAGCCAAATCCTTCAGCCCTTGCTGATACTGGATGCCGATCGCTTCACAGCCAAATTCATCGGCGATTCGTAGGGCAGCGATATACATCCGGCACTGATCGAGAATCTGTGCATCCGTCAATTCGGTCTCCGGATTCGTTCCGATCTTGAACTTCAGTCCTTTATCGTCGAGCCATGTGCGAACGGCTTGCGCTTCCTGCTCCGGAGTCTCCCGCATCGCGGCGAACAGAGAAGACTGGCTCAGCCGCTCTTTGAACAGACCGGTTTGATTAAGGAGATGATCGGGCACGATGGCGTTGAACATCCCCATGCATCCTTCATCGAATACGCCGACGATTGCTTTCTCTTCCTTGAGCTGACGAGCGAGCTTGCTCCCGAGCGAATCGGACCGTGCGGGCAGATGCAATCCGTCGAGAGGCCGGACGTGGCTAACATCGTGAACAACGTCTCGTCCCTTCAGCCACTCGCCTAGTTTGTGAAGGAAATATTCGTCGGTGAAGTCGTTCGACCAGAGAGTCGAGTACTTCACGCCAGCCTTAGTCAGAGAGCCGTTCAAGTTCAGCATTCCAACCAGGCCCGGCCACTCACCGCTCCAATTGGCGATTGTCAGAATAGGTCCTCCGTGAGTAGTCAGCCCGGCGAGTACATGATGGCTGTATTGCCAGACGGCTTCAACGACAATCAGCGGCACATGTGCGGGAATGGATCGAAAAACTTCCATGCCTCGCCTTTGCGAGTCGATGAAACCGTGCTGCTTCGCAACGTCGAAATCGTGAGCTCGTCGGGGTTCAAATCCGAAGCTTCTCACCGCGTTGAAAACTGACTCCTCAACACGCTTCTGCGCCGGCCAACAAACGCGATTCGCAGACATCCGCAGGTCTCCGCTGGCGACCACCATTACCTCTTGCATCGCCTCATTGTTTCAAATCGATTGAAGGCTCTCTTGATTGCGCTAAAACAAATGCTGACAAAATTGTCAGGTTAACTTAGAATGTATTCATGCAGTCGAAGAAAACTTCTAAAAAGACATCCAGCCCAGCGGAGAAGGCCTCTGTTTCAACAGCATCAGAGGAAAACGCTCCTACCGCGAAGCGTGCTACAGGATCTTCCAAGAAGAAGAGCGATCTGACGGATATGGCATCGGTGAAGCATTCTCACAAGCCTTCATCGAGTGTTGTTTCTTCACCCGTCTCCAACAGCAAGGCGTTGAGTGACAGTCCTGGCCGCACTGTCCACCATCATGAGATTGCCGAACTCGCCTACTACTATTGGGCTGAAGGCGGCTTCCGAGATGGCGACCCCCAGGAAGACTGGCTGCGGGCCGAAAAGGCTCTGTCAGCCACTCGCTAGCCCGGCAGCCGGGTGATTACTCGGAAATTGAGTTTTCGGCTATCTAAACATCGCCTACATTCGTCAAATATTCCGGGCGGCTGCTTCCAAACCGGAGCTGCCCCTTAGTAATCTAGTTAAGTAGGCCTAAGTACCCATGAGTGAAGCGGCACCTCCATCGGGTGTGGATATTGCTGTGTCTGCTCAGTCGCATGCGACAGAACAGATGCGCCCTGGTGAGCATCCGCGGTCTATATTGATTGGCACAATTGCCTGGTTCCGGGACTTGATGCTCTCGGTGCTGATCGCTGTCTTGGTAATTCTCTTCTTGTACCGTCCCGTCAAAGTGGAGGGGACCAGTATGATGCCGAGCCTCTACGATCAGGAGCGGCTGTTCATCAATCAGTTCAGCTACAAATTCGGCCTCGGCTCCATCAAGCGCGGCGACACAGTTGTCTTTTTATACCCCGACGATCCGACCAAGTCGTACATAAAACGCGTGATCGGGTTGCCCGGAGATACGGTCGCTGTGGACGATGGCTATGTGATCGTCAACGGCAGAAAATTGGTTGAGAACTATGTTCCACCCGACTATCGGGATGATCGCTCTTA
Organism: Terriglobia bacterium; assembly: GCA_963841675.1. Lineage (GTDB taxonomy): Bacteria > Acidobacteriota > Terriglobia > Bryobacterales > Bryobacteraceae > Bog-105. The sequence continues at coordinate 24,541 of CAWJEH010000011.1, forward strand.
CTCGCCAACTCTAGTGCCACCCGACGACTATTTTGTGCTGGGCGACCACCGCAGCTCCTCCAATGACAGCCGCGCCTGGGGGTTCGTTCCTCGAAGTTATATCTACGGCAAAGCGGTGTTCGTTTTCTGGCCGCTCGACCGAATTGGTTCAGTTCATTAAGCGGAGAAGTCGCCCGATGGGCCGGCTGTTGATTCTGATCGGATTAGCGTTTATCGTTCTCGGTGTCGTTGTGCTTGCCTTGAACCGGTTGAACATTCCCCTGGGCCGATTGCCCGGTGATGTCATCTGGCGAGGAAAGAACAGCACCCTTTACTTCCCGTGGGTAACCTGCCTCATTTTGAGCGCTCTTGCCTCCCTATTGCTCTGGTTCCTGAACCGTAGACCTTAGTTCATATAGCGCTGCGTTAAACTGGCGCTGGAAACTCCGTCTGTTATGAGCGAAGACTCGAAGACTTACCCGCCTAGCTCGCAGGTGACTGCCCAGGCTCATGTAAAGGGCATGGATGCTTATCGAGAGCTATATGACCGTTCCGTTCGAGATCCAGAGAATTTCTGGTCTGAGCTTGCGCGACAGGAGTTGAACTGGTTCCGGCCGTTCTCGAAAGGTTTGGAGTGGGATGCGCCATCCGCAAAATGGTTTGGCGGGGGCAAGCTCAACGCCTGTTATAACTGCGTTGACCGGCATGCGGCCAGCGAACGCAGGACCAAACCAGCACTGATTTGGGAAGGTGAGCCTGGCGACTCTCGAGTTCTCACGTACGAAGAACTTCATCGCCTGGTTTCGCGCTTTGCAAACGTTCTGAAGCATCGCGGATTTAAGACCGGCGATCGCGCAATCATCTACATGCCGATGGTTCCGGAACTTCCGATCGCCATGCTCGCGTGCGCCCGTCTCGGCATAATTCATAGCGTTGTGTTCGGCGGTTTCTCAGCCGAGGCACTGAAATCACGCATCCAGGACCTGGCAGCTTCCTTAGTCATAACGGCAGACGGCGGATGGCGGCGGGGCAAAGAAGTGCGCCTGAAGGATGCAGTGGATGTTGCAGTAAGCAACAGTCCCGACGTTCGCCAGATCATTGTTCATCGACGCACCGGCTCTTCTATTGAGATGAAGCCGGAACGCGACGTGTGGTGGCACGAAGCAGATCAAACGCTGCCCGCGGGTCTCGATACCTGCGAGCCGGTAGAGCTCGATTCCGAGCATCCGCTTTATGTGCTTTACACTTCGGGCACAACCGGCAAGCCGAAAGGCATCGAGCACACGACCGCCGGTTACGTGCTGCAAAACCTGATGGCGATGAAGTGGGTCTTCGATCTCCGGGAAGATGACATTTACTGGTGTACTGCGGATATCGGGTGGGTCACGGGACACAGCTACATCGTGTATGGCCCGCTCGCAGCAGGAGCAAGCGCCGTTATGTATGAGGGCGCTCCGGATTACCCGGCTTTCGATCGGATGTGGCAGATAGTAGAAAAGCTGAAGGTCAGCATTTTTTATACATCTCCCACTGCCATACGCTCCCTGATCCGGCAGGGAGATCGCTGGCCGGACGCCCACGATCTGTCGAGTCTTCGCGTACTCGGCTCTGTCGGAGAACCCATCAATCCAGCCGCTTGGGAGTGGTATTACCGGGTCATTGGTAAGGAGCGCTGCCCTATTGTCGACACCTGGTGGCAGACGGAAACAGGAGGAATCATGATTTCCCCGATGCCGGGTGCTACTCCGTTGAAGCCTGGTTCGGCTTCCCTGCCCCTGCCAGGCATCGTTCCTGAAATCGTCGATGCAAAGGGCAACCCGGTCGGAAATAATCGCGAAGGTTACCTGATTATTCGCAAACCTTGGCCGAGCATGGTGCGTACGATCTGGGGCGACCCGAAGCGCTACGAAGAGCAGTATTGGTCGCGAGTTCCTGGCTCTTATTTCACGGGCGATGCAGCGCGCCGCGATGATGACGGATACTTCTGGGTGTTAGGCCGGGTCGACGATGTGATGAATGTGAGCGGGCACCGGCTCAGCACTATGGAAGTTGAATCGTGCCTGGTGCATCATCCTGCCGTCGCCGAAGCGGCCGTCGTGGGTAAGCCACACGAGATCACCGGCCAAGCAGTCTGCGCATTCGTCACCTTAAAGAGGGGTGATTGGAATCAGCACGAACTTGGAAAAGAGTTGCGCCAATGGGTCGCAAAGGAAATTGGCGCATTCGCACGACCTGAAGAAATCCGCTTCAGCGATGCCCTTCCAAAGACTCGGAGCGGTAAGATTATGCGTCGGCTCCTCCGCGAGATCGTCGCTGAAAGTAAAGTGACCGGGGACGTGACTACCTTGGAAGATCTGAGTGTCTTAACAGCATTGTCAAGCCATCACGACGAGGACTGAAGCTTCAGCTCACTAACTGGGCGTTCAGCGTAATCTCCGTGTCGAAAAGCTTCGAAACGGGGCAGCCCTCTTTCGCATTGTTCGCTGCACGATTGAAAGCATCCTCCGAAGCGCCCGGAATTTTCGCGGTCAAATCGAGATGACTCTTTTTGATCGAAAAACCTTCGCCCTCCGGCTCGAGCGAGATGGTGCAGGTTGTGTCGATACTCTCGGCCTTAAATCCTTCGTTTTGCAGCATCAAGGAAAGAGCCATGGAGAAGCAGCCGGCGTGTGCGGCCGCTAGAAGCTCCTCCGGATTAGTGCCATTTCCTTGCTCGAAGCGAGTCTTGAATGAGTAAGGGGTATTCGAAAGGACTCCACTGGTTGAAGAGATCGTTCCGGAGCCCGATTTCAAGTCGCCTTTCCATTGCGCTTTAGCTTTTCTGTCCATGCTCTATTAGATTCTGCTGATCACAGAAAGCATACGGCCGGGATTGGCAGGCTCACGGCGGAAGGAGAAGAAAAGGTCGAGGCGGCAAGCCGTACAGAGTTCGCAGTCGAAGATCTGCTCGGGCGGGACGCCCGAGGAGACCATCTGAAGCTGATTGGCTCTCGCAAGGTCGATTCTGGGTTTTGCAGCTCGGGAAAGCTGGACGCTTTCCGGCCACGCTGCAAACCGCTCCGCAACATCCGTACTCACTTCGTAACAACACGCGCGTATTGCAGGTCCTATGGCGGCGTAGACGTCACCGGCATGGGTACCGTAGTCTTCGGCAAGTTTTGTTAGTGTGCAAGCAACAATCTGAGCAGCCGTGCCGCGCCAGCCCGCGTGCACGGCAGCGACAGCCCGAGAACGGGCGTCCAGAAGTAGGATCGGAACACAGTCCGCGGTTTTCACCCCGATCGATTGTCCGGGCCGGCTTGTCACCAGGGCGTCGCCTTCAGAGTGGCCCTCGCCCGAGCGGCCTGCGCTACGCACATGATTCGAGTGAACCTGGCGAAGCGTTACATCAGCCTCGGGATTTGCTTGACGCGAACCGAATCCGTGTCTCTGCCAGGTAAATTCAGCAAATGCCGGGCAGAGATGAATTCCTTGATCTACAGTGAATATCAAAGTGAGATCATCGGGCGTACTCGGCATTCACACCGGCAGGCTTGGTTCTTTCGGCGGTGTTTTTCCGATACCAATCCAGAGTGAGACGAAGGCCTTGCTCAAATGTGAACCGGGGCGTGTGACCGAGTTCTTGCACTGCGGCCGTAACATCGGCTTGCGAGTCCCGGACGTCACCCGGTCGGGGCGGCCCGTAAGTAGCCGGAAGCTTGACGCCTTCGATCCGCTGCAGCAGCTGCCAAGTCTCATTCAACGTATAGCGATTGCCATTGCCTGCGTTGAACACTTTACCCGAGACTCCCGGCGCATCGGCGGCTTTCAGCAATAGACCGACGACATCCTCGACATACGTGAAGTCGCGCGATTGCTCGCCGTCGCCATAAATGACCGGACTACGACGCTCGATCAACGCATTCAGGAATAGGGAAAGGACACCCGAATACACGCTGGTGGGATCTTGTCGAGGCCCGAATACGTTGAAGAATCGCAACGAGACCGTTTCGAGACCAAAGCAATCTGAGAATACGCTGCCGTAGTACTCGCCCACAAGTTTTTGCAATGCGTAAGGGGATTTCGGCTTCGGCAGCATCGTTTCGACCTTTGGAAGTACGTCCGTATCACCGTAAGCGGAAGAGGAAGCGGCATAAACAACTCGCCCTGCCTTACCCTCGGCAGCCGCGCGAAATACATTGAACGTCCCATCGATGTTGATCTCGTGACTCGAGACCGGATCCAGAATGGATTTTGGCACCGAGGGCAGTGCTGCTAAATGGAAAACCCGGTCAGCGCCGGCAATGATTCGCGCGATGTGATCGTAGCGCCGTATATCCACTTCATGGACGGTGATCGAATCGGCGACTTCCTCCAGGTTGTCCAGCGTGCCGGTGGCCAAGCTGTCAATGACATGAACGTGCCCACCTTTGGCAAGCAAACCTCTAACCAGCGAGGAACCGATAAACCCAGCCCCTCCTGTTACGACATATCGATTCATAATATTTGCGTTTCGGTTCGATCGAGTGAGATTTCTATGAGGTAACGAAGTGCCCCAGCCGCAACTTCGCGGCCGTCGCGGCTTAAATCGAATACTTCAAGCGAGACCCACCCTGAGTAATGTAGTTCCGTAAGTAGGGATAAAATCGCTGCGAAATTGTAAGATCCGGTTCCGGGCTCCCTGCCATCCTCTTCGTTGACGTGCACATGCCGAATATGCCCCAAAAATCGCTGCAACAGTTCAAGATGCGGCCTTGTTTCGGCCATGGCGTTGTGAACGTCGAACATCGTCTGGATAGCGGGACTGTTTACTTCTTCGATGACCCTGACCGCCTCCTCCATCGTATTCACCACGTCCGTTTGATCACGCGACAGAGGTTCAAGCAAGAGTTGAACGTTGTTTCGCGCAGCATGGGGCGCGATGCTTGCCAACTCTCGAGTTAAAATTTCTACAGCTTCGGACGGTGAAGTGCCGCTCTCTGACGTGCGCTGCTTCGGCGATCCGAGTACCACCACCGCTGGCGCGTCTCCAGTTCGTTTCAGATCGGCACAAAACTCGATTAAGTCACGGACGAATTTCCAGGTCCTCTGCCTCACGTCACGATTCCGAGTGGTTGCATGCAGCCCCGGCGGAGATACCAGCAGCCAATGGAAACCGACGAATTCGAGCTTATTGTTCAACATGGAGTCGCGGATAAATGCGCGATCTTGCCGGCTCAAGGCGCTCGGATCGGCCGCAAGAGTGAAGGGAGCTATTTCAATGCCGCGATAGCCAATCTCGCGGATCGTTGAACACGTTGCCTCGAAAGGCAGTGATTGAAAAATCTCGTTGCATATCGAAAACCGCAGCGCCCCGGCGGCTCGATGTTCAATCGAAGATGCCAAGCTCTTATTCTAAATCGAGTACACGAACTTGCAGGTTGCTGACGGGCAGCGAAGAGAGTGCGCTGCTGGGATACTTAGGGGTTAATGACCTGCCCCGACGAGGTCGTTCTAGAAACCAACCTTCCGCTTCCGCTGGTAGGACGAGGTAAGGTACGCGACATATATGATGTGGGCGATAGCCTTCTTTTTGTAGCGTCGGATCGTATTTCGGCGTTTGATTGCGTGCTCGGAACCGGTATACCTTGCAAGGGCCGCGTCTTGACGGGAATGTCGCTGTTCTGGTTCGAATTCCTCCGCGATACCGTTCCGTCGCATGTGCTCGCTGCGAATGTGGATCAATATCCGTCAGATGTGGCGAGTTTCAGCTCCCTACTTCAGGGCCGTTCGATGCTCGTGAAGAAGGCTCGCATGATTCCGATTGAGTGTGTGGCTCGAGGTTATCTGGCGGGTTCGGGCTGGAAAGAATATCGGGCACAGGGCACGGTGTGCGGGATCCCTCTGCCCAAGAATCTGCAGGACGGCGATCGCCTTCCGGAAGCCATTTTCACTCCGGCTTCGAAAGCGCAAAGCGGGCATGATGAGAACATTCCGATCTCGAGAGTCACGGCGCAAATTGGTAGTGAATTGGCCGGACGCTTGCGCGATCTGACCCTTGCGATTTATCTGAAGGCCCAGCGCTACGCGTTAGAGCGCGGCATCATTCTGGCGGACACGAAATTCGAATTTGGGTTCGTAGAAGAACAACTAGTTCTTGCTGACGAAGTGTTGACGCCGGACTCCTCGCGGTATTGGCCGGCCGCCTCCTACAAACCAGGTGGACCACAAATTTCCTTCGACAAGCAATATGTACGCGATTACCTCGAGACACTCGCTTGGGACAAGCGCCCACCCGCGCCGGCTCTACCGGAGGAGGTTGTCAAAAAAACCAGCGGAAAGTATCGCGAAGCCTATGAGCGGATCACGGGCCGGGCTTTGAATCAGGAAACCGGATAGAATTCATCCAGCGATGCCTTTCAACTGGTTCGACGTTATGCTGGCTCTCATTGTTGTGCTGTCGATGATGACCGGGCTAAAGTCGGGATTTGCGCGCGTCGTAGTGAGCTTACTGGCTACTGTTGTTGGATTGCTGCTCGGCTTCTGGTGTTATCGCATCGTCGCGGCCAAGCTCAGCGCTCTCGTCAGGACTCCGGCGCTAGCGGATATCTGCGGATTCCTGATCATTTTCTTCGGCATTTTGATTCTCGGGGCCTTATTCGCAGCATTGCTTGCTAACCTCTTCCGCTGGATCGGCCTCTCCTGGTTCGATCATTTCCTCGGCGGCGTTGCCGGTTTTGCGCGCGGCATTCTAATGGTGGCCGGTCTGGCTGCGATTCTTGTAGCCTTCGTGCCATCACCCGTGCCTTCCTTCATCGCAAACTCGCGAATGCTACCCTACGCGAGCCAGGTGGCAGCGGCACTAGCGGAAATGGCCCCGCGTGATTTGAAAGATTCCTTCTTCCAGGAATGGCAAAACCTGAAGCAATTCTGGAGTAATCAACAGAAGCAGCTTCCCGCCTAATCTTCAAAACAGCATCAGAGTGCCTTTGCAAAAACAGCAGAAGTCTTTAAGAGCGAATAGTTGAGGCTCAGATAAAAACGGTGTGCGTCCTCGCGTTCAATCCTCGACCGAACGCGTATTTTTGCAATGTTCCGCGCAGCGACCCATTCCTCACATTTGGCCACCAGCCGGGCGCCTATCCCGCGACTTCGGGAGTCGCTGTCGACAACCAAACCTCCGATTTCGCCGCAAGGCTCATCCTGAAGGTGGTGAACGATGCGTACGTCAATCCAACCAAGCACTCTGCCGCCAACACAGGCTGCGTAGAGGACGTGATCCTTCAGATTGATTAAAGTTTTTATCCGCTGTTGCATGGTCTCGACAGCCACCGGGTAACCGAGTTCTGCAGTGAGCCGCGCCACATCGGCGGCATCATGAACAGCTATTTCACGGATCAAGACGTTATCCTGCTCCCTGCCGTCCGCGAGAACCTCGCTAGTGCCTGCATTCATTCCTCAATTATGGTTGGATGCTTACCCGCCTGAGCGATCAGCTCGGACCGACTGTCAAAATAGAACTTGCTTATCATCTTCGACCTCGACGGAACTCTCATCGATTCCAGCCGCGACCTGGCCATCTCGACCAATGCCACACGCGCGCATTTCGATCTGCCACCGCTCGAACCGCAACTTATCAACTCCTATGTCGGCAACGGTGCTGCTGTTTTAGTTCGAAAGGCTATGGGAAACGATCTCTCCGAAGAAGCTGTGGACGCCGCCCTCGCTTACTTTCTGAAATTTTATCGGGCTCACGCGCTTGAGCACACCCAGCTCTACAGCGGCATCCGCGACGTACTGAACACTTTGCACGATCGTGGACACCTGCTCGCTGTGCTGACCAATAAACCTCGGAAGATCAGTTTCGACATTCTCGCCGGTCTCGGCATCGGGCAGCGCTTTCTTTGCGTCTATGGGGGCGACTCCCTCACAAACAAGAAGCCTCGGCCGGATGGTATCTGGCGCATCGTCGAGGAAGTGGGCGCCAAGCTTCCGCAAAGCCTCATGGTCGGGGACAGCAAAGTGGATATCGAAACTGCCCGTAATGCCGGGGTACAGAGTTGCGGGGTTTTATGGGGTTTTCAGCCCGACACTTTCAAAGAAGTCCAACCGGACTTTGTCATCGACCAACCCGATGGGCTGCTTCGTCTCATTGACCGTCTTGATCTCGACTCCAGTCGTCAGGCGGAAGCCTGATGCTCGCGTTTCAGATAGAATCCCGTCTTACGAACCTCAATAGCCCGCTCCGGAGCCACATCTTGGGCGCGCCAGTAATGAGTCACGAGCGTCTTGCGCGTACGTGTCAGGTCTTTAATGCGACTTCCACCGTGCAGCAGTAGAGCCTGACTGCCAACTTATTCTCGACAACCGGCGGCATTTACCAAGTGTCGATGTGATCCGGTTGCTGACTGCCCCAAATGAAATTGAGCGAGTTGCAGACCATCGGAGCGCCTTCGAGCAGCTCGTTCAGAATCTTCGTCAATTTCTTGCTTAATGCAAGCTGCCGGACCTGCGGCTCATCCAGGAACAGATCGTTGATCTTGACAGGCCCCAGAAACACCTCGCTGGGAGCTTCCGCCGCGCGGAATCGTTTACCTTTATATGGCCGCTCAGCGCGTCCACGGTGGCCTTTCCGGCAGAGTTCGGATTCCCTGCGAGTCGTTCGACAATCATGTTCACGGGGTCTATTTCTTCGGCTTTGAAAAAAGCCGGGAGGACGAGATACCCTTTCTCTTCCCAAAGCTGTTTCCGCTTACGGGAAGATTCTCCAGTCAACTCCGAAAGCAGACCCATACCAGAAATCCTAACGCGGCGACGGGTTCGGCACTGTGTGGAATCGAAAATCCGAAACCAGCGCACTGCTTATTTGAATGCTGATAGACTGAGGTCCATCAGGGGTGTGTTTTATGTTCAAAAGATCACTTCGTTTGTGTCTTTTGGGAGCGGTCGCAGCTTTGCTCTCCGTCGTTCCCCCTCTCCAGTGTCAGACGACTTTCGGATCCGTAGTGGGCAATGTAACCGATCCTTCGGGAGCGGCCATTGCCAATACAGAAGTCGTCCTTACCAATCTCGGTACAAATGAAAAACGAACCGAGACTACGAATGCAGACGGCCTGTACCAGTTCATCAACGTAGCTCCTGCCCAATACTCGGTGAGTATTGAAAAGCCCGGGTTCAAGCGCGTTGTTCGATCACCGGTAACTGTGCAAACACAGACTACCAGCAAGATCGATCTTTCGCTCGAAGTCGGCGCAGTAAATCAAACGGTGGAAGTGACTGCCCAGACGCCGTTGCTCACTCCGGAATCTACTTCGCTCGGACAGGTTATTGAGGAGCGCCAGGTTGTCGAAACGCCGCTAAATGGCCGTAATCCGATGAACCTCGTAGCGCTTGTCCCATCGGTGGTGCCTCAGGGCGGTTCGATGCAGAACCCGAACGGCCAAAATCCTTTCGCCTGGGGCAATTACCAGATCGGCGGCGGCATGGCAAATCAAAGTATGATGTGGCTGGACGGCTCCCCCGTCAACGGCAGCTACATCAATATCACCGCTTTGATTCCGACGCAGGACTCTTTGCAGGAGTTCAAAGTCGCGACCAATAATCTTTCGCCGGAATACGGCCGCTTCGCCGGCGGAGTTGTGAATTTCACCACCAAATCGGGCACAAACGACCTCCACGGGACCGCTTACGAGTTTCTACGAAACAGAGATCTGGACGCAAACGACTTCTGGAGCAACAAGGCCGGTGTCCCACGCGGCGCGTTCACGCAAAATCAGTTCGGGTTCAATCTAGGCGGCCCAGTGTTTATCCCCAAAATCTACAACGGTAAAAACAAAACCTTCTTTTTCGTGAATTACGAAGGCTTTCGTTTGCGGCAGGGCCAATCCTACACGGAAACAGTGCCGACTGCGACAGAGCGGTCCGGTGATTTGTCCGCTCTTGCGACAGCCCAGGGTGTCAACATTTACGATCCACTCACCACCTGCGGACCGGGTACGGGTTATCCCCGGCCCTGCGGCCCCGGCGAGGCCACGGGCAGCCGTCTTCAGTTTCCCGGCAATGTCATTCCAGCCACCAGAATCAATCCGACTTCACTGAAGCTTCTAAGTCTTTATCCGTCGCCGAACGCGGCGGGAAATGCACAGGGTGACCGGTAATTGGATCGCGAAATGGAAGTCAGGGCGGCAACCAAAATCAAACCGTAGTTCACATCGATCAGAACGTGTCGGATAAGCAGCACATCTCGGCGCGATATACCTACTGGGGCAACTTGAACCTGCCCACTGATCCTTTCGGTAACGGCGTCTGCCAGGATCGTTGTACTGAAACGTTCAATACCCAGAACTTTGTGCTCGGCGATACGTACTCATTCACGCCGACAACGATCATGGAACTTCGCCTCAGCTTCCAACGTTTCGATTACAATCGCATCCCCAGAACTTTGGGTTATGACTTGACCCAGCTTGGCTGGCCTGCCATAAACAACACGCAGGCTACTTTCCTGGATCTTCCAGTTCCCGTAATCAACGGTTTCGATACAAACAACACGTTTGGCAGTCAGGGGGCAGGCAGCGTAATCATTGACCGCAACGACAACTATCGGGTAGCCGATACGGTCACGAAAATCGTCGGGAACCACACATACCAGCTCGGCGGCGAGTTCCTGCGAATGACCCACAACTATGCTCAAACGAATGTGCCGACCGGCATCTTCAACTTCAATCCGGATCTGACGGCCGCCAACGCCAACAACACGGCGGGCAGCGGATTGGGAATCGCGACGTTCCTGCTGGGCTATCCCTCCGGTGGCAATGCCAGCAGTCCGGCACTCGTGGCCGCGCAGCAGTACTACCCGGCGCTCTTCGTGAATGACACCTGGCACAAAACACCGAAGCTCACTGTGAATTTCGGTTTGCGCTGGGAGCATGCGGGACCTTGGACGGAGCGCTTCAATCGGATTTCCTTTTTCAATCCCGCGCAAAATAACTCAGTTCTCGCGCCTGCCGGCATCAATGTCCCCGGCAATATCGATTTAGTCAATACGCCGTAGCGATACCTATCGGAGCGCTATTCTGCCTAACTGGAAGCAGTTTGCTCCGCGCGCCGGTGTTGCTTACCAGCTCACGCAAAAGACTGTGTTCCACGCCGGATATGGCATCTTCTGGCTGCCAAACGATGTCGCCTGGGATACCAGCCCCAATAACGACCCGATCAACAGCTACTCCACTCCCGTTCTGGAAAGCATCACCACTGGCGTACCAGCCTGTTACACCAAAGGCGGCTGCAGCGCCACTTCTCCAACGACGGGTTCTGGAGCTAATACAATCAGCAATCCATTCCCTGGCGGGATTCTCGGACCTCCGGGCCGCAGTTCGAGTTACGCTCGAACCTTACTCGGAACTGGTGTCACGGAAAACCTCTTGGGCAATCCCTACGGTTATGCACAGCAGTGGAATGCAGATTTGCAGCGCGAGCTCGGCGAGGGGTTTCTCATCGACGTTGCATACGGCGGAGCCAAAGGAACACACTTGCCGATCGACTCTCCACAAATAGATCAGCTACCGGACCGATACCTGTCGCTCGGCAATGCCCTACTGCAGAACGTTCCGAATCCTTTCTATGGCTTCGTGACGTCCTCGGGGTCGACGCTCTCGCAGCCCACCGTTCAGCTTAGCCAGCTTCTGCGTCCGTTTCCGGAATATACGGGGGTGAGTTATGCGGGTGAGGGAATCGGAAATTCGACCTATGAATCACTTCAGGTGAAGGCCGAGAAACGATTCTCGGGCGGAAACTCTATCCTCGTGGCCTATACTCACGCCAAGCTGATCAGCGACACCGACACGGTCACAAGCTGGTTGGAGGCTGGCGGAGCGGGGGGCGTGCAGGATTGGAACAACCTGAAAGCGGAAAAGTCACTAGCGTCGTTCGATACGCCTGACCGATTAGTTGTCAGTTACGTTCTCGATATCCCGGTTGGCCGGGGCCGCAAGTACATGGCCAACTCTAACGCCTTTGTTAATGCAGCGCTGGGCGGTTGGGGCGTACAGGGCGTAACGACAATCCAGAGTGGATTCCCGCTCCACATCACCACCAACACCAACAATGCCAATTCTCCGGGAAGCGGGAGTCAGCGCCCGAACGTAGTAGCGGGTTGCGATACCTCCATATCGGGCCCCATTACATCGAAGCTTAACGAGTACTTCAACACCTCGTGTTTCACGCAGCCCGCGCCTTTCACGTTCGGTGATGAAAGCCGCACTGACCCGCATCTTCGGTCGCCGGGTATGGCGAATTGGGATTTCTCCGCCTTCAAACGTTTCCCCATCGCGCCAGAGGGTAAGGCGAGTCTGGAGTTCCGGGCGGAGTTTTTCAACATCTTCAACCGGGTCCAATTTGGGTACCCAGGACAGGCCTTGGGTTCCTCCAACTTCGGTCAGATCACGACACAGCAAAACCTGCCGCGACTCGTACAGTTCGCGCTCAGGCTTTCCTTTTAACCGGCAACCTAAACTTGATACAGCGGACCTGGAGCAATCCAGGTCCGCTCGTTGTTTGTTTCGGCGGATGCACAATGGTGAGATGAGCAAGGTAAGGGTACTGGTTGGGACGCGCAAGGGCGCGTTTGTGTTGACGGCGGATGGAAAGCGTGAAGACTGGGACATCAGCGGACCCTACTTTGGAGGCTGGGAGATCTATCACCTCAAGGGATCGTCCATTGAGCCCGATCGGCTGTATGCTTCTCAATCTACAGGATGGTTCGGACAGTTGATCCAGCGCTCCGATGATGGCGGGAAAACGTGGCAGCCGGCCGGCAACAAGTTTGCCTATGACGGAGTTCCCGGCACTCATCAGTGGTACGACGGGACGCCGCATCCCTGGGAGTTCAAGCGCGTCTGGCATCTCGAACCGTCGCTCACAGACCCGGATATGGTCTACGCAGGTGTGGAAGACGCAGCATTGTTCCGCTCAGCGGATGGAGCACAAACGTGGCAGGAACTCTCCGGATTGCGCGGTCACGGCTCAGGGCCGCATTGGCAGCCGGGAGCCGGCGGCATGTGTTTGCATACGATTATCCTGGACCCCAGCGATCCCAACCGGATCTTTATCGCGATTTCTGCTGCAGGAGCCTTCCGGACAACCGATGCCGGCGCAACCTGGCGACCGATTAACCGCGGACTGAAGTCCTCCCAGATTCCGGAACCTACGGCCGAGGTCGGCCACTGCGTTCACCACATCGCGATGCACCGCTCGCGCCCGGGCATCCTCTACATGCAGAAGCACTGGGACGTCATGCGCAGCTATGACGGCGGGGAATCCTGGCATGAAGTCAGCGGCAACTTGCCTACCGATTTCGGATTCGCGATCGATGTTCATGCGCACGAGCCAGACACCATCTATGTCGTACCCATAAAGAGCGATTCCGAGCATTATCCGCCCGAAGGGAAGTTGCGTGTCTACCGCAGCCGGACCGGCGGAGACGAGTGGGAACCGCTCACAAACGGCTTGCCGCAGAGCGACTGCTATGTCAACGTACTGCGCGATGCGATGGCCGTCGACTCGCTCGATCGTTGCGGTATATATTTTGGCACTACAGGCGGTCAGATTTACGCGTCGGCTGACGCCGGAGACAACTGGTCTCCTATTGTTCGGGACCTGCCTTCTGTGCTGTCGGTCGAAGTACAGACGCTGCAATGATTCGTGTCGAGCTTCCGGCTCACCTGCGAACACTCGCCCGCGTGGATGGTGAAGTGATGTTAGAGGTTGAAGATCCTGTCACACAGCGCTCGGTGCTCGACGCACTGGAGGTGCGGTATCCGGCATTATGCGGAACAATCCGCGATCAGGTCACGCAACAGCGCCGGCCGTTCGTCAGGTTCTTTGCATGCGCGCAGGATCTCTCCCATCAGTCCCCTGACGCGCCGCTCCCTGACGCGGTTGTGAGGGGAGCGGAACCGCTTCTGGTAGTAGGCGCCATTGCCGGCGGCAGGTTGTAGTACCCGCGCCGCAGTAGTCCTAAGATGATGCCGTTTCATCATTCTTCCACCAACTTTCGACGACACGCCGAAAACGCGAATAGACAAAAGATGTTGCTATCAGCAGGCCACCTAGCGCAACGAATGCGGAGATCCGGTACACGCGCTCCAGTTGCCAGACATCGAACAGGTAGAGCTTGATTATGACGATGCCGATCAATATCAGCCCGGTTATGCGATTTAGAGCCGTTCGGGTGGCAACGCCCAACATGATCAGGCCTACTGCGTAGATGCCGAAGAGAACCGAAACCGAAACGGTCTCGATATTGGCAAGGCTCTGTGGAGCTGTGGATCGAGAGGCCCAATCGACCACTTCGAGCGTCAATCCAAAGAGCAGGACGAAGTGTCCAGCGAAGTACTCCGCGAGTGCGATTTGCCGAAAGATTTGCGACCAGCGAGCAGCTACTAAAAGGCAGAACCCCACGACCAGAAAGGTCAGGAAACGCCGGTTCAATACCAACGCGTGCATTTCAGCATTCACGTACATCCGGCTGTCGAAGGCAACTACACGGGAAAGCGTCAATGCAAATACAACGAGGGAGCCGATAATCGCTTTGTTGTTCCGCAGACGGTGACCTATCCAGGCGACGGCGGCAGCTTGCAAGGCCCATCCGAGCGTGATTGTGAATCCGGTGAACTGAAGGGGGATGGCGAGAGTCAAGAAGCAAAGACCTACGCCGAACGACAACACGATGGGGGCCATATCCTGCTCTCCCGACGCGCGTCTGCGATACATGTTCAGAGCCAGGAGAAGATATGTAGCTGCAACCGCCGCCGCAAGCAGCCCAAGATAAGCTCGTTCCGATCCATTCAAGAGCGAGTAAGCGGCACCGTAGTAGACGATACCGTTCAAGGCGAACACCGAGAGTCGCTGTAAGGTTATCTGCTGCTCGTTCCTGAAGAAGTACCGGGCCTGCCATGCCAAAAACAACAGAAAAGCGAGAGTGATTCCGACGAATCGCGACGATATGCCGAGATCGGTTCCGCTAACAACGTTCCATTCCGCATAAGAAAGCCAGAACGAGGCGAAAGCAAAGCTCAGACCTAGAGGTAAGCGCCGTAGATGCGAAACCCGCAGACCGCCCGCGGCGAGCAGGAGCACGAGAGGAAAGAAAGCCGCTGGCACTTTTTTCCAGATGAGGGCCAAAGCCAGGGCAGCTAACAATTGCGCACTGAAGAATAGAGCTCGGAAAGTGAGCTGTGAAAAAAGAGAGCCGTACGCAAACAAGGCGAGCGTTGCTACCAGCCTTTCCCCGCTCCCGGGTTTGCGGTCCAACAGCCAGTCGCCGTAGATCAGAGCCGTCGCGACGAAGGTAATTATTTCGAGCCCACGCCAGTTCCTCTTTCGCGCCAAGCCGATTCCCAAGGTGTTCAGTAGAAGCAGGTAGCCGAAGAGAAACCAGGGATGGTCATCGGCCGTACTCAGCAGGAGCGGAGTCAAGTATCCGCCGAACAAACCCAAAGCGGTGATCGCTTGCGCGCCATAGCGGATAGAGAGAGCAAGAGCCATGCCGCTGATAAGAAAAAGGAGCAGGAAAGCGAACCACTGGAGAATCAGGTGATAAAAGCCGAATGCCGCATAAACCGAAAGATAAAGAACGGCAATGCCGGCGCCTGTGAGACCCTGCGCAAATATCTTTTGTCCGGTGTGCCAGAGCTTGTCAGAGATGGCAAGTGTGCCAAGACCCGCTAACACGCCAAGTACTACGCGTCCGCCGGGGCCAATCCAGTTGTTGTCCACCGCCCATTTGAAAAAGAACGCGATTCCCAAAACCAGTGTCACAACACCCACGCGATTTACGATCGTGAGACCTACTTTTGTCTCTAAGACGGGTCTGGATTGGAACGGCTGGAGAGCCTCTTGCTGAACGGGAGTACTTGTCGGCAACACCGGTACTGGCGGTTCTTTGGGAGATTGTTCAACCTGTCCTTCTGGTATCGCTTGGCTCGTCTTTGATGGGGCGCGAGCACCCGACAAAACGACCGATTCCAACCTGGCCAGGCGTTTGTCGAATTCATTCTGCCGCCTTAACAATTCGGCTAATTCTTCGGCAACGGAATTGAATGGTTCCTGGTCCGGAATGGGCATTCAAACTCAGTAGATCACGATTCGTGACGCTGTTTTGGCGACCTATAATGAAGCGTGCTGCGGGCCGAATTTCTTCTTATCTCGTTCTTGTTTTGCTCAGCCTCGCAGATCATAGCGCAGCAGAGTATAGCGCAGTTAGAGGACTCAGCGCGGCAAGCTTTGGCTATGAAAGATGCGCCGGCGGCCCTCACCGCTTACGAAAAACTCGCTCAACTCGTTCCGGCGTCGGCAGCCTACCAGGACGAGATAGGATTTCTGCTCGCGGCCACGGAACGCGCTTCTGAAGCTATTCCACACTTCGAGCGCGCCACGAAGTTGGATCCACAAATGGCGCAGGCTTGGTTTCATCTCGGAGTCGCACGGTGGCTGGGTGGTCAACGCGACAGCGCCATCCGCGAGCTTCAGAAGGCCGTGGAATTGGCACCGAATCAGGGAGATTATTATTTTCGGCTCGGTTCTGCCTACGGCGATATAGGCCAGGATGCAAAAGCTATAACCGAGCTATCACGGGCAGCAAAACTACTTCCTGGAAGAGTCGCGGTTTGGGAAACCCTGGGAAGGTATTGCCAACAGCAGAAACGGTTTAGTGAGGCACGCAATGCATACCGGCAGGCTCTCCTGCTCGATCCGAATAACAACTCGATTCGGAATAGCTACGCCACTGCATTGGTCAACTCAGGCGAGCCCGCCGCCGGTCTCGAGGAATATGAGAAGATTCTGGCCAAAAATCCGGATAACTATCGCGTGCGGGTTAACGTAGGTTACGCGTACATAGGAGCGGGGAAATACAAGGAAGCAATCAAGCAACTCACTCAAGTAATTCGAATTCACCCTGACGCCGCAGATGCCCATTACGATCTGGGAGTGGCTTTTAAACAGACGGACAATTTGGCGAACGCGCGGTCGGAGTTCGAAACTACAATCCGATTAGACCCATCTTTGGCTGAAGCACATTATCTCCTCGGCTTGGTCTACGTGGATGGAGGGGAAACGGACAAAGCTGTTGAACAGTTTCGAGGGGCCGTCAAACAAAATCCTCGTTACGGTGACGCCTGGTTCGAGCTTGGGATGCAGTTGAAGCAACGGAGCGACACGGATGGCGCGATCGACGCCTTACGAAGATCGCTTGCGCTCGATCCGAATGATGCTGGAGCATTCAATACGCTCGGGCTGTTACTGCGCCGCAAGGGCGATATCGCCGGATCGAAGCAGGCGTTCGATAAGGCCGCCACTCTCCGATCCACTGAAGAAAAGTCTAAAGAGAGATCCCTGAGGCAAGGTGCCGGGCGCGCCGCGAGCGACATCCCAAACTAAAACAGATTTCCCGCCACTTGAGCTGCCGCGATGCGAGTCTCCTCGCGCAACGAAGAACGAACCCTCGATTTGTCGCTGCTCGCGATTCTTATAATGAAAGTTCGATCACGCACGCGCCCAATTACCTGGTCGGAGAGTTTCCCGTGGTGCGTACCTCCCGCACATGCCACTGCCTCATTACCGAGGTCGTGAATGGGCGTTCTCTGCGAAGCACATTGCGCTAGATATCTTTCGAAAGTACCGCCGGTAGTTACGTCGATCTGTATCACTGAAGTCGTCGATCCGTTATGGCGGCTGAATAAGCAAGTGCCGTCGTCCTTGTTCTTAACCGGGTGAGTAACTACGGTTTCTACCGGTCCGCCGAGGATTCCGCTCGCTGTGCCCGAGTTAATCCACGGGCAGGATTCTGCGCACAGAGCCGGGCCAACCCAAAAGGCTAGCGCGAACAACGCCGTCAACCCAACCTCCCTCATGACGATTTGGCAGCAGGCGTTAGCTGTTCTACTTTCAGGATTTTGCCGCCTTCCTGAACCGTATAAAGACGATTTACTGCCAGATCTGTGAACAGATCGATTTGGCCGCTCAGCCAGCGTAGTTCGACACTATCCACTTTGGCCGCCTGATCGAGGCCGAAGTGCAAACGCATATCGTTCTGCGAAAAGTAGCTTCCGCCACTGCGCAACTCATCGATCTGAACCAGCGGTTTCGCTGCATCCGGCCTGGTCTTAGCGGTGACGCTGGCGCGCGTGCCGATGCCCGAGCGGTTTGACTTGGCGCCCACCAGCTTGATCTTGATCCAGTTGCGTTTCAGGGTAGAGTCACAACGAAGCATTTGCGGTAGGGCATTCACACAGTTAACCGCGATGTCGATATCGCCGTCGTTGTCCCAATCGCCGAAGGCGCAGCCTCGTGCCGGCGCGCTCTCGAGAATGCCGGGGCCACCTTTCTCGGTGACCTCTTCGAACCGGCCGTTCTGCAAATTGCGATAGAGATACTTATGCTCGGCGTACTTCAGATCCGCATTCGACCGGTCGACCTCCGGATAAACATGACCATTGGACATCAGGATGTCAAGCCAACCGTCGTTGTCCATATCGAAGAACCCGACGCCCCAGCCGAGCAGACGCGTGTTCACGCCAAGCCCGCTCGGATAGGTGCGATCCTCGAAAGAACCATCGCCGAGGTTCGTATAGAGCGAATCGGTGTCACCCGCAAAGTTGGTTTTCGCTATATCGAAGGTTCCGTCCCGGTTGTAGTCGCCGATGGAGACGCCCATACCGGCCTGCGGCTTCCCTTCCGGAGATAAGGCCGCACCCGATTCCACGGCAACGTCCCGGAAAGTGCCGTCCTTCTGGTTCTCGTAGAGCGCTGCTGTGCTGGAGTCGTCAGCCACGTAGATATCGGGCCAACCATCGTTGTTGAGATCGGAGGCGGCGACGCTCAAACCGTATGTTCCACGGGTGTTCAAGATGCCCGCTTTCTCACTGACGTCCGTGAAAGTTCCGTTCCCGTTATTGTGATAAAGAATGTTCTTCGCCCCCGGCAGGCCAGGAGGACCACAGGCAACAAGGGTGCCCTTGTAGGTACAGGGACCGGCCTCGGGCGGCGGCGCGGTCTTGAGGTCGAAATCGACGTAGTTCGCGACGAACAGGTCGAGGTGACCGTCGCGATCATAGTCGACAAACGTGCAACCTGTGTTCCACCGGGTCTTAGGCCCAGGTTGAATTAGATCGGCTTCTCGGGTAACGTCTGTAAACGTTCCGTTGCCGTTGTTACGATAAAGGGAATTCTGCCCATAGTAGGTGACGAAGAGATCCTCGTTGCCGTCGTTGTTGTAATCGCCCACGCAGCAGGCCTGCCCCCAGCCCGTTCTATTCTCCAGGCCGGAGCCCTTTGTAACGTCGGTGAATGTGCCGTCGCGATTGTTCTTAAACAGATGACAGTGTGGTTTATCGCCACTCGGAAAGCCCTCCAGGCGCCAGCCGTTTACCAGGAAGATATCGATCCAGCCATCGTTGTCGTAGTCGTAGAACGCCAAGCCGCAACCGGTGGTTTCGAGAAGAAACTTATTCTTGTGTTCGCCGCCGTAAATTGTCTTGATATTCAAACCGGTCTCTTTCACTACATCGACAAAGCTCACGCCGAGGGGCGTGCCTTCGATAGGCGACTTGGGTCCCTTTGCGGCGGGCCGTGGTTTAGCGTCATACGCGCGCTCTATCGGCCCCGGGAGTTTGACCTGCTGTCCGCCGGCCGGCGTTAGGGCGAGAACGCCTTCAAAAGGCAGCACGAGCGCTGTCCGGCTGAGGGATCGAAGGAAACGCCGCCTATCACTGAGAAGGTCTACACCGTCGCGCGCCATGCCAACTCTAACCTTGTCCCCTGATTGTCTCACCAGAATTACCTACGCTCGACGCTGTTTTCTCGCGATGGTTATAGCAGCACTCTGCTATGCTGGCGTTTCAACTGTCATCTTCCTCGCCTCGCCGCAAACCTTTCGGGGGCTTAGCGCATGGATCTTTTCGAACTAACCAGGAAGCTTATCGACATCGAGTCAATCACGCCCAATGAAGGTGAAGTTGGTGATTTTCTCTGGGAGGTTTTGAGCGGGATCTCACGGGACTTTGGAGGTTCTATCGAGCGCATGCCGGTAGAGCCACAGCGGGATAACATCTTTATTCGCTTCGGAGAACCCGATGTGGTTCTATCAACCCACATGGACACTGTGCCGCCGTTCATTCCCTCTCGAGATGATGGCACTCACATCTGGGGCCGGGGCGCCTGCGATACCAAAGGCATCATCGCGGCCATGGTCACTGCGGTCCGCGAACTTCTCTCGGCCGGCAAGCGCAATTTTGCTCTGTTGTTTGTAGTAGGGGAGGAACGCAATAGCGCAGGAGCGATCGCAGCCGCTCAGAATCCGCGAGGCAGCAAATTTCTGGTGAATGGGGAGCCGACTGAGAACAAGCTTGCGCTTGGGTCAAAAGGCGCCCTCCGCTACGAGGTGATCGCTAAGGGCCGCATGGCGCATTCCGCTTACCCTGAGCTCGGGGAATCGGCTATCGAAAAGCTGCTTGAGGCCCTGGGCCGAATTCGTCAAATCCGGCTTCCTGTTGACCATCTGCTTGGGCCCAGCACACTGAATATCGGCCGCATCGAGGGTGGTCGCGCGCCCAATGTCATACCAGATGAAGCTCGGGCGGAGATATTCGTGCGAGTGGTCGGCGAGGTCACCGAATTACGCAGACAGATCGAAGGCGCAGCTGCTCCCGATGCGAATGCGCAAGAGATACTTATGATTCCCGCGACGCATCTTACACCCCTCGATGGTTTTGAAACGTCAGTGGTAGCATTCACAACCGACATTCCTGCTTTCGACGGGAAATGGGGCAAGCCCTTTCTCATCGGTCCCGGCAGCATTCATGTCGCGCACACCGCCGAAGAGCGTATCAACAAGGTCGATCTCTCCGCGGCGGTCGGTCTATACAAAGACATGGTGCTGCGTCTCTCGAACTGATCTTTGGCTTGCACTTGAACCTGATATGAAAACGATCGAAGTAGGCATTTTGGGCGGCACTGGCATGGTAGGCCAGCATTTCATCCGCTTTCTGCAAGGGCATCCCTGGTTCAAACTGACCTGGCTTGGCGGGAGTGAACGCTCGGCAGGAAAAAAGTTGTCTGAAGCCACTTCGTGGCGTCTCGAAAGCGAAATGCCGGATGACGCGGCCGCAATCACCGTCTCGGATTCGAAACCCGGGAACGCTCCACAACTGGTATTCTCGGCGATGGATGCTTCCGTAGCGACAGAAATCGAGCGCGCATTCGCCGAAGCAGGTCACGTTGTAGTCTCGAACTCCCGCAATCACCGTATGGAGCCGGATGTTCCGCTGATCGTTCCGGAAATCAATCCGGGGCATCTATCGCTCATTCCGGTGCAGAAAAAAAACCGCGGATGGCGAGGAATAATCGTCACCAATCCGAACTGTTCCACCATCACGCTTACGCTCGCACTTGCGCCGTTGAAGCAATTCGGTATCGAACGCATTCTTGCTACGACGATGCAGGCCGTTTCGGGCGCGGGCTATCCGGGTGTGGCTTCGATGGACATCGTGGCGAACGTGATCCCTTTCATAGGTTCGGAAGAGGAAAAGATGCAGCAGGAGACACAGAAGATCCTGGGGGATGTCGCCGACGGGAAAGCCTTTCCACTCGCTGCGCGGATGAGTGCTCATTGTAACCGGGTTGCGGTCGTGGACGGGCATATGGTGGCGACTTCCGTCCAGTTTTCCTCGAAGCCAACGGTTGAAGACGCGCGGCGGGCAATCGAGAATTTCTGCAGCGTGCCGCAGCAGCGGAATCTGCCGAGCGCCCCCAAACGGCCGGTAGAGTATCTCTCGGCACAGGATCGGCCGCAACCCCGTCGCGATGCCGGTCGTGAGAACGGCATGGTCGTATTCATCGGACGCTTGCGCGAGTGTCCGGTCCTCGACCTAAAATTCATCGCTTGCGGCCACAATACGATTCGCGGGGCAGCGGGAGCAGCCGTTTTAAATGCCGAACTGATGGTGTCTGAAGGCCTGTTGGATTAAGGCCCACGATGATCGTGATGAAGTTTGGCGGCAGTTCCGTCGAATCACGAGATGCTATCGAGCGGGTTACGAGAATTGTGCAGCGTTATGAGCGGCGCCGGCCCGTAGTGGTTGTCTCGGCAATGGGCAAGACAACAAATAAGCTGCTCGATATCGCGCGAGAAGCCGCCCAAGGCCGGCGAGAACAGGCGCTCGCTGCGGTGGATGACCTGCGGCTCGATCATCTGCGGACTGGGCTCGCCTTGGCAGGGACCGCAGCCGCCGATCTCGAGCGCTATATTCGCACCCACTTTGAGTGGCTGGACGAATTGGTGACAGGGCTCTCGGTGGTCGGCGAGCTTTCTTTACGTTCAATGGACACTATCGCCAGTGCGGGGGAACGCCTTTCGAGCCTCATCGTCAGTTTCGCCTTCCGCGCGGCAGGGCTTACTACACACCACATCGACTCACGCAAGGTCATCCGTACGGACCACCGCTTCACTGAGGCTCGGCCCCTTTTCGAGGAGACCTACCGGGCATTGCGGGAGAATGTCGAACCGATGGCCCAGGATTCAGTGATTGTCATGGGCGGTTTTATTGGTTCTGCTCCCGACGGTCAGACCACGACGCTAGGACGCGGCGGTTCCGATTATTCTGCTGCAATCGTCGGCGCGGGAATATGCGCAGAGGAGATTCAGATCTGGACCGATGTCGATGGTATGCTCACTGCCGATCCTCGGATCATTCCGGGCGGCCACCGAGTCAAAAGCCTTTCGTTCGCCGAAGCCGCCGAAATGGCGTACTTCGGGGCCAAGGTTTTGCATCCCGCTACCGTGATGCCAGCGGTCGAAAAGAATATTCCTGTCGTTATTTTGAATTCTCGCCGCCCTGAGATCGAAGGCACTCGAATCACCGCCGAGGCCGCTCCATGCAGGAATCCAGTGAAATCAATCTCCTGCAAGCAGGGCATCACTATTGTGAACGTGCGTTCGACCCGTATGCTGATGGCCCACGGATTCCTGCACCGCATCTTCGAGATCTTCGATCGCTTTGCCACGAGCGTAGACATGGTGTCAACCTCTGAAGTGAGCGTGTCGCTCACGCTCGACGACTCGAAAGGCTTAGAGGGTATCTGCGAGGAACTCCGCACCTTCGCCGAAGTGACAATCGAGGAGGACCAATCTCTGGTGTGCCTGGTCGGTGAAAACATCCGACACACCCCGGGCATTGCAGGCCGGGCATTTCAGGTGTTGCGCAAATTGAATGTTCGAATGATCTCGCAGGGGGCATCTTTGTTGAATCTCGGATTCGTGATTGCCGACCGAGACCTCAAACAGGCGGTCTCTGCATTACACCAAGAGTTTTTCACAGAACTCGACGAAACTGTGTTCGATTGAGGGATATGGCTACACCAAAGAAACTGGCGCTGATCGGGTACGGCAAAATGGGCAGGCTGATCGATCAACTCGCTCCCGAATACGGATTTGAGGTAGTAGCGCGGGTCGATATCGGTGATGAGAAGCCTCGCTCCGGTGAATGCGACGTGGCAATCGAATTCTCTGCACCTCAGGCTGTACCAGACAATTTGAAGAGTTTGGCGGAAGCGCGCCTCCCCGCTGTGTCGGGGACGACGGGTTGGTTTGAACATCTGCCTAGCGTTGCGGAAGTTGTCAGGCGGAACGACACCGGGCTGGTCTGGAGTCCGAACTTCTCGATCGGTGTAGCAGTGTTTCGCCGGGTGGTGGGGCTCGCGGCCGAACTCTTGAAGGGCGAACTCGAGTACGGAGCGTGGGCCTGGGAAATCCATCATGATGCAAAACAGGATGCGCCCTCGGGGACACTGTTGCAACTGGTGGACACGATGCGTCAACACGGTTACGAGCGCAACATCGACGCCAGCGCAAGCCGGGCCGGCAAACATCCGGGTACGCACGAAATCGGGTTTGATTCTTCGGCCGACACAATCACGCTGCGACACGCCGCTCGCAGCCGGGAGGGCTTTGCACGCGGCGCGCTGAAGTCGGCAAACTGGATCATCGGTCGCAAAGGCGTATACACTTTCGACGACGTCCTTTTTGGCGCTGGCGATGGTTCATAAACTAGAAGCAGGAGACAACATGTTTCGTGGTTGCGGCACGGCGCTGGTCACGCCTTTTCGACCCGACCTGTCAGTCGATGAGCCCACTCTGCGGTCCCTCATACGCCGTCAGATTGATGCCGGAATCGACTTTCTCTGCCCTTGCGGCACGACGGGTGAGAGCCCGACGCTGACGCACGAAGAACATCTGCACGTGATTGAAATCACAGTTGAAGAGGTGAGGAAACGTGTTCCGGTGTTAGCCGGTGCAGGCGGATACAACACACGCGAGGTGATTACGCTTGTAGCCGAGTTGCAGGAGCGCGGTGTTTCGGGAATTCTCTCCGTCACTCCGTATTACAACAAGCCGACTCAAGAAGGGTTGTATCAGCACTATCGCGCGATTGCCGAATCTACGTCGCTACCCATCGTCGTTTACAGCGTGCAGAGCCGGACTGGCGTCAACCTGGAACCGGCTACAGTTATGCGTCTTGCTGAAATCCCGAATATTGTGGGGCTTAAGGAAGCGTCCGGCAGTATTTCGCAGATGGCAAGCATCGTGGCGCGAGTACCGGAATCCTTCGGCGTGCTCGCCGGCGACGATGCGATTGCGCTGCCTTTGATCGCACTCGGCGGGAGCGGCGTTATTTCGGTTGTCAGTAATCAAATTCCAGGTGAATTTACAGAATTAATCAGATGCGCACTCAACGGTGATTTCGGCACCGCTCGGCGTCTGCAGAGAAAGTTCCAGGCGCTCATGGAGATCAACTTTGTCGAAACCAGTCCTGGTCCAGTCAAGTTCGCCATGGCGCGCATGGGATTGCTCGAGCCAGTGTGGCGCTTGCCGCTAGTTCAACCCCAAAGGGAATCGCAACAAAAGATCGATACCGTGCTCGAAGGTTCCGGACTCCTATCCGGAGTGCGAGCTTGAATAAAGATCGCATTGAACAACTGTTCGAGGAGAGATCCGCAGAATATTCGCCGGAAGACCGAAGGCTTTTCGAAGAATTCCGCGAACAGCTAAATAAGGGCGCAATTCGCTCGGCCGAACCCGATGCTTCACAACCGAGCGGCTGGCGCGTAAACGCCTGGGTAAAAAAGGGCATCCTGCTGGGCTTTCGCATGGGTGGAATCGTGTCGATGGAAGGTCAGTTCTTCGATAAGGCAACTTATCCCCTGCGCACCATTTCCGCAAAAGATCAGGTGCGTGTGGTTCCTGGAGGGTCGAGTATACGAGACGGGTGCTACATCGGGCGTGGCGTCACGTGTATGCCGCCGATGTACATCAATGCAGGCAGCTATATAGATGATGGCGTAATGGTCGATTCGCATGCCCTCATCGGAAGTTGCGCGCAGATTGGGCGCAACTGTCACATTTCTGCTGCTTCTCAGATAGGAGGCGTGCTCGAACCTATTGGCGCATTGCCGGTTATCATCGAGGATGACGTGTTGGTAGGCGGGAATTGCGGCATCTACGAAGGCACTGTCGTAAAACGACGTGCAGTAGTGGGGAGCGGCACCATCCTGAATCGGTCAACTCCGTTATATGATCTGGTGCGCGGAATTGTTCATCGGAGTAGCGACGATGGGCCGCTAGTCATCCCGGAGGAGGCCGTCGTGGTAGCCGGGTCGCGTAGCATCCAGTCCGGCATCGGCAAAGATTGGGGTATCTCGCTCTATACGCCAGTCATCGTCAAGTACCGAGATTCGAGAACCGAAAGTAAAATTCAGCTCGAGGACGTACTTCGCGGCTAGTTACTCGGGATTCCCCAGGTCGGCGAAGATATTGGCGAGATAGCCTTGCGTTTCGGCGGGATACTGCGATGGATCAAGTTGATCGGCTCGAGTGGACCCGGCGTTGTACGCAACCAGTGCCAAGCGGAGATCTCCACTGTACTTCTTGAGCAGCTGTTTCAGGAACAGCGCGCCAGCCTGAACGTTCTGTTCCGGATCGAAAGGATCCGTAACATGTAACCGGGCGGCGGTGGCCGGCATCAGCTGCATCAAACCTTGCGCTCCTTTTACTGAGACCGCGCAGGGCTTGAAACCAGATTCTTGCCGCATCACGGCACGCACAAGCTCCGGCGACAGCGATTGCTTCGCGGCGGCGGCGGTGATCAGTGACTCGGCCTGCTCGATTTCGAGTGGAGGACAATCACTGACGACGAGCGCAGTCATCGGCGTCCAAAATTCAGAGTTCGTGTCGGCGTCGTCTATTTTGGCACCCCGCTGCTGGCGCAAGGATTCACGTTGTTTTTTGAGCGATTCGCGTTGAAGATCAAGAGCGGTCGGCTTAGCTACCGCATCTTTCGGCCCCGGCGGAGCCGCCCAGGTGAGTGCAGCAGACGCGACTATCAACGTGAGATATCTGTACTTCACCGGTTCAATGAGCTAGTTCAGAAATTCCGGACAAGATCTCACTGCCTGTTTAGGCAGCGGCCGACTCTACTTTGGCACCCCTAAATGATTCTTCCATTTCCTTAAATGACGGGCGGACAGCGGCCGGTATTGAGCGGCGAGAGAACTCGACGGCCAAAATCGGCGCCGCCCCTCGAAAAAAGGCGATCAAACCCGTTCGCAAAGCGTGATAATACTGTGATTCCGATTCGTTTGACTTGCTGATACTGGCCGCGAGAGGCGAGAGGAAGCCGTAACAAAGCAGAATTCCGAGGAAGGTACCGACCAGCGCGGCTGCTACTTTCTTACCGATTTCTTCGGGCGGACCACCAAGGGCACTCATTGTAATCACGACACCTAGAACAGCCGCCACAATGCCCAATCCGGGAAGAGCATCAGCAACCGTTGTCAGAGCATTGACAGGTACATTTAGTTCTTTGTGGTGAACTTCGAGGTCGATCTCGATCATCTGATCGAGGTCGAAGTGCGACACCGTACCGCTCATTCCGGTGCGAACCGTATCGCATATAAAATCCAGCACGTGGTGGTCTTTCAGCACTTCGGGATAAGCCTTGAAAAGCTCGCTGCTCTCAGGCTCTTCGATATCGGTCTCAAGACTCGATATTCCGCCTTTTCGGCCTTTTTTGAAGAGGTCGTTTAGCATCTTCAGGGTTTTGAGATAACGGTCCTTGTTGTATTTCCCGGATGACAATACACCAAGCACGGATTTGAATATCTTGACGATGACCGGCAAAGGATTGGCGATCAGAAGAGTGCCAACAGCGGCTCCGCCGATAATTATCAGCTCTGCCGGCTGGATCAGAACGCGCAAGTTACCATGCTCGATCAAGTACCCGCCCAAGATCGCGCCGATAACAGCAAGAATTCCCACGACAGGGATCATTTAGTCAGCCTTTCTCCAAGAGATCTATCGGCGATTTGGGTCCGCAACTCTAGACCGATCGTGATAATTCTGCCCATCGCTTTTCCTAAACTAAACTGCGCTGCGGACGATAAGAGCTTCGGAGGTTGTTGTGAGCTTTACCGATCCATATGGAGCTTACGTAGAAGGTAGCGTATTTGGCGGCAATGCTTTGGGCCTCGTCATAGCGCTTTACGAAGGTACAATTCACGCTATCGGACGTGCCAGACAATGCCTGACCACCAATGATCCTTGGGGGCGCGCGAAAGCGATCAGTAAAGCGGTCGAACTCCTGACCGAGCTCCTCATATCGCTGAATCACAAGGAAGGCGGGGAGATCAGTGCGAATCTCAAACGTCTCTATAGCTACATGCAATGCAGACTACTCGAAGCGCACGCACAAAAAGCCGCGGCGCCGATGGACGAAGTGGAGCGGCTCCTCGAAACCATGTTGGAAGGCTGGCGCGGGGCTGCGGAAAAGGCCAGTCACATAGCTTACGCCGACGTCGCTGAGCTACCCAACAATTATCTACAAGCCGAGGAAGCCTCAGGCAATTACTTGTTTGTAGGAGAAGCGGCTACTTCTACCGGCTGCGTATCCGCTGTGTTCTGAGCTGACGGCTTGGCCATCGCACGTTCTATAGTGTTCGCCAAGCCCAGTCCGCCACTGCTCGCCAGGGCGTTCGCAAGCTGCGATTCCGCCATATCCATAGCCGAATCATCTCCGGTACTTTCTCCGCTGCCCAGCCATCCGTCAGAACCCGACTCGCGAGCCGATTTCAACATCTCGCCGACCAGCAAAGCTTCAAACTCCTGCGCGGCCTTGTGGAGTCTGTCGGGCTTTGCCACTGTCCCGGACATGAGATCCGCCGAGTTGGTATTCAGAAGCGGCACATTCAGATCAAAAGCCATTCAGCTAGATAACCTCAAGTTCAGCGTCAAGTGCCCCCGCAGCGCGCAGGCTTTCGAGGATTGAGATTACGTCACGTGTTGTAGAGCCTATCGCGGCCAGCGATTTGACCAATTCTTCTACCGTGGCGCCTTCTTTCAACAGGACGCTACGAGATTTCTCATCCTTAGCGCCGACGTTGACTTCCGGCACTACGGATCCCGGACCAGAGCTAAAAGGACCGGTCGGTACGGGTATCAGGTGGGTCTGTATTTGAACGGTCAGATTGCCATGCATGATGGCGACAGGAGCAATTCGAACATCGTTTCCGAGAATAACCGTCCCGGTGCGCTCGTTGATGACTACTTTGGCGATCTGGTCCGGCTCAACCGTCAGACGTTCCAGTTCGGCAATGAACTCTATTGATCTATTTGCATACGACGGCGGCAGATTCACGGTGACCAGGCTCGAATTATCCGCATGCGCAGTCGAATTGAAGCGATTATTGATAGCCGCTGAGATTCTGGCCGCGGTGGTGAAATCTGCTTCTTTCAGCTGCAGCTTTACTACGTTCCCTAAGGGTACGGACGGCGCGAGCCGTTCTACCGAGGCGCCATTCGGTATTCGACCCACGGTGGGATGATTTACGGTCTGCGAATTGGCGCTGGATCGTCCTGCCATGAACCCGCCCGTGATCACCGGTCCTTGCACAGTCGCGTAAACCTGGCCGTTAACACCCCGCAAGGTAGTCAGCACCAGGAGGCCACCCTGAAGGTTGGTGGCGTCGCCGATTGCGGCGGCCGTAGCATCCACCGTCGTGCCGGGTTGAGCATAAGGCGGCAGTGTCGCCGTGACGATTACGGCAGCCGTGTTCTTCACGGTTATCAGAGTCGGCGAGATGCTCACGCCCATTCTCTGGAGTAGATTTGTCAGACTCTGTGCAGAAAATAGAGTCTGTTGGCGATCACCCGTTCCATTGAGCCCTACGACAAGACCATAGCCGACCAGTTGATTGGGGCGCACACCTTCGATCGTGACGAGATCTTTTAGGCGAACACCTGGCTCAAAAGACTGGCCCGTACCGGAGGCGGCTGCCGGGATGCCTCCAATGGTCGCCGGCTGTTGACCGCCAGAGACAAGCGCCGCTGCACTTAATAAGAACGAGAGCAATAGAGGGGGTCGCATTGTGCTATCAGAACGGCAGAAGCCCGAGAAGAATACGATAGAGAATGTTCGGGCGACGGATTGCGTCGTTAACAACACCGCGACCGTTGATCTTCAACTCGAGTTGAGCAATGCTTCCAGACTGAACCGTGTTGGCGTTGGAGAGATCCGCCGGACGAATCACGCCGCGGACCGTAATGACCTGATTTTCGGAGTTAACCAGAGTGGTTTTGGATCCCTCGATTACCAGGTAGCCGTTGGGTAACACATCCACCACACGTGCTGTTAGGGTCGCAGTCAGAGTGGACGTTCTCGACGTGGTGCCGTCGCCGGTCAAGGCCTGAGCCGAATTCATGTTGAGCAGGTTGGCGAGAGCGCCGGCGGCCGGCATCACTCCCGCCGCAGAAGTAATCGCCGCATTTGCGTTGGTAGCGCGAGACGTTTTAGTTTCACCGGTCGCCACTGCCGATGCCTGCTCGCTGACCACGATAGTTACAATGTCATCCACGCTTCGCGCACGGACATCGGCCGCCATATCAGCCAGAGTCGCCGGTGACGACCAGAGCGATCCGGGACTTTCGGACAAAGCAGAGGCGGCCCGACGATGAGCCGCCTCCACGTATTGATCAAGAGGAGAGTCTTGCGGCGGAGGCTGCTTCTTTTTGGGTCCTTCTGCCATGAGCAGGGCACCCGAAAACAGGCAGAGCAATACCGACATGACACGGATCATGATTTTTTGGAGTCCACAACAAGACCGAACTGGCCGCCCGGCACAACCAGGACAGTTCCCTTCTCCTCGACAACGGCATGAAACGACCGGCCGCTTCGCGGATTGCGAACAGAGATGACCTGGCCTTTACGGCCATCTGCTTCCGCCACTCCTTGTACTTCAAGGCGGGCTGCGTCTGTCTGCACGATTGCATTGACAATGTCCCCGCGGTTCACTTCGCGAGGCGCTTCGAGCATGTCATCCATCAAGGCCGTGCCAGCTGCGACCGGACGACGCAAGAGAAGCCCTTCGATGCGGGGCGGATCGATGCAGTATTTTTCACGGCGTACAGGCCCCTCATAGCTCTCGATTTTTAGCTGATTCAGACGAATGGAATCGCCCTCATGAAGGTCGGTGGCAGCTACAACGCGTAGCTCTTTAACCTTTACCGTGGCACGCGCCCAAACAGGAAAATGTTTGTCGCCGGCATAGACGATGAATCCACGCCAGACGGAAGGTTTATCGGAACCTACAATCAGTCCGGATAGAGGAAATCTGTACTCGCCTTGCGGCGCCGGCATGAGGCTGGTCTCGACGATCTCAATACTAGGATTTCGGTTTGCGAGCTCTTTCTGCATGGCAGCAAACATCTGGCTGCGATCCGGAACAGCTAAATCCCAAGCGAAACAGACATCTTCCGACATCTCAGCCGGCAGCTCATTGCCCGATGCGATGCGCTTCAAGTCCGTCAGACGGAAGATGCGCTGCTGTCCCGGGATAGGAGCCAGTCCGACCTTCAAATCGGGCGGGATACTAGCAAGCGCGGGGACAGCTGCCGCCAGATCGCGGCCATAGATCCAATCCGACTTGATCAGGTGGCAAGTAAGAGGTTGAAGAACTGCGAGCAGCAGAACCAGCATCACTGTGTGACTTGGTTGACCTGCTGATACATCTCGTCGGCCGCCTTCACCACACGAGAATTGGCTTCGTAGGCTCGCTGGCTCTGAATGAGATTCACAAATTCGCCGACGACGTCGACATTCGACTGTTCCGTGTAGCCTTGCATCAGCGTGCCAAGACCATCACTGCCGCCTGGAGCGCTGACTTGAGGATCACCGGAGGCATCAGTGGCGGTGTAAAGCGTATTGCCAATAGCATTCAGACCCCCAGGATTTTGAAAGCTGGCAAGTTGGATTTGCCCGGCCTTCTGGGCAGCAGTCTGATTCGCCAATGTGAAACTCACTGTGCCGTCCTGTGCAATGGTGATGCTCTGGGCAGTGGATGGAATGGTTATTTGAGGTTCCAAAGAGTTCCCATTCGCATCGACCACGTTGCCATTGCGATCCAGTTGAAAAGAGCCGGAGCGGGTGTAGGCAAGCTCGCCCGAAGGTTGACGAATCTGAAAAAATCCTTTGCCCTGGATGACGATATCAAGTGGGTTGTTGGTCTGAGAGAATGCACCCTGAGTGAAAATTATTTCGTTTGAGGCGGCGCGGGTTCCGAGACCGAGTTGCAGGCCGGCTGGAACGGTTGTCTGCTGTCCCGCGGCTGCGCCGGGCTGAATCATATTTTGATAGATCAAGTCCTCGAATTGGGCACGCCGCATTTTGTAGCCCGCCGTGTTAGCGTTGGCCAGATTGTTGGCGATATTATCGACGTTCAGCTGCTGAGCGGTCATGCCGCTGGCAGCGCTATAAAGTGCACGTATCATTTTGTTTGAGTTCCTTATCTGTCAAAAGATCAAGAGCCTACTTTTGCGACTTCCTGGACGGCTTGGCGGTCCATATCCGCTCCAATCTTCACCGCGTGCTGCAACATTTCGAAGCGCCGCATCAGCGAAACCATTTTGGCGGCCGATTCAGCCGGCGCAGCATTGGAGGATTCGGTCTTACCTTGATACACTTGTGCGCTCGAAGCGACAATGGGGTTGGCAGCCGTGTCGGGATTCTGAAAGTAGACGCCCGCCGTTCTCGAAAGTAGAGAAGGGTCCTTGAAGTTAGCCAGCGCGAGTTGCCCGAGCGTATTTCCGTCCTGCATGACCTGGCCGTCCGCTCCCACCTGCAACGGACTGGCAGACTGGGTCTGGAGTGTTTGGTTCCCGGTGAGCCGAACGGGATAGCCTTCGGCACTTACCAGTGTTCCCTGTCGGGAAAAGTGAAAGCTTCCACTGCGGGTGTAAAGCGGGCCGGTTGGGCCCATGACGGCGAAAAAGCCCGCACCGGAAAGTGCCAGATCGGTCGCATTTCCGGTATTAACGAGCGTGCCCTGCGCAAAGTCTGTCCACTGCTTCTGAACCAGCGGCGACTCGCCCACACTCTGATTCCACTGATCGTTGGCTTCAGGCGCCAGATATGTGCTGAAGAATTCACGATCCGCTTTGAAGCCCGGAGTGGATGAGTTCGCGAGATTGTTAGCGAGCATGTCGAAAGAATCCATGCTGGCCTGAAGTCCGTTGGCGGCTGCTGCGGTAAGTGGGTCCATGCCGTAACAGCTAATGCAAATGGTTCGCCACACGAAAAGAACTCTAGAATCCCCGCAATTGCGGGCGATAAAACAGTAGTGCGAGTGACCTGATGAGTGAGCAGCGTCGGAATTCTGTCACTTTGCAGCAATCTGAAATCAGCTTTCTGACAGGGCCGTGCTCAACTTCGATCCAAGTAGGTGGGAAACAGCGTCCTAAAGCTTGGCCCTTTCCGTGCAAGATCTTCTGGCGTGGTCGCATCGACACTCTCCTCGGACGCTTCGTATCAGGAGCGCTCCGCGTCTACTCTCGCATAGCCGATCGACGCAGCAAAGAAGCGAGGCTTCCGGTGGTGACTTCGGTGGGATATTTCGGAAGCAGTTGTCTACTAGCGACGAGGATTCGGAGCCGACCAACCCCATTAGAACGGCACCAGATCGAAGCACGAACCAGCAGGTAGCCAGTCAGCCTGCCTCAGTTTCCGGGGTGACGCCGGAGAAGGGGCAGCAATCAACTACCCAGCCTGCCTCGGCGAACGACGCCGAAGGTGCCCCCCAAACACTTACCCTTCCGAAAGACGTCACGGAGCCAAAAACCACTTCTCAAGAGAGACCGTCCGCCGGAAACAATGGGACTGCGACCACCACGAAGGGAACTCGTAAGGTTCCTTTCCGCAGTGAAACCGAGTCAGGCGAGGCTCGACCAGTTACGCCAGATGCGGCACTGGGGGACCAGCAAATCGCAGCGGTTTTTTCTCATGCAGATGGCGCCGATGCGAAGGCAAGCGATGACAAGCCGCCCGCAATCGAAGAAATCCGGCAATGCAACGACCTCGACGGGACAAGTAGCCCGGGCAGCACGAACCAGGTAACAGGCGATCTCGCCATGGCATTACGCATCGGCTCTGCGAGTTCAGACGGTACTCAAATGCAGGGACAGGGCAGCGCAATGCAGGGAACGAGCACACAGGGTACGCCGGGGTTACACAGTCAGGCACAAATCGCGTCCACAGTCGAGCTGCAGCAACGGCATGAACCCGACGGACCACCACCCTCAGGCGCGATCACTGTTGCTCAGCCTGGCGCCTCAGGCGAAACAGAAAAGGCGGGACACACAGAAGAAGGCCAGTCGACACGTGCGTCGGACTTCGAGGCGGAGTTCAACAAATTTCGGAATGAACCGGTCCGAGGCGCACACGTGCAGATCGCGGGCGCAGAAAATCAGCGAGTTGACATCCGTCTACAAGAGCGAGGCGGCGCTTTATCGGTAACGGTCAGGTCGAACGATAGTACTCTGGCCACGACGCTACAGGATCATGCACCCGAGCTAAGCGCACGTTTGTCACTGGAACATCTTCGTACGGAGTTGTGGACGCCCAATTCAAGCAAGAGCCCCCAGGAGCGCGCTGGTAGCGGAAACGGCGGACGAAATCCGGAATATGAAGGCAGCGGCGAGAGGCAGCAAGGTCAAAAAAACAGGCAGAATCAGGAGCCGGACTGGATCAGAGAATTCGAAAATCGTCCGGCAGCATTTCAGAAAAGGATAGATTATTCATGGCATCAGTAGGCACCATCATCCCTTCGTCGAATACCAATCCGACAACGGGAAGCAATCATAACAGCTCTTCACAAAGCAGCACAACTGCAAGCGATCCGCTGGCGAACGAATCGACGTTTCTGACGCTACTCGTCTCACAGCTTAAGAATCAAGACCCGGCAACCCCGATGGACGGGACTACATTCGTCACTCAGCTTGCGCAGTTCAGCGATCTGGAACAGAATTTGGCGATGCGACAGGATTTGGATTCATTGAGCCTGAAGTACGACGGAAGCTCGAGCACTGCCCCGGCGACTTCCACAACCTCTACCAACGAAAGCAGCAACGGAACGAGCGCTTCATGAGCGATCACCGCGAACCACTATTGAGCATACGGTCAGCATAAAGATTAAAACATGTCTAGTACATTCTCTATCGCGTTATCGGGCCTTCAGGCCGCGTCGGAGGCCATCAATACGGCTGGAAACAATCTGGCAAACTTGAACACCGACGGATTCAAGGGCAGCTCGGTTGCTTTTAAAGATCTTTTCGGTGAAACACTCGGAGCCAATAACTCATTCCAGGTAGGCCTGGGAGTGAGTGTGCCCGTCAGCAACACGATCTTCAGCCAGGGATCCCTGCAAAGCAGCACCTCCTCTTACGCGGCGGCCATTGAGGGCAACGGTTTCTTCGTGGTGAACAATTCACAGAACCAGCAACTGTTCACTCGGGACGGTAATTTCGAGCTTGACTCGACCGGCACGCTGAAGACACAGACGGGCGAGACGGTTCAGGGTTGGGTAGCAACGAGCTCGGGCATCAGCACAACGGGCACTCCAGGGGATATCGTACTGCCGACCGGTTCTGTGCTGCCCCCCTCCGCTACGCAAAATGTCTCGGTGACCGCGAACCTGGATGCTTCCGCTACAGTCGGTTCGACCAGTGGAAGTTATCAAGTACCCGTGCAGGTGGTAGACAGCTTAGGCAACCAGCACACATTAACATTCGATTTCACCAAAACTTCGGCCAATGCCTGGAGCTATGACGTGACCGTACCCGGCGGCGATGTCAATGGCGGAACGAGTGGCACGCAACAGTCGATATTGAGTGCGCCAGGCACGATTTCGTTCGATACCAGCGGAAATATGACAACCGCCACTACCAGTCCGGTAACACTGTCTCTCGCAAATCTCGCGGACGGCGCATCCAATCAGAGCATCACGTGGAACCTGTTCGACAGCTCCGGCGCGGGAAACATTACGCAGTATTCGCAAGCGTCGACCGCCTCTTCCACGCAGGACGGCGAACAAGCCGCACAATTATCCCAAGTCGCGATTCAGAACGGCGGGCAGGTAGTCGCTACCTTCTCGAACGGCCAGCAAAAGGTCGAGGCACAGCTGGCAGTAGCCTCGATCCAGAACCCGGGGTCGATGACAAACGTGGGCAACAACAACTACACAATCACCAGTGACACGGCAACACCGTCTATCGGCACACCCGAGACGGGCGGGCGGGGGCAGATCGACGGCGGAGCACTGGAAGGCTCAAACGTGGATCTAGCTACGCAGTTTACGAACCTGATCGTCTACCAGAGCGCCTACCAGGCCAGTTCTCGGGTTATCTCAACAGCCGACCAGATGACTCAGGATCTGCTGAACGTGATTCACTAGTCAACAACCTTAGTTCTGAGATTTTTCCGATCTGTGTGGGACTGTCTTACTGACGGTCCCAAAACGGCACGGGATCTCAAGCTAATGGTTCAGCAGATCATCGCTATCTTATTGGTGCTCACGCTTTTAGTGGGCACGCTCACTTTGCTTAGAAAACGTGGGCTGGCGCAGTTTTCTCCGCGCTTGCACATGGGAGCAAACCGACCCAAGGAAATCCGCGTCATCGAGCGAATTGCATTGAGCCCGCAACATTCGCTTCACTTGGTGAACGTGCGAGACGATGTTTTCCTGATCGGAGTCTCTCCTTCCGGCTGCAATAAGATCGCCACCTTCGCCGCCTCAGACGGAGCCGAGTGCCGCGAGCACGAGTGATGAGCAGATTTCGCATTCTGCTAGTTGTACCCTTTGCAGCCCGATCGGTTTTTGGAGCCGCTTCGGGAAGCGACACGCTGAATTCGTTTGGTATATCCACGGTGACTACAGGTCACGGCGCCCCGGCGCTCAGCATGCCGATGCAGATGGCGCTCGGACTGACGCTGTTGACGCTTTTGCCGGCAGTCATCATGTGCATCACACCCTTCCTGCGAATTACGGTGGTCCTGCACTTCCTTCGACAAGCTTTGGGCACGCAGACCGCACCTTCCAACCAGGTGTTAATAGGTTTGTCGCTCTTCCTGTCGCTGCTGATAGTGCAGCCTATGTTCTCCGATGTCTATTCAAAGGCGTGGCAACCTCTGGAAAAAGGACAGATCACGACCGAGCAAGCACTCGAGCAAGGTTCGGCGCCCTTGCGCAACTTCTTGATCAAGTTCGCCCACGAGAAGGACATTCAGCTCTTTCTGGAAATTGCCAATGAACCGCAGCCTCACAATCGGCACGATCTAAGCCTCAAGGTCCTAATTCCCGCATACATCCTTTCGGAGCTGAAAGCAGGTTTTCAGATTGGCGCCGTTCTATTCCTGCCGTTCCTCGTAATCGATATGGCAGTAGCTTCTGTAACTCTTTCAATCGGAATGATGCAATTGCCGCCGGCAATGATTTCGGCTCCGTTCAAGATTCTATTGTTCGTGCTCGTGGATGGCTGGAATCTCGTCATCGGCTCGCTGATGAAAAGCTTCCTTCAGTGACAAAACAACATCCTCGATGACTCCTCAACTGGTTGTACAAATTGTCGAGCACGCCCTGATGGCTGCATTCTGGATCTGTGCGCCATTGCTCGTGATTGCGTTCGTGCTGAGCATCTTCATCAACCTGGTGCAGATTGCAACCTCGATGCAGGATCAGATTTTCAGTACCGTTCCACGTTTGGGAGCCTGTCTCGCCGGATTTCTGCTGCTGCTTCCCTGGATGCTGACCCATGCAACCGATTACGCCCGCACCATTTTGGGAGATCTGGCGCGTTATGCACACTGAGGTACATGTATCCGCCTCCACGCTAATCGCATTTCTTCTGGTGCTCAGTCGAATGCTCGGTGTCTTCGCTTTCGTTCCAATGCCCCTTAAAGATGCCGGCCCGAGCATATCGCGCATCGCCCTGGCGATCGGATGCACTCTCGCCCTCTACGCCCGGTGGCCCGTTCTCAGCGCAACCGAATTGACGCTGACTAAGACTCTGGCCTACATGTTTTCGGATGCCGCTCTGGGCGCCGGCATCGGACTCATGGTCGGATTTCTTTCCGAGGCGTTCACGACAGGAGCCCAGAGTCTGGCACTCCAAGCGGGTTACGGCTACGCCTCAATTGTCGATCCGACCACGCAAGCAGATTCACAGGTATTGGCCGTGCTGGCGCAATTGCTGGCCGGATTGCTATTCTTTGCGGCTGGCCTACACCGATTCCTTGTACGGATATTTGCCGACAGTCTCGTCAGCTTCCCGCCAGGAACCTTCGCCCTTACCCAAAACCTGGCGAGGGAGGTAGTACGCGTCGGCGCGGGTATCTTCTCGTTCGGTTTGCGTCTGGCTCTGCCGATTGTAGGCCTGCTCCTGCTGACGGAAATTACCCTCGCTCTCCTCGGTCGAATCAATAGTCAGTTACACCTGGGGATGCACGCCTTCCCAGTGAAGATGATCCTAACTCTAACCGCCCTTTCTTCCATCCTGGCGGTCGCCCCCCGTCTGTACAACGCATATGCCCAAGAGGTTTTGCGGAGTATCCGCCACAGCTTTCTGCATTAGAAATCATGGCGACGGGCGGGAATAAAACCGAGAAGCCGACAGCTCAGCGGCTGCGCAAGGCGCGGGAGCAAGGACAGTTCCTGGTCTCGCGGGGCTTTCTAAATTCAGTTCAGTTCGTGGTTGCGATCCTACTGCTCGGGAGGCTGGTCGTCAGTTGGAAAACCGGCTTTGCCCATTCGATACTCCAACTCTTGAATCGCTCCATGACCGGCGAGATCAGCGAGTCGGAGTGGCCCGTTCTGGTGCGCGGAATTTTTGTCCAGAATCTATCGCCTCTTCTGCTGTTTGCTGCCGCGCTGGTGGGAGCTACTCTCGCGATCCATCTGACCATCAGCAAACTCGGTTTTAGTTTGCAGCGGCTGACACCGAGTCTAGCGCGACTGAGTCCCGGATCAAAGCTCAAGAATCTGCCAGGTCAGAACTTCAAGTCCCTTCTCGAGGCAACGCTGCTCCTACTTGCACTCACGGCTGTTATCCACTCCCTTGTTCAGGAGAATAGAACGGCGCTACTGCGCTTACCGCTCGAAGGCGTCGCTTCGGGCTCGGCGCAAGTCGGCGCATTGATTCAGACGCTGCTATGGAAAGCAGCGGCGCTATTCGTTCTGTTCGGGGTTGTGGATCTGGTTCGGGAACAGCGCAAATATTCATCGCAGCTGCGCATGTCCAAAGAAGAGGTCCGCGAGGAAAACAAACGGAACGACGGCGACCCGCAGATGAAGTCCCGGATCCGGCGGTTGCGGCGGGATTTCCTCCGCAAACGCATGATGCAGGATGTGGCGAAAGCTACTGCGGTAGTGGTCAATCCCACGCACTTCGCCGTAGCGATTCGCTACGAAATCGAGAGCATGTCATCGCCGGTCGTAGTAGCGAAAGGGAAGAACTGGCTTGCCTTACGTATTCGCCAGACTGCTGTCAAGAATCAGATTCCCATCATCGAAAATCCGCCGCTAGCGCGGGCGCTGTATGAAGCGGTAGAGGTGGGTCGCGCAATTTCACCTGAATTTTATAAAGCAATCGCTGAAATTCTGGCGTATGTATACCGAATCATGGGTCGAGGTTTGCCTAGATGATGGCTTTCTCGCAAACGGTCACAGCACACGCTCACGCTGAATCAGCGGAAGCGGCAGCAACCAGGCTGTCACTGGCGTAAATGGAAACCTAAATGTCAGCCCAATCACAAACTCTGCCTCGCGCACGCCCTTCCAAAGGCGTGCGGGGTCTTGGCCTCCCAAAACTCAGTGAAGTTGGCGTGCCCATCGCGGTACTCGCAATCGTCGTCGCGCTTATCACGCCGATGCCGCCCTTTCTGCTGGATATTCTGATCGCCTTCGATATCGCAATGTCGGTAATCGTGTTGATGGTCACGATGTACATCATCAAGCCCGTCGATTTCAGCGTGTTTCCTACCACGCTCTTGCTCCTCACTCTGTTCCGCCTTGCACTAAATGTCAGCTCTGCGCGCCTGATTCTGCTAAATGGGAACGGGGGAACGGCGGCCGCCGGCAATATCATCGAGGCCTTCGGCAATTTTGTTGTCGGCGGCAATTACGTGATCGGCTGCGTCATCTTTCTGATTTTGATTGCGATTCAATACGTCGTCATCAACCATGGCGCAGTGAGGATCTCGGAAGTTTCGGCCCGGTTCACGCTCGATGCGCTTCCCGGCAAACAGATGTCAATCGATGCTGAAATGAACGCCGGTCTGATCGATGAGTCGGAAGCTCGCCGTCGACGCAAGCAGTTAGCCGCTGAAGCAGAATTCTACGGCGCTATGGACGGCGCGTCGCGTTTCACTCAACGCGATGCGGTCGCGAGCATCCTGATTACCAGCATCAATATCATCGCAGGCTTTCT
Source organism: Terriglobia bacterium (assembly GCA_963841675.1). Lineage (GTDB taxonomy): Bacteria > Acidobacteriota > Terriglobia > Bryobacterales > Bryobacteraceae > Bog-105. Next base: position 64,334 of record CAWJEH010000011.1, read on the forward strand.
GATAGGGGTTCTTCAGCACGGAATGGATCTGCGGCGAGCACTCGAAACTTATACGGTTCTCACGATTGGCGACGGCCTGGTCACGGTCATTCCGGCGCTCATGATATCTGTTTCAGGTGGTCTGATCGTCACCCGCGCAACTTCTGAGGTGCGCGTCAGCGAGGAGGTCCAAAAACAATTATTCAGCAAGCCGGAGCCGTTACTGCTTGCCAGCGGAGTTCTGCTGCTGCTCGCAGCCTTTCCCGGTTTGCCAACAATACCGTTTCTGCTGCTCGGGGGCGGAATGGGCACGACCGCCTGGATGAAACGTAAGAAGCTCGACAACGATTCCATAAAGGATACAGCGGTGCCGGCAGCAACCCCTAAGGAAGAACTTGAATCGCTGCTGAGAGTTGAGCCAATCGCCATCGAGGTAGGCCTTGGCTTGGCCAGCATGGTAGCGGGTGGTAAGTCATCGCCGCTGCTCAAACGCATCGCCGGCATTCGCCGGCAGTTCGTTACGAATCTCGGCTTCCTGCTGCCTCCGGTGCGCGTTACCGATAACCTCTCCCTGCGATCCCGTGAATACCTGGTGCTGCTCAAAGGAAGTGAGATTGGCAGGTTCGAACTGCTCTCAGGGAGCGAGTTGGCTGTGCCGACCGCGAACGCGAAGAAGGATTTCGCGGGGCAGCAAACAAGGGAACCTGCATTCGGGTTACCGGCTCTTTGGGTTCCCACGGATAGGGTGGATTCCGCACGCAGCGCCGGCTACACCATCGTCGACGCCGTAAACGTGGTGGGCACACATTTCGCCGAGTTGGTCAAGCAACACACCAGCGAGATGTTCTCGCGGCAAGATGCCAAAACGTTCTGCGATCGGGTCAGTCACGACAATGCGAAGTTGATCGAGGATTTGGTTCCAAAGCTGCTATCACTTTCAGCGGTCCAAAAAGTTTTGCAGAACCTTCTTCGCGAACGCGTCTCAATACGGGACGGAGTCTCGATACTCGAAGCCTTAGCCGAGGCCGCTCTCACCACGAAGAATGGTGTTCTTCTGACAGAATTCGTTCGTCAGGCGATCCGAAGAACGGTAACCAAGCCGTACCTTAATCCCAAAGGCGAGTTGCCGGCCTTTTTCCTCGACCCGTCTGTAGAACAATCCATCGAAGGAGCTGTCCAACACACCGATCAAAACAGCATCCTCGTGCTGTCTCCGCAAGCCGTGCGAGAAATCGTCACCCGTTTCGAGCGGAAGTTGGACAGGCGCGAGACCCCCACGGTTTTGATCACAGCTTCGTCGTCGAGATTCTTCGTACGGCAGATGCTTGAACCGTCGATCCCCAATCTCTTTCCGATTTCGCACAACGAAGTGGCACCCGGCGTCAAAATCCTGTCATTAGGAGTGATCTGATGAAACTGAAATCGTATTTCACCGACTCCATTCAAGATGCTCTTGAAAAGGCTCGGCTCGAGCTTGGCCCTGATGCCGTGTTGATCAGCTCAAACAGAACAAGCAGTGATCTGAAGGATCTGGGCGCCTATGAGGTGGTGTTCGGGCTTCCACAGTCCAATACTCAATTCTTTCGGGCTGAATCAAAACTCACGCCCGCTCAGAACGCTCTGGTCAGTACAGACCCGGTGTTGCGCGAGCTTGCAGATTTGCGCAGGCAAATCGAGTCGTTTGGGCACTCGGTCACACGTTCGGCCCTGACGCGAACGACAGAGCAGCTTAGGCCGGAGTTGGCGAACATCCTGAATCGGCTTGTAAACAGCGGCTTTTCTTCCGAATTCGCGCACGAAATCATCGAGGTGGTTTCACAGAGAACGCGATGCTCTAAAGAGCAGTCGTATCACACGATTCGCGATCATCGCGATTTGTTTGCGCGCGATCTGTTGAACGCGGCGGTCGAAGAAGAAATTGCCAGCCGCTTCGCGGTGAACTCGTCGCTTGGATCGGAACGCGACGCAGCAACCTCGGTGATGTTCGTCGGACCTCCGGGTGCCGGTAAGACCACTTCCCTGATCAAGCTCGGGTTGCGATTCGGAGTCAAGGAAAAGCGGCCTGTTCACTTGCTTTCTTTGGACACCCTAAGAATTGGGGGCTGCGAGCAATTGAGCACCTATGCCCGGATAACCGGAATCGGCTTTCAAGCACTGGCCGATGTTTCAAATCTATCGCCCGCATTATCGATTTCGGTCGATAAACGCTTGACCATGATCGATACGCCTGGTTTCTCGGCGAGTGACGAAACCGAAATAGAAGATCTGGCCCGCGTAGTACGCGATCTGCCAGTCGAGGTACACCTCGTGCTTCCGGCATATACGTCTTTAGGAGTTGCTCAACAGATTTTCCAGCGTTTCGCGAAACTTAATCCTGCAAAGCTACTGCTCACGCAGGTGGATGCCGTCGAAGGCACCGCCGGGCTCATCGAACTAGCGGCCAAGTCTGGACTGACCCTTTCATTTTTTGGAACCGGTCAACAGGTGCCGGAGGATATTGAGCAGCCGACCAAGTCCCTCCTGTTGAACCAGCTAAATTTGAAAGGATTTTCCATGTCGGTGGCGGCGTAGGCCGACCTGAGGAATGTTATGTACGCTTACGCAACCCTGGAACGATCCCCCGAAGAGCGAGATAGCCTGATTCTGGAGCACTTGCCCCAGGTGAACTGGATTGCGACACGTATCCACGAAAAGCTGCCGCGTAACGTCGAGCTCGATGATCTCATTTCAGCCGGAGTGATCGGGTTGTTGGCTGCAGTGGACAATTTCGATCCTGGCCGCAATACAACGTTGCGCACCTATGCCGAGTACAAAATCCGCGGAGCGATCCTCGACAGCATAAGAGGGCTGGATGGCATTCCGATCCACAAACGAAAGCGTCTGAAACAAGTACAACAGGCCATAGCGGCGGCCGAAAGAAGGCTGAAACGAACTCCGGCAGAGGAAGATATCGCAGCAGAGCTGCAGATTTCTCTGGCGGAGTACCAGCAATGGATGTTGGATCTTCGGGGTGTCTCCCTCGGCAGTTTTCAGGTGATCGATGGTGAAGAAATAGATCTGCTTCAATTCATCAGCGATGACGAGGAGGCTTCTCCGGCGCGCATTCTGGAACGCGCCGAATTGGAGAAGGTCGTAACGGAAGGCATGAAAAAGATGCCCGAGAATGAGCGCACGGTTCTCAGTCTGTATTACAAGGAAGAACTGACGCTCCGGGAAATTGCGTCCATAATGAACCTCCATCTCACACGTATCTCACAATTGCGGGCTCAGGCGATTCTGCGGCTCCGGGCGCTTATGGAATACAAATGGCCCGCAGGCCGGGGAGCTTAGAAGTGTTGCCATTTCTTCCCTTGATCTGCCTGGCATCGCTAGCGGCTGCTTGTGTGCCAACCTGGCTCTTCGTAAAACAGCGAGCGGCACTTGAACGCCTAGCCTCAAGCCTATCGGCCCACGAGCGGCTCTTCAATGAGGTCAAAGTGCTGGATGCGAAGCTGTCCGCTCTTGAAACACGATTGGATGCTATCGATCAGAGCAGGCATGCGCACTCAGAGTGGATCTCACAGGCCGAGGGCCTGAATCTGAATCGCCGTGGTCAAGTCTTACGACTGCACCGGAGAGGCGACTCGGCTTCCGATATCGCGGCAGCATTGCGACTGGGAAAGGGCGAAGTGCAGCTCATGATTAAGGTGTACGAGCTAGGCCGAGAGAGCTTAAGTGCCGAACAGCTATAACTTCGCGACAAACAGACGACGAGGGGACTAAAGACGATCCATGCGCGTTGAAAATGGAAACATCGGAGGTGTTGGGGGAAGCGGCTCGTTTGGACCGGCTAACCCGATCGGCTCCGAGCCTCGGGATCATTCGATCGAAACAGAAGGCAGCTCCGCGGATACCGTCAAACTATCCGGCGCCAGCAGCTTGATCGCTTTGGCGAAGAGCCTGAATTCCTCAGAGCGGCAGTCCCGAGTTCAGGACTTGGCCGCCCAAGTAAACTCGGGGCTTTACCAGGCTAATCCGCAAGAGGTGAGCCGCGCCGTCCTCAATCAGACGGCATAGTGAGTGCAATGCAGGCTAAGAAAGTTTTCCAGCTTTTGGGCGCAACTGAGAGCGAGCTCGTCACTGCCATTGATTCGCTAACGCGTGCGGGCTTTTCAGACGGTCTGTGGCCCGAAGCGCTCAGGAAGGCAGCCGCGACACTCCAAAGCATTCAGTTAGACACCTGTGTAGGCACAGAACGCAATCGGCTAAAGGAACTGCTTCAACAGCTTGCTGGACGGGCGAGGACCGCAAGCACTTTACTTGACACGGCGGCGGCTCTTTATTTCGGCCGTGTTCTGAGTAGCTGTTCGAGAGAGTGTGGATACCTGGTAGATGGTGGCGCGAATAAGATTCATTACGGCTGCATCCGGATTGAAGGATAAGCTATGTCCAGTCTATTGGCCGCGCTCGGAACCGCCAGCAATGCGCTCGACGTTATGGAAAAAGCGATGGGCGTTGTTCAGAATAACGTTGCAAACGCCTCCACGCCGGGTTACGTAACGCAGACTCTATCACTCAACGCCGCTTCCTTCGATCCCTCAAACGATATTTGGGGAGGAGGCGTACAGGCGGGAAGTACCCAAAGCGCCAGGAACATGTTCGCCGAGCAAAGTGTTTGGTCGGCTAATCAACAGGTCGGTTCGGCTACCCAGCAAGCCTCGAGTTTGCAGGCGCTGCAATCCAACTTCGACGTTTCCGGTACGACCGGCATACCCGAGGCTTTGAGCAATCTCTATTCGGCATTTTCTGCGTGGAGCAGTACGCCGTCAAGCACCACGGCCCAACAACAAGTCATTACCGCGGCTCAAGGAGTGGTGCAACAGTTCAATACCGCGGCTTCCAATGTCGCAACGGTTCGTTCACAGGCCGGTCAACAGACACAGAGCGTAGTCACCCAGATCAACCAACTCTCGTCACAGATTGCCTCTATCAACGGGGAGATTCGCCAGGGTGGGCAAGACAACGCAGGGCTGCAGGCCCAGCTTTACAACAACCTGGAGCAATTGTCTAGCCTGGTCAACATCACCGCACAGGTACAGAGTGACGGCACGGTATCGGTTCTGATGAATGGCCAAGTGCCGCTGGTAATCGGACAGACTCAAACCACTCTCTCGGCCGCTAGCTCCAATCCGGCAGGCACGCCCTCCAACGCCGCACCCGACCAGCAAATCATCAGCTCTTCAGGACAGAATGTGACCGCACAGGCCGAAGGAGGGCAGCTTGGCGGAGCGCTCGAAATTACGAATAGCGTAGTACCGTCACTGACGGGCGACACAAACCAGCAAGGTAGCCTGAACGAACTGGCCCAAGGCATCGCCGATACTGTCAATAGTCTTCTTTCGACCGGTCAAACGAGCTCCGGAACAGCTGGCGTGCCGCTGTTTTCGTACAGTACGAGCTCATCGACAGCCGTCGCATCGACCCTGAGCGTCGCCTCCGGAATCACCGCTTCGCAGTTGGCAGCAGTCGATCCCGGGCCGCCCAGCGTGGCCAATGGTATCGCCAACAAACTCTCTCAGCTTCAGAACAATGGACCTATGGCAAATGGGATGACCTTTACCGACTTCTACAGTTCCATTGCCTCAACTCTCGGAACTCTGGAATCGAACGCTTCGCAGACTCAACAAACACAAACACAGGTGCTCACGCAAGCACAGAGTGCGCGCAGCCAACTCTCGGGTGTTTCCCTTAACGACCAGGCCGCTGCCTTGTTGCAGTTTCAGGACGCCTACCAGGCTTCGGCGCAAGTGGTGTCCACGATCAGCAGTACGATCCAATATCTGATGCAGACAGTACAGTCGCTCCAGTAGGGTAGCAGGAATCAAGCACAATGATCGCCGGAATCGACGCTTACAACGGAAGCTTTCTCGCTAGTCTCTCCCACCTTGAAATTAGAATTTCACAGGTAAACCAGCAGATATCGTCTGGAGTTCGTGTCAATCAGGCTTCCGATGACCCATCGGCAGTCGCACCAATCTTGCAATATCAGGGCGAGATCAATCAGATCCAGCAGGTGCAGACGAACCTCAGCTCGGTACAAACGGAAGCGCAGAGCGCGGATGGTGCTTTGCAAACCGCTTCGACGCTGCTCGATCAACTGGTTTCGATCGGCTCCGATGGTGCAAGTAGCACTGCTTCCGCTGGCTCGCGCGCCTCGCTCGGAGAACAGGTTCAGGGCCTCGAGCAGCAGCTTGTTTCGATTGCCAACACATCCGTGAACGGCTGCTACATCTTCGGCGGTGATTCTCCCGAGACTGCGCCTTACACGTTTGATTGGTCAAGCCCCGACGGTATCGTTCAAAACTCGAACCCGACAAATACAACGATCGTCGCGGATGCGAATGGCAGTCAAATAGTCCCGAGATTAACAGCGCAGCAGATATTCGACGTACGTAATTCCGGCGGCACACCCGCAACCGGTAACATTTTCAACGCTGTCTACTCGTTGGGCCAAGCACTGTTATCAAACGATCAAACAGGTGTTCAGAACGCTCTGGATGATCTTAAAGCCGGTGTTACTCAGCTCACTCAGGCGACCACCACCTACGGAAATATACAAACCTGGATACAACAGGCTTCGCAGACGGCTACGACGCAGCTAAATAACGTTACTCAAGCTCTCTCAAGTATCCGCGACAGCGATGTCGCCACAGACGCCACACAGCTTACTTTGGAGCAGACCGCGTTGGAGGCTGCACTTTCCGCGCACGGCAGCCTGAACACAAAATCGCTCTTCAGTTACTTGGGTTGATTCAATTGGTTTCCCGGATGTACCTCCTCGTTATTCGATGTAAGTACTATCAGACTGAACAATTCTCTACAAGGCGTCCGTGCTGTGCGATACAGCTTGCAGGAGCATTGGATGAGTATTGCGCAGCACGCCGAGAAAATTCTAGAAGCATGGGAAATTGAGAATCTGTCGGACTTCAATGCGGCACTGGATGAGGCTTTGGTGGCCTGCAGCGCCCATTCCCCCGCTTCACCGCTCGAAGCTGAGCGCGAGGAAATGTTGGAGAGCATTATCGAACACATTGAGGATCGTGACGGTCGCGAGCAACTCCCGGAGTATTCAAGCGGCGCGGCGGTCGTCTTATTGCGTCATCTCAGCTCCAGCCGGATCAGAGACCGAAAGCTGGATTGGTCTACAAAAATATGGCCGAAACCTTAAAGTTCCGCCAGAACCGTGCGAAATGGTCTACAGAAAGTCGAATGCGGCCCACGAGGCTGAGGCGGCTATAGGAAGAACAAGGACACAACATGATATCTCTTCAAACTAACGTTGACTCGCTCGTAGCGCAAGACAACCTTAACATCAACTCGCAGTTCCAGAGCAAGACAATCCAGCAGCTGACATCCGGCTATCGCATCAACAGCAGTGCCGACGATGCTGCCGGTCTGGCCGTCGCTAACGGTTATCGCGACAACATCGCTGAATTGACGCAGGGCGTCAGCAACGCGAACGACGGAGTCAGCCAGTTGCAGATTGTTGACGGCGGCCTCAGCAATATTTCCACGATTCTCGATCGCATGCAGACCCTGGCGACCGAGTCGGCATCCGGAACCTTTACTGGAAATCGCTCAACTCTCAATCAGGAGTACCAACAGCTCACCACGGAAATTAGCCGGCAGGCGAGCAACATCAATCTGAACAGCGGCGGCTCATTCAACACGAACCTGAACGTCTATATCGGCGGTGCGAGCACTTCATCCAACGCGAGCGTAGCGATCAATCTCAGCGGCAGCCAGAACGCTGTTGACGCAACCAGTCTTGGGCTCAGCACGACCAATTTGCTGGCCGGCGGTGTTGGGATCAGCGGCAACACTCTCCGAATCGATGCTCCGGGCGCGACCTTTGGCACGTCTCAAGCTTTCACTTTCAATATTTACGCAAACGGCTCCTCCACCCAAGTGACGGCCAATTCGGGAACAGGCAGCCTGACCAGCGTAATTGGAAATCTCAACACGGCTCTCAATGGGTATGGCATCACGGCTGGTGTCGACGGAAACGGCAAGCTCCAGTTCAGCGGTGCGACAGCCTTCACAGTAAGCGCGGGCACTGGCTCACTTACCTCCGGCACAGGCACCGCCGAGAACACCTCGAACTACATCATTGATGGTGGAACAGGCTCTAATGCGTACGTCGCTCCCACCGGCTCAGACACGGATACGCTCAGTTTCCAGACAAGCGCCGGCTCTTCCAGCGTCACTCTGGACAGCTCCGATACAACCGTACAAGCGGCGGCCGCTGCAATCAACGCCAAGACAGCGCAGCTCGGAGTTTATGCAGTAGTGAACTCGGCTGGGGATGGTTTGTCGTTCCAGAGCACCAATAGCTTTTCGCTCGCGGACACACCGAGCGCTGCCGCGCTGGGCGTCTTCGGTGCAGGGGCCGCAGCAGCAACCACGAATACGACTTCTACAGCGCCAACCACCGGTGGGAGCACGAATGCTCAGTCTGCGATCTCCGCGATCGGCGCGGCCATCCAAGCCCTAGGACTGGTCCAGGGTGCCGTCGGTGCGGGCGAAAACAAATTGCAGTACGCCGTCAGCTTGGCTCAATCGCAGATCTCGAACTTTTCTGCCGCGGAAAGTCAAATTCGCGACGCTAATGTTGCGTCTGATGCTGCCAATCTGACGAAATCGCAAGTGCTCGTGCAGACTTCGGTTGCTGCTATGGCCCAGGCCAACCAAGAGCCGCAGGCTGTTCTCAAACTGCTGCAGGGCTAATCCAAATCAAACCGAACTTCGCGCAAGTTGATCTCAGATTAACTTGCGCGATCTGACCTTTCATGTCGACTACCAGCACCGCCAATTCCGCTTTATACTTTAGCGGCAGCAGCACCTATGCTGCTCAGTTGCAGCAGACCATTACTCAGGCTGTCAATATCGCATCGCTACCGATGCAGCAGCTCCAGAGGCAGCAAACGAGTCTAACGAGCCAACAAACGGAGCTCCAGACACTCACGAACGACTTCTCCTCGCTTCAAAATGCCATCACAGCCCTCGGCAATGCTACTGGAAACGGCGCTTTCACGTCGAGCGTGAGTAATTCGTCGGTCGCCTCAGCCTCTATTTCTTCAGGCGTAATGGCCGGAGACTACACGCTGAACGTCAGTAGCATTGGATCTCAGACTAATGCTGTCAGCCAGGCGGGCCTGACAACAGTAACCGATCCCTCCTCCCAAAATATTGATTCAAGTTCGAAGTACACGCTTACGGTGAATGGCAGTACATACACCATCACAGACGCGAGCGGCACACTGAATGGTTTGGCTCAAGCTATCACGAATAGCTCGGCTGACGTCCAAGCCACGGTAGTAAACGTTGGGAGCTCTTCTTCACCCGACTACCGCTTATCCGTTCAAAGTCTCGCGTATGCGCCCGATACTATCCAGCTAAGCGATGGGACGAACAACCTGCTAACAACTCTTTCGACCGGCGCGAATGTCACGTACCAGGTCAATGGGCAGCCAAGCACGCCCATCAACTCTTCTTCACGCAACGTCACCCTCTCGCCGGGTCTTTCCGCTCAGCTCCTTGCAACGGGAACTATAGACGTAAATGTTGCTCAGAGTGCGACCGGCGTTGCGAACGCCCTTTCGGCTTTCGCTACCGCTTACAATTCCCTGATTGCCGAACTAAACCAGAATCGCGGTCAGAACGGCGGCGCTCTGGCGGGTCAGAGCGTCGTCTACGCTCTTCAGGATGCGTTGCAGTCGCTGGCCAACTTTTCTACTGGGAGCGGCTCCATCACTTCGCTTTCGGATCTTGGGCTGAGCTTCGACGACAGCGGAAATCTCGATTTTGATGCGAGCACCTTGCAGCAAACAGCTTCAACCGCCGGCGGTGATCTTCTAAACTTCATCGGAACCTCGAATTCAGGTGGATTCTTGCAGGCGGCAAACAATCTCGTTACCAGCGTCACAGATTCTAGCACCGGTATTCTGAGCCAAGCGACCCAGGAGAGTACTACTCAGCTCTCCACTTTAGCGACAAAGATCAGTGACGATCAAAACCAAGTGACGCAACTTCAACAATCGTTGACGACCCAGATGGCCAATGCCGACGCCGCGATTTCGTCTCTGGAACAGCAACTCACGGAAGTCACAGATCTGTTCTCCACTATGCAGGCAAACGAGAAAGCAAATGGTTGACGAACTCGGCGACAAGCTTCGAGTCGCGCTGCAAAACGGTCGTTTCGACGCAGCGTTGCCTCTGATCGACGATTACGGGCAGGCCGTTCGGCGGGCTCTGCGCGCTGCTCACGATGATCGCGAAAGAGAGAAAATCCTCAGCGAGGCATCCTCGTTTCTGCAAGACCGGCTCCATTTGGCACGAGTTCTGCGCTCGCATCTCTCTGCTCAAGCCGGCGCAAACTCCCGGCAGATCTCATATGAGAATCCGTCTAGCACGAAAAGCACCTGGAAATTCGACGCGTGAGCTGGCAATAGGCTGACAGTCTTCCTGGAATTCGTCAGAATTCTGACGCGCGGCGGCGGGCCGGCAACGCTGATTCAAGTCTTTACGTTGGACTGCAAATTGCCTATTCCCATCTGCGAACCAAATGCTGGACCCGACCTCCGGAAGCCTCGAGGGCTATCTCACGCTGATCAGTGCGCGACAGCGCCTCGTCGCGTCTAATATTGCCAATGCCGACACTCCCGGATACAAGACCAAAGATATAGAGTTCGACGCTGAGCTTCAAAACTCAATGACGAGTATGACCGTTGTGCCGGAAGAAGTCACCGGATTAATAACCAAAAACGACGGCAATAACGTAGATCTCGATCGCGAGGCGCGGCTCCTTGCCGAAAATGCGCTTCACTTTACTGTAGCGTCTAACCTGATTCGCTCAAAGCTGAAGCTTCTGAAGATAGCCATAGAAGGAGCGGGATCGGCCTCCACATGAGCTTATTTTCCACTCTCTCAGTCAGTGCGTCGGGGATGTCGGCGGAACGCCAGCGTGCCGAGGTTCTGGTCGAAAATATCGCCAATGCCGACACCACTCGGACGGCAGAGGGGGGTCCCTATCGTCGCAAGGATGTCGTTTTCGCGAGCCAGGACTTGTCTTCGCAGTTCTCGTCTTTCATGGAGTCTTCCAGCGGAGAACAGGTGAGCGGAGTTGGCGTCGATCAAATCGTCGAAGACACGGGCGACCCGGATCGCCGCTATATGCCCGGTCATCCCGATGCCGACAAGGACGGCTACGTCGCTTTCCCGCGTGTAAATCCCGCCGAAGATATGGTTGATCTCCTCGGAGCCTCCCGTTCTTACCAGGCGAACGTCTCGGCGATTGCCGCAGTTAAGGACATGATCCAGAGGTCCATCGATCTCTTTCGTTAATTGACCATGGCGCTTCCAATTACTCCCATCAATCCGATAGCAATACCTTCTCTGGCGGGCGCCATCGAAAAGGTTGCCACACAGCCGGACGGAACATCCTTTCAAAGTGTTCTTTCAAATGCGATTGGAAACGTCGAAGCCTCCGCAGCCAAAGCCGATGCCGCCGCGAAAGACTTTCTCTCCGGAGGAACTCAGGAACTCCACTCGACTGTTCTCGCTGCGCAGAGTGCCGAACTGGACTTTGACCTGTTCACGCAAGTTCGGAACAAAGTTGTTTCCGCCTACGAAGAAATCATGAAGATGCAGCTCTGACGGACTGATCGGCGCCATCCTCCATGGAGCAACTTCGAAAACTCTTCAACTCTCTTTCCGTCGCTCAGCGCGTCGGCATTCCCTTGGCTGCCCTTCTCGTAATCGCCGGGTTGATGAGCTTTGCGCGCTGGAGGCATGAAGGCGACTTTCGTCCCCTGTTCTCCGGCATGTCTGCGGAAGACGGAGCAGCCATAGTCCAAAAACTTAAGGAATCTGGGACCGAACATCGGTTGGCGGAGAACGGCACCTCTGTCCTCGTACCCGCCGGCAAGGTTGATGAACTGCGGTTGGAACTGGCCGGAGCCGGGTTGCCCAGATCCGGGCGCATCGGGTTTGAACTCTTCGACAAGACGAACCTCGGTATGACTGATTTCACGGAGCACGTGAACTATCGACGTGCGCTCGAAGGTGAATTGGAGCGCTCGATTCGCTCCATCAGCGCAGTCGAGCAGGCGCGTGTTCATGTAAGCTTTTCGAAAGACTCGGTTTTTCTTGACGCACGAGAGCCCGCCAAGGCGAGCGTTCTTGTAACGCTGCGGCCGGGCGCCACCCTTAGTTCTTCTAACGTGCTTGCCATCACAAATCTTGTTGCGAGCGCGGTGGAGGGACTCAATCCGGAGTTCGTCTCGCTGGTCGATATGCAGGGCAACCTTCTGAGCCGCCCGAAGAAGTCGGTGCCGGACTCTTCCGACGAGTCGGACACCGCTCTGGAATACAAGCATCAGCTTGAAAAGGATCTGTTCGCAAAAGTCGAATCGACGCTGAGCCCACTATTAGGCGAAGATCATTTCCGGGTCGGTATTTCTGCCGATTGCGACTTCAGCACTAGCCAACAGACGGATGAAACGTACGATCCTACACGGTCAGTGATGACCAATTCGCAAAAGTCGGAAGATCTTTCCACCCGGCCTGATTCCGCCGGAGTGCCGGGGACACCGTCGAATCTCCCACGTTCCACGCCCCATGCGGTCGGTGCCGGCGGAAGCGTATCCCGTCGAACCGAAAACACGGCGTACGAAACTTCCCGTACTGTACGAGAGGTAAAGGTGCCCAGAGGAACGATCAAGCGCCTCTCGGCTTCCATTCTTATTGAGGAGGAGGTCCACTGGCAGGGGACGGGTTCACGGGCCAAGCGTGTAATAACTCCGGTAGATCCGGAGAAAATCAAAGCCATTCATGAGGTCGTCGCGGGCGTCATCGGACTTTCGCCTGCGCGCGGCGACCAATTGATTGTCGAGAGTCTTCCATTCCAGCGAAGTTGGGACAGCGAGTTAACACCACCCGAAGCTCCAGCGAAACAGGTGAGACCACAAGATCAGCTCCACAAGCTGATCAGTGATCCCAAAGTAATCGCTGGCGTCGGAGCAGCGATCATCCTGTTCATAAGTCTTGGAGTTTTCACTCTCAATCGTAAGGGGAAGAAGAAAGGCGCAGCTGTCGAGACCCCGGCGATGCTTGCCGCGCTCACGCCTTCGGAACAGCCAAAAGCCGATAAGGAAATCGCTGCGGGACGGGACGCAAAGCTTCAAGTAGAAGGAAAATCGCAAAAAGCACTGGAAACTCCAGACATCACAGCGCAGGTAGAAACGCTTCGACAGAATGTCCGAGAAAGCGTAAACCGCGATCCGGCTCTGGCTGCTGGTGTGATCCGGACTTGGATCACCGATGCGGAGATATAACTCGGATCTTTGATGGCCTGCAAGATTGCCGATAACTCAATAGCGATAAGGCCAGTGCTGTGGGCACCCGCGGCGGCGGTCTCGCCACAGACCATTGCCGCAGACGCCCTTCTACATGAACGCCATGACGCAATCCCGCAGCAAGCCGGAAAAGAAGAACTGGAGCGCCTGAAGCAGATCGAACTAGCCCAAGCTCGTAAGCTAGCCTTTGACGAAGGAGCGAAGAAAGCGAGGGAAGAGGCCGCCGACGAGATGAAGGCTGTAGATGACCGTTTAGCGCGTACGCTGCGCGATTTGGTTGTGTCGAAGCGCCGGATGCGCAGTGAGGCGGAAGCCGATGTAGTCCAGCTATCACTGGCAATTGCGAAACGTATTCTTCATCGGGAATTAACCACCGATCCAGAATCGATCCAAGGAGTGGTCCATGCGGCACTTCGAAAACTTCAGAACCGAGAGGTTGCGAGTGTTCGCGTTTGTCCTTCCGCAGTTGAGACCATCCGGTTGGTCCTGGAGAGAGCGGGTATAAACCCAGCCGTCAGCGTGATTTCCGACCCCAAAATGCAAAACGGGGATCTCGTTTTCGAGACAACACTCGGCGAACTCGACGCCTCGATTGAGACCCAATTAAAAGAGATTCAGCGGGGATTTTCCGACCGTTTGGGATTGTCGTGCTAGTCGCGGAAGATCGTCTGGACCTTTCGGAGTTTGCAGCCGACCTGGAGCACTATGAATTATTGCGCTGGCGGGGTGTGGTGAAAGAGGTCACTGGGCTGCTAGTCGAATCCGATGGTCCCGCGTGTGCACTCGGCAGCTTCTGTGAGATTCACACCTCTCGCGGACGCACGATCCGCACTCAGGTTGCGGGCTTCAGAAACGGTCGCATCCTTTCTATCCCACTGGAAGAAATTGACGGCCTTCAACCAGGAGACCCAATCCATGCCCGGTCCGCCGATGCTCAAATACGGGTAGGTCCGGATCTGTTGGGACGTGTTCTGGATGGATTTGGCCGGCCCATCGATGGAGGCCCTCCGATTCGCGGCACTGAGAGCTACGATCTCTTTGCGGAGCCTCCCGGTCCGATGCAGCGTGAACACATCAATCGTCCACTTGCCACAGGCATACGGGCAATCGATAGCCTGCTGCCATGTGGGTTGGGGCAGCGCATCGGTATCTTTGGCGGAAGCGGAGTCGGTAAGAGTACTCTGTTGGGTGCCATGGCGCGCCAGAACTCAGCTGATGTCACCGTCATCGCGCTCATCGGCGAACGCAATCGTGAAGTGCGACAATTCATCGAGCACGAGCTTGGCCCTGAGGGAAAAGCGCGCTCGGTGGTGGTGGTTGCCACTTCGGATCGTCCAGCTCCCCTTCGGGTTCGCGCATCCTTCTTAGCTATTGCCGTGGCCGAATACTTTCGCGACCAGGGCAAGAATGTTCTTCTTGTGATGGATTCGGTGACGCGACTGGCTATGGCGCAACGTGAAATCGGTCTGGCGGCTGGCGAGCCACCTAGCCAGAAAGGCTATACGCCGTCAGTTTTCGCCATTCTGCCCAAAATATTTGAGCGCGCTGGAGCATTTCAGAAAGGCAGCATCACCGGGTTCTTTACGGTTCTAGTCGAAGGGGACGATCAGAACGAACCAGTAGCGGACGCCGTGCGGAGCATACTGGATGGCCATATCGTGCTGTCGCGAGCGCTAGGCGCAGCAGGACATTATCCTGCCATTGATGTTCTCTCGTCGGTTTCCCGAGTTGCATCGCAGGTTGCTGATCAAAAGCAGCTCAAGTCGGCGCAGAAGTTTCGTGAGGCTCTTTCCTCTTACTCCCACGCCGAGGACTTAATCCAACTTGGTGCTTATATCTCCGGGTCAAATCCCAAATTGGATGCGAGCATCCGCTGCAGAGAAAAAATACTCGGCTTCCTGCGACAAGATCCCACCGAGAATGCCAACCTCGACCGGACCCTGAGTGCGCTGAGCGAAATAGCCTCGGCACTCTGATCAAGTGACCCCATTTAGATTCCGACTGGACGCAGCCCTCCGGGTCAGACACATGGCGGTCGAGGCAGAAACTGAAAAGATCCGCCAACTCTTGGCACAGCGTCAGAAGCTTGAGAAGTCTCTGGAAGCGGCCAGCGAAGAACGGACCGGCGCCTGCTCTTTCGTGCAGCAAGCAGAGGGAGTTCGTGGCACTGATCTGCGGGCCCTCTCCTCCTTTACTCTTGGCCTAGAGGCCCGGACGCAGATGCTGTCCGAAGCTCTGCAGAGAATGGATAAACAGATTCAGGAGCAGAGGAAGCGGCTGTTGAAAGCGGAACAGGAGGAACGTTCGCTTAGCAAACTCAGAGCTAAGCAATTGACAGAATGGACATTACAGGCTAATCGTGAAATTGAAACGACGGCGCAAGAACTTTGGCTGTTTTCGCACACTAGAAACAGAGAAGGCCAAAAATCGTGTTGATCGCTAGGCATTAATGACTGGGACTGATTCCGTTTCGTGGAGGCGATCCCTGATCGGTCAGAGCCGTCCGATGCTGGAGATCTGCGACATCATTCATTTGGTCGCAGCGAAACGCTGCACGGTCCTCATCAGTGGAGAAACGGGCACGGGCAAAGAAGTTATTGCAAAAGCGGTACACGCTGCGAGCAATCGCAGCCAATTCTCGCTCGTTTCGGTAAACTGTACCGCGCTTCCCTCCAACCTTATCGAAGCCGAACTGTTCGGTCACACCAGAGGCGCCTTCACTGGTGCGCAATCGAGTCGGATTGGCCGCTTTGAACAGGCACATCGTGGAACGATTTTTCTCGACGAAGTAGGCGATCTACCGCTGGATGCACAAGCCAAGCTGCTGCGGGTCCTACAAGAGCGCGAATTCGAACGGGTGGGCAGTTCGGATACGGTCCGGGTAGATGTGCGAGTCATCGCGGCCTCCAACATCGATTTAGAAACTGCCTCGCGTGAGAGAAGATTCCGCGAAGATCTCTACTATCGCTTGAATGTTGTTCCGATCCACATGCCGCCACTCCGGGAAAGGCGCAACGACATCCCCTTGCTGCTAGCGCACTTCTTAGAAAAGATCGGCGAGGCGGAGACCGCAAGCCCAAAGCAAATTGACGATGAAGCTGTTTGCTATCTCCAATCGCTGGATTGGCCCGGCAATGTTCGCCAGTTGGAGCATGCTGTCCAGATGGCGGTCGCTCTTAGCGGCGACCGGCAAATACTGTCTATTGCAGACTTCCAAAGTAAACAACGGCACGGAAGTATGCAGGCAGCCCGAACAAAGAGCGTTGCGCCTCTTATTGAGGTTTCCCAAGCCGGCTTGGATTTTGAGGCAGTAGTCTGCGATTTTGAGCGCTCACTGCTGACTCAAGCGCTGGCGCTTACGAAGGGCAACAAAAGTCAGGCCGCCGATCTTTTACGCATCAAACGCACGACATTGCTCGCGAAACTGAAAAGCTTCGAGGAACCCTCGCTCGCCATAGCTTGCTGATAACAATCGATTTCCTCTGTACGGTGGCTAAGATGTTCAGATGCCCCCGTTCTGGCAGGACGTACGTGCAGTCCTGAGATTGGCCATTCCGGTTGCACTGGGCGAACTAGGCTGGATGGCAATGACGACCGTTGATACGATCATGGTCGGAACGCTGGGGCCTGCAGCAATCGGAGCGATCGGAATCGGTAGTAGCGCGTTTTATTCGTTCGCCATCTTCGGTACGGGCCTGCTGCTTGGCCTGGATACCCTCGTTTCTCAAGCTTATGGAGCCGGTAATCGCGAGGATTGCCACAGGTCACTCACTCAGGGCATCTACCTTGCTGCCGCGATGACGGTGCCCCTCATGACCTTATTTGCTTTGATGCCGCCGATGTTCCGTTCGCTAGGTATTGTCGAGCCCGTGGGGACGTTGGCCGGCAAATTTATCAACACCCTGAGTTTAAGCACGCCGCCACTGCTACTTTATGCTGCACTTCGGCGATATCTGCAGGCCATGGGTCATGTGCGTCCCGTAATGTTCGTTCTGGTGACTGCAAACCTGATCAATTGGTTTTTCAATTGGTTGTTGATACAAGGCAATTGGGGGTTCCCTGCCCTGGGCGTCGTCGGTTCTGCTCTTTCCACTTGCTTTGCGCGCTTATACATGGCAGGAGGGCTCGCCGCTTTCATCTGGTGGTTCGAGCGAGGCGTTGAACCGGGTTTCCGGAATCTCATTCAGCCGCCCGACCGCCGCCGGCTTAATAGGCTTCTTCAACTCGGGTTTCCAGCAGCAACTCAAATTCTGCTGGAGGTAGCGGCTTTCGGAGCGGCTGCCGTGCTCGCAGGCCGTTTAACGCCGATCGCCCTGGCCGCGCATCAAATCGCTATCAATTGCGCGTCGCTCACCTTCATGGTTCCGCTGGGCATCGCGTCGGCAGCGGCGGTCTCCGTCGGACACGCCATAGGCGGTCAAGAGCGTGCACGAGCAAGACGCAACGGCTTTATTGCAATCGGGTTGGGCTCTTGCTTTATGTTTTGCTCAGCGCTTTCCTTTCTTTTAATTCCCAACCCCATTCTGAAGATCTACACACACGATTCAACCGTCTTGGCTACCGGAGTTGGCCTCCTTGCTATAGCAGCCCTGTTCCAGCTCTTCGACGGCATTCAAACGATCGCTACGGGAGCATTGCGCGGACTTGGCGAGACTCGCGGCCCCATGCTGATTAACTTAGGAGCGTATTGGTTATTCGGCTTACCGATAGGCTACAGTCTCTGCTTCCATTTCGGCCTCGGAATCTACGGCCTGTGGTGGGGATTGACTTTGGCGCTGGTAGTGATAGCTCTCGCCCTACTCTGGATGTGGAATAATCGTTCGCTCCATGCGTTTCAGATAGCGACTCCCGTCGGGAACGGATGAGAGTTATTGCTGCTGTTGTTGAGCGTGAATGAGTTGTGCTTCCTGATCCTTCGCCAAAAAGCGTGACCATTCGTGATCGGCCGCAAACTCCTGATCAGGCGGAAGCACCGCTTCAGAGGGCGTCACCCTCACCCGAACCTGTAATTCGGTGTTCGCTGAACCCTTAAGGGTGCCGAGTGTAGGCGGCACGTCGGCATAGTCACGTCCGATCGCTGTACGGATGTGTCTCTCCCCGGCGATCAAGTTGTTGGTGGGATCGAAGCCCACCCAACCCAGGCCCGGCAAAAACGGTTCCACCCACGCATGAGTCGCACCTTCCGCAGATCTGTCCTCATGCGCAGAATCGTGATGTAGGTAGCCGCTGACGTAGCGGCATGGTATCCGGATGTTGCGCAAAAGAGCGATCATGATGTGGGCAAAGTCCTGGCATACTCCCTGCCTCATGCGGAGAGCATCTTCAATGGGGGAATCGACTGAAGTGCTCTGCTTTACGTAGGCGAACTTGCGGTAGAGTTCCTCGTTCAGTCTGCGGACCAATGTTAGCGGATCGTCTCCGTTGCGCTTCCCTATGCCCAGTTCATCCGCAAAGGCGAGAAGCTCCGTCGAGTTTCTTGCAAAGTGACTGGGCATCAGCATGTCCCAGTAGTCCTCGCCTTCGATTAGCTGGTCTAATTCACTCCATGCGTCAGAGCTCAGAGCCTCTGGCAGCTCAATCGCGGCATCGATGTCCACAAGAGCGTCCGCAATGATCGTGAGATAGTTGTGCAGTTCGGGTATATCGAAATGATGAATTACGTTCCCGATATGATCCGTATACGAAAAAATGCGGGCACGAGGGCTGACGGATAACTGAAACGTAAAGCAGCGCTGCGTGTTTTCGCTCCTCGGGTGCATGCGCACTTCCATATTGCTTTGCCACACTGGGCGGCTGTACCGATACCGGGTAAAGTGGCGAATAGCGTAAAACATCAACCCTCTAAGGCGGCTTCAATCGGGTACTCTATGTACACGTCGTGTATAGCCGCATGTAAGTTGTGGCATTGTTCAGTGATACTGCGCAAGAAGCGCGCGAAGTCTCGCGATATGATTTCGCTAATTTGGGCGTAGGCTAGCGAGGAACGTAGTCTGCCGACGATCTTTTCTATACCGGCTCCTTTTCTGGTTGAAGATGAACGTGCGATGGCATCTAGCGCCCCCTGCATCTCTTCGGCTGAAAAGCGCACCGTGTAGGGAAACTCTGCATTCAAGAGCAAGAACTCAGCGACGCGTTCCGGCTTCAGGTCAGCTGTGTAGACTTTGCAATAGGCTTCAAACGCGGAACAACTCGCAAGAAGGCCGACCCAATCCAGATCGTCGGCCCCGCTCGATGCGCAAAACACCGCGTCCAGCAATACAGGCAGCGCTCCCGCGCGCTCGATGTAGCGACCCAGCCTTATGAATTGCCATGCCTCTCCGTGGTTCATGGTGGCATGCGTGACGCCATGGAAGTTGTACGAGCCTTCGCGGATGAGCGTGATGAAACGCTGTGGCTCTGCACGAGCAGCGATGTTGCTAATGGACTGAGTGACTTCGTGGAAAAGCTGATTCAGGCACTCCCACATCTCGGAGCTGATCTGTTCCCGAACCTGACTAGCATTCTCACGCGCCGTCGTGATGCAGGAGACGATCGACGAACGGTTTTCGACGTCCGAAGTCAGCTTGATCATTGCGTTGAGAGGATCAACCTCGGCTGCTTCCATTCCCAACCCCAAGCTGGCGGTGATCCTTTGCCATCTCTGTTCGGTGGAAACCTTAGCAGGATTGAGCATGAGGTTGTAATTTGCATCCAACACGCGCGCGCTGTGGTCAGCACGTTCGAAGTAGCGGCTCATCCAGTACAAGCTATCGGCTACGCGTGAGAGCATCGATCCTCTTTCTCAGTTTTGGAGAACCCAGGTGTCTTTCGATCCGCCGCCCTGAGACGAATTCACAACAAGCGATCCTTTCCGGAGCGCCACGCGTGTCAACCCGCCCGGCACGATCGTGATTTTATCGCCAAACAGCACGTAAGGACGCAAATCGATGTGGCGGGGCTCTATGAGATTGTCCGCGGTGAAGCAAGGCGCCGTGGACAGCGCCAACGTCGGCTGGGCAATGAAGTTTCTCGGCTCTTGCAGAATACGGAGGCGAAATTCTTCGCGCTGCGACGCCGTACTGTGAGGGCCAATCAGCATTCCATAGCCTCCGGACTCGCCGACGGCCTTGATAACGTATTGCTGGAGATTTGCCAGCACGTGCTCGCGCGCCGAATCGTCCGTCATCAGCAGGGTTTGCACGTTGTTCAGAATTGGGTCTTCAGCCAGGTAATACTTAATCATTCTGGGCACATAGGCATAGATGGCCTTGTCATCTGCCACGCCTGTCCCGAGCGCGTTCGCCAGCACCACGTTGCCCGCCCGATAGGCGTTGAAAATGCCCGCCGCGCCGAGCGAGGAATCAGGGCGAAAGGCTAGCGGGTCAAGAAAATCATCATCTACTCGCCGGTAGATCACATCTACGCGCTGCAGACCCGACGTGGTGCGCATATAAACGAAGTTGTCGTGCACGACCAAGTCGCGCCCCTCCACCATCTCGATACCCATCTGCCGCGCTAAGTAGGTGTGCTCGAAATAAGCGGAGTTGTAGACCCCCGGTGTCAAAAGAACGATGGTGGGATTGGAACGCCCCTCGGGAGCAAGTGAGCGCAAGGTTGCAAGCAGCACCTGGCTATAGTGCTCGATCGGCTGAACACCGTACTTGCGAAACAGAATCGGAAAAATCTGTTTCATTACCTTACGGCTCGTAAGCATATAAGAGACACCGCTCGGAACGCGCAGATTATCCTCGAGCACGACGAACTCGCCGCTCGGCAGCCGGATGAGATCGGTACCGCAAACGCTGACGTAAACATCGCGTGGAACTTTCACCCCTCGCATCTGTCGGCGAAAGTGCTTGCACGTGTATATGACCTCGCCCGGGATGATGCCGTCCTTCAGGATCTTGCTTCCGTTGTAGATATCCTTCAGGAAGAGATTTAGCGCCGTGATTCGCTGGGTGAGTCCGCGCTCAATGGTCCCCCATTCGGCGCAGGGGATGATTCGCGGCAGCAAATCGTGCGGAAAGATGCGCTCCGTTCCTTCGTTGCGGCCGTAAACCGTGAAGGTGATGCCTTGATTGAAGAACGAAACGTCGGCTTCCTGTTTAAACTGACGGAGCTCGCGGGCGGGAAGACTCAATAACCGCGAGAAAAGAGCACGATAGTGCCGACGGGGCCGTCCGTTGGCCCGGAACATCTCGTCGTAAGCCGCCCCGATCTGATATTCAGAAAACGGCTCGGGTATCTCGGGTCGAGCTATCGCTGAAGTCGTTACCATATTTCACGAAGGATCGCGAATCCGGAAACTCTTCATACTTGGAATCGAACCGGTCTATTGAATCCGTGAATATCATTTTGCATTCTAGCTTGTCGCAACGCAAGTGCGACGGGTATAGGCGGCCGGTCAGCCGCGCATCAGATCGATTTCGGGCGGCAGCTTGCGGAATTCGATTTCGGGTAATTGCTTAACAGCGCGCCGCAGCGATTGTTCCCAGAAGGAGTGAATTGTTAGAAGGTCCTGGTCGGCTGCGGCGAACCGCCTGTATTCTCCAAAACGAAGCTGTCTTTCGATAAAGCAGAATTTCGATCGGCGGACCAACCGTCACATTGGAGCGAATGGTGGCATCAAACGATAGAAGGGCGTACTTGGCGGCAACTTCGAGCGATGTGGCGGATTCGATCCCCCGGTCGAGTATGGGCCGGCCGTACTTGCATTCCCGAAGCTGAAGGTACGGCGAATCCTCTGTAGCGCGTAACGGATTTCCCCTGTGGGTAAATCAGATAGAGGCCCGGAGGTTCGCCCTTTAATTGCCCTCCCAACGCAAGTGAACGTTAAAACTAAACTGGTCGCGTTCAAGAGCTGCTCTATCGGTATCTGAGCTATGGCGAACGCAATCTCCCACGATGGGGGGCGCCTGGTAGAGCGATTCGGCTTTGGCCAACGCCTCCTGAAGAATTGTTTCCGATGACCTATTGTGCCAGCCCGCCATGGGGGTTGGTTACACTTACGAGATACGCTGAAGGAACTCAAGTCAGTTCCACTGCCGGGTACGCAGATCAGCAGCAAATAGCCACTTTCTTTTGGGAGCCGAAAGAGCATGCTGATTCGCCTTGGTTACGACATTCGATTTGATATTCCGATCACTGTTCCGGTCGTGGCACTGCTCAACGTACATCCGTCACGCGAGGGGGACCTGCTGGAGCCTGACCAACTGCACGTGGAACCTAACGTGAATATCGACAGGTACTTAGACAGTTTTGGGAACCGGTGCACTCGCCTGGTTGCAGCGCCGGGCACTCTGCGGTTTCACAATTCCACCTTGATAGAAGATTCAGGACAGCCGGACGTCAAGGATTTCTTGGCTCGCGAGATCCCGGTGGGGGAACTGCCGACGGAAATTCTGCGTTTCCTCCTAGCCAGTCGGTATTGCGAGGTCGATCTGCTGACGAACGTCGCGGCGGAGCTTTTCGGGAGTGTTCCGCCAGGCTATGGCCGGGTGCAGGCTATTTGCGACTGGGTACAGCAAAAAGTAACGTTCGGTTACAACTTTGCCCGCCCTACCAAATCCGCGCTCGACGTGTACACCGAACGCGTCGGAGTGTGCCGGGATTTCCAACACCTCGCGATTACCTTTTGTCGGGCTTTGAATATTCCCGCGCGTTACACTACCGGCTATCTCGGCGACATTGGGGTTCCAGCCGCGCCATATCCAATGGATTTCAGTGCCTGGTTCGAGGCTTACCTGGAAGATCGCTGGTGGACTTTCGACGCGCGCCACAATAAGCCCCGCATCGGCCGCGTGCTGATGGCAACAGGGCGGGATGCTGCTGATGTCGCAATCACCACTTCTTTCGGGAGCGCGCGGCTCGCGCAGTTCACCGTAGTTACCGACGAAGTATCGCCTGAACTCGCCCAGACCAGCGCGAGTTAGAAACCAGCTTGCCGGGCCACCTGTTTTACAGTTTGCAAGGGCATGTCCGCGATCTCGCGCCGATCTCAGATCGCTGCTAGCTCGTTGGGGAAATCGCGGGCCGAGATTCGCTCGTCTGGTTTGAACCTCGAACGATCGGGAACGTTCTCGCGCGCTGAGTTCGTACAATACAGTCGTGAAAATCGGAATCGTCGGCCTGGGCTTTATGGGTGCCACTCACCTGGCAGCCTACAGCAAGATCGCAGATGTCGAAGTCAGTGGCATTGCCACCAAGAGCGAACGCAGCCTGGCGGAGCACCTGGCACACGCAGGTGGTAATCTGGATCGCCCTGCGACCGTGTTCGACTTTAGCCATGTCCGCCAATACGAGCATTGGCGAGAATTAGTGCTCGATCCCACATATGACTTGATAGATATCTGTCTGCCGACAGATCTGCACCCGGAGATTGCGATAACCGCCCTTGCTTCGGGAAAGCACGTGCTCTGCGAGAAGCCGATGGCGCTCACGTCACTCGACTGCGACCGCATGCTCGAGGCCGCCGATAAGTACAATCGCATTTTAATGATTGCGCATGTTCTGCGATTCTGGTCCGAATTCCGAGTCCTGGAGGAGTTCGTACGGTCTCAGCAAGGCGGCCCAACTCGCACAGCAACATTCCAGCGCCGTTGCGGAATCCCGGACTGGAGCGGCTGGCTGCCAGTCGGGGCGCGGAGCGGCGGTGCAGTCCTCGACCTATTGGTTCACGATATTGACCAGGTGCTTATGCTCTTCGGCCCACCCGACACGATCGCCGCGAAGCCTGTAGGCGATTTGGATGCAATCGACGCCTTACTGCGCTACCCGAATGGATTGGAGGTTCGCATCGAAGGCGGATGGCTGGCACCGGGAACACCCTTTAGCATGGGATTCGCAGCGAAGTCGGAATGCGCTGTGCTGGAACTGAATAACGAGGGACTGTTCCTCGACGATGGAACCGGACAGCGCAAGGTGCAGGCTCCGGAGATCGACGCTTACGATGCAGAAATCGGTTATTTCATCGACTGCTGCCTGACCGGGAAGAGGCCTGAGCGTTGTTTGCCGCAGCAGTCGGCACAGGCTGTGAAGCTGGCGCTGGCGTTGAAGGAGGCTCGCGTAAAAGGAGGAGAACCAATAAGATGCTCGGTCTAAGGGATATGGAAATCGGGTTGATGTTCTGGGCGGGAGAAAATGCTCGGAAAACCCTGGAAGATGTAAAGCAGTTTGGAGTGCGCGCAGGACAACTGGGGTTCCCCGGAGAGTTGTCTCTTGACGGAGCCGTCGAGAAATGGGACACGGCGCTTACGGAAGAACATTTCACCGCAATCACGGCGGTTTGCAGCTACGTAGGTGAAGACTATAAGGACATCCCTACTGTGCAGCAGACAGTGGGCCTGGTTCCGGAGAAAACACGGGCCGAACGGATCGCGAGAACAAAAGCAGTCTCTGATGTAGCTGGCAAGTTGGGGATTGATAGCGTCGCCTGCCACATCGGTTTCATTTCGCATGACTTTGGGAGCGAAAGCTACGCGAGCATTCGCGATGTGACGAGAGACATCTGTGATCACTGCGGGAAAAATGGACAGTCTTTCACGCTTGAGACCGGTCAGGAACCGGCGAAGGTTCTTCTGCAGTTCATCCAGGACGTTAAGCGTCCAAATCTGAAGATCAACTTCGATCCCGCTAATATGATCCTCTACGGTACAGGTGACCCGGTCGAAGCGTTGGGCGTGCTTGGAGCGCATGTGATCTCGGTGCACTGCAAAGATGGTGATTGGCCTCCAGTAGACCAACCGGAAGCTCTGGGTGTGGAGAAAGCGCTCGGCGAAGGGAGTGTTGATTTTCCAGCATTTTTGTCGAAGCTAAAGGAGATTGGATATCGAGGGCTGCTCAGCATAGAACGTGAGGAACAGGACCAGGCAAAGCGGGCGGCGGACATTCGCAAAGCGATCTCGTTGCTCAACCGGCTTACCCAGCCAGCCGCAACCGGAGCTCCCGGCTAAGACGTACATGAGCGCTTCCGGCGCCTGCGCTGGCCGCAGCAGATATAAACTTGTCGGAGAATGACTCGCCGAACTCTTGTAGGCTCGCTCGCTGCGGCCGTCGCGGTAAAAGGGCAGACCACTCCGGTGCATCATCACCCTCACGTTGCACACAATGAATGGAAGCCCCTACTGGGTGTGCTGGGACGCTACACGCCCGCGAACGTCGAGTTCGCCAAGACGCAAGGCTTCAATAACATGATCCTGAGCGCCGGGCCGCATACCTCACTCGATGCGACTACGATCACGGACTCCCAGTTGCAGGAGATCAAATCGACGTTGGACAAGTTTGGGATGCACGTATCGGCCTTCCAGATCGACGGCAGCCACATCGATCCCGATCCGCAAAAACGCGCTCAGACGAACGACTATTTTGTAAAAGCCATAGACATGGCCGGCAAGCTCGGCGTGCGCAACATTGGAACGTGTTCCGGCAAGGACAGTTCTAAGACTCTTCAGGAGCAAGTGAATGAAATTGTCCAGGTCTATACGGAGAAGTACTTTCCTGCCTGCCAGCGCCATAATGTTCGACTTCTTTGGGAACCCTATCCAGGCAACCCGAACATTGCCACGAGCCCCGTGGGCTTCGAAGCTTTATTCAAGGGTTTCGGGGACTCGCCTTATGTAGGCTTGCAGTACGATCCATCGCATCTCGTTCGCCAGTTCATGGACCCCATATCGACGGCGCGCGATTTCGTCGACAAGATTTACGACGTGCATCTTAAGGACACGGAAATCATATGGCCCGTGCTACGCGCCGGTGGCATCAACCCGGTGAACGGCGCGAGTTGGTGGCGCTATCGCATACCGGGTATGGGCGAGATCGTTTGGCGTGACTTCTTCACCGTTCTGCAAGATGTAGGCTACACCGGCGCCATGAGTATCGAGCAGGAAGATCCGCTTTACGGTGGTGAGAGTAACCATGGCGCGGACTTCAGCGAAGACTTCAAAATGGGCTTCATCATGGCGAAGCGTTACCTCACCCAATATGTGCCTGTTTAGTGTTGTACAACGGGAGATAAGATATGGCCCAAGTCAAGGCAAATCCTAAAACATACGACGTCGTGATTGTCGGCTCCGGTGCCGGAGGGGGAGTAGCGGCTCATGTACTTGCAAACGCGGGTGCAAATATCTGCATGCTCGAAGCCGGTGAGTGGTTCGACTGCACGAAAGACTCGAAGATGTTCGGATGGCCGTATCAGGTTCCACATCGGGGTGCCGGGACCAAGTACAAACCCTGGGGCTATTTCGATGCGACCACAGTAGGTGGTTGGGAGATTCCGGGCGAGCCCTACATCAATGCCCCGGGCTCGCAGTGGCTCTGGTGGCGGGCGCGCATGCTAGGTGGACGAACTAATCACTATGGCCGTATCTCGTTGCGCATGGGTCCGTACGACTTCAAGCCGTACAGCCGGGATGGGAAAGGCTTTGACTGGCCAATCACATATGAAGATCTGGCTCCCTACTATGACAAGGCCGAGGAATTAATCGGAGTCTTCGGTTCACAGGAAGGCCTGGAGAATACGCCCGATGGGAAATTCCAACCGCCGCCCGCTCCGCGCGGCTACGAGCGCCTCATCAAGATGGGGTGCGACAAACTCAATATTCCCTGTATTCCTTCCCGTCTCGCGATTTTGACGCAGCCCTTGAATGGAAGGCCGGCTTGCCACTATTGCGCCCAGTGCGGTCGCTCCTGCGGCGTGAACGCAAACTTCAATTCGCCTGGCGTTCATATCATCCCAACGCTGAAGAAATTCCCCCAGACCTTCGAAGTCCGCCCCAACGCCATGGCGCGAGAAGTGCTCGTCGGAAGCGACGGCCTAGCCTCCGGGGTGTCCTATATCGATAAAAAAACGCGTCAGGAGGTCGAAGTTAGGGCCAAAATCGTCGTGCTCGCTGCCAGTTGCTGTGAAACTGCGCGCATTATGCTCAACTCCAAGAGCAGCCGTTTCCCCGACGGTATAGCCAACTCGAGCGGCTTAGTGGGCAAGTACATCATGGACACCGTCGGAACCGGGGTGGACGGCTTCCTGCCGATTTTGCAAGATCTTCCGCCGCAGAACGAAGACGGAGTAGGCGGGATGCATCTCTACATGCCGTGGTGGCTGTACAAGGAGCAAAAGGCAAATAAACTCCCCTTCGCCCGCGGTTATCACATAGAGATTGGCGGCGGCCGCGGCCAGCCTGGACCAGGGGCCTTGGGCGGTTATGCGACTGGATTTCTGAACGGAGGATATGGCCTGGAACTGAAGAGCAATCTCCGGAAACTATACGGTTGTGAAGTCGGATTCTCCGGCCGCGGCGAGATGATCCCTAACGAAGACAGCTACTGCGAAATCGATCCTCAAGTTGTCGATGAGTGGGGCATTCCTGTACTGCGTTTTCATTTCAAGTGGAGCCAGGACGAGATTCTGCAAGCCAAGCACATGCAGGATACCTTCCAAGAAATCATTCACACAATGGGTGGAATCGTGACGTCCAAGGATGGCGCCGACACGAATTGGGGTATCGCACGAGGCGGGGAGATTATTCATGAAGTAGGAGCCACCAAAATGGGAGACAACCCCAAAACATCCGTGTTGAATCAGTATTGCCAGGCCTGGGACGTCAAGAATCTGTTCGTCACCGATGCCGCTCCTTTTGTGAGCAATGCCGACAAGAATCCAACCTTGTCGATTACCGCGCTCGGCTGGCGCACCTCCGAGTACATCGGCGACCAGGTTCTGAAGCGCAACGTAAAGGTTTAACCGGCCGGAGAAAAGAAGATGTCAGAATCTAACGTCAGCCGTCGCGGGTTGTTTCAGATAATCGGAGCCGGATCAGCTGCAGCGCTTGTGACCGGCACAGTAGAGGGGCAAACGCATGACCATATGCACATAGCCCCCGAAGCTCAGAGTGCGGAGAAGCAACCGTACAAACGCCAGACCTTCGATGATCGGCAATGGGAGACGGTAAAAGTGCTCTGCGACTTCATCATACCGGCGGATGAGCGGAGCGGAAGCGCCACACAGGCCGGGGTTCCCGAGTTTCTAGATGACTGGATCGCTTACCGGACCGACCAGGACACCGACGAACACCTTAAGACACAGATCTTCGGGGGTTTGATGTGGCTCGATCACGAATCGAACAAGAAATACGGACAAGATTTCATCAAAGCCTCGCTCGACCAGCAGAAACAATTGCTGGACCGCATCGCTTATCCAAAGCGAGCTGCCAAAGAGGACGAAGCCCAAGTCCGTTTTTTCAGTGAGTTTCGCAGCCTCACCATCGGAGGATTTTTCTCGAGCAGGGTGGGCGTGAAAGATCTGCCCTATCTCGGCAACACGGCAGTAGCGCATTGGCAGGGCTGCGATCCCAAGGTCTGGGCGATTATTGAGGATCGCCTGAAAAACGGGTACAAAGGTATACTCGAAGCGAAACCCTGGGGCGTCGCTAGCTAGCTCTCTTCGGCATTCCGGGCCTGCCAAACATCACGTGCGCTGCACCGGTCGATGATGGCAAGCAACAGGCATCGTTGCTTTCAGCCCGGAGTGGCGGGAGCTCTGTTCTTAACTGTAGGGACTGGTCAGAGTTTAGCGGTCCCGGAGCACTCTGTGTGTCCGCAACCGCATTGAATATCAGGAGCCTTGCCGGCGCCTTCGCAAAACGCGCTACAGTAGTTGCTTCCTTCTTTGGCTCGACAGTTGCACGAAGGGTGAGCACATTTCTTACTTTCTGCCATAAAACCTCCGAGCGTTTGACTCCGATCGGAAGAAAGGATCACATTTTAGAAAACGGTCCAGCCGCTTTGATGCGCGCCTTCCTTTGACTCGCATTTATACTTGCTCCCCTAAAAGGTCAGGCCCACTAGAAACATGGTCTGGTTCTGGTTGGAAGCGAGCGCGGAACCCAGCGCGGCGAAATTGTAATTTTCAGTTCCCCAATGGACGTACCGGATCTCGGGGGTAATGTGAATCAGCACCGGGTGGATGTCGACACCCGCGCCGATCACAAATCCCGCGGCAGACGAATTCGAAGTGACATGAACTATGTCGGACACGTGATTGAAGATTGCTCCAGCTTCCACATACGGATGCACAAGCGGCACGCCTTTGAAGCGATACTTCAGCAGAAATGGAAAATCCCATTCATTCGTCGAATTCCCGCCGAGGCTGTAGTGCCGGTACAGCGCATCGACCTCGACGCCCAGGTGAAAGGGCAGCCTGACTTCCGCCTCCGGTCCGATGATGAAACGATTAGTGATGCCGCTCAGGTCTCCACTCCCCCCGTTCACGAATGCATCATTCAACGGAACACCCGCTTTAATGCCTACCGAAAGAAATTGACCGAAAGCCGGCAGCGAGGAGAATCCAAGTACTAGCAGTGCAACACCCAACAAGCGATGATTCATATGAATGCTCGACGCAGTCCGTCAGACGACAGTTGCGTGTTATCCGATCAACGCGCCAATCAGACTTGCATGTAGTACTTTGCCGGTTCCTCGTCACCAGAGCGGTTCTGTTCGAGTCATACTCTAATTCATGAAAGCCCCGGCCCTTCTCCTGCTCGCGGCGATTTCGCTTCTCGCGATGCAACAATTCTCCTCCTCTCCGGATCAGGGCCGTTCCATGGTGGTCACGAAATACGGCATCGTCTCAGCCCCGCAGTTCCTGGCATCCGACGCGGGCGCAAAAGTGCTCGAAGCCGGCGGCAATGCTGTTGACGCGGCCATTGCGGCTAACGCGGTGATGGGCGTTACCGAGCCGTATGTGAACGGCATGGGCGGGGATCTGTTTGCGATTTACTATGAGGCAAAAACCGGCAAGCTGTACGGCCTCAATTCGAGTGGATGGGCTCCCAAGGCTCTCACCATCGACTACCTGAAGGCGCACCAAATCGACAAGCTCGATCCAATCGGAGTACACACCGTTACGATTCCCGGCTGCGTGGCCGGTTGGGACGCGCTAAGGAGGCGCTTCGGCACAATGCCTCTCGATAAACTGCTTCGTTCGGCGATTTTCTACGCCGAAAACGGCTTTCCGTTGGCTGAGAAGAATGCGCGCTACTGGACGAGTAAAACATTCCTCAGCCAACCCGGCTATAAGGAAACCTATATGCCCGGAGGTGTAAAGCCAGGGGTAGGAGACGTTTTCAAAAATCCGGCGCTAGCTAACTCGCTGCGGCAGGTCGCCGAGCACGGGCGCGATGGCTTCTATCACGGCCCGCTAACCGAAGTTATGGTGAAGTTTCTGCAATCTCAAGGAGGCACGCACACCATCGAAGATTTCGCAGATTTCGAACCGGAATGGGTAGCACCGATTTCCACCACGTACCGCGGCTGGAACGTCTACGAACTGCCGCCGAACGGGCAAGGCATCGCCGCGCTCTCCATGCTCAACATCATGGAGAACTTTCCGGTGAGCAGCTATGGGCACAACTCGGCCAATGCGCTGCACGTCATGATAGAGGCCAAGAAGCTGGCTTATGCGGATATGATTCACTATCTTGGCGATCCGCGTTTTACGCCGGTTCCCGTAAAGGAGATGCTATCGAAAGATCTCGCTGCCAAGCGCGCGAAGTTGATTCAGATAGATCGCGCGGCCTGCCAGGTGGTTCCTTCCGAAATTAGCGAGAAGCTCAATGCGCGCGGTCGCGAGACCATCTATATGTCGACAATCGATAAAAACGGCAACATCGTTTCGCTTATCCAGAGTAACTACGGCGGATACGGAACGGGCATGGTGGCTCCGGGTGCCGGCTTTTCCTTCCAAAACCGCGGCGCTGGTTTCGAACTGACGCCCGGTAAACCCAATTCGATTGCCGGCCACAAACGGCCGCTCCACACTATAATTCCGGCGTTCCTGGAAAAGGGTGATGTGCATATGGGCTTCGGCATCATGGGAGGCTGGAACCAAGCCCAGGCGCACGCCCAGTTTGTGGCGAACATCGTCGATTTTGGGATGAACCTCCAAGCCGCAATGGAAGCAGCGCGTTTCACTAAAGCGACCTTTGAAGGTTGCGACGTTTCGATGGAATCGCGGATCCCGGACGGCGTACGGAGCGACCTGGCGCGCCGCGGACACGTGCTGACGATTCTCGAACCGTTCTCCTATAGCGTAGGACAAGGCGAGGTCGTCATGCACGACGACCGGAGGGACGTGAATTTCGCGGGCTCCGATCCGCGTTGTGACGGTGAGGCCATTCCGCAAAGCCCTATCGGCAATTAAATTCGTCCCGGCTATTCCTGTCTGACTGCGACACCCGGATAGACCTTCCCGAACCGAGGCGTCGCTGAAATGAATCTTCGAATGAACCACAAAAGGCGTTCCATCCCGTTCTCCCGGAAAAGAACAAGAGCGATGAAGTAGCAATGGTAAAGAGGCCGCTTGGCAAAGCCCAATCGGCCCAACTGGCAGTAGTACTGAAAGAAACGGACCAGTCCTTGACGCCGTTGAGGGTGCAGCAGGACATAAGAATAATTTCCTATATCCTTCATCACAGAGTCCAACAACTCGATACTATGCCGCGCTTCGATGTCCCTAACGATGTCAAGAATAGACCCGAACATTTTCAAGCGGCCCTCGTTCGTATATTTGCCCGGCGTATGAAAGCGCTTCTCGCTTTCGCTGATTCCGAATTCAGGCGCGATGCCGTCGCGGCACGCCACCAGAGGTTTGGATATGTAAAAACCGTCAGAGACAAGGATCATCTCTCCGCATAGATACATTTGGTAGTAAAGCGTCCCATCCCAACGATCCGTAGCCAAAGAATCCGCCAGGTGCTTACGGAAGACGAGCCCTGATAGGACCGCGACGCGTCTGTACAAACTAACAAAACTCTCCGGCCCCCTAGGAAAAAATCGGAATTCTTTGAAATGAACGATCGTCTGCCTTATGTTGTCGATCGATCCATGGAAGATCTTGTAGGCGCGACTGACCACGCCGACCGAGGGGTATGCCCGAATAACGCTCTTCAGTTCAGCAATTGCTCCGTCACAGAGCAGATCATCGTTACCCATCATCAGGCAATAGTCTCCCGAAGCTTTGCGGATGCACGCCCGAACATTTCCGTCGTAGCCCAGAGTTCTAGAATTCTCTACATACGTGATTGGCATACGCCCCTGGAATTCTTCGACCACACCCCGAATTAGCTCGCGTTCAGGTGAGCAGTCTTCGCAAATCACCACCTCGATCGAATCGTCGTACTGGGCGGCGATGCTGTTCAGCAAAGGCGCAAGAAAACCGGCCCGATTATACGAAGGTATACAAATGGAAAACTGATGCGGCATCCTCAGGCGATCTCCGCGGTGACAAACCTGTCACTGTCCTTGTTTGATGCGCTCTTAAGCCTGGCTAAGAACGCGGCAATCAGATAAACACTTCCCGTTCCGATACTTGCGGCAGTCGCTGCGCAGACCAGGAAAATGTTCAGGTGGCGAAGGAAGACGAGAGCACTCACCAACAGAATCACGTTCAGGCAGACTTGAATAACATAGCTCTTGAACACGGAACGAAGGGCTTGCAACCCGATCAGGCAATAGTAGGCGGACGTACCCAGCATGTTGACGAAGCTGCCAAGCAGCAGGGTCCTGAATGCCCCTACCTGCTGTGGGCGCAACATGCTGTGCAGCCAGAGTCCGAAAATTTTGTGAGCAAAAATTCCGACTACCAAGTACAGGGGCAGACCGACCAACGCGGAAAAAAGGAGACAATTATTGAACACAGACCGAATTCTCGGCGTGGCGTTACTAGGTCGCATGGCATTTATTCTGCTGATCTCGGGCACGAGGGAGCGAAGCCCAAACTCAAAAAGATTCCGTACCTGCATGCTCGCGCCAAAGGCAATTTCATAAATCGGTACTTGATCTACTCCCAAGCTACCCGCGATCATCCATTTGTTGAACGGGCCCAGAAACACGGTGAGGATGGTCCCGCCCAAAATAGAGCCCGAGACTCTCACAAGCGTCGCCAGGTCCCTCGCGGCGAGTTTGGTCCCTGCAAACAATCGGTGGCCGTACGTTCGCCGGATCAACATGACAAGCGTTAGGTTCACAGCGCCGCGCCCCGCGAAGTACCCGACGATCAAGGCAGGAATTCCCCAGCCTCGACGCAGCAGCAAAAAGGCCACCAAAACGATCAAGCCCTGTCCAAGGGCGGTCACGAGATTCGTTTGATCCATCCGCCCCAAACCGGTTAGAACTGAGGCAAAGATCTCGACCCATAGAAAGTACCCGGCGAGCAAGGCGA
Organism: Terriglobia bacterium; assembly: GCA_963841675.1. Classification (GTDB taxonomy): domain Bacteria; phylum Acidobacteriota; class Terriglobia; order Bryobacterales; family Bryobacteraceae; genus Bog-105. Next base: position 97,901 of record CAWJEH010000011.1, read on the forward strand.
CTAGCGGAATCAGGCGTATTGCCGTTTCTGTCGCCGGATGGGCGGACAACAGCGATGCGAAGAGTGGACTCATCACCGATGAGAGTGCGGTCAGAAGAACCGTTGCCGAGCCGACGAGAATCGCCGTCCAGGTAACATACGATCTGAGCTGACAGTAATCGCTTCTCGCGTTCGCCTCGGCCACCAACTGGCTGATGGCAGGGCCGATACCGGCGATGCCGAGTTGCATAAAGACGAGAAGGGTCGCTAGAATGAGCCACGTCCCGTACTGCTCGTAACCGAGATAATGAATATAAATCGGATATCCGATAAGGTTACAAAGAGCTTGGAGTGCTGCAGCCAAAACCCCGGAAGCAATGTTCTGCTTAAGCTGGCTGCGCGTTAACAGAGTTCGTCGGTCGAATCTCATCCATAGCCCTGAATGTCGTCCCGCCGAGTATCATGCTTGGCAACCTGCTACCTTCGACTCAGATGTACACCGAATACCAAGAACGCTAGCAATCTTCCTCGTAACATCATCCCACCGGAACAGGCCTGCTCGCAGTTGTCCGGCCGCAATAAGTCTTTTCCGCAAATCCACATCGCTAATCGTCCTTTCTATCGCGTGGCGCATGTCATCAACGTCCAAAGGATCGATGAATACTCCGGCATCTCCGACAATCTCAGGCAAGGCGGTCACGCCCGAAACCACGACCGGCGTTCCACAGGCCATAGCTTCGACGGGCGGAAGACCGAACCCCTCCATGAGGCTCGGCTGAATCAACAGCAAAGCTCCCCTATAAAGTGCCGCTAACCGATCGTCATCCAGATGTCCGGCAAAGTGGACTCTTTGTTGAAGTCCAAGTGAGGCTACGGCCGCTATCAGATCAGGACTGCCAAAACCCGTGAGAAGAAGACGTAGCTCGGGATAGTCGAGCTGGGCGAAAGCCTCGAGCAGCCGCTTCACGTTCTTGTGCGGTTTGAAATTTCCGACATATAGGATATAGGCAAATCCAGGTTGGTAACGTCGTCCTGTCGGCCGAAAAACTGGGTCGATCCCGTTCCCGACATTTACGATCGTTTCTTCACGCAATCCCGTCCACTTGATAAGCTCCACGCGTGAGTACTCAGACACTGTGAAAACGCGGTATGCTCGCTGGGCCGCGGGCTTTACAATCGTTCGGAAATAGAGCTTTCGTGCGTGCGTGGAAGAGATAGAGGCGGCGGGTAGCTGGACACAGATAAGGTCATGAATGGTGAAGACAAGGCGAGAGAAGCATACCGCCGGCAAGCTCACTGCCGGCGAGAAAAATATGTCGGGGCGATGCCTAGCGATCTGATAACTCAGCCATAAGGGATCCAGTAACGAGAGAGGCCGAGGGCCGGACCGCAATTGAGAGTGTTCCGGCAGTCCCGCCAAAACATTGCAGGCGAAACGGCCGATCCCATGTGGCCCAACCCACCTCGCATCCGTCAAAATCGTGGGCTGGGACATTGCTATGTAATCTGCTCGCAACCCGCTGCTCGCGCGATGACGTTCGTTACCCGCCAGCGGAAACCGTCCAGCGAATATCGACTTCGCCAGCAGTTCCTGGCGTTCATAACTACCGACTCTCGTGAGCATGTATCCAGCTGCAGTACAGAGCCAATCCGCTCCGCCATTGCTGCCGGTGTAAAAGCTGAGGTTAGGAAACCGTTCGTTCCGTCGCAAACGATTTCCGGAATCCCTCCTGACGGGAATGCGACCACCGGAACACCGGCGGCGAACGCCTCAACGATTACCCGCGGCGTGCAATCCAGCGATCCTGAGGGAACAACAAGGACGTCGAGCCCGGACAACACCGCCGGAATGTCACTCTGCCAACCTAGAAATTCAATCGGCAAACCGCGACTTGCTTCGAGCACTCGCTCAAAGTAACGACGCCCTCCGAAGAGGGGTGCGCCCACCACAACGAACTCACATTTGCGGAAGCTCCGGAGCATCAAGCGTGCTGCCGCGACGAACTCCAACTGACCTTTCTCGGGCTCTATGCGACCGATAACACCCACTCGATAACACCCGATTGCCCTCGGTGGTCGGGAAATCCGCGTGTCAGCCACTCCGTTGTAGACGATGGAAAGTGCCTTTTCGGGTAGGTATCGCCGTAACGGTTCCGCGGAATATTTGCAGCAGGAAATGACCAGTGCACGTGCAAGTTGCAAGGACGCACCAAGTAAAGTCATGGCGGTACGTTGACTCACTCGGTTGTGGCAATGAAAAACCAAAGGAATCGAGCGCTGTCGCGCGGCGAGTGACGCCATTGGTAGCATCCGTGAAGCATTCACGTAAATAAGATCAGCTTTACTGGCGGTGAGTAATTTTCCTATGAGGCGCGTTAGCTTCGGAGCATCAGTAGTGTAACGAGCCACGTCCATTGCTCGCTTTATTCCGTTGGTGTATGTAGGGGCTTCGAATAGCTCGACATCGCAATGGAGACCGCGAACACGCTCGGCCAGTGACCCTTCTCCGGGGATTGCCACCACAGGGTTCCAACCACGTTTTTGGAGGCCGGGAATAGCATCAAGCAAACTCAACTGTCCGCCTCCGAGATCCCGGAACTGTTCGACGCACAGTATCGTCATTCGTGGCACGGCTGCCGCGGGCTGAGAGAAACTAGGGGTGATTGCCCAGAAATCACCCCCGCTGCCGGTGCCGTAACCGCAAGAGGGACGCGGCAGCCAGCAGAGTCGCCGCAATCGCGTGTTCGCCGCTACAACGGGACGCAGATGCTTGTTCGGTTCTGGCCACCTGTAAGCCTAAACTTGTGGGAAGCCACAATTCGCGACACATCTCAAGTTAGAGCAAACCAACGGGCACGGTGTTCACGCTACGTAAAAGTCTTGTAAACATGGCCGGGGTCGCGTGGTCGGCTAGAGCATCATCTCCATGAAGACATCGGCCCGTGCATATGGTGACGGTTTTAGTGCGTTCGAGAGGAACGTGGCGAAAAGCCTACGGATTCGTAAAGGTGGAGGGCATTCCGCAGACGGCTATTCGTCTCGATGTATAGTCCCCGGCTGGAGCGCGCCCTTGGCATGATCGATAAACGCGATCGCGTCGGTCAGATCGTTCTTCGTATCCAGATAAAGCCAGCTGATCTCGTGCTCTTGTGCAAATCGCTCAGAGGTATCTAGAAGCTTGCGCGCGACACCCCGCCCACGATATCCGGGTCGCACGTATAAGCGCTTAATTTCCTCTGCCCGGCCAAAACGCGCTAGCCGATGGAAGAGAATGCATCCAATTGCAGCCTGTCCGGAATAGGCCACCCAGATAGCGCTCTGCGGATCAGAGAGGGCAACGCAGCAGCAACACGCGGTCATCTCGTGCAACCACGTCGATAGCCGAATAGTTCTCCTCAATCAGAGCCAAAGCAGCATCCGGCTCCTGGACCCGTGCCCGCTCGACCCGAATATCCGAGTTAGGCGGAGTGTCCAGCTGCTCTGTCCCCAATCGCGGAGTCCTGAATACCGCCCTCAAGGAACTTGCTCGGTTCACTTACTCAGTCGTCAAATGAACCTCGGCCCGAGAGGCCGGGCTCAAAACCACCTCTCAAGTGAAACGGGAAGGATGCCGGGATGCGGATTCTAAATCGAGAGACACGCGAACGGTCAGGCTAACATTGGCACATGTCCAGTCCGTCCGTAGCTCCGCCGGATGTTCTTGCTCGTGCTCGCAAGATCAAGCTGTTCTTAATGGATGTGGACGGCACCATCACTGATGGAAGTATTTGCCTGATCTCCACAACAGTCGCCGACGGCACAGCTCCCGCGAGCGTCTCTGAGATGAAGATATTCGATGCGAAGGACGGACAGGGTCTTTCGCTTGCTCATACTATGGGTATCCAGACCGGCTTCATCACTGGCCGTCGCTCGCCTGCCGTAACTAAGCGCGCCGAGGAATTAAAAGTCACGTTCGTCTACCTGGGGCAAGCCATCAAGATGCATGCTTTCGAGGAATGCATAAAGAAGGCGGGTGTCACGGCCGAAGAAGTGGCCTACATGGGCGATGATCTGCCGGACATACCGTTGGCGCGACTGGCTGGGCTCGCGATTTCTGTTGCCGATGGAGCGCCGGAATTGAAAGCAGTTTGCCATTACACGACGCGCCAGCTCGCTGGTCGTGGTGCCGCTCGCGAAGCAGTTGAGCTCGTCTTGAAAGCGCAAGGCCGATGGGAAGAAGCTGTGCCACTCGCTTTGGCATAGTTTGCGGAACGGCTCGAAGTGCAATCCGGGTAAAGACAGAGATGCGCCGTGTGTATGCTGTGAGGTTCAGGCAAAGATGAAGTTCACACGACGACTGTTTTTGGAAAATGCTGCCGCTGTTCCGCAGATTCTCCGGCCGCTTACCGCGAAAACCCTGCCGCCCTTGCGCATCGGTGTCACAGATTGGAATCTGGACCTTACAGCCGACCCGGCAGCAGTAGGCAAAGCCGCTCAATTAGGGTTTGAGGGAGTACAAATCTCCTTGGGCCGCAAAATCGTCGACGGTAAAATGCCGTTGGACCATCCCGATCTCATCGCTCGTTATCGAGCACTTGCCCGCCAAAACGGCGTCTCTCTCGACGCAACGTGCCTTGACCGGCTGCACGACAACGGCTTAAAGAGCGATCCGCTTGCACCGAAGTGGGTCGGCGATGCCATTCGGTTGACAAAAGCTCTAGATGTCAAAGTAGTCCTGCTGCCCTTTTTCGGCCCATGGGCGCTTACGAACCGGCAGGAAATGGATCACGTTGGAGACGCGCTGCGTGAGTTAGGCCCGTCGGCAGAAAGCGCAGGCGTAATTCTGGGCCTGGAAGATACCATCTCGGCCGAGGAAAACGTGCGGATCATGGAACGCTCCCGCTCGAGCGCCGTGCTCGTCTACTACGATGTAGGGAACTCCACCAAAGCCGGTTTCGACGTAGTGAAGGAGATCCGTTGGCTGGGCAAGCAACGTATCTGTCAATTCCACTTCAAAGATAATCCCCATTATCTCGGCGAAGGAACGATACAGTTCGCCCCGGTCATTCAAGCGATCAAAGACATCGGCTGGAGTGGCTGGGCAAATCTCGAAACAGATTCTCATCGGGGCAGCTTGGAGGCGGACATGCGGCGCAATCTCAGCTACATTCGAGAAATTGTAGATCGAACATATGCCTGACCGAGAAAGTATAGCCTCGTAATTCGTGATATTGCGCGCCCATTCTAACGAACTGTCTTGCTTTGATTGTTGAAAGATGATAGAAAAGACCAAGCCGGGATGACCTCTGGCGTGCTATCTCGGAACTTTTTTGGAGAGGGACCCTTTGCCGGAACTTATGGGGAAAGTTTCAAGCAGGAAGATCTGGCTGTCATCTCTTGCCGTCGTACTCAGCCTCTCGGCGATCGGAGTCGGCAAAGGCCAGAGCACGAATGCGTCGTTGAGCGGTGCGGTTCGGGACGCGACCGGCGGCCTGGTCCCCGGTGCCGAACTGGTTCTGACCTCGCAGCAAACACAAACTGAGGCGCACTTCACCACGGGGAAGGACGGTTTGTATCGTTTTGCCAACCTACAGGCAGGAAATTACACCCTTTCCGTCAGTGCTAAAGGCTTCCAGCAATTCGTTCAGCAGGGAATCGTCCTGGCCTTAAATGACATAACAACACTCGATGTAACACTCTCTGTCGGAGGGGCCGTCGAGAAGGTCGAGGTGAACGCTGCGGCGTCACCGATCAATCATGAGGATGCACAGCACAAGGGCGAAATCAGTCCGGACGTTCTGAAGGACCTACCGTTGAACGTTTCCGGCAGTTCGCGATCAGCAGCTTCATTTGTCGTTATCTTGCCCGGCGTCAACACAGGGAGCGGCAACAATCCTTTCGAGACTCGCATTAACGGTGGCATGAAGATGGGCGATGAAGCCGCGCTTGACGGAGCTTCGATGCAAGAGGGTCTGATGAGCCAAAGCGGCGTGGTCGCGATGCATAGCGACTACCCGATCTCGCCCGAAGCTATCAGCGAGATCAGTGTTCTGACATCCACCTACGACCCACAGTACGGAACGACGACCTCAGGCGTAATCACGGCCGTAACGAAATCGGGTACGAGCCAGTTTCACGGAGATTTGCGTGAATACCTTCACAACACGGCCTTGAATGCTACCCAGTTCGGCTCGCCGCAAAAGCCGAAGGACATCGAAAATCAGTTCGGAGGCAGCTTAGGCGGACCGATCAAGATACCCGGCATCTGGTCTAACTGGAACAAGGCATTCTTTTTCTTCAACGATGAGAGGTGGACAATTCGCGGCGGAACCGTTTACCCGGTCGACAGCATACCTTCGTTGAAGGAGCGCCAAGGCGATTTTTCAGATTGGGTTGATTCAACGGGCAAGCTCATTCCGATCTACGACCCCGCTACCACTCGCGTCAATCCCGCCTATAACGCAAATCTGCCGGAAGGCGCCACAAATCTGCCGTATCTGCGCAACCAGTTCATGGGCTGCGACGGCAAGCATCCCAACGTCATTTGCCCGACCGATCCCCGTCTCATGAACTCGCTTGCGAAGCAGTGGTTGCAATACCTTCCAACACCCACCTTCGGAGGCGCTTTGAATAACTACGTTTCTCCGGTTGCTACGTCGGACATAAGTGGCGCGGGGACCGATTACCGGCAGAACTACGATGTTCGTATCGACGACTACCTGGGTCAGAAGGATCACCTAGCCGTCACGCTTCACTATCACGACACCGTTTTTCTGAAGGTCTCGACTCTCCCCCCTGCGATCAGTAATGACAGCTATCTTCTCCCGGATGGTGGCGAGATCGGGCCATGGGTAAACCGACTTAACTGGGACCACACGTTTTCACCTAACATCCTCAACAACCTGAACTACGGCTATCTCGATTTTCGCGGAAGTGAAATCGCCGTAGACGCGTCTTATGCAGATAAGCTGCCGAAAATTCCAGGTGCGGCCTCATATAGCCAGCCTCCTCAGCTTAACTTTGCCGACGGCTTCCTCTCCATGGGCTTGGATGACCTGCACCACGAATCAAGGCCCACCAACATTCTGAACGATATTGTTTCCTGGTCGCACGGAAGCCACACCTTCAAATTCGGCGGGGAGGCTCGCACTCTTCAGAACAATCTCCGAAATAATAACAACGGCGCCGGCATATTCGGCTTCTCAGACCTGACGACGGGCTTGCTGGGAATCAATAGCGGAAATTCGATTGCCAGTTTTCTGCTGGGAGATGTCGATAATGCGAGCGTCAGCTTTAACAATGTCGATACGCTCTATGCCCGCGGCAAGCTCTTTGCCTTGTATGGCGGTGATACCTGGAAGGCGACCAGTAAGCTCAGCATCACTTACGGTCTGCGGTGGGACGTAAGCACGCCTTCTGTCGAGAAATACAACAATTTTTCATTTCTCGATCCGGTCGGCGTAAATTCAGGGGCCGGCGGTCGGCTAGGCACTTTGGCTTTCGCAGGAGACAAGTGGGGCGATGCAAGTTACGGAGCAAGGCATCCGGAAAAGACTTTCTATCATGCATTCGCACCTCGCCTGGGTATTGCCTATTCGTTGACTCCGAAGACAGTTATAAGAACCGGTTACGGCATCTTCTATAGTCAGGCTTTCTATCCGGGCTGGAACGGCGGGATCGCTCAAGACGGATTTAACACAACTCCCACTTTCTCGAGCAGCATGGGCGGGCTCAGTCCGGCTCTGATTCTGAGTCAAGGTTTCCCCTCTGACATTCAGAAGACACCCGTGATCAGCCCAACATTCCTGAACGGGCAAAGCGGTCCCCTGTATCGCCCCTCAGATGCCAACCGCCTCCCCTATGCGCAGCAGTGGAATTTCACTATAGATCATCAGTTCACAAATAACTTCTATATCAGCGCCGCCTATGTAGCGAATAAGGGCACGCGGCTACTCTCCGATATCGCGCCGATCAATACTCTCAATCCGAGTTATCTCTCAATGGGACAGCAGCTCTATGACGAGTTCCAGCCCGGGCAGGCTGTCCTCGATGGAGTTCCCCAACCTTACCCTGGTTGGGCGGCCCAGATGCAGGCCTGCGCTCCTACCGTTGCCCAGGCTCTTCTGCCTTACCCCCAATACTGCAGCTCGCTTCCCGGTCTGAATGAGAATGCAGGAAATTCTACTTATCATTCACTTCAATTGAAAGCGGAACATCGATTTTCGAACGGGCTATGGCTGCTTACTTCCTATACGTTTTCGAAACTCCTGACCGATTCGGACTACATCCAGAGTTCGTCACTAACAACCGGCAATCTGGGCGCGAGCGGAGTAATCTCGCCTTACGAGCGGAAACGAAATAAATCTCTCTCAATAGACGACGTACCAAACACTTTCAACTTTTCGACGCTTTATGAATTGCCCGTCGGAAAGGGAAAGCGATTTCTCAACAGGGCTGGGTTTATAGACAAAGTGCTTGGTGGTTGGCAGTTATCGACTCTCGTTAAGATCTCGTCCGGCACTCCTTTCTTTTTCCGTTCAAGCAACTGCAACGTACCTTCGCAATTCGATGTCGGTTGCATTCCGTCCCAGATTGCGGGGGTTAATCCGTTCCTCCAGGATCCAAACAGTTATGATCCGGGAAAGGGACCGTTGCTGAATCGAGATGCCTTCCAGGATCCGAACTCATTCAACTTCAATTTCGGAGACGGGCCACGAATCAGCAGTCTGCGCGGACCACGATTCACGAACCAGGACATCAGCTTTATAAAGAACATCGCAGTTACTGAGCGGGTCGGCCTTCGCTTTCAGGCGGAGTTCTTCAACGCCTGGAACCAGCATATATTTGTTTGTGAGACCCGGTGCTTCGGTACAACGGCCTTTGACAACGATATCGCCAGCCCAACGTTCGGTGAATGGAACGGCAACGTTAGCACGCCGCGGAACATCCAGCTAGCGTTGAAACTCCTTTTCTGACGAATGAAAAACTCAATCTCGCGGATTGTTGCCGCCGGTCTTTCGCTGGCCTTCGCAATACCACTCCCGGCAGACTGGCCCACCTTCGGACATGATCCGCAGCGCTCGGGTTGGGCTCCGGAAGAGACGAAACTGACGGTCGACAATGCCAAAAACCTGGAGCTCAAGTGGTCGGTTCAGCTCGATAACATACCACTCGCGCTCAACTCCCTGACGGCGCCCGTTGTGGCACAAGGTGTGGTCACGGCTTCAGGAATCAAGGACTTGGTTTATGTCGCCGGAAGTTCAAATCATCTCTTCGCCGTGGATGCTTCGACCGGCGCGCTCGTTTGGCATCAAACATTTCCGAGCTTTGTCACACCCAAGGCCGAGTCGTTCTTTCTCTGTCCTAACGCTGTCAACGCCACCCCGGTAATCGACCGCCGCCAAAATTTGATCTTTATGCTCGCCTATGATGGCAGGCTCTTCGGTTTGGATCTGGGCACCGGAAGCACCAGATTTGGTCCGTACCAACTGGTCCCGCCATTCGCTAAGCCCTGGAGTCTGAATCTGAACAATGGCTTCATCTACACGACAACCTCCCAGAGTTGTGGCGGCGACCGCTCTGGCATCTACTCGATGCAAGTCGACAACCCCACCCATCGAACGACTTACGAGATGCTGGTTCGAAACGGGTCGGGCGCCGGCATGTGGTCTCGCGGTGGTACCGCGATCGGGCAGAACGGAACGCTCTACGTGAGTACGGGGGACGGCAAATTCGATCCACCGGTCGGAGATTTCGGCAGCAGTTTTCTCGCGTTGTCTACTCCAGCTTTGAATGCCACCGATTATTTCAGCCCTTTGAATCGCGGCGAAGTAAACAAAAGGGACCTCGATCTGCCATCCGGCGGATTTTTGTGGTTCGCCTACGGCAATTACCATTTGATCGTCGGCGGTGGCAAAGAATCAGTCGTATATCTGCTGAACGCCGATTCGCTCGGAGCCAAAGACCATCAGACTCCGCTGTATCTTTCGCCGCAGCTTGGAAACGAATCGAAGGACCTCGAAGAGAAAGGTATGTGGGGCGCACCCGCTCTCTGGAAAGACGACGATGGTCAGTCTTGGATTTACGTCACGCTGTGGGGCGAGACCACTAAGGCTACGGCGAATTCCTCAAGAACGAACGGCCCCGCGCCACATGGGTCCGTCATTGCGTTCCGAGTAGAGACGGATAAGGGAAATACGCCCTGCCTGAAACTCGCATGGGTATCGCCGGACATCAATCTGCCCGACCCGCCTGCCGTCGCTAACGGAGTTGTCTATCTCGTCGCAACCGGTGAGAATCCCCGTCAGGTTAAGATGCTCAAGACCAATTTCAAAAGCGAGCAGGAATGGAAACAGAATCTGCTAACGACCGAAGAACGCGGCGCCGGGACTCACCCAGCTGTACTGATGGCGTTGGATGCAAAGACAGGCAAGCTCCTTTATCAAAGCGGGGATGCAATGAAAACCTGGAACCATTTCGGCGGGCTCGCCATTGACGACGGCAAGATCTACAGTGTCGATCACAATTCGACCCTCTACTGTTTTGGAGTTCGAAGTCACTGAGGCTTGCGGTCACTGCTCGCCTCCGCAGCGCGGCCCTTCTGGGTTTAATCGTCATCGGTTCCGCGGTTCTTAACGCGCAAACCTTCATCACACCCGCGGACTTAGATCCGGCAGTTGCGAAAGATATCCAGGCTGATCTTGCGAAAAGAGCTTTTTCCAACGCCGAAGCAAAACTGATCGCGCAAATCGGCAAAACCTCGAATCCTCACCTTCTACTCGAAACCCTCGGGGGCGTTCTCTTTTTGGATTCCAATTATCTTCAGTCGGCTATCGCCTATAAGAAAGCCGAGAAGTACGGCGTCCTTAGTGAAAATGCCCGATTCACTCTCGCAATGAGCTATATCGAATTAAAGCGCAGCAATTGGGCACGCGATGAACTATTGCGGCTGATCCGCGACCAACCGCGCCAGGCGCTCTATCGCTATTGGCTCGGACGAGTCGACTACGACAATCAGAAGTTTGCGGACGCCGTCGCGAACTTCAACCGGGCAATCGAGATAGATGACAGTTTCGTTCGAGCATACGATGGCAGGGGCCTGGCCGAAGAAGCTGCAGGCAATGTCAGCGCTGCCGAGCAGAGCTACAGGCGCGCGAATGCCTTAAACCGTGGACAAGGTAGCCGCTACGCTTTTCCCCCGCTCGACTACGCCGCATTGCTCGTAAAGCTAGGCCGCTATAGCGAGGCCGGATTGCTCTTGAACGAAGCCTTGACGATTGATCCTTCGCTGGCAAAAGCTCATTATGAACGTGGCCGGTTGGAGGAGCAGACGTCACACCCTGACGTTGCCGTCCAGGAGTTTGCAGCAGCGGCAAAATTGGACCCGAGCGATCCTTCTCCGGTCTACGCTCTGTACCGTCTGTACACGAAATCGGGGAAGAAAGAGTTGGCAGCGGCAATGATCGCGCGCTTCCGCACTTTAAAAGCACACTCGAGTACCAGTCGCTGAGCTGAATTAAATCTTTCGTACCAGAGATCGCGTCAGAACATTCCGGGAACTTGGAGTTCGCCAGCTTGAAAAATACACTGGGCGAAACGGAGGCATCCCTGGAAGTCGCTAAAACTCAGGCCGACGATCTGACACAGGACCAAACTCGCATACGCGCCGACATCGACAGCCTGAATCGCGTGAAAGGACAGGAGGATCAGGTGCGAAGTATTCAGCACAATTGGCCGACAACGAAGTGGAACTCGCACGGATTCGCGATCACCGGCACGAGCTAGAACTTCGCAAAGTCGATCTCGATCCACAGGTTAGAAAAACGATGGAGTCGTTACATTTCTGACGTGCTCGCATCTAACCGTCGGATAGTCCTTGAAGGGAGTCGTCATCATGAAGCGCGTTATAAGGGTAGGGTTAATCATAGTCACATTCGTAGGACTGAGCGCCGCCCAGGACTGGTATCACGATCGTGACGCCCGCTACCGAGGTGAGCAGTGGAGGCCGCAGGTGTTTTCACAAGTAAGGTCGGATCTGGACCATATCTGGAGCGCCAGACACGCAAGCGATAAGGAACGTACTCGTCTTGAGAGAACCAAACAAGAGCTAACGGAACTGCAAGCCAAGCTCGATCACGGCCAATTCGATAACGGTACCCTGAACGACGTCATTGACTCGATTCAGAAATCGTCCAATGATGATCGTCTATCGCCGCGGGATCGATCCGTTTTGAGCGACGATTTGAGCCGGCTCCACGACTATCAAAACAATCACAATCATTGGAACCGTTAGCTCTATTGAGCAAATTCGATCGGCTCGACGGGGATCTCTGCGTAAAGCCCCGATAGATTGGCGTGCCTTGTTGGCTTTGGGAAACACGGAATTACATATCTTCAATTCGGCATTGTATGTGGTTCAGTGACAGCGTCAAGAACCGCCGGGAGAAGCGCGTCTTCTCCCCAGTTCGGAGGCGTGTAACCCACACGCACAACTACCAAATCCAGCGACGGAACGATGTAACAACGGTTGGCGGCGTATCCCTTGAAGGCGAATGCATCTCTGGGTGCACTCGGCCATTGGGCGCCATCGGTATTAACCCAGAATGTATAACCATAGCTGCGATTTAGCTTCTGCGAGCTTCGCGTCGCGAGATCGATCCACCACTCGGGCACAATCTGGTCCCCTTCCCACCTGCCGCGGTGCGCCATGAGATAGCCCAGCCGGGCAAAATCCCGCGCCGATAAGTGCAGGCCGCTATGAGCATTGGTGTGCGGCCCGATATGCCCTGCCCCGCCCTGCAAGTCCCAGCTGAAGTTTCGAATGCCGATGGGCCGAAACACACGCTCGTTCATGTAGTCGCCGATCTCTTTGCCGGTCACCCTCGAGAAGATCAACGAAAGGTGAGCAAAGCCCGCATCCGAATAGTCCCAACGCTCTCCGGGAGCCGCTCTCATCTTCGCGGCCGATATTCCAAACCGGCTCGACTCTTTACCCAGGGCAAGCTCGTACTCCCCTTTGCCCGGGACCACCGCGATCCCCAGCAGCCCCTGCGACTCACCCGGAATCCCGGACGTCATGCTCAGCAGATGCTTAAGTTTGATTTGTCCCTTCCGCGGATCACTAAGAGGATGGCCCTCGGGAACAAAATCATATGCTGCGCTCTCGAGATCTATCTTTTGATCGCTCGGAAGCTTGTGATTGCGGCTGTCCTCGAACAGCATCCCGAACGCAATGCCTGTTGCCGACTTGGTACAAGACCAGACATCGAAGGTGGTCTGGGGCATAGTCGGAACACCAAACCACTCGCGCACCAGATAGCCATTTCTCACGATCGCAATCGCCCAGGGGCCGCCATACAACTCGAGCTGCGCTTGACCGATCAGATTCAATCGCTGTGGATCCATGCCGGCCTTCGTGCGTACCTCATCATCGTTCCGGCATCGTCGCCAGCCTTCGGCGGATTCAGGCGGTGGATAGTACGTGTCGGCGACGAGCATTCCTGCTCCTGCCGTCAGCGCCGCCACTATGTTCAGTGCGGATACCATGTTCGGCCGCTATAGCTCACGGCTTGGTTTAGCGATCAAGCGCGCCTGCGCATATCGCTCGAATTGCCGCCCGCCGCAGGCACGTAGCACTTCAACGTGTAATCCATCACCATGCGATTCGCGCTGAAACGCCAACCGAGCGTCCTGATGGTGCGCTTCATCCGTTTGATCCACTCCCTCGGCAAGCCGTCTCGGTCGCGTTGGTAGTAAAGCGGGATGACTTGTTCCCGGAGCGTGCGATACAAGTCATCGCCGTCACGGCTGTCGTGAATATCCATGTTCGAGTGAGTTTTGCCGGATCCTATTGCGAATCCGTTCAGACCATCGTACGCTTCTGCCCACCAGCCGTCCAGGACCGAGAGGTTCAGTCCTCCGTTCAGCACTACCTTCTGCCCGCTCGTCCCTGAGGCTTCCAAGGGTCGTCGCGGATTGTTCAGCCACACGTCCACGCCTTGCACGAGATGACGTCCCACGCTGATGTCATAATCTTCGACAAATACGAATTTGTCGCCAAACTGTCGATCGCGCATCATCTCGGCGATTTGCTGTAGCACTTGCTTACCAGGCTCGTCCCGGGGGTGTGCTTTACCCGCGAAAACGAACTGCACCGGACGTTTCGGATCGTTCACCATCGAAGCGAGCCGTTCGATATCCGAGAGGATCAGGTTGGCTCTCTTGTACGTTGCAAACCGCCGCGCAAACCCGATCGTAAGTGCATCAGGGCTGAGCACCCGGCCAAGACGCAGGATCCGGTCACGCGGTTCCCCGCGGACTTCGGCCTGTTCCATCGCGCGCTGCCTGACAAACTCGAGCAACTGTGATTTCAGGCTCAGGTGGGTTTCCCAAAGTTCGCCGTCATCCACCCCATCAATTAGTTCCCATGTGCTCGCCTCCCCGCTGTGCTGCTGCCAATCCGGCCCGAGGTGGCGATCATAGAGGCGTGACATCTGCGGCGCAAGCCACGTTGGAGTATGTACGCCGTTCGTGATATGCCCGATGGGAACTTCGTCTTGTGACTTGCCCGGATACAGCCCGGTCCACATCTGGCGCGAGACCTCGCCATGTAAGGCCGAAACCGCATTTGCCCGGCGGGAGAGGCGCAGTCCCAAAACCGTCATACAGAAATCCTCGCGGTGGTTGCCGGGATCTTCGCGGCCAAGCGCCATCAGCCGTTCGTGAGACAAGCCAATCGAATCCCGCAACGGACCCAGGTGTTCCTCAATCAGGTCCGGGTGAAACCGGTCATGTCCGGCCGGAACCGGTGTGTGGGTCGTAAAAACCACCTCACGCGCAACGCGCGGCACAGTATCCTCGAACGTTCTACCTTCATCATGCATGCGCGTTCGAATCGCCTCAAGCACCGCAAACCCGCTGTGACCCTCGTTCAGGTGAAGAACGCCCGGCGTAATATTCATCGCTTTGAGCGCTCGTATTCCGCCCACCCCGAGCAGCAGTTCCTGACGAATTCGAATTCGCGAGTCGCCGCCATACAATCGCGAGGTCAATTCCCGATCCTCGGGAGCATTCCCCTCCACATTGGAATCGAGGAGCAACAGATCGCATCGGCCCACCTTCACCCGCCAAACTTTTGCCCTGATCGCACCGTTTCTTGTTTCGATTTGTACCGTAAGCGGTTCGCCGCTGGCGCCAATAGCCGGTTCCATGGGAAGGTGGCTTCTGTCTGTATCGAGATAGTCCTCCTGCTGCCAACCCGTGTTGTCGAGCCGCTGCCGAAAGTAACCCTGGCCATAGAATAGGCCGACCCCAACCAGCGGAATATCGAGATCGGACGCGCTCTTGATGTGGTCGCCGGCCAGCACGCCCAATCCGCCTGAATAAATCGGCAGCGATTCATGAATCCCAAATTCAGCCGAGAAATACCCCACCGGGCGAGCCCGCAGAACGCCGGCGTGCGTAGCGCCCCAGGTATGTTCATTTAACAGATATTCGCGTTGGCGTCGATAGGCATAATTGATCCGGCTGTGGAGCACCAGTTCGCCGGCACGACGCTCGATAGCCGGAAGTGCCATCTCGCCTAGCAGGGCGATCGGATTATGATTGAGGCTCTTCCAGCGTGTGGGGTTCAGGTCAAGGAATAGAGCCGGTGAATCCTGGTCCCAGCTCCACCACAGATTCCGCGCCAGCGACCAAAGCCGCTCTTGCGCGGGAGCAATGAATCGATCGAGTGTTCTGGCTTCGCTGACCACCGGCCCGACCTGGGCAGCGGCGTCCATCAGCATCCGGATCTCGTCGTCACCAAAGACGCGCGCCTCTCTGGTCTGGACAACGAGCACCCCCTGCAGAACGCCGCGGTCGATCAGCGGGACTCCAAGAAAGGACTGGTATGAATCCTCGCCGGCTTCACCGAAGTATTTGAAGCGCGGATGCTTCGCCACCTGATCCACAGCTACCGGAACAACCTGTTCGGCAACCAATCCGGCGAGCCCCTCATGCAATTGCATTCGCAAAGTACCGATGCAAGAATGACGCAGACCGACGGTCGCCGCAAGGATGAGGTTCGCTCGATCCGGCTCCAATAGATACGCTGAGCACACATCGCTCTTGAAGCGATGCGCTATCAGTTCGACCACGTTCATCAGCGTCTCAGCCGGCTTGCCATTCTCCTCCATGAGTTTCCCGATCTCCTCGGAGGTGAGCACGCGCGTCGTCTCAAGATTTTCTAAAGATTGGGACATTTCTGTTCTTCCTTGTTCGTGTTCTGCTAATCTCCTGCCTTGGTGCTGCGACGAAGCAGAAGCCCTGGCGACGAACGGACGGGGTTCTCCGCAACCTCACGAGGGTTTTGCACGACTCACCGCAAAGACGAGGGCGAGTCTAGGGGTGCAAATATCTTATCTAATTACGCCCGGCTCTGAAGACTCGGCGTGCCTGCTTAACTTCGTTGATTCACTCCGGATCAGCCTTCTCTATGGATCTTCGGACGAGAACGGATTGCCAGTTCCTCTGCGACGTTCGCGTCGTACTCTTGCAATTCCGCGAGCAGGCCGTCGTCGCTCAGATCTAACGCTTTGGAATTTTTCCAATCACCATGAAAGATTTTTTGCAGGCGTTCTATTACCGCGGAGTCGTCGACCTCGATCGCCAGTTCGCGTCGGCTATCGAAAGTACCGGGCGCAATATTCATCGATCCGATGATGGCTCGGCAACCGTCTGCCAAAATCGCTTTGCCATGATGCCTCATTCCCTTCGGCTTATGTATCTTGGCTCCAACATCTGACAGAATCCGCAACCCACTCACTGCTTCAACGAGTTTCTCTTTCTTGAGTTTGCGAAGGCGCGGCGCCATAACATGCACTCGCACGCCGCGCCGCACCGCCCGGACAAGATGTTCGATCACCGCCGGATCCTGATATCTCTCATTCTGCAGCCAAATCGAATGCTTCGCCTGGTCAATCAGCCTTCCTAGTCGCTGCCGGCCGTTCCCGACACACCAAACCAAATGCGAGTGATCCCCTGAATTGAATTGTTTTCTGGCCCAATCTGCTTCGAAGCACTCTATCACCTCCTGGACCTCGTGCGCGTGCGAAGTGACAACCCCATAATCACGCTGCTCGATCAGATTACTGGTCTGCCAGTTGAAGGACATTATGTAGGCGGCAGAGTCATCCACCACCATGGATTTCTCATGTGTGATATCGAAACTAGGGCTGCTGTCGAGGACCTCTACACCTGCGGCAGACAATTTCGCACGTGCTTCGCCGTTCTCATTTTTCCCGCTTCGGCGCGCGGGATTCAACATGACACGAACGTTTACGCGGCGTTTGTGTGCAGCGATGACAGCCTCCAACATATTCGAATCGGAAAAGACGAACATCTTGATCCGAAGTGATTTTGAGCTTTGGCTGATCGCGCGGGCCAGCATTTCCGGCGGATCATCCGGTAACACAATCAAAGAGCGGGGCATTCTATCGTTCCTCTACGTTCAGATCCCTTCAGAGCTCGTCTGGCGTCTCACGTCTGACCAGCCGCGGCCTGTGGATCGAATTGCGTGCGATGAAAAGAAGCATAGAGTTTGTCGAGAGCCATCAGTCCGCTATGAGTGCCGGATTCAGCAACTACTCCCTTGTTAATCACAATTATCTTGTCGGCACTGCGAATGGTGCTGAGCCGGTGAGCAATCGCAATTACTGTCCTGCCTTTCTTCAGCCTTTCCAGAGCCTCGACTACAACCATTTCTGTTTCGCTATCGAGCGCCGCGGTCGGCTCATCCAGAAGCAGGATAGGGCTATCGCGTAACATCACGCGGGCGATGCCAATCCGTTGCCGCTGTCCTCCCGAAAGCGTCGAGCCGCGTTCCCCTACTACGGTGTCGTAGCCGTCGGGCAGACTCTCTATAAAGGTATCGGCGTTCGCCAGCTTGGCCGCGGCGACGACCTCGTCCCTGGTCGCTCGCGGGCGCCCAAAGGCGATGTTCTCGAGGATCGTCCCGCGAAACAGCACGGTGTCTTGCAGCACGTATCCGATCTGTTCACGCAACGCGTTCAATCTGTAATTCCGAACATCCTGGCCGTCGATAACAATGGCGCCCGCGTGCACATCATAGAATCGCGGTATCAAACTAACGAGCGTGGATTTTCCGCAGCCCGTCTGCCCGACGATCCCTACAAACTGTCCTGGCGTGATTTGAAAAGTGACATCCTTCAGGACGGGTAAACCCGGCTCATAGCCAAAGGCAACGTGCTGAAACTCGATGCTGCCGGCTACGGCATCGGCTACGAAACCGGTCGGATTCTCCGGAATGACCGAGTCCGCATCCAGCAGATCTCGAACCCGCTCCGCCCCGACAGTCACCTGGGCGATGGCGTTGGTTGTGGTCGCAAGATCTTTCACCGGCTTAAAGAATCGGTTCAAATAGGCGAGGTAAACCGTGAGCGATCCGATCGTCATGACTCCGCCAAGGATCAGGGCCGCACCTCGCCACAGAACAACAGCGGTGCACCCGGCCACGGTAATGGTGACCACGGGCGAGAGAAGCGCTTTTACCCTTCGAGCTTTCAAGGCGGCTTGAACGGTCGCATGACTGACCGCTTCCAGCAGCTGCACCTCTGCTTTCTCCCGCCCAAACGCGATCACCGCCGGCATGTTCTCCAATCCTTCCTGCACAACAGCCACAATCTGACTCTGCTCTTTTCGTACTTCGCGCGTCGCGCTCTTCACGGCTTTCTTGAAACGCGAGACAAAAAGTAGAAGCACCGGTGTGATGGCCACCGCGATCAATGTGAAGTCCCAGTTCAGCCAGAACATCAGACCGAGCATGCAGAAAATCGTCAGCAGATCGACCAGGATATCGAGCGTCGAACCGGAGGCGAATCCCTGAATGGTTTGGATGTCCGTCGTAATCGTGCTGAGGATGGTACCGGTCGCGTGTTTGCTGTAGTAACCAAGAGACAGCCGCTGCAGATGGTCGTAAGTCCTCATTCGCAGGTCATGTGCGACCCATTGGCCGACGCTCTCGGTATAGTAGCTGTCGACGTAAGAGGCAAGCGCACCTACGGTGGCGAATACCAGCAAGGCCAACGCGGCCAGCCCCGCCACGGTCAGACGGTTGCCTTTGCTGAGCATCGGACCCACCAAATGCGCCAGCCAAGGCGAGAGCTTGTGATTGCCGACAACGCTATCGAGAATGACCTTGAGCGGCCACGGAGCAGCGAGGGTCATAGCCGTCTCGATGAACATGGCCATCAAAACGAGCGTCAAGTGAAAGCGATAGGGCCGGACGAGACTGTCGACGAATTTTAAGATGATGCCGCTCCGCTAAACACGCGCAATCCGTTTCATCAACATAGCGTACTTGGCGTCTCGGCACGATGTCCACAATGACGGTACTAGGTGTCCGCTGTCTTATTTCGAGACTATTTTGAGAACCGGACCTAGTTCATGCTCTCAACCGGCGGTTCGTAAGGCCGGATCGCTAGTGCTGGGAAGACCGTTCTCGAGATGACCGGCAAGCCGCTGGGTGAACTGAGAATCCCGGTCGTGGCTGACCGAAAGGTCGTACCAACGCTCGCTTGCAGCAAGATCCCAAGATTCCCCCACCTTACCGCCAGGGTCGAGTTGATAGCGGCGCATGGTTTGGCCGTAGGCATTGTCTCGGACGCTCACGATACACCGCTGCTGAGACAGGTTGTGGAGTTCTAGATGCAGACCGCCCTTTAGCTCGTCGAGGCCAAGAAAAACGGAGACATCCGCCTGTGGTCCGACGGCGCTCCCCTTTAACTCCCGCAGAAAGCCATTCGGTCCGTGAACTGAGAGGTAGTATGCGCCTGCGCTTGCCGGAGAGGCTTTCAGGGCCCTTCAAGAGCCAGAAAGCCGAGAATTCCTTCTTGGATTCGATCGTGTAAACCCACGGACTTCGCGGGTGCTCCGGCGCGTATGCGTGAAAGACAACGCCTGTCCCTTCATTCGTGAAATCCACCCAGAGGCGATTATTCTCCCGGTCGATCCGCCCATGAGCATTCATTCGATAAGCTATCGCACGGGCAGGGCGAGTTCCAGGGTCCTGAACAGGCAATTCTCCCCGCTCTGGTACAGCAGGATCAGGAAGGCGCCGGCAAGCACGATCGGTTTCTTCGCGATAGCCCGCCGTGTTGGGAAGCTGCGGCCAGGACGAATTGGGCTGCGCGAAATCGAAGGCCGAAGTAAGATCACCGCAGACAGTACGCCGCCAATTTGTGATGTGAGTCTCACGCATTGATTCGCCGAAACGCGCCTCAAGAAACCGTAGAACGGACGTGTGGTCGAATACCTGAGAGCAAACCCATCCACCGCGCGTCCACGGAGACACGATTGTCATCGGCACCCGGACGCCCAGGCCGAAGGGCATAACGCCGAGCTTCGGGTCATGATAGAGCTCGTCGCTCGAGTCTACTGTCGAGTGTCCGTGGTGATGCGACAGTGGCGGAGTTGGCGGAACAACGTGATCGAAGAATCCGTCGTTTTCATCGTAGTTGATGAACAACACGGTTTTGCTCCAGACTTCCGGATTGGCTGTCAGGGCTTCGAGGACCTGGGCGGTGTATTGGGCGCCGTAAGCAGGAGGCCACGCGGGATGCTCGGAGTAGGCCTCAGGAGCAACAACCCACGAAACCTGAGGCAGGGTTCCGTTCTGCACATCCCGCGCGAGTTCTTCGAGCGGATGCGAAGAGAGCGCTTCACGGCGCAGCTTGGAATCCTCCGCCGAGTGGATGTACTGCAGAAAAAAGGCTAACGGATTATCGCCGTAATTGCCGTCAAATGGATGTTTGGAATCGTCTCCGACACTCTTTTGGTAAACGCGCCAGGAGATGCCTGCTTTTTCAAGACGTTCGGGACAGGTGGTCCAGGATGCGACGTTTTTCTCGACGAGGTCATTGTCGATGAGCGCACCACCGCTGTAGCCTGGCGGCTTTACCGAACCGGTCCAATGATAAACACGGTTGGGATCGGTGGGCCCCATCACTGAACAGAAATAGGCATCGCAGATCGTGAAGGCATTGGCAAGAGCGAACTGGAACGGTATGTCCGATTCCTGGTAATAGCCCATCGTAAGCGGCGTCTTCTGCTCGATCCAGCGGTCATATTTGCCGTGGTTCCAGGCCGCATGGCCGGTAGTCCAACCGTGGTCGAGCGAAGTGACGCACTGCGCTCGTGTTTTCGCAGTGTCCAGGTGAAAAGGCAGAATATCGGTTCGGGTCTTAGGGTCGGGCTGTTGCCACACCGAGCGGCCACCCGCGAGAGGGATGGTGATGCGATCGCCGAACCCTCGCACACCGCGCATCGTGCCGTAATAATGGTCGAACGAACGGTTCTCTTGCATGAAGATCACGATGTGTTTGACATCGTCTATGGTGCCTGTCTTCGATGCGGCGGGTATCGCAAGAGCCTTCTGAATCGATTCAGGAAGCGCGGCAATCGCCCCGGCAGTTCCTAAGGATTTTGCTGCAGTTCGGAGAAAAGCACGTCGATCAAACTCCAGAGAAGACACAACATTGATGCTATCAACGGAGGGCCGGATCGTTCGGATAGTATTGACAACGGGCTTGCTTCGCCGTGAAAAGATTTCATTCTCCATACAAGCTGTTGCTGGTGCTCAGCATTTCCCAAATTCTCCGAGCAGATTCACAGACAGTGGAACTCGCCGCAGTCCACCGATGGGCTGAAGCTAAATTCGCGGGCCGTCCGGAGCCCCTGCTTCCGGAACCCAATCTACTTCTACGGCTGAAGCCCGGCGCTCTTGCTCGGAGAAACATTGAGGGACATCCATTCCTAATCGGCAGGCGAGCCTTCACCGACGGCATTGCGATGCGTTCCACAGGTGAGATCCAGATTGAAGTACCTCAGGGGGCGAGTCGCTTCCAAGCCGTTCTCGGGGTCGATGGAAATGATATCGGCTACTACTCCAATGCCGGTCGTGGCAGCGTCGTAGCGTCGGTCTTAGCGGGCGGAACCGAGATCTATCGCTCTCCGGTCCTGCACGAGGGACTGCCAGGCATCCCGCTCGATCTGGATCTGCGCGGTGTGCAACAGTTCTCTATCCGGCTGGAACATGTCGGCCCCAAACCGCCAACTTTTCAAGCGGAGTGGGATCAGGCAGACTGGGCCGATGCCAGGCTCGTGTTGGCGAATGGCCGAGCCCAGCCGCTTTCGGAGTTGCAGATCGGTCCGCTCCCACGCCAGGATTCCACCGATCCTCCTTTTTCATTTCTGTTCGGAGGCAAACGGTCGTCTGCGCTTCTCCCGACGTGGCGAATTCAACGTGAACAGCGCCGGCTCGACGATCAACGGACAGAGTACACTTTCAGCTACAGCGATCCCGCCTCTCCTCTCACGGTGCGTGGCGTAGCACTCGTCTACCACGATTTCCCCTCCGTTGAATGGACTCTCTATTTCAAGAACAATTCATCTTCTCCGTCCGAAGTGCTCGAGAACATCAGGCCCTTAGACACTGCTTTTGAACGTGGGAACGAAACTCGCATCGCCGTCCATCACTCGAAGGGAAGTATGGCTTCGGCCACCGACTTTGAGCCGCTGGTTGACACACTCTCGCCAGGCAGCACACAACACTTCTCGTCTAAGGGTGGTCGTCCGAGCGACGGCGATATGCCCTACTTCAACGTTGCGTGGCTGCACCGTGGCATCATAACCGCACTCGGCTGGCCGGGCCAATGGGATCTTACGATCTCGAGAGAAGATCCGCAGAGTATTCGGATATCAGGCGGTCAGAGCTCCACGCATTTCAGGCTGATGCCCGGCGAAGAAGTACGCACCCCATTGATAGTTGTTCAGTTTTGGGCGGGCGATTGGATCGACGGTCAAAACACATGGCGGCAGTGGATGATCCGGCATAATCTGCCACGTCCCGGTGGCAAACTTCCGCCTCCTCAAATCGCAGCCAGCAGCGCACACTTCACAATCGAGATGCAAGAGGCGAACGAACAGAACCAAAAGAAATTTCTGTTGGGAATGCTCAATCAGGGCGTACCGATCGATCATTGGTGGATGGATGCCGGATGGTATCCGTACCAGAAGAACTGGTCCAAAGTAGGCACATGGGAAGTCGACAGCAATCGCTTCCCGCACGGGCTCAAGCCGATCACAGACGTTGGTCACGAACATGGAGTGAAGTCGATTTTATGGTTTGAGCCGGAACGCGTCACCGAGGGAACATGGCTTGCAACGCATCATCCCGAATGGCTCATCGGTTCCCCCGGCCAGGATAAGCTTCTGTTCCTGGGAAACAAGGACGCATGGAACTGGCTGGTGGATCGGATAAGCGGTCTTATATCGGCCCAAGGTATCGACGTGTATCGGCAGGACTTCAATTTCGAGCCGTTATCACGTTGGAAAGCGAATGACACGCCGGATCGCCAGGGTATTTCGGAGATCGAACATGTGGAAGGTTACCTCGCTTTTTTCGATGAACTAAGAAGACGATTCCCGAAGCTGATGATCGACACCTGCGCCTCAGGAGGGAGGCGACTCGATCTCGAGACGCTGCGCCGCGCTGTACCGCTCTGGCGCAGCGATTACCCATTTGGCGCTGCGCCGATGCAGATGCAAACATACGGCCTGGCGCTATGGGTGCCTTACTTCGGGACAAGCGCCGGTTCGGTCGATCCCTATACGTTCCGCAGTGAAATAACTCCGGCAATCGGGGTTGACCCGGACCCGAAGGTCCAGGGCGACGTTCTCAAACTTCAACTCAAACTTATTTCGCAATGGCATCAGGTGGCAGGCTTCTACTATGGTGACTTCTTTCCGCTCACCGAGTACAGTGATGACGAGAGCACCTGGATGGCGTGGCAATGGGCCGCCATCGACGGAAAAGCCGGAATCGTTCAGGCGTTTCGTCGGGATAAGAGCTCATTCGAAGAGGCCGGTTTTCGTCTTCGCGATTTAGACGAGAACGCCAGCTACACGGTGGAGGACTTGGATTCGGGCCGAAAGCTCCGGGTATCAGGGAAGGATCTCGTCGACAAAGGAGTTCCTGTAGCGATACACGACGCCCCAGGCGCTGTCATTCTCAAGTACGAAGAAGCGTCTCCTCGCTGAAGCTGTACTTCGAGGCGATGGGTTGCATTGCGAAGTTAGCAGAGAGAGATTTGGTAGGGTGGGACGCCGTGCCGATCACCGAAGCCAATCCGTTCAAAGGTCGACAATATCCGGGCCAGGTGATCGTGACAGCAGTTCGTTGGTATTTGCGGTATCCGTTGGCGTACGAGCATGTGTCTGAGCTGCTGGCCGAGCGAGGACTCCCGGTGGATGCCAGCTGTATCTGGCGATGGGTACAGCCTTCGCACCAGAGTTGGGTAGGCGTTGTCGGCAGCACTTGAAGCCAACGAACAAGAGCTACCGTGTTGATGAAACGTACATCAAAGTAAAAGGGCAAGAGAAGTATCTCTATCGAGCGGTGGACTCTACCGGCCAAACAATTGATTTCCTGCTCACGGCCAAGCGCGATGCAAGTGCGGCGAAGCGCTTCTTTCAAAAGATCTTCAGCCTTCCTGCGAATCCTATACCGCGGGTGATCAATGTGGACAAGAATCCCGCCTATCCAGCAGCCATCCGCGTTCTTAAGCAGGAAGGCGTGTTGCCGCCGCGAGTCCGTTTGCGCCAGTGCAAATACCTCAATAATGTGATTGAGCAAGATCACCGGAATGTGAAAAAGCGCACTTGGCTGGCCAAGGGCTACAAGAGCTTCCAGAGTGCCTGGCGAACGCTCGAGGGGATTGAAACGGTAACCATGATCCGTAAGGGACGAGTTCGATGCGTAGCGAAGAAAGACGGGGTCACAGAAGCCAGATTCATCGCGAAGCTCTTCGGTCTCGCAGTCTAGCCCTCAGTTAGCGTCCCAACACTCCAGCTGTCTCATTTCGTTGTACCTTCTAAACTTCGCAATGGAATCCTTCGGGTGTCAATTCCAGTTTCGTCGTCATCGTGAAAGCCTCTTTATGTTTATTGTCGCAATGAAAAGAAGCGGCAGGGCGTGTTTCCACACCATGACCAGCCCCGGCCCGTCTACGGCGCTCAGGTTGCATCCCTGCAGTGCCTTATCCTCCGCGACGGCTGAGAGCCATCATACCCGCACCAGCCCTGGCTATAAAGCGAAAAATCCGGGGGTAGGAACAAGGGGGGGCCCCCTTGTTCCTACCGATAATGCGTATGTGTTCTTTGTCGTCGCAAGCGGATAGTGAGGGGAGTCCGCGTGTAATGGCGTGTAATGGTGCATGCCAAAGATGGTATTTCTGGCATTCCTGGCAACGTAGAATCTAGAACTTATGGAAGCGAAACAAGCGCCGACGGAACGAATCCCACCCTCACCGCCAAGCTATTCGGCGCAATGAGTCACCGGTCGATTTACCGAATCACGATTTGATATCCCTGCTCGGCTGAGACTTTTGCACC
This sequence comes from Terriglobia bacterium, assembly GCA_963841675.1. Taxonomy (GTDB): domain Bacteria; phylum Acidobacteriota; class Terriglobia; order Bryobacterales; family Bryobacteraceae; genus Bog-105. Next base: position 123,308 of record CAWJEH010000011.1, read on the forward strand.
AATCGTTATGACCACATCGGGTGAGAGAAACTGCTCGCGTTTAATGTTCTATCTCGAAAATGGTCTCGACCTCTCCTTTCCGCACGCCGTACATCCGACGATGAAGATTAACGGTAGCATCACTGTAGTGAACCCATAATTCCATCTTCTGGCCGAGTTCGATAGATGGAGCTGAGTCCTGAAACTCGAGCAACCCGTGCTCGGCATGCAGAGCTTTTACCTGAGCTCCTTCCACGCCCTTCAGAAGCGCAAGGCCTCGTTCAGCGCTCAATTCCTTCATGCCGCAGTCGATGATCGCGCGATGCGTCTCGGGGCGGCTGATTACTGTCGTGAGCACCGTCAAGGACCGTTTGAAAGTCGAGCCTCGGTTGGCGTACAAGGTATCCATAAGTAGATAGGAGCCCGCCTGGATTTCAGTGATGCCAGGTACGGTTCCTTCAACGCAGTAGGTGCCGGTTCCACCGGTCGAAACGATCTCAACGGGAGTTCCATCACGCTCAATCAACGCCTTTGACATTACAAGCGAGTTCGCAGCAGCCAGGACCAGCTCGTCCCGTTCCTCACTCGGAGGAAGCACCTGCAGATGCCCGTCGTAGCCCATGACACCGCGCAACCTTAGGCCCTGCTCCACCGCTGTTTGGGCCAGGCGGCGGGCAGGCTCGCCTGGTCGCACACCGCAGCGATCGAGACCCACGTTGATGTCAACCAGGACACTGAGTTTGACATTTTGTTTCCGCGCAATGCAGGCGATCTCCCTCAACACACGCTCGTCGTCGGCAGCAACAATGACATCGGCTTGGCGCGACAGGTCTGCGAACTGTTTGATCTTGTGCTCTCCAGCGATCTCGTTAGCGATCAGGATGCTGCTAGTAATGCCCTGCCCCACGAGAATCTCGGCTTCGCGCATAGTGGCGCACGTAAGTCCGGTCGCGCCTGCCTGAAGCTGTCTGCGCGCAAGAGATGGAACCTTGTGGTTCTTGAAATGGGGCCGCAGCTTGGCAGGCTTGTCCCGGAAGAATTCGGCCATCCGGTTCAGGTTGCTCTCCATCGCATCGAGGTCAACCAAGAGGGCCGGAGTATCGATCTCGTCAACTCTCATTTCCACTCCACGCGCCGGATCTGGACCTCACGGTAGCAGTTCGTGATATAGCTTCACCTCGAACGTTTCGACTAGTCCGGGCTGCACATCGTTGAAAAAGTGCGTGATGTAAGGCATCGCGCAATGATCGTCAAACGCCTTCCTGTCTCTCCACTTTTCGATGTACGTGATCCAGCGAGGATCGTCCTCCCGCTGGTTAAGCTCATAACGAATACAGCCCGGCTCCTTGTGAGTGGGCGCCATGAGGGGGTGCATGGCGGCAATCAGTTCGTCCGTTTGGCCTTCCTTTGCACGGAATTCCGCAACGCAGACAACTTGTGTTCTTTCCTGATTGTTCATGAGTGGGTCCCGTTAGCGATGAGTTGGGAATCTTTCAACGAGCGGTAAAGATCAAAAGCCTTCTGGGGCTCCTCGCCATCGTGCACCACCGCGCGTACCGCCTGGATCATGGCAGCCGGAGCCTCGCATTGAAAGATATTGCGGCCCATATCCACACCCGCCGCGCCCTGATTCATCGCGTCGTGGGCCATCTGGAGAGCTTCTAATTCGGGAAGTTTCTTGCCGCCCGCAATTACCAGAGGAACGGGGCAACCCGCAGCCACTCGCGCGAAGCCCGCGTCGCAGTAATACGTCTTCAAAAAATGAGCACCCATTTCAGCACAGATGCGGGTCGCGAGACCCAGGTACTTTGCGTCTCGCACCAACTCTTTGCCGACCCCAGTTACGGCAAGAGTCGGAATTCCGTGGCGATTGCCCGCGTCGACGACCTTTACCAAGTTACCGATGGACTCATGTTCGTGCGGACCCCCAATATAAACCTGGACCGCCATAGCGGACGCGTTCAACCGAACAGCATCTTCCACGTCAACCGCTACCAACTCGTTCGAAAGCTCTTTCAGGATGCTCTGGCCGCCGCTCGACCGGAGGACGACCGGTTTTGACATTTCCGCGGGGATGCACGTGCGAAGCGCGCCGCGCGTGATCATGAGGGCATCAGCATGGTGGAGTAGGGGCACGATGGAAACATCGATGCGCTCCAGACCAGTCGTCGGGCCTTGGAAATAACCATGATCCACGGCCAGCATAACCGTCTTGCCAGTGACCGGATTGAAGATTCGGGCAAGCCGGTTTTTCATTCCCCAGTCGAGCGAGTTGCTCCCCTTAAGGAAGAATGGCTCGGCCCGCGCAGGAATGTTGAAATGATAGTTTTTTCCGTCTTGAGCAGAGTCGATATCAGGCATTGAACTCTCCTTCTGCCTCGGGAAGGGCCTTCGAGAAGCCCTCGAATAGCAGCGCAACCGAGTTGGCGCCCGGATCCTGGTGCCCACGTGTCCGTTCCCCAAGAAATTTGGCGCGGCCGAAACGCGCAGTAAGGCTGCGTGTCGATTCGGCTCCGGCCCGAGCAGCGCGTGCTGCCTCGTGTAAGGCTACGCGAAGATCCTTGCCGGAGTTGACGGCCGTCCGGAAACTTGCAATCGCTGGTGCGAGTGCGTCCATCAGGGTCTTGTCTCCCAGCTTCGCTGCGGTATGTCTGGAAACGGCTGCCAGCCCCGCTTCGAATGCCGTGGCGAGACCCGCGCAATCGAGCGAAGGGCAGGGCGCTGGCGCGTCCGCCATTCCAAGAAAGAACATCCCGAGAATTGAGCTTGATGCCCCGCCATCTGCGCCAAGTATTTTCCATCCCCCTTCCCGGAAAATACTCTGCAAGTCCCGGTCCTCGCTTACTGTGACGGCGGACAGATGGTCCACGATGCGTAGCATGGTAGCCCCATGATCGCCATCGCCGATAGCTGAGTCCAAAGCAGAAAGAACGGCGTTCTGCTCCTTGATCTGCACAGCCGCGCTGCGCACCATCTGCTTCCATTCCCGGGATCCAATTGTTTCGGTCATCGCACGACAAAATATGGTGTGTCGCATGGCGCGTCCCAGAGATTGATAAGCTCTTGATCCATGCGCGCGATCATCAGTTGAAATCCCGCCTGCTCCTGGGTTGTGATGAACTCGCCGACCGCGCTTCGCACCAGCTTGATTCCTCTCGCTTTTAAGATCTGGCTAACGCGGCGAAACAGAATCAGCAGCTCCATAAGCGTTGTGGCGCCGGCGCCATTGACAATCACCAGAAGCTCTTCGGCAGGCTCGACATCAAGATCCGCAAGCAGCCGTTCAAGCATGATCTCTGCGGTCTCGTCGGCTGTTTTTAATTTCATCCGGCCAGTTCCAGCCTCGCCGTGCTGGCCCATTCCGATCTCCATTTCGTCGTCGCCGAGTTCGAAAATGGGCAGACCCGTGGATGGATGGGTCGCGGTCCGGACGGCGACCGCAAGCGTCCGCATGTTGCGCTCCATCCGCTCGGCGATTTCTGCACATTCGTTTAAAGACCGGCCTTGCTCGGCGGCTGCGCCCGTTACTTTATAGACAGGCAGAAAACCCACCAAGCCGCGGCGTTCCTCGGGATGATCTTTGGGTCCGCTCGAAATGTCCTCGTGAGTAAGGACCATCTTCACGTTCAGGCCCTCACGCTTGGCCATCTCCATCGTGATATTTGCCGATAAAACATCTCCGGCGTGATTAAGCACGATGAATAGAACGCCGGCATCACCGTGCGCAAGCCTCATAGCCTCCAGACATCGGGGCGCGCCGGGCGCGGCAAAAATCTCCCCCGCGACGCTAAAATCCAGCATTCCCTCACCGACGAATCCACTCAATCCGGGCTCGTGACCGCTGCCACCTAACGTGACCAGGCGCGTCTTATCTTTCGACTTAGGCTTTGCTCGCGCTACGAGATTGTTCCCGACAAGCCGCACCTTCTCCGGAAAGGCTAAAGAAAGGCCTTCGAGCAGTTCCGGAACAATTTGTTCGGGACGGTTGATGAACTTCTTCATCTGCATCAATCCACCTCACTCGATAGTCGCCGCCCTGACCGGCTGCGGACCAGTCCACAAGTTCAAGCCATCGCATGCCACAGGGAATGCTTCCATCTGTCCAAACTCGTACTCCGTAACGTGAAGGCGATTCTGACCGCTCAGTGCGAAGGCGACATTGGTAGGCAATTTACCTTGAGTCTCGATACGCTCCGATACCTGACCACCAGCCTCGAGCACGGTTACGTCTCGCTGGCCGAAGACAGCAACGTAGAGTCGTCCATCAGTGCCGAATGCCATACCGTCCGGGCCCTTCCAACCCGGAGGCGCATCGGGACGGATCACGTTCCCGAAGAGATAGCGAGGTCCGGTTATAGTGCCATCGTTCCGGCCGTACCGGTAGACATTCCCGGTCAGAGTCTCATTTGCGTAGAGTAGATTGTCCGGACCGAACGCAATTCCATTGGTAAATTTGAGATCGGAATCTATCTTTTTCACCTTGCCGTTTAGCACATCCACTCGATAAACACGCCCATCGTATGGAAGGTTCAAATAGTCCGGCCGGATCTGGTTGTTGGGGGCGAATTCTTGAATCACCACTCCGGAATCGGTCACGTAGAGCGCCCCGTCAGGACCGAAACATAGATCGTTGGGGAAGAGGAAGGGCTCGCCGTCACATTCCGTTGCAACTACTTCCGCCTTGCCGTCGATGGTTACGCGGAGAACCGAGGGAACGCTCGATTCGGCGACCCAAATCACCCCGGCCGAATCAAGTGCCAGCCCATTCGGCCGGCCGGTCTTCGCAACGACACGTTTGCTGCGGCCATCGGCACTGATTTGAGTAATGCAGCCACGATCGGCGCCCCCCTCCACCACCAGCCAGGTTTCGTCGGGAAGCGCCACCGGACCTTCTGGCGCGCGTAAATCACTGGAGAAGATCATGAGGAGTGGCCGGCTGTAGAGTCCTGCATAGTGCCTGGTGCAGGCTCTCCCCGGGAAGCATCGTCCAGAACCAAAACCCAATCGCCCTCGCCAGGCGGAGTGAATTGCTTCTTCCCGCTCGTCGGGAACTCGCCCGCTCGATCCGATTTTCCGGTCCTCGGATTGAACCACCAAGCCATCGCATTCTTTCCGCTGATCTTAGTCATGTCGACCGTGAATGATCGGGCCGTAGGCAGATAAGCGATAACGGTTCCGCCGTCCTCAGTGCGCGCCGCCGCCAGATAGTCGAGTCCGCGGAATTCACCGAGACCATCCACCACGGTTTCGTGCTTTTGGTCCGGCACTAGTTGGGACCACGGCCTCGATATGAAGAGAGATTTGAGTCGAGCCATGTCTTGGGCGCCCGTCGAATCAAGTGCCGCCTCCCAACCAGGATCGAAAAGCCACACCGGCCGGTTTCCCATGAACTGTCCCGTTGCCCCACACAGCAGAGCCCAATAGGCTTGTCTCCTGACCTGCACGGCTGAAGCGTTGTGCTCGCCCTCGTAAGTCGATTCAGTCAGAGTGAACGGCATCGGAGGAACGCGATTATAATCTGCGAGTAACATCTGGTGCACGATTCCGTAGGTGTAGGTGTCGTTCAAATCCAGCCATCCATCGTTCTTGTATTGGTCGAGGGCAGAGTTCTCCGGATGGCAGTGTGCTGTAAACAGGTGTCGGTTATCGAATTCCTTGATGCCGGCCACGACAGCATCCACGTCTTCACGAGCGGTGTTGGGATTGCGGTCGCCTCCGATCAACCAGACCAGATTGTCGAAGTCGCGATACCGTTTCCCGACGTAACGCCCCCAAGCCCGGCACTTCGCTGGTCCGTTCGCCAGAGCTTCTTCGATCCAACCTTCGTCCGTGCCGATGTAGCCGAGGTAAATGGGGGCGAGGAAGACCTGGATGCCTTTCTCGCCGGCTTTGCGAATGACCCAGTCGGCGTGCTCGAAGTATTTGTCGTTCGGCAGCGAAAAATCGCCAGGTGTTGTAAATGGTTCTTGCCCATAGCGATTGATCGGCCCGCGGAACTTGTGCTCGATGAGGTTGACGATGATCGAATTGAAACCTTGGCGACGGCGTTGCTCGAGATACAGTTCCACCTCCCCTTCAGTGAGGCCGGAGATCAAAGACCAGGGTGCATCACCTTGCACGAGAAAGGGAGTTCCGGCTTGGTCCACAAGATGTCTGTGATCGGGGCCCACACGAACCGGATACCGGTCGGCGCCGGTCGCTAGAACGGCACACGCGAGCAGACCTAAGAGGCAACGGTGAAGTCTGGTCATCCTGTAATACCAAACGGTACGCAAGGTTCAAGCTAGGGGTCTATAAACTTCTGGTTTAATTTTGTTGCAAAACGTATCCTATGACGGCCAAACCGCGTTATGACAGAAATCCGTGAATTCCTGATAGATATCATCTCCGCGTGAGGGTTAGAACGGTTGCGTCAGCATGCGGGAGATAGATGGAGACAAACGAGTGAAAACTGACTTCGAATCCCTTTCGAATGAGTATGTGTTGCGAGCAGTAAAGAGAGATAAGTCGCTGATATTCGAGCGGGCTGAAGGATCACGGTTGTGGGATCTCCGCGGGAAAATGTACCTGGACACAATGTCTGGTTCCGCTGGCCCCGCGATGGTGGGACACGCGAATCCTTACGTTGCCGAAGCCGTCGCGCGACAGATGGCCATCCTACCCTCCACCAACGTTCTGCACCAAAGCGTACCAGTAATCGAATTTTGTCGCAGGCTAGCGGCCATTACTCCTTCCGGTCTAACGAAAACCTTCATCTGCACAGGAGGTGGCGAAGCAATCGAAGCAGCGATCAAATTCGCCATTCGGGTGACTGGCCGTTCGGAGGTGCTTTCGCTCACGGGCGCGTACCACGGTATGTCGCTGGCTACCATGGGACTCACCGGAATGCCCGCTATGCGGAAGTGGCTGCCTGGCGCAATGCGTTGGCCGGGCTTCCGCCAAATCGCGTCGGCCGACACATACCGGCCACCACTCGGTGACGGTTCAGAGAACTGGCGAGCCGCGGTTCACGCGCTTGAAGCGGATCTTGATGGCGCAAGTTCCGGACAGGTAGCGGCCTTCCTGATGGAAATCGTGCAGGGGCCGAATGGCCACGCCACTTTCCCCGCCCAATACTACCGCGGGATCCAGCAAGTCTGCCGTGAACGCGGTGTGCTGCTAATTGTGGATGAGATCCAGACCGGTTTAGCCCGCTGTGGCGCCAATTGGGCTTGCGACCTGTTCGATATGGTGCCGGATATTCTGGTCGCGGGCAAGGCGCTGGGCGGCGGGGTTCCGATCGGAACGTTCACCACCCGCAAAAACCTGATCCCGGAAAATCTGGAATCGGAGACCTGGCACATGTTGACCTTTATGAATCAACCGCTGGCGGCAGCGGCCGGATTGGCAGTGCTCGATATCGTGGAGAAGGAACAACTCGCGGAACGTGCCCGAGTACTCGGTGCCAGAGCCACGGAATGGTTCCGGCAACTCGCGCAGGAATTTGACGTGATCGGAGATGTGCGTGGTCCGGGCTTATTTATTGGAGTGGATTTCGTGGAGGACCGCAGGAGCAAGATGCCCGCGACAGCGGCCTGTCGAAAAGCTTGGGAGTTTGCCTTGGAACACGGATTGATCACCCAATTCGGCGGCATCGGCAGCAACGTGCTGAAATTCAAACCTCCCCTGGTTACGACGGATGCCGATTTCCAGCAAATGCTCGAAATCGCGGCCGAGACGGTGCGCTTCATTCAGAGCGAAGTGGAGCAACACAAAGTAAACCGCGCGCCTGAGCCCGCCGAAATCGTACTCTAAGCCGGGGTTGGCCTGTTCGCGCTCCGATGAGAACTGACGCTGATCTTCCAAAGCTCGAGTCTGGAGATGTTGCAGCCCGGCAGAGTTTCAAGCCTGTACTGTCTCTCTGGGCGCTAGTGCTTTTCGGGCTGGCGTTCGTCGGCCCCACCGCTCCATACACCTTCTTCGGAGTCGGATCTGTAAAATCTCATGGACATTTTGCGCTCGTCTATTTGATTGCGATGCTTGCCATCAGTTTCACAGCTGTGAGTTATGGGCGAATGGCTGCGGCATTTCCAGAGGCCGGTTCTACATACGCCTATGCTTCGCGAGCAATTCACCCCGTGGCCGGTTATCTTGCCGGGTGGGTCATGATTCTGGACTATCTGTTGATGCCCATGCTCTGTGTCATCATCGCAGCCGTCACTTCCAACAAGTTAGTGCCCGCCGTTCCGTACTTTGTCTGGGTAGTGATTACGGCGGCAGTTGTCACGGGAATCAATCTCTGCGGGATTGAGATGACCTCTCGGGCGACCATCGTGTTTAATGCAGTACTCTCCGTTTCAATCATTTGGTTCGTAGCTGCTGCGGTGCGTGCGCTTCTTGGCAAAACGGGAGAGGGCACGCTACTATCGTTGAAACCGTTTTACAATCAACCGTCGTTCTCGCTAGCTGCCATTATGTCCGCAACTCCCATTGCGGTGCTCTCTTTTCTGGGGTTCGATGGCATCTCTACGCTTGCCGAGGACGCCAAGGACCCACAGCGCAATGTGGCTCGCGCTACTGTGCTGGTCTGTTTTGTAGCCGGGACAATCTTCATCCTTCAGACCTACCTGGGCCAGTTAATTTGGCCTGATTACACTCGGTTCCATCCAATCGAAACGGCGTTCTCGGATATTGGACGGCTGATCGGGGGGCCTGGGTTGTTCTTCCTTATAGCCTTCCTGGTGATCGCGCAGGCATGGGCCAGTGGGATCACTAGTCAGGCAAGTGCGTCCCGACTGCTCTTCGGTATGGCACGCGATGGGCGGCTTCCTCACAGGCTCTTCGGTTATGTACATCCGGTGCTGCGCACCCCGGTATACAGTGTTCTGTTGATGGGAAGTATCGCGTGCGGGGGCGGTTTAATCTTTGATTTGGATACCGGCGCCGAACTGGTCAATTTCGGAGCGTGCCTCGGATTTATGGCTGTCAACTTGTCGGTTCTCGCGCACTACTTCATACGCCTACGGCAACGCGACAGGGCTGGGATGTGGGCCAACCTTGTGTGCCCGATACTTGGCTTCGCAATTTGTTTCGATATCTGGCTAAGCATTTCGCCTTTGGCTAAGCGTGTCGGCGCGGTCTGGACACTGCTGGGAATTGCGTACCTGGCGGTTCAAACTGGCGGCTTCAAACGGAAACTCACGTGAAACTAGCATGCGATTGAAAAACAAGGTTGCAATTGTCACCGGCGGTGGCGCCGGCATCGGGCGCGGGATCGCGGAGCGATTTGGCCAAGAGGGTGCAGCCGTCGTCATCGCTGAGGTCGATGCCATCAATGGAAAATCCGCAGCACGATCCATTTGTAGGACAGGCGAGGCTCTGTTTGTAAAAACTGATGTGTCCGATGAAGGACAGGTCGAGGCGATGACCCGAAGGGCTCTCGATCGCTATGGCCGAATCGATATTTTGTGTAACAACGCAGCCGTTCTCCTTTTTGAGCAGGAAGCCCGAGCCCACGAACTGAGCAACGAGGCGTGGGATCGCACGATGGCGGTGAATCTGCGGGGCTACTGGCTCTGCTCCAAATACGCAATTCCCAGCATGCTCACGCAAGGCGGCGGTTCCATCATCCATATCGCGTCACCGACCGGTCTGTTCGGGTTCACTCGTCTAACCGCCTACAGCACCAGCAAAGGTGGCGTGATCGGCCTGATGCGCGCCATGGCGGCCGATTACGGACCGGACCAAATCCGCGTCAACGCTATTGTTCCGGGAACCATCGACACCCCAATGAATGCAGTAGAGCTTTCTGATATGGAAGCGCGCAAGCGTTATGCCGAGATTACACCTTCGCGAAGATTGGGAACTCCAGAGGATTTGGCCGGCATCGCCACGTTTCTCGCTTCCAGTGATTCGTCCTACTGCATCGGGGGGGTGTTTACAGTTGACGGCGGCCTGACTGCGGTCTAAACAGGCTGGCTCGCTCGTGTTCTAATTTTTCGGCGCTCGAGGCGGTACTCGAGCGGTGTCACACCTGTGATCCGCCGGAAAATCACCCCGAAATAACTTTGGTTGCAGAACCCCGTCTCTAGACTGACATCTGAAATCGACCGGTCGGTCGAGGTTAGCAGGCTTTGCGCTCGGGTTACGCGGAAATGATTCAGAAAGGCGATGAAGGACTGGCCGGTCACTTCCTTGAACAGTTGCATGAAGCAGCAGTCGCTCATGGCGCACAGCTTGGCAGCATCACGCACCCGGATGGGCTCCCCATAATGTTGTTCGATATGTTCCATGAGAGGAGCCAAACGGCCAAGGCTGCTCTGTCGGTAGTACAGTGCCTCGCGCGCCGAATCGAGTTCAGTATAGTGGTTGACCAAAGCCAGTAAAACCATCTTTAGGTAGGTTTTGATGGCGAGACGCGAACGGTCTGTCTCACCCGGCAACTCGCTGCGAATCCGCTCGATAAATTCGAATATCTCTCGCGACAGCCCGGTGGCAGCGGGAATTACGTTAGGCACTGACGAGTTCAGCAAACCGAAAGGCATCAGGTAGTGCGTTTCGTCACAAAGCGAGCCGCCGGAATGAATCAATCTCGGGGCAAAGGACAGCACCACTGAGCGCGCTTCGCGCTGCGACGCGCCAAGGGGTAGACAACGGTGCTGGATGCGATCCCCCACGACGATGACGTCGTTCGTTCGCACCACGCATCTACGGTCCTCAACTTCGTATCCCAACTCACCTGACTCGAAGATTACGACTTCGAGATGATCGGGCCGATGCATGGGCACGTCATGACGCCGGTCGAGTATCAAAAAGCGGACGTCGACAGGGTAGGAGTTGGCGAACGGCCAAATGTGGAATTTCTCAGGGCTGATCTGGCGATCGACAAACGAATCGACGCGTTCCCAGCTTACGCCTTTCTGCACTGGCATAGGCACCGCCCATTCTGTATCCTGCAATCATACGCCGATCGGCGGCGCCCGCCAAGTGGCTTTTCGCGCAAAGTAGTTCTCTCAGTACTTAAAAGTTGAATTTAAGACCAAGTTGTAGAATTCGCGGCGGCGCTGCGCTGCTCACCTCTCCATTTCCAATGTTCTGATCGCCGTTACAGGGAGCCCCAGGCGCGGTAGTCCCGCTGCAGAATATGTTGATGCCGCTCCACTGCGGATGATTGAATGTGTTATAGCTCTCCGCCCGGAACTGAAGAGAGCTGCGCTCGCTCTTGAACCAGGGCAACGAAATGTTTTTCATGAGCGCCAAATCCCAGTTATTTCGTCCCGGTCCGGTTAGCGCATACTTGCCCAGGTAGCCGAACATGCCAGGCTCATTGTCGGCACGAAGCTGATTCAGCGTGATCTGCCCGAGCATGCTGGGATCGAACCACGTCGGCGTAAGGCCGAATTGGGGATCGTTTACGGTGGCTTTTTTGACGCCGAGTGGACCAAGAGGATTGCAGCCGGTCGGTCCACCGATCCCGGTGGATAAACCGTCGATTCCGCATGTCACTCCAACGGGAACTCCCGTCATGAAACTTGAGATTCCGCTGATTTGCCAACCGCCCAGCGCGGACCGAGTGAACGGATTCTGAGCTCTCTTGAAGAACGGCAACTCGTACACATAATTCAGAATCAGAATCTGCCCCTGATTCAACCCTCCGGTGCCATACCAGCGGTGAAGATCCTGATCATCGATCCCGTTGGTCCCACCCGAATTGGAACTACCGCCCTGAAACATGTTGTCGAGTTCGTGAGACCAGGTGTAGGCGGCCTGGAAAGAAAGGCCATACCCAAATGTGTGCCGGAAATTCACCTGCAGCGAGTTGTAGTTGGAATTACCGGTCATTTGACGCTGAGCGATGCCAGCATATCCGCGATACGGGACGAAGAAAACGGACGGTTCCAGATTGTTGATCAGGATCGATTGGACGTCGCAGTTTCCTTGAGCGTCGCACCCTGGCGTGCCGGCCAAAGCGGGAACGTTCTGGGTCCCCGAGCCCACACGGACCTGATTGATGTTGACATTCTGCTGCAGGTGATGACCGAGCGTTCCGACATAACTCAAGCTCAAAATGTTGTTGCCCGGAAACTGGTGCTGTACCCCGAAATTGAATTGTTGAATCTGCTGCCATTTGGGGACGTTTACGTTGGAGAAACTGGCGGGTCCCAGCGGACCGGGCACAACGTTCTCGTATCCCATGATGTTGTATCCGAACAGGTTTGTGGCTGTGGGCGGATTGCCGTTGAACCCGGCCCCGTTTTGCAGCGGATTGCCGCTATCCCAAGTGAGCGCGTAGCCGCCCCGAATTACCGTGGTGCCCTTGCCGATCGGATCCCAGGAGAACCCGAAACGCGGCGACACCGTACCGTGATACGGATTGTAGCAGCCTATCGGAATTCCTCCTGAGCCGCACTGGACCAGTCCGTTGCCGTAGTTCAGGTAATTCGCCCCGGAGCCCGGGATCAGATTACCATTGCTGTCGAGCTGAGCCTGCTTCGCCGGGTTGTATAGTGACGGGACGAAAAGGGAATCGTTCGTCGGGGTGACTGTATCGTGAAAGGCTGTTAACCACGAATAGCGTAACCCTAGATTCAGAGTGAGATGCGGGGTCACGCGCCAGTCGTCCTGGACGTAAGGCTCGAAATCCCACTGGCGCCAGTGGCCTAACGCGGCGCCCCCAAGTAGATTTCCATTCACCACTCGCCCGTACTCCTGGTAATTGGCAATCAATCCGAGATACATGTCGGCCAGCGCGTTTCCTGTGCTGATACTCGAACCGTTGCCGGGGCCAAAGGAAAGAAATCCCTGCGTATTGAGACCGATATTCGTCGTGGTGTTGATGTGGTTGTAGAGAAGAAAAATTCCCGTTTTGAAGGTGTGGCTGCCGTGGGTCCAGATCAGATTGTCCTTGATTGCGGGTTGGGGATCCCAGAAGAAGAACTCGAATCCAGTGGATTCGGCGAAGTTAAAAGGCACGCCTCCACTGAGCGAAATCCCAGGCAACTTCGGCTGGTTCTGATTTGCCGGAAAGATGCTTTTCATTGAGAAATCGGCAGGCTTGTTGATTGATCCGGCCGGGGAATCAAATCCGGTGTAATTGTTTACGGTATTCACGTCTGCGGAGAAGCTGGCAATGAACTCGTTCAGGAGATCGGGGCGAATGGCCTGCGTCAAATGAAAGACCGCCGACTTGGCAGGGCTGGTCCATTTGGACTTGACCGTCCCAAAGTTTGCGGACGACCACAGAGTTGGGACGAAATCGGATTCAAAAGCGTCTTGGGTGTATCGGAAAAATGCCCTAACGTTATCCGAGATGTTGTAATCGATCTTGAACATGTCTTCGCGAAAAGAGGTAGGAAGGCTCGGGGCTGTCGTGTAGAAGTTAACGCCATTGTTCGGTAGCGGCACGAGCGCATTCAGCAATGCCTGCCCAGTCGGGTTAATGGGAACGATATCGTTCTGGTAAGGCAGATTGGTCGCGGGATTCAAAGGTATCTGGCACCCCGAAGCCACGATGGAATTGAAGTTCGGCGAGTTGGCATCACATTCGCTGAAGTCGCCATGGCGCATGCGTAGCTGTGGGAACGTTCGAATTCAGCACGGTGCCTTCGCGATTTTCACGCCATTCCTCGGAGACAAAGAAAAACAGTTTGTTCCGACCGGTGTTGAAGTGTTGCGGAATGAAGATTGGGCCGCCCAGCGTGAATCCGAAGTTGTTCCGTTTTAGAGGAGTCTGTGGCGCGGACTGACCGTTCGGTTCAATCGTGCGATTGATGAACCAGTCATTTGCATCAAACTTGTCGTTCCGGACAAACTCGAACATCGTGCCATGGAAGTCACGGGTACCCGACTTGGTGACGATCTCGATGTTTGCTCCTCCGGATTTTCCGTATTCCGCGCTATAGTTCGCGGTCGAGACTCGGAATTCCGCAATGGAGTCAACGCTTGGGTAAGTCATGATAGAGCCACTCCCCGAACCTTGATCGATGTTGTTCGTACCATCGACCTCCCAGTTCTGGATATTCACTGGGAGACCGTTGAAGGATATGGCCGCGTTACTCAATACACCGACGTGTGATGAATCGAAGCCCGTTCCCAGAGTGGCCGCCCCTGGAACCAACGTGGCGAGGTTCGCGAAGTTCCTCGCGTTCAGATTGAGCTGGCTGACTTGAGAACCGGTGACAACGTCCGAGATAGCAGCCGTTTCAGTTTCGACCTTCGGCACGTTCGAGTTGACCAGCACTTCTTGGCTCACGGAGCCGACCTGCAATGTCATGTCCACCCGAACTGTCTCTCCGACTTGAAGCGTGATCCCGCTGCGCACCAGTTTCTGAAATCCGGCCTTTTCGACAGTGATGACATAGTTTCCAATTGGTACCCGCGCGGCTGTGTATTCGCCTGACGAATCCGAAACGAGCTTTCTGGTGAAGCCCCGATCCGGATTGGAAACGATGACATTGACATCGGGGACCAACCCGCCGGAAGGATCAGTAATCGTGCCGGCGATGTTCGCGAGATCCTGTGCGCTGCAGCGGAAACTCGCCAGGGACAGCATCGTGCCTGCGAGGACAATCAGTTTTCTCACCGGGATGCTCCTTTCATTCGGCCGCATCTGCTCCGGGTGCTCAAACACTGCGCAGCCACGTGCAGTTCCACCTCTAAATTGCAAGAAACCTGTGGCGAGAGTAACGCGGCAAGTATGCGAGGTCTATCAGAAATTTCTTTTTGTTTGTTAAAAGACGAGAGGCCGCTCGCTTCCGCTCGGGATTGTCAGAAAGACCGTGAAACCCTGGAATGGCGAGAACTTATACCCGCTGCATGTAGTTCGATCCGGCGCAACTTGTCCAGAAACAATGAACGAATCCGCCAAAGAACCCGCTAATTCCCGAAAGTCACGTGCTACGATGATGCGCCGCGATCGAAATGTTTGGATTTATATATCGTTGTGCACGATTGCTCGCCGGAGTTGCTTGCGCAGTAGCAGCCGCTGCGACGCCGCTATTGACTCCGAGTGGCCACTATTTTGTTCGCGACGGAAAACCATTCTTCTGGCTCGGCGACACAGCCTGGACGATTGCCAATCTCTACACTCCAGCCGAGGCCGAAGAATACCTCGATCACAGAGCGCGACAAGGGTTCACAATCATCAACGTCATGATGGTCTTCACCGGTGGTCCTGGAGTAAAACCGAAAGCGGACGACGTAACCGGAAATTCCCCGTTTCTCAATTGGAATCCCGCAACTCCGAATGAGGCATTCTTCAAAAATATCGATCGCGTTCTCGAAGTTGCACACCGCAAGAATCTGATTCTGGCTATCATGCCGTGCGGTGGAAGCTCTGGTGCTTTTGTAAAAAAACAGAAGATCTTTACCGAGGCGAATGTTCGGGAGTACGGTCGTTGGCTCGGGCGGCGGTATAAGAACGTGCCGAATCTCATTTGGGTTGACGGATTCGATTTGAAGTCATCGGAGTACCCGGAGATCACGAAGGCCTTGGCTACCGGACTCCAGGAAGGCGACGGTGGTGAACACCTGATCACCTTCCACCCCGGTGGAGGCAATTCGTCCAGCTACTTTCACACCGAGCATTGGCTTGCATACAACACAATTCAGACCTGGAGCGATTATTGGCGGATCCATTCACTCGTGCTTGCGGACTACTGCCGGCTGCCTGTGAAACCTGTGGTGCTGGCCGAGGGCGCCTATGAAGAGGGTCCGGAGTATCCAAGCCGGCCCATCACTCCCTTGATTGTTCGTAAACAAGCGTGGTGGGCGTATCTGGCGGGGGGATTTCATACGTACGGTCACAATGACATGTGGAGAAAAAATCCCAGCTGGCGTCAGTCACTTGATTCTCCGGGGGCACGCCAGATGAGCACCTTAAAGCATGTGCTGGAAGAGCGCACCTGGTGGACGCTAGTGCCGGATCAATCGGTGATCGCAACCGGTACCGGATGCGATAAGGACTTGAACGCGGCGGCGCGCTCTACCAGCGGGGATTGGGCAATTCTCTACCTCAGTACGCGAGGCCCGGTGACTGTCGATTTCGGCAAAGTCAGCAGCTCCGACACCGTTCGAGCGACCTGGATCAATCCGGAGACGGGCGAAGCCACGGTGGCAGGCACTTTCCCGAATTCCGGTCTCCGGCCTCTCACTCCGTCTATGGCGAGCGAAGACGCTGTACTGCTACTCGAAGCGACGAGCGCTCGCTGACCGGCCTATCGGAACTAGATGGCAGGAGAAAGCTACGAAATACAGATGGAGCGTGATGTCATCGCCCACATGCGGGACGGCGTCATCTTGCGAGCCGATGTTTTTCGACCAAGAGCACAAGGCCGGTTCCCGGTACTGTTGCAACGGACTCCATACAACAAGGCTAATTACAATGCCAATGGCACGCCGTTCGCGATCCGCGCCGCTACGAGCGGATACGTGGTCATCCTGCAGGACGTTCGCGGGCGATTCGCTTCCGATGGCGAATGGTATCCTTTCCGCCACGAAGTAGATGACGGCTACGACACGGTTGAATGGGCGGCGGCATTACCCTATTCAAACGGGAAGGTGGGAATGTTCGGATGGTCTTACTTGGGAGTGACTCAACTGTTCGCTGCCCTTGCACAGCCGCCCCACCTTGCTTGTCTTTTCCCGGTCGTTACGGCGTGCGACTACTACGATGAGTGGACTTACCGAGGCGGAGCGTTCCAGCAGTTCTTCAATGAGTCCTGGGCGTCTTTCCGGCTTGCACCGGACACACTGAACCGGCAAGTTCAGAAGAGTGCGAACGCTATGACCAGAATTTGGGAACTACCGCTCTCGAAATTCTCGTTCTTCGAAGCCAGTTCGCCCCGTGACCTGGCGTCCTACTTCTTCGACTGGCTGCAGCATTCCCGCTACGACGATTACTGGAAGCAGTGGTCGATTCATCATCGGTTCGACAAGATCGATATCCCTTGCTATCACGTCGGCGGTTGGTACGACATCTTTCTGAATGGCACGCTGCGAAATTACGTTGGCATCTCGGAGCAGGGCGGAACGGAAGCGTCACGGAGCGGACAGCGTCTGCTGGTCGGCCCTTGGTTTCACGATTCGGAGAGCTTCCGCCAAGGCAAGGCAGGCGGATACAGCTTCGCGCCTGAGGGGTGCCGGAACGAAGAAGACGAGATGCTTCGCTGGTTCGATCACATCCTCAAGGGAGCCACGAACGGCCTGGATCGCGAAAAGCCAGTGAAGATCTTCGTAATGGGCGAGAACGTCTGGCGCGATGAAGATGGTTGGCCTCTAGAACGGGCGCGCCTCACCAGCTTTTATTTACATTCCGGCGGCTCTGCCAATTCACTTGTGGGAAACGGCAAGCTGAGCGGAACGCCTCCGGAAGACGAGCCGGCAGACCACTACGTCTACGATCCTGCTGATCCCGTGACGACTCTGGGAGGAGGGAATTGTTGCGACCATGATCATCTTTCGCCGGGCGTGTTCGATCAAAGCTCGCTGGAGAGCCGCACCGACATACTCGTCTATGACACCGCGCCGCTCGACACTGACGTAGAGGTTACGGGGCCGGTCCTCGCGGAACTATTCGTGAGTTCATCGGCTGTGGACACTGACTTCACAGCCAAGCTCGTAGACGTTCACCCGGATGGCTTTGCCCGCAATCTGGCGGACGGTATTCTTCGTATTCGCTTCCGCGACTCGTTTGAGAAGCCGGAACTGCTAGTGCCAGGTGAAATTTACCGGATTCGAGTCGATCTATGGTCGACTTCCAATCTTTTCCGAAGAGGACATCGGATTCGTTTAGAAATCTCCAGCAGTAATTTTCCCCGCTACGATCGGAATCTAAACACCGGCGAGGATCTGACGACCAGCGAGCGCATAGTGGTTGCTAACCAGACGGTTTATCACGATTCGGAACACCCCTCGGCTCTGATTCTACCTGTGGTCCCGCGGTGATCCGTTTGCCTCAGGAGCGATTTGCTGTTTCTTCGATGGAACGAAAAAGTTCGTGATCGCATTCGTCGAAATCGCGCAGTCGAACTGGATAAGAGCCGGA
Source organism: Terriglobia bacterium (assembly GCA_963841675.1). Taxonomy (GTDB): domain Bacteria; phylum Acidobacteriota; class Terriglobia; order Bryobacterales; family Bryobacteraceae; genus Bog-105. The sequence goes on from CAWJEH010000011.1 coordinate 141,309, forward strand.
TTCGATTTTCGCCCCATTTCGGATGGTGAAGACAGGCCTGATTCGCCGTAGGCCCCGCTCTGTCCGCAGGTGCGTATCTTCGAGCGGGAAGCTGCCTTCCTCGAGCTCAAACACAAAGATATCGGCAGCAGTGCCCGGCTTCAGTGTTCCTAGTTGGTCGTCTCGGCCGATAGCTTTCGCTGGAGCCCACGTCGACTTCTGAACCACCTCTTCAAGAGTCATCCCGAGGTGAAGGAACTTGGACATCACCGATGGCATATCAAATGCGAAGCGAGCGATCGAAAAGCGGTGCAGGTCGGTGCTGATCGTATCCGGATAGAAAAAGTGCTCAAAGGCTTTTCGCGCTACGTCCCAACTAAACGCGCCCGCCCCATGGCCGATGTCGAATAGCACTCCTTCTTCTCGCATAGCGCGGACCTCCGGCAGCAAGCCCCGACTGCTTTCGTCAAGAATCCCGTCTCCCCGCCCCTGAAAGCAGTGCGTGACGATGTCTCCTGGCCTAAGCTTTCGTAGAATTTCTCGTGTCTCGGCTCCCTTCGAGATGTGAACCATGAGAGGGAGGCGGGTGGAAGTCGCCGCCTCGATTGCCTTGTCCAGCGCCTCCATTCCATGACCTGCGGTCATGCTGCCCTCACGTATCTTGACGCCGACGCACAGATCGCGGTTCGCCTCGATTACCCGGGCGGTTTCGCGCGGACGAGCAAATCGAAGGTCTTCCAGTTCGCCTACGAGAGTTGTAGGAATCCCTATGGCGCTGATATTTACGAATGCAAGGACGCCGAGGTGTGCGGAGCTTACTTGAGTATGGCGGAATACGGGGAAGTTGATGAATCCCGTAGTCCCGGCGTCAACGACCGTCGTGACACCCTGATTGATACAAATATCGGGATCAATTCCAAACGAGCTGCCTTCCCACCAGTGCCAGTGAAGATCGATCAGCCCCGGACAGACATATTTCCCGCGAAGGTCGTATTCGATCGAGCCAGCTTGGAGCGCGTTCCCCACCACGGCGACCTTTCCGCCTTCAATTGCCACGTCAGTCACTCGATTCAGTTTCTGTGCTGGATCGATAACGTGCCCATTTCGAAGTACCAGACTGTAGATGGGATCTCTCATGCTTGCTTGCTGCGTCATACGTTCGCGCCATCGGTTGCGGCACGGCGGTACGCATCGAGCACGACGGCAGAGACTTTCCGCGCTATCCGACCGTCGGTCTCGGGTGTGCGGCCGCTCTCGATGCAGTCAAAGAAATGCTCAATCTCGGGCCCAAGATCAAGGCCTTCTTCACTCTCCAAAAGCACTTCGTCCTGGTTACCCAGGGCAACGATTCGGGTGTGCCAGCGGCAGCGGACGCCGTCCATGTTCTGATCTCCCAGCGGGGTGCAGGTCAGTATGACGTGTGCCTTCTCGCACATCGCTTCCATCGTGTACCAGACCCGAACTTTAGGCGAAGCCCAAGTGTGCCGCACTACGCCGATCGGGCCGTTTTGGAACTTCAGGATGCATGCAGCCGAATCCTCTCCTTCCATTTCAACGCGCCCGCGCGAACCCACCATATATGCGGCCTTCACTTCTCCACCGATCCACAACATAATGTCGAGCTGGTGACCCGATGCGGAAAATAGACAGCCGCCGCCCAGGGTGGCTTTCCGCGTCATCCAATCCGCAAGATAACCGTCGACCGAATCGTCAATCAAGCTGTCGAGCATTAGCAGATTGCCGTATCGGCCGCTCTCAATGGCGCTTTTGAATAGCCGGAAGCTCGTCTTATAACGATGTGGATACGCCACCATGAATGTTTTGCCTGTCGATCTTGCCGCCTCGATCATGCGGTCTGCCTCGTCCAGAGTATTAGCGATTGGTTTTTCAAGAAGGACGTGGCAACCGGCCCGCAAGCAGTCGAGCGTGACCTGCTCGTGAAGATGGTGTGGAACGAGAATGAAAGCGCAATCTATATCCCGGAGCCCGGAGTGATAATCGGAAATAGCTCGGGCGCCGGTTTGCTCGGCAATGGCGCGAGCATGCTCCACATTGGGGTCGGCTACCCATACGATTTGGCCATTTCGCGCGGACTGCTGTAGGCCGGCTACATGAAACGGCGCGATCCACCCGCAGCCTATAAGTCCAATTCGGTGAGCGCTCATTCCGTTGTGCCGTCTCGGCGATGTTATCGCGCAGAAGCCCAGCAGTCTATCGAAATCTGCTGCGCGCTTCTCACAAAATTTCCATAACGAAGATATTCGGTGCTACGATGAACTCCGCATGGCGTCGAAGGCCATCACGATCCCCGTTGCAACGCTGGTTCTAGCTGCCTTTCTGGGGATGCCTGGGAAGGGCCGGCAGACTGAATCGTTTGATCCCAAGGAGGTCTTCGAAAAGGGCCGTCTCGCATTGGTCGGTGGCCGATATACCGACGCCCAGCGGAATTTTGAATGCCTGGTTGCGAAAGGATATCGAACTGCGCCGGTATACTCCAACCTGGGCGTCGCTTACCTGCGCACCGGCAAACTCGAGAAAGCAATTCGAGTATTCACCGAAGCGAAGAAACGTGCCCCCAATATGGCCGGTGTCGATCTGAATCTCGGCTTGGCCTACTATCGGAAGCGAGAGTTCAAACAGGCGATCCCATTTTTCGAAACCGTCCTTTCCACTGACCCGGCTAATCTCCAGGCGCGGTATCTGAAGGGCGTATGCCACTTCATGATGGATGATTTTGAAGACACTGTCGGCGAACTCCTGGTTCTTCAAGATCGTGAACAGCAGGATCTCGAATACCTTTTCATGCTCGGCGTTTCTTATGGGAAGCTGAACCACCCCGCTGAGGCAGAGCACGCGTTTGCACAATTAGTTCGGGCAGGTGGCGACACTCCGCATTTGCATGAACTTCTTGGGAAGGCCTACCTGGCGCTAAACGACTATCCGAATTCAGAGGCCGAACTCGAGAAGACCGTGGCCGGAGATTCGCGGCTACCGTATGCGCATTACTATCTGGGCGTCCTGTATGAAAAGTTGGGCAAGTTCGACGCCGCAGCTAGGGAGTTTGAAGAAGAAACGCAAGTCAGCCCGCAAGATCCCTGGGCATACGAGAGCCTGACGCGAATCAGACTGGATCAAGGCAAGACTACTGAGGCCATCGCTCTACTACAGCGGGCAGTCACGCGAATTCCGGATGGGGCCAGCCTTCATTCGGCGCTCGGCAAAGCCCTCTTCCAGGCGGGCGCTGTTACACAGGCCATTCCGCACGTCGAACGAGCTCTCGCTCTCGAGCCCGAGAACGGCAATTACCACTATCAGTTGGGACGCGCCTATCTGGCCGCCGGCAGGCAAAAAGAAGGGATGGCTGAGCTTGCCGCAGCTCGCAAGCTCCAGACCGAAGTATTGAAGGGCCAGATGGAGGCACTTTCGAAAGAAGGTACTCCGGAATCGCGAGTCGATACGAGACGCTAAGCGATTGAAGCTGGAGAATCCATCGGTGCCTGCTGGAAATAGCTGGAACCACGCAGCCAGTCAGCATTCAGGAGCTACATCGTGCTTGGGACGAGTAGCTCCCCAAGCTAGTGCTGGATCGTTTCGTTACCAGCGAACGCCTAACGTAAGCGGGACCAACGAGGTATGCGTATTATTCGTTAGCCCGTCGAAGTAGCGAGCCTCGAGGTAAAGTTTGGCTCTAGTCCGAGGCAGAGGAAAGTTGAAGCCGCCGCCCACGTCCCAGACTCCAGCGTTTTGACTGACTGAGCCGAGAACCTGATTTGCCGGAACGAGAGCGGGACCATAGTAGCCCCACCATGGATCAAAAACGAAGGTACTCGCCAAGGTCGGCTGTGTGAATTGCACAGTTCTGGGAAGCCATCCGCCGCCGGCAAGCACGTAAAAGCTGCTTCTCCCACCAAGGGGCAGTGTGAATCTCGGATCTACCGTAATGGTGTAAACGCGCCCGTTGCCGTCTGGTTCATTGACGGCCTGCAGCGCGCTGCCAGTGATGCCGAGGGCTTGGAATCCAAAGGTCCCGGTAAGGGCAAGATAACTACTTAGATTGATACCGGCACTTGCCTGGAAATTGCCTCCAATATCGAGACTATTAGCGATACGCCCTGTCGGCGCCGTAAACCCGCCACCCACATTTGCCGTGAAGGGGTGATCTTCCGATTGCCCGAAACACAGCACGGTTCCACAGATCAGCAGACACACGGACCGTGCGATCGGCGAAAATACTGAGTTTTGTTCGATCATTCTCAATCTTTGTTACCTCGTACTTGTTTTCAACGGTCATCGTTGGGACCGGCGTCACAGCGCGCATATTACGTCGCACTATTTCGCAAGTGAGTTATCTTGTGACTCCGGCGCATCCAAGCGGTGTGAATCGCAGTGATTCACGGCGGGCGTAGCAAAATCTAGTCCGCTCTGGAGAACCGCAAAAATCAGATCGCTTTGCACTGGGCTCGAACGTTTACCAGTTCTAATGAACAACAAAAAGGCCGTGAGCTTTCGCACTCACGGCCCATAAATGGATTGCGTTTGACTCAGGTGCTTAGCGACGTCCGCCGTGGAAACCGCCAACGGCGAAGCCATGCAACCCCCCGGCATACACGCCCGCTGAGACGCCTACACGTCCATAGAAGGGATGGTATAGCGGAGCAGCAAAGACGAAGCCCGGTGAGTAGAACGGCCAGCCAAATGGACTATATAGATATCCTGCGCCAGGCAGGAAAGCATACTCGGCCCAGAACGGATCCCAATACCAGCCAGGACCGTACCAGCCGCCATACACCGCCAAATTGCGGGCTACACTCGCGTTGGCTCCCGCTTCAGCCGCGCTGCGAGCCTTGCTCCAGACATACAGCGGGTCGGCTTCCGCCACCTGCTTATCGAAACCATGTGATTTGACGTTGGCGTTAGTCAGTACAATCTGATCGCCCTTGTCGATCGTCCTTACTTGTGACGCTTCGAGTAGCTTGGCTTTCCCGTCAAGCACCCTTACGAATTGTTGATTCGCGTCGAACTGATAAAGCCCGCGCTGCTCAATTTGCGCGGTCGCACCGTTCATGCCGACCTGCATGGTCGCGCCTTTTACAAAATTCGCCGCTTCGATCATGGCAGAACCGTGAACAACTTGTAATTGAATGTTGGCCAGACCCGCGGACTGCACAACAACCTCACTGTTGTGCCCGATGCGCAGGAATGCGCCTGGTGTCAACAACACCTCAACAAACCCGGCCTGTGTGTCAATCGCCCCGTTCGGCTGAACGATCGCATACCCCGCGGCACCTGGTCCCAGAGGCTTGCCGTTCAATGTGGCCTGCCCTTCGACGTAGTTAATCGTTCCAGGAACTGCTTCCCGCTGCGCGGGCGGCTGACCGTATCCGACCCCATTCGACCCCGCTCCATATGGTGCGGGCGCAGACATGCTCCCCTGGGGGAAGCCTAATGTTGCGCTGATGAGCAAAACGACAGTTGCTTTTAGGCCGGTCTTAATTTGCCCTCTCATCTTCATTTCTCCTGCTGATTGGACGTGCCAATGTCAACTTAGGATGCAAGTTCTAAAGCGTATCCCTTTTAGTATGTTGTACTTACGGTTATTTTGAGCCGCCGTGGTGCTTTTCGGCCACATTCGGGTAGCCGATCCTGAGCGCATTTGTCAGCTCCTTGCAAATGCCAGGCGAGGGGGCATCGACATCTACTTCGAAGGTGATTCGATCAGAGGACACTTGGGCGCGACCGACTTCCCCTCATCCGCAGGATCAACGACAATCTGTCGAGGTTCGCCGAGCACACCCAAGGCCTATCAACTCTGGGCAGACTCGTTTCTGGGCAGACTCGTTGAAAACGGATCTTCATCGAGTTACTGGGACGTCCCGCTGCTGTGGATTACGCGCCTCCGCCCACTGGTCATGCTGCTGCGACAATCCTCAGTAATGCAGTTGGCTCAAGGTAGCACCAAGCTGGTCATCGTCTGTGGGCTTCCCGGCTCGGGTAAGACAACACACGCGAAGCAGCTTGAGCCGAAGCTCCAGGCCGTTCGTTTCTGTCCCGATGAGTGGTTTGAGGCTCTCTCGCTGAATCTTTACGATGAAGAGCGGCGCGCCAAGGTTGAGACTCTTCAATGGCAGCTCGCTCGGAAGCTACTCAGTCGCGGTGTGTCGGTGATCATCGAATGGGGCACTTGGGGCAGATCCGAGCGAGATATGCTACGCCTCGGAGCCAGAGATATCGGGGTTGCGGTCGAGTTGCACTACCTCTCTGAACCGGTGGACATCCTGTTCAATCGGCTTCAATGCCGCGGGATGGAATCACCGCCCATTGAACGAGAGCAAGTAGTGCAGTGGGCGAAGATGTTCCAGGAACCAACCCCCGAGGAGATGGCGCTCTTCGACGACCATCTTCTTCTGGGTAGTCTTATTAATCCTGCAAGCGGGACCGATTTGTGGCGATCAATACTCCGAAAGCAGCAACGGTGAATCTTCTGCGAGCTTGGTACATGGGCAGCCGGGCTGGCCATGAGCACTCTCTTAAAAGCCGGCCACGAGCCCGGATATCCGCCGATGTTGACGTTCTGCTCTTTCGCACTCGTGTTCAAAACAACCAAGGCCATTTCCCCAGCCGCTGTTTGTCGGCCGAAAGCGAAGACATCCCGGTTCCCGGAATCAAGTGATAGATAAGCGCCGTCACGAATAGCCGCATTTTCGTGCCGCAGCTTCAAAAGCTGCTGGTACCAGGAGTAGATCGAGTCGGGATCCTTCTTCTCAGTCTCCACGTTGTAGCTTTTAGAAGCGGATTCCACCGGCAGCCAGGGCGAACCCTGACTGAAACCCGCATTCAAGCCCGAATCCCACTGCATGGGAGTACGCTCTCCATCGCGGTTGTCCGCCCGAGGGCGTTTCGGGCCGGTCGGCACTGAGCTCAGTTGCTCAGCCGGCATGGTCGCCATGCCGATTTCTTCTCCGTAATACAGCAGAACGGCACCGCGCTGAGTCAACGTAAGCACCGCAGTCAGCTTTGCGATCTGATCGTTATGCTCTCCATCTCCAAACACACTCCATTGGCGGGGGTGATCGTGACTGCTGAGAAAGAAAACCGGCGTTTGACCAGCTAGTTGGAGCTGCGCTGCATCCACCTGCTTCTTGAATAGCGCCGCATCCAAGGTGGTGAGATTTCCAAACAAGAAATCCATTGGAAGCTGAATTTCGTCGTGATTCTCTCCATAGACCTTCGCGAGATCCTGGATGGTGGGGGTCGATGATTCGCCCAGCAGCACGGGGTCGCCACGATAACCGTCTAAGATCTTGCGCATCTCTCGCAATACATCATGGTTCTCCGGTCGGCCTGAGTTGTATGGCTCCAGCGCGGCTGGGCCGCCCGCTTGCGGGGGACGCGGATCTTCAGGGAAAACTGGATCTTCGAAGAGGTAAGGCGTCGCATCCAGCCGGAAACCGCTTGCGCCGTGGTCCAGCCAGAAGCGAACGACGTCAAACATGGCCTTGCGCAGCCCGGCATTTCCCCAGTTCACATCGGGTTGCTGAGGCAGAAAGATATGGTAATACCATTGCTGAGTCGGAGCATCCCAGGTCCACGTGTAGCCCCCAAAAATCGATGTCCAATGCGTGGGCGGCTGATTTGCACCTCCGCCGCTTCGCCATACATACCAGTCGCGCTTGGGATTTTCGCGTGAGGATCGCGACTCTCTGAACCACGGGTGTTGATCGGAGGTGTGATTGAGGACGAAGTCGATGAGAATGCGAATCCCGCGTTTATTGGCTTCAGAGACCAGCTTGTCCCAGTCCTGGAGCGTTCCATATTCGGGAGCGACATTCACGTAATCGGAGACATCGTAGCCGAAATCGGCATTGGGCGACGGGAAAAACGGAGTGATCCAAATCGCGTCGATACCAAGCTGCTTGAGATAGTCAAGCCTTTCCGTGACTCCATTCAAGTCGCCGATGCCATCGCCGTTTGAATCCTGGAAACTGCGTGGATAGATCTCGTAGATGACAGCCCGGTCATACCAGTGGGAGGGACGGACTTGAGCCGAAGAAAAACTATGAAAAACGAGGACTGCGGTAAGGAAAATCGCCGGCTTCATCTGACACATGCTACTCCAACAGGCAGATGCGTGCAGTCACTCGATTCTCAACAGGTGAATGGGATTCCCAGAGGCAGCGCGCCGGGCCGGCACATAACAGGCCAGCAGAGCCGCACTGAAAAGAACGAGCGCCACTCCGCCAAATGCAACAAAGTCTACGGCGCCGATACCGAACAGCGCGCTGCGCATGGCGCGATCCACAAAATAGGCGCCAATCAATCCGAGTGCCATTCCTGCACAAGCCAGCCCCAAGCCTTCCCGCATCATTAGATTGATCACGCCATGGCGTGTCGCACCTAGCGCCATCCGCAACGCAATTTCATGCGAGCGTTGCACTGCGGCGAAGGCCATCACGCCATAGATGCCAAGCGCGGCGAGCAGTAACGCGATACCGGCGAAGCTCGTGAAGAGAATCGCAGTGAAGTGGTCGCCGGCCAGCACCTCGTCGCGAACTTGTTCCATGGTGCGCGGGTCGGCGAGAGCAACTTCCGGGTCTACGGCGTGCACCGCGGCGCCTATGCTGCTCGTCATCGCTGCCGGGTCGCGCAAGGTGCGAACACCGATGGCAGCACTTGGCCACGGCGCCTGCCAGAAAGGCGCATAGATTCCCGGAACGTCCTGGCGAAGCCCGCGACTGCGCACGTTGTGAATGACACCTACGATCTGAAATGCGACTTGAGGCCCCGGTTCGAACAGGGCAGGAACGGGTTGGGCCACCAAGACCCGTTCGCGGAGCACGTCAGCTCCCTTCAGATATTTGTTAACGAAGTCCTCATTCACAACGGCGACCTTCGGGCTGGCATTGTTGTCTCGCTCCGTAAATACACGTCCCTTAACGAGCCGGATGCCAAAAGTCTCGAAGAACTGGGGCGTCACCATCCCGAAGGCGGCTACCGGACGTTGTGATGGGTCCACACCTCCGCGCTGGCCGGCGATACTGAAGGGTCTCGAGAAGCCTGCTCCTTCCATAGGCGTGCCGGTCTGCGCGGAGACACGGGAAACGCCAGGAACGGCGGAGATGCTCGCAAGAAGTCGGCGGTAGTACGCTTCGATCGAGTCCGGATTCTTCGGCCGAGCTTCGGGAACAGAAAGATAAAAAGTGAGGACGTGATCGGTGCGGACGCCGAGATCGACGTGCAGCAGCTTCCAAAAACTGTGAATTGCCAATCCAGCTCCAGCAAGCAAGGTCAGCGCAAGCGCAAATTCACCGGCTACGAGGGAGCGGCGCAGCCGGCGGCGACCGATGCTTGTGCCAGCGCGTTGACCTTCCTTCAGCGCTTCCGCAGCATCGGCCCGAGCTGCCAACCACGCCGGAGCGCACCCGAACAGGATACCGGCGAAAGAAGTGACGCCCAGGGTAAAAAGCAGGACTGGTACATTCAGCTGCAAATTCGCCTCACTAGGTAGAGTGTCGGGTGGTGTCACAGCGATCAGCCCCTGCAAGATGCCGTAGCCCACGCCGACCCCGAGCGCACCGCCCGCTCCTGCGAGCAACAGACTTTCGGTCAGAAGCTGCAAGAATATCGCCGCTGGTTTGGCTCCCAAGGCGCTGCGCACCGCCATCTCTTTCTGGCGGCTCAGGCTGCGGCCCAGCAACAGGTTTGCGACGTTCACGCACGCGATCAGCAGCACAAATGCAACTGCGGCCAGCAGCAGCCAAAGCGTCATGATTCGTTCGCTTGGGATGAAGTCGTTCTTGAACGGCTCTACGGAAATGCTCCATCCTTTGTTGCTCTCTGGATAGATTTCGGCAAGATGCGCTGTGACCGCGTTCATTTCAGCCTGGGCCTGCCGCAGGGTCACGCCAGGTTTCAACCTTCCCATGACACACAGCCAGCGACTCTCATGGTTGATCTGTTCGGGCCTGAAGGCCAGCGGAACGGCTATCTCTCCCTGCCCCCGGTCGGTCAGGCCGGGTCCGAAAACGCCCACAACGGTGTACGGCTCACCATCCATGCGAAGCACAGTGCCGACCACGTGCGGGTCGCTGCCAAGATGTTTCCAGAATTTATTCGTGAGAATGACGACATGGTTTGCGCCCGAACGCCCTTCGTCCCGCAGGAAGTCACGACCCAACATGAAAGGAGTTCCCAACGTCCGGTGAAGACCAGGAGTAACTATCCTGGCCGTGATATTTTCCGGTTGCTGGCGAGTCGCAATGTTGAAGGTTCCTTCCGTCCAGGCGTTCAGATCCTGAAACGACCTCGCCTGGCGTTTCCATTCCAGGAAGTCTCCCACCGAAATCACCTCGCGCCGTCCTTGGAATTTAGACCAGAGGATCACCAATTGTCCGGGCTGAGGATAAGGCAGGGGCGCCAGCAGAGTGGCGTAATCGATGCTGAAGATCGCGGTGTTAGCCCCAATGCCGAGCGCGAGAGTGAGAACAGCGACCATGGTGAAACCCGGCGTTTTGCCCAGCATCCTCACTGCGTATCGCAGATTTTGTGCTACTCGTTCCAACAGCGCCGAGCCCCACATGCTTCGCGTGATCTCCTTGACGAGACCCACATTTCCAAAGGACTGCAAAGCGGCCCACTCGGCGTTTTCCGGTGCTTCGCCCTTTTCAATCCTGTGTTTGACCTCGATCGCAAGATGGGCGGCGATTTCTTGCTCCAGTTCCTCGTCGGCCTGATGACGCCGTCCAGAGTTGAGCCTGCAGAACCTGAGCTTAGAATTCCAGCAACGCCATCTCACTATTGACCTCCGGTTCGCTGTCTCTGGCAGACATTCTACTACAACACAAACGCCGTACAAGGTTTCTTAAAGAATGTCTACTGGAACCGCAGCCCGGTGAGGAGACTTACAACGTACGCGCTAGAGATTCCGCCGAGTTTTCGCGATGCCTTTCGCGTAAACGACGGGCGCGCGAGATGGCGTTTCCCTGTCTATATCGGGATCAGCCCGAAGCTCGTCGCGGATCTCTTCAACGGCCTCTTCCCTGTGTTCGTTGTGCAAGTCGCGTTTCAGACGCCTCAGAGCTACGTTGATAACGTCGCGATGATGAAGTTTGCAGCCTAAACGTTCGCTCAGATCCAGCCATAACTCGTGAACCCGGTCAAGATCCTCCGGCCAGAGGCGCGGCGGATGCGGTCCTAGGTTTACGTATATGCTGCGGTGGTGGGCACTGATTACCTCCAACGAAAAACCCTGCCGCGGCTCTGGAAGCTTCTCCCACGCGAGCCCTACACGGCGCGCCAATTCCTCTGGTTCCATGCGCGGTGACACTCCCGTTACCAAACGTGCCACCTTAAACTTCGCAGCGGTTTTGACGATAGCTTCAAGAGGATCGAGCGCCGGGACGACAAGCAGGTTCACGGATTTACCCTCCTTCTCGGCCATGGAGACGACGCGGGTGAAGAGCTCTTGTTCGTGGTGAGCGAAAAGCTGGTAATCCTGCAGCCCGTGTTCGCCCTCACCCGCCGTAACGGGTCGTACGGTCATCACGACAATATCCTGGCGTCTGAGATTGGTTCGTCGCAATGCATTCTGCAGGTGTGCCATCTGGGTGTAATCGCGAATCGCCACAAGCACCGATCCGGGGCGGACACGGATCGTTTCCTCATCGACTTCCGGCTCATGCTTCAAATTGAACTGCTCGAGAGATTCGTGATGCTTCCGCTGTTTATGAGAATTCAAACGTTCGGAAACCGTAAAAACGACAAAGAGCAAAAGAGTGAAGCAAACGCCGTAAATGGTTGCTATCTGCTTAGAGCCTAGATTCACAATTGCCAGCAGGAATAGGGCTGCAGTGGTAACCATCAGGCCAGCCGGGATTTCGCGGCCGCCGATTTTAAAGTTGCCCGGGTGTTTGTATGTTTGGTCATTCCGCTTGAACCTGAGGACGAGCACACCGAGAGACTTCAAGGAAAAGCTCCAGACAACTCCAAACGCATACGCCTCTCCGAGCAGATAGACATTCCCGCGGCTCACCAGAATGGTCAAAACTTGCAGCAAAGTGATCGCATTGATCAGCCGGTAAGTGGTGCCAAAGCGTGAATGTGGTTTGCGGAACCAATAGGCAAGGACGCCATCTTCGGCGACGCGATTCAATATCCCGTTGGCCCCAATGATGGACGTGTTCACGGCTCCGGACAAGATCATGACCCCCACGATCACGACGAAGATATGAAAGCCCAGCCGCATAATATGCGGTCCCGCCAGGTGCATTGCCAGACCGCCGAGAAGATTGTCCGTATAGTGGCGGCGGATCGAGTCAGGGATGATGAAGCCGGCAAACAGTGTTACGACTCCCGTACTAAGCACCGCGTAGCAGCAGACGATATTCGCAGTGATCCGGAGATTTTTGAGTTTAGGATAGGCGATTTCACGATAGACCTGCGCGAGCGTTTCAAATCCACTCATCGAAAGGAGTGAGTGGCCGAGTGCGATCGTAATCGCGAGAAACGGCATACTCTGGACAACTGAGCCGCTGAACCAGCCCAGGCCTTCTTTACTGAACTGAAGATTGGGTGCAAGGGGGGCGGACGGAACTTGCGCCGCACCATGCAGAACCAGGGTCAGGGGACACCAGATCAGAAACAGGATCACCATAACGGTGTTGATCTGGATGATGCGTAGCGCCTTACCGCTGGATTCGTGAATGCCCTTGATGTTGTTCCACCAGAAGTAACCGGTTACCACCAGTCCGAAAAATGCGGCGAACGCGTTGGGCGCAATATGGAAGCCCGAACCGGCCGTGTCACTCATTTCGTTTAAAAGTCGGCCTAGATATTGCCCCGCGCTCACACTGCTGATAGGACCGGTGAGGATATAGTCGAAAATGAGCGCCGATACGGAGAGCCGCGCCATGAATGGGCCCATAGCGTCACGGACGACCACATAAACGCCGCCTCGAACGAACATACTGCAGCTCTCCATGTACACGGAGCGCACCGCAAAGCTGAACAGCATAATGCCGAGAATGAACCAGGGAGCGCTCTTTCCGATTGCCTGTTCAGCGATGCCTCCGGCATAGAACGCCGAAGATGCCAAATCGCTGAGGACAATCGCCGAACCGCGCCAGAAAGAAATGAAGGAAAGCGCAACAGTCGTTGCAATAACGACAGTCGCCCTGCCTTGATGATTTGATGATGCCGGTGGCATGGTGCCTATGCGATGTCGCAGACGGGGCAAAAGCGAACCATTGCGTTCTTAGGAGGCGTTTCGAGCTTAGAGCACGCCTTCCCCTCGATCGCCGTTGCGGATACGAACCGCGTCAGCCACATCGGAGATAAAGATCTTACCGTCGCCGATCTTTCCGGTTCGAGCGGCAGCCGTAATCGCTTCGATCACTTCTTCGGCCCGCTCGCCGGGTACGAACAATTCGAGCTTAATCTTAGGTACGAGGTCTATCGCATACTCGGCCCCCCGGTATACCTCTTTGTGTCCTTTCTGCCGTCCGTGACCGCGAACCTCGCTTATAGTTAAGCCATTCACTCCAAGCTTTGAAAGAGCATCTTTCACTTCGTCCAGTTTGAAAGGTTGTATGATCGCTTCAATTTTGTTCATCGGTTCCTGTATTGAGATGTTGTCGCCAGGATTCCGTGATTTCTGAACGGCCATCGAGGCATTATCGCGGATTAGCCGCTAAAGTTTGCTGGAAATCACTTCCCCGCTCTAATTGAAGCGGTTCGAAGCGATCGTTTGATAAACGAAACCGTAGACCGATCTGGGCGAGCCACATGCGGTCGGATAATGGGCGCGGCATCTGCAAATTAGAGCGGAGGACCAGGCCTTCGATGATGACCGCATTTGAGTATGGGTCCAGCACACGCATACCGATAGAGTCAATGTGCGGCAATTGCTCGAAGAGCCGGCCCAATGCGGCATCCACGTCGGCCAAGCATTGCCTGGCGAATGAAGTGTTTCTCTTGCCAGTCGACATGGCCCGGTCCCACGGGTGGATCTCGCGGGCTTTCCACTCGAGTTCCAGTCGGGCGTGTTGCCGGTTGAGTGTCAGCCCGTCGCTCCTCCCCTCTCCGCGCAGGTGAAGAGCGAGGGCCCGCTCGATCTTGCGCTTAAACACGAGCGCGTCCCAACGCCGGAGAAGTGCCGATGATAGCGGCCACATATCGTTTTTGTGTCTCCCGCCACTCAAGCGCATCCGGTTTGAATGCGCTTGGCGCGAGGAAGTATCTTACGAAGTACGCGGGTGCGCCGTACTCAAAGCGATCTGGCCCATAGACTCAGTTCTCACTTCATTCACCCGTTCGACAGGCATGCCAACAGGCCGGCCGGCGGAAGAGATCAGATATTCAGGATAGGCGGAGATACCGTGCTCGTGCAGGTCCAGGCCATACATCTCACCCTCGGCGGAGACCCTCAACAATTTGAAGCTGTTGACCAGATACATCACAGCCATGGCGACCGCGAATGTGGAGACTGTGATGGTAGCGCTGCCGATGATCTGAGCAGTTAACAAGGTAAATCCACCGCCATAGAACAGTCCCTTTAGAGGCGCCGAGTTGTCGGGCGTAATAGGTCCGGTTGCACCGTATTGGCCGCAAGCAAAGAGACCGAGCGAAAGAGTTCCCCAGATACCGCAGAAGCCATGAACAGGCACCGCGCCGATTGGATCGTCGATTCGCAGCCATTCCAAGACTTCGACACCGATCACGACCAAGACGCCAGCTACTGCGCCCAGCAGAACTGCGCCTGTCGGGCTAACCCAGTAGCACGGACACGTGATGGCCACCAAACCGGCCAAGAAACCGTTCACGGTGAAACTTACGTCCCATTTCTTGCTCCAGATGTAGGCATACGCCATCGCGGTAAGTCCCGCGGCACAAGCTGCCAAGGTGGTGTTCGTAGCCACGCGACCGATACCGACGAAATCCATAGCTGAGAGAGTGCTACCCGGATTGAAGCCGTACCAGCCGAACCAGAGCAGCAATCCGCCCGAAGCCGCGATCGTCAAATCGTGCGGCTGCATCGGGCCGCCGCCATCACGTTTGAATTTGCGGCCAAGGCGGGGGCCCAGTACGATCGCTCCCGCAAGTGCAATGAAGCCGCCGATGGTGTGCACCACCGTGGACCCGGCGAAATCGTGGAAGCCTGTTCCGAGTGACGGCAGGAAGTTGCCGGCGCTGCCCATGGTCGCCAGGAAGCCATCGGGACCCCAGGCCCAATGGCCAATGACCGGATAGATGAAACCGGATACGGCAACGCTGTAGAGCAGATCGCCGACGAATCCAGTCCGCCCGATCATCGCGCCCGACGTGATGGTCGAGCATGTGTCGGCGAAGGCAAACTGGAAAATCCAAACGGCCAGGAAAGCCACTCCCGTCGTCTCGTAAGTCGCTGGAGCGCCCTGTAAGAAGAACCAGTGATAACCGATAAAACCGTTGCCGTGGCTAAACATGAAGGCGAAGCCAAAAGCATAAAACAGCAGACCGCAAAGACACGTATCAACGATGCACTCCATCAGAACGTTGACCGTCTCGCGTGACCTGCAGAAGCCCGCTTCCAACATCGTGAAGCCCACCTGCATGCCGAAAACGAGAAATGCCGCGATTAACGTCCACGCGGTGTTCACGGGATTCACGATGTCATTGCCCTTCAGAGTTGGATCGGCCGCGAACACTCTGAAACCCAACAGGTCGGGATTTACGAAATATGTGCCAACCAGGAGCAGCGCAATACCGGCCAGTTTGCCGCCTAGAAGAAGCATCCCGTATCTCCGCCACTCGGGGTTGACCAGCCTTTCCTTCAGCCGCCTGAGCTTACCGGGTCCGCTCGCGGACGCGGAAGCCTTCTTGCCGAACAGCCTTCTTGCCGTTAGTAAGAAAAAAGCACTCAACAGTACGGTGAAAAAAATCATCGAGTAGAACTACCTCCCATTCATTGGCTTTAGAATTGGCGATCAACGCTGTTGCCGGTTGCCAGGCGGCGTCAGCGGACCGTGCGCGACTCTGCGCTGCTTCGCGGTCGCAAATCCGAACCTTGTTTACAAACGCAAACTAAGGAACGAGAACCTTGAACATTTGACCAGCTGATTTCACTAGCGGACAAGGCCAGTTGGAGGACGGAGGCTTCAGCGATTTAGATTGCAGTGTATTTGTTGCGTCTGCCGCCTGTCTAATCGATATCTTCAATCGCCCACCAAAGCTTTTGTGATGTTTTTCCTTTCGTTAGTGTCGTATGGCCGAAAGATAGCCAGCACAGGATATCCAGCCCGCGCAAGCTGGGCAGCAAACAGAACCCTTATAAAATCATGTAGTAGATGGCCGAAAATTCGGCGGAGCCGAGGAAGAAGTATCGACCCTAAACCTTTCGGCCACCTGATTCTAACTTTTGAATGTATTTGGGAATCGCTGTGGGCAGAGAAAAAGCAGCGTGCTGAAGTGAAAGGCAACAACATGCAGCATGCCGGCTTCGGACGGTTCATCTCCCTTTGCCTCGAAACCGGCTGGCTGAAAGTCCTGGCGGTCACGGCCGGATTAGTCGGCGTGATCGCATTCGCAGACTGGGGAGTCGGGAACACATTTTCGCTCGGGGTCTTATATATTCTTCCGACGATGCTGGCGGCAGTTGTTTTGACACCGCTCGAGACGGCTGTGTTCGCGCTTTTCTGCGCGTTTCTGCGATCTCAGTTCGACACTCCTGGGTCACACGTCGAGACTATTCTGCGTTTTGTGTTTGCATCGCTGGCTTACTTTTGCTCCGGACTGTTCGTTGTGGCGCTGGTACGCAACCGTGAACTGGTGATGGGCCACCTGGAAAATATAGAACGTGAACAGTCCTTGCGTTCGGAGGCGGAACAGCAACTGAGAGTATTGGTTGAGAGCAGCCCGGCAGCAATTCTGACCCTGGATGGCAGAGGTTTCATTCTGGCCGCGAATAACGCCGCGAAGGAGCTCTTCACGATTTCGGACGGGGACGCTTTGCCGGGTCGCGACATTTCGAAATACCTGCCTGTCCTCTCAGACGCGCTGCGATTTCAAATCGGACCCGAAGCTTTTCGAACTGCCGCGCAATGCCAAGGCCGACGAGAGAATGGCGAACTGTTTCTGGCGCACACCTGGTTTTCGTCTTATGTCTCCGGAGAGGGTACACGCTTGGCGGCGATCGTGGTCGATTCATCGGAAGAAATGCGCGATCGAGAGGAGCAGAACTTGCGGGAGCTGATGAAATACAATCGCATCGCTGCCTCGGCCGTCTCGCACGAAGTGAGAAACGTCTCTGCAGCCATTTCGCTTGTCTCTTCCAACCTGGGTGAGAAGCATCGGCTCGATGGCGATGAGGATTTTCAGGCGCTCAAGAATCTGGTCGGCGGTCTCGAGAAAATTGCTTCGCTTAACCTGCGGTCTCCCGGCCATACCACGCTGCAGGATGTGCCGCTCCAGCCGCTAATGGACCGCCTGCGAATCATCGTCGAAGCCGAGTGGGGCGAAATCGGAGGTAGAATTCTGTGGCCGCCGCCGAACTCGATGCCGACCGTTGTGGCTGATCCTCATGGGTTGCTGCAAGTTTTCCTGAATCTTGTTCAGAACAGCTATACGGCGGTCCAGGAAAGCGTCTCGCGAGAACTGACGATCACAGTCTCCATGGCGGCTCAGATGGCGCTTGTTCGTCTCACGGATTCGGGGTCGGGAATTTCCTCGCCTGAGCAACTGTTCCAGCCATTCAAGGGGGAAACGGACGGCGCGGGTTTAGGCTTATACATCTCGCGCGCTATTGTGCGAAGCTATGGCGGTGACCTGCGCTTCGAACCGCAAGAAAATGGCGCATGTTTCGTTGTGGAGTTGCAGATTGGAGCATAGTTCTGGATAGCTCGCCAACACAAACTATCAAGTTGCTCCTGCTGGACGATCATGCAATGTTCCGCGAAGGATTGGCGCGGCTCCTGGAGAAAGAACGTGCGCTGACCATCGTGGGCCAATGCAGCTCCTCGGCGGAGGCACTGGCGATTTTGAAGAAAAGTGCCGCCACGATGGTATTGCTGGATGTTGATCTGGGCGGCGAACGAGCCTTGGACTTTGTGGTTGAGGCACGAGAGAGGGGATTCGAAGGCCATGTGCTGGTGCTCACGGGTGGCGTGAGCGGCCCGGAGGCGGTTCAACTGGTTAGGTCGGGAGTCGCAGGCATTCTGCACAAGCATCATTCAGCCGAAGTGCTTCGCGATGCAATTTTCCAGGTCGGTGCGGGCGGCGTGTTCTTGGAGAACGACTATTTGGGCTCGCTCTTTCGATCTGTTGATCGGACAAGAGCCCAGAAAACCGTGCTGACAGAGCGAGAGAAATCGATTCTTCGCTTCATCTTCCAAGGTTTGACCAACAAAGAGATGGGAACGCGTCTGGAGGTTTCCGAAGGCGCTATCAAAGCCTCGCTCCATCAGCTATTTGAGAAGGTGGGCGCCCGGACGCGTGCGCAACTGGTGAAGATCGCGATAGAGCGATACCGCGATCAGCTATAGATACACACCTTCGGCCCGGAGAGATATCCAGGATCTACAGCGCCGCTAAGGTTTCTGGGACTTCATCTTTAACGCGCCCTGATCGAATGTGGTGACCTGCGCGGCCATCAATCCATCGTGTGTTTCATAGGCATCCACCCCGCGATATGGTTCCACTAGAAAGGGAGCCTCGGCACGCCATTGCACGTTCAATGTTTCTCCGACTTTGAAGATATGCTCAGAAGTGATCTTCAACCCGCACGTTCCACCCTGCGAAGGCGGCTTCACCACCTTCGCGAACATTTCTCCAAGCGCCTGCCTCCCCCGCACTGTAAATCCGTTCGGACCGAAGAACTCTACGTTATCCGGGAACTGCGCCATCAGCCTGTTCCAATCGCAAGAACTGAAGGCCGCCATATGTTCTTCTACCACCTTTTCCGGAGTCGGTTGGCGTTTACGCGGCGGCAGACTGTGACTCTGAGATTCGGCGAGCGGAACGATGAGAAAGGCTGCCGTTGCGAGGGCAAATGTGAGCTGAGCAGGTTTTTTCAAAATCTGAGTTTCCTTACGGTCAAGATAACGGATGGCTCGATGTTTTCAATAGAAACCGCGCCTTCCACCGCAAGCGTCAGGCTAACAACATGCGGAAGGTCGGCTGTCTCTTGCTGTTCTTTTTGATGATTGGGTGCGGTCCGCGCAACATCCCGATCTCGGTCAGCTCTCCGTCAGGCAATCTTCCCAGTTACATCGATCTCCAGCCGGGATGGCGGCTGAGTGCGATCGTCCCCATCACGAAGTCGGGCACTTTCGGATCGGTAGGAGCATCGGTAGTCAGCTCAGACAGCGCAACTCAGACGGTTACTGTGGCCGCTAAATCTGACTTTCTGGGATATGAAACGCAATACTATAGGGTTGAAAAGCGGGGTCGCGGCGTCCGCATCCGTTTCAATTCGGCAACTTCGACCAAGAACGGGCAAACAGTAGCGCGGAACGAGCCTATAATCGATCTTTTTCGTTTGCCGCCTCACGACAGGTACGTGCGTCTCGTCTACCTCCTGCGCGCCAGCCGCGCCGATCACAACATGGCAGTGATAGCGGCCAGTCAAATCGCGAAACTCGAATCCATCACCGACTCGATCCAGCGCGCGCCCACAGCCTGCGTCTCTTCGCCCCAAGGATTCTGCTCCTGGATTCCCGCCGGGATTGCGGTACGCCCAGAGATGCAGCAGGTCTCCGGCAACGCTTCTGAATGGGTGCCGGTTCGTTAGTGAGCTTAGTTGCGTCATTTTCCCTGTGTCATTCAAACTGAGTTCGAGCATCCAACAGCACAGGACCATGCAAAACAGACAACTCGGGAATTCGGAATTACAGGTTTCGCCGCTCTGTTTGGGCGGCAACGTTTTCGGATGGACGGCCGACGAGCCTACATCTTTTCGCGTATTGGACGCGTTCCTTGATGTGGGCGGTAACTTCGTAGATACTGCCGATGTTTACTCGATCTGGGTACCCGGCAACAAAGGCGGCGACTCGGAAACGATCATTGGTAAATGGTTCAAGCACAGCGGTAAGCGGAAGAACGTTGTGCTTGCAACCAAGGTGGGGATGGAAATGGGTCCAGGCAAGAAGGGACTGTCGAAAGCTTATATTCAGCAGTCGATCGAAGATTCGCTCAGACGACTGCAGACCGACTACATCGATCTGTACCAGGCCCACAAAGACGACGAACAGACGCCGCTGGAAGAGACTCTGGGCGCATTCTCCGACTTGATCAACCAGGGGAAGGTGCGTGCGATCGGCGCTTCGAACTACAGTGCGCAACGGCTGCGGGCGGCACTTCATATCAGCGGAAAACACGGATTCTCGCGCTACGAATCGTTACAACCCGAATACAACCTCTACGATCGGTCCGGGTACGAAGCAGAATTGGAGCCCGTGTGCCGGGAAAGCGAACTGGGCGTTATTCCCTATTTCTCCCTGGCTGCGGGTTTTTTGACGGGCAAATATCGCTCAGAAGCCGATCTGCGCGGCAAAGCGCGCGGCGGCAAAGTGAAGAACTACCTGAATGAGCGCGGCTTCCGGATTCTGGCAGCACTAGATCAGACGGCCAAAGAGATCGGATCGAAGCCGGCTCAAATCGCCTTAGCTTGGCTCATGGCGCGGCCTGGTATCACTGCGCCTATCGCGAGCGCAACCAGCCAGGAACAGCTCAAGGACCTGGTCGCAGCGGCTGACCTGAAGCTCGACCAGGCCATGATCGAGCGACTCGATCAAGCCAGCGAATATTCCGCTGCCGCGGCTCAGTCCTCCTGAGCTGCCCTAGTGTAGCGTGTGTAAGGGCTGCGATTTCAATTGTCAAAACCGCGCTAATATAACTCTGACATTCCAACTTATGCGACTCCTCGCCTTCTCGCTCTTGATTGCATCCCTACCCACCGCGCTGCTCGCCCAAGCCTCCGGATCATCCACGCTCAAAGTTGGCGACACCGCGCCCGACTTCACTCTTCCCTCCACCACCGGCGGTAAAGTCCACCTCGCCGACTACATCGGTAAGAGTACCGTGGTGTTGGCTTTCTTCCCCGCCGCCTTCACGGGTGGCTGAACGGCTGAAATGAAAGCATTCCAGTCTGGAATGCAAAAGTTCCAGGAGTCCGGCGCGAAAGTATTCGCCATCAGTACAGATAACAGTCCATCCCAGAAAGCCTTTGCTTCGAGCCTCGATCTCTCGTTTCCGCTGTTGAGCGATTTCCTCGACCGCAAAGTCTCCCAGGAGTATGGCGTTTATGTTCCTCAGGCTGGCGTCGCGAATCGCGTCACGTTTGTGATCGACAAACAAGGCAAAATAAACTTCATTGAATTTGGGGGCGATGCATTGAAAATCTTGGGCGCCGGAGACGCCTGCAGCAGACTTGCGCATAAAAAATTGGCGGCTCAGCACTAGATACCATCGTGCTTATGCGCATCATTGCCAGGGGCGCCGCCCTGTTCGCTGTCGCTCTGTTCTCTGCCTGTGTTGTAACGGCTGCTGACGATGGCTGGATCAGTATGTTCGATGGAAAAACGCTCACCAACTGGAAAGCGAACGAGCATCCCGCGTCCTGGAGCGTGACAGACGGAGCCATCGTCGGAGACGGCGAGGAAAGTCATTTATTTTGGATGCTCCGCAAATGCGCCAATTGCGAATTCAAGGCAGACGTGAAGATCAGTGACGGAGGGAATTCCGGCATGTACTTCCGTACCGCCTTCGGACCGGGCTTTCCGGACGGCTACGAAGCCCAGGTAAACAGTACGCACACCGATCCTGTGCGGACCGGAAGCCTTTACGGTTTCGTCAAAATTTACGCCATGCTCGTGCCGCCGAATACCTGGTTCAATCAACACATCATCGCCAATGGCAATCACATCATCATCGAGGTGAACGGGAAAAAGGTTGTCGATTACGTCGATGCCAAAAGCACTCACACCGATGGCTATCTAGCCCTCCAGCAACACAACAAAGGAAGCGTAGTCGCCTTCAAGAACCTGATGATGAAGCCATTGCCTTGAGGAGCGCGAACTCGGACCGGTCCGCCTCGGCGATAGTCCGTTTGGAGGTCACGACCAGAGAGAGAATAGTAAATATGCCAATTAGCCGCCGCAATTTCCTGCAGAGCACTGGTGCTGTGTCCACGCTCGTTATCGCGCAAGCCACGGCCGCCGAAAACGCTTCCAAGCCCGTCTCCCCCAACGATCGCGTGCAAGTCGGCTGTATCGGATTCGGCATCATGGGTCAGGGCGACGTTAAGACCGAAGCCGGCCTGCCCGGAGTTCAGATCGTCGCCGTATCGGACGTTTACGACGGCCGTCGTACGCTTGCGCAGGAGCGCTACGGGAAACAGGTCTTCACGACTCGCGATTATCGGGAACTGCTGAACCGTCGCGACGTTGATGCAGTGATCATCGCTACTCCCGATCACTGGCACGGCCGCATCGCTACCGACGCGCTGAATGCGGGTAAGGATGTCTACTGTCAGAAGCCCATGGTGCGCGAAGTAGAAGCCGGTCACATGGTCATCGAAGCCCAGAAGAAATCCGGCCGGATTCTGCAGGTTGGCAGTCAGCGCGTCAGTTCCATCATGTACGCAAAGGCGAAAGATTTGATCCACAGCGGCGCGATCGGTCAGGTTCACTTGGTCGAGGCTTACATCAACCGCAACTCATCTCTGGGTGCTTGGCAGTACACAATTCCGCCTGATGCCTCGCCCGAAACAATCGATTGGGATCAGTTTCTCGGCAGCGCTCCCAAGCGTCCGTTCGAGCCCATTCGCCTGTTTCGCTGGCGAAACTACCGCGACTACGGCACCGGCATCCCCGGCGATCTATTCGTCCATCTATTCACCGGCATCCATTTCGTGATGAACAGTATGGGTCCGCAGCGGGTCCTGGCAAGCGGCGGAAACTACTATTGGAAAGACGGACGTGATGTTCCTGATCTTATGGTGGGCCTCTATGACTACCCGGAAACCGATGCGCATCCAGGCTTCCAGATCAGCTTTAACGTAAACTTCGAAGCGGGCAGCGGCGAAGGCGCCGATTCCCAGGCGTTCCGATTTATCGGCACAGAGGGCGTGCTCAACCTTTCTGTCGGTAACGCGCTTTCGATCTCGAAGCGGCCCCCCGAGCGCGATCCAGGCACAACCGCAAACACGTTCTCCAAGGCAATCAGAGAAAAAGTGTTGGAAGAACACCGTCTCAAATATCCCGAGCCGCCGGAAACGGCTGAGAGTCTCGAAACCTACACGGAAGAGAGCTTCCCGTTACCGCACGGATACTCTGAGCAGGTGGCGCATCATCAGACCTTCTTGAACGCTGTCCGCACTCGCACACCGGTCGTCGAAGACCCGGTGTTCGGACTTCGCGCCGCAGGTCCCGCCCTCATGTCGAATATCTCGTATTTCGAACGCAGAGAGGTCATCTGGGATCCGGTGGCGATGCGCATGGTGACCTAGGCCGATCGCGCCGAACAAGTTCTCTACGGGATAGAAATTACCGCCGGCTCCAAACAATGAAGCCGACTAGACCGATAAGAAAAACACCCGGGAAAATGCTGTCGCCCGGATGGCCGATCACAAAGGCAACAATCAAGACCGCACCCGCCATGGTCACCGCGAGCATCGCCAGACCAAGCATCAGGGTTTTCGGGATCAACACGAAGACACCCCCGAGCACCTCGATCACCCCGGTCAAGTAGCGAAACCACTCGCCTGCCCCGATCCGGTGAAAGAGCACGACCCAATGTGAGCCCGGATCTGAAGAGAATTTCTCCCACCCAAAGCTGATGAACGCCGCGGCCACTCCAATGCGGAGAGCCCATTCGCCGATTACATTGCGCGGCTCGTTCTCAGATAGAAACTTCAGCTCGGCCATGGAAGTACGGCTATTCGTATCGGAGCGCGACAATAGGATCGACGCGAACCGCCCGCCGCGCAGGGATGGCACATCCCACAATCCCCGCCAAGACAAGCACCAACACGATGGCCAAAAAGGTGAGGGGGTCGCCCGGCGACACGCCGATCAATGTCATGCGAAGAACGTGGGTGAGACCGAACGCGGCAGGTAAACCAAGCAATGCACCGAACACCAGCGGGCGCATGCCTTGCGAGTACACGAGCCGGAGAATGTCCTGGCGAGTCCCGCCAATCGCCATGCGTACACCAATCTCTTGCATACGTTGACTGATCGAGTGCGAGATGACAGCGTACAAACCGACCGCGGCCAGCACCAGTGCAACGGCAGCAAACACTGAGAACATTCCCCCTAAAAGAGTTACGGAAAGTCGCGCCTGCTCCAACCGATCTTCAAGAGTGCGCAAATCGTAAACGGCCAAGTTCGGGTCGATGTCTTGGACCGCCCTGCGGAGGGAGTTAGCTAACGTGTTGAGTGGAACATGAGTCTTCGAGACCACGAACACTTCTCGCTGGGGTTCCTGCGTGTAGGGCAGGTAGATGAGTGGATCGTGCTCGAGAGGCCGGCGGAAATTCTGCAGAATATCCGGCACCACGCCGATAACCGTTAGCCACGGCTGAGCTCGGTCCTTGATTAGACGAAGATGTTTGCCGAGCGCGTTCTCACCGGACCAAAATCTCCGCACGAAGCTCTCATTCACCATCACCACAGGGGCCCCAGCGATTCCGTCCGACTCGGTGAACGTACGTCCCTGGCGAGGGTTCACTCGCATCACCCGAAAATAGCCCGGAGAGGCGACAATCCCTCCGATCTGCGGCGCTCTGCCCGGTTCTGGCGGCGCGCCTTCCAATTCGTAGGAGAACGATAGTGCGCTGCCAAATGGCAGGTTTGAGGCGGTACCCGAACCTTCGATGCCCGGCAGGGAGTCGATTCGCCTCTTCAACTCGCGGTGAAATGCAATCTGATCCGAAGCCAGCGGATATTTCGCTTCTGAGAGGTTTACCCGCATGGTCGAAACATTCGCCGCGTTCACGCCGATTGGCGCTGCGTACAGATTTACCGTGCTGCGAATCATCAGCCCCGCCCCGGCGAGCAGAACAACGCACAACGCCATCTCAAATACGACAAGAAGATTCGCGATCGAGAGCGCGCGCCGGGCGCTGGTGACTCCCTGGCCGCCATCCTTCATTGCGGTGTGGACGTCGATTCTTGCTAACCGGAGCGCCGGCGCGAGTCCGAAAAGAATGCCGGTTGCTAGAGAGATCACGCCGAGATAGAAGAAAGCAGTTCTGTCGAGCGAGAGATGGAGCCAGACCGGTTTCACATCGCCGGTTCCAGCCTCAAACCAGCGCAACCCGCCCAGGGCAACCAGCCAGCCAACGAATCCTCCCGAAAAAGAAAGCAGAACGCTCTCAACGAGAAGCTGCCGTACAATACGAGCCCGGCCTGCTCCGATCGCTACACGAATCGAGATCTCCCGCATACGTCCCGTACCTCGCGCCAGCAGCATATTGGCCACGTCGGCACACGCAATCAACAGAACAAATCCAACGGCAGCCCACAATGCTGCAAAGAGCGGCCTCATATTGTATGCGCCGGTTATTGCAGCGAACGGCTGCATATCGGCCGTAAGATCCCCGTTAGTCACTGGATATTCGGCAGCCAGACGGTGCGCTAGCCCCTCGAACTCTCGCCGAGCCTTAGCCATGCTGACGCCGTTCGTCAGCCGGCCAAACAAAGTCACGCTTCGGTTGTCGCGCCGTTCCATGTGCGCGTCGGGAACCAAAGGAATCCACAAATCGGTCTCCTCGGGAAATCGTTTGCCGGGAGGCATCACGCCGATCACCGCCGTTGGAACGTCGTTCAGGCGAATCGCCTTGTGCAGAATGTCTGGATCCCTGCCGTACCGATCCTGCCAAACGTGGTAGGTCAATTCGACGACTGCAGGAGCCCCAGGGCGCTCGTCATCTGAATTGAAAACTCGACCAAGCAACGGCTTCTGCTCCGAGACGAAGAATCCGTTCGCCGACATCTTCACGCACCATTCGCGATCGGGCAGGGTCTGAGTGTCGCTTAGATTAACGGACATCATTTGGTACGCGGCCAACCCGGCAAGCGATTTCGTTTGTGCGCGGAGATCTCGAAAATCGGGATAGGAGACACCGAATCCCTGCCGGCGCGCTGCATCCGTTAGATCGATCAAGACCATTCGGTCAAGATGCTCGAGGCCAAGATTCCAGGAAAACGCGCCGTTCGCAATGGTGAAGACCGCCGTATCGGCACCGATGCCGAGGGCCAGGGCGATCACAGCCACCAGGGTGAAGCCGGGCGTTTTCGCCAGCATGCGAAAGGCATAACGGATATCCTGTGACCAGCTTTCAAGCTTCGAGAAGCTCCAGAGATCTCGACAGGTTTCTGTCAGCCGGGTCGTATTACCCAGCCTGCGCTGTGCTTCCGCGCGGTCGCCGGTCTCGTCCGCCTTCATTTCGAGATGGAAACGCAACTCGTCTTCCAGATCGCGATCCAATTGGCGGCGACGAAGGACACGAAGCTTTTTGAAAAATCTACTCACGCCATCTCCATCACACGAGCAATACCCGCGGCCAGGCGCTTCCAATTACTCGCTTCCGTCTGTAATTGTTTCCGCCCGCGCGCCGTCAGCCGATAGTATTTCGCTCGTCGGTTATTGGCCGATTGCCCCCATTCGGAATCGACCATGCCATCCAGTTCGAGCCGGTGCAGCGCTGGATAGAGCGAACCCTCTTCGACCCTCAGGACGTCATCCGAGATCTGCTGAATGGATTGAGCAATGCCGTAACCGTGTATGGCGCCCCGGGCGAGAGTCTTCAGAATCAGCATGTCGAGCGTCCCCTGGACCAGTTCGCCTTCGGATCTCTGCTTTCCGCTTCCCATAGACGCTTGATAGGAGTATGAGCTCACCCCCGTGATTTGTCAAGGGGAAATGCGGCTCAGCTGCCGTCGGGAAATCCGCCGCGATGCAGAACCATCGGATAATGTGGCAGCCAGTTGGGCTTTCGCACCGACGCCCGCCAGCCATCCGCGTAGGGCTCCAACCCGCGGAACAGTGGAGAATGTTGCGAACTAGCGTCGCCGGCCAGCCGCTCGAGGACGCTCCGAAGCGCACGTACCGTGCCCTCGCCGTAGCGTACGTTCCAACGCTGTTCGACCACACCGAGCAACTGCTTATATGCATCCTGAGCCTTCCGGCCTTGCGATGTGAGGCGAACGATCTTGCCCCGCTCTCCATCCGAGTGCGCCTCGCTTACTACCAGCCGTTTCTTCTGCAACACGCCCAGCGCCATGCTGATCGCCTCCTTTGACACGCCACTGAGGAGCGGAAGATCCCTTACCCGGGTTCCTTTCTCTGCCAGCACCCGCACTAGGTTGGCGCTGATGGCCAGCGACAAATCTGCCTCACGTTCAAACTCGATTGCAAACGCCAACAACACTCGGGAGAGAAGTACAGAAAGGGCCAATTCAGCAGAGACGTTCTCTTGAGGACCGGCTTCCAGCGAACGCCTGCGAGACAGCACTCTGCTGAACAGTCCGTAATGCAGGATCGGTAAACAGTCGGGAAGCTCTGGATCTATCTCGCTGTTCAGCACCCGCAAAGCCTCTCGAAGTTTATTGATTTCCTCCTTGCCGAATCGCTCTTCCCAGCGCTCTTCAATGACGGTAGATAACGGTTTCCAGATTTGTTGGGCCATGCGGCCTTTAGGGGTGGCTCGGATTATCCAATCTCGTCCCGGACGCTTCGACCGGCTCTCACCATCGGGCTCGATGGTGATGTATCGCCATCTCGTCATGCCGTTCAGATTCGTTTCCGTGCGCGCGAGACGCGTCAGTTCACCAACGCGCACACCTCCCTCACCGACCCACCGCATGCAGTTCCACCACATCACCATCGACACGAGCCAAGGGCCACTTCCCGGGGCGCTCTTCGCGCCGTAGTTCGTGGTCCGGTGCGGCGTTCGATGCTCAAACTCGTTATCGAACTCGATCGTGAACGCCACCAGCACCTGAGAGAGCAGGGCGGATAAATCTAGACTGTCCATTTCACTTTGATATAACGACACGAACGTAACTCGGCGCCATCGTTTCGAACCTCGGGTATTCCGACGTTTACATCGGTGATGAGCGAGGTGAAATAATGTGTCTATAGTTTGCTTCTCCGAACCTTTTTCACACTCTTTGCCGTTGCGAGTCTTAGCGCGGCCGCAGGCAGCTCCCCTTCAATAGAGCGCGGGTTCGAGCAAACCGTCCGGCCGTTCATTCTGAAAAACTGCGTTGCGTGCCATAGCGGCCAAATACCGGCAGCCCAGTTCGATTTGAGGTCTTACACCTCGGTCGATAAAGTTACTGCCGACTTTCCGCGTTGGGCGCTTCTGATGCAGCGGCTTGAGGCTCGGGAAATGCCTCCAAAGCCGATGCCGCGGCCTCCGGAGGAAGCAACGCAGCGGGTAATCGCTTGGATCAAAGCGTTGCGGGTCGAAGAAATCAAGAAATCGGCGGGCGATCCAGGGCCGGTTCTCGCGCGGCGTTTGAGCAATGCCGAATTCAACTACACGATTCGCGACCTGACCGGCCAGGATATGCAGATTACGAAGCAATTCCCCGTAGACCCCGCAAACCCGGCCGGCTTCGATAATTCGGGCGAATCGCTGACCATGTCTCCGGCGCTGCTGAACAAGTATCTGCAGGCGGCGCGTGATGTAGCCGACCATCTGGTTCTTACGCCTGACGGCATCGCGTTCTCTCCTAATCCCATGCTGGTGGAAACGGATCGGGATAAGTACGCAATTCAGCGCATCATCCATTTCTATTTAAAACAGCCGACCGATTATGCGCATTACTTCGAGGCCGCATGGCGTTATCGTTACCGCCGCCCACTCGGAAAACCGCGCGCAACCTTAGCTTCGACCGCGGCCGAGGCCAACATCAGCCCGAAATACCTTCCCAAAGTTTGGGCGATCCTCCACGATCGCGACTCTGTTGGTCCCGTTGCCAAGCTGCAGGCGATGTGGCTCGCCTTGCCGTCGCCGACTGCAAGACAGCCCGATGTCGTACGGGCGAAATGCGTCGAAATGCGCAATTTTGTGGTGAGAATCCGCGCCCATACCGCCATGCAGTTTGCGGCGCCCGTTGTGAAAGGTTTGCCGCCCGCATCCCAGCCCTTACTGAATTGGAAACTGCGGCAATTCGCTTCCCATCGCCTCGATAGCGACCCGAACGATCTGCGTAATGACAACGATCCGCCGCCTCCGATGCCTACCGTTCCCGACTATGCGGATTTGCATGAGGAAGCCGCTCCGCGCTGGGCTGCACTTTCGGCGAAAGCCCGCGCGAGCGATACGGATCTGATCGTTCCAGCCGCCCAGCGTCGGCGCTTTGAAGACGCTTTCGCGCGGTTTGCTTCCGTCTTTCCGGACGCCTTTTACATCACCGAGCGCGGTCGCTATTTCCCGGACGATTCAGCCGATCAAGGACGCCTGTTGAGCGCCGGTTATCACAGCGTGCTCGGCTTCTTCCGTGATGACACGCCATTGATGGACCTGATTCTCGACGCCCAGGGGCAGAAGGAACTGAACCGTCTTTGGGACGAATTCGATTTCATCGGCGATATTACGGCCCGTACGTGGACTCAATACTATTTCAATCAGAGCGGAGAGGTACAAGGCAACGGGGCCGAATCCGGCACGCCGCGGCCGGCGAATCATCTGATTACGGATACTCCGGTCATTCTGGCGATGCGCGACGCCTATCTCGCAAAGGCAGCCAGCGATCAGTCGAATGATCCGGTCGCCGCGCAAGCAATCCGTGAGCATTTTGACACCATCGATGGCACTCTTCGCAAACTCGAAAAGGAGCGTGCCGCCGCCGAGCCGAAGCAGCTCGATGCACTACTACAACTGGCCCAACGCGCCTATCGCCGCCCGTTGACTGAGACCGAGCGCCAGGATTTGCTGGCGTATTACCACACGCTTCGGGCAAAGAATGAACTGTCTCACGAGGAGGCCATGCGCGATTCGGTGGTCAGCGTTCTGATGATGCCGGATTTTCTTTACCGGCTTGACCTGACCGATGCATACGAGCCGTCCGCAAAACCCGCCCTGCGTCGGGCAGCTTTCAAAAGAATGCGCGTTGGGAGCGAGCCGTTGTCGGGCTACGCGCTCGCCAGTCGCTTGAGCTATTTCCTGTGGTCCAGCATGCCCGATGAAGAATTGTTGCGGCACGCCGCAGCGGGTGATCTGCAAAAACCGGAAGTGTTGCTGGCGCAAACCCGCCGCATGTTGCAGGATTCGCGCACCTCCGGATTCGCCACTGAATTTACCGCAAACTGGCTCGGCATCCGCCAATTCGAGACCAACAATTCCATTGACCGCCAGCGTTTCCCGACCTTCAATGACGATCTGCGTGAGGCGATGTTTCAGGAACCCATTCGCTTTATGGACGATCTGATCTCTGGCAATCGTTCCGTCCTGAACCTTCTGTATGGCAGCTACACGTTCGTGAATCCGCCGCTCGCCCGGCATTACGGCATTCCCGGCATTACTGGCGGCGTTGACAACTGGGTTCGCATTGAGGACGCCTCGCGTTATGGGCGAGGGGGGCTGCTGCCAATGGCGGTATTCCTGACGCAGAACTCTCCGGGACTAAGAACCAGCCCCGTTAAACGTGGCAACTGGGTAGTCCAGAAGGTGCTCGGCATCAGGGTTCCGCCGCCCCCGCCAGTCGTGCCTGAATTGCCAAGCGATGAGTCGAAGTCGGATCTACCGATACGCGAGATGCTGGCCAGACACCGTTCTAATCCACTGTGCGCAGGATGCCATTCGCGCTTTGATTCCTTCGGTCTTGCTTTCGAAGGCTACGGACCGGTAGGAGATACCCGAACGACCGATCTCGCAGGCCGCCCCGTGGACACGGCGGTAACTTATCCCGGCGGCTTCCAGGGAACCGGACTCGCCGGCTTGCAGGCTTTCATCCGCGCGGATCGCGAAAACGAATTCATCGGTAACCTCAGCCGTAAGCTGCTCGCCTACGCTCTGAACCGTTCCCTCCAACTCTCGGATGAGGCGCTCCTCGATCGCATGAAAACTCGCCTTGCGGCCAAAGACTTTCGCTTCGATTCGCTGTTTGAAACCATCGTGACCAGTCCCGAATTTCTGAATAAGCGAGTGCCGGAAGCTCCTCGTGCCTTAGCCGCCGAATTAGTATACAGAAAGGCCAAGTAATCGCAATGTCCCGGTTCAAGCAAGACTCGAAGCATCGCATTTCACGCCGCAGCGTACTCCGCGGTGCTGGCTGCACAGTGGCGTTACCCTGGCTCGAGTCGCTCAATGCGCTCGCCGGCACGTCCGCGCCGTCCGACTTTCCGAAGCGCTTCGGCGTAGTGTTTCTCGGGAATGGCATCAACGAAGATCACTGGAGCGCGGAGGGCCAGGGCGCCGAATTGAAACTCAGCAAGACCCTACAGCCCCTCGAACCTCTGAAGCAAAAAATAAACGTGATTGACGGGCTGTTCGTGAAGTCCTTGACAGACCAGGGCATTCACCCCGGACAGACCGGCAGCCTTTTATCGGGAGCACACATCTCGAAAGGCGCCGTCATCCATTCAGGTATAAGTGTGGATCAGATGATTGCGAGCCGTGTGGGCCAAGACACCCCGCAATCGAGTATCGTCGTTGCCTGCGAACAGCCAATGACCGGCTATCACGAGACGAACTTCTCCATGGCCTATAGCTCCCATATCTCGTGGCAGACTCCCGATTCCCCCGTGCCGGTGGAAGTGTATCCGTCGCTCGCCTGGGACAACCTGTTCGACAACCGCGGCACCCTGCTGAACGTCAGCGTTCTGGATCGTGTGAAAGACCGGGCGCAGGACCTGAGCCGGAGAATCAGTGCGAGCGACAAAGGCAAGCTGGACGAGTATCTGACCAGCGTGCGCGAGGTAGAGAAGCGGGTCGAAGGCGCGCGTAAGAGCAGAGCTGATGCCGCGGACGCTGCCAAGACCAAGAACACCAAGATAGAGGTTATGGACCGTCCGGCCAATGGATTGCCGGAAGACCTCCGCGATCACGCACGCTTGATGTGCGACATGATTGCGATTGCCTTTCAGACCAACAAGACCCGGGTGGCTTCGTTGATCATCTCCCGAGATTTATCGGCGATGTACTACCCTTTCCTCGATGTGAAAGATGGGCATCACTCCGCCTCGCACAACAACAATTCGGATGCCTACGAACGCATTTCACGTTTCCACGTGAGCCAGTTCGCCTATCTTGCTTCGAAGCTGGACAGCATGAAGGAAGGCGATGGTACCGTGCTCGACAACACCTGCCTGATGTTCCTCTCGAACATGTGGATTGGCCGCAAACATGATAACTTCCGGCTGCCCCTCGTACTGGCAGGCGGCCTGGGCGGCACGCTCCAAACCGGTCGAACCCTCAATTACCTAAATGAGACCGAAGACAAGCGCCAGATGTGCAACCTGTATCTTTCGCTCATGGATCGCTTCGGAGTGACGCTCGAGCAGTTCGGCGATGCGCGCACGCGCCTGGAAAACCTCTAAAATTTTCGGCTCATGTTACGTCTTATCTCTCTAGCGCTGTTGCTGGGTGCCGCCAGTGCTCCGCCTACCCGCGATCCGCATACTCCCGGTTATGTCACGGCCAAAGAATTGCCAGATGGCGAAACACCTCCGCCCAACACGGATGGAAATTTCATCATCGGTCCGACGCATAATCCCGCGCCGGAGATGACCGTAAAGGACGGCGGGCCGCAGGGGGAGATTTCTACCGTCACGATGCAATCAAGCGACAGCAAGATCTACCCCGGCATTGCTCGCGATCCCCACACATTCGGCGCGGCCGACCCGTCCGATCCGGCGAAACTGGTTGTCACGACCAGCCACCCGGCCCCATACACGCGGAAAGTCACCGTGTATGTACCGAAGCAATATCGGCCTGGTACCATAGCTCCGTTCATAGTCGGGGCGGATGGCCCGGACCGGGCCCTCTTCACGGCCTTGGATAATCTCATTGCCGAGCACCGCGTCCCCGTCATGATTGGCATTTCCATCGGCAATGGCGGAGGCGATGCGCAAGGTAGTGAGCGCGGTCTCGAATACGACACCATGTCGGGTTTGTACGCGGAATTCGTCGAAAAAGAAGTACTTCCGCTGGTGGAAAAGCAGTGCAATGTAAAGCTGACAAAAAATCCGGATGCCCGCGCGACCATGGGCGGTAGTTCTGGCGGCTCCTGCGCGATGATCATGGCCTGGTATCACCCGGAGCTGTATCATCGTGTTCTCACCTACTCGGGCACTTATGTAAATCAGCAGTGGCCATCGAATCCGGAATCGCCGCACGGAGCTTGGGAGTTCCACGAACACCTCATTCCGAACAGCCCCGTGAAACCCTTGCGCATATGGATGGAAGTCGGAGACAGAGACCTTCTGAACCCCAATATCATGCGTGACAATATGCACGATTGGGTGCTTGCCAACGAGAATATGGCGAAGGTGCTGGCCGCAAAAGGCTACCGCTATCAATTTGTCTTTGCGCGCAACGCCGGACACACCGACCGCGCCGTCAAACAACAGACATTGCCCGAGGCTCTTGAATACCTATGGCAGGGCTACCGATGACGGGTGCCGGATCGCGGACCTAACTGAGCGCACTCGCATCCGTTACCGCGTCGTGGCATTTACCATGGCGTTGGCGGCGATTACCTATCTGGACCGAGTTTGTATCTCCATGCTTGCTCCCGACATCATGCGGGATCTGCGCTTAAGCCGCATCCAGATGAGCTATGCGTTCAGCGCCTTCACGCTGGCATATGCGCTATTCGAGATTCCCACAGCCTGGTGGGCGGACCGGGTCGGAAGTCAGAGCGTGCTTACGCGAATCGTTCTCTGGTGGTCGGCGTTCACCATGGCAACCGCGGCATCCTTCAGCTACGCTGCTCTCCTCGTAATCCGCTTTTTATTCGGAATTGGCGAAGCCGGTGCCTGGCCGAATGTAGCTCGTGTATTTTCGCGCTGGATTCCGGCCAATGAGCGTGGCCGCGTTCAAGGCATCTTCTTCGCCAGCGCTCATCTGTCGGGCGGATTGACGCCCCTGCTAGTCGCGTACCTGGCGGCGTTCCTGCCGTGGCGAGTGCTCTTTCTGATCTTCGGCAGCGTGGGCCTGATCTGGGCTTTGACGTGGCGACTCTGGTTTCGCGATGAGCCGCGCGATCATCCAGCGGTTGGCGAGGCAGAGTTGGGTCTCATTGAAAGGGATCGCGAGCTCCCGCCTCCTCACGCCGGCGGCTCCTGGCGTGCCGTTTGGCGAACTCGAAGCTTATTCCCACTCTGCCTGCAATATTTCGCCAATACCTACGGCTTCTACTTCTTCATCACTTGGCTTCCCTTATATCTCTTGAAATCCCGCCACATGCAGAAGAGCGAGCTCGCACTCTTTTCTGGCCTGCCGCTAATCCTCAGCGCGATAGCGGATGTGACTGGCGGGATGACGACAGACCTCGTTTCGCACCGTTTCGGAAAGCGCGCCGGCCGCTGCGGTATTGGTTCAGGAGGTTATGCGTGCGCGGGGCTGGCCATGCTCGCAGGTACGCTCGCGAGCGATGCGCGGGTGGCGGCATGTCTCATTGCATTAGGCGGCGCGGCATCAATGTTTACGCTCGGTTCGGCTTGGGCCACGGCGATTGAGCTCGGTGGAAGAAATTCGGCGACGTTAGGCGCCATCATGAATACCGCCGGGCAGCTCGGTGGAATTCTGAGTCCTATCGCTTTGGCTTACATCGTGGATCGTTTCGGCAACTGGAGCATGCCTCTCCACGTTCTGTCCGGTCTCTATTTTGTTGCCGCCTTCTCTTGGATTCTCATCAAGCCCGAGCGCAACGCGTAACCAGCGGCATGCCACGCGCGGCTGCCAGGCCGAGCTCGCTCTACCGACTATGCGCGTGCAAGACTAACGCGAGTGGACGGGCCAACGTCTGCCTTCCGTTGTTCCCTCTTCGGCATGCTCTAACTCGGGAGCGCCGGATGTCACTACTTCTTGTGCTTTGGCGGTTTAGATTTCTTGTCGCCCTTGTCTTTGCTTTTCCTAGCCATCGTGTCTCTCTTTCTGCGCTCTGCGAGCTTTGATCAAAAATGTGGACGGACTCGTCTCCGCTTTACCATCTCGGCAGCTGCCGGAGTCGATTTTCGGCGTGAGTCACTGGTTCCAACGGCTTCGCCTCAATCTTCTTTGCCATCGCACAATCCCTTTAGTTTGAGCAGCTCAGCCGCCAAGCAGCTACCCCGTAGAATTCGCGGTTTTTGATGGCAGACGCTTCATCGTAAAAGGTAAGCTCGGCATGGGACAGTGCTTTCGATTCCGTGCCCACAACCGTCCGCCACTCGCCAGCGCACGGCGGCAATCACACATCGCCCAATTCAACAGCATGGCTTTTCCGGTAACGGCGCAGGTATTCTCCCGCCCTCACTCGCAGTATGATCCCGATCCAGTATCAGAATGGATGGAATGAGGATTTCCGTTGCCGCTCTTCTCCTACTGATGCCGGTTGCTTTCTCCCAGAGGAGTTTTCAGCCGAGGTCCATCGCACCCAAGCAGTTTGCGGTGATGGCTTGGGGCGATTCTCCGTCTGACGCTGACCAATTGCGCGGAATGAAAGAGGCTGGTCTGAACATCTCCGGTTTCTGCCGCGCCGAGGATCTCGATCGCGTCAAAGCAGCGGGCTTGACTTGTTTTGTCGACGACCCGAAGCTGAGCGGTTACACGCTGGACCAGCTTCCGCCGGTCGCCACAATGCGCCGAGACATCGCGGCCTTAAAAACACAGATCAGTAATAACTCTGCCGCACTCGGCTTCTTTCTACGCGACGAACCCTCGGCGTCTGTGATGGCCAGCCTGGGAAAGCTGGCAAACCTGGTGCGTGAGGAAATGCCGGATAAATGGCCCTATGTGAACCTGTTTCCGTACCGTGTGTCCCCCGCCACGCTCGGCACGAGCGATTACGATTCCTACGTGCGCATGCTGGTAAAAACCATCGGACAGCCGTTCTTGAGCTATGACAACTACTCGCTCGTGAACGGTGAAATGCTGGATTCTTTTTATACCAACCTTGAGATAATCCGCCGGCTGAGTTTGGAGACCAAAACGTCGTTCTGGAATTGCATCCTCGCAAATTCTCATTTCAACTACATGGAGCCGTCGGACGCAACCTTCAATCTGCAGGTCTACAGCACAATGGCGTACGGCGGCCGCGGCATTCAATACTTCACCTATTTCGCGCCGCAGATTGGCAATTACCGGCTCGCAGCCGTCGATCAGTTCGGTAACCGGACGCCAACTTGGGACATGCTGCGCCGCATCAATAACCAGATCCACGCGCTAGCACCGGTTTTGATCCGATTGCGCAGCACAGGCGTTTATCACTATCCCGATGTTCCGGAGCAAGCTCAACCGGTTGCAGCAAGCAAACTTATAGAGAGTGTGGAATTGACACAGCGCTATGTGCGTCCGCCAGTCGCAGGGCGAGTTCTGATCGGAGAATTCGAAGACGACCAGAATCGGCCGTACTTCCTATTGGTCAACAAAGACCTGAAGAACTCGTTCCAATTTCGCGTTCGTCTCCGACAGACTGACCGGAAAATGATTCGGATCTCGCCCTACTCGGGACAAGAGGAACCCTTCGGCCGGGAAATGGATTGGCTCGCGCCTGGAGCGGGTATTCTGTTCCGGCTTGAATAGAAGTACCCGACCTATTTGAAGGAACGTGGCCATGGAGGCGAGTTCCGCGCGACGGACGAGGATGCATTCCATCGGTGTCGTAGAATACCGCTGGGTCGACTAGCATCGTTGGTTGAGAGGACACGTTTATGAATCGGCGCCATTTTCTGCGATTCGCGGGCACCGCGCCTATGAGTTTCGTGTTCCCGAAAGCCAGATTGCTTGCACAGGCGGCTCCTTCCGAGCGTTGGCGCACATTTGAAGTGGAAACGCGCGTCGAAATCCTGATGCCTTCCG
This sequence comes from Terriglobia bacterium, assembly GCA_963841675.1. Classification (GTDB taxonomy): domain Bacteria; phylum Acidobacteriota; class Terriglobia; order Bryobacterales; family Bryobacteraceae; genus Bog-105. The sequence continues at coordinate 178,276 of CAWJEH010000011.1, forward strand.
GGCAAGCTGTGGGCCGAACATCCATAAATACTGATGCGCCGTTCAGGGTAGAGTGATGCCGCGCGCTTGTACCAAGACTTCTATATAACAAGAACCCTGAATATGCCACGGACTGATGCTCTCCAAGGTTCGCTCGACCTTCTCGTCTTAAAACTGCTTTCGCGACGGCCGGGACTCCACGGTTACGCCATCATGTCTGCGGTCCGCGAGGCGTCGGAAGAGGTGTTGCGCGTGGAAGAGGGTTCGCTCTACCCCGCTTTGCATCGAATGGAGGAAGCCGGTTGGATTCGGGCTCACTGGGTTGAAAAGCCCAACGGACGCCGGGCTCGCGTTTACGAACTAGCGGCGGCAGGCAAGAAGCAACTGGCGGCTGAACAATCTCGCTGGGCCTCCGTAACCGCCGCCGTAAACCGTGTATTGAGGATGGCCTGATATGTCGCTTTGGTCCCGCTTCGCGAATCTCTTTCGAACTGAATATCTGCATCGCCAAATCGGAGACGAACTTAGGGCGCACATCCAGGAGGCGATCGATGAAGGTCGTGATCCCGAGGAAATCCACAGGGCCTTCGGATCACTATTGCGTCATGGCGAGCAGAGCCGGGATGTGAAGCTGGTCCTGTGGATTGACTCCATCCGCGCTGATTTGATCTTTGGGTGGACGCAACTGTGCAAGCATCCGGTCACGTCGCTTGCAGCAGTCCTATCGCTCGCACTTGCCATTGGCTCCTGTACGTCGGTTTTCCGGCTTGTGGATGCCCTGTTGCTTAGGCCTCTACCCGTGCGAAATGCAGATCGCCCGTACGCGATGGTATTGCACGGAGTCGGCCCTGACGGCTCCATAGAGACAGCGAGTGGGAGAATATCCGCAATTCCTACTGATGAGGGACGCCGTCAAAGATGATGCGGAACTGATTGCCATTTCCGGCGTGGATTCCGTCGATCTCACATTTAGCTCGGATGAGGAAATGGAGCGGGCGCACCGGCAGTTTGTATCCGGTTGGATGTTCGGCTCCTTCGGACTGAAGCCCGCGCTCGGCCGTCTGTTGACGCAGAGCGACGACCTCAAGCCTAAGGCGCATCCATTTGCGGTTCTTTCCTACGACTATTGGTCGCAGCGTTTCGGCGGCGACCGCAATGTGATCGGCCGGAAGTTTCAGATGGGCAACGACGTGTACGAAATCGTTGGTATTGCCCCACAAGGGTTTACGGTAATCCGGCTCAGTCTGCCCGCGGACCTCCGCGTCCTGGCATTTGTGATCTTAGTGAGTGCCGGCGCTACGCTTCTGTTCGGTCTACTGCCCGCCTTGCGCGCCTCATCCACCAACCCGGCCGTTCCGATGAAACGCAGCGATAATCCGCGCTCGCGCCGGTCGCTTATGTATGGCCTAATCGGGACTCAGGTCGCCTTCTGTTTCGTGATCCACTTCGCCGCGGATGGGTTCGTAACAACATGGCAACGGCTCTCACATCAGCCAACCGGATTCTCCTCTGACCGCGTCCTCACTCTCGAAACGGTTGCAAAACACCCGCAACCGGTTGAGTTCTGGTTCCAGGCGGCTGATCACCTGCGGGATTTGAATGGTGTCGAGAGCGTCGCCCCGGCGGACGTTCCCCTATTAGACGACTCAACCAGCAATGGGTTCGTCGCTACCGACGGCAAAGTGCCGTCCCCGATTCTTGCGCTTTTCTTGGGTGTCTGCCCGGGCTGGCTCCAGACAATGAAAATTCCGCTGCTCGAAGGTAGAGACCTTCGGCGAAACGATACAGCGCCCGGTAACGCGATGGTGAAGCGCAAACTGTGCGTGAGCGCCTGATGGCAGCTTTGGCCGTGTTCTTCGCCGGTGTTGCACTGCTATTGGCGGGTATCGGATTATACGGTGTCCTCGACTACTCTGTAGTGCAACGTCGTCGGGAACTTGGAATCCGGATTGCGATCGGAGCTCCCGTTAGTGAGATTGCGAGACAAGTGGCGGTGGCCATCCTGATAATCGTTACCTTAGGCGTGTTGGTCGGCGCAGCTTTAGGGTTGGTACTCGAGTCGAGGATTAAAGCCTTGCTTTACCAGGTGAATGCGATAGACATCGCGGTGCTGGCCGTTCCATTCTTAACCATTCTCGCCATCACTCTGCTGTCTGCGATACCGGCTGTCATCCGCGGAATTAGAATCGATCCTGTCGAAATGCTGCGTTCAGAATAGCCGGAAGTGTCAATCTCCATTCCGTTTTGCAGACTTGAGTAAGAACAAATTTCGCGCAGGATTCACAACGTGCCGTGTTGCAGACGTCGTAACAAGGCCTGGGCGTCAAGGAGCCGCCGCAAGCGTCTCAGCGCCTCGATCGCGATGCACGGATTCTCTAGCGGGCGAGTGTCTGCACAGGCTTGGTCATCGAGCATCCAGTCGGGAAGATATGCTTGGCTTCCGTCTCCGAAAGAGACCTGAACGTTGTTGCCGCCCAACTTTCGGAACCAGCGGACACTTTAACCTCCTTTCCCAAGAGCGGATGATACGGGTACCAGATCTTCGCTGGCGACGATCTTGGGGGCGGTGTGTGAGTGGGTTCCACCGCGCCATCTGGATTGTCGTCACCACTGCCTCGCCTCGCCAGTACAATGAAAGTTCGAATGCGGATCGCGCTGGCGCAGATCAACAATACCGTCGGAGATCTGGAGGCCAACGCCGCAAGGATTCTCGACTTCGCAAGCCGCGCCGAGCATGCAGGCGCTGAGCTGGTCGCCTTCCCTGAACTCGCCCTCACCGGATATCCTCCCCGCGATCTCGTCGAGAAGCGTTCCTTCCTCGAACGCACTGCCAGCGCTCTCGACGGCATCGCGCGGGATTCAGCTAACCTATCAGCCACACTGGTGGTCGGCTACGTGGGCCACACCGCAAATCCGGCGATGCGAGCGCAAAACTGTGTCGCGGTCATCGAGGCAGGCCGCATCGTTTTCCGCCAGTCGAAGATGCTGCTGCCGAACTACGACGTGTTCGATGAGGTCCGCTACTTCGAGCCGGCCACACGACAAAGTGTCTGTACGATTCGCGGAGTCAAAGTCGCTCTGGTCATCTGTGAAGACGCCTGGAACGACAAGCAGTACTGGGAAAGGCAGCGCTACTCGCGGGATCCAATCGAGGAACAGGTAAGGCAGGGCGCCGAGTTGATCCTCTCCATCAATGCGTCTCCCTGGAACATCGGCAAGCGCAAGCTTCGCCAGGAAATCTTCCGCGCGCTTACTGAACGCTTCGGCTTGCCTGCTGTTTATGTCCACATGGTCGGCGGCAATGACCAGCTTGTCTTCGACGGGTCGAGTTTCGCCCTGACTTCGAGCGGAGAACTCGCCGCACAGGCGAAGTCTTTCGACGAAGATCTCGTATTTTTCGATTCGGAGACTGGCAGCGGTGACATCCGGCCCACAGACTTCGAACCGGATGCGGCGGCTTACGATGCACTCGTTCTGGGCACGCGTGATTACATTCGAAAATGCGGCTTTCGGAGCGTTCTGATTGGGTTGAGCGGTGGAATCGATTCGGCTTTGGTCGCCGCCATCGCCGTCGAAGCCGTAGGCAAGGAGAACGTGACAGGAATCGGAATGCCAGGCCCTTACTCTTCCGGCCACAGCCTGGAGGATGCTCGGAAACTCGCGAAGGACCTCGGTATTCGCTTTGAAGTTGAGCCGATCAAGGCCGGCTATGAGGCCATGCTCGCCACCCTTGAACCTCTCTTCAAAGGCTATAGCGCGGATACCACGGAAGAAAACCTGCAATCCCGATTGCGCGGCATGGTGCTCATGGCGCTTTCGAACAAGTTTGGTTCGCTCGTTCTCACAACCGGCAATAAGAGCGAGATTGCGGTCGGCTATTGCACGCTTTACGGCGATATGTGCGGCGGTTTGGCCGTGATCAGCGATGTCCCGAAAATTATGGTGTATCGTTTGGGACGAGTTGCCAATTGCCGCTACCAGCAGCGCGGCTTGCCTGCTCCGATCCCTGAAAACACTTTCACGAAGGCGCCCTCAGCCGAGCTGCGTCCCGACCAGAAAGATACCGACAGCCTGCCGGAGTATCCTGTCCTCGATGCCATCCTCGAATACTACATAGAGGACTACAAATCTGTTCCCGAAATCGCTGCCGCGACCGGTGCGCCCGAGGAGCTGGTACGCGATATCGTCCGAAAAGTGGACCGCAACGAATATAAGAGGCAGCAGGCCGCGCCCGGCTTGAGAGTTACGCCTAAAGCCTTCGGCGTGGGGCGGCGCTTTCCAATCGCTCACCGGTTCATTGAATGAGATGCTCTTGCGCTTTTATCCTCATGCTCTTTGCCGTGGGCTTTCGTAGTGGCGCGCCGGCACAAAACGCCCTGAAAGAGAAAGTCGGCCCGCTGCCTGACGGCGGCTATCTGCTGAACACTGGCTGGACTATACGGCCGGCCGGAGAGCAAGTATCTCTCGATACACTTCCCACGAGTTCGGCAGTCTCGAGCGACAACAAATATCTGCTGGTCCTGAATGCCGGTATCCATCCGCCTAGCGTCAGTGTGGTCGATATTGCAAACAGGAAGGAGGTAGGACGCACGCCGCTTCCTGATGCGTGGCTTGGGCTGGTCGGAGCGTCTTCCAGCAATCTCTTCTATGTTGGGGGCGCTAGCAGCGGAAAAGTCTATGAGCTGTCGCTCGCTCCGGGTGGCAAGCTGACGCGCACGCGCGAGTTTGCCGTAACCACTTCGCAGCTTTCGGGCGCGCCGTTCATCGGAGACGTAGCTTTGTCTCCGGATGCCCGAGTACTCTACGCAGCCGATCTCTACGGCGACAGCATTGTCCAGATCAACCTTCAAAGCGGCAAAATGGTCGATCATTGGAAGACCGGACGACGGCCTCATCGAATCTTGGTTTCGCCCGATGGGGCGCATCTGCTGATCAGTAGTTGGGCCGAAAACACGGTCTATGAGCATGAGTCAGGAACCGGTATTCTCACCACCAAGCTGAGAGTGGGATCCCATCCCGGCGACATGTTGTGGATCAATAAACCGTTTTCGCCTGAGCCGAATGGAACCACCTACCCGGCGCGCCTGTTTGTTGCCGCCTCGGGAAGCAATACCGTTTACTCGTTCGGCGTGACACAAGACGGGCAGCTCATCGCGCTCGACCCTATCAATGTCTCCATGACGGCCATGCATCCTTTAGGCATGACACCGTCCGCATTGGCAGCCGACAGTGAAGGCACTCACCTCTATATCGCCTGCTCGGATGCCAACGCACTGGCGGTCGCCGATATCTCACTTGCGCCGTCCGGTCTGCTTGGCTTTATCCCGACCGGCTGGTATCCGCTAGCGGTGCGTTCATTGCCGGATAAGCAGCTCGCAGTAGTTAACGGCAAAGGGCCGGACCAGCAAAGCGGTTCTACCGTCGGATCGCTCGAGTTCGTGCCTCAACCTGGAGCTGCTGATTTGGACGCTTTGTCGCGGACGGTTCTCGGCAACTCTCCTTATCGCGACAGCCTCATCTACGGCCGTCTCGCCGATGGGGCTGAGGCATACTTCTCAGGCAGCACCCAGCATCCTTCGCCTATTCAGCACGTTATCTATGTCATCAAAGGCAATCAGGCATACAAGCATTTTGCGCCGCAGGTCACACCCATTCAGCACAAGCTTGCCGAGGAATTCGTCCAATACGATAACTTCTACAGCAACGCGGAAAGTACTGCGGAAGGTCAGAACTGGGCTGCAGCCGCAATCGCACCTGAGTACACCGTGAAGCTTTGGCCGAGTGTGTACAGCGGGCGCAGCAAAATTTCAGATTTCGAAGGCGGCGAGCCGGCCAATCTTCCCCCAGCAGGTTATATCTGGAGCAACGCCTTGCAGGCAGGACTCACGGTCCGAAATTATGGCGAGTGGGTAACAAACTTGGCGGGCACACAGCCTGCCGGCGAGCGCCAGGTTCAAAAGGTGAACGATCCGTCGCTGGCGGCAAGCACGGATCTGAACTTTCGCGGCGCCGATGCCAGCTATAAAGATATCGATCGCGCCGGCGAGTTCGTTCGTGAATGGAAAGCTTTCGATGCCAAAGCGCAGGCGCCTCGACTGAGTATTGTCCGGCTGAGTAACGATACCGCGGAGAGAGGAGCAACTCCGTCGCCCGTCCTGATCAGCGACAATGATCGTGCACTCGGCATTCTTGTCGATGCCGTTGCTCGCGGCAAACTTTGGAGCTCGACGGTGATTTTCGTGGTAGAGGCCTCCTCTGACGCCACGGACGGATTCCGAAGCACGGCTTGGGCGATCTCCCCTTACACGCACCGTCGGGATACGGACTCCGAGATGTTCAATCAGGTGAGCGTTCTCCGAACGATCGAACTTATTTTGGGGATGCGCCCTATGACACACTTTGACGCTGCCGCGAAACCAATGTTCGGCAGTTTCAGCCAGCAACCCTCTACCGCTCCCGTCAGTGTCGGGGTGCCACAATCGTAGCTGATAGCCGATTCTGAGCCGATACCGAGTGAACCGCGACCGTTTGGAAGCGGACGTGTTATGCCGCCGCGCTTATTCATCCTCTTGATTCTCGCGTCCGCCCTGTACGGGCAAACTGGCACGGCAACCGCTATTCCGGGCTCCCTGCAAGGGCGCGTCACCGATTCGCAAAGCGGCAATGGCATCGGCGGCGCCAGTCTCCACCTGTTTCCGACCGGCGGTACCAATCAGGGACCTGTGCAGCCGTATAACACGAGTTCTCTGGACGATGGCAGCTTCCGGTTCGATTCTGTTTCTCCTGGTACTTACGTTGTGTTCGCCAATCACCCTGAGTACGCCAATGCAGGAACAAACGTGCAGAGAGTCTCGATAGGCAATGGCTCCCAGCTCGTGGGCGTTGCCATTCAACTCAATCCGCTTGGCACGGTCAGCGGCAAAGTTATGGATGAGTCGGGTCGACCGGCGGTCGGAGCAGAGGTCGAGCTTTTCAACGCTCACCCCGTGCGCGGAAAGGTTGAACTTAGGCGAATGCAGAATGGGTCGGTTGCGAGCAGCGGTACATATCTCTTCAGGAAGGTAGTTCCGGGAAAATACTACGTCGCCGCCGGCATAACAACCCGCAAAGTTGGCCGAAACTCTCCCGGCAACCAATCTTCAGTTGACCTCTCGGAATCCGGAGTTCTCAGCCCCGTTCGCACCTTCTATCCGAGGGCGACGACCGTGGAAGACGCTTCCGTGATCGATTTGGCGGTGGGCGCAAGTGTAGCCGATATCGATATCCGTTTGCAGCAAGCAGAAACATTCCGCGTCCGAGGCAAGATCGCTAGCTTCGTCCCGGGTGCAGTTCAGAGGGGAAGCACGCTGGAACTCACGTCGCGTGACTCTACCCCAAGTAGTGGGCTAGGTAGAAGGCTACGTAGCGAAAAGGACGGTTCTTTTTCGATCGATGCAGTACCGTCGGGAAGCTACACGCTTTGGCTCGTTGGTAGCTACGGGCCCGGCGCGGAGCAGAACCGCCGCTACGGAAGGCGGCGCGTCCTTGCCAGGCAAGACGTAGACGTGAATGGAAGCGATGTGAACGACGTTGTACTTTCTCTTTTGCCGCCGGTGAACCTGACGGGTAGCGTAGTCTTACTGAACCCTCCCTCGACTGCAAATCCCTCGCAGCTGCGCGTCAATCTGCAACCTGCTAGTCAAACTGCAATGGGCAGTTTTCAAAGCGTGGCGGTGGATGGTAATGGCGCATTTTCAGTGCAGGATATGGAGCCAGGCGAATACATGATACGCGTGGTGAACATCCCGCCAGGCATGTATTTGCAATCGGTCATGCTCAATCGTCAGGACGTGACGTCAAGCGGCATGGATTTATCGCAAGGCGGCGGCGGTGAGCTGGACGTGACCTTAAAAGCCGGCGTGGCAGAGGTAGACGGAACGCTGGCGGTGAGCGGTAACGGAACGCCGGTCTCCGGATTCGCTCTCCTGGTGCCCGAGGCTCTGGCCGCGGATGGGTCGGGCATCCTGACCGCGAGGATCGCGCAGGGCAGAACCTTCGTCCTCTCCAATGTGCCGCCCGGCCACTATCTGGCCTACGCCGTGCAGCAGTGGTCCGGTATCTGGCAGAATGGCGACTTTGTTCGCGAGATGCAGCGTGACGGAACGTCGGTCGAGGTACAGGAGAACACCCACGTACAGGTCTCACTACCGCTGCTGACAACAGATCAAATCCAGCAGACGGCGTCACGGCTCGGGTTGAGTCTGCAATGACGGAACTTCAAGTTGGTTTTTTCCGTTTCCTTTTTTATAGGCGGTAATAATGTTTTGCAGTTCATGCGGAATCGAAGTTTCAGATGCGGCCCGATACTGTTCCCAATGCGGAACGGCGACCGCCAGGAACGCGTTCACTTCTCCCACCGGTAAACCTGCGAAGACTCTGACCAGGCCTCGCGACGAACGAAAAATCGCCGGCGTCTGCTCCGGAATAGCCCGATATTTAGGGGTCGACGTCACTCTGGTCCGGATTTTGGTTGTGGTGCTCGCGCTGTGGCCCCCGTCGATCGGCTTGATCCTCTACTTGGTCTGCTGGATAGTCATCCCGCAGGAACCGCTTCTGCTGCCGGCGCCATCGTCCACGGTTGAGACCGTTTCCTAGGCCGGGGTTTTTACCGTTCGGCCACCAGCACGATCTCGTAAGCAAACAAGCCTGGGAGCACCGCTGTGGCCGCTCGAAGCATCGCGTTCGCCAGCCGGAATAGGCGATTCTCGGGAGATACCGAGATTAAGCGCTCAACCGGAATGAGCGTGAAATGAGTCGCCGTCACCCGGAAACCAGACGCCTCGACAAGTTGACTGATTGTCTTGCGAGTGAAGAAGCGCAAGTGAGACCAATCGAGAATACCCCGATCCTCATACCGAAACACGCCGAAGAGCACCATCAGCCGCACCGTCAGATTAACTGCATTCGGCACCGATAAGATGAGCTTGCCGCGCCCGTCTAGCAGTCGGCGGCAGTCCTCCAGCAGATGCCGGGGCTCGCGCAGGTGCTCCACTCGATCCAGCAAGAGAATACGATCGAACTGGTCCCCCCTGAGACGCGACATGGCCCCGAGTCCGCCTTCAAGATCGGCTTGAATTACATCTTCATATCCGGCATTTTGCGCAACAGCCGGATTGCAATCGACACCGGTCACCCTGTTGCCGGACCGAATCAGTTCTCTGCCGAAAGAGCCATCTGCGCAACCAACTTCGAGCACCCGCTGGCCTGTCCCCACTAGACGGGCTGCGTAGTAATGCGCAGAGTAACGGCTGCGCTTGATCGCATATGGGACGAAGTATTCTTCAAATTCCGGGTGGCTGCGTACCGCTCGCGAAGTTTCAGCGTAGCGGTGCACTGCGCGCAGAATGGCCTTTGCATACTTCAGGCCATTCACCCGGCAGATTTCATCTCCGTAGAAGGTCGGAATGGGGACTTCGCAAATGCGGAAGTTCTGATGATGGAGTTTGATGATAATTTCGGTATCGAAGTGAAAATCGTCGGTGAGTTTATCTAGTTTAATCTGTGCCAGCGCATGCACATTGTAAGCTCGATATCCGCTGTGAAACTCGGTTAGGTTCAAGCCAAGCGCCCGGTTCTCGAAACTGCTCAAAATACGGTTTCCCAGGTATTTATAGAGCGGCATACCGCCCTTGAGCGGGCCGCCATAATCCTTCATCATGCGCGAGCCGAATACGGCATCGGCTTCATCGCGCACCAACGGCGCATAGAGATGTGAAAGCAGCTCGGGCGCATACTGGCCATCTCCGTGGAGCAGGACAACGACATCGAATCCTTGTTCGATGAAATAGCGGTATCCCGCCTTCTGATTGCCGCCATAGCCCAGATTCTTGGCATGCTTCAGAACTCGCAGCTTAGGGAGATTGGTCATCGTCTGGATGCCAACCGCCAGCTCATATGTGGCATCCTGACTGGCATCATCAAACACTACGACCTGTTCGACGTTTCGCCAAACCTCGGGAGTGATTCTTTTCAGAACCTTGCTTAAAGTCGTCAGCGCGTTATAAGCAACGATAAAGATACCGATCCGCTTGCCGCAGTTGCCGGCCCGTTCGGGTGTCTCTTCAAGAGCGCTCTGGCGGAATCGCGGGAGCGGCTCGAAAGGCAATTCGAGCCGTTCGGATTTCTCAAGAACTGATGCCACCAGCTGAGAAGTCTCATTCGCCTGCGGAAGCATGGCCCTACGACCTGATCGTATCATTGGCCCTGCGACTCTTACCCGGTCAGCCCGTTATACAGCCAGGCGCCCGCCAGGACGATCACCGTGACCGCCGTCGCCCAGGCGATCATATTCTGCCATCCTTTGTTCTTGAAAGTTCCCATCAGGCGCGGCCGGTTGACCAGCAGCAGCATATAGACGAGTACGAAGGGCAGCAGAACGCCATTTGCCATCTGCGAGTAAAGAATGAACTTGAGCAGGAAACCGTTCGGAATAATCAGAACGCAAAGCGCTCCACCCCCGATCAAAAACGTATAAAGCCAATAGAAGATCGGAGCCTCGGAAAAGCGCTTATCTATGCCGGATTCGAAGCCGAGGCCTTCGCAAATGTTGTAGGAGGTCGCCAAAGGAAGAATAGCGGAGGAGAGCAGGGAGGCATTGATCAAGCCTATGGCAAAGAGAAGCGCGGCAAATTTGCCGGCAAATGGACGCAATGCTGTCGCCGCTTGCGCCACATCGGTAAATTCGGGCCGGTTTGGATGATAGATGGTGGCAGCACAAGCTACCACGATGAAAAATGCGATCACGTCCGTAAAGATGCAGCCGAGAATAACGTCAAGCCGGCAGAGACGGTAATGCCTGGCGTCGACGCCGCGCTCCACCACGGATGCTTGCAGGTAAAACTGCATCCAAGGCGTGATAGTCGTGCCTATCAGGCCCACTATCACTGCCAGGTATCCGGGGTCGCTGCTGAGAGTTGGGATGAATGTCTGTTTGAAAGCGAGGTCCCAATTCGGCTTGGAAAGGAAAGCAGAGATTGGATAGGCGAAATAGACCAGCGAAGCAACGATCAGGATTCTCTCGACCGGCTTGTAGCGCCCGCGAACAATGAGTGCCCAGACCAGGACCGCGCCTGCTGGAACCACCATGTATTTGGTGATCCCGAAAATTCCCATGCCAGAAGCGAGACCCGCAAACTCGGCCACTATGTTCCCGAAATCGGCGCAACCAAGAACGAGCATAGTGAAGAAGGTAGCCCGCAGCCCGAACTCCTCCCGAATAAGATCGGAGAGGCCTTTACCGGTGATGGCCCCCATGCGTGCTGCCATCTCCTGAATTACGATGAGGGCGATAGTGGTAGGGATCAGAGTCCATAGCAGGGCGTAGCCATACTGAGCTCCCGCGTTCGAGTAGGTCAGGATACCGCCCGGATCGTTGTCGACGTTAGCAGTGATGAATCCAGGGCCCAGGACAGCCAAAATCGCAATCAGCCGAGAGCTGATGAGTGCGAACGGTGGTCTCCTGCGAACGGCTGTCTGACTCATGGTGGCGCGCCACGCGCAAACTTCTATTCTTGACTACGCGGATTTCAACCGAATGAACCCGCTTCCAGCTACTGTGCGGTCTTAGCCTTTGCGGATGGAATTTGTGTATAGTGATTCAGCCAGTCCAGCACCGTGGCGTACCAGAATTGGCTGTTTTGCGGCTTCAGAATCCAGTGACCCTCGTCGGGGAACAGCACGAGCTTCGAGGGGATCTTCATTTGCTGAAGTGCAGTGAAGAGCTGCTGGCCTTGCCCGATCGGAACACGATAGTCTATTTCCCCTTGGGTAACGAGCGTCGGAGTTTTGAAACTCTTCACATACATGCTGGGCGACCATTTGTCGTAGAGTTCGGGATTTTCCCATGGAAACCCCTGGAATTCCCATTTAACAAACCAGAGTTCTTCAGTTGTCCCGGCTTCGCTGCGCAGGTCGTAGACTCCCGCGTGCGAGACCAAAGCGCGGAATCGGTCTGTATGCCCAAGAATCCAATCGATCATGTAACCGCCGTAAGAAGCCCCGGCAGCCACCATGCGGTCCTTATCGACATACGGCCGTTCGCCGACGTAATCCGTCGTGCTCATGATGTCGTCATACGCGCGCCCACCCCAATCGCCGTTTACCGCGTCCGTGAAACCCTGCCCGTAACCGATGGAACCGTGCGGGTTCGGCAGCACAACGACGTACCCGGCGCCCGCGAAGACCTGGGCGTTCCAGCGATAACTCCAGGATTCGCCCCAATCACCTTCAGGGCCGCCGTGGATGGCGAAGAGGACCGGATATTTGTTCGCCGGGTCGAAGCCGGGGGGCTTCACTATGAAGCTCTCAACCTTTTCGGAGCCGCTATCGACCGAGACTCTCTCGAGCGGTGTTAACTGATACTGGCTGATGATTGAATCGTTCAAGTGAGTTAACGCGACGCCGGCGCCCCCCTTCGACAGAGCCTTGTTGATTTCGGGCGGCCGCGATCCGCTCTGTTCGAGGTAAATCATGATTTTGTTGTCACGCGAAAATTGAACCTCACTCACCGAAGTAGGTCCCTGCGCGATCGTTCGGATGGCGCCGCCTTCGACAGGGATCATAAGAAGCGGATTAGTGCCGTGGTCGTCGATGGTGAAAAAGATGTGTGATGAATCCGGCGACCAGGTATAGGATTCGACCCAACGATCGAGCGAATCTGCCAAAGTGTTCATGCTTCCTTTTTGTAGATCGAGTACAGCCAACCGCCACTGATCGCTTTCGTACCCGGCTTTGGTCTGGGTGCGGTAGGCAAGATACTTGCCATCAGGCGAATACAGTGGGCCTTCATCGGCCCCCGGATTGCTCGTAATGCGTTTCGCTTCACCACCGGCTGCCGCTACAGTAAATAGATCGGAATTAGTACTGGTGGAAAGATCGGGGTCGGTGTTAGCCACGTACGTGATTTGCGTGCTATCCGGAGAAAACACGTACGCTTCCGGACCGCCAAGCGAAAAAGGAGGGACACTCAGACTTCCAGGTGTGAGGTCGCGTGCTTGGCCTGAGCCATCGGTCGATTGAATTAGAAGATGTTGGCGGCGCGCGCCCTCGTAATGAGTCCAATGGCGGTAGAGCAGCGAATCGAAGACGCGGGCTTTCATTTTGCTCGTAGACTCCGCATCCAGCTTGGATTTATTGCAGGCGCTATCGTAGACAACGCCAGGCTTGGCGTCCTTGGACGCGCAGTCGGGATACACGTCGCTCGTGAACAGGACGAGACGTCCATCGGGCGACAGCGTGGCACCCGCGGCTTCGGTGGGAAAATTCGTGATCGGTTTTGCATCCGAACCGTCAGGATTCATAGACCAGATCTGCGATCCATTGCTGCGATCTGAGACAAAGAAGACGCGCTTCCCATCCGGAGCCCAGCGAGGGCGGGTGTTGGAACCGCCCTCGTGCGTGATCATCTGCGGAGTGCCGCCGTCTACAGGAACCGTATAGATTTGAACAGGTTTGGTGTTGTTCGGAACGTCTACAGCCTGGGCTGTAAATGCCACCAGCTTCCCGTCCGGCGAGAGTTGCGGGTCGTCGATGCGCTGCAGCCGCATCATGGCGTCGAATGTGAAAGGCACTTTGGAGGAAGCAGCCGAGGCGCCAAGCGCGAACAGAGAGGCCGCGCACAACGAAGCGATTCGCATGCTTGCTATTCTAGCGGCGGCTAAAAGGTCAAAATAATGCCTCGCCACCGTGCTTTAAAAATGGGGATCGTCTCGCTGATTCTGGGGCCATTGGTCAGATTAGTTTCCGCTGCTCCGGACGCAGCGGCCGTCATGCAAATTACGCCGAACGTGCTGGTATTTGCTACTAGCTCGGGCAACGTCGTTGCCTCGGTTGGTCCGGACGGAGCACTGCTCGTAGGAACGCCATCACTCGCGAGCACAGGAGAAATTAGCAGCATTCTTGCGAATCGGACCAGGTCTGCTCTTCGCTATGTTGTGATTTTCCCCCAAGATCTCGCCCATTCTGAAGGCGATGCCGGTTGGGCAGCACGCGGCGCGTTCGTCGCGATGCAGGAGCACGCGCTCGACCGTCTGGGCGGCCATGCCATGGGGCCTTCCCGGCCATTACCGGCTCGACTAGCCAAGCTGGGCGTGGATCGCCCGCGTATAGCGTTCTCAGAGGTTTTGACCTTCGACTTGAACGGAGAAGCCATCCACATTGTCCATCAAACGCCGGGTTACAGCAACGCGGACGCGATCGTGCATTTTCACGTGGCTAATTTGGTCTATCTCGGTGAGGTGTTTCCGGGTGACGGGTATCCGAAGATTGACATCGAGCAAGGTGGGAAGCTGGATGGGCTTTTGAAGACACTTGACGAATGGACGGGCAATACTCTTCGTGTGGTGCCAGCGCAAGGAAAAGTAACGAACGGCGATGACGTTAAGGCGTTCCGCGAAATGATCGTGACCGTCCGCGATCAGGTGAAAGGCATGATGGGCGTGGGCAAAACGGAAGATCAAATAGTGGCTAGTCATCCCACAGCGTCATTCGATGGGCGGTGGGGCGGCGGTCGCGTGAGTCCTGAGGCGTTTGTGCATGAGCTTTATATTGCTCTTAGGACGCAGTAGGTCCCAGCTTGCCCAGGAGGTGATCATGTCGGTGACCATAAATCGTTGCGCCCTCGGAAAACCATCGGTATAAGCACGCTGCTTCTACTGGCTGGCGCGGTCACAGCCCAGAACATTGTGGTCGACGCCGCACCATCACACGCCGTGAATTCATTCAGCCCTTTCCGCGCTTTGGGCGGAGCCATTGACCGCTTGCGCGGTGGAAGCACCAAAGAGGAAACGAGAGGCATACCGAGCGATTGCTGACGGATCCGGTTCTGAAGGAGCTTTTGGGAGCTGGACGGCAAACCGTCACTTATCGCCAAAACACCGAATTGATGATCGAGGCCTGGCACTGGAACCCGCGTGGTACCTGGAGCAACGCTGCTAAACAGGAGGGATATTTCACGGGGAGCGCGGAACCCACGAATGAGAAGATCCTCCACTCTTGGGCGTATCCGCTTCCGCATCGCGGTGCTACTGAGGGTGACGGCAACGGCTGGTCCCGCCTGACCGACCGCGATCTGAAATCTTACTGGAAGAGCAATCCCTACCTCAGCAAGCCTTATACGGGCGACGAGGACTCGCGGCACCCGCAGTGGGTCATGATCGATTTAGATGCGAAGGTGGACGTCAATGCCATCAAGATAGCCTGGGCCGACCCCTACGCAACCCGTTATAACGTCCAGTTTTGGACTGGGGAATGGAGCCTTTTTATGAAGGAATCAACAAAGGCACTTGGCAGACGTTTCCCATGGCAGCATCGCGGACGGCAAGGGCGGAACGCCTACCCTCAAGCTGGTGGACTGGAACATCCCGGTCCGGTACTTACGCATCTGGATGACGGAATCGTCTAACACCTGCGACACGCACGGCCCGAAGGACCGGCGTAACTGCCTCGGCTACGCGATCAACGAACTGTATGTCGGAACCGTGTCGGCCGGCGGGCAGTTCACCGACATCGTTAAGCACCTTCCGAGCCGTCAACAGACTATCACTTGGCCTTCCTCGGTGGATCCGTGGCATGCCGCTTCGGACCTGGACTACGGAAGGGGAGATCAAATTGGGTTCGATTTCTTTTTCAACTGCGGGGTTACGAGGGGGCTTCCGACGATGATCCCGATCGCAATTCTTTACAACAATCCGGAAGATGCCGCCAATGAAATCGCGTACCTCTACAAACGGAAATATCCAATCTCGTGGATCGAGATGGGTGAGGAGCCGGATGGGCAAAGAGTACTCCCGGAAGACTATGCCGCGCTGTATATCCAATTCGCCGAAGCTATTCACAAGCTCGTACCGGATGCGCCGCTGGGCGGGCCGGCTTTCGAGGGAACGCCCGGCGATGTCGATTCCTGGGCGGACGCTAATGGCCGAGTCTCTTTCCTGGGGCGGTTCGTCGATTATCTGAAGAACCGAGGTCACCTGCAGGATTTCAAGTTCTTCTCTTTCGAACACTATCCCTGCGGGGCCGGCGGAGGCGAAGGCAGGAAGTGCGCAGAGTGGAGCTCTCTCTATTGGGAACCCGCGTACGTAAATCATGTGATTCAAGCCTGGAAACACAACGGACTGCCGTCAAATGTGCCATTCTTCATGACCGAGGGCAACGATCTAGAAGAGGGTGGAGCAGGCACCGTAAAAAGCGGCCTCTGGCTGGCTGACTATGTGGGCTCCATGATGACGGCCGGTGCGGGAGGCACTTATTACTTCCATAACATCGCCTCTGGTAACCACGACAGCGCCTTCCTCCCGATTGACAAGGACAATCGCGTCACGACCTACCCGCCTCAATATCTGGCAACCGAGGTGATTACCAAAGAATGGGTGCAGCCTGTCGATGCGATTCACAAACTCTTTAGAGTGGCGAGTGACATCAAGGACAGGGATGGGAATGTTCTAGTGACCGCTCACGCCGTCGAGCGTCCCGACGGGCAATGGTCTGTGATGCTGATTAACAAGGATCAGGAGCATGATCATTCGGTAACACTAACCTTCGCGGACCCGGTGGCGAAGCAGGATCGCTTCTTCTTTGGCGCTGTGGATCGGATCGTATTCGGCCCCACTGAATACCAGTGGCATACCGATAGCGTTCCCACCGGAACGCATCCCCTTGCCGAGCAGGGTGCTGAGCGACGCCGGGCACTCAGGGGTCACGCGATGCCCGACGGGCCGCCATCCAAATCAACGATTACCGCTGTTGATCCGGACACTCGCCATCAGCTCCCTAAGTCTTCATCAAGTCATTTCGACCTTTTGTGAGCCGGGATGGGGTCCAGGGCAAGGGCGGCAGCTGAGCGCCTTGCCCTGGTCAGCCCTGTAGAAAGCTTCACGCGGCATCTCCGAGTTTGCGTAGAGCTTCTTTCTTCTGTTCGCGCAATGGATCCATGTTTAAGTACTGCATGGCCTCGATCCAGTTCTCGTGTGTCTCCACCGCAAGAGCGCGTACGAGCCTGAGGCAGGCGGGTGCGTTGGGGAAGATGCGGACCACCAGTGTCCGTCGTTTAATCTCTTCCCTGAGGCGTTCGAGCATGTTGGTCGACTTTAGATTCTTATGGTGCTGCCGCGGCAAACGGTAGAAGCTGAGCGTTTCTTCAATGTTTTCTTCCGCCCAGGCGCAAAGCTTGGCATATCGTTTGCCCCACTTCAGTAACCAGGCCGAAAGATCCTGGCGTGCCTCTTGGGCGTCGCGGCGATCGTAAATCCAGCGCAGTTCCTGCAGGCAATCGTCGTCGGCTTTGCGCGGCAGATAGTCGAGCGCATTCCGCAGGAAGTGAACGTAGCAGCGCTGCCACACTGCCTCCGGCAGCGCTTCCTGAATGGCACGACGCAGGCCGGCGTGATCGTCGCTGACCACGAACTCCACTCCGTGTAGCGACCGTTGTCGCAAACTGGCCAACAGTTCTTTCCAGCTAGACAGGCTTTCCCGGCTGGCCAGCTCAACGGCGAGAATGTTTCGTCGTCCTTCCCAGTTGATGCCGATCGCAATCAGCACTGCCTGACTCCGCACGGCACCATCCTCTCGGACCTTTTGTAGCTGGCATTCAGATACGATACAGCTGTTCCGCCTCTGACTGCGCCTAGCTCCTATCGTCTGCCATCCGGCTGATGGTCGCTGAATTCGAGCCCGCACACTCTGTCAGTTCTCCTGAGGTCACCCTGTACTTACTCTCCAGCCGCGCCGCCCGCCATCTCCTTCGAATCTGGTGGTTCGATGAGTAACTCGCCCCCCTGCGGCAAACTCGATTGCCCCACCCTCGGCCGACCGGTTCGTCTCGGGGTCGCCCCCATCGACTACAGCCCGGCAGTTCTCCGCATGCCCTTCGGATTCCGCCTCACGACGGACACCCTGCCCTCTGGAAGATTACAAACGCAGTGGCTTCAGGTTCCCCTTGGCTTAACCGGCTTTCGCCTTCGTGCCGGTCTAGATGCTCCATACCTTCCACGCTCGTTTCGGCCGGCGAGGAGTTGCCCCCGCCTTTGGAAATTGCGCTCCGCATCCGAGCGCGAGAGGGACTTCAACCCTCCTTAGCAATACGCTGGTCAGCGCACGGTAAGTCTCATCTACTCTCCAGGACCGAGTTGTCAGGCGCAACTCTCGGCGGCAGCGGCGATCCGGTTCTGGCGCAGCGCTGCACCCACCGCCCAACGGTAACATGATCGACGGCTAGGTTGCGTTCGGCCATGAGCTCTTCCAGGTTTGATAACTGAGTGAAAACCGGAGATACCATCGAACGCACAATAAGATGATCCCGGGTTCGAAATGCCGTCCCTTGAGTACTGCTGGTCGCGACTTCCGCATGGATCGCCAGCCTATCAGACCGGCTCAACGGTATTCGCAACACATCCTTTTTGATGACTCACAAGAATCGCCTGCTCTTCCATGCCCCTATCTCGTCGCCGCCGCGCCCCTCATTTCGTCATTCACTGCCACGAGCGCCTGGGTGGACTGCTGAAGTTCTACCAACGTGCCGCCTGGATATTTTGACCTTTACGGCATGGCTGGAATAATTGTCGACAACGATGTTGACATTCGGAAGGCGCTCGGCTAACCTTCTTATCCAAATGTCAACCATGTCAAAAACATCCTTCTATCGTCCTCATTCGGGAGTGGCTTGAAATGAAGCACCTGGCGACTTTGATTCTGTTTTGGATCGGTACCCAGAACTTTGCCTGTGCATTTCAGAACGCCACGTCGTGGCGATTGAGCACCGCTGACACTACCGCGGTGGTGGCTCTGCAGCAGGGTACGCCTGCCATCACCCAGCTCAGCTCAACGAAAACTGGCGCGAATTGGCTGCTTGCACCGGCACCCGAGATTCTCCCGCCTTCCGTCATCCTGCAAGGTGCTCCCGTGGCGACTAAATGGCAGTACGACGGAGGTGCGCTTGATCCTCAGAGTGGGCAGTTAGTGTTGCGTTTTTCAAACTCTGCTCCGGCTCTCCAGTTGCATTCGATCTGGCGAGCACGCTCGGGACATGGACCGATCGAGCACTGGTTGACCATCGCCAACCGTTCTGCTGCAACCATTACTCTCGGTCATCAGGACAGTCTCGTACTCGACAATGTTGCGATTCCTAAGGATGAATCAATGGACGCCTGGTGGATTAAACGGGGCGCAGGCAACGCTACCACGGAAGGCGGCACTTATCTCCAAAGCGTAGGACGGCATTCCTCGCAAACTCTCACAAGCGATCCGACAGATGGCGCCGCTCCCGTTCCGTGGCTGGCGTTGCAGGTGGGGACGTCGCGAGGGCTCTACTTCGGATGGGAGTTTTCTGCTGTTGGGCGGATCTCGTATCACAGTGGAGAGAGCGAGAAGGCCATGGGACCAGCGAAGCTGGAGATCGACGTGGGCAATCTGCCGGCTTTCAAGACAGATGTGGCCGCGGGCGAGACATTCTTCGTCCCACCCGCTTTTGTGGGTTGTTACGCGGGTGATATCGACGATGGAAGCTACACCCTGCACAGATTCGTGCTGGAAAAACTGGCGCCGAAATTTCCTCCGGGCTACACGCATCCCACGCTGGCCTACAACCTCTATCTCGACGTTGGAGGCGCAAATGCCGATGAGCAGAGCGTACTGAGAAGCGCGGCACTTGCAAAAGAATTGGGCTTCGAAACCTTTGTGGTCGATGCTATGTGGTTTCCTCAATCCGGAGATTGGCGTTGGGACCCCAAGCGCTTTCCTCGTGGTTCTCAGCCCATTGCGGATTACGTGCATAGCAATGGCATGAAGTTCGGTCTGTGGATGGCTTATACGCAAGGCTCCGATGCAAATGACCCCAGAGCGATGAGCATCTCGAAACATCCCGATTGGTTTGTCGCGCCTCCCAAGCTGGATCCAAAGGGCCATATCAACTGGGATGCCTTACTTGATTTGGGGTCGGATTCCGCACGCGACTGGGTGGAGAACGCCACGCAGCAGGCCGTCTCCGACTACAAACTGGATTACTTCAAAACCGATTACACGCCCATTGTTACCAGATGCCAGCAGACCACGCATCGTCATCACTATGGCGTTGATGTAAGCTACTGGTCGACGCTTGGCTATTACGCGGTACAGGAAGCGATGATGCGCAAGTATCCCGACCTAATCCTTGAGGGCTGCTCAGGATCGGGACACATCAAGGATTTCGGGGATATCCAGCGAGTGCATATGATCGCGATCAACGACACCCTGTCCTCCTTGCCCAACCGCCAGGCTATTTACGATTCCACCTTTGCATTCCCTCCCTCCGTGCTGATGGATTACACCTACGAGAACTATTACGACGAGGTATCGGATGCCCCGGAACCCTATCTCTGGCGGTCATCGATGATGAATCAGTGGCAGATCGATCCCACCAAGAGTGCAAGCTGGACGCCAGAGCAGCGCACCAAAGTAAAAAGAGCGACTGAGGTCTACAAGTCCTGGATTCGACCTATCTTGCAGGATGCCGTGGTTCACCATATCCTGCCCCGGCCTGATGGCTATCACTGGGACGGAATGTTCTACTGGAGCCCGAGCCTCAGGCACGGGACGTTATATATCTTTCGCCCCAACAGCGACACGTCGACCCAAAGCATTTGGCTTAAGGGTCTGGAGCCCGGTGTAAGTTACGAGGTACGAGCCGAAGATCATTCCACCCCGGCGAAGACCTACTCTGGCCAGCAATTAATGAATAGCGGCGTGTCTATCACGTTACCCGCTAAGTACACCAGTGACTTGGTTTATGTGGAAGAGGCTCGCTAGAGCCTGGGCGCCAGTGTTCGCCGCGTGTCGAAGGGATGGAGATGAGAATGAGCATTTAACGCCTGGCGGTTCTGGCCGCGTTTGCAATTTGGCTTTGCACCGAATTCTTATGAAGCAAAGTGACGAAATGGCTGCAGCGTGTTGCAGCTGATTTGTGATCGATATGCTCGGCGCCATTCTCACCGCTCTTGCGGTTTTCTTTCGCGCTCGCCTAGACGTCTCATTGGAGGTCTCGCCCTTCGCCAGCAGCCTGCTGTGCTGAAGCGGCGAAGTCGGCGACGGATGCTGAATCGCATCGATCGGCTCTTTTGAATTATCCTGCGGAGTGTGTGGCCGCAATGGTCGTGCGCCGTAGCGATCGTAAAGCCAGCGACCATAATCGCCTGCCGTCGAAAGGCTTCCAACTATAACTGGCGCTGGCGGTCCAGGCAGCAGGCCGGTCGACCTAGGATCACCCAAGAGGCTCGAAGTCTCATTTGCAAGATGAGTGTTGAGAATGCGGGCTGGCGAGCGCGAAATTACACGGTGAGTTGCTAAAGCCCGGCTTCAACATCTCCGAACGCACGGTCGCTACGTACCTCTGAGGCCTGTGCGGCCCCAACGGGGCTGTTAGATCGGTCGCATCACGGGATGATTTCATTCTCAAAGGCTCCACTCTGGGATAACTCGAGACCTAGCCTGTGCGCATGAACAATTAATCGTCAATGCATCCATTGTAAACACCAGTGGTTTCGCTTCAGTGGGCGGAAGTTGGTCTGCAGAAGAGCAGAACAGCGGCGGACCACGAGGTGAATTACTCGTGGACCAAGTTTTTTCGAGAACGACGGTCTGAATGTCATGGTTGCCGGTCTGTTTTACGCCAGTTCTCAGGAATTGGATAACTTACCGGCCTCACTTAACACTGCTATGGCGACCACAAGAAGGCATAGCCCTATCAGCAGGCTGCGAAATGGCCCTTTGATAGCCGGCTTCCACTCCCCGGTTACGACGCCGACGATTGTACTAAGCAGCACAATGGAAGACAAAAACAGAGGCCACCCGATGGAAGGCCCGAGCGTTCCAAGCAGAGTTGTCGAGAGACTATACAAAAGGATGCTGCCGTACCACAGCAAGCCCATACATGCAGCCATCAGCCAGTAGTACCAGGCAGCGTGCGTTAGAAAGACCCCCGCGGTCGCGTTCCTTTTCATCAGGTAAATGCAATAAAGAACCCCGGGAATAAAGCCCGCGTATACGCAGGGAATCCAGACTGCGTTTGAACTCATCACCGCGCTCGCCCCGTGATCCCGTGCGGCCCGCTGAATTCCATCTCCGTAAGCCAACCCGAGATTCAGCAAGGACCCCAAAACCCCGGAAATCAACGCAAAGGAAAACCCGCGAACGAAGTCTTTCTTTCCGGTCGGGGAGGCTTTTGAGCGATCCCGCTCCATTCCGGCTTTACCGCAGAACGCTACCCCGAGAGCAATCAGGACGATCCCGATCAACAACACCACGCCTTCGGTCGTAAAGAGGCGGTCGGTATGCTGCGTTAATAGCGGCAGCAGCGATCCCG
Source organism: Terriglobia bacterium (assembly GCA_963841675.1). Taxonomy (GTDB): domain Bacteria; phylum Acidobacteriota; class Terriglobia; order Bryobacterales; family Bryobacteraceae; genus Bog-105. The sequence goes on from CAWJEH010000011.1 coordinate 200,621, forward strand.
AAGCTGCTGATGTGCTCAGCGTAATCGTAAAGACGATCGCCACGCCGACCAATGGAATCGCCAGGCCAAAAAACACCAGGGACACGCCCCACCCGGCGCCGAACAGCGCCATCGCGAGTAACGTCCCTACAGGCGTGTGGCGGTAGATCGACCACATCCCTGGCAACGCGAGCGTCGCGATGATCGTTGGAACTACCGCTACCCCCAACACGGAAAAAGCGAGCCAGGAATGCTCCCATGACCATTTCCGATTCAACTTCATCGGCAGTGTATAGGTTGCGTTCATGACCGCTGCCGCGAGAATCAGCAGCAACGCTTCGGCGACACGAGTCTCCATAAAGGCGCCGCACTCAGACCAGAAGTTCGAGAGGATTTTCTACCATGCGTGCAATCGCGGCGAGAAACTTGGCCGCCGCAACCCCGTCCAGCACCCGGTGATCCGCTGAAAGAGTAAGGATCAATGTCTCCGTAACCTGGATACTGCCGTCAATCACCATTGGCCGCTTTGCAATTCCGCCGCTCGCCAGAATCACGCTCTGCGGCGGGTTCAGTATGGCCTGGAACCAATCCACGCCATGCGTTCCCAGGTTTGACACGGTCGCGCTGCCACCCTGAAGCTCCTCGACTTGGAGCTTGCCTTGTTGAGCGCGTTCCGATAATTCTTTCCGCCGCGCCGCTGTCTCGAAGAGATTCAACTTATCCGCGTTAGCAATCACAGGCGCAAACAGCCCCTTTTCAGTCTGGGCAGCAAAGGCTACGTCAATGGATTGCCTTTCTAGCAAGCCGCCATCCTGCCAGAATGCGTTTACCGCGGTTTCTTCTGTCAAGGCCACCGCCAGGGCTCGTAACAGGAAATCGGTGTAGGTAATGTTGAACCCGAGCTTCTTTTGCGCGGTGGCTTGGAGCTCTTGCCGGAGCTGAACCAATCTACCGGCATTCACTTCGCGTCCTAAATAGAAATGAGGGGCGCGTTCAAAGCTTTGGGTTGTGCGCTCAGCCGTAATCCGCTTGACAGCACTCCCAGGTTCCGGTTTGAGGGGAGTTTTCCGCGTCTCGTGGTATCGCTTGATGTCCGCTTCGACAATGCGAATGCCCGATTCCGGAACAACGTCCGTGATATCTACACCGAGTCGTTTCGCCAGGCTGCGCGCTCTTGGACTCGCAGGGAGCGAGCGCCGGGCAGAGGAACTAGCAGCCTCCGGAATTGTCTCTGGCCGCGACATTTCGCTGGTTCTTGAACCCGGCCCAGTCACTTCTCCATTCTGTGAGGGCTTCGCCGTTGGAACGACTTTCTCTCCAGGCTGTTCCGTCAGAACTGCGATGACCGTTCCGACCGGAACCGTCGTGCCCAGATCTACCAGCGTATTCAGAAATCCGGATCCCGTCGATTCCACTTCCATGTCCACCTTATCGGTAGACACAGTGAATAACATCTCACCCTTCTCGACACGCTCTCCCGGCTGCTTCACCCACGTATTTACCGAGCCTTCAGTCATAGTCAGGCCCAACTGCGGCATCACAATTTCGCAAGCCATGTCGGATCTTCTCTGTCAGGCGCGCAGCATTTGCCGGATCTCGTTTACCACTTTTGAGGGAGTCGGCAACATCTGGTCTTCGAGCGGCGGACTAAACGGATTCGGCGCCGGCAGCGAGCAGATCCGGCGCGGTGGTGCGTCCATGCTGTCTAACGCTTCTTCACAGGCCAGCGCAATCACTTCGCCCGAAAATCCGCACAATGCCGGCGCTTCATCCACAATCGCCAGCCTGCCGGTCTTGCGCACCGAGTTCAGGATGGTTTCTCTATCCAAGGGCACGATGGTTCGGGGATCAATCACCTCTAACGAGATGCCCTCCTTTTCGAGTACCGCGGCAGCTTCGAGGGCGACGTGCACCATTCGTGCGACGGCCACCACCGTTACATCAGTGCCGGTCCGGCAAACGTTTGCGTCTCCAAACGGAATCAGAAACTCGTCTTCCGGCACATCGCCCTTCAGGTTGTAAAGCCCCTTGTGCTCGATGAAAATCACCGGCGTCTCCTGCCGTAACGCCGTCTTGAACAGACCCTTGCAATCTCGCGGCGTAGAGGGAACAACCACCTTCAGGCCGGGTGTGTGAGCAAACCACGCGTAGAAGGAATGCGCGTGCTGCGCGCCCGCATTGCGCACGGATCCCATCGCGCCGCGAATCACTACCGGGACTTTGATCTGTCCGTTGGATAAATAGTGAATGGTCGCGGCTTGCTGTATGACCTGTGTCATCGCCTCGAGAACGAAATCGAGAAACACTTCGTCCACCACCGCACGGCAGCCATTCATCGCAGCCCCGATCGCCACGCCGGTCTCGCCCAACTCGCAGATTCCGGTATCGCGCAGCCGGTGATCACCAAACGTCTTCCACAATCCGCGCGTCTGTCGAAAATTTCCGCCCCGGGGCCCGATGCCCTGGCCGAGATAGACGAGTGAAGAGTCGCGGGTCATTTCCTCGCGCAGCGCTTCTACGCCCGCTTCTCCGTACGTAATTTCACGCATGTGTTTTCGCCGCTTGCACCAGCTTCATACGAAATCCAGCACGGATTTCGGATCCGGATTCGGGCTCGTCCTCGCAAACTCGACCGCGTCCTCCAACCAGGCGTCTGTTTCGCTCTGAATCTGTTCGAAATCGCGTTCTGAAGCCTCCTGTGAACCGAGCAGTTTTGCGCGCAGGCTCTTGATCGGGCAGCGACCCTTCCACGACTCTACTTCCTCTTTCGTGCGATAGTCGGTTCCCGGATCTCCTTCGTGATGGCCCAGGAATCGATATGTTCTAAATTCCACCAGCGTAGGCCCGCCTCCCGAGCGCGCCCTATCGATTGCTTCTCGGGCCGCGCGAAAACTATCGAGCACGTCGTATCCATCCGCTTCCATCGCAGGCATGTCGTAAGCCGCCGCGCGGCTCGCAACGCTAGTGTTTTTCGTCGCACGATGAAACGCCATTTCGGTCGCGTAGAGATTGTTTTCGCAGGCGAAGACCACTGGTAGATTCCAGACCGCGGCTAAATTCAGCGATTCGTGAAACGAACCGCTATTTACCGCTCCATCGCCAAAGAACGATACCACCACTTGCCCGCTGTCGCGCAGTTGAGCCGCGAGCGCGGCGCCCGTTGCCAGTGGAATGCCAGCGCCCACAATCCCGTTTGTACCCATGAAGCCATACTCAGGCGCAAACATATGCATGCTGCCGCCACGGCCGCCGTTACATCCCGTCCGCTTGCCCCACAGCTCGGCCATCACCTCGCGGCCCGGCACTCCCTTGGCCAACGCATGCCCATGTCCGCGATGCGTGCTGTATACCAGGTCGTCTTTCTTCAGCGAAGCACAAACGCTCACCGCCACCGCCTCTTCCCCTACATACAGGTGCACGAATCCCGGAAGCGATCCCCCCGGTACAGCTCCTGTACTTTCAGTTCGAAATCGCGCAGGCGCAACATCCCGCGATACAGATTCAGACTGAGCTTCACATCCGTCTCTGGCGATGTAGCTGTGTCCACAGTTCCTCCCGTTGATACCGGCGACAGCCGAACATCAAACGCCGCCCTTTGGAATGGACGACCCATCCGATGGCCCAGGGCGGTGTCGCAACTCGATCAGAAATCCGGCGATCTCCTGCGTGTCGAGCAATGCCCACCGGGTACCCGGGCGGATGCCGGTTCCGGTTTGCAAAACCTTTACACCCTTGCGCGCAAAATCATTCACCGCTTCGTCCATGTCTTCCGTCTCGAACAGCACATGATGAATGCCTTCGCCCTTGGAATCCAGAAACTCCCGGTAGGCGTTTCGCGTACCTTCGAGTGGTTGAATGAGCTCGAGTTCGAGTGAGCCCGCCTGCACAAAAGCTTGCCGGATCTTAATGCTCTCCTCTTGGCCGTGGAACCAGTATTTCGAATCCGGACGATTCGGCCATTCTATTGTGTGAAACGGCCCCAAACCGAAAATCGATGTCAAAGCCTTTTTGCTGCGCTCCAAGTCCCGTACCACAATGCCTATTTGCACAGCGCCTTTCAATTTCGCTGGCACGCCGATCTCCGGAATCATCGCTCTTCCGTCCTCCCTCAACGCGCCAAATATCCGCCATCGACAGGCAGAACGATCCCGGTCACCATTGACGAGGCTTCCGAAGCCAGGAATAACGCAGGGCCGACAATTTCATCCTGCTGTCCGATGCGCCCCAACGGAATATTACTGGTCCAGGTATTCATCAAAGCTTGCCGCTCGAACTGTGGATCTTGCATGACCTCCTCCAAACCCGGAGTCATAAACTGACACGGCGCAATGGCATTCACCCGGATCCCGCGGCTTGCCCATTCAAGAGCCAATTGCTTGGTGAGTAAATTCACGCCTCCTTTGCTGGCACAGTAGGCGTTTGCTCCGCGCCCCATGCCCACTACGCCCGCAATAGAGGAAAAGTTGATAATCGAGCCCCGTTTTTGCCGCAGCATAATGCGGCCCACACCCTGGCAGCACAGGAACGTTCCTCGCAGATTCACGTCCAGTACACGGTCCCAGGTCTCAACGGGCGTCGATTCCGCCGCATCGTGTTGTGATATCCCAGCGGAATTCACCAGAATGTCGAGAGAACCGAGATATTCTTCCGCTTGGTCCACCATTTGGGCAATCGACTGCGGCTGTGCTACATCGACCTTAAGTGGCAAACAGCGAACACCCGCGTCGCAAACCATGCGTGCGGTCTCTTCCGCCTTCGCGAAATCGATATCCGCGACGGCAACCTGGCATCCGTACTCTGCAAACCCGACTGCAATGCTCCGCCCGAACCCCGATCCCGCCCCGGTGATTAGGGCTCTTCTGTCAGTCAGGTCGAACAAGCTGGCCGATTTCGGCATATTCACAAAGGAAAGTTGTCAACGAGATTGTTGACAACATGACCGCACTCGATTATATCTGAGGCAGCGGGAAATGAACACTAAAATTTTCGGGTTTAAACTATTCGGATTCGGCTTTCTTCAATCGCTGTGATCACCCGCCGCCATCTATTGCACGCTGCCGCCCTGGCCTTCACGCGCCGGCAAGCTTTCTCGAATCCGGAAAACTCCTTTCCCATACGGTTTGAGAACGTCTCAGCAAGTGCCGGCATTACGATCCCCACAACTTATGGCGGTTCATCTGCCAATCGCTACATACTGGAGACCACCGGCTGCGGCGTTGCCTTCATCGACTACGACAACGATGGCTGGCAAGACCTTTTTCTGGTAAACGGAACCACTCTCGATGCCGATCCCCACACTGCGCCATGTAATCGGCTGCTCCACAATAACCGCAACGGCACCTTTAGTGACGTCACACTTCAAGCAGGTTTGGCGCGCTCCGGCTGGGGTCAGGGAGTGTGCGTCGGCGACTTCAATAACGATGGATTCGATGACCTCTTCGTCACTTATTGGGGTCAAAATGTGCTCTATCGCAACAATGGCAATGGCACGTTTTCCGACGTTACCGAAAGGAGCGGCCTGGCTTCAAAAGAAACGCGGTGGGGTTCCGGCTGTGCGTTTCTCGATTACGATGGCGACGGCCACCTCGATCTCTTCGTCAGCAACTACATCAATCTCGATCTTAAAACAGCCCCGCTGCCCGGCACTGGTGTCTGTAATTACCAGGGCCTGCCGGTAAACTGCGGCCCGCAAGGCCTGCCGAGAGCCACCAATCTTCTGTTTCATAATAATGGCGACGGCACATTTCGCGATGTCACCGCTTCGAGCGGCATTGCTAAGGCTGCTCCAAGCTACGGACTGGGCGTGCTGGTCGCTGACTTCGATAACGATGGCCGTCCCGATATCTACGTTGCCAACGACAGTGAAATGAGTTACCTGTTCTGGAACAATGGCGACGGCACTTTCACCGAGGGAGGTTTGGAAGCGGGAGTGGCAACCAACCACGATGGCCGCAACCAGTCGGGCATGGGCGTTGCGGCTGCGGATTACGATGGGGATGGACTACTGGACATTTTGAAGACCAATTTCTCCGACGATCTTCCCAATCTGTACCGCAATCTCGGTAAGCGAGTCTTCGACGAGCAAACCGTCAATGCGGGTTTGGTCTCTTATTCACGCCTGCTCGGCTGGGGGTGCGGATTCCTGGACTTTAACAATGACGGCTGGCAGGACATCTTCTATGTCAATGGACATGTCTATCCGGAACTCAACCGGATCAATGGCCCCGTGAAGTATCGACAGCCCAAAGTGCTCTACGAAAATCTGGGAAACGGCAAATTCCGCGATGTGTCGGCGCTCGCAGGTCCGGCCATCACGTCGCCTGTCAGTGGCCGCGGTTGCGCGTTCGGCGATTTCGATAATGACGGTCTGACTGACATTGTCGTCAATCCCATTAACGATGTTCCCCAGCTACTGCGCTGTTCCTCGACCACTGGCAACAATTGGATTACCCTCAAACTCACAGGTGTCAAATCGAACCGCAGCGCGGTGGGTGCTAGAGTGCGCTGTGTAACAGGAAGCCGGACGCAGATCGACGAGGTTCGCAGTGGCGGCAGCTTTTACTCTCAAAACGACTTCCGCATACACTTTGGACTCGCGAAGGCGAACCGTATCGATCTTCTGGAGATTCGCTGGCCCAGCAGCAAGCAAGATCGCTTCTCAGACCTGCCCGTGAACAAGTTCCTCAAGATCGTTGAAGGCGAGAACAAGCCTTCCTGACCTGTTTGTATGCCCGTCACAGTGAAGAATCAAAACACATTGATCGTTGGCGCGTCCAGCGGAATCGGACGCGAAATCGCGCGCCTCATGGCGCGTGAAGGGGCCAAAGTTGTCGCTGCGGCAAGACGCCTCGAGCGTCTGGAAGCCTTGCGCGATGAATTGGCCGCGGAAGGTAACCCCATCCAAATCTTTGAGGCGGATGCTTCAAAAGTAGAGGACATGCAGCGGCTCGGACAAGAGACTCTGTCGAAACTCGGCAAGCTCGATGTGCTCGTTTATGCTGCTGGAACAAACACGCCCGATCGAGCCCTGACCCGTCTCGATCCCCAAATCTGGAACTCTTTGCTTGACGTGAATCTCAACGGCGCTTATTACATCACTCACGCCATTCTGCCTGACATGCGCCGCCTGAAAACGGGTCATCTGATTTATATTTCCTCGATTTCCGGGCTGCTTCCGGATGTTTCAGGGGCCGCCTATCAGGCTTCCAAGCGTGGGCTGGTCGGGTTCGCTCACGCCATCCGAGTCGAGGAGAGGGAAAATGGCATTCGTACGTCCGTCGTCTGTCCGGGTCTGGTCGACACCGAACTCATCGACAAGCGCCCCGTGAAGCCTTCGCCCGAAACGCTCAGCCAAGCGCTCAAGCCGGTTGACGTGGCGGAGTTGGTGCTCGCCATCGCGAAGATGCCGGCTCATGTCGTCATCCCGGAAGTCCAGATTCTGCCAACTGCGCTTTAGTTATTTGACGGCAGGTATCTTTTCCCCGGCGCTGGTCTTATCTTCCGCGGGATCTATGAATTCCTTTTCCGCGCCGCTCAGCTTTACACCGCTTCGCAAGATAGCGTCCTCACCCACTTTGCACAACGGCGTGTAATGCGGATGATGAGAGTCTTTATACGGATCGTTGCGAGCGGCGTTGTAGCAGCAGATCAGAGCCCAACGCGGCCGATCGCTCGTGTTCTGCGCCGAAGCGTGGAGAAGGTTTGCATGAAAAAACAGTCCCATCCCGGGCTCCATTTCGCAGTAAACTCGCTCCAGACGTTGCAGCGCCACCTCCACACGCTCCGGATCGGCGCCCGTCTGCCCTCCAAACCGTCCGTGCTCGATCCGGCCTAACAAATGCGAGCCCCTCAGTACCTGCAGACAGCCGTTCTTTTTCGTTGCTGGATCCAGCGCAATCAGGCAGCTCGCCATGTCCGGAAGTAAACAGCCATTCTGGTACCAATAGCCGTAATCCTGGTGCCACTCCCAAGCCCCGCCCACCTTCGGTTCCTTGAGGATCATCTTCGAGTGATAGTGATACACCTCACCGCTCAGAAACGTCGCCATCCTATCTACCACGCGAGGCAGCCGCGCCACCGATCCGAACGTATCGTCGCCCGCATGATTCCATCCGGATAAGCGAATCCGGCTCCCTCCGGTATCGGCGAGTTCGAAAGCGCTGCCAAGCATTTTCTCGTCCTCATGCGCCGCCTCCACGACAATTCTCGTTTCCTCGGTTGAAAGGAGATTCGGCACCAAAACAAAACCGTCCCTTTGAAAATCCTGCAGTTCCTCTGCATAAGTCGACATCGTGCTTCCCTCTACTTTCCCCTGCTTTCAGAGCGGATCATTCCGTCCCGGCCTCTCGATAGCGCAACAACAAAGCAGTCCCAGGTGCTGCGATCGAAATGTGAAGATGCGCCAGATCCGCGCCACGCAGAACCCTTTTTGTGCCCCGGTTGTAATCGTGGGCCAGGTTCAACTCGTATTTCATCCCCGGTTTTATTGCATGCAGCGCGATGGACATGCTGGATGCCGTGCTCTGAGGGCGTCGGAAGAACATCGCGAACCCAGCCTTCAGATCCGCGCGATGAAACTGCCATGCGCACCAGGCGCCCGGGTCCTGGTTAATCGGCGTCAGCGGATAATAATCGCCCAGCCAAAATGGCCGCAGCTCCTTCATTTCCGCGATTGCCTTCCGCATCTCCTCGACAGGTATGTAAGGCGATTGCAAATCGAGCCCGATTGCCACGCCGGTAGTAGCCGTGCTCCGAAAGTCATATGGGCCCGCCGCGTTTAAGATATTCGCGTCCAGAGGAATCCACAAACTCAGCTCTGCTGTCTGCGCTTGGTCTGCGATCGGGTGCGGTAGTCCACCGCTCGTAATCTCGCTGCGCGTCAGAGATCCGATCGACCGCTTCATCACTTCCAGATCTGGTCCGGTGACCCGCCAATTGGCGTTGTCTATCTCCAGCTTCGGAAATCTTTTGAGCAGCCCGTCCCACAACGCATAAAAACCTTCGATCTGATGGATCTCAGTGATGCCCTGCCGGTCTGGCGCATCGGCGAATTCCCAAAACGGCAGCGGGTTCGTGTTGCGATCGTTGCGGTAAATGTCTACGCCCCACGTGCTGATCTTTTCGGCCAGCATATCGGTCATCCATTTCGCCGCTACTGGGTCGCCGAAGCGAAAGATACCGCCCCAAGTCCCTTCCTGGGGCTGGTGCAAAACCCACTCGGGATGCTCTTTCGCGATAATGCTGCCCGGCGCGACGCCTTCCGGATCGAACCACAACAAAAATTTCATCCCGCGTCTATGCGCTGCATCGCCCAAGGGACGCAGGCCATCCGGGAAGTTGCGATTTGGTTCCCAACTTCCACGGCCGCCGGGCCAGCCACCCTTAAACCAACCGGCATCGAGCCAGTACGCTTCTATCCCAACCTCCGGCATGCCGCGAATCACCGCCAGTTGATTCTTTTCCGTTACGTAGTTCAGTGCGGCTCCGGGATCGGCGAAACCGCGCCCGCCCTTTCCCCCGAGGTCCACTTGCCGGAGTGTTGGAAGTACCTGCAGTGGATTTTGCCCCGTCTTCTTCGCGATGTCGTCGAAGATGAGCGCATATGCGCCGGTGTGCGCCACCGGAGGCATAGGAACTTCGCCATCGACCCTCGGCAGGTAATGTGCCACCAGCAAACGCCGCAATTCGTTCTGTCCATCCAGCCACTCTGAGCCATGCCACTCGATCGCCAGCACTCGCGGCGTCCGAATACTCTCGCCGGGGTGCAGCCTGAAATGCGTAGTCTCTTGGCCTGCCTGCAACTCAATCGCTTCACCTGAGCGCGTCGCATTCACCGCCCACTGACCGGTCCACCCGATCGCGCCGATCACACCGCCGCCCTGCCATTGCAAATTGAAGAACGGCAGATAGCTCTCCCTGTGTTGACCGTTCTCGAATACGTAATGCGAAAACTTCACGTCGCCGCCCGGCGCAAATTTCTTATCCACTGGAGC
>CAWJEH010000012.1:0-124597 GCA_963841675.1 Terriglobia bacterium
GCCCGCCATCGAGAGCGGACACTACGATCCGCAGATGTTTCGTGCTGACCAGGTTCTCACCGAGCATCACACCAGGAACATCCCGGGCGTGCAGAACGTAGTTGCCACCCGCCTCGAGCAAATCGGTTCACACGCCAAAGCCGTGCTCTCCTTCGTTGCGCTGCTCGACCGGGCCGTCTCTTACGGCGAGTTGAAGCAGGACATACTCGATCGCGCCTCTATTCCGATTTTCACCGAGCCCCTCTACAAATCCTCCGACGGGGGCCGCCGAAGCTCCGAAAGATTGTTTCTGGAGGGCGCGCGGGCACTAACGAAAGCGGCCATGCTCACCTTCGAGGGCTCGGGTCGCCAGCACGATGCATGGATGCTCGAGGCCCACCCTCTCGTCCAGGCAGGTGTTCGTTGCGAGATTGAAACGAAATGCCTGGCGCTCTGGCGGCGCGCTAACTGGACAGTATACAAAAGTATTACTGACTCGGTAAAGGAAAGCACGCCCGATAAGACCGAAGTTGCTCCGCAAGCTTTACGAGGCGGTGCCTCACGGTGTGCATGCCCGGACGGGGAAAAAAAGCGGGCTGGATGTACGCGAGGCGCTGTCTCCGTGGCTTTCGCGCTTACAGCACAAATCGCGGAATGGTGGCAGACGACGTCGCCCTCATGTCGAACTACTTCAGAGGGAAACTGGGATCACCTCAGGGAAGACATCGGACTGAACACCTATGCCCGGGTGCAAGCCTACGTTTGGGCAGGCGGATTGTTGACCGCTGTCAACCGCGCGCATGAAGGCCTCGCGCTGATTGGAGAAAGGATTATCGGAAGCTCGCAAGAGCAAGAACTTTATTACTGCCGCGCGCACCGCGCGCTTCCTCGGGGGAATCTATGCGATGCATGGCGATCTCTCAAAAGGGAGAGGACTTTCTTCGCGAGTCCATTCAGGACCTCGATCGGCACAGCACCCTGCCCATTCGCATACTCGAGTGGAAGCTCGTCGATCGCAACTTCCAGCGCATGGCTTCCCATACGATGCTCGCCAGCATACTGCACGAAAAGGGTCGCTTCAGGAGCCCGAAACCTCTTTCATAACGCCGAAGCCATCCAGAAAAAGGCCACCCACTTTTCGGGCCTGCGCAACGTTTGGTGCTACCGCAAGCTCGACTTTCTCCTCGACACAGAGCGCTTCGCAGAAGCTCGTGACGCTCTGGCCGCGGCCAGCATCGACCCCGAAGAGCCTAAAGGCTGGGGCGAAGGCGTCTTTGTGGATGTGGTCCTGGACTTGGGGCGGATCCGTTGTGCCATCCGGGAAGCCGATATTCTCGGAACCAAACCCGATCCGCAAGTTCTTGACGATGGCGAGATCGCCCTCAAGAAGCTCGAGCAGGATCAGGGCTTTCGAATGGATTGGTTGCTACCGATAGCCAAGATCGCGATTGCCGGGAAGGCGCGGCTCACGGGCGCCACGTCACGCGCCTCCGTGCCTCTTTCTCAAGCCGAATCGCTCATCTCTAAATCCGGGAACATCGTGTTCCGCGTCGATCTTCTCATTGAACGCTCGCGCCTGCATTTGGCCTGTGGCGACCTTTCTGTAGCAAGAACTTCGATCGGGGAAGCAGCCGAACTCGCCGCCAGTCTGAAATATTTCTGTCGCAATTCCGAGATCGACAAAGTGCAGGCTCTCTGTCAGCGAGTTTCGGCCCAATCGGCCGGCTGAGTTTGTATCATTTGCCGGGGCCGGGCTGGCGAAAGCCCTCGAAGACCTGGTCAGAGAAGTGCTCGATCCCGGCCAAAGCTGTCGAACACCTTCGCCGCACGCCGATAGGCCACGCGCAACAGCTTCGCGCGATCATGGTAGTGCGGCCAATATCATCCTCCGCCGTGTCCGGGCAAATCGTTGCGATGTTCACGCCCTCGCTCTGCTGATTCCCAATGGCCACGCGGCGGTTTCTCTCCTTCACTCGAACGGCCTTCACAAATGCCTTATAAATTGCCGGATACTTTAGTCCAATCATGATGCGAAATATCCAGCGCTCAAAGAGTCTTGGACCCGGGTCGACATAGGCCGAAGTACGGCTAAGCAGCACCAGGAGGTCTGTACATCCCTGCTGAATCGCCCAGTCGATTGGCAGACCGCCGCTCACACCGCCATCCATATAGCTCCTGCCGGCGATCGAGACACTTCTGTTATAAAGAACCGGCAGCGCGCTTGAGGCCTTCAGAAAACGAGCTACGGGAGCAATCCTATCCTTGGCATCGAGCAACACGCTATCTCCAGTGTGTACATCGGTTGCCGTTACATAGAACTCCTGGGCACTGCTGCGCAGGGCCTCTTCGTTCAATGGCTTTACGTCGCGCACTATATAGTCGTAAACATAGTCCACATCGACCATCTTCCATGCGCTAGGGATTGATGAAACGCCGGTTGCTGATGTTATCGAAGTAGACGGTAATGCCTTCCACTCCCTGACCGGAAAGAAAATACGCCGCATTCACGCTACCGGCCGAAACGGCATATACTGCGTCGAAGCAGCCGCGATACCCCATCAGATCCACAGCCAGCAAGCTGGCCGCAGAGAGCGTTCCACGCATTCCTCCGCCTTCAACGACCAATCCGAGCTTTCGTCCGTCCGTACGCTGGATTTCTGCCCTCTTACTCAACCTGCTCTGGAGCAAGTCGATGACCCGCTCTGGATGGCTTCCAACAATGTTAGTCACTCTAGCGATCCAACGTGCTCTACAGTCCTAGTGTGCAATGAATGCAGTCGTTCCGAACTCTTGATCATCCTGCTTACGAACTTACGTCTTCAGCATATCGGTCGTCTAGATGGAGCAGGCTCTAAATGGGGTAGCCTTCAGACGACCTCAGCGGATCACCACGCGATTCAGAAGTCGATACTTGAAAGCTTGAAATAGGCATTCCGCGACAAAATAAGAAATAGACTGATATTGCGAAAACCGTAAGCTGGCGATGGGTCGGCTATGCCGAACCCGCCGAATTCTGTAGCTGCAGACCCGATCCCTCCGATGAGGAGACGGAAACGCTCGGAGGCCACTCGTGGACCCTCTCTAGCGAGCACGGCTTTTGGGCCCGATGCTCCCTATTTTGGTGACATCCCCATCCAGATTGTTGGCACTGCGGGCGAGGCTGCAGGTGCGCCCGTGAATCTGACGATCACACCGCGTGCCGCTTTCAACGGGAATCCAAATACAACGAATTTTGTGAACGGCAACCCGTATAGCCTCAGCACCTCCTCGGTGATTAGCAGCTTGAAAGTTGGCGACACGTTCAAATACTGGCTATCCATCGCAGGCCCCGGCTCGGTCTCGGGCGACTTGACTGTTACTCTCGATGTGGCTTCAGCAATGGGAACTACCCCCGTCCGAGCCCGCCAGCGGAGCATTGCTGTTTCGGGCACTATTGGCAGGAGGCGCATTACTCCGGCGAACTACCGGTCGCAAGATTGTCTGAATGTGAAGTGAGCGATCAGAGCCCGCTTTGAATTCGGCTCTACGAACTATACGTCTGGGCATTGCATTCTGCGGATCGCAGTTCCAAACGTTAAACAATAGCCAACCAGTTGGCCAGCGCTGTGTCGCAAACAGGCGAATGGAAGCGAAAGAGCCTGGATCTGCCAACCAATCAGGCGGTGAGGCCGAACAGATGGTTCACGAAGTTCATTTGGCCGGCGACATCGCCCTTCGGTCGCCAGCGGATCTGTCCCTTGCGCATCATGTGTATTGCTTCATAGCCTTGGCTTATGTCTCACTGCGCCTTCGATGGACTGAACCACTGACTCGCGACGATATGCTTCTTGATGAACCGATGATCCTGCTCGGTGCTTGTTGTTCCTATAGGGAGCAGGCCGGCATCGGCAAGACTACTTCGACAGCTCCCTGTTTGCTTGGGTTGCAGCTATCACAGACGGATAAGCTAAATGTCCATCGACGTTGATGACTCGTGGCCGAAATTTCCTACATGCCACAAGGCTAGCTGCAGGAGGTCTTTGGCGGAGATGCGGTCGCGATGAGGCGTGAACATGAAGTCAATGGCATTGCCCTCCGAATCCAGCGCACTACACAAATAGGACCATTTGCCGGCCAGCGATGCGTTCGCAATTAGTTGGGCCTTGACTCTGGGATGAAAACGCCATACTCGCTCCCATCCTAGACCAACGAATGAGGCGCCATCTCCGCTGTGAGCTTGCATTTCAATGTACGGCTGGCTTCATAGAGAGGGAGCCGAGTCAAAGGGAATGAATCTCTTTGGCAACTCGGTTGGCGGAACGAGTTGCGGCTTCCTGGCCCCAATTCAAGTTGTCGCAATAGGCGCCCGCAAAGTGGATGCGGCCTTCCGGTTCGACAAGCGCCGGCCAGAAGCGAGGCATTTCACCCGGCCGGAAACTGGTGGTTTCGCAGGCGAGACACCAGGATGTCGTGACCAATCCACAGCCATAGCTTTCACGATTGTGTCGTTCTTCGATGGATGGTACCGACGGAAAGTCTCGAGTGCCTTCTCGCCACTGATACCAGGATCCGACGTGCCAGTAATGACACCGTACGAAGTTTGTACATCATCGGCCATGGACCAGACGTGTTGGAGCGAGCTTTCTCCAATTCGACGTTGATGCTTGTCTGTGGATCGCGCCAGAACTTGGTCTTCGAGAGAAAGATGGGGCGAGTGGCTGAGTAGTAGCGAATGTTTTCCACGGCCCAACGCTTTGACTCGCTGAGCACGGGGATGATCGGAATCTGGCGCAGCATCACTGCCGACATACAGCAAACGAGATGTTCCGCCTCTATCTTTTGAGGATTGTCATGCGCCCCGTACGTTACTTCAACAGACTGCGCGCTATGTCGAATGCGACGCACTGGGCTGTTGAGAAATACCCGGTCTCCCAGTTTCTTCGCGAATGTTTCGGGTAGAATGCTGTTGCCACCGATCAACCGGCGTACGTGTGTAGGAAATGCTGGAACCCTACGCTTCTCAAGATGCCCAGGTGCCAGGCGGCGTGCAGAGCCGAGTCACTGCTGCCGAATTCCGCTATATAGGCATCGGAAGCGCCATCGCGCTTGAACAATTCGCTTAGCGTAATGCGATCGAGATCGTTCAGCCCAGCTAAAAACGGTTTGTACTCGTCTTCGACCTTTTCAGCATAACGATCGAGATAGAGAGTTTGCGCATCCCACCAGGGATGACCTTGTAGGAACGCGATTTCCCTTGAATTAAAACTAAACGCTGAAAGGAAGCGATGGGTAGAGAGATCCTGTTCCGTGTACAAACGGCCACCGAGCAGACGCAACATGTTTTCGCGCCGAGGATCCTGGTAATACGGAAGCGCAAACTCCTTTACGTAGGAGCGATAAATGTCATAGCCAGGCACGGTAAATTGCTCGGCACCGGCGTCCACATACAAGCCTTCAGGAAGACCCTCGCGCACTGTCTTAACATGACCGCCAACGCGATCGGAGGCCTCGAGCACCGTGACCTGATGACCTAGACGGTGGAGTTCGTAAGCACAGCTCATACCAGCGATACCTCCGCCTGCGACTGCTCTCTTTTGCCGGTCGAAGTCGCTTTACACAATTGAGATGCGCGCAGCATCAGAGTAGCGCTAAGGCTCGATTGAAGAAGGTGGCGACGGGTCATTCGATAGGATATTGTACGAAACAACTAGTGCTGCGGCACATCATGCAATGTGGTCGGTCTTGGGCGCATTCCTATCCTCTAACTAAAGAACTTCATCGCCTTTTAAGGGCAGTGTCGCGAACGAGTCAGGATGGGCGCGAGTAGGGTGGGGTAGCAAGATCAAGCAGCAAGGCCGAATGCACGGTTCACAAATCGGACTTGACCTGCGATGTTGCCCTTCTGTAGCGATTCCATTGCGAAGTTTAGAAGAGGAAAGGAATGGGACGAATTGGGCGATGAGTTGTAATTCGAATCAGGCGGCGAGGCCAAAGAGTCTCGCAATGAATCTGGCTTCTGCGCCACGTCTTTCTTCGCTATCCATCGAACCCGTCCCTTGCGAATCATATTTACTGTTTCAATGCCTTCGAGTGTTCGCCAGGCACTCTGAAAGGCCTTATAGCCCTTGGCAAGCCAGGTGGGCTTTTTCACATTGCCGTGATCTTGCTCAATCACGTTGTTGAGGTATTTACATTGCCGTAGCCGGACTCTTGGCGGCAGCAATCCTTCCTGCTTCAGAACTCGAATCGCGGCTGGATAGGCAGGGTTCTTATCCACGTTGATCCACGCGGGATCGGATTGGCAGGAAGGCTGAACACTTTCTCAAAAAAGCGTTTCGCCGCACTTGCATCGCGCTTAGCCGTGAGCAGAAAATATATCGTTTGACCGGTCGAATCCACCGCTCGATAGAGATACTTCTCTTGCCCTTTCACCTTGATGTGCGTTTCATCCACACGGTAGCTTTTGTTGGTTGGCGTTAAATGCGGCCGACACCGCTTACTCAACTCTGGTGCGAAAGCTTGTACCCACCGCCAAATACAGCTGGCGTCCACCGGGAGTCCTCGCTCACTCAGCAGTTCGGACACGTGCTCGTATGCCAGCGGGTATCGCAAATACCAACGAACTGCGGTCACGATCACCTGGCCTGGATATTGTCGACCTTTAAACGGATTGGCTTCGGTGATCGGCACGGCTTCCTACCCTACCAAAGCCCTCTCCTAAACTTCGCAATGGAACCCGCGAGCTTCCTTTCCCAACGAAGAATCGGCCTTGAAGTTGATCTATCTGGCCTTAAAGAACGTGTCCCAGCGATGGCGCTCTGCCCCCAGCTGGCGGACTTCTCAGTGTTTGCTCTGCTAACGAGCGTTCAGCGGAAAAGCCCGAATCTTTAATCCTGGCGGTTTTTTCGTCTAGCCTTCTTCATTGCTGCCAATGTCGGCGCGTTGGTTCGGCTATGCTGCTCGATGCTCATTGCTTTACGGAGCTCTTCATTCAAATTCGTCTGGTAGTGACCAGGCTTCGATTGCAACCAAGCAATCACGTCGGCATCAATCCGAGCTGTAACCGATTTCTTTATGGGGCGAAACATTGCTAGCTCCTCGCCGGTCTGCTCTGGCACGTCGGAGAAGTCAATGTCTTCGTCTCTGATCGCGGCGATGCGCTCCAAGTCTCTTTTGAACTCAGATGTTTTAGCGTAGCTCTGAATAATAGTTGCGCTCCTTCTTACTAGCTTTTCGCGCTGAGATGATACGGCAGACTTTCCGGTCTTCATAGATTCTCCAGGTATAAACAACTAAAAGCACGTCGCCTGCTGGTGGGCGGCCGATTACTACGTAACGATCTTCATTGCTCAATCTTCGACTAAAGCGCGTAATCGAGTTTGGGTCATCAAAGACCGTACAAGCAGTCTCGAATCCGAAGCCGTGCGTCGCTCTGTTACTTGCCTCTTTGACCTCACCCCACTCAAACTCCACCACTTATAGTGTACGGACATTTTAGTACTTACAAGGGACAATGGCCCCTAGAGTGTCTCTTCGAGCTGCTCAAGCAGCGTTCGCGAGAGCCGCAGCGCTTCCTTAACGCGAAAACGCGGCAGCAATTTGGGCAGCAGCGGCGCGAGAGGAGACCAGTAAAGTCCATGCCGAAGGCTGTTTTGGCTTGAGTGGATTCTGCCTTCGGTTGTCCGTGGGCCCGTCCTGCAACCACTATGCAGCCGGCCGTGAGAGCGACCAGCGCGGGCTGCCTCGCCGGGCATAACGTTTCCCATTGATCCTCAACACCGATCATTTCTGGTTTGGATCGTGTCGCGTTTTGTCGGATCGGGAACATGAACTTCAACCACGCCCTATTCCACCCGGATCTTAACCCTGTCATTGACGGCTTGGACGAGGTCCTGTTTGGTGCCGAGGTAGCGTTCGGTGGTCTGGATGGAGGCATGCCCCAACAACAATTGAATCTGGCCAGGGAAGACGAAACAGGCAAAATTATACGCTAAGGCCACCAGTGAACAGTGTGGTGTCCATGGCTGGGGCTTGCAAGCCGAATGCTAGCCAAGTTTCGAAGCGGGCCTAGGCCGTTTTAACTTTATTAGTGAGCTTAAAGGTGCGTAGTGGACGAAGCACATTGATATTGCTGGCGTGCTTTCGCCAATAGTATGAGCCGGTAAAAGTGATGTGCTCCCATCCCAGCGGGGACAGGTGGGGGACCACCTCGTCAGGTACTGGATTGCCGGCTTCCGCCAAAACACGAATGGCTTTTTGAACGTAAACTGTGTTCCATAGGCTGATGGCCGCGATGGCTAGGTTGAGACCACTGGCCTTGCGCTGTTGTTCTTCCCGGTCCCGATCGGCAATGGCACCCCGCCTGTAGAAGCGCAGGGCCCTTGCCAACGAATTCCGAAGCTCTCCCTTATTCAAACCGGTCTGAGCTCGGCGGCGGAGTTCCGGCTTCTGAAGCCAATCCAGCGTAAACAGCGTTCGTTCAATACGACCAAGTTCACGAAGCGCCAGAGCCAATTCCGAATGCTGCGGGTAGGCCGCCAATTTAGCCACCACCAGCGAGGAACTGACCTTGCCATCGCGAATTGATCCAGCTAGTCTCAGCAGATCGTCCCAATTCCGTTCTATCAACGGAACGTCCGCTTTGTCGGCAATGAGATCCTTCAACATCGCGTATTGTTTGGGATTGCTTAGACTGAACAACCGGCGGTCAGGGAGGTCGCGAATTCGTGGCGCAAACCGGAAGCCCAGCAAAAAACACAACGCGAAGACCTGCTCACTCACTCCACCGGTGTCTGTGTAATGCTCTTCGATGTGAATCTCCGTGCCGTGGTCCAGCAGGCCGTCGAGAACATGGGTGGCATCGCGTACCGTGGACCGAATCACCTTTGTGTAAAAGGGAGCATACCTATCTGAGATATGGCTGTAGAGCGTGACCACCGGATCACGGCTGTACTTGGCATTGGTGTGAGCTAGTACTGGCTTTCGAGTTGAGATGGGGAACGCCTGGCCGTCCGAAGAAGAAGTTGTGCCCGACCCCCAACGGCTAGCCAAGGGAACCAGATGTTGCTTACGAACGATCTCGGCAAGGGCTTTGGCATAGTTCTCTTCCCGCACATACCAGTCCGCCATCCAACTCAAGCGGGCATAGGAACGTCCCGGGGTGGCCTCGGCGATCTTCGTGAGACCTATATTCGTCACATCCGACAGCACGACACAGCGTGAAGAACATTGGGCCATTATCGATCTCGTCGGCAAAGGCGGCCACGTTCGAACAGTTCCCGTTCCGGACTGGGTTAAGGCGATCTTGGACGAGTGGGTCTATGCGGCTGAACTTGATTCGGGAAGGATATTCCGTTGCGTTTGCAGAGCGGGCAAATGCTGGGGCGATGCCGTATCGGAACGCGTGGTATGGCACGTAGTCAAGTTGTATGCCGCCAGGTCTGGCCTCCCAACTCTCGCTCCTCACGATTTGAGGCGCTCGTGCGCGAAGCTATGTCACTCCGCAGGCGGAGAGTTGGAGCAGATTCAATTTCTGCTCGGACATGTCTCTGTTCAAACCACTGAGCGCTATCTCGGCTGCAAACAGCGCATTCGTGGCGCAGTCAATGATCGCATCGGTATCGAACCATAAGCCCTACCCGCAAAGGAACGTGTCGCCGACTCTACGTCAAAGTGGATTCGTAAACAGTGGGCCGTCACACACGGGTAGCTGGAGCTTTGATGCTCACTCATTCCGGCGAAACGCAGCAGCCTTGACAGACGACGGTGTCATCTCTACATTGTAGGTATGGCGGATTTGCTTGGCACATTTGAGCAGATAGTCTTGCTTTCAGTCGTCGGCCTGGCCAACGAGGCTTACGGCAGGTCTGTGCTGCGCGAAGTGCAATTCGTCATGAACAACCGGGTCGTCTCCGCTGGAGCCGTGTATGCCACGCTTGACCGGCTGGAGAACCAGGGACTGCTTTCATCTCATCTTGCTGAAGGCGGCCCAGCGCGTGGAGGACGTCCGCGACGCTATTATCAGCTCACAACCAGCGGTGCGTCCGCATTGACGGAAGCTCGCAAAGCTTTGGAAGACATGTGGCAAGGCAAACCGTGGCCTCTGGAGGTATTTGCATGATTGAAGAACAACCACCGCGTTGGTTAGAGCGCACTTTGCTGCGTCTCCTGCCCGAGCGTGACAAACTGAGCGTTTCAGGCGATTTGCTGGAAGAGTTCGGGGCGCAGGTGCAAGCCCGTGGAAGTCGATTGAGGGCAACCATCTGGTATGCACACCAGATTCTCAGCTTCGTGCCCCAGTGGCTCAGCTTTCAATCTAAGCTTAGGTATTTCCTGCTTTCTGTGTGTAGCTTTACAGCTTTATCAGGGCTGTGGCTTGGGGCCATGGGTATTCGCCTGAGACACCCGGGTTACGTTGAAGGAGAGATCATCTCAGGAATTATCGTAAGCCAGGCGTTTCTTACAATAGCCGCTCTTTGGCTTCGCAGAACTCCGATGTTGTTAAACATGAGTGCGATCGGCTGTTTGCCGCTATTTTGGCTCGCGTGGAAAGCATTTAAGGGGATCATCGACGGATCTAACTTTGAGGGTTACATTCTTTTGATCGCGTTTGCTTTGGTCATTCAAGCCATCTCAACATTAGCGAGTCTCATCGTTAGACGACCTCGTCATAAGATAACTTCCTGAGTGATTACACGCGCTAGCCAGCCCGGTGAGCCTTCCCCCGCCGCGCTTTGAACAGACCGCCTCACCGCTCCAGCTCTTCCCACAACTTTCGCTCCAGGCTAAACGGATCATCAACAACTTTGCATTCTGCGTCGATCTCCATGGTTGCGCGTTTCGATGTGTCATACGCTGGCCAATGTGGCTGCCCCTTTGCTCCCGGATGTCCAGTCCTTGCAAACGTACTCCACATTTCGCTCATATGGCGGGCGGTCTCTACACTGCCGGGGCTATGGTCTGACATCATGTCGCGTTGCGCAGGTGCACCTGCGCGCGCCTTTTCTAGCGGTTGAATGTTGTTGAACTTGTAAGGAATCTCTAACGCGTGCGCGGCACCAAGCTTGTGCTGCGTTCCCGGAACGATCACGTCCGACTCATGCATAAAGATGTATGCGTAGACCGGCGCACCGTGCTGCGCGTATTTGCGTTCCGCAATCGTGATAGCACCCAAACCGATCATGCGGGCGGTTGAGATTGCGATATACAGGTCTGCGGGTGACGCATCGGGACGGCTCTTGCGGTAGGTTGCGAGCACGCGATCGGCATTATCACCGAATTCCTTTTGCAGTCGCTCTTTCAGACCGCTGTCGGTGAGATTGAAGACGTCCGTGTTGTGGGATTGCATGAAGAAGAACGCAGTCTCGTCACGGTTATAGCCAACCATCAATGGTTTGTCTTTCGAGATGGCCGGGGCCTCAGGGTCGAACGGATGGTGCGGCAAAATCGTGCCGTCGACAACCGGCCCAAATCCGCCCGGGCGACCGCCGCCTCCGATGCCCTTGCGTCCGCCGCTCATCGTTAGTGGCCCGCCGGCCGGGTTCTTTGCCAATTGCAGTTGCACAGCTAACAGCTTTTCCGCAGGCACTTCTAGTAACTTGCGCCATTCGGTCTTCTCAAGCCCAAGCTGTTTGAGCACCATCAGCGTGGTTTCAGCGGCGGCATCGCGCGGCATCATACGAATGCCCGGCCCACTCTCTATCGACGCCTTGTTGAAGTAGGGTGCGGCCGAGGGCATGGCATAGAGGCAGGAGGTCTTAGCCCCACCGCCGCTCTCGCCAAAGATCATCACGTTCTGCGGATCGCCGCCGAACGCTTCGATGTTTTCACGAGTCCACTTCAGGCCATCACAGATATCGAGGAGTCCCTGATTGCCCGATGTTGCATACTCCTCGCCTGCGAGTTCCGCGAGATACAAGAAGCCGAACAGACCCAGACGATGATTGGTCGCGACGACAACTACATCCCAAGTGCGCGCCAGATTTCCGCCGTCCTGATAGGACGCTCCAGCTGACCCGGTAGTGAACCCGCCACCGTGCGAATAAAACATGACGGGGCGTTTGCGCCCGTCGGCGGCGGGAGTCCAGACGTTCAGGAAGAGGCAGTCTTCACCCGGCATCGGCTCGGTGGTTCCGTATGAAGGTCTTTCCGGTTGCTGCATCGCCGGTGTGCCGAACTTCAAAGCATCCCGCACGCCTGACCAAGGCTGAAGGCGTGGCGCCACCTTGAACCGATTCGCTCCAGCAACGGAACCCGCATACGGAACTCCCTTGAAGGTGACGAGACCATTGTTCGCGATTCCGCGAAGCCGTCCGTACTCCGTTTTGACTTCGACAAACTCATGCCGTTCGGACTGGTCGACCGACTGGGCACCCTTCAGCGCGCTGTGGCCAGCTAGGAGGACTGAGCCTTGGGCCAGAAAGCCGCGCCGGGAAAGCGAGGCAATACTACTTTTGGTATTGCTCATCGCTGACGTGTTCCATCCACTCGACAACCTTGCCGCCTTTCTTCTCCTGGATGGCGATGTGCGTCATGCCCGTAGTCGGCGATGCACCGTGCCAATGCTTCTCGCCGGGCGCGAACCAGACGACATCACCAGGCCGGATCTCCTCAACCGGACCGCCGGTTCGCTGCACCCAGCCAAGCCCTGCCGTAACGATCAGAGTCTGACCGAGCGGATGCGTGTGCCACGCGGTGCGCGCTCCGGGCTCGAACGTGACGCTCGCGCCCTGAACGAAGGCGGGATCTGGTGCCTGAAATAGCGGATCAATGCGCACGCTGCCGGTGAACCACTCTGAAGGCCCCTTCGCGGATGGTTGTGAACCTGCCCGCTTGATTTCCATGTTGCTGCTCCTTTTCTGATTTCTTTCTTTGCCGCAAACTGCTTGCTGAACTGCACAGCCGCCCGCGACCCGGCAAAATGTCCTGCGATCTATCCTGCTCAATTGGGCCGTAACCGCGGCTCCGACACACCACTGGACATCATCGTTGCGTTTCATACCGCAGCCAGAGCGTATCTTTTTCGCGCCGCTCGACGGATTTGAGCCTGAGAGGAACCGCTTCGCCGCTGCTGAGGTTCATGCCGTCGAACACAGCCGGAATCTCATGACGTCCATCGATTCCGGGCGCGATGAGGACACTAATTTCGTCGACGAGCCCAGCTTCGAGAAAAGCGCCGTTGATGTGGCCGCCGCCTTCGAGCAGCAATGTGCGAATGCCGAAGTGCTCGGCCAGCAGGTCAACCGCCTGGATAAGATCAACCTCGCCCGCGCCCGAGACAATATAGGAAATGCCTGTTCGTTGCAGCATCGTAAGGTAATCTGCCGGGGCTTGCTCGGAAACTATGCAGATGAGATGGTCACCGTCGATGTCATCGCTTGACCATCGAAGCTTGCCCATCGTGTCAACTGCAATGGCATAGGACTTGGCGCGCCGAGCGACATGCACGGGTTGGGGACCGGCCGGGCTGCGAGAAGACGGGATGAAGGGCTCGGGATCAGCGAAATGCTGCTGCATGGTCGTACGGCCACAGATCCAGGCATCGCCGTTCAACTGCGCACCAGTCGCTCTCGTATTCGCCGTCGGGAGTAAGTCCCTTAAGTGAAGCTCCGTCGATCTTCCCGTCCACCGACGACAGCATGTGACAGATGATGTAAGGTCTCACTCGAACTCTTCGATATGTTTTCCATGTCAAAATGCGCTCCTCACCACGCGATTAAGCGCCGATCGCGATAGAACCCTCCCGATGGACCGTCGTCTGGCAGCGTGGCCAGCCATATCGCGGTGTCGGCGCCTTCTTCAGGTGTGCGAGTCGCCCCCGCGCCTCCCATTCGAGTGCGTACCCACCCGGGACACATGCTGTTGACCTTTACGTTCTTCGCGAGGTCCTTCGAAAGCGATAAGGTTACTGCGTTCAGTGCGGCTTTACTGATGGAGTAAGCAGCGGGGCCGGACAGTCCCTCAGCGAAGGATCCATAACCGGACGAGACGTTCACAATGCGGCCATACCTTCGGGCATTCATGCCCGGGACGAGTTCCCGGATTAACTGAAGGGGCGCGAGGAAGTTTACCTCTAGCGAGTGATTGAGTTTTTCATTATCGATTTCCAGGATGTTTCCGTTTTCCAGCACCCCGGCATTATTCACAAGAATGTCGATGGGGCCATGCGTGTCCACGATGGTCTTGAGCTGGCGCTTGACGAGCTTTGGCAGTGGACAGATCTAACTGCACGCCGACCGCATTCCCACCGAGTGTTCTGGCGGCGTTGTCGCCGTCCTCGGCACGCCTGCTGCCGACCAAAACTTTCATCTCTTCTAATCTGTTCAGCCCAGCGGCGATTGCAAGTCCAATGCCGCGGTTCGCACCTGTGATCAATGCGGTCTTCATTCTCGTCTTCTGCATAGGCAAAACCCATCAGTTACGGTTTGAGGTACAGCTTGCCTTGGGTGCTGCGGCTCTCAATATCGCGGTGCGCGTCCGCCGCGCGATCGAGAGGATATGAGGTGCCGGCAGCGACGCGCAACCAACCGGCCTGGATACCATCGATCACCGCCGCCGCGCGACGCTTTAAGTTCCGCCGGGTCGGCAGTGTAGTTGAACACCGATCCGGCGCCGAGCCGAATCGACTGGCTAACTAGTTGGTCCGGTCGAATCGCCGGCGCTGGGCCAGATGCTGAGCCAATGGATACCGCTATTCCACCTCGGGCCAAGCCCTTCAACGTCGGTTCCAGTGTCGCCGCGCCGACTCCGTCGAAAGCTAAGTCGACACCTCTGCCGCCGGTCATGGATCGCAGCTCGTCTAAAAATTCGTAATTGCGGCCGTAGTTAATCACCGCATCGGCACCGGCCGCGCGGGCGGTCGCCGCTTTGGCCTCGCTGGACGTGGTACCGACCACCCAGGCGCCCAGGTGCTTCAACCACTGCACGAGCAGCAGGCCAACTCCGCCGGCCGCCGAATGGACGAGCACGCGATCACCGCGCTGAACTTCGCGATACTCGGTGACGAGATACTGAGCCGTTAGGCTCTGGAACATCAGCGCTTGTGCAATTGTGAAGTCTTCGGGCAGAGTGATCGCTTGAGCGGCCTGCACAGCCACTTGGCTCGCGTATGATCCCAAAGCATTGATCCATGACACGCGCTGGCCGACGGAGAATCGACCGGACGCACTAGCGGTTTCGCCGAGTTCCCGAATCCGTCCGACGCCTTCGAAGCCCGGCGTGTACGGAAGCGGTAGCTGATACGTGCCGCTGCGCTGATACACATCGAGGTAGTTGATGCCACTTGCCTCGACATCGACTAGCAACTCGCTAGGTGCAATCAGCCGCGGTTCCGCTACAGTCTCGAGCGTCAATTGCTCGGGCCCGCCAAAAGCGCTCACAACGACGCGTCGAACTGGTTCTGCATCTCTCATGGTTCTCTCCCCTTATTGCTTCTGCAGCGCTTTCACGTTTCTCACCGTGCCCGCTTCTCAAAGACATCTTTTGCGACCGGTAGAGCCGAGAACACGTTCGGCCAACCGACATAGAAGGCCAAGTGCGTGATTGCCTCCGCTGCTTCCGTCTGCGTAAGTCCGTTGTCCATGGCCCGATTGAGATGGTAGGCAACCTGCGCGGCCTGACCATTCGCGATGAGTGCGGTGACGGTCACAAGGCTTCGGTCGCGTGGAGCCAGATCCGGGCGGAGCCAGAGATCGCGGAACAGGACATCGGTAGTGTATTGAACGACGCCGGGAGCCACCTTCCCGTACTGCTCTTCAACGCTAGTCGCACGCTTCTCCTCGGCTTCCTTGTTGAGCGGTAGCAGCGTGGGTGATGCAGCGGCGAGTTGATCGGCGCCGATGTGATGAGCGGCGAAGACATCTTTTGCAACAGCTACCGCAGACATGGCATTCGACCATCCGGAGTAAAAGGCGAGATGTGTGATCATCTCGGAGATCTCGCTCGGCTTCAGACCGCGATCGAGCGCGAGATTCATGTATTGCGCCATCTCGATCGTCTGGTTTCGCGCAATCAGAGCTGCAAGGGTGATCATGCTGCGGTCTCGCCGCGAGAGGCCTGGACGGTTCCATAGCTCTGCAACGGGTCCGTGGGTGTATTTGTCAAGCGCCGGAGCGACTAAGTTGGTGCCCTCTACATTGATCACATCTGAAGGTTGCATCGTCTTCGATTTCCTTTCCTGTTTTGCCGGTCCATTTTGAGCCCAGGATGTGGAGACAAGGATCAGGATGGCAATCACCGCTATGGCTCTCATTCTCATCTGCGAATCACTTTCCCTCTCCCAAGGACCGTCTGTGAACTTCACAGCCATTCGAGGAGTTGAATGAACACTCCATCGGGGTCCGTGGTAACGATGGTTTTAATGGGCCCGAAAGACTGCGGTTCGCCCGTCAGGAACTTGATGCCCCGTCCTCGCAGCGTCGTTGTCATTGAATCGATATCCGACACACGAAGCGCGACTCGGTTGATGCCTACGTGATTCAATGCGGGATATGGCTCACCGGTGGATGCAGGGTTCAGCCATTGGACCAAGTCAATGAAGAAGTTGCTGGTCGCATTCGGTGGGGCCAGGTGCAGCACCTTGATGTGGCCTGCTGGCAAGCCCATCGCTTGCGCAAGCGCATCTTGGTCGAGTTCGCGAACAGGCTCAACCACCTTGAGGCCAAGATCTTCATAGAAACGGACGCTTGTTTCGATGTCGCGACAGGTAATGCAAACGTGCTGGAAATCTTCAATCATGTTACGGCTCCAGGAGTGTTTTAATCGCACGACGTTCATCCATTGCTCGATAGCCCTCCGCGACTTGATCGAGCGGCAGCGTTAAATCGAAGACTTTGCCCGGGTTGATTTTCTCGTCCAGCACCAGGTCGATCAGGTCAGGCAGGTACCGGCGAACCGGCGCTGGGCCGCCATGCAAATGGACCCCTGCGAAGAACAACTGTCCCCCATCGAGTTCAACCCCGTGCGGCACGCCAACGTAGCTGACGTACCCGCCAGGACGAGTCGAACGGATGGCCTGCAGCATGGATTCCTGCGTGCCCACGCACTCCAGCGCAGAATCAGCGCCGATGCCGTTGGTCAGTTCCTTAATCCGCGCGATTCCTTCTTCACCGCGTTCGGTGACAATGTCGGTTGCACCGAACTCTCGTGCGAGTTTCTGCCGCGATTCGTGTCGGCTCATGGCAATGATCCGCTCAGCACCCATCTGCTTTGCTGAAAGAACAGCGAGCAGACCGACTGCGCCGTCACCTACAACCACAGCCGTTTTGCCAGGCTTCACATTTGCAGCGTCTGCTGCAAACCAACCAGTGCCAAGAACATCGGAGGTCGCAAGCAGGCTCGGGATCAGTTCTTTGGGAGGAACGTCGCGCGTCGGTACCAGCGTGCCGTCTGCAAGCGGAACGCGCAACAGCGGAGCTTGTGCAGTGCTCATAAACTCCCGCTGCACGCAGGAGGACTGATAACCGTCTCGACAGATGACGCAAGTGTTGTCCGAAGTGGCAAACGAGCCAACCACAAACTGGCCTCGCTTCACATTCCTGACGTCTTTCCCAACGTCTTCCACAATCCCGCAATACTCGTGTCCCATCGGCGTCGGCGGCTCCGCAAAATTGCCGATACCTCGATAGGGCCACAGGTCCGATCCGCAGATACAAGTTGCAGAGAGGCGCAGGATGGCGTCGGTTGGCTTCGTTATCGTAGGGTCCGGTCGATGTTCATAACGAACGTCTCGTGGACCGTAGAGCACAGTTGCTTTCATTTGAGTCTCCTTAGATCACTGTCATCCCGCCGTCCACCGTTAACGCGTGGCCGACTACATAGCTTGCGCCAGGACTACACAGCCACAGCACAGCCGATGCGATCTCTTCCGGCTTCCCAGCACGGGCAATCGGCACCTGCTTTGCGATCTCTTCGTATGCCTGCTCGTCACCGGAAACTACATCACGGCCCACCTGCGTGTCGATCAGTCCGGGATTGACTGCATTCACGCGGATGCCGTGCTTGATGTATTCGAGAGCGGCCGTGCGCGTGAGGCCGACCACGCCGTGCTTCGACGCGATATACGAACCGATTCCGGGATTTCCAGTTAACGCGCCGACCGAAGCATTGTTGACAATCGCACCACCACTGCCTTGCCGCTCCATCTGCTGCAGTTCGTACTTCATGCAACTCCAAACACCGCGCAGGTTGATCCCAATCACCCGGTCCCACTCTTCGCGCGTGCTGTCGGCAGTCGGGGCGATATGGGCCATTACCCCGGCATTATTGAAGGCGACGTCGAGCCGCCCGAACTCGGCGACAGTGCGGTCCACCATCGCCGTTACCTGGCCATCGTCACTGACGTCACACTTAAGCGCGATTGCCTTGTGACCAAGGGCAGACAGCTTTGCGGCTTCCGCCTTCACTAATTCCTCTCTGACATCCGCGAGCACGACAGCGGCTCCAGCCTCAGCGAACGCCCGGGCGGTGGCCAAGCCCATACCTGACGATGCGCCGGTCACAAGCGCCACCTTGCCAGTGAAATCCAAAACGTTGTTATCCATGTTTCCTATCTGTTCTCGTTTCTAGACGCGTCCACTCTCTGGAGCCCGCATGCATCACGATCTCTGCTCCATGCGCGGCTGTACGCCTGTCGCCTGCGAGCGACGCACTGTCGCGACTACTGAACCGACGCAGCAAGTTGCGCCGATCGCTTACTGGACTGTTTGGGAGTGGGTGGATCGCCAGTCGCCCGGCGAGGTCCCTTCCCATTTGTGAAAGGCTCGGATGAAAGAATTGGGATCTTCATATCCAAGCAAGTACGCTGTTTCGTTCAATTCGAGCGAAGGCTGTCGGAGATAGTGCTGTGCCATCTCGTGGCGTGCCTCTTCCATCAAGACGTGGAACGTAGTGCCGTCTTCAAGCAGTTTTCGCTGTAACGTGCGCCCGCTCATGCGCAACTCAATCGCGATATCTTCCAACCGCGGCCGCTGCCCGGCGAGTGAGCGCTTCAGGATTCCCTTCGCCTGCTCCTTCAGGGATTTGCTTGTTAAATGCTGTTTCAGCTGCGCTTCCAATTCAGGCGCGATCAGCTCGAGCAGTTCGGCGTTATGCGTTATGAACGGCTGATCGACATCTTCTACCTCAAAAATTAGTCGATTGTGCTGGGCCCCAAACTTCACAGGACACGCAAAGAACTTCTCATACGGGGCTTTGTTCGCAACGGCGTGACGGAGCTCGACGCGCGATGGATGTATGTTGCGCCCGATTCCACGTCGGCCAATGGTCACCGTCCATGCGAAGCAACTGTCAACCCAGATAGGCGATTCTTCGATTTCCGCCGAGAGCCACAGGAATTGAACTGCGAACTCATTCCCGCGCTCCGAAAGCCTAATCTCTTGTGGGGAGGTCAAGCGCTTGTACCGGGCGACACGGTTCAGTGCGTCCCGGAAGGAGCGAGTGAACAGAGCAGCGATAGCGATCGGACTGTAGTTCTCGGGGCGCTCCTCGGAGCCCAGCCTTAGGCCCACGGCCTGGTCACCACTGACTTCAGCGATGCCGTCGTACAAGGCACGCATCTCCTCTGAGGTAAGCCATATGCGCGTTTGCTGAAACAGTTGCGAGGGCAATCCTGCAAGCCTCAATACTGAATCGCTAGGAATCCCTAAGCCATCCAACTGGCGCCCCATCACGGAGAGAACTCGAAATCGATCAGCCATTCTTAAACGAGAGGCGATGATCGCTGTCACTTTCTCTCGCCCTCTGAAACCCAGTCTAGCTGCGAAACGCGTCAAATTCACTCGCAAATGACGCCGAAACGCTAGCAGAACGCGCCACCACGCCGAGCATCGCTTTGCGCGAATGCGGGACTCTAGGGTCCCGAACGACTTGTCCGGAAGGGACGGGTAATCCGTCCCTCAGCATCAAGGTTCGAGCTCGATCCGATTCAGTTCCTGCTCGGCCACGTGTCGATCCAAACTACGGAGCATTATCTCGGCTGCAAACAAAAGCTCCGAGTCGCGGTAAACGACAAGCTCGGGATCGGCACTACTTTTCTGGGGCAGGCTTTTCCATCCCCAAAGTCGCATCACATCTTGCTTAGACATACGAAAACCGAGCACACGGGCAAGCGAGCAGATTTGCCCGCGATGATGCGCATCGTGCTGCATTAAGTAGGTCATCATATTCACCAAGCGACGAGGCATCTTCTTCACTCGTGGCTGCCCGTGCGCCAGCGCTGCTTCGAATAACGTCGTCAATGCTTCTCGGCTCTGTTGCAGTGCCTGGCGTGCCTCGTCGAGGGTCGATCGGCTACGGTCAATGGAAACCGGTAGCGGGTCCGCACCGCCCATCTTTGCGAACATGTTCCGCACACTCTGCATGTGTGCGACGATCGCGGCTATAGAGCGACCTTCGTTGCCAGGTGGCTTTGCAGACCAGATCGGCGCCGGCAGGATCTGGAGCAAGTAGTCGGTGACTCGATAGCAATGCTCAAAGGCTTCAGACAATTCTCGTTCCAGGTTCAATGCTCGGCCAACTGCCATGCTCCAAGTCTCTCCCGAGCGATTGGGGGCAGGATACCTGCTCACCGGAGATAAACCTTGTCACAGCGAACGATAAAGCCGCGATTGCTTCTGAGGCGAGCCTTCTCAGATCGCCAGTAGGCCGTCATAGACGATCTATCCGTCGCCGGGGGCTGTTCCTTCTTAGGAACGTATGCTCCACTCAAGGATGCGTTGCACAAACGAAGGGTTATCGCAACACGTCCTCGCTCAAGCTACGGAATTTCGGGCAACGTCGCTTCTGCTGACGCTTCCTAGGTTTTCGAAAGCTGATGGATATCCGGCTTGTGAAAGAAAGGACTCTCGCCAATAACGAAGTAACCCGGCGTAAATCCGTGATCCAAAGTGAGTGCAGGGTGCGTAATCCCTTGTGACACCTCGAAGACGAGAACGCTAACAATGCTTTCCCCGGGAGTGAGTTTCTGCGTTAGCTTTGGACTCTCACCGTGTTGAGCGTCGTAGGTCCTCTGTGCGGTCTCAGAGACGTTGATGTATTTATCGCCGTCATACAGCCGCCCACGAAGACCGCCTTCCGCTTGCGCACGACCACGTGAATGACTGGTCATCCGAATCTTGACAATGTAGAGCGCGCTTGCGGTGGTAACGGACGAATCGAAAGGTTGAGAAGGCATCGTCTGCACGTCGGCCACGGCAAAACACATCTCATCGAAACATTGATCCTCGCCCATCTTAAAGATCTTCTGCGAACTAAGAACATCGGTAACGGCGAGGATAACGAGATAAACGCCCCACACCGAAGCCAGTGCTACCAGAATCTTTCTGGAGACGGCTTTGCTCCTTAACAACAACAACGCACTGAGGAGAAGGCCGACGACTGACCCGAGGAACAGAAGGATGAAGACCAGCTCGTAGAGCGTCATGCGCTCGTCCCGGGCGCACGCGTCAAAGTCAGCCAAGTGAGCACGGCCTGGACGATCAGGGCCAGCGCAATCAGCAGAATGTATCCTTCTAGTTGCGCTCCGCCGGTCGTCGCTTTTAATGCGGCGCCCGCAAGCCACAGCATCGGCAGGCTGCCAACGATTGCAACAGCACGAAGTCTGCCGAAGCGACGAAACCGCAGCGCGAAAAGCGTTAATAGCGCTTGGGACAGGATAGTGGCCGCAATCGCGATCTGTTTCCCTGGATGCCGCAAAATAATATCCATCACGCCTAGCCAGCAGCTGGCTAAAGCTGTACAGAAACAGAGGAGCCTTAAGGCAGGCCCTTCGATGAGAACAGCCATGGCCCTTCGGGGCACAAAGCTCAAAACCTGCCGCGTGTACCACAGGTGTGCTCTGAATTGACCCAGCTCTGGAAGTTTCACCTCGAGGAACTCTTCCTGGAGATCGCCTGAAACCGTTTCACGATCACGAGGTAATAAGAGGGCGAACAGAAGACAGTCCAGTAAATACGGCGGTGCGATGCGTCTCATGCGGAAACCTCCAGAGGCCAACGTTTGCCTTTCCACATTCTTTCGAGAGTCTTCCTCGCTTCACTCAGTGCGACTGCGCCCGTCGGAGTCAACCGATAAAACCGGCGAGCACGGCCGCCGCGTGCCGGAGTGCCTTCCTCAATGCGCGACGAAAGCAGACCCTTTGCTTCCACGCGGTCCAGGGTGGCGTAGACTGCGCCAGCGGAGATGCCACGATTGTTAACCGAAGCCGACTGCACGGCTCGAAGCACGGCTCGGCCGTAGGCTCCTTCATCCAGGCCAAGAACGGCCAGGAGAACAATTTGCTCGAAGGTACCGAGTAAATCAGCCATGCATACAATGTAGGCATCACCGTTCCGATTGTCAAGTCCTCATTGAGTAATGTTGCTATCTAGAACCCTTTGACGTTTGGCGGTGTGGCGCCTCACGTTCCGAAATCGAGCTAGTGAATTGAGCGGGGATTGCCCAACCAGCATTTTCGCAAGCACAGAGCGGCCATCCTGGTTTTTCTCTTTTTCCGTATTGCAGAACTGTATTGCGCGAGCAAACCGGCTGGCAACAGGTTTGTGCAACTACCTTATGCGGTGTGCAGGCGTCTGACTTGGGTACTTCAGCCTGAATCCCCGACCGCCGCCCGTCCATGAAGTTAACGAGCGGTCAGTCAAACAACATCTCAAGAAACGTACGAAGGCCCAGCCACATAGATCCGCTGTTGTTTGAATGTAAGTCGAGCGAGGAGCGGGTGGTGTACAAAAGGCTGAACTCAACGGCGCGTTGATTCAGAGAACATCACGGAGGCTCCTCAACAAACATATGTATTACATCGGACTCGACGTTCACAAAAAGACGATCAGTTACTGCGTGAAGGATGTCAGTGGTCACGTCCAGCAACGAGGGACGATGGCGGCCACGCGTACGGAATTGGATAGCTGGATGAAAACTCTTCCTCAGCCATGGACGGTTGCTCTGGAAGCCAGCATCTTCACGGGTTGGGTTTATGATCACTTACTTCCGCATGCAGCACAGGTGAAGGTGGCCCATCCGCTGATGCTACGTGCGATCGCAGTGGCAAAGAAGAAGAACGACCGAATCGATGCGAGCAAGATCGCGGACTGTTTGCGCTGTGATTTTCTGCCGGAGTGTCACATGGCTTCTACAAAGATCCGGGATCGACGCCGGACCTTGCGCTATCGACATCTATTGGTTCGGCAGATGGTGCAGATGAAGAATCGAGTTTCCGGCTTGCTGTTGGAAACTGGTGTGACACACAACAAACAGCGCTTACACCAGGTGAAGTACTTCCAGGAGTTGCTGACCGACAAAGAGGTCACCGAGAGTATCCGTCCATGGCTGAGGTTAAGTCACGAAACAATCCGACGGCTGGACAAGACGGAAACTGCGCTGATTCGTTCCCTCGAGCGTGATCCGGTATTGGCGGAACGAATCAATAATCTGAAAACAATACCCGGAGTCGGTGTGATCACGGCACTCACCTGGGCGCTGGAGATGGATGATATATCTCGATTCCGTTCAGTGAAACAAGCGATTAGCTACTGCGGGCTCTGTGGCGACGAGAGGAGCTCGGCAGACAAAGTTCTTCGAACACCAATTTCAAAACAACGAAACAAGCATATTCAGAGTGTTTTGGTGGAAGCAGCCAAGTTTGCTCCGCAACAGAACCATGAATTGGCTTTGGTCTACGAAAAGGAAAAGCAGAAAGGCAAC
The DNA here is from genome assembly GCA_963841675.1 of Terriglobia bacterium. Taxonomy (GTDB): domain Bacteria; phylum Acidobacteriota; class Terriglobia; order Bryobacterales; family Bryobacteraceae; genus Bog-105. The sequence continues at coordinate 23,653 of CAWJEH010000012.1, forward strand.
TCCAATCGAGCCACGTTGGCTGTGGCGCGCAAGTTAGTGGCGTACTTGCTTGCTGTGGATCGAGAGCGGCGGCCATTTAAACCCGCAGAGGAATTCGGCAGTGCAGTAGCGTAACTGGTCACCGCAAGAAGAGAAATACAAAGATCCACGGCGAGCAGGCTGCCAAGTCCTGCAGCTACCGGACTGGGCGAAGGAAACTCCTGAGGCTCACTGCGAGTCGTTTCGGGATTGGCAGCGAACACAAACTCAATCACCTGTGACGGCCGGCAACGGCCTGAGACAGCAAATGGATGTCTGGTCCTGCAAAGGCAGGGGCCACGGCTGCGAAGCCTTTCTGCGAGCTGCGAAGATTTGGCGGATAAGATCTTGCGCGCCCCTCAGAGCGCGCGTCAGCACAAGTGCGTTTTCTCTTGACAACCTCAATGGCCGGCGGGCCACTCCAGGGGATGAAAATGGGCATCGTTCGCCAGTAGAATAATTCCGCGGACGAGCGAAGGCCGATAGTCTATCTGGAGAGTAAGAATCCCGTTTGACAACCTGGTCCGGCTGGCGGATATGGACCCCGGATTGGAGCCGTTTACGGCCCGTGAGGCAAAGTGTAAGTTGGTACGCCGGCTGCTCGATTCGCGTAAAGGAGCGAACGAATGATCCAGATCCCTGCGGTAATCGAGCGATGCGCCGGAATCGATGTCGGCAAGAGAGAGCTAGCGGTAGCTCTCATAGTGGGTCCAGCTGATCAAGACGGCGACGTGGAGACACGGACATTTGGAACAACCGTACCTGCGCTGGAAGAACTTAGAGCGTGGCTCATCCAGCAAGGCTGCACCAGTGTAGCGATGGAAAGCACGGGATCGTATTGGATTCCCGTAAAGAATGTGTTGGAACTGAGCCTTCGGATTGTGCTGGTATGCGCTAAGAAGCACAAGCCGCCCCGTGGAGAGAAGACAGATTTTCGAGACGCGAAGAACTTGGCTCATCTGCACCGGCACGGGCTGCTGAAAGGGAGTTTTCTTCCACATCAAACGGTCGTCGAACTGCGAGACTTAACCCGGCGAAGGAAGAAGCTGCTCGCCAACTTAGCAGCTGAGAAGAACCGCATACAGAAGATCCTTGAAGTAGCGAACATCAAGATCGGCAGCATTGTTAGCGATGTATTTGGTGTCTCCGGTCAAGCTATGTTGAGTGTGCTGGTGGCAGGAAAACAGATCTCGGCGCAAAAGGTTGCCGATCTAAGCAAGCGTCGCCTCAGACAACGGATTCCGGAGCTGACAGAAGCCTTACACGGACACCGTATGAACGACCATCATAGATGGCTTATTGCGCAAAGCGTGGAACATGCTGTGCTGCTCGACCGACAGATGGAACAGTTAGAGACCAGGATCGAGGAGAAACTACAACCCTATCGAGAGCAGTATGAACTTCTGCAGACCATACCGGGAGTCAAGGAGATGACTGCGGCAAGCATCCTAGCTGAGATCGGGCCCGACATGAGTCAGTTTGAAACAGCGAAGCACTTGTGCAGTTGGGCGGGTATCTCTCCAGGCAATAACCAATCTGCCGGTAAGAGCAAGCACAGTCGCATCAAGAAAGGGAGCAAATTCCTACTGGCGACGCTCGTCGAAGCTGCTTGGGCGGCGGCGCGCAAACGGGACTCGATTTTCCAGCGGAAGTTTCACCGATGGATGCGTACGCTGGGTGAGGCGAAAGCGAACGTTGCTCTCGCCCGCAGCTTGCTGGAAGTGGCGTACGTACTCTTGAAGGAGCGCCGGCCCTATCAAGAACCCGACCCCAAACAAATGCACAAACTGGAAAAGGCAAAGTTGGTGCGTCATCATGCCAAGCGCCTACAGCAACTCGGAGCCGATAATGAACTCGTGGAGGAAGTCATTGCCCGGCTGGATCGGCATGACGTATCTTCCCCAGTCGAGACGGAGACCACGACACAGGCGCCTCTTCAGGCAATCCGCAGAGTGTCCCCCGCGAAGGTCTGCCGCGGTGCCCTCGGTTTTCGTGCTCGTCAAACACGCAAGCACGAATATTCGATTGTGAGGAAGCGCGCCACTGAAAGTCGCCCGCCAGCACGGCTGCCATCGAAATGCAACGAGCCGCCCGAAACGAACAGCCCAGAGACGCAGTAACAACTAAAGGTATTTTCGAGGCAATCGACTACATGGAAGTCCGGAAGGGTAGATGAACAGTGAGAGCCGAAAACCGCATCGACCCGAGGTCCTCACCAGGAAGCGAGTAAAGAACGCAGCCCAACACTCGCCTTGGACGCGCGCCCACGCTGGGCAGAGGAGGAGCACGGAAGCGGATCGGTTTTTCCGCCTACTGGGCGGGCGGCTACGTTTCGCGTCAACGAATTCCACAAATCCACAGGCCGACTACAGGATAGATACAGGAATGTCAGGGTTATATAGAGCCGCCCCCAGAATGCCGAGCGTTCGCCCCTAGAATGCCGGAAAGTGGCGCACAAAGCGCCCCGTCTTTGCCGAAGAGCCCACTGCCGTTCCACAGCGCTCTGTGAAAACAAGCGCCCCTAGAATGCCGATCAGAAATCTGGTCGATGGCCAAAACTGCGCAGCGCCCCCAGAATGCCGAACGATTTCCCGTCGTCTGCTCTCTCCATCCGTCACGAGCTGCGCCTGCCACGGCTTACAGATCGAGAGGAGAATATGGAGAACTCAACAGACATCCTGACGATTGCGGAAGTGGCGACAGTCCTTCGTTGCTCGAAAGCACACGTTCAAAACGCGCTTCGCGGCAAGCTCCGCGGCGTGCCACGACTGATGCATCTCGCGATGGGCCGCCGTAAGGTAGTCCGCCGCCAATGGCTGCAGGAATGGCTTGAAACTGGCAAGACGCAGTAACATGACGGCATGTCAGAATGCATCGTCCTGGGCGCAAGAAGGGTAACTCTGAATGCGTCGAAAACGATATCAAATTGGGAGCGTTCGCCCACGCAAGCACGGCAAGACGAAAGTCTGGGTAGCTCAGTGGCGAGAGAACGGCAACAAGAGGTCCAAAGTGCTTGGCCGCTGTGCTGAAATCCCGAAGAGCCAAGCGCAAACCATGCTGGCTCAAATCCTCCAACCTGTCAACGAATTCGCCGGCTACCGCCGAGTCGCTGTTTCGACTTTCAAACAATACGTTGAATCTGTGTTCCTGCCCGCGTATCGGCAGAAATGGAAAGAGTCTACAAGAAGCACTTCCGAGCCGGACATCTTGCGCTACTTGGTCCCGGCGTTTGGTGATCAGCTTGTGGCTACCATCACGCGGGAGCAAATGCAGCGATTCCTCGAAGAGAAGGGCGCGAGTCTCTCTTCAAGCATAGTTGGCCACCTTCGCTGGCATTTCAATGCCATCTTCAAAATGGCCGAGAGCGATGGTCTGGTGGAGTTCAATCCTGCAAGTGCTCTTTTCATACCAGCGTGTAGGACCGCACCAGCCAAGCGCGTGATGTCGAAAGATGAGGTACGAAAGGCACTGAGGGTTTTGGATCTGCGCGAGCGCCTGATCTTTCGAATGGCAGTGTTTGACGGCATGCGGCCGGGCGAAATCTTTGCGATCCAAGTTGGCAAAGTTCGATCGAATTCGGTTGTTGTGGATGTTCGGCTGTATGGCAGCAGCGATATTGATCGTCCGAAAGGCCGGAAAGGTAAGGATACTTCGCGAACCGTTGCTCTCTCGCCCGGGTACCCTCGTGGATCTCAGTCTCTGGAGATTGTACACCGGAGAGTCGCAGGATTCGGCGTACCTGTTCTGTTCTGAGACGGGGAGCACCCCGCTTCGTCCGAACAACCATTGGAAGAGGAACATCCGCCCAAGGTTGAACCAGATCGGACTCGGTTGGGTGAACTTTCAGGTTCTGCGACGAACCAACGCGAGCCTTTCGCGCAAGGCAAACGTGGACGACAAAGTATCAGCGGACCAGCGTGGGCATGGGCTTGGCGTCAGCCTCGGTGTTTACGCTATTAGCGACCTCGATCAGAAAATCGAGGCCGTAACGAAGCTCGAATCCGCAGTCATCAACGCGTCAGATGAAGATGACTTCGAATTCGTGGCTTCCGGAAAATGGCGATCCCAAAGCAGGGTTAAAAAAGGAAACGGAGTAAACGGAGTAAAGGCGTGAACTGCGGGGTCTTCTATGTTGTTGAAAACATGGAGCGGGAGACGAGAATCGAACTCGCAACCAACAGCTTGGAAGGCTGTGACTCTACCATTGAGTTACTCCCGCTCGTTTGACGGCTCTTCACATTTTACAGTCTTCGGAATAGGCCGAATCGGACATACTGAAGATTTTCCCGTAGGCACGCAAAATCTGCTGCTCGTCACTGTCGCCCAGACACCGCCACTGTCGGATCACAACTGCTCTGTTGCCAACAGCTTACCTGGAGTTCTGCCCGGCTCCCTTATTTGGAATGCGACTTGCCCGAACACGACGGAGGGACAAGTGTCGAATCTAACGAAGACAACGCATGACCACGACGAAATTCTGAAATGGGCCGAAGAACGCGGGGGGAAGCCCACTCACGTTAAAGGAACGGGCGGCGCTCACGACCCGGGTATTCTAAGAATAGACTTTCCTGGGTATAGCGGCGAAGGGAAGCTGGAGCCGATCTCATGGGACGAGTTTTTCGAGAAATTTGACGCCCAGGAGCTTGCTCTGATCTACCAGGAAAAGACAGCGGAAGGAGAGCGAAGCAATTTCAACAAGATCGTAAGCCGCCAGACCGAAGAAGAGGCGCGTGAGAAGAGCTCGAAGTCCTCTGGCTCTTCAAGTCATCACAAGAAAGCAGCCGCAGCTAAGAAGTAATTCACGGGATCCAACCGCTTATGCTGGACTCGTGGGATGGTTGCCGCTCTTTCTCCTTTCCTTCAGCCTATTTGCTCAAGAGCTCTCTTTCCAGCCCGGGGAAGTGAAGCAAGGGCAGGTATTGAAGATCTATGGAGATATCCGCACCGAAAATGCACGCCTGAACCAACGCGCGATTCGCCTGTTTCCGCAGGCGAATGGCGCTTCGCTGGGCCTGATGCCCATCGGCGTGCTGACGGATCCCGGCAACTATGAACTCGAGTGGCTCGATGTGCACGGTACGCCGGTCCGTAAAACCCAAGTCACGGTACTTAACGCGCACTACCCGCGGCAGAACGTTGTATTAACGAGGGCGCTGTCCCAACTGCGATCGACGCCGGATGAACGAGCGACTGTAACGGCTTTCCTCAAAGAGGTGTCGCCGGTGCGTTACTGGCAGGAACCTTTCGAAGCACCGATTCCCGGCTGCATCACTTCACCTTTCGGTGTCACGCGGTTTCACAACGGGAAACCCACCGGCGAGTATCACGCGGGCCTCGATCAGAGGGGAGCCATGGGGAGCCCGATTCACGCGGTCACCGGAGGCCTAGTTAAAGTTGTGCAGAAATTCACTCTGCGCGGTGGAACCGTTGCGATCGACCATGGTCAGGGACTCGAATCGATTTATCTACACATGTCGAGTTTCGCCGTGAAGGAAGGTGATCAGGTCAAAGAGGGAGACGTTATCGGTTATGTGGGGAGCACAGGCCGTTCTACCGGCCCGCATCTGCACTGGACGCTTTATGCGAATGGTCAGGCCGTAACTCCACTGCAGTGGGTCCACGGCCTGAAGACCTGTGCGAACGAGGGCGGCACGCCGCACCTAAAGCGACCCATGACGAGGTAAAGCTTTGAGGGTCGGAGAGCTGATAGCTATTCTTCGCGGAGGGCGACCATTGGTTGGACCCGTGAGGCGCGCACTGCCGGGAAAAGGCTGGCCGCGATAGCCACTAGGCCGAGGGCGGCAATTGCACCCGCTAAGGTCGAAGGATCGGTCGGCTGCAATCCGTACAGCATCGAGCTTGCCGTTCTTCCCATCGCGATCGCCAGGGCAACGCCGGCCGCCAATCCAATGACCAGCAGAAGGATGGCTTCTTTGAGCACGAGCTTCACGATTTCGGGGCCGCGAGCGCCAAGCGCAATACGAACACCGATCTCATTTCGCCGCCGGGCAACCATATACGAGATCACCCCATAGAGCCCGACTGTGGCAAGCGCCGCCGCCAAGAAGCCGAAGAAACCGGAAAGCGTAGCCATCAATCGCTCGCGCAACAGGGAGTTTTGCACTTGAGTATTGAATACCTGAAATTGAAACGAGATCCCTGCATTCTGCTGTAATATGGTCTTCTTTAATGCAGGCATCAACGAGCCGGCGGGCATCGAAGAACGTATGATCATGCTGATCCCAGGATCAGATTCTTTCTGCTGCGTCTGCGCCACAAACACGTTGGGCAGGAAGGGATCGCGCAGTTCGCGGTATTTCGAGTTCTTCACCAGACCGACGATCTGATAGACGTGTGGCGCCTCGCCCGGTCCCGTGAGGATGCGAAACTGTTTGCCCAGCGGATTCGCCTTCCCGAGAAACTTGTTGCAAAATTCCTCGTTGACGATGGCAACTTCCGGAGAGCTGGTGGTGTCGTGCTCGTCAAAGTCGCGGCCCGCCATGAAGGGAGTGTCTAGAGTATGGAAATAGCCGGCGCTTACGCGATTGAACCAGGGCAACATCGGCTTGTCTGCTCGCTTGCCCAAAAACTCGATCGAGTCGTTCCAGCCGTAACCGGCGATTGGCACGATTCGAGCCGTGGCGGCCTGCTCAACCCCGGGTGTATGGCGCACACTCTCCAGAAGCTCCCTGTATAGGAGGTTTCGGCGCTCCGGCGAGAGATTCAGGCGCGAAGCATCAAAGCCCATGATCAACAAGCCATTTCTGTTGAAGCCCGCGTCCAATGTGAGCAGGTTGCGGAGGCTGCGCACAAACAGCAGAGCGCCGGCCATCAGCACAAGCGAGAGCGCCACCTGGCAAATTACGAGCGCACGGCGCAAACCGAAACGCTGACGGTCGGCCGTGAGACCGCGTCCGGCAGCTTTCATCGCGGAAGCCGGATGAGTTCGCGTGGCCCGCAATGCCGGAGTCAAGCCGAATATCAGGCAAGTCAGAACGGTCACACCGGCGGCGAAGCCGAGAACGCGCCAATCCAGGACCAGATCAATGAACACCGGGTTGTCTCCTGTACTCAGAAAAGCGGCCAGATATCGACTCAGGAATTGCGCAAGAAAGCCGCCGAGGGCCGCGCCCATCACGGTGAGCGCCAGGCTTTCCACCAGTAACTGCCGGATGAGGCGCGCGCGATTGGCACCGATCGCCAGCCGGACGGCCATTTCACGCTCTCTCGAACTGCCGCGAGCAAGCATCAGATTGGCCAGATTGGAGCAGGCGATTAACAAGACCAGAGCAGCGATGCCCAAGAGCACAAGCAGCGGCTCCTGATAGTCTTCCCGCAACGACGAAACGCCCGCGCCAGCAGGTTTAGCATCCAGTTTGTAGTGTGTATAGTACTTGACCTGGTCGGGCCGATAATTCGGAGGCACCGTACTCTCAAACACGGCGCGAGAAATCGACTTCATCTGCGCAGAGGCCTGGACCAGGTTCCAACCCGGTTTAAGACGACCGATAACGTCGAGCCACCAGTGGTGCCTTTTGGTCATGTGCTCGTTCTCTCCTTCGATGAGCGGCTCGGCGCAGACCGGCACAGCGACGTCGAAGCTCCGCCCGACTTCCACACCAAAGAAATTTGCCGGCGTCACGCCGGCGATATCGAAACGATGACCATCAAGCGAAACTTGTCTGTCTAATACGGAGGGATCCCCGCCGAATTCCCTTTGCCAGAACGCGTAACTGATAACCACGGCAGGCGAGCCGCACCCAGGCCGATCATCGCTGCCGTTGATCAACCGTCCCATGAGCGGCCTCACGGCAAGAGTTTTAAAAAAATCGCCGGTCACCCACAATCCCTCTGCGAAACGAGGCTCACCAGACGGGGTGAGATTGAATCGGTTATCTCCCCAAGCGAAGATGCTCGAGAAGGCCTGCTGATGATCGCGAATCTGTTCCCATTGCGCGTAGGTGAAATTCGAGTGACGAGCCGTGAAATTCCCCGAGCAGCAATGCTCGTCTTTGATTTGCAGTTCCACCAGCCGGTCCGCATGAGCCACGGGCAGCATCCGGAGCCGTACGGCATCGAGCAGTTGGAAGATCGCCGTGTTGGCTCCAATCCCGAGCGCCAATGAAAGTGTAGCGATTGCAAAAAAAGCCTTGTTCCAACGAAACGTCCGCAGGGCATACAGAAAGTCCTGCCAGGTATTTTCAAGCACAGCTAGGATGGCCACTACGGATCGCTCGGGCACTTCGCAGACCAACAGGACTTCATTCGCAAGTGGCTGATTCTAGTTCCTTCTCGGAAGCACTCGTGCCGCGGATATTGATCGGCTTTTGTTCGGTATCGATGAGAGCCGTTCGTAAACGGACAGTGTTCAGAAATCCTTTGCTTACCGAGAGCAGTTCGTGTAAGATCATCTCGGTAACCGAGGAGAGATAGGTGAGCAAGCCGTTAGACTTGGTGCAAGGCACTCTAGATCTGCTTCTTTTGAAGATTCTGGCGCTCGAGCCGCTGCATGGCTGGGCAATTTCGCAGAGGTTAAAACAAGTTTCGGGCGACATTCTGCAAGTGAGTGATGGTTCGCTTTATCCTGCCCTGCACAAGCTGGAGCAGGAAGGCTGGATCACAGCGGAGTGGAAAGCTACAGAAAATAATCGTCGAGCAAAATTCTATTCGCTCACGCGTCCGGGGCGCAGACAGCTGCAGCAAGAAGCACGGAACTGGGAGAGACTTTCGGATGCTATTTCCCAGGTGGTCCGGATGGACGAGATTTGAGTATGCGAAGCGAGCGCTGGATTTACACCATCCCCCTGCGCTTGCGGTCACTGCTCCACCGCAATCGCGTGGAGGATGAGCTGGACGACGAGCTTCGCTTTCACATGGAGCAAAGAACAGACGAGGAAATCGCGAAAGGCCATACTCCGGAAGAAGCTCGCGACATCGCTCGGCGCGGGATCCAAGGTCTGGAACAGAAGAAAGAAGAATGCCGCGATACGCGCCGCCTGAATACGATTGAGAATCTGGGCCGCGATCTGCGCTACGCGATTCGAATGTTGCGCAAGAGCCCGGTTTTCGCGAGCGTCGCTGTTCTGTCGCTGGCGCTTGGGATCGGCGCAAACACGGCCATATTTAGCCTGATCGATACTCTGCTGCTCCGGCCCTTGCCTGTTCCGCAGCCTGGACGATTGGTGCAGATTTGGCTAGACCAAGGCTCCGCTCGCCCATCATTTGCCTTCACGCGAGCATTGTTCGAGCAGACCCGCGCAAATAGCGGCGTCTTTTCGGGAGTCTTCACGTGGAGCGATCTTCGATTTCAGACGCGCTCCGGGCCCGAGATGATCCATGTCAACGGAGTATTGGCGAGCGGCAATTATTTCGGGACGCTCGGTGTACCCGCTAAGATCGGACGTACTTTCACAGCGGCGGAAGATGTTCCGAATGGTGGGAAAGATGGACCAGTCGCGGTGATCAGCGATCAGTTTTGGTTAAATCGTTTCCAGCGGAACCCGGCCGCAATCGGCCGCACGATCACGCTCGATGGTGTGGGTTTTACGGTCATTGGCGTTATGCCGAAAGACTTCTTCGGGGCGGATGTATCGTCACGGCCCGATCTCTGGGTCCCTCTAGCTTTGGCTCCGCGCGTCGCCGATCCGGTCTGTTTCAATTCTCGCAGCTGCTGGTGGCTGTTTGTCATGGCCCGCTTGAGCCCAGGCGTTTCACTCGATAAAGCTCGGGCGCAGCTAAAGGTCGTCTCGCAGCAGATTATGGTGAATGCAGCGCCACCAGATTGGGATCGAACCGATCAGCAACGTTTCAAGCGTTATCAGCTGATCGCTACACCTGCACCGAACGGTTGGAGCTTTCTCCGCTTGGGTTTCACGAACCCGTTGGCGATTTTGATGACGCTGGTCGGAATCGTCCTTCTCATTGCCTGTAGCAATCTGGCAAATCTCCTTTTCGCACGGTCCTCGGCGCGCCAACGCGAGATTGCGGTGCGGCTTGCAATGGGTGCCGGCCGTTCGCGGGTCATTCGTCAATTGCTCACGGAGAGCGTTCTGCTCGCCTTGCTCGGAGGGATCGCCGGACTCGCCTTCGCCTCTGCGTCGACGCGTGTACTAGTGTCTATTCTCACCACAAGTGCAAACGTCGGAGGCCCCGGCCAGGATATCCGTTTCGATCTTCAACCGGACTGGCGTATTTTGATCTTTACCTTGCTCGCGGCGCTCTTTTCAAGCCTGCTCTTCGGCCTGGCACCGGCCTTTCGCGCAACGCACATCGGCATCATCGGCGCGCTGAAAGAAAGAGCCCATACGCTACAAGGTGCCGCTTCCAGAATGAGTGTCGGTCGTCTGATACTGGCTTTTCAGGCGGCTCTCTCCGTCCTGCTGATCTGCGGCGCAGGGCTCTTCGGAAGCAGTCTGTGGCGGCTCTGGACACTCAATCCCGGGTTCAATCCGAAGAATCTCTTTCTTTTGGGGATCGATACCGATCGACGTTCGGTCAAAGGTAGCTCCCCACTTTCTCTTTACCAGGAACTGCTCGGGCGGCTTAACACCATTCCAGGCGTAGAAGCAGCCAGCTTGTTGTGGATGACACCCCTAAGTGAAGGCGGCTGGGACGATTATGTTTCGATCCCCGGCAGGGCCGATTTGCCCAATGAACAACGCGATACCTTCATCAACCTGGCGGCGCCACGCTTTTTCGCCGCGATGGGAACACCGTTGCTAGCCGGTAGGCAGTTCGATCTCAGAGATGCCGCGAACTCGGAGCGCGTGGGCATAATCAACGAACTTGCCGCGCGCAGATTCTTCCCCGACCGCAATCCGATCGGCGAGCACATCCAGCTTGAAAAAAAAGTGATTCGGATCGTGGGTGTCGCCGCGAACAGTAAGTATCTGAACCTGCGAGATCCGGAGCCGTTGGAACTGTATCTTCCCTACACACAGAATCTCTCTGACGATCCGGCAAGAGCGGTACCGTCGCTCACTTTTGTTATCCGCAGCAGTTTGAAACCTGCCGCTCTAGAGTCCTCCTGCCGCGCCATCTTGCGTCAGATCGCTCCGGATATTCCGGTTTCGATGGCGCGCAGCATGGACGAACAGGTCGCCGCGTCACTCAACAGCGAACGCCTGATGGCCTTGCTTTCGCTCTTCTTCGGAGCACTGGCGTTGTTGCTCACCTCGATTGGGTTGTATGGAGTTTTGGCGTACTCGGTGGCGCAGCGCACAAACGAGATCGGTGTGCGCATGGCCCTAGGCGCGCAGCGTGGCAACGTGATTCTGCTCGTCATGCGCGAATCGATGGGTCATGTGGCCATCGGGATATCCGCAGGCATCCTCGCTGTGCTCGGAACTTCACGACTCGTCGGGGCATTGCTCTACGGAATCCGGCCGAATGACGCGGGCAATCTGATGATGGCTGTTGTTGTGTTTCTATTGGTTGCAGGAATGGCTACTTATCTTCCCGCGCGCAGGGCGAGCCATCTCGAACCGCTGCTTGCGTTGCGGGAAGAATAGCGCGGTCTACTTGCCTGCCAAGGTCAAAGCGTAAAGCGTGTCTCCCGCACCGACGATAATGTACTGCTTACCGTCCAGCATCCAGGTCGAAGGCCCGTTGCTCACGCTCAGCGTCAAACGTTGATGCCATAGAATCTTTCCATCCGCCGGGTCGAACGCGGCCAGATTACCCGAATCACCGGTAAAGAGCAGCTTGCCGGCGGTCGTCAGTACGCCGCCCGATATTCCACCGCGGCCCGGCAGAGTTCTTACTTCGTGCTTCCATTTGATATCGCCCGTCTTCACATCAAGAGCCCAGAGCGCCGACCTCGGATCGAAGGTCGAGCTTCCGCCGCCGCCATACCCCTCCGGTTCTTCGGAGGTGTCGTAGAGATACGCCAATCCGTATCCTTCGGTGCCGGTCAGGTAGAAGAGCTCCGTCTCGGGATCATAGCTGGGAGGCGGCCAGTTCGTCGCACCCAGAGGCGGCATATCGATCATCGAGCCGTCTACCTTCGGTTCTTTGGCGGGATCAGGAATCGGCTGTCCCTTGGTGTCGACACCCTTGGCCCAGTTGCCAGTACCTGAAAAGGGTTTCGATACCAGATTCTTTCCGTTCGTCCGATCGAGGACGAAGAACCATCCGCAGCGCGCCCCTTGCGCCAGCAGCTTGCGCGGCTTCCCGTCGATCGTTGCATCGAACAGCACCGGGGTCTCAACATTGTCCCAGTCGTGGGTATCATGCGGCGACGCTTGAAACCACCACACGAGCTTCCCGGTATCGGGGTTAAGCGCTACGATGGAGGCCGTCCAAAGATTCGCGCCCTTGCGACTCTGGCCCGCGAAGACTGGATTGGCATTGCCGGTACCCCAATACAAGAGATTCAACTCCGGATCATATGTGCCGGGCAACCAAGTCATGCCGCCGCCGTGGTCCATCGCCGCTTGATTAGGCCAGGTGTCGGAACCGGGATCGCCAGGCTTCTGGGGCTCGCTCCACCAACGCCACTGCAGGTCGCCGGTTTCCGGATCACGGGCATCGAGATAACCGCGTACATCCAGAGCGTCGCCACCCACGCCTACCATCACGTGATTTTTGATGATCAGCGGCGCCATGGTCGTGAAGTACTGCATCTTTTCGTCAGCGACCTTCTTCTTCCAGCGCTCTTTCCCATTCTTTGCTTCGAGCGAGATGAACCAGCCGTCCGGGGTCAGAAAATAGAGCCACTGGCCATACATACCCACTCCGCGCTGTCCGGTGAGGTGACCGCCGTGGTCTTCGAAATCGTACTGCCAGATGCGCTCGCCCGTGCGGGCGTCCACCGCAAACACGTGGTCCGGGATCGTGAAGTAGAGAACGCCATTCACCATCAGCGGTGTCGACTTAATCACCGGATTGCCGATGCCGCGCTGCGGACCAATGCCGGTGATTCTGAATATCCATTGAATTTTCAGCAGATCGATGTTCGACTGGTTAACCTGATCTATCTGGCTATAGCGACGCCCCGAGTAATCTCCGTTGTAAGTCGGCCAGACATCCGGCGGCTGATGAAAAAGTGTGAGTGTCTTTGGATCGAGTCCCTGGGCCGCGAGCGATGCTGCGGCGACAAGGACGAGGAGTAGGAATCTTCTCATTTGAGGGTCAGCAGATAAGCGGTAACGTTATGCAGATCCGAGTCTTTATACTTTGGCAGCAGTGCACTGTGTCCTGCGAGTTTATCTTCGACCTGGACTTTGACTTGATTGCGCGGCCAGGAGTGGTACTCACCGTTGGCATCGCGCAATGCCACGTCGAAATCGTCTAACCTGACGATCGTGCCCGCGAACGTTTCGCCAGATGCGGTTGTGACTTTGGCCTCGCCAGCCTCTTTGGAAGCGGGCCAGATGAACCTCGCCTGCATTGCGAATGCTTCGGGATATTTCGATGCGATTTTTGCCAAATCACCGGTTGCAGAATGGCAGCTCGTACAATTGGCCTCGAAGAACGCTTCACCCTGTTTCGGATCGCCACGGGTTTGGCTTCGCTGATTTGCATAGAGGTTGGCGTACAGACCTCGGTTCGCGGCGTTGTTGACCTGCTGGTGAAGGTACTCGGCAATGTCGTAGATCTCATCCTTCTTCAGAGTCGGGAAGGCCGGCATGCCTGCCTGGGGGCGCCCGTTCTTCACTACTTCAGCGATGTCCTGGCCTTTTTCATCGTGCAGAACAACAGTCGAGCGCGTCAGGTTCGGACCCTCTCCGCCTCGTGCGTTTGCTCCGTGACAAGCGGCGCAATTCTGCTTGTAAAGCGGTTCACCTAACTTGACTGCGGCAGGATCCGGGGGTGGACCGAGCCCTAGAAACTCACCTACATCGCGCTGCTGCGCCCCAAGCTGAAGGGCGGCAATGATCACCAGCAGGGTCGCACCTCTGACTGTCGGGACTATCAAGGGACTCTTCTCATCTCTTCAATTCAGTTATACGATCCCGCTCTGAACGGACTCGCTGGCGCCCCTATTCATGACGGAGCGCCGCGACTGGATTGACGCGCGTCGCGCGCCGAGCCGGAAGATAGCTGGCGGTAAAGCCCAGAATCACGATAATCGATATGCACGCGACCAGGATAAGCGGATCGAAAGAGACGACGTCAAAATCTCGTTCGAGACGACATGATTGGTAGCAAAACTTGCGAGAATGCCGAGAATCACACCGATGGACATCAATCGCCGCGCCGTAGCTGATACCGTCCGAACACGTCACTCCGCTCCGCTCCTAAAGCCATGCGAATTCCGATCTCCCGGGTCTGTTGCGAAACCGAATAAGCCATTACGCCGTAGACGCCGGTTCCGACTAAAACTAGGCCGATACTCGCAAACACACCCATAAGCAGAACACTAAACTGCGGCCGGGCGTACGAGAAAATCGTGCAGCATGCTTTCCACTGTTCTTCTTTTGTATTGGAGCGCGTTACTATTTAGCGCATGAATCTTCCACCCAATGGTGTTTACCATGGATCGGGAATGCCATCTGGAGCTTCACGCAGACGGGTCAACGTTACGCGCTCGCCGACTGCATCCCTTCCGGCAAAATACTTGCGTACGAGAGTTTGGGTTCGCGACGGCCACTTTCCGCGCTGTTGAACAGGCGACCTGGCCGCGCTGGGTGTCTTGGATAACGACGTCGACCATGCCGCAGCGATCTGTGTAAGGAAACGGATTCAGCAGCACGTTATAAATCACGCTGTTCGTGGTGACCGCGCCAATCCCGACCGCCAGTGTACCTATCGCAAGCGCGCGAAATCCAGGCCGCCGCGCGCTCTCACGAAGCGCATAGCGAAGATCGCGGTAGAGCCACTGCATAGTTAACAAGCTACACCTCGATCCCGCGGAGCTCTTGCCTTATCGCTCGGTATTCTTGAACTGTATGCGGTTCCTGGGCTTTAGCGCAGCGGTTCCTTGCCTATTCTTTGCTGCATTTTCTGTGCGCGCGGCCTCTCTTGCGTCTTGCGCCTCCGGCGCGCGTTCCTTTCTTCCGTGCGAACTGAGCTTCAGCTTCACTCAGTCTGATTTACCAGCTTCCACCTCGCCTTACAAAAACGATCTGCTCCGCGTTGAGTTCCGCTCGCCTAGCCACAAAACGTACTTGATGCATGCCTTCGGCGACGGAGCTCTGCGGGTCCGCTTCAGCCCGACCGAGACCGGCACCTGGACCTATCACGTGCTATCGGAGATCGCTCGATATAACGACAAGGAAGAGACCTTCTCCGTTGCCGACAGCGGTCTGCCCGGCATGGTCGGCGTCGCCAACCTCCGGCACTGGTGGACGACGGGCAAGAAGCCCCATCTCTGGCTCTCTGCCGCTGCACCGTTTCTCGCTCTCAGCCAAGCCCAATGGGAAAGTTGGCTCGACGCCCGCAAGCACGATGGCTTCACTCACATACGCGGCACGCTCCTTACCTCGGCGGGTTCCATGAAGCCATTCGATGGCGCTTTGCCAAACCCGGCATATTTTACGATGCTTGACGAAAGACTCCTGGCGGCGATTGATCGTGGCTTTACTTTGGACCTGCTGCTCGCCGATCAGGAGTTTCTGGCATCGGGCGCGTTTACGAATTTCGACCAGCAGGAGCCTGTAATCCGCTATCTTGCCGCTCGATACTGTGGTCTAAATGTAACCTGGCAGGGTATCGAGCGCTTTGAGGATGTCGACAACTCCCGCGCGCTGCTCAAGAATCTGGGCGGACTCCTGCAGAAATACGATGGCTTCGATCACCCGCGCTCGACCGACGCGCGCAATTCCGGTTTTCCGCTACTCGGCGATGGCTGGATGAATTACCTTATCGAGGCCTCTCCCAACCCGCAGCTCGGCGCAGTTGAGCACCAATTCACGGCTCAGCCCGAGGTCCACGTTATTCAAGCCGTCGAGCCCGATGCGTTCCGGCATGAACTCTGGCACTGCACGACGAATGGAGAATATCCGAGCGTCTCTTATCAGAGCTTGCAGAACGAAACCAACATTAAAGCTATTCAGGCATGGTCCCGAGTCATCGCCGATACGCGTCACTGGGAACTGGAACCTTATTTCGATGTTGACGGCGCACGTGCAGTAGGTCTCAATGAGGTCGAGTATCTCGCGTATGCGCAAACTCCGGGCATCGTCGAGATCACGCTCCCGCATCATAAGTACAATCCAGTTTGGGTGAATCCGGCAAACGGAGAACAACTGGAATTAAAGAACTACCGCGGTGAGGTTTTCAGCCGGTCGACGCCCGATAATTCCCACGATTGGGTCCTCTGGGTGCCGCGCGACGGGGAAAAAGAAGCTCGCGCAAAGTACTACTATTTTGAGTCGGAAGACCCGCCGATTCAGGAGGTTGAAGCGATAGCTCAAAGATTCCTTTCACCGTCACCGATCCTCCTGGCGAGCGCATCAGCGCCGCGATCCCGATACCCTACAGCGATCAAGATCACACGCGCTAATCGTGCGAGCCGCCGCATGCAATATGCCTGGTGGGCCGAAGCTGTCGGCGGGACAGCAGGCCCGCGTCTCCTTGGCCTGAGCGACTCCGGGACCTTCACGATTCCTAAGACACTTATAAGAGATTCTGGCACCGCTCTGAATTTGCGAGTACTTGCAATCAATGCAAATGGAAAAGCCTATGAACTCGATCGGATCTATCAGCTACAGTGACGATTCTGGCGCTGGATACAAGCTCGAACTTTGGCAGTGTCGCTATTCGGGCCGACGGGAGAAATCCTTTCCGAGATCACTCTCGAGTCGAAGGAAGGTTTTGCGCACCTCGTTTTTCCGGCAGTTGATCAGATGTAAAAATGAAGCCAAACTCGACCTGCAACAGATTGACTGTTTCGCCGCCGCGAGCGGGCCGGGATCGTTTACGGGCATCCGTGTAGCACTTTCCGCGATTAAGGGCTTGGCATACGCCCTGGGCAAGCCCGCGATCGGAATATCAAACTTACGCGCTTTGTCGTCGTTCGGAATAAGACCTCGGTCGCTGCGAGCAGTGGTGTTGGATGCTCGCCGTGGCGATGTCTATGCGGGCGTCTACAACGATGACTCGGAGTGCGTCTCGCCGGAAGTGGTGACACCTTTTTCCAATTGGCTGGCGCATTTGGATGCCGCACAGGATTACGAATTCGTTTCGCCTTCTGTGTTCAATTTCGAAGGCACGCCTTTCGCTGGGGCGAACTTCACGACCGCAGGGAATTATCTAGCGCGCGCCGTCGCGCTTTGTGCGGAGCGGGATGGAAACCAAGGGAAATGGCTGGATCCGGCTACCGTGGATGCCAACTATGTCCGGCGATCCGATGCCGAGCTCTTCTGGCGCGAAGATCGATCGCCGAACACTTGATCGGTCCAGAAATGGGACCAGCTTCTGATCGGCTCCCGTTCTTGTTCATTCCTACAATCGAAGTATTATGGGCGACGTTAGCGTGCGTACATCTGTCCCGCCGGATGCATCTGGGATAGCAGCCATTTACGCACCGCATGTACTCCAGGGAACGGCGTCGTTTGAAACTATGGCGCCCGATCCGGATGAGATGCTTCGCCGAATAACCACAATTCTGGAACTCGGCCTCCCTTACCTTGTCGCGGATGCAGGTGGAGAGATAGCTGGATACGCCTACGCGAGCCGCTTTCGTCCGCGAGCCGCGTATCGTTTCACAGTAGAGAACTCCGTCTATGTTGCGGAATCGTTTCAGCGGCGCGGGATAGGACGCTTGCTAATGGAAGAACTTATGAAGGGATGTGCGGATCGAGGTATGCGGGAGATGATTGCCGTGATCGGAGATCCCACAGTCAACAGCGCTTCGGTAGCACTTCATCATTCTCTCGGCTTCTACAAAGTTGGCGTGCTTCGAGGAGTAGGGGAGAAGTTCGGAAGAGCACTCGATGTTTCGTTAATGCAGAAGACCCTCGGTGGCAAGTGAAGACTCCTCGCCCGTCGCACTTCTGGCGCTCAGAATTAAGCGATTTCCCGCTTGCTTTCACAAAAGCAGGGCGGTTATAGTAGGTGGTATCCGGAATCAGTTCCATCCACTTCTATGCGTATCGATATGACCACAGCCAAAGACTCGCGGATCAGCACCACGCGTCTATTTCCGGGAGCTGCGGTCATTGTGATCGCTTAAGGCTCCTCCAAGTTCATTGATTTCTTAAACTCGTGCGCTCCCCGCACGAACTGGAGCTATTTATGGAAACAGAAGTTTCGGTCCAGCCAAGAGCAGGTGTTTGGCGGACTATCACCGAGGCCATCAAAGGCACGCACCAAGACTTCACACAACTCTCAATCAGCCGCGCGGTTTTCCTGCTCGCGATTCCGATGGTGTTGGAGATGCTGATGGAGTCGTTATTTGCGCTCGTGGACGTGTTTTGGGTGACACGGCTCGGCGCGAATGCAATCGCAACCGTGGGTCTCACCGAATCCATGTTGACCCTCGTGTTTTCGGTCGCGCTCGGTGTCAGTTTCTCCACCACAGCCATGGTCGCGCGGCGCACCGGCGAAAAAGATCCTGAAGGCGCGGCCACTGCCGCCATGCAATCCATCTTTCTGGGGATCGGGGTCGCGCTCGCGATGGGTGTTCCGGCCATGATCTTCGCTCATGAGTTGCTGAATTTGATGGGCGCGGATAGGATGCTTATCGCCGGCGGGCATCGGTATACGGAGATAGTCTTCGGCGGAACGGCCGTCGTTATGCTGCTGTTCCTGAACAATGCGATTTTTCGAGGCGCGGGCGATGCGTCCGTCGCGATGCGCGTATTGTGGGTCTCAAACCTGATTAACCTGATACTGGATCCCTGCTTTATCTTTGGCTTGGGATCATTTCCGAAGCTTGGCGTTACCGGGGCTGCCGTGGCCACGCTGACCGGCCGGTCATGCGGTGTGTTGTATCAGTTCTGGATGCTGACAAGCGGAAGGGCGCGCGTACGCCTCACTAGGCGACATCTGCGGCTTGTGCCGGATGTGATCAGGTCACTGGTGCGAGTGTCTTCCACAGGCGTTCTACAGTTCCTGATTGCACACACGAGCTGGCTTGTGCTGGTACGGATCATCAGCACGTTCGGCAGCCTTGCGGTCGCAGGCTACACGATCGGAATACGCATCTTCATGTTCGTCGTTCTTCCCTCGTGGGGGATGAGCGGAGCCGCGGCCACAATGGTCGGCCAGAACCTCGGGGCAAAGAAGCCCGAACGGGCGGAGCGCGCCGTCTATGTCACGGGTGGGTACAACGCCATCTACCTGGCTGCGGTTGCGTTTGTGCTGATCTTCGCTCCCCACTCGGTCGTGTCTTTCTTTTCGGCTGACCCAGTGGTGTCGGGCTTTGCTGCCGACTGCCTTCGTATTATCGGCTACGGCAACCTGACTTATGCGTTCGGCATGGTCATGGTCCAGGCATTCAACGGAGCGGGCGACACCGTTACGCCGACGATGATCAACATCATCAGCTTCTGGCTTTGCGAAATACCGCTCGGCTGGTTTCTGGCGCAACGTACTTCGATGGGCGTCAACGGCGTCTTTACGGCAATCCCCGTGGCGAATACGGTCATGACTGTGTTGAGCCTGATTGTGTTCGCACGGGGTAGTTGGAAGCTGCGTCGGATCTAAAATCACATCTAACTTTGGCGGAGTATCTTCTCCCCTTTTGTTAGCAGGCGGTACCGCGATGTTACTCGCTACAACCTGGCGATCTTGGATCCGCGAAGTTGTGATCGTCGCAGCGCGCACCAGAGGTGAATGGATTGTCCGACGGCGCGAGGTGATAACTCTCGCCTCTGATCGCGCGCACCTGGGTCCAAGTGGTAAGCACCGGCCACGCCTAATTCTTTGTCAGCAAGAAAACCGAGAGCCTGGATATTGTCACAGATTCCGATGAATGAAAGACTGCGAGCTTGGCCGAACGCTAACTCCGCTACTACAGCGATTGAGGACAAACTGTAAATTCACCGCAAAGACACGTCGAATGATCCTGTTGAGACTTAACATGCAAGTGCCTAAATTACGGACCGTTGCGTTTTAACTACCCTGCAAGTGTAGGTCGATTACTGATCAAGAGCAATCAATATTGCGGCATTAGTCTTAGCGACAGGTCATTTCTTAATTACCAGGATCGTTTTCGGCAATTAATTGTTTGTACACTTCAGATGCATGATCGTAGGCTTTCCTGGCCTCGCCGAGCTGAGCGAGAGAGATATTGCGTGCTTTTTGCGTCCAGCACTGATGGACAGCTGCCAAACACCATTCAGCGCTTCGCCGGGAAGCTCGGATCGGTTTGCCGCCTACGAGAACGAAGATCGGGTTAGTGTGCGAAGAAGGCAAGATGCGCACTGCGACCCAACTACTCTCATCGATGGCTGTCCGAAAGCTAACGTCGCGGGGTGTACCGTCAGCAATCAAATCCTGTCGTTCCACGGCTTTCCCGTTGACCACTAACTCGACCGGGACCTTCTTTGTCTCGCCAATTCGCGCACGCTCAATATCCCAATACGGCTTTTCATCATAGCTAAGACGACGGACGGCTTCATTCGGAACCGAATCCAGATTGGCCATGACTTTCACACGAGCTGTGATTGTGCCTGGAGCATTAAGGCGCACCTCGCTGTTCCCGGTCCCGATTTCAGTTCCGTTCACGCTGAAATCCATCAAATGACTGCGTCCATCAGACACATAGGTTCTGCCGTTTCGAATTGCGGCGAGCCACTTGGCGTAGCTAAGAGGGCCATCGATTTTGGCGTATCCTCTGCCTTGCCCGACACGACCGTCGTAAATGCACGGGAAATCCGTCTCGCCCGAGATTCTGGTACGGAACCCGACATTTAGCGTGTGATACCAGATGTTCAGTTCCCAGACGTAAGGCGTGTCGCCGGCTGAGATGAAATCGACTGCGCCAGGCTGAGTAACGTCGGCAATGTATTCATTTGCTCCGATGCCATCAAAAGCTGGCATCTCAAACGCCGGCAGATCGTGCCCACTCACTTCGAGTCCCCATCCGGAGTGTGCAAATCCGACCGTTGCTCCCTGCGATTTTGCCCATTGAAGGATGGGCAGGTCCCAGGTCGGCCAGTCCTCAATCCGTTTTGTTCCCGGATAATCCTGCTGGTGGAGACCGAGCAAAACAAGGTGCCCGGCGTGACTGGAGGGGAAGCCGGAGACTTCGAGATCGTAGTGCATCAGGCAGGAAGCGGTGGAAAGCGGATCGTCATGACCACTGAAAAACTGCTTCTGGTAGTAGTAATCAGGCCCCCATGTCAGGACTGCGGTGACATTCAGGTTTTCGCCGCGAACCTGCCGGTCCATATCGCTCGGGAGCACTCCTTCGGTAGGGTTTTGATAGTGAGAGCAGCCGGCCGCGTGAATGTGATGATCGCTTGAATACCAACCAAATTTAGAGGGATCGACCCAGCGGTCCAGCTTAAAATTGAGTTCCGCCGGGCCTTTCGCGTCAACCGCAAGCTCTTTGGTGTGCGTCAGGAACTCCGGGCCTCCGGTATATGCGATCGTGTAGTAACCGTCTGGCAAATCGAGTGTTTCTCCATCGGAGCGATAGACCTGCGGCTGGAAGAAGAAATCCGGGGCCAGACGTTTTGCAGGATTTGGATAGAGGCGGTTCTGGCGATCGCGCACAACGAATGATGCTATTGCGGGCTTACCGTTCTCGTCGAGGACGTGGAGTTTTATCCGGTGCGCGGGAAGGGCGTCAAACACGATCAGCGTATCGTTGCGGAAGCCGATATCCTGGGACCCTTGTCCGACGTTGAAGCTGATTTTCGCTGCGCGCTGCCCGCGGTCTCGGCTGTACACTTCCAGGATTTGATATTCGACACCGATTCCAAGAAGGCCTTTATTCATAGGGGGCTTGTTGAAAAGCGAGAAATCTGCCCATCGCTCAGCCGCGTCATGAGCAGTCAATTCGATCCTGGGTTCGGGATCGCCCTTAGAGGGAATGTAAACCTTGCCCGAATTCGGACTTTCCACAACTAACGGCGCCGTCACGTGTGCCTCATTGTGGACTTTCACCAGGAACACGCGCGTCCCGTCTTCAACCAACTCTGGCTTGGCTGGACCGGCTTCCACTTTGACCCGGCTCTCGGCATTGATGTCGACCAGACAGAGAACGTACTTGTCCAAAACACGCTCTATCTGGGCGACGAGGTTGGCTTCGTTGGCTTGACCGACCGCATCATTGATGGCTTTCTGATCGGCGCTTGAGAGTGGTTGTCCCAGGTAGTCTAATGCCTCTTCCACTTGACGAACATGCAAAGCGAATGGCTGGACGGGCACTGAAGTGTTAGCTTGAGCTTGGAGTGCGGGACATATTGCAAATGCCAGAAACGATGTGGTGATGAATCGCATAGGGATGGAGGAGTCGCTCTTCGCGTTCTGTACTGTCCTACTTGCCTACTGTAGGTCCGACCGAGTCAATTGGCAACCGGAGGGTTCCCGGGTTGCGCCACTCGCGCCAGCGCATATAGGCGAATCCGATGACGAGTAATACCACAAAGAGGTAGGGCGTCATGTTGTAGGGCCACGCGGGCTCAGGATAGACGGTGACAAAGAGAACAGGCAGTAGGGCGAGGGTCGCGATCCACGGAGCTATTACGTGCTGCCAAACAGTGAAATCGCCCGCTGTTCGCGACGCATGTAACGCGTCAAGGCCAGATTCGCCATGATGTAGAGAACGATTACGGCGAGCGTGGCAATGGTCTCGAGGAAACCAAAGATGGCGTCGGGGCTCAACAGCAGGCCCACGACCAGGATTGATGCCATTCCACTGACCTGCACGAAGGCGATTGCGAAGGTGGGTGTCCGATGCACTCGATGAATGCGGCCAAAACTTGCAGGTACCGTACTGGTCTGGCCCATGGTATACATCACGCGTGATGCGGCATTCGTGCAGGCGAGACCGACCGCAACGGCGCTATTGATGATAGCGAGGACGACGAGCCACCAGGCCGCACCCCATAGCGCATGGCCGAGAACGTAATAGGGATTGGCATTCGAAGCGAACGCGGCCATGTCACCGGTGCCCCAGCCGATTGCGCTTGCATAGGAGCTGAATATGTAAAAGACACCGATACTGGCCAGAGAAAGCATGATGGCCTGACCGATGAACTTGCTGGGGAGACGGGCTTCCTGCGCGAGGGGCGCCGGCGCCTCGAAGCCGCTGAGCGCGAGGATGGAGAAAACCATCCCGGCCAGGATACCGCCGAAGTGATGGGGCGATGAAGCAGGCGTTAACGGAGCAAGATAGCTTGATCCGTGCCCGGGATGAACCAGGAACGTAATACTCAGTGCCAACATGATGAGCAGTTCAAGTCCACCTAAGACGGCTGTGATCCGTGCGGAAAGCTGGACGCCGCGATGGGTCAGCAACCAGATCAGGGCAGTCGTCGCCAGCGCCAAGAACCACCATGGAATGTTCACCTGGAACTGCTTTGCCAACATGTCCGAGATCAGATAGCCAAGAAAACCGGTACTTCCCGCGGCCCCGAGAATCTCATAGACTAGATAGCTCCAAGTCGCCATGAACCCGCTTCTATTGCCGAGTCCGCGAGTGGCGAATGAATAGTAGCCTCCGCTCGAGGGCACGTAACGGGAAAACTGAGCGACGGTGTTCCCGATGAAGAAACAGACGATTGTCGAGAGCAGGAACGAGACCGGCATGGCCGGTCCAGCTTTGAGAGCGATGATCGGAAAAGTGAAGATTATGTTAGTCGCGGGCGCGATGTGCGTAACACCCTGAAAAACCAGTTCCGGAAGACCGAGTGAATTGCGTCGAAGCTGAGTACTCCCATGAGGGTTGGTGGTCGTTTCCATAGCTGTCGGTTCGCGGGCAGCGGAGAACGTTAGCTTTCGAGGGCCAGTACGGTATTTGGCGAGAGGAAAAATGGAGGCACAATCGCACAAGTATTTGAGAGCGGCAGGACTTCTTCCGGCAATTCGATACCGAGCACATCGCTCATGAACAACCGCCTTCTTTGGCACCGATCGTAGCAATCCGGCGCGGATTCTTTCAGCCTGCTTCGCAACTCTCCGTCGGCAATTACAATGCCGTCTTCCATACGTGTCGAGAAATATTTAGCGGATTGGGGTATGACATCGACCTGGATCACCATCCCTGAGGCGACAGGGATCTCAGATTGCGCATAGAATGGAGAACTCATCCATTCGTCGAGATGGATCAGATGGCCAGGGTTGAGGTAAATTCCGAATTTCCCGAACGGCAGGCGGTCTTGGATCAGATCGTAGACAACGTGGCCCGGAGTGCCCAATGTCATCGACCCAAACCATTCGCTCATGGCTTCGAAATACGGACCGGCAAAAGACGCAACGTAATCCGAGGCCGCATTGGGTAGGTCGGCGGCATTTTCCGCAATCCAACCGACGCGGCAGATGTTACTGCCCCAGTAGGCAACGTTGAAAGCAAGCGGCTGGCCACGGCGAATCAGCTCACCCGTCGGTCCGGACAGTCCGTAATCGGAGTTGCGGCCGGTGCAGAACGTGACATGGCAGCTTAGAGGGTCTCCATTGAGGCGGCCAGACTCTACCACCGCATGATCGGTGACTCCTTCGCGCAGTCCGAAAAGCATGCGCTTGACCGATTCAGCAGCTTGTCCGTTGGTGTATTCGAAAGCAGCGATTTCGAGGGGCGTGCAATTTGCGCGCAGGCCATGACCGGGGTGCATGAAAATATCGGTGGCGTTGAAGACTTTTTCTGAGCCCGCCAGACTCCGAAGAGTGTCTGCTATGTAAGACGGGATGTCGAGCGCGTGCGCGCCGTCGGAATTCTCGGAGCTGGAGAAATACTTATAGCCCACGACGCCGACCCGGGAGCTGGGGCCGATGCCTTCTTCAGAGAGGATGTCGGACATTGCGCGGCTCCGGTCGCGCGGTTGACCCAATAGAGAAAAAGATTGAAAACGCTCGTGACGCAGTTGCCCTGTACTATGCAGAGCACTGATGCCCAGATACGCCTCGCATTCGTTCCCGACCAGGATCAAGCGGCGTAGTGGCGGTGCCGACGATTAGCAGAGACTCTTCGAAACGGGGATCGAACCCGGTCAAGTACGCCAAATTGGCGAAGTGCTCGCGGTCGGCATAAACCATGGTATGCGTGATCTTAAGTTCTTCCATTCGGGCGCGCAGCTTGTTTATTCTTGCTTCGAGTTCAGAAGCAGATGGCCGGCGCGGGCAGGCCGCGACGCCGAAGTCAGGCCATTCAATTTCGATCAAACGATGTCTGCGCGATTTAGAGGGCATCCTGATAGCTTAGATCGTGCCCTACGGAGCAACAGGTCTATTCAGCGCTCGATGGCGTCGCAGACTTCGTCATGGGCTTGAGAATGTCATCGAGAGTGGCTGTTTTACTCTGTGAACGGACCAGGTGAGGGTACCTTTCGCCGTCGTGACAATCGATTTTGACGGTTTTATAGAAGCCGCTGTTTTCGACGATCAGCTCGATAGCGGGTCCGCTGCCCTTGGCGTCACGAATCGCCTGGCGAAGCAAATCGTCGCTAGCGCGACGGCCGTTAACCGCAATGATTCTCATGTCCGGTCCTAACCCCGCCGCGTAGGCTGGTGATCCGACCAGAACGTCGTTGATCGCATTATCGGATGTGTATAGTCCGATAGAGTACCAGGCGTTCACGCCACGATCCCGCGACTCGCTGGCCCGAATGAATTCGTTCGGCTGATCGGTGTACTCGATGTGGTAGCCGCCGTTGGTAATACCGTTTAGCGGCGCGTGTGGCAACTTGGAGGTCAGGCGGTCACGCAGCAAAGCAGCCCAATCATAGGCCTGTAGAGAGTTGAGAGCTGATACAACGTCGTCGAACGTATAGGGGAACACTTCGCGCGGCGTATTGCCGCGGACGCCAAGAAATCGCGCACAGAAATCATTCAGAGACTTCTTGTTGTGAGATAACTGCCGGATAGTGGTGTCGACCTCGAGCCAGACCAGCTCGCCTTCGGCATAGTAGTCGACGCTGCGCCGCCAGTTGTCCCATTGCTGGCTCGTCGAATAGAGAATTTGCGCCGACACGGCGGTGTCTTCCAGGTCGCGCCAGGTACGGCCAGGGCGATGATCCAGCTCGGCAGCGGAGTCGGCGAGATAGGAACGAAACTGGTCGGGTTTCCAAGTGCCGCTGCGAGTTGCGAGAACATCGCCCAGATATTGAGTAAGTCCTTCGTACACCCAGAGCAAATCGCCCTTCATTGGCTGGCCGTAGTTCTGAGTGGCTAGGCCGGCCGGGCGACGAAACTTTCCGTTCCAGGAGTGACTGAACTCGTGCGAGAGCAGGTCGCCATTGAGCATGGCGAGATCGCTATCTACGAGACCACGGGCTTCGACGCGATCGTCGCTCGATTGATGATGCTCCAATCCGAAGTGGGCAACGCTGTCGCTCAAAGTGACCAGGAAATGATAACTGTTATAGTGCCGCGATTTGTAAAGAGCTCCCGTTTCGCGGACGAGATTACTCCAGGCATTGGTCTGCCCGGAAGTGACGTCCAGGTCTTCCGGCCCGTCCCCCGCCATGTCGAGGAAGTGCTTTGGTGTCACTTCGGGGGCGAGCGGAATTTCCTTGAAAAAGCGTCCAGCCAAGATGGGAGAATCCACCAGCATTTCGAGTGAGACAGGCGCGAAGTGCACGACCTCGCCAGGACCGGATTGCCGCGTCAGGGCAGTGCCGAACTTCCAGCTTTCGGGCAATTTCAGAGACGGCTCGAACATGATTTGCGAGGAGGGAGCGCCGTCGGGATAGAGAGCAACCTCATTCCAGCTCACGATGGCAAGGTTTGGTCCGGTGGAAGCTCCGGCCGAGAAACCTGAGGGAGCAGCGGTAGCAAGAAAATCTACTTTGGCGTCGAGCGTCCGCACGCCCTCGGGGATAGTGAGGAGGAAGGCGAACATATTAACGTCGTCGCGACGCCACGGCAGTACCTGACCATTTGCGGAGAAGACAATCCCGGCGAAGTTATCGATGGGACCAGTGGGAGTATGCTCGCCGGGAATCCACTGAGGATAGTCGAGCGTGAGCGGACCGGGCTTGACTGGGATGAGCAGATGAGCATGCAGGATTTTGCGCGGCGCGTCAGTCAAATCGATCAAAACCTGGGTGGGTTGCGAGGTCTGGGCTGCGAGACACGCGGAAAAAAGGGAGGAGAAAAAGAAGCGCTTCAACTTCTATGATAGAGGCACTCTAAAAGCCCGAGCGTCACGATCCTTCCGAACGCGAGGGGCAGAGAAGGGGAACGCCGAACGCGGAGGGGCAGCGAAATGGCTATGATCATTTCATGGGAGCAATTCGGCAGTCAGTCTGCGCGCTAGATTGTCCGGACTGTTGCGCGCTCCTGATCAACGTGGACGAAACGGGCCGCGGCTCCCGCTTGCGCGGCAATCCTGATCATCCGGTTACCCAGGGATTTCTATGCGGCAAAGTGGCGCGCTACCTGGAGCGGGAATACTCACCGGAACGCTTGATTCATCCACAGCGCAGGGTCGGCACAAAGGGCGAAGGCCGATTTGTTCGCGTCTCGTGGGATGAAGCGCTCGACGAGATCGCGGGACGGCTGAAGCAGGTCGCAGCCGAGCATGGCCCGGAATCCGTTCTGCCCTACAGTTTCGCGGGTTCGATGGGGATGCTCATCGCGAATGGAATGGACCGGCGCTTCTTCCATCGTTTTGGCGCATCGCGACTCGATCGCACCATCTGCTCCAAAGCGGGAGAAGCGGGCCTCATCGCGGCTCTGGGTGCGAAGTACGGAACCGAACCCGAGCAATTTCGTCATTCCAAGCTTATCTTGGCCTGGGGCGCCAATATTCTAGCCACAAACGTACATCTCTGGCCTTTTATCGTAGAGGCGCGGCGGAACGGCGCCAAGTTTTACACGATCGATCCCCTGCGGCACAAGGTAAGCGAACTCGCGGATAAGCATCTCGCTATCCATCCCGGTACTGATGCTGCGCTGGCGCTCGGCCTGATGCACGTGATCATTCGCGAGCGCCTATATGACAGCAGCTATGTAGAGAAACATACGCTTGGTTTTGACGATCTCAGCGCAAAAGTGGCTGAGTTCACCCCCGGACGCGTGGCAGAGATGACAGGCATTGCTGCGGAAGAGATCGTGTCGCTGGCGCGCGAGTATGCGACAGTGCGTCCCGCAGTGATCCGGTCGAATTACGGCATACAGCGTTCGGAGCGAGGCGGCCTTACGGTACGGTTGATCGCCTACCTGCCGGCCCTCATAGGATCCTGGCGCGAAGTAGGCGGTGGGCTACAAATGTCGACTTCGGGTGCGTTCCATTTCAATGATGCGAGCCTTAAGCGGCCCGATCTGCAATGGGCCGCACTTGGACGCGAGGCGCGTTGCATAAACATGGTCGAGCTCGGGAAGACGCTTAATCAGGTGCGAAATCCGGCAATTCATGCCATGGTCGTCTACTGCTCGAATCCAGCCGCCGTTGCGCCCGATCAGAACGAAGTCAAACGTGGCCTCGGACGCAACGATTTGTTCACAGTGGTGATTGAGCAGTTCCAGACCGACACGGCGGATTGGGCGGACATTCTTCTTCCTACCACTACGTTCCTCGAACACACGGACTTGTACCTGGCATACGGGCATTATTATCTGCAACTGGCTCGGCCGGTGCTCGATCCGCCGGGAGAGTGCCGCTCCAACGTGGAGATTTTCCGTGAACTGGCAAAGCGGATGGGATTCAAGGAAGCGTGTTTCGGGGAATCCGAAGACGATATGATCCGTGGGCTGCTCACCTCGGGACATCCGTTTTTGAAAGGCATCACGCTCGAAAGACTGGAACGCGAGCGGTCTGTGCGGTTGAACGTTTCTCCAGAGAACGAGCCGTTCTTGCCATTCGCCGAAGGAAACTTCGCGACCCCTTCCGGCAAGTGCGAGTTTCATGCGGAGACAATCGATTATCAGCCGCCATGCGAATCGCGCCGGGGAGATCCATCTTTACTGGCGCAGTTTCCGCTCGAACTGATCTCGGCAAAGAATCACAACAGCATGAACTCGACATTCGGCTACCGAGAGGATCGGGACCGGGAGACCGCTGTGGCAACACTGCATCCGGAGGATGCCGCGGTGCGCTCGATCGTGAGCGGCGACGCAGTACGTATCTACAATCAGCGAGGCAGCTGCATTTTGAAGGTTGCGGTGGCGGGCAGTGTTCCGCGAGGAGTCGTTAGCGTACCGTCAGTGCGATGGCCGCGGAAGTCGCAGGACCGGCAAAACGTCAATGTGCTGACCAGCCAGCGTTTAACGGATATGGGCGGCGGTCCTACTTTTTATAGTTGCCTGGTGCAGGTGGAAAAGGCTGGGGATTAGGGGAGACCGGCACGCTCGCGGTCGCGGTTCAGAAAAGAGCAAATAGCTCCTACCAGGCCTTCGATGTTGTGAGGATCGGCCTCGGCCGTCGCGCGTAACGAGTGGTGGCGAAGAGTTTCTGTCGTAACAGGACCGATGCTCGCAATCTGCATGTGCTGTAACGGCGCCGTTCCGGCGAGTTGAATCGTGTTTTCGACGGCGGATGAACTGGCGAATGTCACCCAATCGGGCAGCGGCTCGCGAAAGACCTCCCTTACGCGCTCAGCAGATCCCGTGGGAATAACATTCCGGTAAGCTTCGACGACCTGGACACTAGCGCCGAGTTGCCTGAGCGCTGCAGGGACAACATCACGCGTGATAGCGGCGCTTGGAATCAGGACGCGCTTACCGGCCAGATTTTGCGCTCCGAGAGCCTCGATCAGGGATTCAGCTATATATTTCTCAGGAACGAGATCAACCGTGAAGCCGCTCCCCTCGGCGACGGCGCGAGTGGCGTCGCCGACGGTTGCGACGCGAGCGGGACAAGAATGTCGCTTAGGCAGTTCCGCCACAAACGCCTTGACCGCATTGGTGCTGCTGAAGACGATCCAGTCGTAGTCGCCGCAGCGGGCGGCGCATTCCCGCAAAGGGATGGGATCGAGCGGTGGGCCGATGCCGATAACCGGCGCCTGCAACACCTCTGCGCCGAGTTTGCGCAGGGGTGCGGCCAACTCTTCAACCTGGTGCGTGGCACGCGTTACGACGATTCGTAATCCCGAAAGGCTACCCATTCACGAGAATCTGCGCAGCGCCGCGAATCAACAGGTCCTGGGCGACACGAAGACCTAACTGCTCGCAGAGTTCGGCGGGACCTTCGTCCGTAGCGCGCAAATGCCGCGATGCATCGGGTGCAACTACGACGGCAGAGAGGCGAAGCATGGAGCCAACGGGTTCTGCGAAAGCACCGAAGGGTAACTGACAGCCCCCGCCGAGCGCTGCCAAAGCCGCACGCTCACAAGTGACGGCTTGAAAACTTGGAAGATGATCGAGAGCCCGACAGATCGTATACGCAGGATCCTGGGCACGCGTCTGAATAGCTAAGGCGCCCTGGCCCGGCGCGGGGCACATCTGGTCAGAAGTAAGCACCTGGGCGATTTCGCTTTCGAGTCCGAGACGCCTCAGGCCGGCGGCGGCGAGCAGCATCGCATCATATCGACCTTCTTTGAGCTTCCGGAGGCGCGTATCGACGTTGCCACGCACTGGCTCGACCATCAGATCTGGACGCAGAAGACGCAATTGAGAAGAGCGACGACCTGAACTCGTTCCCACGCGTGCTCCATGAGTCAGCTCAGCCAGCGATTTGCCCACGATAGCGTCGCGCGGATCTTCCCGTTCAGGGATGGCGGCTATGGCAAGACCAGCCGACACTGCGGTGGGCAAATCCTTGAGGCTGTGGACCGCGACATCGATTCTGCCTGCGAGCAGCGCCTCTTCGATTTCCTTCGTGAACAGGCCCTTGCCGCCGGCTTGCGTGAGTGGCGCGGTTTGCATATGATCGCCGGTCGTCTTGATCACTTCAATGCGAGTTGCCGTACCGGACTGCTCGAGCAGGCGCGCCACGTGACGGGCCTGCCATAGGGCCAGCTGTGATCCTCGCGATCCAATGATGAGTGTAGTGGTGGCTGAAGAAGGCATGCGATTCAAAATTCAGCGCAGGCGAAAAATGCGCCGGACCGCGGCTACAAGTTCGGCTTCCTGGCTTTGTTCAGGGAGTTGGGTGGCCGCCTGGCGTCGCATCTCTGAGATGGGCCCGTGAGCAATCTTATTGACGATGCCGCGGGTCAGCGCTTCGAGAGCATCTTCTTGTTCCCTAGTAAGATGGCCAAGCTTCGACCGGTAGCGGGCAATGCTATCGCGCCGGATAACTTCAAGCTGCTCTTGAAGACTGACGATGGTGGGAGCAATATCGCGAGCGCGCAGACGGCTTTCCAGGCGCGCTACCTCCTCGGCGACAATGCTTTCGGCCTGCTGGGCAACTTCCTGGCGCGCGCGCAGGTTGCGATCAGCGAGCCGCTGGAGGTCATCTATGTCGTAAAGAAAAGCGTGTTCCAGGCCGTTCACGGCAGGATCAATGTTACGCGGGACGGCGATATCGATCAGGAACATGGGCTGGCTCTTACGGGCCTCGATGG
The DNA here is from genome assembly GCA_963841675.1 of Terriglobia bacterium. Taxonomy (GTDB): domain Bacteria; phylum Acidobacteriota; class Terriglobia; order Bryobacterales; family Bryobacteraceae; genus Bog-105. The sequence goes on from CAWJEH010000012.1 coordinate 55,173, forward strand.
CGCGCCGGACCGAATCAGGTCCCAAGACGAAGCCGGGAGCGGCAGAGGAGGTAATAACGATATCCATCTCGCCCAGGCGCTGAGCGAAACTCTCGTAAGGGAGCACTTCACCGCGGAACAAGTTCCCTAGCTCCCGCGCGCGTTCCGGGGTGCGGTTGGTGATGAATATCTCGTCGGCACCTGCTCGAAGTAGGTGGCGGGCGGCCCCTTCGGACATCTTCCCCGCCCCGATGATCAGTACCTTTTTTCGACTGAGCGAACCGAAGATCTCACGGGCGAGTTCCACAGCGGCATAACTGACCGACACCGCGCTCTCACCGATTTCTGTTTCGGTTCGAATGCGTTTTGCGACGTTGAAGGCCCGCGTGAGGACCGCTTCGAGCAGAGTGCCGATCGTTCCCAGCTCACGCGCCTGGCTGTAGGCCTGCTTGAGTTGTCCGAGAATCTGGGGTTCGCCGACAATCATGGAATCCAGGCTGGACGCAACACGGAACAGATGTCTCATGGCATGTTGCGCTTCAAAAACGTAGAGGTGCGGGCGAACGGATTCAACGCTGATACCGCTGCGGCCCGCAACAATCGTCTCGAGCAGAGTTTCAGGCGCGACGTCTTCATCGAGAGCAGCTGCCACTTCGACACGGTTGCAGGTTGAGAGTATAAGTGCTTCCTTTGCGCCGTGCTCAAGGAGAAGAACAAGGGCAGCGGGAATCTCTTCGGCGTTCAACGCCAGCTTTTCACGCACGTGCACGGGAGCAGTGCGGTGATTGATGCCGGCGAGCGCGAGCTTCATTGTGGCCATAAGCTCCGCACGGACATATGAGTGGCCCAGGTAATGATAGAGCAGCCGAGCACACCTACCACCAGCCAGGCCATCCGGCGCCCGCGCCAGCCGGCTGAGATGCGCAAGAAGATCATGGCGAGGTAGAAGGCCCAGGTGAAGAGGAAGAAAACGATCTTCGGATTAGCGATCCAATCCGCGCCGCGCTCATTAAAGGCCCAGACGACGCCCGTGATGGTCGCGAGCGTGATGAAAACGAAGCCCGCGTTCATCGATTGAGTAATGATCCGATCGAGCGTTGCCAGCGGCGGCAGCCGGTTGGTTGACGGAGTAACCGCTTTTCTTTTGAGCTGCCGTTCCTGGAGTAGATAGTAGAGCGACGCAATGGCGGAAAAGACGAGCGCCGCATAGCCAATCAGCACCGTTGAGACATGAATGACCAGCCAGACGCTACGGACCTGCGGACTCCACGGGGTCACGGGAAACTCGGTTCCGCCTATCAACGTCATGAAGAACACAAGCGGGAATATGGAAATACCGAAGCTCGCGATTCGGTAATAGGCGTAGCCAAGCAAGAACAGAACAGCGATGAGAAAGGCACAGATAGAACTGGTCTCGTAGAAGTTGTTCAGAGGCAGGTGTCCGGTTTCGGACCAACGTTCCACGATGGCTACGAGCTGGAAGATAGTACCCGCTCCAAAAGCAATCAGCGCCGGGAAGAAGAGGCCCGTGCTCTTCCGGAAGAGGTAAATTAGGGCGTAAAACAGTCCGCACGAGTACAAGGCAGCGGCCGTCCGCAGCCAGATAACGCTCATGGGTGGGGGCTCTTGCTCCAGTATAAAGGTTAGGAGGACACAGTCCGAAGTGGCGGGGGCAGCAATCTGAAAAAGGACGATTTTCAGGTATTTGACAGAGGGAAGCTCCAGGTGATTTCCGGCTTCTCAATACAGGCGCGTGCAAAAGAGAACGCAGCCATGACAACGGGAAGCCGAGCTTCTTCCGGATCGGCCGGGCTAAACCAGAGGGCTCCAGAAGAAATCGTTCCGCGGCGATTTATTGCGTTTCTATTTGACGATCTTCACCTCGGCGTCGATGAAATTATGCGCTTGCGGCCTGCCGCCGCAGCAATGCTCGCGAGTTCGCTCGAAAGTACAGATCTAGCCGCGGCACTTTCTTGGCGAATCTTCCTGGACAACGCACGTTGGTCGTGATTTCTTCCGGCTTTATTGCGCTTACGCAAGTAGCGATGCAGGAGCAGGCGAGGGTTTTGGATGCCGCAGCGCAGGCGGGCGTGACGATCAACACGTTGGATGACCGTGCGCTATATACAAGCATGCTCGAAATGCGACAGAACATCGAAACGCCAAAGGAGGAGCAGGTGCGGAAGGAATCTTTGGTGTATACGGAGCGGCACTTGGAGAATTGGCTTCTGGAGCGGGAGGCACGTATTTTCACAACAGCAACGATCTGGAAGGCGGCTTGAAACGCCTGACCCTCGCTCCGGATTATCTGTATCTGTTGCAGTTCTCCCCGAACAATGTGAAATCGGACGGAACTTTTCATCGCCTAGCGGTCAAAGTGGACGTCACGGGAGTGAAGGTTCAAGCGAGGTCAGGATACTTTGCCGAGAGGCCTACAAAGGCGAAGAAGGCTGGCAAAAGGACGTGAGCTTTAAGCACCGGAAGCTTTAAGGCGTGCTGCCCGGCACTGGCATGATCCGCACAACCACCGCGCCGTGGCTTGGCACTTCAGCCGAATAGCTGCCTTTCGAAACGCCCTCGTCTTTCGCTGCCCAGAGATCGCGCACCGACGCGGGAAGCGATTCGGGATAGCCCAGCGTTCTCCAGGATGCTGTGATGCGGGCCGGAGAGGATCCGCGGTTCAGCAGGGCAACTGCGCGACCGCCGTCGCTCAATTGCCTGGACCATACCGCGAGAGTCCCTTTGCGCTCGACTCGCCTGCCCTGCATGCCGAGAGGATCCTGGTCTATGGCAATCAACTCCCTGTTGGTGAGAATGTCGTGTGTAGCCGGTGTCATCTTTCGCAAATCATTGCCGGCCATCAGCGGTGCTGCCAGAATGCACCACATGCTGAAGTGCGCACGCGCCTCGGTGTCATCCAAACCGCCATTGCCGACTTCCAACATGTCGGGATCGTTCCAGTGTCCCGGACCGGCGTAGGATTCCAGACCGTCGACTTGGTCGAGGATTTCGACTACACCCAGGAAATCATCTTTCTTGCCGCTGCTCCATTTATCTACAATGTCGCCGGTGGCTCGCCAGAGATTCCCGACGTTCTCAGCCCAGAGCCAAGGCTTGGTCGATCCCCATTCGCACAGACTAAAGACAATCGGCCGGCCGGATTTCTGCAGGGCGTCGCGCATGATCGAATAAGAAGCTTGCGAGTTCTGGGTGCTGTGATTACACCAGTCGTATTTCAGATAATCGACTCCCCAGGCCGCGTACTGGCGGGCATCCTGAAATTCATAGCCGCGACCGCCGGGACGGTTCTGACACGTCGCAGTGCCCGCATCGGAGTAAATTCCGAACCTCAGACCTTTTGAGTGCACGTAGTCCGCGAGAGCTTTGATGCCCGAGGCGAAGTTCTTGGGATCCGGAACAATGTTGCCTTTTCCGTCGCGACCGACCTGCCAGCAGTCATCGACGACCAAGTATTGGTAGCCGGCGTCCTTAAGCCCAGTCGCCACCATCGCATCCGCCATACCTCGGAGTAACTTTTCGTTTACATTGCATCCGAACTTATTCCAGCTGTTCCAGCCCATAGGCGGCGTTTTGGCCAACCCGTTATCGAGAGCGAGAACGGAAGTTGGCGCAACAAGGGCCAGACTGCAGGAGAGCCTGCTCAATAAGATGAAAGAGATTTTCATAGGCTCGGAAGATGAGAGTATCAAACCAGTTTATGAGCCTCGTGGTGGTTCCAAAGAACCGCTCACGATCTATGGAAGGGAGAGGAGTTTAAAGGATTTTCATGAGCAACTTATTGGCAGGTAAACGCGCGCTAGTGACAGGGGGCTCGCAAGGAATCGGTCTGGCGATCGCCCGGGCTCTTTCAGGGGAGGGCGCTGATGTAGCCGTATGCGCCCGGAACGCGGGAGAACTCGAAAAAGCGGTGAACAATCTGCGGAAGGAAAGCGCCGGGCGCAAGATAATCGGGCAGCCAACTGATGTGAGCGAAAGCGGGCAGGTTAGCGACCTCTTTGAAAGAGTGGACAAGGAACTAGGCGGGTTGGACATCTTGATCAACAATGCCGGTTTTGGGCTGTTCCGAGCGACTGCGGAAATGAGCGTAGAAGACTGGGACCGCCTGATTGGGACAAATCTTTCCGGAGCTTTTTATTGCAGCCGTGAGGCGTTACAGCGTTTTGAACGCCAACGGGGCGGCACGATCATTAATATCAGTAGCTTGGCCGGCAAGAATCCTTTCGCGGGAGGATCCGCATACAATGCCTCCAAATTTGGACTGAACGGGTTCAGCGAGGCCATGATGCTGGACCACCGCCAGGACAACGTCCGTGTCAGCTACATCATGCCCGGAAGCGTCGCAACCCACTTCGGCGGCGTTGAACCTGGCCGCGATGACTGGAAGATCGCGCCCGAGGACATCGCCGAGCTGGTGCTGGATATCCTTCGCATGCCAGAAAGAACACTAATTAGTCGAATTGAGGTGAGACCTTCCCGACCTCAGAAGTACTAATCAGAAAAGCCTGAGGAGAACGAGGCTTAAGAAACGCTGGAGTAATTCACCGTTTCTCACGATGTTTGTGGTAGTAGGCGCCGTGGCGGTTTGGCACGCGGCTTGCTCGATGTTGGTTGCAAGGCCAACGATTCAATAAGAACCGAGGCAGATGAGGGGAGTTGCAGCTCGACAATCGAGTGCGGGAAGGGATCATATGAGCCACCTACGACGGGTACTTGACCCAACAAGAACAGGCAAAAATGCAGAATCGCTGGAGCGAACGCTTCTCAGGCTGATAGTCGGACAAGACGAAGCGATCGAGCAAATCGTCAACATCTATCAAATGCATATTACTGGCCTGTCAGCTCCTGGACGGCCCGTTGGCAATTTTTTGTTCTTGGGACCGACGGGCTCGGGAAAGACCCGGACCGTGGAAGCTACTGCAGAAGCCCTGGTGAACAATCCTCGAGCTGTGGTTAAGATCGATTGCGCGGAATTCCAGCACAGTCACGAGATCGCCAAGCTGATCGGTTCGCCTCCCGGATACCTCGGCCATCGCGAAACGCACCCATTGCTGAGTCAGGAAGTAATCAACCAGCATCATACAGAGACGGTCAAACTGAGCTTCATTCTTTTTGACGAAATCGAAAAAGCCAGCGATGCTCTTTGGAACCTTCTGCTGGGGATCCTGGATAAGGCAACGCTCACGTTGGGCGATAACCGGAAGGTGGACTTCTCCAAGTGCATGATCTTCATGACCAGCAATCTCGGAGCGGCCGAGATGAGCAATCTGATCGCACCGAAACTCGGATTCAACTGCAACTTCAATGCGCCTGAGGAAGTTAAGACAGACGAGAAGCTGAACGAGAAACTGGCACGCAGCGGAATGGAAGCGGCGCGGCGGAAGTTTACACCCGAGTTTATGAACCGCATCGATAAATGCGTGGTTTTTAAACCGCTCGGAGAAGCAGAACTGAGCCGCATTCTGGATCTCGAACTGGGGCAGGTGCAAAACAGGATCTTCGAATCGCCCACCGAGAGACAGTTCGCAGTGACGGTTTCGGACGCGGGTAAGGCGTTTCTACTCTCGCAGGGAACGGACGTGAAGTATGGAGCCCGGCATCTGAAGCGGGCCATCGAGCGCCTACTCGTTCATCCTCTGTCTAACTTAATCGCCACAAATCAGATCGCTGAAGGCGACTGGGTCAAGGCCGACCTGGATGCCGAGCGAGGCTGCCTCCTTTTCACCACCGAGGAAGAAGGTCTTTCCAAGAGCGCGATGTACAGCATCGCCGGAGACGAACGTCTGACGCCGGTCGCGATGGCAGCCGGAGGCGGATCGGTCACCCCTCTGAAGACCGCCGGCGGCAAGCCTACCAAGAAATAGATTTCAATCGGCCCGAAACTTCCGGGCGTTGGCGTGGGCTGGTAGTTCCATCGAACAAACCGCCTGAAGCGGCGTAATATCCGCTAGGCGGTTATAATGAGCCCACGAGATGAACAGCCTCGCGGAATCTATCGCCACTCACAAAGCTATCGCTGTGGGGCTTTGGATCGCCGCTCTCGGCATCTTATTGCAAGCTGTCACCGGTGCGAAGGGGTACCCTAAAGTGCCGCCTGGGATTCTTATTTTGGCGGTAACTGGCCTGATCGTCTACGCCACTTCGCGCTGGATGTGGACCGCAGTCCTCGGCCTTTTTCTCGCTGCATTGGTCTGCATTGGTGTATTCTTCAAGCCCGGCACAGCTTATCGCCTCTACCATCCTCAAGACGTTGGCCCCCTGATCGGCACGCTTGTGCAACTCGTCGGATTACTTTTCGCGGTTGTTGCAGGCGTCGCAAGAATGGCCGCGTGGTTCTCAGGTTCGAATAGCAATCGGAGTATGCCACACGGCCGATAGCGAGCCGCCCCAGTATCGGCGTTCCGCGTGGAATGACCGTCATGCAACCGATGCAGAGGGGCCCCGAGTACCCGGATCATCTGTCTCGGACCAGTTCTTCGGGATCGCGTTTCTGGATCGGTTTTTCCATCCAGGCCGTGTTCTCGAGCTTTGGCTGCACTCCAAGCGACGCGCAGCCCTTCACGAAACCACTACGTTCATCTCCGGGGCGCCACCTCCGCGACGAGAGATGTTCGCTGCGTACATACTAGAAAGCAGCCCAAGAGACGGTATCCGCCATCGTCATGCTACTGATCAAATGCAAAGCCATTCTCTTTGACATGGATGGCACGCTGGTCGATTCCACTCAGTGTGTAGAGAGTATCTGGGGCCGTTGGGCAGAACGTCACGGCATCCCGGTGGACGAGATCTTGTTGGCATCGCACGGCCGCCGAACGCTCGATACGCTTCGGGAAGTGGCTCCGTATCTGGATATCGCCCATGAAGCAAGCCTCCTCGATGCGGAAGAAATGGAATATACGCAGGGCCTCAAAGCTGTCCAGGGCGCTGCCACCTTACTGCGCGCGTTGCCTCGAAATTCCTGGGCTCTGGTCACCTCCGCTAATCGCGCGATTGCCACATTGCGCATGCAGCGTGTAGGCTTACCCATTCCTGAAGTGCTCATCACTGCCGACGATGTGGCAGAGGGAAAACCCAACCCCGCAGGGTACCGGATGGCCGCCGCTCGGCTCCGCACAGCGCCAGATCAGTGTCTCGTGATCGAGGATACGCCTGCGGGCATTCTCGCGGGACGGGCGGCCGGGATGCAGGTACTCGCCTTGACCACCACGTATTCTGCTGGCACTCTCCTGGATGCGCACTGCGTCAAGGATTTCTGCCAAACTCAAATCCATATAACATCTGATGGGATAGAAGTGCGTCTCCTGTAAGTTATTCCATTTGAGCGGGCCGATCGGACATGCCACGACAGGAGCCATAGGCGGGCGGAATACGAATGAGGATTGTCCAGTATCTAGATGAATCTAACGCGCGCCGGGTCGCCGTTGCTGAAGCTGGCCGATTCCTTCAGGTGATAGAGCGCTTCTCTCGCGTCTACGATTTGTGTATCGCCGCGATCCGGGAAAATCGCAGCCTGGAGAGCCTTGTGCGATCGAATCTCTCTGATGAAACGATCGACTACGACCGAGTCATCGAAGAGAAACGTGTGCTCACGCCCTTAGATCACCCAGACGAGGCTCGGTGCATCGTGTCACTGACCGGGCTCACACATCTGGGAAGCGCCAAATCGCGAGATGAAATGCATTTGGCTTCGAGCGCTTCTCAGGAATCCTCTACCGATTCGCTTCGAATGTTCCGACTTGGAGTTGCTGGCGGAAAACCGAAGAAGGGCGAGGCAGGCGCGCAACCCGAGTGGGCGTATAAAGGAGACGGCCGCTGCATCGTTCCGCCAGAATATCCTCTAACGCAACCCGCTTTTGCGGAGGATGGCGGAGAGGAAGCCGAAATTGCGGCCCTCTACATCGATCGATGATGCCGGCAGTCCACGGCGGGTCGGGTTCGCGCTCGGCAATGAGTTCTCCGACCACACTTTGGAGAAGAAGAACTATTTGTACCTGGCCCATTCGAAACTTCGGCAATGCTCCTTTGGGCCCGAACTGCTCGTCGGAGATTTACCCTCTTCTGTGACCGGAGATATAAGAGTCATTCGCGGCCGAGAAACAGTGTGGAGCAGTCCATTTGAAAGTGGCGAAGACCATATGTGCCATTCAATCGCGAATCTCGAACAGCACCATTTCAAATATGATCTGTTCCGCCGCCCAGGTGACGTTCACGTTCACTTCCTGGGTGCGAACGGAGTGAGTTTCGGCGCCGGGTTCCGTACGCAGGCCGGAGACGTTTTCGAAATCGATGTCCCTCTATTTGGTAAGCCACTGCGCAATCCGCTTCGTGTTGAGACGGCGGATAGGTTTATCGAGGTACTGCCGTTGTGAGTTGGGCCAGACTGAGGCTCATGGCGCTCGTCACAAACCGAAGCAGAGAATATTCGGGCCGGCGGCTACGGCAACGTACTGCTTTCCACCAAACTGAATGTCATAGGAGAGGCTTTCATTCGAACGTTGGTTGGGAATTGCCAGAGCGTTTTGCCGTCGCGCTGATCTACCGCCGCGAAGCCTCCGTTGGGCTGGCCATAGAAGACTAGCCCTCCTGCCGTGGCGAGAACCCCGGTCCAGGTTTTGGCGCGAGGGGCTCCAGGCTGGGGAATCTCCCAAACGATCGCGCCCGTTTCGATGTTGAGGGCACGCAGGAAGCGCTTGCCGGTTTCGTCGGGATAGCCCGGGGCCTTGCCTGTGCATTCCTCGAGCGCCATGAAATAGTAAAAACGCGTTTCGGGGGAGAAGGCGGTTGAATCCCAATTTGCGGCATCGCTAGGGCAGCCGCGTGGATCGGTGACAACGGGCCGGCCGTCAGATCCGATCTCCGATGCCCAATCAACACGGCGGAGGAATGGCTTGGCGAGAAGTAGTTTTCCGTTCGTGCGATCCAGCACATAAAAGAAGCCGTTGCGATCGGCATGAAGCAGCAGCTTACGAGGTGCTCCGCGATAGACGCTGTCAACGAGAACGGAAGGTTCCGTGGCATCCCGATCCATCACGTCGTGGGGAGTGAACTGATAGAACCACTTGAGGTCGCCAGTTTTCACATCGAGCGCGAGAATACAGTCGGTATAGAGGTTGTCGCCGGGCCGATCGCGGTCTTCACCATCCGGGTACGGGTTGCCGGATGACCAGTAGAGCGTGCCCGATGAGGGATCGTAAGATCCGGTTAGCCAGGTAGAGCCGCCGCCCGCCAGAGGTTCCGCGCTGCCCCAGCTTTCGATACCACGTTCGCCGCGCCGCGGCACCGTCCAGCGCCGCCAAAGGAGCGCGCCGGTTTCGGGTTTGAACGCAGCAACGAAGCCGCGAATGCCTTCGTCGGCACCCGACACTCCGGTTATTATCTTGTCATCGACGATAAGGGGGGCCATCGTGCCGCCGTAATGTTGACGCTGATCGGCGAGAGGCCTTTCCCAGAGCAGTCTGCCATCTGCGCGGCTGAGGGCCAGCAAATGCGCGTTGTCCGTGATGAAGAAGACCTTGTCGTGCCAGATAGCCACGCCGCGATTGGTACCGAGCTTCGCATCGCCTACCATGCCGGGGCTCACATGCCGCGAGTAATGCCAAATCGGCGCGCCCGTGAGAGCGTCCAGTGCGAAGACCTGATTCGGACCTGTTACATACAGCACTCCGTCGGCGGCGAGCGGGGTCACTTCGAGACCAAAGTATTCAATCGGGAAAATCCACTTCAATTTGAGGGAAGCAACATTTGTGGTGTTGATCTGCTTGAGCGAACTATAGCGGTTAGCCGACGCATTTCCGTTGTAGGTGAACCAATCACCTGGTTGCGGCGGGGTTGGGAGAATTTTGCGTATGGGCTCGCTTGCCGCCATAGGTCCCGCGACGGTTCCCATGTTCATAATGCGCAGGTACCGGGCTAGCGAAGTCAGATCTTTGGCGGGCAACTCCGCGAACGAAGGCATACCCCCGGCGATGTTGCCATGCTCTAGGAAAGTGCGCAATTGTTCGGCGGACTGCTCGGCTATTCGCGGGTTTTTGGCGAGTCCCGGCCCTTTTGCCGTGCCCCGCGCATCTACCCCGTGGCAGCCTGCGCAATGTTCATTGAATAGTTGCTGAGAAGAGAGGAAAAGAAAAAGAGCGAATGCGATCATACAGCGCCTAGACCGAGGCCAGTTAACCTCTCAGTTGCCATGCGGCCATTCCTAATGTCGAAAATTCCGGGAAATTTTTTCTCCCAAGGTTTATTTGCCGCCGGAACATATTCGCGGGCATTAGCTTCAATCCCTACTACACCAGGAACGTGAGCCGCTATACCCGCCGATTGAATGAGCGACGCTCCGGGGCACGTGAGATCCTGCACGCAAAGAAACATCTTCTGGACCTGTCCGGCAGCGGCCATCAACACAGCCTGGGATTGTCCTTTGCAGGCCTTCAGCGCAGCACCCGTGTAACCCATTTCGCGAGCCAGCAGCAGCATGTCGAGACCGGTGAGCGACTCGTCGATGACGACGGGAACGAGTTTGGATGCCTGGTGCATCACGTTATCCCGATGGGCGGCCAGATCACGGGCAGTGGGCTGTTCTATGTACTGAATACGCTGAAACGCCTCAGAGCTGCGCTCCTTGAGGATGTGAATGAAGTTCAGCAGGTATTCCACATTCGGGCAGCGTTCGTTGAAATCCAGTGAATAGAACCAGGAGCTGGAAGCGCGGTGCGTTTTCGCCTGACTCGCCACCTTGTGAACGTTGAGAACGCGGTCAAGGTCCCACTGCAAATCGTCGCCGTTCAGCTTGATTTTGATGTGATCCACGCCGCTATAAGCGATCCATTCACTCAGAGTCTCCGGCAGACCGTCACGTATTGGCTCTTTTACATCTGCCGTGGTGAGCGGATCTAAGGCGCCGACCGAATGGTAGAGGGGCATGGCAGGTACGGGACGCTCCAGAAGATATCGCTGGAGCCAGAGACCCGAGTATTCTTTGCCCAGGTATTTAGAAAGATCGTTAGGCAACAGATCGGGACCATAGGTCTGGTAGACGTTGCGCCCGTGAATCTTGCCAAAGGCGTCATGCAGAGCAGCGTCGAAGGGACTGGCGGTCACGAGCGTACAAAGCTTCGGAATTGGTTCTGGCAGGCGCCGCTCGCGAGTTACATCTTCAGCAGCCTTTAAGTACCAGGGCTCGAGAGCGAAGTTGAGGTCAATAGGGTGGCCATACTCGCGATAGCCGCTGGTCAGCGTGTTGATCTTTCCGGCTAAACTCTTCATCGCTGCGAGCGTCTGATCGTAGGTCAGCCGGCGTGAGGGAAACGACCAGATGTTACCCATGGTCATGGATCCAAAGCCCTTCGCGGAGCGGCCATTAGGCAGGCTGACCGAACATTCGACGTTAAGCAACGTGACGCGGTCAACAGCGACGCCGCCGAATTTGTAAGGAGCGCGGTATTGGAAATCCTGATAGGAGTGGGTTACCTCTTCAACACGAATCGCCGAGGAATCCGCAGACTTAACAATGGCGGGCATAGAACAAAGCGCAGCAGCAGCTCTGCAGAAGGTCCGTCTATGCATGAGAGAGCCCTGAGGCATCTAAATAGGTACGAAGCTGGCGGAGGTCTCGGCGCATGGCAGAAAACACCTGCTCCCGAGGGATAGTGATGTCGCGATGGCCGGCGTCCGCCCCGCCGAGCGAATATTCGAAGTGTAGTTGAACAGGGCCTTCAAACGGAGTTCGAGCGAGCATCGAGCAGAAGGTCGGAAAGCGAACCATGCCTTGTCCAAGCGGCACCCAATTCGGTTCCCAGCCCTTACGAGCGTCTTTCTGCCAAAAGAAATCCTTGAAGGCGACACCGCGGATATACGGTTCGGCAAGGCGGAAACTATCGATCCAACCACCGAGCCCACCTTCGACCGTAGCGTGCCCCACATCGTAGTTGATGGCCACATTTTCAGGATCTAGCCCGTTGAGTATTTGAAAGATGTCCCAAACCGGGGCGCCCACGAGGCCGACACCGGAATGAGTGTGATAAATGGCGCACACCCTATATTCAGCGTTCAGAGCAGCCAATTGAGCCGAGCGCCGGCGGAAACCCTCGATCTGGCGACTGAACGGCTGGTCATCTTCATATTTGAAACCACCCCACCGGTAGTACCGAATTCCGAGAGTGTTCAAGGTCTTCAGTACATTTCTCGCGTGAGGGCTGCTCGAGTCGACGATGTCGGTAGTGACCATGGGTACTTCGAGCCCATTGTGGCGAATGAGCGAAACAAGCGGGGGAAGTTTCTCAGCGACGTGCGCGGGATCTATATGGCCTCCGGCGCGCACCGTGATATCGATTCCATTGAATCCCATTTCCGCAGCGGCGTGCGCCAGCTCAGCACCCTGGAGGAACTGGAGATGTTTCGAAAAGATGGCGACTTTGAGGTTTCGTTTCGTGTCCCCGGCAGCGAGCCGAAGAAGGGCGAGCCCTGTGACAAGTGCTGCGCGGCGTGTGGATCCGTTTGTCATAGATTCCCGGGAAAGGAACATCGTATCCTGCTATGAATATGAAGCGACGTACATTCCTCCTGGGCGGCAGTGGATTGATGACAGCGGCGGCAGTTCCCGAGAGAGCTCTGGTACTAGGCGTGATCGGTAGCGGAGGGCGCGGGACAGCGGTCATGAAAGTGTTTCAGACGCATTCCGATGTCAAGGTGAGTGCGATCTGCGATGTCTATGAGCCGAATCTCGAGAACGCGCTTTCAGAAGCTGCAAGAGCCGGTTCGCGACCCAAGGGGTATCGCAACTACAAAGAATTGCTAGCAGACGAGGATATTCGAGCTGTTTTGATTGCGACTCCGGAGCACTGGCACTACCAGATGGTGATGGATGCAATCGCCGCCGGAAAGGATATCTATGTCGAAAAGCCGCTGTGCCGCACGCCCGAAGAAGGCGTGGCTTTGGTAGAAGCGGAAAAGAACTCCGAGTGCGTAATACAGGTAGGTATGCAACGACGAAGCTACGATCTCTATCTGGCAGCACGGCAGATTGTCGCATCTGGCAGGTTGGGGAAAGTGCGGATGGTGCGGTCCTGGTGGCTGAACAATTCTGTAGGTGCGCCGGTCGCCACCAAGCTCGACGGAAAGCTGGATTGGGAACAGTGGCAAGGTCCTGCGGAACATCGACCTTTCGATCCTGACCGTTTTCGTAACTGGCGCGACTATTCAGAATATTCAGGCGGGATTGTGGCCGATCAGGGAACGCATGTATTCGACGGCATCCATTTGCTGATGAATGCCAGCTATCCGTTGGCAGTCAATGCGTCGGCCGGTCGAGTACATAAAGCCCGAGTGGACACGCCGGAGTCAGTAGTCGTAATCGCAGAATATCCAGAGGACTTCCTGGCGGTGTTCTCCATCAACTACGCGGCGATGCACTACAAGCCGCACAACGATCAGTTGAACCAGTTGGATGGCGACCAGGCACGGCTCGATGTTGGGCGGGAAGATTTCAAGCTGTACCGGGAGGGACATGAAGAGCAGCCGGAAATCGAGCAACATTCCGCATTAGGCTTCTCTCACGCAACCGATCTGCACGTGGCGAATTTTCTGGACTGCGTGAAGACGCGTCAAACACCCACCGCGCCCATGCGACTGGGCTTCCAGGCAGTGCTTGTCATTCAGATGGCCAACATGGCGCTGAAACAGGAACGGCGCTTGCGCTGGAACAGCCGTGAAAATCGTGTAGTGGCCTGATGCGACGCGCCGGATAAGCATTCCCGTGCCGATCAAAGTGACGCATCCACGCTTACAATGCAAATACCGCTCGCTTATGGAAAAGTGAGGTTTCGCTTTAATGTCCTCTATATCCGAACCGGCAGTAATTCACAAGGCGTCCTCCCGAGCCTCAGACCGGATTGAAACGATACGTCGCGCTCGATGCTTACCGCGGCTTCATCATGCTGATGCTGGCTTCCGATGGCTTCGGCTTCGCATTGCTCAAGAACAACCCGCACTGGAGTCGCGTCGCTAGTTGGTTCGACCACGTCCCCTGGCAAGGCGCAGTTTTTTGGGACATGATTCAGCCCGCATTCATGTTCATGGTGGGCGTAGCTATGCCGTTCGCGCTTGCCCGCCGGGTCGAAAGGGGGGCCAGCTGGAACGATAACCTACGCCACGTAATCGGCCGTTCTGTACGGCTCATCATCATGAGCCAAATCATCATCTGGGTCGATGCCGGACGGATCAAACCGCAATTGATCAATGTTCTTTCACAAATTGCGTTTACCTACTTGATCACTTTTTTGATGATGAAGTGGAAGTGGCGTTACCAGGCGCTTGCCGCCGTAGGGCTGCTGGCCTTTTGGACGGCTCTTCTGTTTTCCTTCCACGGTCCCGACGGGCCATTTTCGAAAACCGGGAGCGTTGGGCTTATAGTAGATCGCGCCATTTTCCACTACGACTATGACCCGGCCTATTCAACCCTCAACTTCATTCCGAGCACGGTTTGGACCCTCACAGGTTTGTGGGTGGGCAGACTTTTCATGACTGGACGTACACACGCCGAAACACTGAAAGTGCTCGGTATCGGGATGGTTCTGGCGTTTGCAGCAGGACTCGCTCTGAGGCCCTGGATTCCGATAATTAAGCAGCTCTGTACACCGTCCTTCATCTTCTACAGCCTCGGCTGGGTACTTTTTATGCTGATTGGTTTTTATTCGCTGATTGAAGTATGCGGCTGGAAGAGGGTCGCGTTTCCGCTGGTAGTTGTCGGAATGAACTCGATTTTCATTTACTCACTGTCAGAGCTGCTGCACCAATGGCTGGACCGCGCTGTCGCGGTCTTTACGTTTCGCTTCACCTTCCTCGGGACTCTCGCGCCCGTAGCCCAGGCGACAACCGTTCTTCTGGTCATGTGGTACTGCTGTTACTGGCTGTACCGCCGGGAAATCTTTTTCAAGCTCTGATATCAATTCACGATAAATTCATGCGGCGCATTCCGCGTGGCCTTCGATTCTGAGTGCGAGATCGGCCGAATGGGCCGGGATTGCCCTACAATGGAGGTAGTCAGGACTGTTTCTGAAGACACCCTACTCGCGCCCCTGTGGCGTTTGGCTCGGAGCAGAACGTCAAGGATTCGGAATTCGGTGGCGTACCAAAAACTCGATACTAATATGTCTGATCGCGGAGTAAGTGTCTGGGTCTGGGCAGCTTTTGCCTGGATTGGAGTTATATTTTTCTCTTCTACTACGCTCGCTTCCAAGTGGGCGGAAGCGTCTTTTAACGTGCTTGCAAATACGTTCATCAGCCCCTTGCAGCGCGACTCCGCTTCATACGGAATCATTCACCTATTGGCGGATAAGGGATTTCACGTGACGCTGTTCTGCGTGCTCGCCGTCCTGCTGTGGCAAGCGTTGCGACATAGCGAAAAGAAAGTTTCTCTGATCCTTTTGTCGGGAGCTGCCGTTGGCTCCTGCAGTGAGTTTCTCCAGCGCTTTTTTCCGGGCCGGGACCCGGCAATCAGAGATGTTCTGATCAATATTGGTGGGACGGCAATCGGCTTAGCTTTCTGCATCGTGGTCACCAAAGCTCTTTCTCACCGCAACCGGGTTCCGGCTGGGGTATGAGGTTACTGCGCTGGTGCGCCGTTTGCCGTGGGTAAATTAGACCCGTTACCGGTATCAGCCGTTGTGAGCGCACTCAAACCGTCTGACAAAGCGTAATTCTGTAGAGCAATCGCTCGCCTCCAGAGATCTGCCAGGACCTGAATATATGCGACCCGCAGTTGGAACAACGTGCGTTGCGACACGATAACTTGCGGGTAAGCGGAAGCCATTGTTCGATATTTGGCTAAATAGAGTTCATACGCCCGCTGTGCCCGCGGGATCATGGCATCGCGATATCTTTGTGCCTGCGTCATATCGGCGAGATATGTTTGAGTGAGAAGTTGGACTGCTTGCCGCAGATACAGCTCGACGCGCGTCACTTCACTTTGCGCGCGTTCGAACTCGGCTTCCGCCGCCCCCACGTTGCCCTGGTTGCGATTGAAAATGGGCAGCGCGATGCCTACGCTCGCAAAACTCTGCAAGCCCACTATGCGCGCAGAGTCCTCCGGCAGGTGCTCATAGTTCTGTTCGACACCCGCGCGCACTGTCAGATCAGGGATGCTTTCCCGCTTTGCCGCCCTTAATGCCGATTCGGCCCCCGCGAGGCTCTGGCGCACTCGCTTGATCGATGGGCTGTTTCGCATGATGGTCTCGGCAATTTGGTCAGTATCAATACGAGGCGGCTGTTCAAGGCTTCCCGTCAGCGGCGCTAACGGCAGGTCAGAGCGACCTGAGAGTGCGGCTAACATCCGGAATTTCTGAATGTAAGTGCGCTCCGACGTATTGTATTCGAGAGCCGCCTGCTCCGCCTCCACCTCAGCCTGCAGAACATCCGGCGCATCCGCTTGTCCGACATTCTGAAGTTGGCGGGAAGTCTCAACAGCATCGGATGCGGTCGCAAAAAGCTGCTTGCGCAATTTGACACCTTCTTGCGCGGCGAGGGCAGCATAAAACTGCTGGCCAACATCACTTAGAACGCGGATACGCTGCTCAGCCACTCCGATTTCGCCGGCATGGCGCTGCTCCAGGTAGACCTTTCTGCGCGATCCGAGTTTGCCGCCAAGGACAATGGTTTGTTCTACGAAGGCGCCCTGCTCTCCTCCTCCGTAATCGCCACCCCGAATCTGCTCGCTCTGATAGCCGATCAACGGGTTGGGCCAGAGACCTGCCTGCCTTGCCTGGCCGGCTGATCGTCTGACCAAGGCACTAGCTTGCGGAATAGTCGGATTATTCGCTAGCGCGAGTCCGTTGAACACGTCGAGCCCGAGAGGCGGCCTTGAGAATGCTTCTCCGAGAAGATCCGGCTGTGTCGAGGCGCTTTGAGCGAGAAGAGAAAGACAGCTGACCAGACTGATCAATAAGAAACGCATGAGTGATCTCATTGTTGTTGCCTTCTCACATCGTCATTCCGGACATGTTGTTCCCTTTTTGCTGCCGCTTGCGATTCATAATCTCGTCGTACTTCTCGGGTTGGAGCACGCGAACGAGTGTCATCATGCCCTGCATCCCGGTTGTCCAGCCGGAGGGTAACCCATATGTTTCGGGACTGTGAATCATCTTGTCCATGTTCATCATGGGTCCCTCCATGTAGGCGTCCTGTGGGAAACCCGGTACGCGATTGGCGTCCGGACTAATCCAGCCTGAATCGGCTTGTTGCATACCGGCCATTTGGTGCCGGCCGTGCTCAGACGAGAGCGGTCCGTTGCCGACAGTATGATCGTCGGTGGAACCCGCGCCCAAACCACGCCCGATGCTCGGGCCATAATCAGGGCTGGTGGGCGCCCCGGATTGTCCCTGCAGCATACCCATCGCCGTGTTCATGTCGCCCGCCCCAGGCATACCGCCGCCGGTGCGCGACATCGGGCCTACGTTCGACGCCATTTGATTCATCATGTGGTGAGGCAAGTGGCAGTGAAGCATCCAGTCGCCTGGATTGTTGGCAACGAATTCGAAATCGCGAGCCTGAGCGACTCCTACCAGAACTGTGTTGCCCGGCACCCATGCTGCGTTTGGGATACGGCCGGCTTCGGTCCCGGTGATATAGAAGGTGTGGCCGTGCAGATGAATAGGATGATGATCCATGCCAAGGTTAATCCAACGGATGCGGACGCGATCGCCCAGGCGCACGATCAGCGGAGTGGCAGCCGGTCCGGCCTTACCGTTAAACAAGACCCAATTGAACTCCATGTTCATGGTGTTGGGGATGGTGTTGTTGGGTAGCACGGCATATTCCTGCAGCAGGATCACGAAGTCTTTGTCAACGCGCGGCTCGTAGGGCGTCTTCGGATGCATGATAAACGCGCCCAGCATGCCCATCATTTCTTGCATTGCCAGGTGCGAGTGGTAGAAGAAGGTCCCGGCCTGGTGCAGCGTCCACTCGTAAATGAAGCGTTCGCCCGGTTTGATCGACTGCTGGCTGATATCGGGCACACCATCCATCGCGTTAGGAACCTCGAAGCCATGCCAGTGCATGGATGTCGGCTCCGGCAGGTGATTGTCGACGATCACTCGCACACGATCGCCCTGCATGACCTGAATCGTGGGGCCCGGAGAGCAGCCGTTGAAGCCCCACAAATCAAGGGTTTTATTCGGTGCGACCTGGCGTTTCACGGGCTCGGCAATCAAGTGAAAGACCTTGGTGCCGTTGTCGGTGCTGAATTCCAGGTTCGGAATGTCGGGACTGGCGACCGGCACCAGAGGCGAGTTCTGGGAAGCGGTGAGCCGCGAGGCTGCGCTCACGCCGAGACTCCCGGCAAGGATGTTACGAAAAAATTGTCTACGATCTTTCATGCTTTTCCTCGAAATCAATTCTTAAAACTGAACAGGAGAGGGAGAAGGGCCCATCGCACAAACAATACCCATGTAATTGCCGGCACAGCGAGCGCACTTCTAACTTCAAGTACAAATGAGAGCGAACGAAAGATCAGATTTGGAGTTTTGACAACCGCGTGAGCAACGGAGTGCCCGGTGGCCCCGGCGTGGGCTGATATTGCTGCGCAGCCATGCACATCCAAACGTTGACAACCGCGACTTGCGCCAGTAAGCAAGTTGCGGGCGCACTTACAAAGAATTCCGCCGGATCGAGAAATGGCTCGGCCTTATTCAATTGATATTGCCTCAACGGACACTTAGCGCTTCTCTTCTCCGGCGATGAATGGCACTGGTGAGCGGAGTTCTGAGCGGGCTTGTCGCATAGAGCGGCAAGACACGAGGCGGAGCATTGAGCGCCAGAGATTACGGCGAACGCAACGACCCACGCGCTTAAACGTAGAAGTCTGCCCATTGATTATCTCAATTATGACTAACGCACACGCGCCGTTCACGGGCGGTCCCGCAATGCTCGCCTTGATGGTCGTAGACTGTTGAAAGTTCTCCGATGCTTAATATCTTCCAGAGTTGCGCAATCGTTGCCGGCAGCATCGCTGGGGCACTCATTTTTCTACTCATTTTTAGGCGCTTTTGGCTTGCGCGCACGCACCGACAACACAACGACATCATCGGCTGGCAGATCAGTT
Source organism: Terriglobia bacterium (assembly GCA_963841675.1). Taxonomy (GTDB): domain Bacteria; phylum Acidobacteriota; class Terriglobia; order Bryobacterales; family Bryobacteraceae; genus Bog-105. The sequence continues at coordinate 74,257 of CAWJEH010000012.1, forward strand.
TTCTCAGCACTACTTACGCGGTGATTATTGCGTTCATGCTTTCCGACGTTTGGAACAACTATCAATCGGCAGAAGCGAATGCCGAAGTAGAAGCCAATTCAGTGTTGAACGTGTATCATGTGGCCGAGGGATTTCCCCAGCAGCAAAGAGGTGAGATCAGATCGCTGGCCCTTCACTACGCGGATATTATGGTCCGCGAGGAGTGGCCAGCGATGCAGCAGGGCGGCTTCAGCACGGAAAGTTACCGGACTACCTCTGCTCTTTGGAACACAGTCATGGCAACTCGAACGACGAATAGCACCGAGCAAGGCAGTTTTGATCGCGCACTCAGCGATTTAACCAGCCTGACGGAGCATCGCCGGATTCGGCAACTGCAGAGCCGGGCCAAATTACCCGCAATCTTCTGGGGAGTACTGATCATCGGCGGATTGATGACAGTGATCTACACTTGCCTCTTCGACGTTGAGGACCCTCGACTGCACGTTCTCCAGGTAGTCAGCGTGAGTTTTTTCATCTCGCTGGTGCTGGTGACAATCGCAGATGTAGACGGGCCCTACGGCGGGGCTGTCCGGATTGCGCCCACAAGTTTTGACATGGTGCGCCATATCATGCAAAACGGTAGCGCGGAATAGAAGGACAAACCTTCAGATACCACCCATCTGTCAGGCAGTGCACCCGCTTGCTGGTCCTCTGATCGGTGAACTTCTTAAAATGAACTGTGATGCCAAAGCTCGTGCTGCGCGTTGCCCTGATTTCAACGATCGGTGCTCTATCGCTGTGTGCGCAGGAGGCCGCTACAGCCACTCCCATCAAGCACCTGGTCGTGATTTTTCCTGAGAATATTTCGTTTGATCACTATTTCGGCACCTATCCGAAGGCTGAGAATCCGAACGGCGAACCGAGATTTGTGGCCATTCCCGACACGCCCGCGGTCAACGGATTGAGCCCGGTGCTGCTCGAGCACAATCCGAATTCCTTCAATAAAGCGAATGGCGAAGGAGCCGTTAACCCCTTTCGTCTTGACCGAAGCCAGGCAGCAACAGCCGACCAGGACCATGACTACACACCCGAACAGATGGCATTCCACGCCGGACTTATGGACCTCTTCCCGAAATCGGTGGGGAAAGGCAATACCAATGCTTCGGGTTCGCACAATCGGCTCAACACGACCGGGCTCACAATGGGCTATTTCGATGGCAATACGGTCACGGCTCTGTGGAACTACGCCCAGCACTTTGCAATGAGCGACAACTCCTATGGCTCGACATTTGGCCCTTCAACACCGGGCGCGATCAATCTCGTTTCCGGTCAAACTAACGGTGTAATAGATGTGCGAAACGGCCAAAGCGGCTTGGCTGAAGGCGGTAGCGGCTCATTGACATTAATAAGCGATCCGGATCCGGTGGGTGACGTTTGTTCCGCGCCCACACGCATGCTCGTCGCTATGGCCGGCAATAACATCGGTAATCTCCTGAACGACGCGGGCATAACGTGGGGCTGGTTTACCGGCGGTTTCGATCTGACCCTCAAAAATCGTAACGGCACGACCGGCTGTCACCGATCTTCCCAGTCTCCGATAACCGGCAAAACCTTCCCGGACTATATGGCTCACCATGAGCCGTTTCAATACTACCGTTCGACTGCCAATCCGACACACGCCCGCCCAGGTTCCATCCGGTCGATCGGGCACCAGGGTGACGCAGCCAATCACCAATACGATATGCACGATTTTTTCGATGCAGTCAAAGCCAACAACACCCCTGCGGTTAGTTTCTTAAAGGCACCGGCCTATCAGGATGGTCACGCCGGTTACTCCAATCCGCTTGACGAGCAGACTTTTCTAGTGCAGGTGCTGAATTTCCTCCAACGCACGCCCGAGTGGAAAGACACTGCCGTGGTGGTAGCGTATGACGATTCCGATGGCTGGTACGACCACCAGATGAGCCCCATAGTCAACCAATCGAGCGGCAGCACGGATGCTCTCACCGGTCGAAACAGTTGCGGCGATGGCGCAAGCGCGCTTTCCGGTGTGGACCCTTCGAATGCTCATGCGCAGGGCCGTTGCGGATTTGGACCCCGCCTCCCCATGCTGGTCATTTCGCCATGGTCGAAAGTGAATTTTGTCGACCATTCGCTTCTAAATCAGGCTTCGGTTATCCGCTTCATAGAAGATAATTGGCTCCAGGGGAAGCGGCTCGGCAAGGGCTCCTTCGACGGTATCTCGAATTCAATCTCCTCAATGTTTTTTTTTCCTGGTAAGCCGCATGTGGAGAGGCTGATGCTCAACGACAGCACGGGAGAGATCGTATCGAAACGTTGACGTTGGGTGTCCAGTAATCGCCACTCAATGACCAGAAGAGAGTTTTTTCTTGCCAGTGTGGCCGGTTCTGCGCTGCCCCAAGCTGCCAGTATCCGTTCGCCGGAAGTACTCGATCCGAACCGGCTCCCTAAATTTGTCGATCACCTCGCGCGACCGTTCGTAGCCCGCAGTGCGGGAACCCGGAATCACCCGCATTCTCGTGAACAGCAGATCCCGCTCTATCGTCTCGCAGCGCAGGAGATTCTCAGAAGGGTCCATCGTGACTTACCGCCGACGCGCATGTGGGGCATCGGCTCGTCAACTCCTGGCATAACGATAGAAACGCGCGCTAATCAGCCGATTTTCATCGAATGGGCAAACGAATTGCCTCCCGAGCATTTCTTGCCGATCGATCATTCTATTCACGGCGCCGAACCGTCACGACCCGATGTGCGCACGATATTCCATGTTCACGGCGCCCGCGTTCCCCCGGAGAGCGACGGCTACCCCGAGAACTGGTTCACGCCAAAGCAGTCTTTGCTCAGCTTCTACCCGAACCGGCAGGACGCAACGGCGCTTTGGTACCACGACCACGCCATGGGCATTACGCGGTTGAACATGCAGGCTGGGCTATTCGGCCTCTATCTCATACGCGATGATGCCGAGGATGCACTAAACCTTCCTGCCGGTAGATACGAGATTCCTCTCATCCTCTATGACAGGAGCTTTCGTTCCGATGGCCAGATTTACTATCCGGTTTCCGCGAATCCTGACAAACCGTGGGTCCCGGAATTCTTTGGCGATGCGGTTATGGCGAATGCAACTCTTTTCCCGTTCCTCGATACCGAAGCGCGGAAGTATCGCTTTCGTCTTGTGAATGCTTCGAACAGCCGTTTCCTGTATCTGTCGCTCTCGAATGGACGGACCATCTGGCAAATCGGCTCTGATCAAGGCCTGTTGAACGCCCCGACCGATATGCGTCGGATTACTCTCGCGCCCGGTGAGCGCGCCGATGTCGTCATCGATTTCCAGGAGATGCGCGGCGAAAACGTCGTGCTGCACAACGACGAATCCGCCATCCTGCAGTTTCGAGTTTCGAAAGAACCCGCTAACGATCTGACGACGCTACCACCTGTATTACGCCCGGTAGAACGAATCGTAGAAGCAGAAGCGGCGGCAACGAGGCTTCTCACCCTGCAAGGTGGCGGTGATTCCGACGATCCAACCACGAGGTCTCAACCGATGTTGCTGAACGGCGCCCTCTGGCATGATCCGGTAACTGAGAATCCTCAACTCAATTCAGTTGAGATCTGGAGCCTCATAAACGTAACCGATGATTCTCATCCTATTCATCTCCACCTCGTGCGTTTTCAGATTCTCGATCGCCGCGCCTTCGACGTGTTCACCTATTTGAACGATCGGCAACTGAGATACACCGGTCAGCCGATTCTTCCCGAGCCTGAAGAAGCTGGATGGAAGGACACTGTGCGAGCGCACCCGGGCATGGTCACCCGCATCATCATTCGATTTGAAGGATTCGCAGGGCGCTACGTCTGGCATTGCCACGTCCTTGAACACGAGGATTACGAAATGATGCGACCTTATGATGTGCTTCCCTCTGCGGTTCCCTCCAACCCTCGCCCATAGACGCTCTTCCGTCTCGAAAATATGCGAATCTATATAGCACTTGCATGCGCATGCGTCTTTCGTTTTGCTTCTTATTAAGCTTTGTTTCCGCCAGTCAGCTCACCGCACAAAGCCAGCAGGCGTTGAGCCAGTTCTTCGAAGGCAAACAGGTGATCGTCAAAATGGATATGCCGGCTACCCAGCAGGGCGCTGACGTCTATCCGCAACGTCCCCTGAAACTGGATGTGAAAAGCTACTCCGGCCGGCTCAAGAAATTCGGGACTTCGCTTCGCAACGGCGACCTGGTACTTATTACTAAGGTCAAAATCAAAGACAACAATGTCGAGTTCCAACTCGGAGGCGGCGGCTACGGCACCGCCATGGATGACACAGACTCCTCGGTCCACTTCACGCCCTCCGACAAAAGCGGCCGGGAGAAAGATCTGGAGGACCAACTGAAAAACGAAACCGATCCCGACCGGCGGCGTTCTCTACAGCGGGAACTTGATGACGCCCGTGCCGATCGCGAACGACGAGATCGCCGGGACCGCGCGCGGGCCGAGGACGCGGCAGACAACAAGCGGCAGATGATCGATGTAAGACGCCAGCAGGGCGGTTCCCGCTTTAACATTCGATTCGATACCAAGCAGGCGGCCGCCGAAGTGACTCCCCAGACCATCATGTCCGCCCTGTCTCAATATGTGGACTTTCCGGCCCAAAGTTTCGGCAGCTCAACTAATGGAAATACTTCAGAGACGTTTGCGCCCCAACCAGCGGCTCCTGCACCCTCCGCGTCACATCCGGCTAACAGTCTGAAGAAAGGATTGACTTTGGAGCAGGTCGAGGCGCTCTTAGGTCAACCGACGGAGACGCATGAAAGTTCTAACGATGGCCTGAAGATAAACTCGTATTCCTTCGTTACCAAGGATTCGAATGTGCAGGCTGACTTCGTGAACGGAGTGCTCGTACAATACAACATCTCGTCGCGCTAATTCGGGGCGCGTCGGTCCTCAGTCGGCATTGCCGGGACCACGGCTGTCAAGCCACTTCTTCAAAGGCAACAGCGCACGCAGAGTGAAGACATTGAGAGCAGCCAGAGTAATGGCAGTTCCGTAATGATTCATCGCTACCGCCGCGCCAATCACGCCCGCATTCCAGACGCTTGCCGCGGTGGCAGTTCCGCGGACGGTAGAGCCTTCCTTCAGAATTGCCCCGCCGCCGATGAAACCAATTCCTGTGATTAAACCCTGCAGTAAACGCGATTGAGACGCCATATCGCCCTGCGGGCTGAGAAGCAGTAAATATCCACAACTCGCCATACCGACAATGGGAAACGTGCGCACGCCGGCGCTTCGTGCTTCTCTTTCCCGCTCCCAGCCGATCGTAGCGGTCAGGAGGTAGGCTATTGCAACGTGTTGAAAATTATTCCATACCTCTTGCCAATTGTCAGTGAACTGAATCATCTCATGCCTGATCCAGTCATGTTAATGCAGGAGCTTTCGGACCGGGTAAGAACAATCGAACTACTGTTACGATAAGGTTTTCGTTAGTGGCCCGCGCATCATGACTTCGTCCACCGCTTCCGGTATCCTTGCGGAAATCGTTCAGCGCAAACAGCTGGAACTGGCTGAACTACGTCCGATTGCTCCCGCACTCGAGGCCGAAGCCTACAGCCGTAAATCGGCTCCGCGTCCGTTCCTTACGGCACTTCAAGACTCCCGACCCGCGATTATCGCGGAACTGAAGAAAGCCTCTCCGAGCAAAGGGATTCTCGCGGAAAGTTATCACCCCGCTTTCCTCGCTCACGCTTACGAGGAGGGCGGCGCAGCTTGCCTCTCCGTTCTGACAGATCACGACTACTTTCAGGGTTCGCTTCACGACTTGGAAGCGGCTCGCGCTGCTTGCTCCTTGCCAGTTCTAAGGAAGGACTTCACCATTGACCGTCTCCAGATCTTCGAGGCCGCCGCTCACGGCGCGGATGCCATCCTGCTTATCGCCGCGATATTGGACACATCCGATCTCCGCCAGTTCCGCGAGCTAGCCGCTACTCTTCAGATGGCCAGTCTGGTCGAAGTTCACGACGCCGAAGAATTACAGAAAGCCATCGATTCTGGGGCGGAAATCATCGGTGTAAACAATCGCAATCTCGAAACGTTCGAAGTAGAGATCGACACCTCCGTGCGTCTCAGCTATCTCATGCCTTCGAATGTCGTGCGTGTGAGTGAGAGCGGTATTCGGGACCGTGCGACCATCGAATTGCTCATGCGCGCCGGATTCCACGCTTTTCTATTAGGGGAATCCTTGATGACATCCCCTGCTCCGGCAGCTGCCATCCGAGCGCTGATCAGAGACTCATGAGCTTCATTATTAAAATCTGCGGTATTACCAACGAATCGGATGCGCTGATCGCAATCGAGGCAGGCGCGAATGCCCTCGGTTTCAATTTCTATCAGAGAAGTTCGCGCTTCATTTCGGTGCAAACCGCTCGACAGATTGCATCCCGCCTGCCAGACACCGTGTTGAAAGTAGGCGTGTTCGTCGAACCCTCAGAGGAAGAGCTCAGGTTCACCATTGACCACGTTCCGCTCGACGTAGTGCAGCTTCACGGCAAGCATGTACCGTCCCTGGCTCACCGAACCTGGCGAGCGCTGTCGGCCGCACGGGCGAATCCGAGCGAATCCCTCGTAGCCGAAGCCATCCTGCTCGATTCTCATTCCCCTGATCACGGGGGTTCGGGCCAGACGTTCGATTGGAAGCTGGCCGCCCGCTTCTGGCAGCCTGTCATTCTTGCCGGTGGTCTCGATTCGAGTAACGTCGCCGATGCCATTGCAGTCGCACGCCCTTGCGGTGTGGATGCCTGCTCGCGGCTGGAAGCCGCTCCCGGCATAAAAGATCCCGTCCGGGTTCGCTCTTTCATACATGCCGCGAAACTGGCTGCCGAATTATTGTCCCCCGATTTACATCCCACTCCCGTCTCATGACCTCACCCTCTCAGCCCGATGCTCTCGGCCACTTCGGCCGCTACGGAGGACGCTACGTTCCTGAAATCCTCATGTCCCCGCTTGAGGAGCTGGAGCATGCCTACCGCGAGGCTCGCGACGACCCTGAATTCGCTCGCGAGCTGAACGACCTTCTGCATAACTATGCCGGTCGGCCCACTCCTCTCTATTTCGCTAAACGCTTAACGGCTACTCTCGGCGGAGCTCAGATCTGGCTCAAACGCGAAGATCTTCTTCATACAGGCGCGCATAAAATAAACAACTGCCTCGGCCAGATTCTGCTTGCCCGCCGCATGGGCAAGTCTCGCATCATCGCTGAAACCGGCGCCGGCCAGCACGGTGTCGCCACTGCCACCGTCTGCGCTTTGTTCGGTCTGGAATGCATCGTCTACATGGGCGAAGAGGATATGCGACGCCAGCAGCTCAACGTGTTCCGGATGCGTCTTCTCGGCGCGCAGGTCACGTCTGTAGCGAATGGTAGCCGGACCCTTAAGGATGCCATCAGCGAGGCGATGCGGGATTGGGTCACCAACGTCGGCACCACTCATTACCTGCTTGGCTCCGCTTTAGGCGCCCACCCGTACCCTATGATGGTGCGCGATTTCCACCGCGTGATCGGCGAGGAAACACGTCGACAGGCTCTCTCTCAAATCGGTCGCCTGCCGGACGTGGTCATTGCATGCGTCGGCGGAGGCAGCAATGCGATTGGGATGTTCTCGAGTTTCCTCCAGGATCCGTCGGTCCGGCTGGTCGGCGCGGAAGCCGGCGGCAAAGGGAAGCTTCTCGGAGAACACGCGGCCCGATTCAGCGGCGGCTCGCCCGGTGTCCTCCACGGTACCTTCAGCTACCTGCTTCAAGACGAGGAGGGCCAGGTGGGCCTCACCCACTCCATCTCGGCCGGTCTCGATTACCCATCCGTCGGGCCGGAACACGCCTGGCTTCATCAGCAGAATCGCTGCGAATATCTGCCCGTCAGCGACGCTGACGCCCTAATGGCCGCGCGCTCGCTCGCTCGTACAGAGGGCATCATACCTGCCCTCGAGTCATCTCACGCGATTGCCGAAGCCATTCGTCGAGCTCCGTCCGAGCCTAACGCAGTCTATATCGTCAATGTGTCCGGCCGGGGCGACAAAGACATAGGCATTTATCGAGAAAACATGCCGGATCTCGAGGCGCTGAGAGCTGGCGAATAAGTATGCCTGCGACCGCTACTGCTCGAATCGCCGGCCTGTTCGAAAAATTCCGGAATACTCGCCGCAAAGCCTTCATCGCCTACCTTACCGGCGGTGATCCCTCCCCGAAGCATACTCTTTCCCTGCTTCGCGCTCTCGAAGAAGGAGGCGCCGATTTAATCGAGCTCGGAGTTCCCTTCTCTGATCCGATCGCGGACGGCCCTGTGATTCAACGCGCCTCCGACCGGGCGCTTCGCGCCGGCACAAAGCTGATTGACCTTCTCGAACTCGTTCGCGAGTTCCGCCAGACCTCACAGACTCCGATCATTCTCTTTAGCTATCTAAATCCGCTGCTTCGCTATGGCTTCGAAAAGCTTGCCCGTGACGCTGCGAATGCCGGAGTCGACGGAGTGCTTTTGACGGATCTGTCAGTCGAGGAAGCTGCGGAACCCGTACACCTGCTCCGGCGCGCCGGCCTTGACACCGTTTTCCTCGCAGCGCCCACCAGCAGCGAAGGCCGCCTTAAACTGGTCGCGGAACATTCCTCTGGCTTTATTTATCTTGTCTCGCGAACAGGCGTGACCGGTGAGCAGCATGCTCTCTCGGATTCCGTGAGGCCTCTGCTCTCGCGCATGCGCCGTCTCACCGATCTTCCTCTCGCGGTCGGTTTCGGAATTAGTACCGTCGCTCAGGTCGGCGAGGTAGCGGCTGTGGCCGACGGAGTTGTAGTAGGTAGCGCTCTGGTCAAAGTCATCGAGCAGAACGGCGGTAAACCGGATTTGGCAGAGCGGCTGCGACAATTCACCCGGCACCTGAGCTCTGCCGCTCATTCTGCATGACTCGCGATGACTTAGCCCGTTGTCGCGAATCGATCGATCAAGTGGACCTCAGGCTCCTGGAACTCCTCAACCAACGAACGTCCGTGGTCGAGGAGATTGGCCGTATTAAGCAAGAACTCCGCATGCCTGTCTATGAGCCGAAGCGCGAAGACCAGGTTTTCGCGAACGTTCTCGGCCACAACCGCGGCCCGCTCCCACCCGATGCGGTGAAACGTATCTTCGAACGCATAATCGATGAGATGAGAACAGTCCAGAAATTGAAAATTGTCGAAACAGACTCGTCAAGCTGAAAGGCATTCATGTTAGTTGTCATGCAAGAAGGGGCCACGGAAGCCCAAACCGAGACAGTTATCGACAGGCTCGTCGAAATGGGCTTCACCGTTCATCGCTCTACCGGCGTTCGTCATACAGTGCTCGGCGGGGTAGGGCCACAGGACGACTTCGATCCTGCGTTACTCGAGGTCTTGCAGGGTGTCAAAGAATGTCATCGGATCGTTTCTCCGTATAAACTGGCGAGCCGTCATTTCAACCCCACCGGCTCCGTCATCAAAATCGGTGGGGTTGAGATAGGTGGTACGGCCGTCACCACCATGGCTGGTCCCTGCAGTGTCGAAAGCGGAGAACAAATCGAGGCTTCCGCCGCGATCGTCGCCGGGGAGGGTGCAAGTTTCATCCGCGGCGGCGCATTCAAACCGCGGAGCTCGCCTTACAGCTTTCAGGGTCTCGGAGAAGCAGGCTTGGAGATCCTGCGAAAGGCCGCCGATCGCCACAAGCTGCTGGTTGTAAGCGAAGTGATGGACCAGGTCCAGATTCCGCTGCTCGTTCGATATTCGGATCTGCTGCAGGTCGGTGCTCGCAACATGCAGAACTTCAACCTGCTGCGCGAACTGGGCAAAATTCGCAAGCCTGTTTTGCTCAAACGCGGTATCGCAGCCACCGTCGAAGAGCTTCTTCTCTCGGCCGAGTACATCATGTCCGGCGGAAACTATCAGGTGATCTTGTGCGAGCGTGGCATCCGTACCTTCGAAACCAGCACACGCAATACCATGGATATCTCTGCAATTCCGGTCCTGAAACGCCTCACTCATCTGCCTGTCATCGCCGACCCTTCTCACGGGACAGGCAAACGCGATTATGTGATTCCCATGGCTCGCGCGGCCATCGCCGCAGGTGCTGACGGCCTGCTCGTCGAGGTCCATCCCGATCCTGACCACTCCTTCAGTGATGGTGCCCAGACTCTCCGCCCTGACCAATTCGCCGAGATGATGCGTGACATCCGCGGGATCGCTAACGCGATCGGACGAACTGCTTGATCCAATGAAAACTGTCGCCATCGTTGGAGTCGGTCTGATCGGCGCCTCCTTCGGCCTCGCCCTGCGCCGTCGTGGCTTCGAGGGCGACATCATCGGCGTCAGTTCCCCGTCTTCGATCAGCGCCGGTCTTGCCTCTGGCGCCATCACCAGAAGCGCCAGCTTAGAAGAAGCGGCCGCCTCCGCGAACCTCGTTTATCTTGCCCAGCCGGTCGATCGAATATTGAAGACCATCGAACAGCTGCCCGATCTACTTCGGCCAGGGACGCTCGTCAGCGATGCAGGGAGCACGAAGGAGGTAATTCTTCGCAAGGCGGCCACTTGTCTCCCCTCCGTCGACTTCCTGGGCGGCCATCCGCTCGCCGGTAAAGAACAGCGCGGTGCGCATGCGGCCGAAGCTGATCTCTTCCTCGGAAAGCCATACATTCTGACGCCTGACCGTCCCGCAACTCCCGCCGCCGCCGAGCTGAAATCCTGGATCACGCGCATCGGTGCCAACATTGTGGAAATGTCTGCTCGGGAGCATGACTCCACACTCGCCCTGACTTCTCACCTCCCTCAGCTGGTCTCCACCATGCTCGCCGTGACCCTGTCGCGCCAGCAAAATGGTCGCGTCTCTGAGGTCTTCGGTCCTGGTCTCACCGACATGATCCGATTGGCAAAAAGTTCTTCAGAACTTTGGGTGCCGATCCTTCGTACCAACAAAGCTGCCATCCATCGCGCGGTAGAAGGCTATGCAGCTACACTACAGGATTTGCAAGCAGCGCTTGAAAATGATACTCTGTTGGAATTCTTTGAAACTGGGTCCGCGTGGGCCGGGCAGCTGCGTGGACCGGCACCGGACGCCCAGGTTACTCCAAACATTCCGGTATCTGAACATGTCTCTCGAGTACCAGACAAGAGGAAGCTAAAGTGAACTTACTGAAATCAGCGATACAGGACGAACTTCGAGCTTTGCCCGATGCCATTCGTCTCCCCTCGCTGCAACGCTGTACTTCGCTCTATGCGCAATCCCAAGCGGCCGACGCGGTGTTTCTCGTAGAGGACGGCTTGGTCAAACTTACCAAGACGAACGAGACCGGCGCAAAGATCATCCTGGCCATATGTGGCCCTGGCCAGTTGGTCGGGGAAGAAGCTCTTTCCGAGAGTGCGCAGTCCTACTACACTGAGGCCGTAGCCCTCACTTCTGCCACCGTTCAGCGTATCCCGGGTCAAGCCATTCTGGCAGCTACCGGACGAGATCCGGCATTGGGAAGCGCGATCATCGGTTATCTCCTGAACCAAAAGCTTCAACTCGCAGAGAAAGTCGAGCTACTTTGCCTTGAGGATGTCGAGCACAGAATACTCCATTATCTGGCCGAGCTGTCGAGTCTGCTGCCGGCGGGAGAAAACGGTGATGGTCATCAAATCCCAATTACCCAATTGGAGCTCGCAGACCTGATCGGTGCGACTCGCGAGACCACATCCACCACCCTCAATCAACTCGAGAGGCGTGGCCTGCTGAGACTTTCGAGGCGACTCTTGACGATTCCCTCCCCGGAGGTGCTTCGCGATGCCGCGAATTCCGGGAGAGCTGCGGCAAGCACCGTCGCAAATAGCGCCACCACTTCTTGAACTGCCCGAACGGGCGAGCCCAAACGAGACTATTTTCCGGTGCTCAACCCTCGAACGGGATAGGATAGTCCTCGAGTACCAGATCGGCCTAAGCCATTGATCCTAAGAAATTTGCTTGCCTGATCCGCAGCGGATCTGCTAAACTTCATTGCAGATTTTTCGATGCAAGCTGGTTGTACCACTGCGAGCCCTTCGAGCAAGGAGGGCTCTGCTCTCCTGAGGGTGAACAAGGCATTCATCTGGCATCAGATACAGGAGATTGTAAGTGAGAGAAAAAGGTGTTGTGAAATGGTTTAACGCCGCGAAGGGTTATGGATTCATCCAGCGCTCCAACGGCGATGACGTGTTTGTGCATTTTTCGGCTATTCAGATGAATGGCTACCGGACGCTTGAGGAAGGCGCCGAGGTGGAGTTCGAAGTGAAGCGCGGCCCCAAGGGACTGCAAGCTGAGAATGTAAACCGTCCGTAGTTCTTCAACCAGCTCATTATTGGCCGCCGTGGTATAACTACCCCGGCGGCCTTTCCTTTTCATAACCATGCACTATCGCAAGTTGGGAAGTACGGAAGCGGAAATCAGTGAGATTGGGTATGGCGCTTGGGGTATAGGAGGAACTCAATGGCAGGGCGGTGAAGATGACTCGTCTCTGCGCGCACTGAGACGTTCATTCGAACTCGGGGTGAATCTCGTAGACACCGCGCTCGCCTACGGCGACGGTCATAGCGAAAAGTTGGTCGGCCAGGTGATGCGCGAGACTTTTCACAGGATCTACATCGCGACAAAAGTGCCACCCAAGAATCGCATCTGGCCCGCCTCTCCCGCAACACCGATTTCGGAGGTCTTCCCCTATGACTACATCGTGCGTTGCACCGAAGAGAGCCTGCGCAACCTTGGCGTCGAGCAGATCTACCTGCAGCAGTTCCATGTCTGGACCGACGCCTGGGCGAATACCGAAGAGTGGCGCCGCGCCATCCAGGATTTGCGTACCAGCGGCAAAGTGCGCTACTTCGGTGTCTCGGTCAGCGAGCACGATCCCAATTCCGCCCTTGAGGCCGTTCGCACCGAAATGTTCAACGCGGTCCAGGTCATCTACAACATCTTCGATCAGAGTGCGGAAGAGAAGCTCTTCCCTCTCTGCGTCGAGAAACGAGTAGGCGTTCTGGCGCGTGTTCCGCTCGATGAAGGTGGCTTGACAGGTACGATCACCGAGAATACCGAGTTCCAACCCGGCGAGTTTCGCGAGTCCTACTTCCGCGGAGATCGAAAAAAGCAGGTGGTCGAGCACGTAGCAGCATTACAGCGCGATCTGAAGGGTGTGCCTGGGACGCTGCCAGAGATCGCTCTCCGCTTCTGCCTCTCCAACAAGGCCGTGAGTACCGTTATTCCAGGAATGCGGCGCGTCCAAACGGTTGAGAGCAGTTGCCGTGCAGCCGCGAGCTGGAATGCTGGATTCCGAAACCCTGGCCATCCTCAAGCGCCATGTCTGGAATCGCAACTTCTACGATTAGCCGCGCTTACCAGACTCGGCAGGCATTCTCGTGCATCATGGGCTGCCCAGCCTTGCAGCCAAACACCTCGCCAAAATCCGGAATATTCGAGACCACTCCATTGACCCGGTATTCGAGCGGCGAATGCGGATCCGTAATCGCCAGCATGCGCTTCAATTCCGGCCGCTCTTCTCCGCAGGCCCACTGTGCCATGCCGATGAAAAATCGTTGATCCGGCTTCAAGTCATCGATCGGCTTCAGGTCTTGTTCAGCGGTTGCATGCTTCCAGGCAAGGTAAGCCAAAAAAGTACCGCCCAGATCAGCTACATCCTCGCCTAGCGTCAAGCTGCTGTTAATGTGAATGTCGTCGATGATCACATATTTCGCGTACTGGTTCCGTACGCACGCGACACGATCTTCGAAAGCTTTAGCATCGGCCGGTGTCCACCAATCCCGCAAATTGCCATGGGCATCGAATTGCCGCCCCTCATCGTCAAACCCATGCGTTAGCTCGTGACCCATGGTTGCGCCGGTATTCCCGTAATTGGGCGCCGCATCCAGTTTCGGATCGAATAGCGGTGGCTGCAGGACGCCGGCCGGAAAGTTGATGTCGTTCGTTTGCGCACTGTAGTATGCGTCGACCGTTGGCGGCGTCATAAACCACTCCTTGCGATCGACCGGGCCACCAATTTTGGCCAAGGTCCGGTGCTCCTCGAACTCGGCTGCCTGTGTGGCATTCGCGAGAAAGTCGCTGGCGTTGATCCCCACCGAACTGTAATCCTTCCATTTATCGGGATAGCCAACCTTGTTCACCAGACTGTGCAGCTTATCTAGCGCCTGCTGCTTGGTTGGCGCGCTCATCCAACTGAGATCTTTCAAATCGGTTTGCATCTCTTGTTCCACCTGCCGGATCATCTTCAGAGCATCGTCTTTCGTTTGCGGGGAGAAGGTCTTCGCTACAAATACTTGGCCAAGTGCGTCTCCCAACTGCTCGTCTACCAGCCGAGTACATTTTTTCCAGCGAGGCGGCATTTCCTTCGAGCCCGCCAGATACTGGCTGTAGAACGCGAAGTTCTCCTGCACAAACGCGGGAGACAGAAACCTTGCATGGCTGTGTACCAGGTGCCACCGCAAATACGCCCGCCAAGCCGGTAATTTTTGGTTCCGCAATTGTGCATTCAGGTCCCCGAAAAATTTCGGCTCGGTTACGTCCAGCATCGAAAAGTTTGGCGCACCTACTGCGCTAAAGTAGGCATCCCAGTCGAAATCCGGCACCATCTGCTGCAGGCCGGCCCGCGTCACCTTGTGTTTCAGATTGTATGGATTGCGTCTGTCTGTCCGCGTCAGAGACGCCCTGGCTAACTCCGTCTCGATGTCCATCACTTCCTGGGCATCCGCCTTCGCGTCGGGTGCGGACTCCCCCAGCAGCACCAGCATGCTTCCCACGTGTTGCACATACCGCTGGCGGATCTCTTGCGATTTGGCATCCGTTTTCGTGTAGTAATCGCGGTCCGGCAACCCCAGCCCTCCGGCAACTGCAAACGCCATCATCTGGCTGGAATTGTCGAAATCCTCCTGCGATCCGAAGCCAAACAGTACATTGCTGTCGATGCCCTGCCGGTGCTCCATGCCCAGGTAGCGCGGTATTTCATCGATTGACTTCAGACCGGCAATTCTTGCTAATGCCGGTTCGAGAGGTTTACTGCCGGCTCGCTCCACCGCGCCCTCATCCATGCAGGCATGAAAATAGTCGCCGATCTTCTGCTCGTTCGCGCTTCTCGCAGCCCCAGCTTGCGCCGCTTGCTGTAAGATTCCCCAGAGAAAGCGCTGATTGTCGTCTTCCATCTTGGCGTAGACACTCCATGCCGCCTGATCCGGAGGAATCGGGTTCAGCTTGCTCCAGTTGCCGCATGAGTATTGATAAAAGTTGACACACGGGTCGGCGCTCTTATCCATGAATCTCTGCTCCAGACTCGGTGTATACGGTAGTTGCGTGAGTGGCTTGTCCTGCGCAACAAGCGGCAATGCCTGGCTCATCAAGAGACACGTAAGTACAAGGCGCACTGCTTCAGCCTATACGCTTTCCTGAATCCAAGCCATATATTTGTCGCTCCCTCCCCAAACCGGTACTGCCAGCACTTCCGGAACCTCGTAGCTATGCAACTCTGCAATCGCATCGCGCAACGCCGCAAAACGTTCCTCTGTTGTCTTAATCAGCAGCAGAAATTCTGATTCGAGCTTGACCTCTCCTTCCCAGCGGTAAACGCTTTGCATCCGTGGAAGAACGTTGACGCACGCTGCTAGACGCCTTTCGACGAGCGTGTTCGCCAACCGTGAAGCCTCCCGCTCATCAACACAGGTACAAAAAACAACCAGAAAGCCCGGCATAATTTGTCTTCTCCTCTAGACGTTTATTGCAAACCAGTCTATAAAGGAATGTAAGGACACCTTCACAGATGTTGCGGCGCTACTTGCGACCTGTAGCAGCTTTGGCTGCGCTCATCGGCTTGGCCGCCTACGCAACGATAATGTTGCGCGGTCCTCATGGGATCAGCGCCTGGGCGGAAAAGCGGCAGGAAATTCGAGCTCTTGAAGAGCAGAACGCTAATCTCCAGCGGGATATCAACGCCAAGAAAGAACGGATCGAAAAGCTGAAACATGATCCTTCTACCCAGGAGCTTGAACTGGAGAAGCTCGGGCTCGTGCACAAGGACGACACGCAGTTTAAGATCGCCGGCCGCTAAGCGTCACGTCATTCCCGGCGGCAGCCGCGCGTCCGAGTGTCCCTCCACGAACTAGCTCGGCAATCTGGGTAATCACTCCTGGATCCGCCAGCAGCACTCGATGGGAAAGCCAGAACGCATCACGAACGCATTGTTCCGCCACTGGGCAGGCAGTTATCCTGCAGCCGCCCCGTCGATACACTTCGTTTTGATAGAGCGTGTGCGGATAGAACGGTGTGCAAGGTACGCCTGCACCAGCTAGCTTCTGGCAAATCTGGTCGCGCAGCTCTGGCCTTCCTGTACGCCCGATCAGCAGATAAAACGAGTTCTGTGTGGATTCCGCCGGCTGTTTCTGCCACTTGATTTCTGTTACGTCTGCCAGACACTGCTTGAGTTGACCCGCGCGCGCCATACGGGTTGCAATCTGTTGAGGTAATCGCTCGAACTGAGCGAGCAACACCGCCGCCTGAAAACCGGTCAGCCGAAAATTGCTCCCCAAGCTCTGATGTTCGTAAAAACTTCGCCCTTCAGTGCGACCGCAATTGATGAACGACTTCGCCCGCCGGGCAAACCTCTCATCCGAGCTGACAAGCATTCCTCCCTCGCCTGCGGAAAGCACCTTACCGTTCTGGAAGCTGAACGACCCAGCGAGACCAAAGCTCCCGGCCCTCTTACCATTCCACTCGGAGCCCTGAGCATGCGCCGCGTCTTCGATCAGCACTAAATTACGTTCTCGGCAGATACATTCGAGTGCCGCGATCTCGCACATAGTCCCGCCGAAGTGGACGGCAATCACGGCCCTTGTGCGCGGCGAAATCGCCGGCCGCACACACTCCGGATCCATATTCATAGAAAGCGGCTCGATGTCGACAAACACCGGTGTGGCGCCAACCCGCGAGACCGCCGTAGCCGTCGAGATAAAGGAAATGGCGGGTACGATGACCTCGTCTTCCGGCCCAATTCCCAAAACACTCAGGGCCGTCTCCAATGTCACCGTTCCATTGAACGCGCTGATGCCGAAAGCTGAATGCTGATAGGCAGCGAAGCTCTCTTCGAATTCAGTCACAAAGGGGTGGAAACCGCCCCATTGCGGGCTTTCCAGAACCAGACGGAGGAGCTCCGCTTCCCGCTCGCCGGCCTGTGGCCACGGAGGTATGTGCATGAAACTGTTTCCAGTTTAGACGTACACTCGACACCCGGCGAGCCATATCAGAGGCGCTGCAAAAACGGATTGCGTTCCTTTTCCCGGCCGATCGTGGTCTGTTCGCCGTGCCCGGGAACTACCACGGCGTCTTCCGGTAAGTTTAGAAGCCGCGTCTTGATCGACAGAAGGATCTGACGGGAATCCCCGCCAGGCAAATCCGTTCTTCCGATACTGTCGCGAAACAGCGTATCACCCGCAATCAGCTTGTTTTCAGCCGGAATCCACAGGCACTGGCTTCCAGGCGTATGCCCGGGCGTCTCCAAGACGTGAAACTCGGCACTACCCAGTCTCAACACCGTACCCTCCGCCGTTGGACTGTCGATCTCCGGACGCGGCGGCGTTTCCACCCCCAGCCACCCTGCCTGCACGTCTAGCAGATCCAGTAACTTTTTGTCGCGGTCGTTCATGTACACCGGCGCTTTCGTGAGCTGCCGGAGTAGATGCGCTCCCGCGACATGGTCAATATGCGCATGGGTTATTACGATCGCTTTGACCTTCAAGCGATGTTCCTCGAGCACGGATCTGATCTGCTCGATCTCATCACCCGGATCGATGACGATCGCTTCGCGCGTTTGCTCATCGCCGAAAATTGAGCAGTTACATTGCAGCACTCCCACCGGAAGAATGACGTGAATCATGGCGCACCTTCATCCTATCGGCAACCTGGGTTGAAGCAACATCGCCTGATACAGTTCTGGCAAGCGGGTCGGGCGGAACTCTCGATTGAGCCAGATGTGGCGGGTCCTGCCCTTCGCCAGCACGCGGTCGGGATTGAGCGATAGCACCCGGTACCCGAACTCGACAATTCGGTTGTTTGCTTCCGTGATACGCGTTTCTACCGCAATCTCCTCGTCATACCGGGCCGGATACAGATACCTGCAGTTTGCTTCAATGACCGATAGGTATAGCCCTTCCGTATGCTCAAGTTTCTTGTAGTCCAGCCCCAGGGAACGTACCAGCTCGACGCGCCCCACCTCCATCCAGATCAGATAATTGGCGTAGTAAACCACACCCATCTGATCGGTCTCAGCGTACCGGACCCTGAGATGGCTCACGTGAGCGGCTAAAGCCGTCGGTTCCTGCTCCAACCTTGAACCTCCTCTGTGAGCATAGCCGCGCCGTTTGGCCGGAACCCACGCCTCCCTTGCTAGCATTTGGACATGCGAGTCAAGGTCCTGTTCTTCGGGGTGCTAAAGGACATGACCGGATGTTCCGAGGACTTCCTCGAAATTGCTCCTGATGCAACGCTCGCCAGCGTTTTCGATGCCTATGCTGAACGCTTTGCAACCTTGCGGGATAAGCGCCCGTCGATTTTGTTTGCGAGGAACAGGGAGTTCTCTAAGCCCGATACCATGCTGAGCGATAACGACGAAGTCGCTTTCCTGCCACCCGTCAGCGGCGGCTCGGACAAACTGTCCCACGGCGAGGAAGGCCATATTTTCGCTATCACTCATGAGCCGCTGGATTCGCAAGCTCTTGCTGCCAGCATCAAACGCCCGGAAGACGGCGCCGTCGTCATATTCGAGGGTGTCGTACGCAACAACACGCGCGGACGAGCCACTTCCCACCTCGAATACGAGTGCTACCCGGAGATGGCTCTGCCCCACATGGTGAGAATCGGCCGGGAAATCGCCTCGCAACCCCACGTCGGGCATATCGCTATGGTTCATCGTTTAGGGCGCCTCGCGATTGGAGAGGCAAGCGTGGCCGTGGTCGTCACGGCTCCTCATCGCCGGGCCGCCTTCGAAGCGGCACTCGCAGGCATTGACCGGCTGAAGCGCGAAGTCCCGATCTGGAAAAAAGAGATTTTCGCTGATGGCGCGGAGTGGGTGGAAGGCGAGTGGAGTGAGAACCTTCTCTCTCACCTGGCGACGAATGAAGCCCCGTAGCCCCCACTCTGCGCTCCTGCTGCTGCTGAGTCTGGGCATTGCCAATGCCCAATTCAAGCCGGCGGATTCCAGTCAGCAGCGTCCGCTCGAGCCGCTGCCCCAGAAATCGCCATCGGAAGAACCACACTTTGCGATCAAAGTGAACCTCGTAAGAGTGCTGGTCACAGTTCGCGACGCTCAGGGCGGTCTGGTCGCAAACCTCCAGAAGCAGGATTTTGCCGTGCTTGATAGCGGGGTACAGCAGGAGCTCGCCGTCTTCGAACAAACCACATCCGTTCCCCTTTCGGTAGCAGTATTGATGGATACCAGCGGCAGTGTCCAAAACGATCTTCATTATGAAGCAGAGTCCGTGCTTCATTTCATTCCCGCCCTTCTCGATTCCGGTAACCCTCAGGATGCGTTTGCTCTCTTCACTTTCAATTGGCACACCAGTCTCGAAGCCGATTTTTCCCGTAGCAAAAAGCGGGCTGAGCGCGTTCTTCACGGTTTGCGCGGTGAGGGCGGCACCTCGCTTTACGACGCCGTTTTTCTCGCCAGCGACACGCTTGCCGCGCGGGACGGCCGGCACGTGATGGTTGTTGTTACCGACGGCGGCGATACCACCAGCTACAAGCGTTACGAAGATGCGCTCGCAGCCGCGCAGCGCGCCGACATTATTATGTACCCCGTCGTCGTAGTCCCGATTTCAGGCGATGCGGGGCGGAACACCGGAGGAGAGCACGCTCTGGCCACCCTCGCCGCGTCCACCGGCGGCCGCATCTTCTACCCCGAAGGTTTCGACCGGTTAAACGAAGCCTTCAGCGCGATCATCCGCGAACTAAGGACTCAGTACCTGCTCGGATTCTATCCCCGCGATGTCCGGGACGAGCCGCGCCTTTTTCATCCACTGAAAGTGCAGGTTCGCAACCCCTCGCTGCACGTCACTGCCCGCAGCGGTTACTACGAGCCTTGAGCCCGGCGGGTGCCCGCGATCCGCCCTGTGCTGAACTGAAATAGTATGAGTGATTATTTGGACGCGGCGATCGAGATCGCTCGCGAAGCCGGCCAAGTGCTGCTCGCGCACTGCGGCGTGGGCTTCGAATTGAAAGGTGACTACGACCTCGTCACCGCCGCCGACCGAGCCAGCGAGAAGCTCGTCATGAAACGCCTTCGCGAACGTTTCCCGAAACATGGAATCGTCGCCGAAGAGGGTGGTCGCGCCGAAATAGACGCCGAGCTTCGCTGGTATGTCGATCCCCTGGACGGCACCACCAACTTCGCCCATGGTTTTCCACTCTGGAACGTGACACTCGCTCTGGCGAAACATGGGGAGGTGATCGCGGGGGTTGTCTATGACCCGCTAAACCGGGAGCTATTCGCGGCCGAGCGGGGCGCTGGTGCCCGCCTGAACGGCGCGCCGATACGTGTCAGTAAGGCAAATTCTCTGAATGACTCTCTTCTCTCTACCGGCTTTCCCAGCCGCCGGCGTCATCAGAACGTCAACATTCACTTCTACTATCAACTCGCGATGCTGAGTCATGGCGTCCGCCGCGGTGGCTCGGCCGCTCTGGACCTCGCCTTCACCGCTTGCGGACGCCTGGAGGCCTTCTGGGAATTTGGCCTCAATCCCTGGGATATGGCCGCCGGCACGCTGCTGGTCGAAGAAGCGGGCGGGCGCGTATCCGGCATGGGCGGGGAACGGCTGGATCTGCACGGCAAGTACTTGGTGGCTGATAACGGGCTCATCCATCAGGAGCTCCTCGGGCTGTTCCAGGAAATCTTCGCCGGCGAGTACCGGCACGAAATGCCCGGTCTGCCCGCGCCTGAATGGGAGCTCCATCGTGGCTGAAATCCCGCCCGTTCCGTTAACCCTCGAAGGAGCTTTCGCGCTGCATCAGATGTTTCGCATTCGCCGGCCGGCCTGGCGAGCTCTCTCCCCGATCCGGCGCAATGAGATGGCAACAGAAGCCGCTCAGGTGCTCGGCGCGATGGAAGCGGGATCGAAAACTGGTCATCCCAATCAGTCGGCGATTTACTCCCAGATAGGCCACAAGGGCGACCTGTTGCTTCTGCACTTTCGCGATACGCTCGAGGACGCCCATCGCGCTGAGCTCGAAGTCGCCCAGCTAGAGCTTTCCGACTACCTCGAGCCGACTCACTCCTACGTCTCAGTCGTAGAGCTAGGCTTGTACGAATCGAGCGCCAAAACCTACTCCCAGCTCGCCGAACGCGGTCTTGAGCCGCACTCACCCGAGTGGAAGGCGGCCATCGCCGAAGTTATAGCTCGACAGCAGACCGCCATGGCGCCTCGCCTGTTTCCCGAAATTCCGCCCGTCAAGTATCTTTGCTTCTACCCCATGGATCGCAGGCGGGGCGAACAGAGAAACTGGTACCTCGAACCGATGGACGTTCGCCAGCGCATGATGCACGAACATGGCATGATCGGACGGCGCTACGCCGATTGCGTCAGGCAAATCATCACTGGCTCGATCGGCTTCGATGACTGGGAATGGGGAGTCGACCTCTTCGCAGATGACGCGATGGTGTTCAAGAAGCTGATCTACGAAATGAGGTTCGATGAAGTCAGCGCCGTATACGCCTTGTTCGGAACGTTCTTCGTGGGCTTGCGAACGCCGGCGCATCAACTTGAGAAACTTATGTCCGCCGAGCTCTCGTAGGCCCTGCCCGAGACCACCTTCCAGCAATCCGTTCCGTCCGGTCCAAACCGTTGAGAATGGTACGCTTATTATTCGTAAATGCGTACTGTCGACCTGATTCATCGGAAACGGGATGGAGAAGAGCTGTCTCCCGAAGAAATTAACTATCTTGTTGATGGCTACAACCGTAGCGAAATTCCTGATTATCAACTCTCTGCCTTCCTAATGGCAGTTTTTTTCTCAGGAATGACAGACCGGGAAGTCAGCGTTTTAACTGAAGCATTATTGAATTCGGGGTCGACTGTGGATCTGTCTTCGATCCCGGGCACTAAGGTCGACAAGCACTCAACAGGCGGCGTTGGCGACAAAACAAGCCTGATCGCATCACCGCTCGCCGCTGCCGCCGGCGCAATTGTCCCAATGATCTCAGGCCGGTCTTTGGGTCACACAGGCGGCACACTGGACAAACTCGAATCCATACCTGGCTTCCGAACTGATCTTTCTATCGACGAGTTTCGCGGGCTGGTCGCGCAGCACAAATTGGCATTCATCGGGCAGACGCCTGAGGTTGTTCCAGCCGATAACAAGCTCTATGCATTGCGTGACGCTACTGCCACCGTTGAATCGATTCCGCTTCTCGCTTCATCGATCATGTCAAAGAAGCTGGCAGTCGGCCTTGATGCCCTGGTGCTTGATGTCAAGGTCGGCTCCGGCGCATTCATGAAAAAGCAGGTTGAGGCCCGCAGGCTCGCTCAAATGATGGTCGGGATCGGGCGACGGCTTGATAAACGAGTCCAGGCGCTCATCACGGACATGAGCCAGCCGCTCGGCTACGCTATCGGTAATGCCCTCGAGGTAATGGAGGTCTCTCAAACTCTCCAGAACGTCGGCCCTGCCGACTTGACCCGGCTGTCGCTTGAGCTGGCGGCTCGTATGATCTTCCTGGGCAAGATTGTCAAGACGCTCGAGGAGGCACGCGAACTGGCGCAATCGAAGCTGCTCGACGGTTCCGGTTTCCAGAAGTTCAAGGACGTAATCGCGGCGCAGGGCGGCAATCCGCAGGTGCTTGACCGCTTCGACCTTCTCCCGAACGCCACCGGCGCTCAGGAGATCACGACCGCGCGCGGCGGATACGTCAGTGCCATCGATGCAGAGCTGATCGGCCAGGCTTCTTCGATGATCGGAGCGGGAAGAAACACCAAAGAAGACTTCATCGATCCTGCGGTGGGCGTCATTCTCGAAGTGAAAGTTGGCCAGAAAATCGATTCCGGCAGCATCTTGTGCCGAATCTACTACACCAGTGACGAACATCTCGAAGAAGCCGCCGAACTGGTCGAGGACGCCTTCAAGATCTCCCAACAGCCGGTGGAAGAACGTGACCTGATTCTCGAAGTTGTGAGCTGATGCTTTTCTTGAGCGCCTGACATCCTGGTGCCCGGATGGCTAGATACGATGGGCTCGTTGGATTGCTTGCTATCCTCGCTTCCGCCTACCTGTTCTCCGCGAACCGTGCCGCTATTCAGAAACGCGTCCTGCTTTGGGGGTTGGTTCTTCAGTTCGCGTTTGCCTTCCTGGTGCTCAAGACAGGGTTCGGCAAGTTGTTTTATGCCCTGAGCTTGTTCGTCAACGCCCTGCTGAATTATTCGACGGCCGGGTCCACCTTCGTATTTGGGGACAAGCTGGGCGCGCGCTCGGATCAATTCGGCGTCGTCTTCGCTTTCGACGTATTGCCGATTGTGATCTTCCTCTGCTCGCTCTTCGCCATTCTCTACTACTTGGGCGTCATGCAGGTTTTCGTGAAGGGCATGGCGATTTTTATGCAGCGCTTCATGGGAACCAGCGGCGCCGAAACCACTTGCGTGGCCGCTAGTGTCGTTATGGGACAGACCGAAGCGCCCGTTACCATCCGGCCGTTTCTCGAAAGCCTCACCGAATCCGAGCTCTTTACCGTGATGACCAGCGGTATGGCCCACGTGTCGGGGGCCGTTATGGCGGCGTATGTGGCGATGGCGGGGGTTTCTATCGCGAACTTGTTAACGGCCGTTCTGATGACCGCGCCCGCTACCCTGATGCTCGCCAAAATGTTCGTTCCCGAAACTTCGTCGCCCGTTACCCGCGGTCAGATCAGTGTCGAAATCGAAAAGCCCGGAGTGAATTTGATCGACGCTGCTGCCCGCGGTGCTGGTGACGGTCTTCAGCTCGCTCTGAATATCGCCGCTATGCTGATTGCCTTCCTCGCGCTTATCGCGATGGTGAATGGCGGATTGGGTTGGCTGCACGGCCATTTTCCTCGCGTACCCGCTTCTCTTCAGCAGATTCTGGCCTTTATATTCGCTCCTATCGCGTGGGCGCTCGGTGTTAGCTGGAACGATTGCGCAAGCGTCGGAAAATTGTTAGGAACGCGTATGGTGCTGAATGAATTTGTCGCCTATCTCGAATTAGGCAGGATTAGAGCTTTGCTACAACCTCGTTCCTTCATCATCGCCACTTTCGCGCTGTGCGGATTCGCCAACTTGAGCTCCATCGCCATCCAGATAGGAGGTATAGGAGCGCTCGCACCTTCTCGCAAATCGGATCTGGCCAGACTGGGATTAAAGGCCATGTTCGTCGGGACGCTTGCCAACTTCATGTCCGCCTGCATCGCAGGAATGCTGCTGTAACTAGCGGTCCGTATGTTTGCCTCCTACGTTTTGAAGGTTCGAATCGTCTGTCATCTTTATGCACTTTGTGTGGGCTCAAGGCTCGTGCGGCCAGATCTGAGCCGCAACTCGTAGGCGCGCAGAAGATCCTGAATCATCTGAATGCTACCATCGCTTGGTACGAGCATGTAAATACAGCGGCTCCGCCCCTCTCGACCGGCCAAAACTGTCTGCTCGAAAATAGCGTGCGCCAGTCCTCTCGTCAAGTTGTAATGAAAGCTTTTGCATTCGCTCGAGCGCAAGCAGCGCTGCTGGCGAATTCCGCCACCGAAACCCATTCTGCGCGCCTGATCATGCGCGCAATCTGCAGCAGAGCGCTGCCGCGGCGGCTCAACGGGTCGAGCGGCTAAAAGGGGTTGATCGATGACCTGAACCAGCAGATCGCAAAGGCGCCTCGTCGCAAGCTGTCAGTCCTCACTTCTCAACGTGACGCGCTCAAAGCCGATCTCGCCTTCGCCACCACCTCGCAAAGTAGCCTTAAAGACCTACTGCGTTTTGCCAACGAGCCCGAAGAGACCGGAGGATTGCAGGGGCAAATCGATCTCCTCGCCGGCTCCGATTCCATTCCGGCCGCCCTGAGCGATTCCGCCCCGCCGGCACCTGCTCCGCAGCAAGACCAAGTGGCTGTATCTGCGTTTCATCCCGAGTCGGCCGGAATCGCGCCGCTTATAGGCATATTGTTTCGAACTGCGCGGGCCCGCGGCCGCATCGAGACTCTTTTGACGGAAACGAATCAGCTCGGTGTCCGAGGGTCGAACTCTGCTGACGCCCCTGCGCACGGAGTTGCGAGCGATCATCAATCAGAGCGATGGACTGGCCAACACAACCCTCGGCAGAGACCGACCCAAAGCAACTGTCGGATACCCATCAGCAGATCGATCTTCTTTCGTCCGTTTTAAAGCGCTGGTCGGGCCCGATTGTTCCGTTAAGTGAGCAGGGAATAGCCCAGCAAACTACTGAGGCCGCCCTCTATCAGTGGCGCGATGCTCTCAACAGCCAACTTCAGACCGTCGCCGGATACTTGGTGCTTCGCCTCGGAGGTTTCGCGCTGGCAGTTCTTGTGCTGCTCATTGCGTCCCGAATTGTTCACGGTCTCACTCTACGCTATGTAAAGGACTCGCGCCGCAGGCGGCAGTTTGTCCTGATCAGGCGTATCGTCGTGATCCTGCTCGGAGGCGTCATTACGGTTTTTGCGTCTGTAAGCGGCATTGGTTCCTTTGCGACCATCGCTGGCTTCGTAACCGCCGGTCTCGCTGTCGCGCTACAAAACGTGATTCTCTCGGTCGTAGCATACTTCTTCTTGATAGGGCGCTACGGTCTCCGCGCCGGCGATCGTGTTACCGTTTCCAATGTGACCGGCAAGGTCATCGAAGTCGGCCTTGTACGCCTATACCTGATGGAGCTGGCCGGAACAGGCACCGACTTACACCCTACCGGACGCGTTGCCGTCTTTTCCAATTCAGTCATTTTCCAACCAGCGGCGCTGATTAAGCAAGCGCCAGGCACGGACTATACGTGGCACAATGTCTCGACTACTTTCATCTCGGAGACAAATCTTGAGGAATCCCGCACGCGCATCGGTCGCGCCGTTGAGTCCGTCTACCATAGCTACCAACCCGCCATTCAGGAACAGCACGAGGCATTCGAACGTACCGCCGAATATCCAGGTTGAAATGCCGGCGCCCGTTAGCCGGGCGCGTTTCACAGATTCCGGAGTTGAAGTCACAGTGCGCTATCCGGTATTCATTCAGCAGATGTCAGAAATCGACGGGAAGGTCATCGAGTCGGTCATGAGAGAGGTCACCAAGGAGCCTCAACTGAAGTTGGCTCCCGACGGCTTCCCCAAAATCGTTCCGTCTGCCTGACAACGCGATACTGGTTTGAGCCACATGCAGAACGCTGCTGATTTCGTCCGGAGCGCCACGCCTTTGCGCCCCTCCGTGGGCGTAGTCTTGGGCAGCGGACTGGGCGCCTTCGCCGATCTGCTGCAAAAATCCGTGCGGATTGCTTACCGCGACATTCCGGAGTTTCCGATCTCGACTGTCGTGGGGCATGCCGGTCAGCTCGTATTGGGAACTCTCGGCGCGGACGGCCACGCAGCCGATGTGGCCGTGTTATCCGGACGCTTTCACCTCTACGAAGGCTACACGGCTGCCCAGGTAGTGAGCGGCATCAGGCTTTTCCACGGCATCGGCATCAAGACGGTCGTCCTTACCTGTGCCGCCGGCGGCCTTAATCTCGAATACGCGCAAGGCGCACTGGTGCTCATCTCTGACCACATCAATCTGCAGGGCGCAAACCCTCTGGTCGGCCCTCATGACGAGCGCCTTGGTCCGCGCTTCCCGGACATGACCCAAGCCTATTCGCCGAAGCTCCGCCAGATAGCCGCCGAAACCGCGGCCGAGCTTGGCATTCTTTTGCCGGAAGGCGTCTACGCGGGTCTGCTCGGTCCCAGCTATGAGACTCCGGCGGAAATACGCTATCTGAAGATCATCGGCGCGGATCTCGTCGGCATGTCCACGGTTGCCGAGACGATCGCCGCCAACCAGCTTGGTATGAATGTCCTCGGAGTCGCGTGCGTGACGAACCTCGCTGCAGGCGTCGCTCCTGGCAAGCTCATCCACAGCGAGGTACTCGAGGTTGGACGGAAAGTGTCCGGCACGTTTCTCAAACTACTAGGGACCTTGCTGCCAAAACTGGCTTATTCGTGAAAACTAAAGCTACGAACTTAGTCCTGTTCGATATTGATGGCACCCTGATCCGCGGCGCCGGTCCTCATCATAAGCATGCGCTCGTCGAAGGGATTCGCCGGGTAACCGGGCTCTCTACTACGCTCGACGGTATAGAAACCGCAGGTGCTTTAGACCGCGATCTAATCGCTTCCATGTTGCGCGCCGGCGGTGAAAGCGAACGCCGCATACGCATACGTCTAACCCCGATCATGCTCGAATGCCAAAACAGCTATCTGTCTAACTGCGCTTCCGATTTGAGCCCCTTCCTCTGCCGCGGCGTAGCGGAGACCCTGGCGGCCCTCAAGTCCCGCGGCACCGTGCTCGGCCTGGTCAGCGGAAATCTGAGCGCTATCGGTTGGAAAAAGGTGGAGCTCGCCGGTGTTCGCTCCTATTTTTCGGTCGGAGCGTTCGCCGAGGACGGTCGCACTCGAGCACGTCTCGGACGAGTCGCAGCCCATCGTGCCACCAGGCTCGGCCTCATCACCAAGGCGAGCCGCATTTTCCTGATTGGCGATCACACCAACGACGTGAACGCCGCGAAAGCAAATGCGTACCATTCGATCGCTGTGGCCAGCGGCGTGACACCCTTCGAAGAACTGGCCGCCGCCGAACCGGATACGCTAGTGCGTTATCTTGGCGAGCTCGATTTGGGCAGCCTGCTCTAGGCGTGTTACTTTTCACGCTACTTTAAGAGAAATGCACACGCCCAGCGAAAACTTGCCAGCGGAGAGCGCGCGCCGCGATGCCGGTTTTGTTCGCGAGCTCGGAGTTTTCGATTCCACCATGATCGTGATCGGAGCTATGATCGGTTCCGGCATTTTTCTGGTTTCTGCAGATATGGCTCGCAACATCGGAAGCCCTGGCTGGCTGCTCGTCGCCTGGCTTTTCGCCGCCGTAGTCACGGTTGCAGCAGCGCTCTCGTATGGCGAACTTGCGGCCATGATCCCGAAGGCCGGCGGCATGTACGTCTACCTCCGCGAGGCGTTCTCTCCTCTATTAGGCTTCCTCTACGGCTGGACCTTGTTCACCGTCATACAAACCGGCACCATCGCTGCAGTGGCGGTTGCGTTCGCCCGTTTTACCGGCGTGCTCTGGCCGGCAATTTCGGAGCAGAATTACCTCATTCCTCCCATTCACCTCTCCACCGCGCTATGCCGTCTCATTGTCATCCGCCCAGTTGCTCGCCATTCTGGTTATCGTCCTGCTCACTTGGACCAATAGTCGCGGCGTCCATTACGCGAAGATTCTCCAGAACATCTTTACGTCGGCCAAAGTCGTCGCTCTCGCTGCTCTCGTACTGATCGGGCTCATATTTTGGAACAAAGCCGCGGTGACTGCTAACTTCACGGGCTTCTGGACCACCCGTAATGTCACACCCTTAACCGCTACTCTCAACGCATTCACTGGCTTCGGACTCTTCGTTGCACTCTGCGTTTCGCAATCCGGTTCCCTTTTCTCAGCCGACGCTTGGCACGGAATCACCTTTGCCGCAGGCGAAGTGAAAAACCCTGCCAAAACTCTTCCACGGGCGCTGGCCTTGGGAACTATTTCGGTCGTCGGTCTCTACATGCTGGCGAACATCGCGTACCTGCTGGTCCTTCCCTTCGATAGAATTCAGCACGCCTCCGCCGATCGCGTCGCGACTGCCATGATGCAGGCCATCTTCCCCGGATGGGGTGCGGTCTTGATGGCCGCAGCCATCATGATCTCCACCTTCGGCTGTATCAACGCGCTCGTTCTGTCCGGCCCCCGGGTCTACTACTCCATGGCGCTTGACGGTCTCTTCCCGGCAAGTGCCGGAACTCTCAATCGCGCTCGCGTGCCCGGGACTTCTCTCTTGCTCCAAGGTTTGTGGGCCTCGGCTCTTTTACTTCCGCGGACCTTCAACAGCACCACCAAATCCTATGGCAGTTTGTACAGCAATCTGCTAGATTACGTCATTTCGGCCGAACTCATTTTTTACGTTCTAACCATAGCCGCCGTCATCCGTTTGCGGATCACGCGCCCGGCCGCCCCTCGTCCCTATCGCGCTTTGGGCTATCCCGTGATGCCGCTCATTTATATTGTCGGCTGCTCTGCTGTTCTCGTTTGCCTCTTCGCGTTTCGTCCTGCCACCACGTGGCCCGGCTTGCTTATTGTCGTTTGCGGACTGCCGGTGTACTGGTTTACCCTGCAGCGTGGCAAGCGCAAGAGTGCAATCACTCACAGCCAGGAATGAAACCACTGGGCTTAGGCGGGCGCCAGTAACGCCAGCGCCGCCGCACTCATCACAGCCGCGCAAGTCCATCCCAACACCTGTGCCGCAGGTGCATTGACGCGCTTCCCCATTACTTTCTTGTCGCTCGTCAGTAACACAACCAGAACGACCAGTGGTGGAGCGAGAATCCCGTTCAGGATCGCCGACCAGAACAGCATCTTGACGGCATTCAATCCTGCGTAGTTCAACGCAAGCCCCACCAGAACCGATACTCCGATCACGCCGTAGAACTTTCGCGCCAGGTGAAATTTCTTGTTCAGTGAGGCCGAGCGCCAGCGCGCCGCCTCCGCTATCGCGTAAGCGCATGAACCAGCCAAAACGGGAACGCCCAGCATTCCCGTGCCTACCAAGCCCAGAGTGAACAGCCAGTACGCGCCCTTGCCCGCCAACGGGCGTAAAGCCTCCGCTGCCTCCCGCGCTGTCTCGATATGCTTCATCCCACGCGCATTCAGCGTCGCCGCCGTCGTCAGAATGATGAAGTACATCACCAGGTTCGAGAGAAACATTCCCGTCACTACGTCCTTCGTGGCGCAAACCAACTCTTCGTCCGTTGAGCCACGCCTCAATGCGATCGTCGTTTTACCGCGCTCCCGATCCTCCTCGACTTCCTGCGCCGCCTGCCAGAAGAACAGATAAGGCGAGATCGTTGTACCCAGGATTCCGACCAGCACAGCGACGTACGAGCGGGTCCACTCCAGATGCGGAATCAACGTCGCTCGCACCACCTGCGACCAGTCGGGCCGCGCCAGGAATGCCGTGAAGACGTACGCAAACAAAGCAAGCGTCATCCATTTGAAGAACCGCGCAATCGCCCGGTAAGACGTCCGGAATAAAAGGCCGATGATCAGGAACGCAAACAAAGGCGTTCCGAAATAGGGCGGTATTCCGGTCACCATCTTCAGCGCATCCGCCATGCCTCCGAGATCCGCTCCGATGTTGAACAGGTTTGCCACAATCAGTAGCGTGCACGCGAACCACAGTACCGGCGGCGGGTAGCGGGTTCGAATGACTGCCGCCAGTCCGCGGCCTGTCACCATGCCCAGCCGTGCACACATCAACTGCACCGCCGACATCAAAGGGAATGAGAACAGAGCTGTCCATAGTCCGGCATACCCGTACGCCGCACCCGCCACTGAATAGGTCGAAATACCCGATGGATCGTCGTCCGCCGCGCCGGTTATCAATCCCGGTCCGAGATCGCGGAAAAACCCCTGCAATCGCCCGCGACGCTCCACCGTCGTCACGGTTGTTAAACGCTCGCTTCGCATTCAGTGCGCGCTCCTCCGAAGCCTCGCCACACGATAGCATCGAAGCTCTGCTTTGTTAGGTACTAGGAGTGCCGCGCGTTAAATTCCGCGCACCAATCGAATAGCAGTTCCCATTCAATCGTCTGTATCTCGGTTGCGGCACTTTCCGCCGGACCGCCGCTTCGGCGCGCCTCGTCGCACCACTCGATGAATAAAAACGGATCCCAGGAGTTCTTCAGGCGCCAATGCTTGGGGCCGCTACTCTTCAACACCTCTTGTGCCCGTTGCAGAAGTTCAGGAAAAACATGATGCCTGCCGACCCGCCTGAACCAGTACGCCGCATTAGAAGAATCGGGTTCCATTCGGTGGATGACGCCGTGCCAGTAACTCCCTTGAGCGGAGTGTATGTCCTGTGCAACTTCATGGCTCTCGGCCCAACATCCTAGACGCAGTAGCAGGCCCGCTAGAGCCGCCTGACTATCCCGGGCCTCCGGAAACAGTGCAGATGGATCCTGCGCTCGGGCTTTGCACAGGTCGATCTTCGGCCGCAGCGCCGACTGGCTCAACGGCAGCCTCTCAGAGGAATGAGAAAGCAACCGGTCGACCTCTGCGGTACGAGCTGCCATATACGAATTATCGTCTGCTACTGGCTTCCATCTATCTGCAAGGTGAAACGCCGGCTCTGCCGCATTTCACGCGGCAGTTCTAGAACGCAGAGATCTCGGCCACCTTGCGGGCGTCAAGCTGGACCAGCGCCTTCACCAGGAAGTCGATCGTGCGATCGAGGTCGGAGCGCTGAATCATGCTGTTGTGCGAGTGAAGATAACGTGTCGCAACAGCGATATTCGCCGCAGGCACGCCGGTGCCATAAGCCTGCAGCTCCATCGAATCCTCGAATCCGCCGCGCGTCACCTCTGTTTGCAGCGGAATGTTGTTTGTTTGCCCGACTTGAAAGAGAAAATCGCGCAGCTTCAGGTTCACCAGCATCGCAACGTCTGCGAGATAGATCACCGGCCCAGCGCCTAACTTTTCTTGAGCATAGTCTGAACGCCCTCCCGGGTGATCCGCAGCGATGCCGGCTTCGAGCGATAGCCCGAGCGCAGGCTTTACCAGGGCGACCGCTGTGTGCGCCCCCCGTGATCCTATCTCCTCTTGCACAGTGCCGACGAAGTAAATGGTGTTGGGACCCTTGGTGCCCTGCTCCTTCAGCCGGCGAAGCGTCTCGATCAACATCACACAACCTACCCGGTCATCCAGAGCCTTTCCGACGTAGCGGCCCGATGCCAATGCTGCAAACGAACCGGTCGGAGCAATGGCATCCCCCGCCCGAATGCCTAGCGCCTCAGCCTCTTCTTTCGATTTCGCGCCTACATCCAGAAAGACGTCGTCGCGTGGCGTCACGCGGGTGCGATCTTCGGGCGGAGTTACGTGAACGCTCTTCAATCCGCTGACGGCCGGAACCGGCCCTTTGGCGGTCAGGATTGTCCAGCGCTGGTCCACCAGGGCCTGGTCAAGCCAACCGCCCAATAGTTGGAACTTGACCATTCCCTCAGGTGTAACGAAACGCACCATCGCTCCCACTTCATCCATATGCGCAGCCAGCATGATGCGAGGTCCATCGCTAGAGCCCCGGAGCACCCCGATGATAGAGCCCATCCCGTCGGTAGAAACTTCCAGTCCCTCCGCCTGGAATTCGCGTTTCAGAATGTCACGGACAGGCCCCTCAAATCCTGAGGGCGCCGGAGCATTTGACAACTCCTCGAGTAGCTTCAAAACTCTATCCCCTCGCTGAGCGGTCACCGGCAGCGCGAACACGAAGAGCAACAGCCCGAGACTTGCGTTCCATCTGTACGAACGTCTTTCGTCACGAATCACGTTTGAAGCACGATTCTTTGGGGACCCGCTCTTACAACGCCGCATTTTTGAAGACTAACGCACCAGCCCCAGCGCTGGTCGCCGATAGCGGGGCTCCTCCTAGCCGCGAAAGGCTTAGAGTGGGAAAATGGCAGTGAGCAAAAGACCTGTCACAGTTTCAAAGCGGAGCGCAGATCCTTCTCCCACGAAGCTCTTCAGGACGAAGGAGGACTGGGTCGCTTGGCTGAGCCTGAACCATCGCGAGAGCACGGGGCTATGGCTTCAGATCGTCAAGAAAGGTTCGCCCTTGTATTCGGTCACGTACGGAGAGGCTCTCGAGGTCGCACTCTGCTACGGCTGGATCGATGGGCAGAAGAGACCTCAGGATGAAGAAATCTGGCTGCAGAAATTTCTGCCGCGTTCGGGGCGAAGCGTGTGGTCAAAGATCAACCGGGAGAAAGCGGTGGCTCTGATTGCGAGCGGAGAAATGAAGCCTGCCGGATTGGCTGCCGTAGAGCAAGCGAAGCAATCCGGCCGATGGGACAGCGCGTACGATTCTCCTCGCACCGCTGGGGTCCCGAGCGATCTTCAGACCGCCTTGGATGCGAACCCGCGAGCTAAAGCTTTCTTCGAGACCCTTGACAAAACCAATCGGTACGCCATCCTTTGGCGAATCCAAACCGTCAAGAAGCCTGGGACTCGCGTTCGGAAGATCGCGCACCTCATCGGAATGTTGGAGCGGAATGAAAAGATACACCAATGAGTGGACTTCCCATCAGCAGAACGCCATGCGAATGCCTATCTCCGGCCTGCGCTGCGACACCGAATAGGCGATCACGCCGTAGATCCCGCCAACGTCCTATGTCCCTTCGATCACCAATCCGATCGCATTTGACAATCGCTGCCAATTATCAAGCTCTGACTTGAGTTGTTTTCGTCCGGCCGCCGTCAGCGAATAGAACTTTGCTCGGCGATTGTTCTCGGAATCCCTCCATTCGGCCTTAATCCAACCCTGATGCTCGAGACGATGCAAAGCAGGGTACAACGAGCCCTGCTGAACCTGCAGAACATCTTTAGAAACCTGAACGATGCGCTTCGCAATCGCCCACCCGTTCATGGGTTCGAGTGAAATGGTTTTCAGAATCAGCAGGTCAAGCGTGCCTTGGACCAGGTCTGTAGGTTTACCCAACGGCGCAAACTCTCCTAAAATATCTACAATACCTTCCTTATTTGTAGATAGTCAAGGGGAGCGTAAGGGAACCGCGATTGCGCAGCAGCGGCGGCGCAAAACTACATTAGGATCTCGCCAGTGTGAGCCGTATCATATCCGGCAATACACCGCAGCTTGTTCCGCAGATGAGAACGGTTTAGCAATTCGAGCAGTGCACTGGCTGCCGGTAATTCAAGAGATGCCTCTGGCAGCGAGAGATCGAATCGCTCCACTGCTAAGGGAACGAAATCCAGTCCGAAGCAGCGAGCCGCAGATCGAGGCGCAATGCAACAGTCGGCAGTCCCGGCGGCCACCGCATAGGCAGCTGCCAGATGTCCTTGAGCGATGGAATTGTATCCCCTTACCTGCTCAAATCGGATGCCCAGGCGCCGGAGATCGTGGTCCAGTAAATCTCTGCTGCCAGACCCCTTTTCGCGATTGATGAAGGTCACGTCGTTACCCGCGAGATCTGCAATGGATCGAATGCTTTTTGGATTACCGTGCGGCAGTACCAGGCCTTGCTCCCAAACAGCGAAAGTGACTACCCGCACTGATGCGGTCGGAAGAAGACGCCGGATAATCGGCACGTTGTAATCCCCCGTGGTCCGGTCTAGGAGATGAGAACCCGCTGCATGCACTCGTCCTTGCTTAAGCCACTGCAGGGCACGCCGGCTTGAACACGGAACACTGATGATTTCGATCCCCGGCGTGTGCAGTGCATCATGAAGCAGCGAAAGTGCGGGGTCGCATCCTGCAAGTAACAGCCGTTTGCCGTCTTCGGGTAAACCCGTGGAAGTCTTGACGGAAACGCTAAGGCTCGTGCGTGATTCGATGATGCCATCCGCCGGGGGCAGATAAGCCGGTACCAAGGACGCAGGAATAGCGAGCACCCGTTCATTGACTCGGCAAACTCTCACAAGTTGACCTTCTTTTGCGTGATCGCCAGGCAGCAGGTCTGCGCTGATCGGCTCCGTTGCTTTTGGGTCTGAAAGAGAGAAGATCTCTTCGACAGCCACCTCGAGAGCACGCGAGAGTTGTAGCGAAACGGTCGTGTTTGGCACGAAACTTCCATCCTCGATGGCATAAATCGTCTGCCGGCTGACCCCTATGCGATGGGCCAGATCGGCGGCGGAAACTCCCCGTGTTTTCCGAATTTCCCGTAAGCGCGTGCGAACCAGCATTGAGCCCCTTCACTATAATCTCGCGATTTATGTCGCTTATACTTTACATAGTACTGTAAACAAGACAATGATCCTGCTAGCTCTATTGCTTGATAGGCGACGATACATATACCTCCTCCAGGCTCTCGGCATTTTATTTCTTCTAGGCGAATCATCAGCCTGGGCCCAGGTCTCCGCTATGCTTTCCGGAAGGGTCCGCGACCCATCCGGCTCGGTAGTCTCGGGCGCTACCATAACAGCCAAAAACGTCGAGACAGGCGTTAGGCGCAGCACGGTTACGAACGAGGCTGGACTTTACCAGCTCTCCGCGCTTCCTGTTGGACACTACGATGTTCGGGTCAACAAATCAGGATTCGCGGAAGAGATTCGCTCAGGCCTCAACCTGGTCGTAGGCCAGGAAGCCACCTTAAATCTCGATCTGCGGATCGGAACTGCGAGTCAGCAAATCACCGTCAATGCCGATGCTCCGGTCGTGAGCGTAACAACCACGGACATCTCCGGCCTAGTCGGCGAGCAGCAGGTGAAAGATCTTCCTTTAAACGGCAGAAGTTTCGACGAGCTACTCACTCTCAATCCCGGAGTCGTGAATTTTACATCCCAGAAAACAGGTGGTGTGGGTGTTTCGAACTCGACCACCGGCAACAATTTTGTTGTAACGGGAAATCGTCCTCAGCAGAATCTCTACCTTTTGAACGGAATCGAATTCACCGGCGCTGCCGAAAACAACATGCAGCCGGGCGGCACCAGCCAGCAATTGCTAGGCGTCGATGCGGTCCGTGAGTTCAATGTCCTGCGCGATTCCTACAGCGCGCAATATGGCAAGCGGCCAGGCGCCCAGGTCTTGATCGTCACGCAATCGGGAAGCAATCAGCTTCATGGGTCCATATACGAGTTCTTGCGGAACAACGCTCTGGATGCGCGGAACTTTTTCGATCCTGGTTTGGCTCCCGGTTTTCAGCGCAATCAATTTGGAGGGTCCCTCGGCGCACCGATCAAGAAAGACAAGACCTTCATATTTGGAAATTTTGAGGAGCTCCGCCAGCATCTCCATCAAACCAGTGTCGATCTTGTGCCCGATATGAATGCGCGGAATGGGTTTCTCCCTTGTAGACTGGTGACCCCCGCGCCTCACCCTTGTCCGTCCTCCGGCCTGGTTTTTGTCGGTGTTTCTCCGCTGATCAATGCATGGCCGACGCCAACGCCCGGTGCTTCTGATTTTGGGGGCATCTCGGAAGCATTCAATAATCCTCTTCAAACGATCCGGGATGACTTCGGTACAGTGCGGCTCGACCACAATTTTTCAAGCGATGATTCCCTCAATGCCGCTTACACAGTGGACGACAGCGCAGACTTCAGTCCCACGAGTACGAACGCCTACAGCACGGACATCGAGAGTCTCCGCGAACAGGTTGCGAGCCTGCAAGAGACGCATGTTTTCTCTCCCTCGCTGCTGAATGTGGCTCGTCTGGGTTACTCGAGAGCGAGCTATTTCTTCACCGGAGAACCGACACCGGGTACGCCTGCCGCCTCGCTCCCTGGTTTTCTGGAAGGGAGTCCGGTTGGTGCGATTGTTGTCGGGGGCAGCGCTGCATCCAACCCGGCAGCACAAGTCAGTCTCGCCGGAAGCAATAACGGAAGCAACTTGCGCGTGGCGAGGAACATTTTCACCTACGAAGACCGCATTTCCTGGACAACAGGCAAGCAGCAATTCAGTTTCGGCGCCTGGATACAGCAGTTCCAGTCGAACGAAAACCTGGCCTTGAGCCAGTATGGACAGGCTACGTTCACCAGTCTGCAAACGTTTCTCCACGGCACGGCGAGCGGTCTCCTCTACGATCCTTCTCCGACTCCGCTGAACTGGCGCTCGGTCTTTGGCGCATGGTACGGCGAAGACGTCGTGCGGCTCAGTCCAAAACTGACACTCTCGTTGGGATTCCGTCAGGAATCTACGACGGGCTGGAATGAAGCTCACGGGCGCGCCGCAAATTACACTTACCCGAACGGGATTATATCCAGCCAGCCGAGGATCGCAAACTCCGTTTTTACACTGAACAGAGGGACGTTGCTGCCGCAGCCTCGATTTGGTTTAGCGTGGAGTCCGTTGAGAAGAACCGTTCTTCGCGGTGGCTTCGGCATGTACAACGATTTGCAGGACGCCCTCGGCTACCGGACCGATCAGAATGCTCCCTTCAACCCGACTTACAATCTTCCGAATGCCGCGGTTGCCCTGCTGCCGCTCTCGCGCACAGCCCCTCCGCGTCCGACCGCCCGTCTGGTTCCCGGCGGAGTTCAACCCGATATGTATACTCCGACTCTCATCTCGTGGTCTTTCCGGGTTCAGCAACAACTGACAACCAATACGGCTCTCTCAGTCGGGTATGTGGGATCGCATGGCTATCACGAACTGATCGGCATCGACGCAAACGAGCCATTCCCCGTCGTCTGCCCGGCTTCACCGTGCCCCGCAAAGTATCCAAGCACCTTCCCTGTCGGCTTGGCGAACACGCCGATCCCTGCCGGAACATACTACGTTCCCACGGCTGTAAGAGCTAATCCGGCAATCGCTAATACCTGGACATACTTTTCCGAGGGCACCAGTTCGTACTAACGCCCTGCAAGCGGACCTCAATCATCGCTTCAATAACGGCTTTTCATTGCGAGGGGTCTATACCTGGTCGAAGACTATAGACGATGGAGATTCTCTGAATGCCACGACCTCGGGAAACGAACCCGCGCTCGCTTCGAACCCCTTCAATCTGCGCGCGGACCGGGGGCTTGCGAACTTCGACGTACGTCACGTGGGAGTCATCAGTGCCGTCTACGATCTGCCATTCGGACACGGGCGCAGATGGCTCGCCAATGCTGGCGGATTCGGGAACGCGCTTGCCAGCGGCTGGACGCTCAACTCTATTGTGACGATTCAAAGCGGCTTTCCATTTACACCGCAACTGAGTTACAATCCGTCGAACAACGGCGACACCCGGAATCCGGTGCGTCCATTTGTTAACCCCTCGTTCTCCGGCCCTGTGATTCTGGGCAACGTGAACCGTTGGTTTGATCCCGCGGCGTTCCTGGCGCCGCCAAACAACAGCGGATTCTACGGCAATCTAGGCCGGGACACGCTGATCGGCCCCGGCCTCGGCACTTGGGATTTCTCGTTGCTGAAGAACACATCCATTCGCGAAAGAATGAACCTGCAGTTCCGGGCGGAGTTCTTCAATCTGCTGAACAGAGCGAACTTCAATGGACCTAATGCGGTTGTGTTCACCCCCACGGGTGTATCTCCCACCGCTGGCGTGATCACAAGCACATCCACCACGTCCCGTCAGATTCAATTTGGATTGAAATTGCTCTGGTAACAGATGCCGCCGTAGCAAGATCACGGCGCAGTTACTTCCAGTAATGGGCGGCCTCAGGAACAGCCTGGCCATCCGCGCGCGGATCCGAAGCGCCATACTTAATGCCGTGAGAATCCACCATCACCGCATTTCCGCGCCCCATTTTCTGCGAATAGGCGTCTTCGGTTTGGACTTGGTGCCCCATCTCGGTTAACTGCGTGCGCACTGGTTCCGGAACGCGCGATTCCAGCAGAACATCGCATCCGTTAAACGTTGGTTTCGTGAAGCGGGCGGCGTCCAGCGCGGCCTGTATATCCATGCCGAAATCGACGATATTCGACACGAACTGCGCATGAGCTTGCGGCTGATTCAATCCGCCCATAATGCCGAACCCGATAGTCACATCACCCTTGCTCAGAAGGCCGGGGATGATCGTATGAAACGGGCGCTTGCGCGGCGCAAGCGCATTCGGGTGATCTGGCTGGAGTGAAAAGCCGGCACCTCGATTCTGCAGAACGAAACCGGTTCCAGGCGCGACCAGACCCGATCCGAAGGCGCCCGCGTTGCTCTGTATGAGCGAGATTATATTTCCGTCCCGATCCACCGCAGTCAGATACGTCGTGTCACGGCCGGCAGCAGTCAGCACTGTCGTCAGATCAGCGGGTGCGACCTGGCAGCTCGCCTTGGTACCGATAAGCTTCGCGCGGTCTTGTGCGAAACTCTTCGAAATCATCTCGGATACAGGAACCTTGACGAAGCGCGGGTCGGCAACGTAGCGCGCCAGGTCCGCGTAAGCGAGCTTCTTGGCTTCGATCATCGTATGAAGCGCCTGAACGGTATTGTGGCCGTATTCCTTTAGAGGAAATCGCTCCATGATGTTGAGCATCTCGAGTGCGGCAATACCTTGGCCATTCGGCGGAAGTTCGCGCACGGTCCAGCCGTGATACGTAGTAGAAATCGGCTCGACCCACTCAGGTGAGAATTCGGAGAGATCCTGCGCCGACATAGGATTCCCGAGCGAGTTGAGAAACGAAACCATCGTGGCCGCCACAGGACCTCGATAAAATCCGTTTGCGCCGTCGTCGGCGATGTGCTGCAGAGTCCGCGCGAGGTCGGGGTTGCGGAACACCTCTCCGGTGTTCAATGGATGGCCTTGCGGCAAGAAGGTCTCGGCGAATCCTGGCGATTTCTGGAATTCAGGACCAAAGATCGCCCACGCCTGAGCGTCCATTTCAGGAAT
The DNA here is from genome assembly GCA_963841675.1 of Terriglobia bacterium. Taxonomy (GTDB): domain Bacteria; phylum Acidobacteriota; class Terriglobia; order Bryobacterales; family Bryobacteraceae; genus Bog-105. Next base: position 113,811 of record CAWJEH010000012.1, read on the forward strand.
GGGAACGCCGTGTCCGGCCATGAAGATCGCTGGCGCCAGATCATCCTTGAGAGAGAGCTTGCCGAATTTCTGCTGCAGCGCTGCCCATCCCGCGACCGCTCCCGGTACGGTGACGGAGTGAACGCTTTGTGATGGAATCTTTCCACTAACGCCGTGCGCTCGAAGGAATTCGATGCTCGTGCCCTTGGGCGCCCAGCCGCTCGAGTTGATGCCGATGATCTTGCCAGTTTTAGCCTGGTAGACGATCGCAAATAGGTCGCCGCCTACCCCGTTCATCATCGGCTCGATCACGCCCAGCGCGGCATTAGCTGCGATGGCCGCGTCCACCGCGCTGCCGCCCCGCTCGAGGACGGCCGCCCCGGCCTGGGAGGCGAGGGTTTGGCTGGTCGCCACGATCCCGAACGAGCTGACGGTCGCCGACCCGGCATAGTTGCGGTGCGGGTCTTCGGCGCCTGAGGCGCAGGACAGCAGAAGTCCGCAAGCAAACAGACCGAGAAAGCGTGTCGCGATTCTTTTCCGCATCAGACGTTTATCCGCAGCATATTAATCAGCACATCAGCTTCAGCCCTGGTCGGAACTGATGCTGATCCATATTGGCACTCCTGATGTCGGGGAGGTTACCCGAAGAGACGTTTGCACGGTGGCCATTCGGAGCTCGTAGCCGCTACCAGAGAAACGGCACCAGCGCCTTGGTATTTAGTCGATAGCTGGCGTATTCAGAACCGAATTGCTCGGTCATGAATTGTTCTTCCATCTTCATCTTCTGAGCAAGTATCGTCAGCGTCGCAATCATGAGAAGAATGCTTCGAATTTCGCCGTCGAATATAGCAGTGCCGAAAACTGCCAACATGATGCCTGTGTAGATGGGATGACGTACCAGCGCGTAAGGACCCGTGCGAATCAGCTCGTGATTCTGCTTAACCGTTACAATCCCGCTCCAGTTTCGGCCGAGTTTTACCCGCGCCCAAATCGCAAACATGACCCCTATTATGGTCATCGCCAGGCCGATCCAGAGGTAAATAACTGAATCCGGTAAGAACCGGCGGTACGCGAACCCGAAGTACTTAAACGCCCAAAACAGCAGCAGGCATTCCAGGATTGCGATGGCAAACATGCCGAAGCGGGATCCCCAGGATTGACGCCGCACACTTCGCTTCGACATGAAAGCGCCCGCGATCCAGACAATGACAAAAATTGCCCACGTGACCTTCAGGGCAACAGACAAGGTGTTTGCGATGGCTCTGATGTTATCAGAACCATCGCGCAGAATCCGCTTCGGAGTGACTCCAGAGAATCCTCAGCTGAACGGCTCGGCCCCTTGTCGGTGAGAGTCGCAGCGTAGTGATGAATTCACCGCTCCGCGTATGCGCGTCCAGGCAATCGTTACGGCGCCCCGTTGCTTCCGCTGCGACATTGCAGTACATGTCGGCCGCGATGTTGCCACTGGCGTAAATGTGCGACATGTTGAATGGAACTCCGTTCGAGTCAGCCGGCAGAGCCGAGAGTCCGGTCGATAGAATCTGGCGCATGTCCATGCCACCGAGTGCCGCATTTACTGCCGGGCTCGCCGCCGCCATCTCCTCCTGCAAGGACACTGGCGCGCCGCCTATAGCTTGCTGGAGAGCTCTCGCGAAAACCGGGTTGGGTTTCTCGACGCGAACAGGATATTGAAGTTTCTTATCTGTGTAATACACATCGGCAAGTTGGATGCGCGCGTCGACACCGAATTACTTGCGCGTACTACCTAGCCAGTGATACCTGCTCGCCAGGTTTAAACAGCATCGAGGACATCAAGGCATTTGCCTTGTCATCGACATGCTGTTCAGGTATCGCTCTGCCGACCGCTCCACCACGCGCTTGCCGTCGGAGGCAACCGTCATGCCTTCAAACGCACCGTAGATGCATTCGAACTTGAACGGCTCGATCGCGGCAACAATCTTCTTCACCCCACTCGCGTTCAACGGAATGTAGTTGGGATAGCTGTACATGAAGCTGACCCACCTTCTGTCGGGGACCACTTGGATCGTATCTCCGGTCAGGAGCGCGCCACGGCCGGCGCTTCCCTGCGGCCAATGTACGACGCAGGCGCCTTCGAAATGGCCGCCGCAGCGGATCAGTCGGAGGCCGCCTGGAACTTCGAATGTTTCTCCGGACCAGAACCGAATGCACTTATCAGGTCGCATTACCCATTGACTATCGTCTTCATGCAGGTAAACTGGAACCTCTCCAAACGCGCGGCTCCATTCAACGGCGCAGGTGTAGTAATGAGGATGAGATATCGCAATCGCAGCCAGCCCGCCCAGATTCTTGATGTGCTCAATGGCAGCATTATCCAGCAGGCTGATACTGTCCCACAGCAAGTTTCCGTCACCGCTTCGAATCAAAAACGCACGCTGGCCGATGCCGAACTTCGGCTCTATGGCGAACGTTGTCAACTGCGGCTCTTCCTCAGCGATCTTTGTGCTGTAGTTGTGGCGCAATTCACTGAGAGTCGTCCACAGCTGGCCGCCTAAACCCACGTACTGTCGCTCGTCCTCACAGATGGGACAGCGCTCCGGGAACTCGTCCGTCTCTCCAAATTGGGTACCGCACGTAACGCAGATCGCTTTCATACACAGCTGGATTTTCTCAATACAATCGTCAGGAGGTGTAAAGCCATGAAGTCCCGGAAGCTGTCATTTCTGTGTGCCTTTAAGCACTCTTATGTTCCGCTCTTGCGCGAAGAGCAGGAGGGCGTATAGCTGCATGAATGTTACGGCATGGCAAGATAGTGGACACCGTCATGCCGAAGGTCACTGTACAAATCGACCCGTCCGCTTGTATCCTCGCAGCAATCTGCGTTGGCATTGAACCGAAGCTGTTTCAGATCGGTCAGGAGCCTCACGTCGAGCTGGCCAACGCGAGCGGCACGTCGCAGGGTACCGAATACACATTCGAGGCCCTTGATGCCGAGGTGGACATGATCGAACAAGCTGTGGAGTCCTGTCCTACCCAGGCGATCAGCCTTAGTCGCGCTTAGCGTTCAGACATTCGCACGCGTCAAGCTCCGGGGCCACCAAAATGCGCTCCAGGCTGCCAAGCTCGGGAGTACATTGCCTGGGCAGACTCAGAAACCGAGCCGGTGCAATTCCGTGTAGCTCTGGCGCAAGCTAGCAACCGGATCGGCTGAGTGATCCTGTTCGACAAAATAGTGCTTCACCTTGGCGGCGGAGGCAGCTTGCAGAATTTTTTGGAAATTCAGGTCGCCGCGTCCGACTTCACGGAAGGTATCGTCGGAAACGGACTCGACGTCAAAGGCGTGCGGAGTCCCCCGTTTCCGGTCTTTCAAGTGAACCATCTCCACTCGACCGGCATTCCTGGCGATAAAAGCCGCAGCGTCTTCACCTGCCATGCTGACCCAAAACACATCCACTTCGAGGCGCACCAGGTTTCGATCCAGGCGGCTTAATAACGTGTCGATGGGCCGTCCACCGGGCTTGGGTTGAAACTCGAAATCGTGATTGTGGTAGCAAAGCTGAAGGCCGGCCTTGCGGCACTTTTCGCCGGCTGCGTTTAGCTTGTCAGATAGTGCGCTGTAGAAGCTCAGGCCGCCTCGTTCTTTGGGTGGGAGATAGTTGAAGACCATGTACTCGAAGCCGTGCTGTTTCGCTTCGACCAGGGCTTGGTCGAAAGTGGCGTTTTCGTCAATGATGGGCATATCGTCTTCCTTCCACGACTGCCAATTGCCCGTGATGAGCGGACTTTCGAAGTGAATGCTGACGGGACGCAGCAGGACATCCTGCAGGTAGGGTGCAAGCGGGGCGATTTGCGAACGCAACATCTCCGCTTCGCGGTAGCCGATTGCGGCGAGCGAGCGCAGAATTGCGAGAGGATCGTTCTGAATTATCTTGCGAACCGTGTAGAGTTGCACTCCTAAAGATCGGTGGCTTTGGTCGTAGCCCGGCAACCAGGGGGCGAGAGCAGCAGTGCGAAGCAGGGCGCGTCGCGAGTACATCTCGGAACTTTACTACATTTCATGGAGACAGACGTATAACAAGGGCAGGCATGCCAAACATAAGACGACCGATCAAGCCGTTAAGCCGCCGGGCACGGCGACGCGGATGCGGCGCTTCTTGATCGAAAGAACGCCATAACAAATCCTTGGTTATGAAGAGTCCCGATAAGATTATCGTTGCCGAACGCTTCCCCCATTTGAGAGCCCATTTGCTTACGCTGCTTGCGGAGCTTGCCGAAGATGATTGGGCACGCCCGACGGCTGCCCCGGGCTGGTCTGTAAAGGACGTCGCTACACACTTGTTAGGCGGTGATATCTGGATCCTCTCAGGGAAGCGCGATGGTTTTCGCTCTACTCAGGAAATCCATAGCTACGATCAACTCGTTGAGTTGGTGGACCGTTTGAATCGCGAATGGATCATAGCCGCACGCCGCATGAGCCCTCGCTTACTCCGCGAGCTTCTCGCCTTTTGCGGGCCGGAAGTGGACAAGTGTTTTTCCTCTCTCGACCCGATGAGCATGGGTGGCCCCGTCAACTGGGCGGGTCCCGACCCGGCGCCGGTATGGTTTGATCTCGCCCGCGAATTCACAGAGCGTTGGCATCACCAGCAGCAGATTCGTGATGCCACCGGACGTCCACCGCTCTATGACCCATACTTTCTCGCGCCCGTGCTGGATGCCTTCGTGCGCGCTTTGCCTCACGCCTTTCGTAACGCAACAGCTCCGCCAGGGACATCCGTGCGGTTTGAGATCTCAGGAGAGGCAGGTGGCGTCTGGTACGTGTACAAGACCGAAGCCGGTTGGAGCCTCCTTCTCGATTCACCTGCCAAGCCGGTAACGACCGTGGTGCTTCCTCAGGACGTGGCGTGGCGGCTTTTTACAAAGGGCATAGGTCGCGAAAAGGCCCGCTCTCTTGCCGTCGTCGCAGGAAGAGCTGAGCTCGCCGCCCCGATTCTTGCGACCACCGCAATAATCGGATGAATCACGCAAATGATCAAACCTCGCGCCCTTCGTCCAGGGGATCGTATTGCCGCCATCTCGCTGTCTCGTGGTTGGCCCAGTGTGTTTCCGCGTGCGTACCAGGACGGGAAGCGTCAGTTGCAGGAAACGTTCGGCGTCGAAGTGGTTGAGAGCCGCCACGCGCTGGCGGACGTCGACTGGCTCGCCCAGCATCCCGAAGCTCGTGCCGCTGACCTGATGGAGGTCCTAAGCGACCCCGCGATTCAGGGCGTTGTATCCACAATCGGCGGAGATGATTCCATTCGCATGCTGCCGTTCCTTGACTATTCGGTCATTCGCGAGAACCCCAAGGTTTTCCTCGGCTACTCCGACTCAACCGTGACCCACTTCGCTTTCTTGAAAGCCGGGGTGATCTCATTCTATGGGCCATCCCTGATGGCGGGCTTCGACGAAAATGGCGGATTATCAACCTACATGACCGAGTCGGTCCGCCGGGTCCTCTTCGCTCCTTCTCCGTCGATGCTCATTTCTCCCAATTCGGCTGGGTGGACGATCGAGTCCTGGGAGTGGGCAAATCAAGACCGTAATGCGATGCGGCGAAAGCTGCGGCCATGCTCGGGTTGGAAGTGGCTCCAGGGGAGCGGACGGCATCGCGGCCACCTGATCGGCGGCTGCCTGGAAGTCGTTGATTGGCTTCGAGGCACCATGGTTTGGCCAGAGCCGGAAAAATGGAGAAACAGCATATTGTTCCTCGAGACATCCGAGGATCAACCATCTCCCACGCTGGTGACGTACATGCTCCGCTCACTAGTCGCCACGGGAGCATTGAATGAAGTCCGCGGGATACTTTACGGCAGGCCCTATGGCGAAGAAACGAGTTTTCAGGCGTATGATGACGCTCTGCTACGTGTACTCGCTGAAATCAGGTTTAACGTCGCTTCCAGTAATCACTAGGATGGATTTTGGACACACCGATCCCAAGTTCATTCTTCCCATCGGAGTTGTGGCAGAAGTAGACTGCGACCTTCGGCAGATTCGCTTGATCGACTCAGCGACAATCTGGTAGTTCCGGCATCCCGAGTTCAGTCCCGTTCAGCACCGCTACTCGCCGCAAAAAGGCGTCTGTGGATCCGTCTTGGTGGTAAGCCACTCCGCCATCAGGAGAGCTCCTTCTAAACCCACTCGTAAGGCCTATATTCCGGCTGCCAAATGTTGCCACCGAGTTCGCTTTCGAAATCCGCTTCGTTCACCTGGGCCAGCCCATCTCGAATTGCTTGTGCCCCTACTGCTTCGGCGACATGTTTACTCACCGCCCGAACGGTCTCGAGTGGCGGCAGGAGCGATGCCTTTTTGTCTTTTCGCTCCGGCGACAGTTCCGCCAAAGCTTTGGCCGCTGCCTTGATCATTCCGTCTGATACGTGCTTTGCGCGCGAAGAAATTATGCCGAGTGCCAGCCCGGGGAATATGTAAGAGTTGTTTGTCTGATCGATAGAGACCTCTGTTCCGTTCACCCTTACCGGTTCAAATGGACTTCCCGTTCCCACCAATGCGCGGCCCTCTGTCCAATCGAGCAATTGCTGCGGTGTAGCCTCGCTGCGCGAGGTCGGGTTTGACAAAGGGAAGATGATAGGCCGTTCCGCGTATGTCGCCATCTCGCGAACAGCTTCTTCCGTAAATGCGCCCGGTTGCCCGGAAACTCCGATCAGCACGGTCGGCTTGGCGTTACGAACGACATCCATCAACCCGATTCTTGCTTGATCGGAGATTTGCCACTCCGACAGCTCGGCGCTTTTGCGTCCGAACGCCTCTTGCTCAGGGCGCAGGCCCTTCATACCTTCCATCAGCAGCCCCCGAATATCGAGAGCGTAGAAGCGGTCACGCGCTTCGGACTTGGTCAATCCCTCGTCCTGCATCATCGAAACCAGGAGTTCCGCAATGCCGATGCCGGCTGAGCCGAAGCCAACAAAGGCAATTCGTTGATCTTTCAGAGAAACCCCTGTGACATTTACGGCTGACAGAAGCGTGGCAGTAGCCACGGCCGCAGTACCCTGGATATCGTCATTGAAGGTGCAGAGTTGCTCCCGATAGCGAGCTAGGAGACGCGCCGCATTCGATCCGGCGAAGTCTTCCCACTGGAGCAAAACGTGCGGCCAGCGCCGCTTCACCGCCGAGACAAACTCATCGACAAATTCGTCATACTGCGGGCCGCGGATTCGATGGTTGCGCCATCCTATATACATCGGGTCGTCAAACCGCTCCTGGTTATCGGTCCCCACGTCCAGCAGCATAGGCAAACAGGTCTCAGGAGGGATGCCGGCCAGAGCGGTATACAGTGCCATTTTGCCAATCGGAATGCCCATTCCTCCGGCGCCTTGGTCGCCGAGGCCCAAAATGCGCTCCCCGTCGCTCACGACAATGCACTTCACCCGGTCGTATCGTGGATGCGAAAGAATCTGATCGATGCGATGCCGGTTCGGATAACTCACGAACAGTCCGCGCGGCTTGCGCCAGATCTCGCTAAACCGTTGGCATCCCTCGCCGACAGTTGGCGTGTAGACAATCGGTAGGCTTTTCCGTATATTGCCGGCAATTAGCGCATAGAACAGCGTCTCGTTCGTGTCTTGCAGATCGCGCATGAGCGCGTACTTGGCAAACGAGGTTGGCTGGTTCTCAAGCGCCTTCTTCCGCCGCGCAATCTGGTCGTCCAGCGTGCCAATGTGTGGCGGAAGCAGGCCGTGTAGAGCGAAAACGTCTCGCTCCGCTTCAGTGAATGCGGTACCTTTGTTCAGTCTTGGATCATTCAGAAGGTCGTAGCCGGTGAGCTTGGTTGGAATCGTTCCGTTCGCTTGCGTGGTGTTTATGGTTTGCGGTGGCATACTGTGCTCCGTAACTGTCAACGGAAGAGATTCGTCCTGGCTAGATCGATCACTTCATCACCGCGTCCATTCAGTACGGCCCTGACCAGGTACAGGCTGAAGCCAATCGCCTGCTCCCTCGTGATGCTGGGCGGCATCGAGAGCTCTTGGCGATTTACTACTGCCTCCACCAGCGCTGGACCATCGTGTTCGAGAGCGCGGCGCAACACAGGCTCTAAGTCCTCGGGCTTTTCGACGCGCGCACCGAATATGTTGGCAGCCTCTGCGATTTTGGCGAAATTCGGATTGACCAGCTCTGTGCCGTAATCGAGCAATCCCGCTGCTTTCTGCTCGAGCTCGACAAAACTCAGCGAGCTGTTGTTGAACACCACAACTTTCACCGGCAGCTTCAATTGCGCTAGGCTCAGTAAATCGCCGAGCAGCATGGCAATACCGCCGTCGCCTGAAAGCGTGATCACCTGTCGCCCGGGATGTGCTTTTTGAGCCCCAATCGCCTGCGGCAATGCGTTGGCCATGGACCCATGTATGAAGGACCCCAATAGCCGCCGCTTACCGTTCATGTGCAAATATCGACAGGCCCAGATCGTGGGAGTGCCCACATCGCAGGTGAAAATGGCGTCGTCGGTTGCCAGTTCATCCAGCACCCTTGCAACGTACTGCGGATGCATGGGCGTACGGCCCGGCTCGCCCGCCGCTAGATCATCGAGTTCCCTTCGTGCCCGTTTGTAGTGTGTAACGCATTTATCCAGATGGGTCCTATCCGGCTTTTGTTCGATCAGAGGCAGGAGCGACTCGAGTGTATCTTTGACATTACCGATAAGGCCAAGATCTACGCGTGTGCGTCGCCCGATCTGTTCGCCGCGATTATCCACTTGAATCACTTTCGCGTGGCCGGGAAAGAAACTTGGATATGGGAAGTCCGTTCCGAGCATCAGCAGAACGTCGCAGTTCATCATGGCGTAATAACCGGATGCGAATCCAAGTAAGCCGGTCATGCCCACGTCATATGGATTGTCGTATTCGATGAATTCTTTGCCCCTCAGCGCATGCACAATGGGAGCTTGTAGCAGGCCTGCAGCGCCGATTAATTCCGCGTGCGCGCCCTCACATCCGGCTCCGCCCAGAACGGTCACATTTTGAGCGCGATTCAGCAAGCCGGCAGCCTCTTCTAAATCCTTTAAAGATGGCCGCAACGTGGATACCGTGTGGTTTAGACCCAAGCTCAGGGCTGGCGCCGTCGCTTCGCGTAACGCGACATCCCCGGGAATCACGACCACCGCAACACCTCGCTTCGCTAAGGCAGTGCGCATTGCGATTCCTAACACTCTTGGCATCTGTTCCGGGTGTGAGATCGATTCGCAATAGTGACTGCAATCCTTGAAGAGATATTGAGGCTGAGTTTCCTGGAAGTAGCCGCTGCCGATCTCGGAACTCGGAATCTGGGCCGCAATGGCGAGCACCGGCACACGACTGCGATGGCAATCGAACAGCCCGTTGATGAGATGCAGATTTCCTGGGCCGCAGCTGCCGGCGCAAACCGCGAGTTCGCGCGTGATGTGGGCCTCCGCTCCGGCCGCGAAAGCAGCTACTTCCTCATGCCGTACGTGTACCCACTCCATGTTTTTTTGCCGGCGGATTGCATCGGTGAGGCCATTCAGAGAATCGCCGACTACTCCATAAACGCGCTTGATGCCGGCCGCAGCCAGCGTTTCAATGAACAAGTCTGCTATTTTCCTTGACATAACGTCCTTTCCTCTCGCTCACCGCCCGGAAATTCTAGGCCGGGTGAAACACAAGCTGGGTCGGTTTGCAGTATACCTATGTAAGGCAGCGCGAAGTAGACGTTACCCTGAGTTGGGAACTGAGGTCGCGCTGATTCGCTTCAAGTGGAGGAGAGCATGAAGAAAACACTGCTGGCCCTGGTGGCGGCGGGAATTTTGATGGCAAGTGGGGCATTCGCCCAAGATGCAACCCCCAAGACGGTGATCCACGTGATCACGGTCAAGTGGAAATCCGATGCGTCCCAGGCGCAGATCGACAAAGCCCTGCAATCAGTGGCCGCTCTGCCGTCCAAATATCCAGGCATCAAGCATGTCTGGACTAAACCCATCAAAAAACAGGTTCCGGAGGGCTACAACACCCTTATCGTCATGGAGTTCGCGGATGAATCCGCGCTGAAGCAGTATGTGGATAGCCCGGCTCAGAAGAGCTTCTATGAGGCGTACATGCCAATCCGGGAGGAAAGCCGGACGAGTGATATCACTAATTAGTCTTTGAACCCGCTTGGCTTAGGCTAATCCTGCTTCTCTCGGCGCTCGGAGGGCGAAACAACACTTCCAGTATCGCGATCACTTTGTTCGTCTGCTCGACCTGCATGTTCCATCCGCTGCAGATCAGCTTCCACCTCGGCTTCGTCCACCTCGGCGCCGTAATAACCGCTTCCGGGCGGATTGTCGGTCTCGATGGCATCGGCCACGCGGTCCTTTAGATCTTTTTGCTTCATAACTCTTGGTTCGCCTCCGTATCCATAGACTCGGCATCGCCGAGAACGCTACAAGTGGAACATCGGCTGCATCTGGCTGCCACAAACCCAGAGAGCGCAACTGTCAGGCGGCCACGAACGCCGCTATCGCCATCCGTCCGTATACTTGAATCGAAGGATCACACGGTTGCCCTCCATCGTCGATGAATTTGTCAGTCAGAATGAGCCGCGCTTGCTCGAAGAACTGCTTCGATTCCTGCGCATCCCGAGCGTCAGCACCCTGCCTGAACACGCCGGCGACGTGGCTCGCGCCGCGGCATTCGTCTCGGACGCTTTGCGGGCTGCCGGCATGGAGCACGTAGAGGTCATTCGTACCGAAAAGCACCCGCTCGTCTACGCCGATTGGTTGCACGCGCCCGGTAAGCCGACTGTGCTTTGTTACGGTCACTACGACGTCCAGCCTCCCGATTTTTCAG
>CAWJEH010000013.1:0-37414 GCA_963841675.1 Terriglobia bacterium
CAATTGTTACGTGCTTTCGAACTTCTGTAGTGCTAGTAGGCATACGAATATACAAGGCCGACGTGACGATCTTAGGATCTATTACTCAAAAAGTTGCGCCGAAAATTCCCGTTCAGATACGCAGTGCGCGCTTAATTTACTCGATCACCTAGAACTTGTCGGGTTCTGATTGTTCCGCCGTAGACTTGTGAGACACTGCACGTGTCGGAATACGAGAATCTCGAAGGCTCTTAAAAAGAGCTAACTCACGTTCCGCTTCGTTGTTTTGCCCGGATTCGCGATAGGTCTGGGCCAAGCGGTAATGCGCGGTTTCATTATCTGGGTCTAAACGCTCCGCTTCGATGAGATGGGTCAGAGCTTCGGCCGCCTGGCCACGGTCCTTGAGCACCTTCGCGAGAGCGATGTGGGCATCCGCCAGATTGGGGTCAAGCGTCAGAGCACGTGAATAATGCTCAATGGCCAATGGCCAATTCGACTCCATCGAGTAAACCTGTCCGAGTTCGTACTCGGAGTTTGCGTCTGCTGGATTCCCAGCCAGCTCGATTTCAAATTCATGTTGTGCTTCCTGGCGAACCGATTCTGCTTGTGAACTGGCTAAGAGTACTCGCCCGAGTTCATAATGAATACCCGCGACATGGGGATTGATTTTGACGGTCTTCCTGTATTCAGCGATAGCGCCTTGTACATCGTCCTGCGATGCTGCGGCTTGTGCGAGGATTTGGTGCATCTGGGCCGAATCGGGCGCAGATCGTGACAGTTTAGCTACCGATTGTGCCGCCAAGTCGGTGTAGATCCGATAGCTGAGGTAAAGCGTTGCCGGATCGTTTGGGCTAGATTGTGCGAGCTCGCGAAGTACGTCAACTGCCTGATCAAGAGTTTTGGATTGCTGATCGAGCGCGACTAAGTCAACCGCGACTTCTGAACGGAGATCGCGATTTCGAATTCGCGGAAACGTCTTTTCAAGAAGCGATTTTGCTTCTTCATCGTGCCCGAGCTTGAGTTCGCTCAGACCGAGAAAGGCTTGTGCATCCCAGAGTGAAGAATTGAGTTTGACCGCCTCAGAAAAACAGCGCTGTGCTTCGGAGAAGTTCGATTGCTTGTAAGCTATTACGCCCAAGTTGGCGTGGGCTTCTGCGGTTCTTGGATTGATACGCAAAACTTCGCGGAATTCCTTCGCTGCCTTCTCGAGTTGACCATTGCGGAGCGCGGCCTCTCCCTCTTCATAGTGCAACTGAAGTTCCTGGCGCTCGTCCGCTTGCGCTACCAGGCCAGCGCAGACCAAAAGAGAGACAGTAAAGAACAAACTACATTTTCGCTGTTGTCGATCTATCATTATTGCGTTCATTTTGTCCGCATTGGGAGTGTGCGAAACCCCGGTCCGCCACTCAAGCCGCCATTATCGTTGCCGCAAAGTCACCAAGGCGGACTTCACCCTCGGTTACGAACGCTCCCCAGGTTCCGCCCTTCAGATCGTACATGCGCGTGCTTAGAGCGACGCGATCTTGCAAGTAGACTACGGCAATAGTGTTGTCCATTATGACTTTGATGTTCATGGGGGAGCCAGCCGCGAGCTTTACTGGACGTTCGAGACCGGTCATGAAAGGCACATCGCCATCACGAGGCCACATGTCGAAGACAACGCGATTGCGCCAAGGCTCCAGCCGGATGTAATAGGTGTTGTTAAGCTCCGAGTCCGTGCGCAGCATAAGTCCAAAGGCTCGGGTACCTTCAGTGAATGTGATTGTCGCTTGAAGTTTGCAACAGTCAGGCAGGGTCGAAACGATCGCGCATGCAAAGCCCTCTGGGGCGGTGATCTTCACAGTGTTGTGATTAGTTTCACATTTTCCGAAACCCGGCTGGACCGTGAGAGGGATCGAAGAGATGAACGCTCGATCAACAGTTGAAGGAACTTTCACGGAGAGGGTGCCGTCGATGTTCTGGAAAAGCTGATGCACAACAAGATTCCCGCCCCACTGCCACTGAGCGGAATCCTTGTCATTTTTCCTTGTTGGATCCCACCCAAGGAGAAATCGTTTATGGCCATCTGAAACAGTTTTTGCGGCGTACAGTGCTCTTCCGTCAAAGCTGTCATCCTCGGGCGCGAGCCATGGTCCGGTTATGTTCTGAGCCATCCGGTAGCGGGTTACGGTCCGTTCGCTAAATTCGGAAAAGACCAAGTACCACCACTTTCCGATTTTGAATAGATCAGGGCACTCGTGAGTGAAGTAAAGTCCCGGGGCCCAAAATGGCTCAACCTGTTTCCAGGTACTCAAATCTTTTGAGATGGAAAGGGCTGTGCAACCGCGACGGCGAGGAGGCCCCTGCTTCAGTCTGGCGGCGGAAAGCATCCAGAACTCGCGGGCTTCAGGGTTCCAAAAGACAAAGGGATCGCGCCAGTCATTCATTTCATAGCGGCTCTGGGAAGCGTAGAAGGTATCCGCGGAGATTTTCGTCCAGCGAAGTAGATCATCACTCACCGCGTGCATGATCCCCTGCTCGGGCTTTCCCTCCTTCTTGAAGATATTGTTGAAGCCCGTGTAGAAGATGTGGTAGCGACCTTCGTGTTTGATAACTGATCCAGTCGCTACTGAGAGGTCCTGCTCTGTTGGCAGACCGCGATGTAACATTTCGCCCTGGTCGGTGAAGTGGACGAAATCCTCTGTGGTGACCTGGTACCACGATGTGCCTCGGCTACCATCATCAAAGCGATGCAGATAAAAGATGCGGAATCTGCCTTCGTCATAGAACGGAATGACATCTCCGACGTGACCGTCTTCAGGGCGATAGAACAAACTACTAGCCCGATCTCTAACTTGCGCGGTAACTTTAGGAGTGACGCGCGCGACGATGCCGGCTGCAGCGAGTTGCTTGATAAAAAATCGTCGTCGCAATTCCTACTTAGCTCCCGTTCTTGGCTAGTGCTTTAGCAGAGGTGAGATCGCCCGATTATTCGTTGCTTGGATGGCGGGTGCCTAAGTGATCGCAACAAGGCACCGGCTCCAGATCGCTGGCTAAAAGCGTAGATGCAAAACAAACTGCATCTGCCGCATACCCGTCTGAGTACCGAAAATCCGCCCGACCGTGGAACTGTTGACATCCGAATTTGGCAGACCGAGATTAGCGTGATTGAAAGTGTTGAAAGTTTCCCACCGAAACTCCAATCGGGTAGATTCCCGATTGAGCGGCGTCCGGAAGACAAACTCCTTGCCTAGGGCCCAATCCACGTTGAAGAGTCCTGGGCCCCTTAACGTGCCGTCTCCTGCATTGCCCCATACACAACATACCGGTGGGGTTTGAAAATGTCCTGGGTTGAACCACAAATAGCGGTTCTGAGTAGCCGGATAAAGCGGCGTTCCGAGCACGACATTAGGACGTTGCCCGAAATCCGCGTTCAAGGTACTGCCGTTGCTGTCAGTCGGAGAGAAGGCCAGTCCAGACTCAAGGGTCGTGACCCCGTCAAATTTCCAATCGCCCAAGAGTGCCTGCATGAGGGCAGGGGCATGTGCGCCGAACCGCTGTCCTTTCCCATACGGTATTTGGTAGGTGTGCGTCAGAGTCCATACGATAGTGCGATTTAAAGAAGATACGCTGTGACTAGCCCGCCGGTCATAGGGGTCGGTCGGCCCTCCCCTATTACCCACTTGATTGTCCATATCCTTCGCCCAGGTGAACCCGGAATTGAAGCTGTAACCGCTGGAGAAACGCTTTGTCGTTCGGATCTGCAGTGCATTGTATTCGGTATCGTCACAGTCGCATACAAGAAAGATATTTCCGGCAATCCCATAGCGCTGGTAGTACGGTCGACGGCTGAGAAGGTCACCGGGACCCGGGGGGGCAGCGTTGAAGTTGAAAAAATCATAGTCTATATGCGTGCCTTTACTCCCTACGTAAGCAAGGTCAAGCAGCAAATCACCGCCAAGCTTTTGCTCAATCGTGAAATTCCAAGAATCAAGACTCGGGATCGGCCGATTGTACTCCCAGGCCTTGATGTAGTCGTTAGGCGGCGGCGTTATAACACCGGAAGACGGAAATACTGGAGGAGTAGCCGCAGGCGGTCCTTGACTTAGCGGGAACAGTGACGCGTATTGATTTGGCGGACTGATGATCGTGGATTGGGCAATGGGGTATGACGAGGAAAGATGATTAAACACGGCGTCAAAGCCGTTCTCAAAGTAAGTGCGGCCCAATCCCGCCCGAATTACGGTCTTTTCTGCAACCTTGTAGGCAAGCCCCACACGCGGAGCGAAATTGTCGTAGCGAGCCCGTACGTTGGATGACAGTGAGTTGCCGCCGAGCCCGGCGAGGATGAGTTGGCCGGTGTCGAAATCGAAATTGACATCTCCGCCGGGGTGTGCGGCATACACCGGTGAAAAGTAATCCCAGCGCAACCCAAAGTTCAAAGTGAGCTTAGGAGTTACTTTCCAGGTATCTCCACCGTAGAAGGACAGCCGGTTCACATGCTCGGAAGGAAACAAGCTGGGTATACCTTGCTGGTAGCCCCCGAGAGCACCCAGCAAAAAGGAAGCCATTCCCAGACCGGATGAGGGATTACTCGGACCTGCAGTAGTGCTCTGGTTGAAATCAAAATCGCCTCTCGTACTCTGGTTCAATGTCAACAAATCCTCGCGATTGCGGCGGAGATCAACGCCCCAACGTATCTCATGGTTGCCCGTAATCTTTGTCCAATTGTTAACGAACTGCAAGACCGTCGATCGGTCGAGCCGCGGGACCGTACCCCCATTACCCATTTGGAAGCCGCCGGACGGACCCGAGATGAAGAATCCTCCGATACCATTGGTCAGAGGGGTACCCGTGTTGATATTCGGTATGCCCACTTGGCTATCTGTCTGCAATTTTGAATCAGGCTGATAGCTATTCAAAACGAAACGGGTAATACCAATTCGAAGCTCTGATAGTAAAGAGGGGCTGAACGTACGGGTGTAGTTTATAGCCGCAAGCTGACTGTCAGAAAGCGCATCGGTGGCGTAAGGTCCCGCGAGCGGTGGTCCCTCAGCGACGGTACCAAAAGCAGGAGGCACAAGGATTGCCGACCAGACATAAGAGTCGCGAATGAAAAACTTATCTCGGTCTGAGATATTCCAATCAAAGCGCTCGTCGAATTCGTTGTTGTGCAGCGGCGATTTGCCGTTCGCGAGATAATTCGTATCAGTGTTCTGATTTAGGTTGGCAGTAGGCAGCAAGTTGAGAAGATTTTGAGCGACCGGGCTAATCCGCTTAGCGGGAATAATATTGCCTGGGAACTGGGTTCGGCCGGTTCCGTCTGGATTGCCTGTAGCCGAATCAAAGATGGGGTCTGTTGCGGCTATGGAACTGAAATTCCCGCTCCGAAAAGCGTTGTTCGGTACTGTTAGTAGCAGATTACCTCCACTCAGTCTTCGATCGAGCCGGTAGTCTCCAAACAAGAACATCTTGTTCTTGATGATTGGACCGCCAAGGCTGACCCCGCCGACGTTATCGTTGGAGTATGCTGGCCCGGTACCGAGTCCCTTTGGACCCGTTCCGGGCACTTTTTCCGTAAATGGATTTGCGGCAAAGAATGCGCTATTTTCGTTGAACCAATACGCGTCACCATGAATCTCGTTCGTGCCCGATTTGGTAACGAATTGAGCAACCATGCCGCCGACCGAGCTATATTCGGGGTCAAAATTGTCAGTGGTTATTTTCAGTTCCTGGATGGAGTTTTCCGGAGGAACAACAAACTGGATACCGCTCCAGCCAAACTGAAGGTCGTCAATTCCATCCACCTGGAAATTGTTTGCCATCCAGAGTTGACCGTTGGTAGAGGTCATCTCCCCCTCTGACGGCATCTCTACATTGCCAATTTGAAAACTATAAGGCACCACCCCGGGGACGTCCAGGTAAAGTTGTGTCACGTTGTGATTTGGCGTGGGAAGGTTATCGATTTCATGCGCAGTGATGGTCGTGCTGACATCTGTTTTCTCGGTTTCCAGCTCTGCCAGCCCTGATGTCACCGTGACCTCTTGGCTAGCTGCACCCACGACCATTTTGGGATCAACGCGCACTGTCGAGTCGACTTGCAGCACGACATGCTCCTGCGCAAAGCCCTGAAATCCATTCGCTTCCACCCGCACCGTGTATTCGCCCGGATCTAGGTGAGTGACATTGTAGCCTCCCGAAGCACCTGTAGTGGCGTTAGCCTTGACGCCTGTCCTTTCGTTCTCAATAGTCACATTGGCGTTCGGAATCGCGGCTCCGGATGGGTCAGTGACGATCCCAGAAATAGCGCCAGATGTGGCTTGGCTCCACGCGCATGGGTGCAGGATCGCGAGTGTAACGCCGAGCAGCAGTAAAGCGCTCTTGAAACTCATTAACGACTTGGTCATCTCTCCCCCTGGAAGGGTGTAATAGCTCAGACGTTAGTCGAACTATTGCTTGGAGCGTTATTCAAAATTGGATAATCCGGGGAGGAATTTTGAGAATTCTCCTGGGCCGGCACCCGCACAAGTTCTAGCAGGGAGGGATTTACTCGCAATCGATCGACACAATCGACTAAACCTCGCTCTTTGAACCTATGCAGGAGGAAGCTGATTCTTGGTTGCGTTGTGCCAACCATAGCGGCCAGTGTGTGCTGATCGATTCGCGGGCTTACTGGGACCGAGTGGCCGCCCTGCCCAAATTCAGCAAACAAAAGCAGTGTTCGCGCCAGGCGCATCTCACAAAGATTGCAAAGCTGGTCCGCAAGGTCCTCTTCCAGCCGAATCTTGCGGGCAAGTAGTCGGGCCAGGAAAAACTCTATGAATTGCGGTTGCTTTCTCAGTGCCAATAACATCTCGGCCTTCGCGATTTTCTTGGCGACAGACCTGGTCAGAGCGGTAGCGCTTACATCCGTTTCACGACGGTGTGCAAGGCAGGATTCGCCAAAGAATGCTCCTGGGCCGAGGATTCCAACCACCGCTTCTTTGCCGTCGCCGGAAAGCACGGTTAATTTGACATGGCCGTTCTCAAGATAGAAGACCGAGTCCGCCGGGTCGCCTTGTAAATAGAAGATTTCGTTCCGGTCGCGTTCAACGATGATCGTCGGAAAGTCGAATTTTGCTGCTACAGGCTTGCCAACGAAGGGGCGGTTTATCATGGGGGTGGTACCTCAGGTACTTAATACCACGTTGTACAGACATAGTAACAAAAATCCTGGCGTAAGCAGCCTAGGGTACGTATCGCCAACTTAGACTGCTACCCGTGATGCGCCAACGAAAGCTTAAATTTACAGGGGTTCCGTGGCTGAAGCTGTATAGACAAGAAATTTACTTGACAGCTTGACAGACTACCGTTGAAACTGGAGATGTTGTGGTGGTCGTACTGAAGCTTGCCGAAGTTGTCTAGGCTACAGCACGACAGCACGGCTGAAGTGGCAAACACGAAGAGCTTTTATGGGCAGAATTGATCGGGATGCGTTGCCGGAGCGTCCTAACAAATACAAAGCAATCTTTTCAAGTCTTCGCGAAGCGATTGGAGCCGGCAAGTACAGGCCCGGGCAGCGAATTCCTAGCGAAACCCAGCTTAGTCGTTCCTTCGGCGCGTCGCGCCTGACAGTTGGCCGCGCGCTCAATGAGCTCGAGGCGGCTGGCTTCATTGAGCGGAGGCCGGGGTCCGGCAGCTACGTCAGCAAAGTTTCGAAAGCCAGTGGAAGAACATTCGGTCTGTTGATCCCCGAACTGGGCCAAACGGACATATTCGAACCGATCTGCCAGGGAATGGCGAGAGCAAGCCGAGCAACTCAGGACGAGCTGCTCTGGGGAGCCGCAACGCGTGACGTGGAGTCTCACGAACAACAGGCTCTGCAACTCTGTGAGTACTACATCTCTAAAGATGTGTCGGGCGTGTTCTTCGCACCGCTCGAATACACGCCTGGCAGGAGCCAAGTTAATACGCGAATTGTTGAAGAACTACAAAGGGCAAATATTCCAGTTGTGCTGCTTGACCGTGATGTCTTTCCTTATCCAGCGAGAAGCCACTGTGACTTAGTGGGCATCGACAATCGGCGGGCTGGATGCGTTGTCACTGAGCATCTCATCAGGCACGGATGTAAACAGATTGTGTTTCTCAGTTGGCCAAACTCGGCGCCCACGGTTGATGAACGGGCGATGGGCTATGGCGACGCTATTCGTAAAGCAGGGCTGCCTGAAACAGTCGAGATTTCAGATCCGGAGTCGCAGGATTCGATCGGCAAGCTGGTTGACCGTCACAAGCCCGATGGCTTCGTTTGCGCAAACGACCGAACGGCAGGCCAGCTCATGGTTCGGCTGAATCAACTCGGTATCGAGATTCCATCCGGCGTTAAGGTGGTCGGCATCGATGACACCAAGTACGCCAGTTTTCTGCATGTGCCCCTAACCACGCTTCGGCAACCTTGTCACGACATCGGAGCTGCAGCATTCTGGACGATGATTGAGCGAATCGAACATCCAAACCTGCCTGCGCGAGATATTCTGCTGAATTTCCAGCTGATTGAACGGCGCTCCTGTGGTGCAGCGGCTCTGTGAGCGCGGAAACGGTTGGACACCAAAATAGACTACTGGCCGATTTCGATCCCTTTCCCATCCTTCCAGGCCACGCGTTCCGGAATCGAATCCGTAGTCGTGATGAAGGCACAATAATCAGCCTTCAAACAAGTCTGTGCCGGTGCCCAGCGGAAATTGGGAACACCGAATAAGTTACCGCGCGTCACCATAAGACGTCGCGATTCAACGAATGGCGAAACACCGAATTCCATGCCGCAAGCCAGCCCTTGTCCGTTCCATGGCTTCTGAGTTCGGAGATGGTTCTCCTCCCAGCGCGCTAACCACGGAAAATCCTCTCGCTTCCATACGTAACCAAACAATACGTGGCTGGACGGCGACCAAGCGAGAAACCATGCATGCTCCTGCCGCGAATTCATTAAATGCGCGGTGAAGCCGCCCGATACTTTCTCGGCCGTAAACACGCGAAAATCCGTTGTTGCTCCATCCCTCGTTGGACAAAGTGGCCATTCAAACTCCGCATCCGGCTGTTGGCTGCCCTTGCCGTCATTAAATTCGGAACTGATGACTTTAGATCGCGTTGCCGAAGCGCGAAATTCAGTCGAGCCATTTTGGAGGAATGGCGGGCCAAGCGTCACATGTTCTGTCCATGCAATTGGCCGGTCGCTGGGAGACAGGTTCTCGACTGTTTCCGAAAAGCAAACAGTCTCGCCGCCGGGATCCAAATTTACCCGTCGTTCGAATCGCAACTGTGCCTTGGTCAGAGTGGTTGCCAAGGTTATATGCTTGGAGCTCGCCGAGACCTTATATGGGGCAACCGGCGCTTCGCCGTGTACAGGCATCCCCGCTGCAGCTTCTTCTGAACTCGGTGCACCGAAAGTATCGAGACAGATGTTGTGGCCCAGAATTCCCGAGAGCAATTGGGCCTCGCCATGCGAGCCGTATTCGGAATGTTTGACAGGGTTGTACGTAGACGGCTCAATCGATGGCCATGGTGGAGTCCAAAGCGGATTCACCCCGGTGGGCTTATGGAGAATCTCAGCTACGTGGCCTCCCTCGACGGTAAGAGTCACTCGAATCAGGTCGTTTTCAAGCTGAACAGCTCGTCTGTTGAGATACGTAAGCTCTCTCATTTGGATACGCGAGTCACGTGCACGGCGCGCATATCATCATCGCACCAGATCCGAAAAGTGCGCTCTCGAAACCTGGAGAGCGACTGTTCTGCCTTCACGTGAGATCGCATCGGCATTCCCGCCACGACGATCGAAACTCTATACCGTTTTGAAAGTGCGTTTTGAATTCTCGATGGCCGCTCAAGCGTTCTTCTGCTGCATCACAAGCAAAACTGAAATGTGCATCTTTGCGAATACAACCCGGATCGTTATTTGCAAGCTATTGAAGGGAGCACCAGCTGCCCTTCGCTCGGCGGAGAACCTGCGAATGATCATGAGTTACGGCCCAGTATTTACGAACGCTTGGCTCAGTGGCTTTGAAGTCCTAGTACAGTATCGGAAGCGCGAGGGCGGGCAAAGGTCGAAATGCAGGTAAATGGCGAGCGCCGGCGCGGTTTCGATACTGCGACTTGAAGGAAGCGGCTGGCGATGAGCGGCTAAAGCTGGTTAGGCGAGCTGGCGGGGTAATTGCTTATTGGGTATTCAATCGGGACTATTAGATAACAAGGCAATCTTGTTTCGAGATGAGGGGTCAGCAGCACCGCAAAATGTCTGTGCGAAGCATCGGGGTAACGAACGAAGGGGGTCCGATGAGGGATTAGAGCGGTGGGCTGAGCTTCGAAACTGGGTTGCTTTTGAAGTTTGAAAAGGGCTCGTAACAGTTTTTGGACACAGCGATCACAAGCGCGTGGGTGCGTGCAGCAAAGTCGAGCTGTAAGGAATGGATTCATGAAAGCTGAGGGCATTGCGGTGGCGGACGGATATAAATCTGTAAGGCGGTCAGCCGTTCGACGAGTATCATGATGCCGCCGCAGCGCGGACACCGCCAGATAGTCGCGGAGGGAGATGATCCCGCAGTTACGGCTTCCGGGGAGGTTAAGCTAGACGGCATCGCTGCGCTGAGCAGTGTGAAGCATAGCGGCAGCAAAGTAGCGCGGGAACGATTGGCGAGAAAACCAAAGTGCCGGATACGGACAAAACCTCGTGGCAGAACATGCAGTAGAAAGCGGCGCAGGAACTCGTCGAGCGGCAGAGTCATCAGCCGTTTCTTATTCTTGTGGGCCGAATCGCGCCAGCGGAACGTGACTTGACCGTTTGCAAAAGCAACCAGGCGGTGATCGGAGATGGCGATGCGATGGGTATATCCGCCGAGATATTTCAGGACGTGCTCGGGGCCGCCGAAGGGGCGCTTGGCGTAGACGATCCAGTCCTGCGGGTAGGCGCTACGCAGAAGCGTGCCAAAGAGCTTGGGTTGAGCCAGGGCTCTCAACTGCCCGTGAAAGCTCAGCTGGCCTTGTTCGAAGGCGGCTCGCAGGGCTTCGGTAAACTTGCCGCGAAACACGCGTCCCAGCACACGTACCGGAAGAAAGAAAGGGTATTTCGGATGAACCCACTGCTGCCGGTCGGGCGATAATCCGCCGGCAGGAACCACACAATGGACATGGGGATGAAACTGGAGCTTTTGATTCCAACTATGCAGCACGCTGAAAAAGCCCAACTCTGGGCCCAGATGCAACGGGTTGCGTGCCACTTCGAGCAGTGTTTCCGCACTGGTGCGAAACAGTAAATTGTAGATTACTTTTTTATTCTGCAAAGCCAGTGGAGCGAAGTGGTGCGGTAGAGTGAACACGACATGCACGTAATGCACGGGCAGCAGTTCACCGCGGCGTGCCTCCACCCATTGGCGGCGCGCCTGAATCTGACACTTTGTGCAGTGTCTATCGCGACACGAATTGTAAGAGACGGCCTGGTGTCCGCATTGCCGGCATCGATCGAGATGGCCACCGAGCGCAGCGGTGCGGCAACGCTCAATGGCCCGCAGCACTTTGACATGTTGCCAGGTCAGCCAGTGGCGGCTCTTATCGATGAATTTCGTTCCGGCAGCGCGGATCAGATCGGCCATCTCCAGGGATGGCCGATTCACCTATTTTTCTGGGGTAGGCTTGTTGGGATCTGTCTTCAGCACCAAGGAATCGAGCGGACTGGCGGTCTCGTGCAGATGACGGGTCGACAGGTGCAGATAGATCGCGGTGGTCGTCAGATCGTTGTGACCAAGCAGAATCTGAATGGTTCTCAAATCAGTTCCCGCTTCGAGCAGATGCGTAGCGAAGCAATGTCTCAGCGTGTGGGGATGAAGCTTCTTTTGGATGCCGGCCCGGAGAGCGGCTTGCTGACAGGCCCACCAAACGACCTTATCGCTGATCGGACTGCCGGCGCGACGGCTGTAGCGGCTAGGGAACAGCCATTCCTTGGGTTTGTGAGACAGTGATTGCCAGTAGGCACGGAGCGCTTCCAGTAGCTTTGGGCTCAACATCACATCGCGATCTTTGTGTCCCTTGCCGCCTTTCACATGCACCACCATCCGCTTGCTGTCGATATCGTCGATCTTGAGTCGGATCAGTTCGGCGCGGCGCAATCCGGTGCCATAAAGCAGCATGAGAATGACGCGATGCAAAAGTGTGGGAGCAGCTTCAATCAGTTGCGCCACTTCTTCCTGGCTGAGCACGGTAGGCAGCTTCTTCGGACGCTTTGGATACGGTGTTTCCTCCATGGTCCAACGCCGCTTCAATACGTGCACGAACAGAAAGCGCAGCGCGGCCACCCGTTGGTGTACAGTATTCGCGTGCAGCCTTCGCTCACGAAACAGGTACGCCTGATATTCACGAATGTGCTGGAGACCCAACTGGTCTGGCGAGCGATGGAAATAACAGGCAAAATCTTTAACACCCAACACATAGCTTCTTCGGGTATTCTGGCTGTAATTACGACGCTCGAGTTCATCGAGCATCAATTTGCGTAAACGGGTCACAGGGACCTCCTTTCTTTCTCTGTGACCCGACAATATCGCTGACAGGCGGCGCGTGGGCTGGTGCTTATTGTGACGAAGAAATTAACCCACGAACAGCGAAGCAAAGCGGGCGAACTCGGCTCAGAGCAGCGTGCCTCGCTGGAAGCATTAGTGGAATCAGTGGTGGGCGCCGCCTATGAGGTGAGCAATGTTCTGGGAGCGGGATTCCTGGAAAAGATTTATGAGCGGGCGCTGATGGAAGAACTTGGCCTGCGCGGTCTCCGCGTAGAGGCCCAAGCGCCCTTCGCCGTTGCTTACAAAGGCAAGCATGTCGGCACCTATGCGGCAGATCTCGTGGTCGAAGACCGCTTGTTAGTGGAGGTCAAATGCGTCGACCAGTTCTCGACCGAGCACCTGGCGCAGTGCCTCAACTACTTGAAAGCTTCTGGGCTGCACTTGGCCTTGCTGATCAACTTCCGCCGACCCAAAGTCGAATGGCGCCGAGTGGTGCGCGATCTCTGATTCGCGTTTATGCGCGTGCATTCGCGGCACACACTCGCTCCTTTTCAGGCACGCGTAGCGTCCGCGCGACAGCCGCTTCGTTCAAGTCGGGTTCTCGGACAGTGAGAAACGAGCCTTTTCAGTGGCGTCCTCTATGGCAAGATTGACTGTATTTGGGAATCTGAGGAATGTTTGCGATAGAGCAAAGCATTCCTCCCGCGAGCAATCGGCTACTAGCGGACTGAAGTAAATGTCATCCAGTGAGTGTCCACTTCGCCGAGTAGGAGATCGCCCAAATACAACTCGTACAGTTGATCTTCCACGTGCAAAAGGCCAATCCGTTCATGACTCAAGACTCCACTGATAAATTCACAATACGAGGTATCGTTTCCAAGGAAATCTGACATATATGTTATATTCGTTATTTCGAATATTGATTGATCCCGATGCAGGATGCCCTCCGTCAATTTAAGGCCGATTTCTTCCAGGCTCTGGCCCACCCTACCCGCATTGCAATCGTGGAGCAGTTGCGAGAAGGTGAGCTATCGGCCGGCACTATAATTGAGCGGCTCGGCATCGAGCAGGCGAACGCCTCGCAACACCTGGCCGTATTGCGAGCGAAGAACATTCTTATAAGCCGCAAGGCTGGTAACCAGGTCTTCTACTCCGTGCGCGATCCTCGGATCATTGAAGTTCTCGACGTTATGCGTCGATACTTTCACGCTCATATGAGCGAAGTGCTCGCGACACTCAAAGCCATAGATAAAGCCGACAAGATTCGAAGATGATCTTTTCCACGCAAGCGGCCGTTGTCGCGACGTTCGACTGGCCGTCGTTGGGCTGTAAAGCTCTCGAAGCGGCGACAATTTGATCGGCTCCTTGGAATTGCGGCAGGCTCGGCTGCGCCAGGCGGTTGACCACGCGGCGCATTTGCTTCCGATGCAGGGTCCGATCGGAGTCTTCATCCACCACAACACGCTGCACGCGTTTCAGAATTTGCCGTTCGAAGAGGCCGTCATTGAGTCCGCTCAAATCTTCGGCGCCGAGCCGTACATGAGCGAAGCGGCGTACCGGACCGAACTAGCCCGGGGCCGCATCCATCTGGAAGATATCGACGCGGTGCTCAAAAGCGAACCCGACGCGATTGTTTTTCCACGCCTCAGCCGGCGGTCGCTGCGGCGAGCCATGATCACCCCGGGCGTGAGAGAGTTTGACGCGGCTACCATTCTATGGCGGGCCGAACAAGGTGACTTAGCCAAGGACTTCCGCCAACCGGCGCTGCATGCGCTGTTCGGCGCCTGTTTCGCCCGTACGGTTGCACATGAGCAAGAGGCCCCGGCGCCACGCCCGGTGGACGAGGTCATCCACCCGTGGCTGATCCGGCTATGCGCCGTGTTCCTGGATCAGGGCATCGCGTATTGGCCAATGCCGAAACGCGAGCTGGGATTCTATAAAAGCGTCCGGAGGTTACTGTCCCAGGCCGGTTGCATCTTCCCGAGATATCTGACCGGCTTGGACGAAGAGTTCCGGCGGCAGGAATGCCTTTCCTTTTCCGCCGCCGATGCGGTCCTGGATTATCTCAATTCCCATGGTTTTCCGGAAGCCGACTGGCATAAGATCCTGCAAGCGGAGTCGCTTGCGTTGCCGGGTTGGGCGGGATTGATGCGGAGGCTCGAGCTAGATCCGAGCCTTGCTCCTCACAAATCCCTGCCCTGTTCCCTCATGGATTTTTTGGCGGTGCGTTTGACAATGGCCCGCATCGCCTCAAGCAGGGGCGCTGCGAAACCTGGTCCGCAGGAGAGCCCGCTCAAGACGGAGGAAAAGCACCGTATGAGCCGCACCGCTCGTGTGTATGACGCCGCCCGTGTGGTCTCGCTCTCCGCTAGCGAAGTAGAAATGCTTTCGGAAAGCGAGTGGGCGGCATTCGCGAGCGAAGTGAAAGCCTGTAATGGCTGGGAGCGCCGCCGGATCCTCCATCTTGCCTATGAACGCTGGCATGAACGCCAGATTCTGGGCGGGTTGGCGAGCAATCGGAAGTATCGAGGCTTATCCGACGTCCAAGCAAGACCTGCTGCGCAATTATTCTTCTGCATCGATGAGCGGGAGGAATCGATGCGGCGCGCGCTCGAAGAAGTGGACCCGGAAATGGAGACGTTCAGCGTGGCTGGGTTCTTTGGCGTAGCGGTGAACTACAAGGGGATAGACGATCCGCATGGCGCCGCATTTTGCCCGGTCACGGTGAAGCCTCAGCATGCGGTTGTCGAACAATCGAAAGCGGAAGACAATGCGTTGCTGGAAAGACGCCGTTTTCGCAGGCGGCTGGTGGGACGGTTGGCACAGAACGCGTTTGTGTCGTCGAGGACGCTCATGCGCGGTTGGCTCTCGACGGCCACGCTTGGATTATTGTCTGTGATTCCGCTGATTGGTCAATCGCTCGCATCCAGGCGTTACGCCCGATTGCGCGAACGGCTGAACAAGGCGTTCCTGCCCGAGCCGCAGACAGAGTTGACATTCATGCGCAACACCGCTCAATCGCACGAGGCGGTAACGGGCCTGCTAATCGGCTTTGCCGCCGCGGAAAAGGCCGAGATCCTGGCGGGCATTTTGGGACCGGCAGGCCTGACGCGCGGGTTCGCCCGCATAGTGGTTGTCCTCGGCCATGGATCGACAAGTCTGAACAACCCACATGAATCGGCACACGATTGCGGAGCGTGCGGAGGGCGCCGCGGCGGACCCAACGCACGGCTCTTTGCCGCAATGGCGAACCGGCCCGAGGCGCGCGAGGCGCTACGCCAGGGAGGGATCGAGATCCCGGACGATGTCTGGTTCATCGGCGGCTATCACGATAGTTGCAGCGACGATGTGGAGTTGTACGACCTCGATGCGCTTCCCCCAACACATCGAAGTGATTTGGAACGAGTTCAGGACTCGCTTGACAAGGCTAGAGCGCGTAACGCGCAGGAGCGTGCACGCCGGTTTGAGCGGTGTCCCGCAAACGCTTCGGCCGCTGCCGCCCTTCGCCATGTAGAAGAACGCAGCGAGCATCTTGCCGAACCGCGGCCCGAGTATGGCCACTGCACAAACGCTTTTTGCGTTATCGGCCGGCGCAGCCTTACACGCGGCCTCTTTCTGGACAGGCGGGCATTTCTTGCTTCTTACGACGCGAACCAGGATTCCGACGACGAGAGCCTGGCGCAAGTGCTAGCCGCTGTGGTTCCGGTCTGCGCAGGCATCAGTCTGGAGTACTACTTCTCTTTCGTCGATAACGATCGGTACGGTTGCGGCACGAAACTGCCGCATAATGTCACGGGCCTGTTGGGCGTGATGGACGGGCACGCAAGCGATTTGCGGACAGGATTGCCTTGGCAAATGGTGGAGATTCACGAGCCGGTACGCGTGCTTTTTGTGGTTGAGACAACGCCGGAACGACTGATAAAGGCCATTGCCGCAAACGCCGCGCTGGAAGAATTGGTAAACAACCGGTGGGTTCGTTTCGCAACGATTGATCCGGCATCGGGCCAGGTGCATGTCCGGAGGGACACCGGGTTTGAAGAGTTCGACGGGCCGCTGGAACGCCTGCCGGTGGCCTTCTCTTCTCGCGAGTGGTATCAAGGCAAGCTCGAACATCTCCCCATGTGCCGGATTGAAACTCAAGCCGAAGACCGCTAAACATGGATATCTCGCAAACTCTCCTGCTCTTCATTGTCCTGGCGCCCGGCGTGGTGTTCAGCGTCATATCCCTGCTCTGGTTGATGGGCTGGGCTCCCACCGAACGCGTTCTGTCCAGGACCACGGGAATGGTGTTTGCCGCGTCCATTTTCGCGCTCGCCGGAATAGTCTGGAACGTTGGGGCCGGTCCCGTTGTGATCCAATTCGGCAACTGGTTTGCCGTCGGTCAATATCAATTCCCGCTCGTCCTTATGGCAGACCAGCTTTCTCTGCCTTTCCTCGGCATGACGGTCGTCCTTTCAGGGCTTATTGGACAATTCTCAGCCACCTATCTGCATCGCGACCGTGGTTTTCTACGGTTCTATCTGCTGCTGCATCTTTTCGCGTTCGGATCTTTGCTGGCGTTCGCCGCCGCTTCTTTTGACCTGCTGGTCGGCGGGTGGGAGGTAGTGGGCATCACTTCGGTTCTGCTGATCGCTTTCTTCCAGCAACGGCCGGCGCCGGTCGAAAACGCTCTCCGCGTCTTCACCATCTATCGTGCGTCCGATATCGGTTTGCTCGTCGGCGTGTTCGCCATGCATCAATGGGCGGGCACGGCTTCATTTGCCGGCGGATTTCCTCAGCTAACGGGGACGCGGGCGGCGATCGTCTGTTTACTTCTGCTGTTCGCCGCGGCCGGTAAAGCCGCGCAGGTACCGTTCTCGGGCTGGCTTCCACGCGCAATGGAAGGCCCCACGCCATCGAGCGCGATCTTTTACGGTGCGATCTCAATTCATGCCGGCACCTATTTGTTGCTGCGCGCTCAACCACTTCTCGCCCACTCCGGAATGGCCTCCGCGCTGGTGATCGTTATCGGCGTGGTTACAGCCATCCACGGGACCATCGTGGGCCGGGCAAGCGCGGATGCGAAAACATCGCTCGCTTACGCTTCGTTGACGCAAGTGGGTGTGGTGTTCGTTGAGATTGGAATCGGCTGGACGTGGATCGCCGTGATTCACACCTTGGGGCACGCCACGGTTCGGACATTGCAGTTCCTGCGCGCGCCTTCGATGCTCCGCGATTACCATCAAATGCACTCGGCTGCCGGAGGCGAGCTCGCGCCGACCGGAAGACATCTCCAAGAGATGTTCCCGGAGCGCTTTCAGTTGTGGCTATACCGGTGGGCCTTCGATCGCGGCCATCTCGACACGATTCTCGACAGGTTTGTGGTGGATCCGCTCACGCGGCTGTCGCGTATTTTTGCAAAGCTCGACGGAATCGCATTCGGCGAGATTACGAAACGGCGTGAAGAACCGGCAATTTCTCTCCAGCCCGGCGGCGCGGTACGAGGCGACTGATGGCTGATCTCCGTTTGGTTCTCACGGTTGTTGCTATCCCGGTACCTTGGTGCGCCGCGGTCATAGCCGCCCTGACCGAACGCCAGGCACGTGTGGTTGGCTTCAGTGCGTCATTGATCTCCCTCGCCGCAAGCGCGCTTCTGCTGAACGCAACGTCGGCGGCTGAATCGTTGAATGCGGCATTGATGGTCCTGTTCTCTTCCCTCACGCTTGGCGCTATGCTCGTGCTTCCACGGCGCGACTGCAACTCCCGCATAATCGGGGGAATCCTGCTCCTGCTCGGATCTACGCTGCTGGCATACTCGACCGAGAACCTGCTCGTTCTGCTCGCCGCTTGGATCTTGACCACCATTCCTTTTTACTTGCCACGGTTATTCCGCGCCCTGTGGCGGCCGCGACTGAGCCTGTTCATTTCGAGCGTTGCCCTCGCGCTAGCCATCGGCGTGATTACGGCGAGCGGCCATTCCTTGACCATCCATCAGTTGACGGGGCAGAATCCCGGCGGAATCGCCGCCTTTGCGCTCTTGGTGATCGCTGTCATCTTTCGCAAGGGAATCTGCCCCGCGCACGCCTGGGTGGCCGATGCTATTGAGGGCGGTCCTGTGATTCCCAGCGCTCTTTTGCTGAACGGCCATTTCGGTGCGCTACTCGTGGCGAAGCTTATTGTGCCGGTGTTTCCCGATACTGTTCTCAACCTTTTTCCACTGCTTTCCGATCTCGCCCTGGCGACCGCACTATACGTCGCAATCCGGTCGCTTTCCGAAAATGCGCCGCGCCGGCTGGTCGCTTTCCTCGCGCTCAGCCAGTCGGCGTGTATTTTAGCTGGACTCGAGAGCCGGACGGCGGAAGGAATTACCGGCGCCCTGGTTCACTGGATCGTCGTGTCGGTATCCACGATGGGACTGTTTGGTGTATTGCGATTGTTGGAAGTCCGTTTCGGCGAGAACCTGACGGCCAGCACACATCTTGGTTTAGCCGAGCACGCTCCACGACTGGCAGTGTTTTTTCTTATATTCGGTCTCGCGCTAGTTGGCTTGCCGGGGACGCTCAGCTTCTGCTCTCAAGACCTTCTGATTCACGGAACTCTGAAGTCGCACCCGCAAACGGGGCTGCTGCTGCCCATAGCCATTGCGATGAATGCCGTGAGCTTTTTCCGCTTGTTCACACGCCTATTTCTCGGCACGCGCCGGACAGGTTTCACCGTTATGGCCGATGCTTTGCCCCGCGAGCAGTGGATTTTGACGGCAGGTGTGTTGTTTGTGATCTTGGGCGGATTATTCCCGAGCGCAATTGTCGCCCCGCGCTTGGCTGAAGCTGAAACGGCCCGACAGGCGAGACACGTAGATGTCAGGCTTGGTCCCAGTCATGTGTAACCTCTTCGGCCCTCGGTAATTCGGCTATGAACTGCACGCGTTGATCTAACACTCGGCTCTCTTTCCAACGCATCTGGCGCATTCTGCGCCTTGCCTTCTTTGTTACGAAGCCGTGTTACGCGCTACCTATCTTGCGGGACTAAATCGTGACCCATCTATCCGGGCCATGCAAGCTTTTTCGCCGCATGACGAGCGCGGCATTCAAAGCGAAGGGAACGTAACGCACCGGTGCAAACAAGCAATTGAATGTCCGTTACATCAGCCCGCTGCAAAGGAGTGAACTAGAGACTCCTTATTTGCTGTGTGAAACCACGATCGGGACAAGATGGTTTTGACTTCTTCATCTTCCACTTGCGGGAACGACTTATACCATTGGCTCACAGCGAAGAAGGGCTCCGGAGTTGCCAGACAGATGCATTTGCCCACTTCAGCTTCAACGGTCGTGCACGCATCGCGGGAAGCGACCGGTACAGCGATAACGATCTCCTTCGGATGCCGCTTTCGTGCGGCCTCCACGGCCGCGAGCATCGTTGAGCCAGTCGCGGCGCCGTCATCAACGAGAATGACCGTTCGGCCGGACAACGTTTGTGCGGGATACCCGTCGCGAAACAACGTTTCCCGCTTTTCGATCTCTCTTTCCGCTGTCGTGGTCACGGCAGAATTGCCGGGTATCAAGACGGAGGATGTCAAGGTCGAGGTCACCGATGAAACCTTAACGATCCGGGGCGAGCGTAAGCAGGAGAGGAAAGAGGAAAAATGGGTGTCTATCGGACCAGATCAAGGCGGAAATGAACAACGGCATTCTCGAGATCAAGGTCCCCCTGGATTTGAGGAGAGACATTTAGCTTTCGCAGTGCTCTTTTTTTGGGTGAAGAGACGCAGCACCGATGAGCCAGTGGGCGGAAGCACACAGGTAAACGGCATCCGCGCGATCGGAAGCTGTTATCGCATCAATCGGGACGTAGATCGCCGCTGGAAAACGCTACGCGCAACGCGTTGAGCACAGCCGCAACATCAATGACCTCCTGGGTCACGGCGCCCGTAACGGGCGGAAGGTAGCCAGCCGCGGCAATCAGCATCCCGGTCGTGCTTAGCGCCATTCCACCCACGGCGCTTTGAAGCGCTATTCTTCGCATTCGGCGGCCGATGTGAATGAGTTCGTCCACCTTCCGAAGTGACGATTCCATGACAACCGCGTCAGCAGCTTCCGCAGTAAGATCGCTGTTTTGGCCGAAAGCGATGCCCACCGTAGCAGCTTGCATAGCCGGCGCATCGTTGATTCCATCCCCTACAAAGAGTGTTGGAGCGTGGCGCGCCTCTTCCCGGACGATGGCGACTTTCTCTTCCGGGCTCTTACCGAACTGCACGTCGGAAATCCCAACTTCGCGAGCTAGATACCGCACTTCGGATTCCCGATCACCCGATAACAGCATGATGCGATTGACGTGGTGTTTCGGAACGAGATGGCGAATGAAAGA
This sequence comes from Terriglobia bacterium, assembly GCA_963841675.1. Lineage (GTDB taxonomy): Bacteria > Acidobacteriota > Terriglobia > Bryobacterales > Bryobacteraceae > Bog-105. The sequence goes on from CAWJEH010000013.1 coordinate 20,817, forward strand.
TCTGCTTTCCGCACGCGGCGCATCCCGGAAGCGAAAAGTCGCACCATATACACCGCTAATCAAGAGAACGCATTCCATTCCCGAAACAGCCGATGGCAGCTCTAATGCAAGCTCTGGATTTCTTTGCTGCAGTTGTTTCCGGCCGGTGATATAGACCAGTTTGCCTTCGACTCTCGCCGTCAGTCCCTGGCCCGGCTTCTCACTGATCTCGACGGCAGGTGCTAAGGCAATCTTCTCCTCTTGAGCTCGCTCGAGTATGGCTTGTGCTAATGGATGTCTCGAGTATTGCTCGACACTCGCTGCCATCCGAATCGCCTCTGAGACAACTACTCCCGGAGCGCACAGAACATCAATCAGCGCAGGTTTGCCATAGGTAAGCGTGCCGGTCTTGTCGAAGATCATCGTCCGACAGCGTGAGACGCGCTCGAGCATAGCCGGGTTCTTGATGACGATTCCCCGAGCGGCGGCGACCGAGATCGCCCCGATAATCGCGACAGGAATGGCCAGCAATAACGGACAGGGTGTCGCGATAACGAGAACCGCCAGAAAGCGCGTCGCGTCACGCCCAGCCGTCCATCCGACGATCGCCACAACGATTGCCAGCAGGGTGTACCAAACGCCCAGCCGGTCGGCAACCCTACGGAGACGAGGCCGGTTCGTTTCTGCTTCCCGCATCACCTGCATGATTCGCGTGTAACGCGAGTCCTTAGGCAGTTTCGTTGCGGTAATATCCAGAGCCGTATCGCCGTTCACCGCACCAGACAGTACGCCCGCGCCTCTGGTCTTTGAGATGAGGTACGGCTCGCCGGTCAGATAGGACTCGTCCATAGTCCCATGTCCGTCAATCACTATTCCGTCAACCGGACAGATCTCATGTGGAAACAACACGAGCAGATCGCCAACCCGCACCTCTTCCAGGCCGATCTCGACGATCTGCGGACCGTCACGGCGGTGGGCAATGCTCGGCAACCGTTTCGCAAGCGCGCCTAAAACCGCTGATGCCCGGCGAGTCGCATACTGCTCCAGCGCCGTGCCGCCAGAAAGCATGAGCACGACAATGGAACCGGCAAGATACTCTCCTATAAGTGCCGAGGTAACGATTGATAAACCGGCGAGCAGGTCCGAGCCAAAATCGCCTGCTAACGCCTTCTTTGCTAAATCGATGACGAGCGGTATGCCACCTATTAGAAGAACAGCAAGCAGAATCCAGTGTGCATGCTTGGAACCGGAAACAGTGTACCGGCAAATGAGATAGAGAACTATGCCGAGGACCGCCGCAATTGCGATCCAAGTCTCTTTAAGGTAAGGGAATCGGCGTGAAGGCGCGAGATAAGCCCATCTCCTCTTCTTATTCTTTACAGCGGGTTCGGCTTGCGCGGAATCGGACGCTTGCACAAACGAGGTCATTCATAGCCTTTCAACGGCGGTTGATTTCGGTTGGGGCTTTGGCTTCGGCCTCGCTGCTCAACCCTAGCAACACGCACATCTTGCAGCCGGTTTGCGTTGGGTTTTGAGGTCTTCGAGAAAAACGAAGTAGAACTTTCCGTGCCAGCGGATTCTCACGGTTTCCTGGTTAAACCTTGGCCGCGGCATTCGATCTCAGCGCCTTCGGGAATCTTGGAAACGGGAAGCCAAGGGCGGCTCATTTATCGGGCCGGAGGCCAATTCTATGGCCAGAATATCTTCAGATAACGCGAACGTTTGCTCAGAAAGATCGTCGGTAATCGGGAGGGCATCAGAATTCCACATAGCAGCACCTACGGCAACTACCATTTCTCAAGCATTTTCGGCTCCGTTTTGGCATCCGGCACAGGTCGAGCTCGATCAAAACTTCTCTCGGCAGATTGCAGAAAGAGTTCTGGGTGCGCAGTTTGCAATTGCTGCATTTGCCCGGCAACGGTGTCAGTGCATCAGGCACGCGTCGCCTCCTTTCGATCTGCTGAACGTCCTTTGCAGGTTTCCGCGGCAGCTACGTACGTGGCGAGGCCCGGCTTGAGAAGATCCTGCCACACTATTCGAAACCGGATTTCTTGCCACACCATTTGTGTGCAAAACGGTGGCCGATCCTGTCCTTTGCAGATCGTCAGGAAGGATGTCTCAAACTGAAGTTAACTTGAGGCGCTCGCTGTTCAAGGTCGCTTCTGGTTGCGCCAGAAGGCGGCACATGCGCCATTTGACGCATCGCCTCCCTTGATTCGCTCACAAACAGATTCAATATCTGAGTGAGCGCTCGCAGGCATCGCGGACATCATTCACGCTGGGAAGCACCATCGATTCGAGATTCGGCACCGAGGGCACAAACGAGTCCTTCGCTGTGACACGAACAATGGGCGCATCGAGCGCGTCGATGCAGTTTGCGGCGATGCGCGCCGCAATCTCCGCGCCGAATCCCATCAACAGCGAATCTTCATGTGCAATGACGACGCGATTCGTTTTTCGCACGCTGCGGTAGATCAGCTCCTCGTCGAGAGGCACAATGGAACGCAAATCGATCACTTCCACCGAGCGCCCCTGCGCTTCCAGTTGTCTTGCAGCCTCGATCGCCAGATATACCGTGCTCCCCCATGTAATCAAGGTGAGATCGGTTCCTTCACGCCACACGCGGCCGCGGCCAAATGGCAGGACGTAATCGGCGTCGGGCTCGAGAGTTTTTGCCTGGACCTTACGATACAGTCCTTTGTGCTCCAAAAAGACAACCGGATCTTCCGAACGCGCGGCCGCTTTAATCAGACCTTTTGCGTCTTCCGCACAACTGGGAAATACAACGCGCCAACCGGGAATGTGGGAGAAGAAGCTTTCGACACAGGTGGAATGCCGGGCCGCCCTTAATGTATCCTCCGACCCCGATCCGCACCACGACGGGGCATGTCCATACGCCCCCGCTGCGCCAACGCACCGTTGGAATTTCATCGCGTAACTGCATGGCGGCCGGCCAGAGATAATCGGCGAATTGAATTTCTACGATCGGCTTGTATCCGGCGATCGCCATCCCGCCCGCTACACCGGCAATACTGGCTTCCGCCAGCGGGGAATTCGCCACACGGTCGCCAAATGCACCTGTTAGTCCGCGCGTGACTCCGAAGACGCCGCCTTTGGGATCGGCAATATCTTCGCCCCACATCACGATGCGGGGATTTCTCGCAAGCTCTTCCCGCAGACCGTGGTTGATGGCATCGATAAGCGCGATTGGCTCCTGCGAAACATACTGCGGAGGTCTGACGGTTTCTGCCGCGGTTTCGGCGTAAATGTAAGCCAACAAGTCACGCCCGTCGGGTTCCGGCTGTGCATCGGCCCAGTCCGCCGCTGCATCCACTTCGGTTTTCGCCTCTTGCCGGATCTTTTCCATTTCAGACCGGCTGAGTACGCCGGTTTCGAGCAGGCGACTCTCCAGCTTCAGCACGGGATCGAGTTCCGGCAAGCGCCGGAGATCGCCTTCGCTACGGTATTTTCGCTGGTCGTCGGAAGAGGAATGCGGATCGAGCCGCGCCACCTTGGCTTCAATCAGCACCGGGCCTTTGCCCGCGCGTACGGCGCCGATAAGCGCGGGCACTTTGGTATAAATTTCCTCAAAGGAGGTTCCGTCGATCTCGATCGCGCGCACGCCGAACCCTTCCGCAATTCTGGTCACGGAGGACACTGTTTGTGTGCTTTGTGGAACGCTAATGGCGTAACCGTTGTTCTGGATCACGTACAGGATCGGGAGCGATTCCCGCGCGACCCAGTTCAGCGACTCGAAGAACTCGCCCTCGCTCGTTGCGCCTTCTCCCGATTCCACGTAGACAAGGGCATCGTTGCCTTCTTTCTTCAAAGCCTTAGCTGCACCTACCGCAGGCAGGTACTGCGAACCGGTACAAGCGGTCTGGGATACGAGATTGAGCGCTCGCGAGGAGAAATGCTCCGGCATATTGCGACCGCCCGAATTGGGATCGCCCGCGCGCCCGAGCATTCCCAGAAAAACATCTCTCAGCGGAAGACCAAGTCCGATCGCTGTGGCCTTCGAGCGGTAATACGTAAAGAACCAGTCGTACCCTGGCTTTAGCAAGGACGACATACTCACCTGCGTGAGCTCGTGCCCCCGGCTGGAGGCAACAAAAGAGCATTTGCCCTGCCGGGCGAAGGCCTTCATCCGCTCTTCGACGTAAAATACAGTAAGCACTTTACGATAGACCTTAAAGCTGAAGCTATTCCGTGCTGCAGTTTCGGACTTTAGGCCATCAACAACGACGGTTGCCATAGGTCGATACTCCCCCACACTCCGATTTTCATTCTTTACGATCGATGCACGGCCGGCCAGTGACTTTGGTTACCAGAATCCGCAGCTCGTTTCTTAAACTGACAAGTTGATGAACCATAAGCTACCGGCGATTGTCGCCGTCCTGAAGAGCACGCAGTTGTTCTCCGCGCTTGATGACGCAGAAATCGTTGCTCTTGCCCAACGAACCGTCACGCGGTATTTCTCCAGCGGTGAGCTGTTGTTTTCAGAAGGAGAGCCGTGCGCGGGTCTGTACGTTGTGGCGGCTGGACGTGTCCGGATTTTCAAAACATCTCAGAGTGGGCGTGAGCAGGTCCTCACGATGGAGGGGCCAAGCAGTTCTATTGCCGAACTGCCGGTCTTTGATGGCGGCCCGTACCCGGCCTCGGCGGCTGCCGCGGAGGAGTCGCAGTTGCTTTTCGTTTCGCGGGACGATTTTCGATCGTGCTGCCTGGAGCATCCGGAAGTCTCTCTCAAGGTGCTGCAAGTAGTGGGAGCGCGTTTACGCCGTCTAGTGGGTATTATTGAAGAGCTTTCCTTCACGACACTGCGGCACCGCCTCATCGCTTGGCTGCTGCGGGAAGCCCAAGCGCAAGGCCGTCCAACGCCGCTAGGGACAGCCTTCGAACCAGGGATGAGCCACCAGGAAATCGCCGCTCACATCGGTACGGTTCGCGAGCTTGTTTCGCGCAACATGGCGCGCCTGCAGGCACAGGGGCTGATACGTGTACAGGGTCACGAGATCACGATTTTGGACCGCGAAGGATTGGAAGCGGATCTGAATCTCACGGTATAGCGCCCTCACACGGCAAGTTGGCGATTTTGGTGACCAAAGTTACTGGCCGCTGTTTCTCCTCCAGCTTATGGTGGGGCAGAGAGGTGAACAAAATGGATCTCGACACAACGCAAACCGTAGGTGAAATCGCACGGCGCTATCCGGCCGCGGTTGCGGTTTTTGAAGCGCTGGGCATCGATTATTGCTGCGGAGGAAACAAATCGCTCGAAGATGCCTGCCAAAAGAAAAACGTCTCCTTGAATCTGGTTCTTTCAGATCTTTCGAGCGCGCTTGTCGCCCGGCCAACGCAAGCCGACGGCCATTGGATGACGTCGCCGTTAGCCGAATTATCTGCTCACATCGTTACACAGCATCATGACTACGCCAAGCGCGAACTGCCTCGGCTTACCGCTTTGGCGGCTAAAGTCCAATCGCGCCACGGTCAAGCGCACCAGGAACTGGACAAGATTCGTGAGCTGGTGGAAGCGATGAGCTCCGAAATGGCGATTCACATGCTCAAGGAAGAGCAGGTGCTTTTCCCGCGGTTGAAATTGGTTGAAGAATCTGCTCAGGCCGGAGTGGCGCCACCGCCCGCTTTCTTTGGCAGATTAATTAATCCCATCCGACACATGATGAGCGATCACGACGACACGGGCGAGTTGCTCAAGTCGATCCGCGCGCTCACGAACGACTACAATCTTCCCGAGGGAGCATGCATGAGCTACCAGGCTTTGTATCACGGTTTGGAGGCGCTGGAGAAAGACCTGCACCAGCACATTCATTTAGAAAACAATATTCTGTTTCCTCGCGCGCTGGAATTTGAAAAGGCCCAATAGGCTAGGCTGTTCTCGTGCAGTCCGAATAACACACCCAGCCGAAGCGCGGTGCTGGTTTCGAGCACGCTTTCTGTAATTTACAAATAACCTTGCCGTCCGCCGGCACCTTGCGAGGAAAGAGGGGCTATAACATAATGAAGCCAAACCGGCGTAGTTTTCTTTCGGGTGCTTCGTCCATAGGTATTTCACTCGCGCAAGAGCGCACACAGCCGCCGTCCGTGGCAAGCGGCGTGACGACCCCGGCCGGTAATCCCGAATTTCGGCGCTACGACCCGGCGCTTCCGCCAAGGTCCTCCAGCAATGTCACGCGGATTCACATGAAAGCGCAGGACGCGCCGGTGTGCATTCGGCCGGGCACGGTGGTATCGGCATGGACATTCGATGGCAACGTGCCTGGTCCCGTGCTGCACGTACGGCAAGGCGACACGATCGAGTTCACGTTGACGAATGAGGCGATGATGCCGCACTCGATGGACTTCCATTGTGCGCAGATCGATCCTGCGACGGCGTTTCGTTCCGTGATGCGAGGGCAATCGGTGTCGTTCAGTTTCAAGCCGCGGTACGCCGGTGCATACCTCTATCACTGCGGCACGCCGCCCATTCTCATGCATATTGGCTACGGCATGTATGGCGCCATCATTGTGGATCCGCTGACTCCTCTTCCGCCGGCCAAAGAATTCGTGCTGGTGCAGAGCGAGTTCTATTTGAATGAACCAAATAATGATGTCGCCTCATTCAACTACAACAAAATGCTCTCAGCGGCACCGGACATCGTGGCGTTCAATGGACGTCCAACGCAATACCAGGACGTGCCCATTAGGGTCAAGCGCGGCGACCGAGTACGCTTCAACGTGGTGTCCGCCGGGCCCACACATGAGTGCTTTTTCCATGTGGTCGGTCAGCAGTTCGAAACTGTTTACTTGGGATCCCCCCCGGAGAACGCGCTCCACGGTATACAGACTTTCAGCGTTCCTCCGGGCGGCGGAATGATCTTTGAATTTACCGCCGATCTAGTCGGCGCATTTCCCTTCGTGAACCATGGCTTCGGCCACGGCCAGAAGGGTGCGACAGGTCTCCTCGTCGTGGAGCCGTAACGGTGCTGCAGGCGTGTGTGTGCTGGTTTTGTGCACGGGCGGTTTGGCCGACTTCGCCTCTTCGGCAAATAACGATTCTCCTAATTGAAATGACAAATGAACTACTGATCGAAAGCGAGCATTGCGGTAAAAAAGTAGCGGCATAGCGCATCACCTGAATCCCTGAACCGTGCACGGGGTGAGGAGTAATATGACTCAAGCGAATATGACTGAAGCCGCTGATATTGCATGCCAGGTGGAAGAATGGCGTAACAGGACGCTTGCGGACCTGATCCGCTACATCGTCGCGAAGCACCACACGTATCTTCGCGAGGAGCTCCCTGCTATTGAGTCTCTGCTTGCCGGGCCGTCAAAGAACCCGGGCGCTTCACAGCCGGACGGACTGACGAGAATCTTTCGCCAGTTCCGGCGTGAAATGCAAGAACACATGAAAAAAGAGGAAGCCATTCTCTTTCCCATGATCGAGAGACTCGAAAACGCAATATGTAGCATTACGGAGTAGTCATCGATTTTTACAGTGTTGACGCGTATCCCCAGACAGGAATAAAATCGCTCAATTTTTGACGCCGTTTTGACGGCGGTTATCTTACCCTGAATTTTATGGGGCAGTTGCTGAGGAGACTTCGGGCAGATGAGGGGTGGCTCGCGCATCACGGCAGCTCCAGATCCGCTGAACGTGGTTGCAACGTGAATTTGCAAAACTCATATCGTAATTACTGCAGAAGGGAGGACATCTATGTCCACTGTTTCGATTGAAAGAGTCCGGCACTTAAACCCGGAAGAGAAGCCACCGGCGCTCGCCGAGGTGGAGAAAACGGTCGAGAAGATTCAAGAAAAGGCTTTCAATTTCTTCGAACACCGCGGCGGGCTTCACGGCTTGGATTGGTACGACTGGTTGCTTGCCGAGCACGACGTGCTCGGGGCATCATCGGCCGAACTTCTGGAAAGCGACAAAGAATTGAAGCTTAAGATTGCGGTCCCGGGCGTAGAGCCGAAGGACGTAACGGTTACAGCGATGCCGGAAACCTTGATCGTACAAGCCAATGCGAGCCATAGTCATTCAGGAGCGGATGGCGAGATTCGCTTTTGCGAGTTTAGTGAGGACAAACTGTGCCGGCAGTTCGGACTGCCTTCACCGATCGACGTCAATACGGTTTCAGCGTCGCTGGACAAAGGCATCTTGCAAATCGTCGCCGCAAAGGCGGCCAAATCGAGCGCGAAGAAAACGGTCTCGGCAGCTGCGTGAGCACATGGGAGCGTCCGGCCAATCGCATGCTTAAAGTTGCGGGAGTATCGCAGGATGACCACGACTTTGATCTGATACTTATTAACGCTGGTTCAGCCGCTTCCACAACTGCATATCGGTACCGCTCCGCCAGCTGGAAACTAGCAGTTCTCGATTCGTAACCGTCCGGAGAATCTTTCAATTACCCATAAGTCGAGTGGCAAGAGTGAAACCGAGTTCGATGTCAGTCAGACGTGATAGCCCACGCCACATCACCAGATTTCCAGGCGGGGGATCTTTGGCGCGGTTAAGATAGCCGCCTAACCGAGCAATCTTGGTCAGATATACAGAGAGTTGAAGGTGCTGAGGCCGTGGTGCGTTCCCATCTTTAATCATGATGTCGAGCAAAGTCGTTTCCTGACGAGTGAGGGCGACACTTGGCGGGGCGGTAGGGGTGAGTCGATTGATCATGGTCATCCAAAATATGCGCCAACTCAGAATACAGAAGATTGCAATCAGATTGACGATTCTTTCTGCTGTGCGAAGCTTCGAGTCCTCGGCTTTGCAACCAGACTTTAGGATTTTGTGAAAGGTCTCGATCTTCCATCGCATGGCGTACCAGGACAACTTTTCTACGGCATCCTTGCGCGATCGAATTGGCAGATTGGTAATCAGCTTCCAATTGATGCGCTCTCTTTCTTTTGGCGGCGTTACTTCCTGTGCATAAATGACCGTCAAAGTTAACGACGGGTACTTCTTTTGTTTCCCAATGGGAGGACTCACTCGAAGCCGCTCGTATTTGACTTCCAGGGTGGCCTCGGAAAGATTTCCCTTGTTGTCGCGGACCTCGACGCGATGAATTGCCTTCACCTTAGCTTTTCGCATTGCTGCCGAGATGGTGCTCTGGCCATTGTCAGCCAGCCTATCTACACAAGTGCGCAGGACAAACTTTGTGCCAGCCTCTGCTGCTGTGCAGAACAGTTCGTAAATGTCGCTCTCCCGGTCGCCGACATGTACACAGCGGTCTGGTTCACCAATAATTTCAGTTGAATGCTTTAGGTTCTCCAACCACCGGATACTCTCTTTCGTCTCGATCGGGACTCGCGTCGGATTGACAGTTCGTTTCAGCGCGTTGGTTCCCTTAAATTTGCTGCGCGTCCAGAACTTGATGGCAGCTAAGCCGAGCGGCAGCCCATCTGTCGTGACTGCCAGGCTAGAGTGCATCAAAATGCCGCACACCGTATGTTGCCTTGGGCGGCCGCTTTTCTCCCATCCCGTGAAGGAGGTCTTGATGACGCCAATGGCGGCTGGCGACTCCCGAGAAAAGGAAAACTCGGTCGTGTCATGCAAAACCAAGATTGGCCCATCCACCGACGCCACTCGCTCCCGCGTGGCTTGGAAATGCCCGGCCAGAATGGCTGCCTCGTTCACCTGACGATTGCCAAAGAAGCGGTAGGCCGCCTTGGTGTTCGCCCAATCCTGGCACGCCATCGGAATCGGCTGCCCGATCTTCTGTGACAATTGCCGGACCAGCTTCTTAAATCGCCGACCAACCCTTGCATCCCTGAATCGGCAACAGGCTAACTCCTGCGCGATTGCCCCGGTGTCCGTCCCGACGTCACAAACAGTTTTATCATGTTCTGTTTGAAACAAATCATATCTATTATGTATTTTGGCCATTTGCGGTCATTTTATTAGCCGCTCGGTACTCAATCAAGAGGGCCAATGCCACCCGACTTATGGGTAATTGAAAGCCGGAGAATGCTATGCGTTGTGCGGATGCGATCCGAAACGAGTGTTCGTCGGTGCCTTCGGTGTCGTCGATCTCGTGTCAGGCAGAGATGATGTCTCCCGTTTCCGAGCTCGATCAGTTCAAAAGAGCCGCTGCAGAAACTGCGGTTGCTTTGATAAGCGACGAAATGATCGTCGGTTTGGACGCCGGGCTGGCTGTTTCTTGGAAGGAGAGATGTAATGGCTACGAGCCAGGCTAGAGCCGCGCTAGTGTCCGAAGGGGCGGCGGCTGATATGGTTCAGGCAAGCGCCCTGACGCGGCTCTACGAACTCGCGAACGAGCTTAGCGAAAGCGAGCGGCGTTTCTGTGAAATCATCGATGCCCTGCCGGCGGCGGTCTATACGACCGACGCCGAAGGCTGGCTCACGCGTTTCAACCCGGCCGCTGTCGAGTTCGCCGGCCGGACCCCGGAGTTGGGCACCGACCGCTGGTGTGTAAGCTGGAAACTCTATCGTCCCAACGGCACTCCTCTGCCTCTCGAGGAATGCCCGATTGTGATCGCGCTGAAAGAGGGCCGTATTCTCTCCGGCAGCGAAAACATCATCGAGCGCCCGGACGGCACACGCATCTGGTTCGCGCCTTATCCGGCCCTGTTACGCGATTCCGAGGGCCGAGTCACCGGCGGCCTGAACATGCTGGTGGACATAACGGATCGCAAGCACGCGGAAGAGTCGCGTAGAGCGCTCAACGAGCGCATGGCGGCGGAACTCGCCGACACGCAGTGGCTGCAGGAGATCAGCATCCGGCTGATTCAAGAAGGACGTCAATACGCTCTATCAGCATCTCGTTGACGCCGCCGTTGCCCTGATGCATGCCGACATGGCGAGTATGCAGATGCTCGATGCCGAACGAGGCCAGCTTCAACTCCTGACGTGGAAGGGATTCAGCCCGAAGTCTGCGGAATTCTGGAAATGGATGTGCGTCGATTCGCAAAGCTCGTGCGGCGAGGCGCTGCGGACGGCGAGGCGAGTGATTGTACCGGACGTCGAGGAATGCGAATTCATGGCCGGAACGCCCGATTTGGACGCTTACCGCTGGTCGGGCATCCAGGGCGTGCAGTCAACGCCACTCGTTTCCCGCTCCGGCCGCGTGCTAGGAATGATTTCCACTGACTGGCGCAAGCCGCATCGACCCACGGAACGCGAACTGCGCCTGCTGGACGTGCTGGCACGGCAGGCTGCCGATCTGATCGAGCGCGCCCAAGCCGAAAAAGCGCTGTGCGAAAGCGAAGAGCGTTTCCGGGCACTGGCGAATACGATTCCCAACCTTGCCTGGATCGCGAATGCCGATGGCTGGATCTTCTGGTACAACCACCGTTGGTACGAATATACGGGAACCACGCCGGAGGAAATGCAGGGGTGGGGCTGGCAAAAGGTACACGATCCGGAAGTGCTTCCGATGGTGCTGGACCAATATTACCGATCGCTTGCTACGGGCGAGCAGTTTGTGATGACATTTTCGCTTCGCGGCGCAGATGGCCGGTTTCGTCCTTTCCTTACCCGCATGCTGCCTCTTCGCAACCAGCGGGGCGAGGTCGTACAGTGGTTCGGAACCAATACCGATATCGCGGAACAAAAAGAGATGCAGGATGCGCTGCTGCAGGTGAACGAGAAACTGCGCAGCGCGAATTTCGATCTGCAGCAATTCGCGTATTCAGCTAGCCATGACCTTCAGGAGCCGGTGCGGAACATCGCGGTTTATAGCGAGATCGTGAACCGACGCTATGCGGAAGCGCTGGATGAGACAGGCAGAGAGTTCCTCGGCTTTATCACGGCGGGTGCACGGCGTTTGGAGCTGCTGATTAAGGATCTGCTGGCATACGCGCAGACCCCTAGCGAGCCGGACGAGGGCAACGAGCAAGCCGATGCGGCCGAAGCTCTGGAAGGCGCTATTTCCAACCTGTCGGAGATGATTCGGGAAACCGGAGCGGAGATTACCTGCGATGCACTGCCGCGGGTGCGCGTGAGGAAAATCGAACTGCAGCAAGTCCTGCAAAACCTGATTGGCAACGCGACCAAGTACCGCCGACCGCAAGAGGTCCCGCGCGTCCACATTTCGGCCGTCCGTGAGCGCGAAATGTGGCGCATTTCGATTCGCGACAACGGAATCGGGATCGGGCCGGAGTACCGAGAGATGGTGTTTGGAATGTTCAAGCGCCTGCACACCGAAAGCGAGTATCCGGGAACGGGCATGGGCCTGGCGATCTGCCAAAAAATCGTAGAACGGCACGGAGGCCGCATTGCGGTGGAATCGGAACCCGGCAAGGGTTCGACGTTTGTGTTCACGCTTCCCGGAGTTTGAGGTTTGAGGAACGATGAGCGAGATGGAACCACGCGGAACTGTTCAGTTCGCCGAGATAGCAGAGCGTTCTCTGCCGCAGACCGGGGGCGAACGGACTGTTTCTACCAGCGACCATTTGCTGTGGTACCGTCCTTCATTCGCGATTCGGGCGCAGAGACATTCTTGCCCGATCTTGGTCATGAAACCGGGCACCTCTTCAAGAATGGTCATCACCGGGTAAGGCGAGAAACCCGCGAGTTTTCTCATCCCCGTTTTGAAAAGTCACCGTCGACTGCTGCGTGGAGTGGTATGACAAACCTGACGATGGCTCCACCCATCGGATTGTTCTCCAAGCTGATGCGTCCGTTATGCGCTTCAATAAAGGCCTTGCAAATCGCAAGTCCAAGACCGAGGCCCTTGGCTGAACTCGGTTCCGCTACCCGGTAGAATTTGTCGAAGACTCGACCGACATCTTCGGCGGGAACACCAATCCCCCTATCGACAACCAGAACCTCCAATTGATCGTCGATGATCCGGCCCCGAACCTCAAGAGGTTGGTCAGGGGGAGAATACTTGAAAGCGTTGCTAAATAGGTTAATGAATACATGGGTGATCAATTCGAAGTCCATGGGAACGAGAGGCAAGTTCTCGGGGATATCGAGGGAAACCTGTCGCTGACCCGCCGAGGCTCCCAGCTCTTCCACCGCAGTGCTCACGACGTCCAACAGGTCACAAGGTTCCATCTTCACGGTCGAGGCACCTGTTTCGAGGCGGGTCATGCTCAACAGATTATTCACCAGGCGATGCAGCCGTCTCGCCTCTGTGTCAGCGGTTTCCAGGAGTTGGCGTTCCGCCGCTTGATCGAGCGTGCCACCGGAGGTCAACAACCCGCTCAGCGATGCAGTGATGGCGGCCAGCGGGGCGCGTACGTCATGAGAGACTGCACTTAGCACGGCGTTCTGCACTTTATCCGATTCCTCGAAGAACCGGAGGCGACGCACTTTCTGTTCCAGAAGTCCTCTCTCGATCGCGAGCGCGGATTGGCTAAGGAAAGCGCCGAAAAGCTGGCGCTGCACATTGGAAAACCAAGCTCCCGGCTTGCCTTCGAGGCCGAGCACCCCGATTACCCTTCCCCCCGTCTTGAGAGGCACGTAGTGAGCCCGGGCTGCGGACAGAATCTCGGTCGAAGCTCCGGCATCTCGCCCGTGCTCCCACGACCAGGTCGCCGCCGCCCGTTCTGACTCGGTAAAGACAAACTCCGCGCTCCGAAAGCGCAGAGTCAGTTGATCATTAAGGGGCAAGAGGATCATCGAGCGCCGTTTGAAGTTTATTTCGATGTCACGCCCAACGACTTCAAGGATCTGATCGAAATCGCTCGTGACCGCTAGAGACTGACTAAACGCGGTCAGCGCTGATAGGTTTCGGTACACCAGGCGATTACGCATGGCGACCGATGCGACCTGGGCAGCCGCAAGGCTGTGATCGAGGTCGGCAGAGGTGAATCCGGCATCGCCTTGCTTGTTATAGAGCTCGAAAAAGGCGATCACATCCTTTTCGTTGTCGAGAATCGGGACGCCAATGCCGGATCTGACCTCCAATCGTTCACGAATCTCCGGTACGATCACCGGGTCACGGGCCGCGTCATTCGTCAGATAGTGAGTCCGATGTGTAACAAGCCAGCCCGCCCAACCCATGCCAGGCACGCAATAATACATCAGCGGCACAACTTTAGATCCTTGAAAAAAGTGGTCGCACAACATCCCTTGAGATGTGCGCAGACCAGCGCAACCACTCTCGGCCCCGGTCAGATCGAGCAATTGTTCGACCAAGGTATCCAGCAAGCTGTCGAGATCCGGCGCGGAGTTCAGCGCCTCGCTCATGCGAAGGAGGGACCTAAGAGCGTGCTCGCTCTCCTTCTGGGCCGCGATTTCGCGTATGACAGATACATATCGGCGCGTCTCGCCAGAGCTGTCCTCCATTTGCTCCTTAGTCCTCCTACGATGAGTTCTCAAGAATGCTGCTGCTCCCTCTCCGGGTAGCCCGAGCATCCGATTCTCAATCGATATCCCACTCCCGGTTCGGTCACAATGTAGCGCGGCCTCATCGGATCAAGGTAGCGGGAGCTCGTGGGATCAGGGTGCAATTTGCGGCGAAGATGACTCATCGTCGCGCGCAACAGGTGCACGGCATCTTGGTATTGTGTGGTGCCCCAGAGTTCGTGAATCAGCTGATAGTGCGTCCGAACCTTGCCAGCATGGTGAACCAGCACCTTCAGAAGGTCATACTCGGTCGCAGTCAGTTTAACCGGGGCATCCCCGACAAACACCTCTCGCCGACCCAAATCGACTCTGAGATCATCCACTTTGAAAACATTACTCTGTGTCGCGCTTACGCTGCGCAAGGTCGCACGCATGCGCGCCATCAACTCTGGCATTGTAAACGGCTTCGTGACATAGTCATTCGCGCCGGCATCAAGAGAACTGACTTTCTCCGATTCGTCGTAACGAACCGAGATGACGATAATGGGCGTAGATTTTTCCTCTCTCAGATGCCGGATGATTTGTTTGCCATCCATATCGGGTAAACCGAGATCGAGAAGAATCAAATCAGGCCGGATCGACTGAACTCTCCGCAGAGCCTCGTTCCCGTTGCGGACTGGATAAACGGTGTAGCCTGCTGTGGGCAGTACGAGACCGAGAGTCTGCTGGATCGATTCTTCGTCATCAACAAGGAGTATTCTTGGACCACGCTCCTCCATCGCTTACCTCGTCGGGGATCGACTGCTGTTTATTGGTTGAGGAAGACATGGACGATCCTGTCCCGTAGAAGTGTGTCTAGTCCGGCGGCCTTCCGATGCTTCCGAAGCGGTCGGTAAAGAAGGAGATTGTTCGCCGGCTTCTCGCGTTTTTTGTAGGCCGTCGGCAAGTTGGTCGCATTCGGCGCACACAACTACCAGTTTCCTTGTAGCATGCCTAGGGTGACCGCGCTATCGGTCGGTTGCCCAAGGCAAATGGCATTCGCGCTAGACAGTCAGCAAACACCTTGGCTTGCCCGGATGTATTTCCATTGTAAGGCGTTAGGAGTACATGCGGCGCGAAGAATCGCGCATGTTGACGTACGCGCGCCTAGGTCATCCACTATTGCTCCGGTCAAGGCCGGATCAGGCCCTCCCGGATGGCGTGCCGTATCAGGGTGGCAGCCTCATGAGCGTCAAGTTTATTCATAATCGTGGAACGATGTGCGGCCACTGTCTTGAAGCTGATTCTGAGGGCGTTTGCGATCTGTTTAGAACTTTTTCCGTCTGCAAGCAGTTGCAAGATCTGTTGTTCACGCGTCGTCAGAAGAGGCCCAGTTTTGCCGGCCAACGCCAGCAGTCGCCGGATCAACTGTGCGCTCTGCTCACTGGATTGGAGTGCCCTCTTAAGTCCTGTGAACGCGGGATGACTCCCCGACAGATTGTCAAGCCTCACGTTGAAATTTCCCGCAATGGCGGACAAAACCGTATTAAAGTCCTCGGTCAGCAGGGAACTAAAGTGGCCGATCGTCTCCAATTTGTACGAGCTGACGTCCCTAATGATGAGCCCGAGATTCAATGTCTTACCATCGGGACGAACTGCGTAAAGACTCGCCAAACTAACTCGAGCATTTGCGCGTCCGTGCTCCGGAACACCGCTGATCTGAACGTTGAGAATTGGCGTTTGGTTCTGAAGGACTTCGCGGCATAAGGGTTCGAGGGCGGAAGCCTGCTCAGGAATCACTTCCCGGAGTGTCTGGCCGATATGCTCGTTTGCCAAATGGCCGTCAATGACCTTCAGGGCTGCGTTGATCTGGATAAATCGCAAATTCTGATCGAGAAGCGCGAAGCCGACGGGTGCGGCTGCGATCAGATGGAGCAATTGAAATTTCTCCCGTTTCAGTCGCGCAATTTCGTCGCGCAAGCGCTCCACTGTTTTTTTGTCGCGAGCATTCATAAGCGCACTCTCCAGAGACCATAAACTTATCAAGATTCGCGGATCGCGGTCGGATTTCCGCGAAGCCTCTTCGCCTCGGCTGAATGAGTTGCCGGGCAGAGCGGGAATTTTTGACGCCGTTTTGACACGGTTTCTCCTACAGTTGAATTGGGCTGCGATTCGACGTCCGCATCGAGAGTGCGATAGTGTTTCGTTTCCAAAGCACGAGCGCTTCACGATGTGTCATGAGCCAGTTACCGCGTTGGCCGTGCGGCAGCCATCCCGGCGAGGAGTAGCGTTATGGCTCGTCATCATCCGCGATTGTTCGCGGGTTGACCGGTCTTCGCTCCTGCCTTCCCAGAAATCGAGGAGGTATAAACATGGCAACTGCAAC
>CAWJEH010000014.1:0-31028 GCA_963841675.1 Terriglobia bacterium
CCGCGATCCTCAACAATACCCCGTTTCCGATCAATTCGAGAATGTGATTGTGCTCAGTGATGAATTTTACCGGGAGGTTGTCGAGCACCCGATTCCTGCGGATCTCGAAGCAGTGAAGGTGCTGGCCGCGGCTCCGGCCGTGCTGGACTTATTCATGTGGCTTTCATATCGCTGCTTTCTAGCGAAAGGCAAAGAAATGATCCCGCTGTTTGGATCATACGGCCTCGCTAGGCAGATTGGGTCTATTGAATATGCTCGTCCGCGTCGCTTTCGGGAAAAGTTGGACACGTGGCTGGAATCCATTCGCGTGCTGTGGCCGGAATGCCCGGCAAAGATCAGCAGTGATGGAGTGGGCCTCGTTGTCGATCACGCCTACGCCGTTTTGGGGAATGAGCGAGGAAATCTCGCGGTGGCCGGGAATGGAGGGATGTCGTGAGGACAATATTCGAACGAACCCGGCGCAAGGCGCAAGCTCCTGATGACACGCGGCAGCCTGTCTGGCTAGAAGCGACTGAATCTTTTTACAAAAAGCTGAATCGGATCGCGAAGCAATGCGAAGTGTCTCGCTATGATGCTCTAAGCAAGGGCCTCGATGCCTTGCTGCGGGAAACACAAATACGAAGCTCGGCCCTAAACCGTAACATCAAGAGCCCCGCCCAATCGGAGGTGTTCCGGCGGACCATGGGGCAGGTTTCGCGGAACTATTGGGCAACAGTTAGCCTGGAAGAGCGGCGCGAACGAGGGCGAAAGAGTGCTCACGCTCGATGGAATCGGCAGTAACCGGTTAAAATATCCGATCACCAGGTTGCGATTCAACTGTACAGTTCGGATAATTGAACTGAAGAGTTCACTATGCAGTCAGCGAAGAACAGATCTATGGTCGTATCGGCGCTCACGGCCCGCACCGGCTTCGGCAAGCTGCTGCGCCGGGTGGAAGATGAGCAGCGCTCGCTTGTGATCGAGAAACGAGGCACGCCTACTGCGGTGCTGCTCAGTATCCGCGATTATGTACGCCTGGCGGCCCCAGAACCCGAGGTGCTCCGCGTCATTGGTGAAGAATCGAAGCGCAAGGGCACGAACAAGCTGAGCTCAGGGCGGATTGACCGGATCATCAAGGCAGCCCGCGCTGAAAAGCGCAAGCGCGGATGATCGCGCTCCGGCTGGTAGTCGATACCAACGTCATCGTCTCCGCCGCCCTCAAGCCGGACGGGCTTCAGCGTACGGTCCTTCTGCTCGCCATCACCAAGCCGGCTCGACTATACGTCACCGAGGAGATTATTGCGGAATACGGTGACGTGCTCTCGCGCGCCGAGCTGCAAATTAGAAAAGGCCCCCGTCAACAGTTGCTGCAGCTCATTCAGAACCACTCTCACTCGGTCAAATCCTCACGCCCGCTTCAGGTCACGAGTGACCCGGACGATAACAAGTTCTTAGAGTGCGCCGATGCGGCGCGCGCCGACTACCTCGTGACCGGCAACCAACGGCATTTTCCGAAGTTCTGGAAGAAAACCAAGGTGATCACTTCGCGGGAGTTCATCGATGTTGTGGCGCCGCATCTGGTCGGGTGACTGGGAATGCACATGTTCGAGCGAGCAGATGATGCCACGGCCCGTGAACGGTTTGCGCTTGCCCCCCACCCGTGTCACCACGCCGATTGCCGAACACCATCCAGCAGCGATTCCACAAATCGAATTGAACTGGCCAGTTTCCGGTAAGCCGGTCTTCCGGGCATCAGCGGAAACCAGCGGCATTACTGTGTTCGGATGGCCGGCCAATCTGCTCGGAATAACACTTCGGCGGTTCGGGCGTTCCTCGTCCATATTCGAGTTTGGCGAACACGATCAGGACGAAGATCGCGGCAGTCAGAATCGGTATGAGCCTGAATAAGAGGACACGAATGCCTCGGCGTAATGCACTCATCGTATAGCTCCGTTCTCGGGAAAGTAGAATTACGAAATCTGTTGGCGAGCTTGCTCAATGGACTAAATCGGATGCGTTGGGTCGGTGTGCCAGATCACTTACGTTGAGTTCCCGCCACCTGTTTGGCGTGACGCCTTCCCATTCTCGAAATGCGCGATGGAAGGAACTCGTATCCTGGAAGCCGAGCAGATGTGAGTTTTCGGTAGCTGTGCGTAAATCAGAGGCAATAACCCTGGGACAGCCAGTAATGCCAGTCGCCGAGGCTTCCTTTGTTGATTCGTCGGGATCGATGGCGTCCAGTTGGGAGAGAGGAACGGCCATCTTGCGCCCCTGCCAACGGATTTGCACAAACATGTCGTGCTCGCAGGCATCCTCGGCAGCCATGCGAAAGACCTCGATGGTTTCACCCTTCCGCAGTGGCGAGACGCTGTTTGCGGCGACACACCTTGCCCGGAACGGGAAACTGATCTTGCCTTCCAGATAGTAGTACCAGCTCATTGCCTGCTCTTCCGGGCGGGCATCAACGATGGCTTCGTTATAGATGCGGTCTTCCCGGACCGGGTCTCGCTTGGGCAGCTTCATCAGTTCGCTCCCAGGACTCGGCGTACGGAGGTGCGCCCGATGTGTAGCCGCCGCGCAATCTCCGTTTTGGCGACACCGGCGCGATGCAGTTTGCGGATCTCAGCGCCTTGAAGTCCCGCAGTCATCGGTCTACCCAGCTTCTTTCCATTCTGCCGGGCTTGAGCCAGGCCGGCGCGAGTGCGGTCACGCAGGATCTCGCGTTCGAATTCGGCGAAGATTGCCAGTAGTCCGGCCATGGCGCGACCAGCCGGCGTCGTTAGGTCCAGTGCTTCGGTTAGCGAAGCAAAACCGACGCCAAGATGTTCGAGTTCCTGCAGTGTCGCAAGCAGATCGGTAACCGACCGTCCCCAACGATCCAGCCGCCACACCAGAACCACATCGATCTCGCGGCGGCGCGCCGCCTCCAGCAGCTTCTCGCGAGCTTGCCGTTTCGCGGCACCGGAACCTACTTCGCGCACTTGCATGGCAATCGTCCAACCGCGGCGAACAGCATACTCGCGCAGGGCGCGGTTCTGCATCGGCAGTGTTTGCTGATCGTTGGTGGAGACGCGGGCATACAGGCCAGCCCGAAACATTTTTGGTGACCTGCGTGACTGGCCAAAAACGTCTTCCGATTTTGCTTTTTGAGAAGCCCGTTTTATAGGCATTCCGCGGCGTCCGATTCGCCTGGCCGAAGAGGATCCTTTTCGGCCAGTTTTCGGTCATCATAACCCTAGCCGGAGTTCACATCCGCGCTAGCCCGCCGCAGCGTGTCCCGGTAGTTCCATGGCATCCAGTCCGATGGCCTGTTCTTTAGCTCCGCTGCGTGCTGTTGTAATTCCGTCAGGTAATCGAAGGGGTTTGCACCGCACAGTTCGCAGGAATGAATCAAGCTCATGAACAGATCGCCCATGCGTGCACCGTTTTGAGTCTTATAGAACAGCGAATTCTTCCTGTGAAGGATCGCTTTCTTCAGCCCTCTTTCGACGACATTGTTATCCAATGGCGAGCCTGGCTGTTGGAGAAAAAGGGTGAGCCGTTCCCAATGCTTCAGCAGGTATGTGATCGCCACGCCCAAGCCAGAGTTCGGCTCCACTTTCTTTTCCGCAAACTGTGCTCGAAGCCAAACCTGCAGCTTCTCCATCACAGGCTTGCTGTTGGCCTGGTGAAACGCCAGGCGCTCTTCGGGCGTCATGTTTTGCTCATGCGCCAGCGCATCATTCACATACACGGCACGAAAGCTTTCCAGCACGAAGCGGCATTGCTCAGGGAAGTTGGGTGTTACCTCCACAAAGCGCCGGCGCGAATGCGCCAGACAATGCGCCACGATGATTTGCAGTTGCTTCGGAAGCTTCGGCAGATTGCGTGAGAGTGCATCACACATTTGAATGGGTGCACTCAACTCGGCCGCCCGTTTTCTCAACACATCGGCTAGATTCTCTCCCGCGTGCTGGCGGCCAGTGAAGAAAAGCGCGATATGTTTGGCTGGCGCCAGCGAGACAATCCCGCTGGTGAACACACCGGTGCGCTCCCGCAGATTTTCTGCAGCACCGGCCTGCGCCTTATTCAGCGACAATACACGCATCGCAGTGTCATCGTTATGCACGACCCCGCCCTGCGCGGCCTCACGAATCAACTCCTCCCAGGCAGGCATCATCGGCGCCGCTACTTCCGCCATAATCTGGCATTGCGTGCTGGCGGGCAAAGGAATGCCCAGGCTCCGTTGTAGCTTTTGCAATCGATTCCAGGGAAACCCGCTACCGTATCGCAGCAGCGCGATCATGCTCGCCGCGGTAGCGTCATACTTCTGATCGCCTGCTTCCTTGGGAGCCGTGGCCGTAAAGACCTTTCCACACAGATTGCAGCGCAGGGACTCCAGTTCATATACCGTCCCATCGATCGGAGCTTGTCCTTTGAGGCGCAGCAGCACGTGGGGATCGTCCTGCGCATACACCTTGCCACGCTGACAGTCCGGGCAGCGGTCCCCGGAAGCTAATGAAGCATGTTGCACCTGGACCTTGTGTGCCCCACCATAGGCGGATGCTCCGTTGCGTCCGTGTCCCGGCGCAGGCGTTTCGCTCTTGCGCTCGCCGCCAGGCTTATGCTGCTTCTCGTCGACTTCAATGCCGGCACGCTGCAGCACTAGGCTGGTCTTCTCGCTACTGGACTGGCACAACAAGCGACGGAGTGCATCGAGCGTGGCTTCGTGATGCTCCAGCAGCTCCGCGATGTGACCCAGAGTGTGTATCGCTGCCCTCAGCTTTTGGTAACCATCCGGTGGCAGCGGCTCACGCCTGGCTCGTTCCACTAAGGCCTGCAGTTCTTCAATCGAGACATCCAGGTGCGAGATCGCCGGTTTCATGGCTGCTTACTGAATTAGTAACTCGCGGAAGCGACGGTGCAACGGCAGACCAAACAACTCTTTGACAGGCTGCGTGCATTTCGAGGTACGCGCATTGTGACCACGGCCAGTGGTGCTGCCCAGATGGAGCCAGTTGGCGGCGCGATAACAGGTGCCTTGGAAGCGCGCTGGATCAATAAACGTTTCCAGCCAATAGACCGGATGAGCATACAGCCGCTGCCAGTCACTCGGCACGATCTTTGCCATGCGGCCCAGAATGTGTGAGGCCAGATGCGGCGCCTGGACCCAAGGCAGAATCAGAAAGCGCGTGTTGTATGCCAGCAGATGCAGATTGCGCCTGCGTGCTTCCGCGCTCCAGCCAATAAAATGATCGCGAGGTGCTAAGTGCCGTGGGGCCGAACACCAGGCCAGACAAGCGATAGCCTGTCCCTTTGCAGAGACCAAATACTTGAGATGCTCGCCCACCGGCTGCTGATAGCGCAGGTAATGATACTGCTCGATCAGGCTGTCGAAGAGCGGCTCCGCGGCGCTGCGGCGCACTTGCTGAAACTCCAGCGGCAGTAAAGTGTCGAGCAGTCCGCGCACGGGCCGGTTGTCGGGCACCAGCGGTTCCGGGCGCTCCCATCCCTCCGGCCGGTTGCGCGAAGCGCGCCGCGCGGGCGGCAACTGGATCTCGCCCCCGCGATCGAGCAGCAAGAGCAATCCGCGGCACACCATGTCGCGCAGTGTGCCGTTAGCCTGCTTCCATTGCCACAGCTCACATAGCTTGCGCGACAAGGCGCGGCGGCTGAGTTGCGGATGATCGGCGATGAACTGCTGCAGAAACAGAATCTCGCCGCGGCTAATGTTGCGCCCGCGATATCGATATTCTTCCGGCACAGCAGCAGTGTGACAGAAAATTTGCTAGAACGCAAGGGCTCAGATATGTTTTTTGTGTTTTTTCTTTTTTAGCTCACTCGTCGCCACATGGGAGCCGCTTGCGTATCTGGATTACCGGCCGCCACGAGCAACTGTGCTTGATAAGCTTCCAGCGAGCGCGCTGGCCCGCTGCCGCTCGGCCACCAGAGAAAGCGTCCCTTGGACAAGCGTTTTTGCGCCAAAATAAAGCCCTGTCCGTCGTATTGCAAAAGTTTGATGGCCGCCGCGCGCCGGCTGCGAAACACAAACAGGCAGCCAGAAAAGGGATCGGCAGAGAGCTTTTCCCGGCATAACTCCGCCAGGCCGTCGATGCCTTTCCGCAGATCGACAGGTTCAATCGCAACCAAGATGCGCATCTGCGGCGCGATCTGCAGCATCGTTTAACGATTCACGAAAGCGCGGATCAGGTTTACCAGCTCCGTTGTGGCCACCGCTTTCAGCTCCAGACGCAGCTTGCCTCCTTCGGCGGACTCCACTTCTACCGTGCAGTTGGTAACTGGCTTAGCTCCGGGCGCAACGAACTCCAGAAAACTCGGCGCTTCCGCCTTTTTGCGTTTGGCTTTGGGCCGGCCCTGATTCTCCACTCGCTTCCTCAGTCCCGTGTACTCCAGCCCCAACGCCCGCGCTGTCGGATTCACGCCATGGCGCTTGGCCAGCTCTGCAGCGGCTGTCCACAGGACTTCCGGCAAAGGCGAACGACCTATCCGGGTCTGCCGGAATTCTTCAAAACGGCGGCGTAGCTGTTCCAGATCTTCCGGAATGCCTGTTGCTGCTTCAGGCGCCATCTAGCGTGTCTCCTCCACCCTCGCTCGACCCTACCAGGAAACCTCAGCCGGTTTCATGCATGCTTACAGAAAACTCACTCCGTACTCGATTATCGCGCTTTCACCACCTATACCGGCTCATCTCTTGGGAAAGTGAAGAGCTCGACGAGCGCTCTCACGCGCTCTTTCTGACGGCTGGGCGGAAATCGCTTGGTTCTTGTTAGCTCGGCGATACCATGGAGGCTCGCCCAAAACAGTTCTGATATAACCTCTGGCTTCGAGCTCTGCCCCTGAAACAACTCCAGGAGTTGGGAAAACGCGAACCGCAGCTCCGGAGGAGTAGCCGCGTCATCGAACGGTACGCTCAGGCCGAGCGAAAACATCACTTCATACAACGCGGGTGAAGACGTGGCGAACTCCAGATATGCGGCCGCGACCGATTCGACAGTAGCTCCACGCCGAGCCCGTTTCCGTGCCTTCTCCAGAGCCAGGCCTATCTCCCGGAAACCCTCGATGGCAACCGCGGCGAGAATCCCTTCGCGGCTTCCAAAATGAGCGTACAAGACGGGTTGGCTGTATGAAATTTCGTCGGATAGCCGCCGAACGGTCACGTTGGACCACCCTTCAAGCTCCGCGATTCGTCGGGCGGCGCTGATGATCTGTGCCCGGCGGGCCTGCTTGTCACGCAGTTTTCGTTCCGCAATTCGGTTCGCTGCCGGCGTCATTGCCATCGTTAGGAATTATAGCGTCGTTAGAATTCCTCCGGCAAACGGTGAAACTTTCCCGTATGCTTGTCATCGTAACTAGCATTGCTAGATATTGTAGCAAAAGGAAATGCTAATGTATAACGCTATTCCGCTTTCTCTCGCCGTTCTCGTCTCTGTTGGGATCATTGTCATCGGTTGTTTCTACCTTGCATCTCCGCAGCGAATCCTGGGTTCCTTTGGTCTCAAGCCGCCAGCACCCGATGCTGACACTCGTGCGTGGCTACGTGTGAAAGGAATCCGGGACCTCGCGTCAGGATTGGCCGTGTTGACCCTGATGCTGACGACGAACAGCCGGACGGTAGGCATAGTTCTTCTAGTTTTCGCCATCATCCCTTTTGGCGACATGTCTAACATTTTGGTGTCTGGCGGGCGAAAGGCGACAGCGTTCTCCGTTCACGGCGTGAGCTGCGCGGTGATGCTCTTCGCTGGCCTTTTGTTGATCCACACCATCTAAGCGGTGACAGTTAGAAAGGACGAGGGACAATGAACCATTGGATGTGGCCGGTATCTCTACTTGGCATTCTAGGAACAGCGGTCGTGTGCGGTACGGACATGTTCTTTTTGACTGTCGGCCGTCCCGCTCTCAGATTGGCTTCACCGTCTGCAGCAACCGAAGTCATGGGTTTTCTTCACATGTTCGCCGACGCGCGCATGCCGATCTGGGGCGTCTCGGCGATCTTGTCCAACATCTTGCTGATCGCTCTAAGCAGGAATGGGCAGCGCTGGTTCTATCTCGCATCGCTCCTAATGCTGGTTCTGTTCGTCGTTGTTTATAACCGCTTGTCAAAACCAATCAATCGGCTTCAAACCGAAGCGGCGAAAACCGGAGAAAAACTCAACAATGCTCGAGAGCTGCAGGAGTCGTGGGACAGATCGGTAATGGTCCGTGTTCCGCTGCTCGTTGTGTCCCTGCTTGCCCAGTGCCTCGTGTTGCTTGTCGCTTAGGCGTAAATGTGGCGGTGCGCTCCCCTTTGAAAAGTAGGAGTTCTTGGGCGTGCTTATGTCGGCTTTTCGATGGCGGCCTAATCGGCCAGCGCCGTGCGCGAATTCCACTTTGAGGGAAAATTCGACTGACGGTCAATGTCCGGCACCGATGGGCAAGTAACAAACGAGAGCGGCGTGCGGCCGCTCTCCGCCTTTACCGCCCGATAACGGACAAAGAGCTTATCTGTTCGCGGCGGCGCCCATATAGGACTGACAAAGCAGCACCAGTTGGTCTCGCCATTTGCGAACTGTGGAAGAGCTTGGTCCAGTCTCCAGCAGGGAACGCATCGCCCCCGCCATTGCCGCAAGCATTACGTCGATAGCGAATTTGTCGGGCGGCGACTGCGTGTCGGGCACTGTCTGAAGCATCGCCTCCACGGCTTTCCGGGACCGCTGACTCATCCGTTTGATCAACGTGGGCCCACCCACGTCAGCGGAAACTCGGTACAGCGCCATGGAGATGTCGGCGCGCTCCATCTTAGCGTCCACGAATGCCTCCACCATTTCTTTAATCATTTCGGCTAGCGGCTTATGACACGCGCCCTCACAAGCAGCCTCAATCCTCGCCGCCACGTTATTCATGTGATGTTCCACCACCGCAAATAGCAGTGATTGCTTATTTGGGTAGTACTGATAGAGGGTGCCTACCGAGACCCCGGCACGCTCGGCGACGCGTGTTGTCGTCAATCGCTCTGCCCCATGGCTCAATAAAACCTGAATAGTCGCCTCAGAAATCGCCTCAACCGTTACCGTCGATCTCGCTTGAAGGGGCGTCTTTCTTGGTTCAAATCCAACGAGCGCATCAGCCGGCATATGCGAACACCAAACCTGAGGAATCCTTCATCAAATGATCGTAGCAAGGAGAAACCAATGATTGAACAAACCGATCTGGCGGGCAGTTTCACTCTGCCCGGCACATCGATAGCGGTAAACAGAATGGGTTACGGCGCCATGCAACTTGCCGGCCGAGATGGCGACAAGTTCGTATGGGGACCGCCCAGAGATGTCGAGCAGGCCATCGCTGTTCTGCGAGAGGCCATCGCAAGCGGGGTGAATCATATCGATACCTCCGATTATTACGGTCCTCATGTCACGAACCAGATCATAAGGAAAGCGCTATTTCCTTATCCTGACGAACTGGTGATCGTTACGAAGGTCGGCGCCCGGCGAGGTCCGGACGGATCATGGATTCCGGCCAACTCAGGCGAAGATCTAACTGCGGCGATTCACGACAATCTCCGCAATCTCGGTCTGGATGTGCTCGATGTAGTCAACCTGCGCAGCATGTTTAGCATCCATGGACCCGCCGAGGGGTCGATCGAGGCCCCACTCACAGTGCTGGCCGAGCTTCAACAAAAAGGTCTGGTGCGTCATATCGGGCTGAGCAATGTCACGGCGACGCAGATCGCGGAGGCGCGACAGATCGCGCCGATCGTCTGTGTGCAGAACATGTACAACCTGGTGCAGCGAACCGACGACGCCTTGATCGACGATCTTGCCCGTGATGACATCGCCTATGTGCCGTTCTTTCCACTCGGCGGCTTCAGCCCATTGCAGTCGGCTGCTTTGTCTGACATCGCCGCGCGACTCGACGCCACGCCAATGCAGGTTGCGCTTGCCTGGCTTCTTCAGCGCTCGCCCAACATCCTGCTGATTCCGGGCACATCCTCCGTCCAACATCTTCGCGAGAATCTTAAGGCTTCGAGCCTGGAACTTACATCCGAAGTAGTTTCCGAGCTCGACGCAATCGGTCGAACCGCCGGACATTGATCACGTCCGGAAGCGTTCAATCTCAAGGCCGCAACAACTGAAAGTAAAAGGAGTCAATCTATGAAAGTATTTGTTACAGGCGCTACCGGGTTTATCGGCTCTGCTGTCGTTGAAGAACTCGTCAGCGCCGGCCATCAGGTGATCGGTCTCACTCGCAGCGACGCAGGCGCGAGGTCACTTACTGCCGCCGGCGCTCAAGTGCACCGCGGTGATCTGGAAGAGCTCGAAACCCTGCGCAGCGGAGCAGCGGCGGCGGACGCGGTGATTCACACCGCGTTTGTCCACGACTTTTCGAGATTCCAGGAGAACTGCGAAATCGACAGGAGAGCGATCGAGGCTCTTGGCGACGCGCTGGTTGGCTCGGATCGCCCGCTGATCGTGACCAGCGGTCTCGTGTTAATGGCGGAGGGCCGC
Source organism: Terriglobia bacterium (assembly GCA_963841675.1). GTDB lineage: Bacteria > Acidobacteriota > Terriglobia > Bryobacterales > Bryobacteraceae > Bog-105. The sequence continues at coordinate 10,461 of CAWJEH010000014.1, forward strand.
GTTGCGACCGAGGACGATAAGCCCGTTCCTCCCTCCCCGTCGTATCCTCGCGCGTCGGAGGTCACGGCCGCCGTGCTGGCCGAGCATGGAGTGAACACGTCCGTCGTGCGCCTTCCACAGGTACATGACACCGTGAAGCAAGGCCTTGTGACTTACGCCATCGGTATCGCCCGCGAGAAGGGCATCTCGGCATACATCGCCGATGGTCGGAATCGCTGGGCTGCCGTTCACCTCCTCGACGCCGCCCGCCTCTACCGGCTGGCGCTGGAGAACGCTAAGCCCGGCGCGAGATATCACGCGGTCGCCGAGGAGGGAGTATTCGTCCGAGACATCGCTGAGGTCATCGGTCGAGGCCTGAACGTGCCGGTGCGCTCGATCTCGGCAGAAGAGGCCGCCGCACATTTTGGCGGGCTCGCAGGCTTCGTTGGATTGGATCTCGCGGCCTCTAGCGCACAAACATGCAAACAACTGGGATGGAACCCAACAGGCCCCGGTCTTATCGACGATCTCGAAAACATGCGGTACTTCGAGACTGGTGCAGGTGTTTCCTCTGCGCCGCCCGTGACGGCAGGCGGTTGATCGAATCGATAAGCCGTTTCCTCGTCTTCCGTAAGTTAAGCGTGTTCGAGGAGCTCGGTTTTGTATTTGGGTGCGAGACTTGCGGACTTAGCCATCAACGCCTCCTGTTCGGCGGGGTCTGGTTTGGGCGGTGCTGTTGTCCGCGTTGGCACCGGAACGCCTATCTCCAAAAAGAACTCCTCTTGCCCCGCGGGTGAGCACAAACATAACAGTCGCGCCGCTTCCTTCGATTTATTGGCGAACTGATGCGGCGCGTTTGCCGGTATATTGATCACTTCTCCCGCGCGCACCGTGTAAGTCTTGCCCCGAAAGGTAGCTTCGATCTCGCCAGCCAGCACGGTAAACGATTCTTCGAAGTCATGCCGGTGCGGAGGCGGCCCGCCACCCGGCGGCACGTGCATATCTATCAGGCAATAGCGCCCTGCCGTATCTTTTCCCGTTAACAGAATCGTGTACGTGTCTCCCACCACGCCGACATGCGGCAGCTTCTGGCTGTCCGCTTGGGCCATCGTCAGGCTCCGCATCGGATCATCCGCCGGGATAGCACTCATAGTGAAATGTCCTCTCGTGTCTTGGTTATTGGCCTACTTACTGCTTCTGCATTCCCCAAGACGTTGCCATCTCTCGGGCAAAGTCCTCATATCGGCGCGGCGGATGGCCCAACATTTTTGTCAATGCTTCAACGTCGCCAGCCTCTGCCACGAACCCGCGCTCCAGGTAGCCCTGAAACATCATCCGCATGTCGAACGCTGACCACGAAGGCGCTCTTTGACGCATCTGCTGCTCGAACGCATCCATATCGTCGCCTGCATAACGGACTTCTTTCCCCAGAAGCTCAGTCCAGATCTGCGCGGCTAGGGGACCGCTCAACACGTCCGGGCCATTCAGGTTGTACGTCTTTCCTTCGTGCCCTTTGCTGGTTAGTGCAATTGCCGATGCCTCCGCGATGTCGCGCACATCCACCGCCGAGATTCCGTTTGGCCCAAGAGGCATTGGATACACACCAGCCTTCGTCAGCGGATCCTTCAGGCTTTCGTCGTTTTGAAAAAAGTAGTTGGGCCGGATAATCGTGAACGGCACGTCGAATTCCCGCAATGCACTCTCGATGGTTAACTTCGAAGCGAAATGAGGCACATCTTTAAAGTGATCCGCGCGAAACACTGAGTGATAGACGATATGTTGGATCTTCCGCTTTTTTGCCAGATCATAAGCGATCAACCCTTGCGTAAGTTCATCGGGAACGACTGCATTCAGCAGATATAACTTGTCAACTCCGTCCAGCGCCTTATCTATCGAAACAGGGTCAAGCAAGTCGCCTTCAACCGCCTCGACGCCTGGCAGCATTTTAGAAGCGCTGTCCTTCTTTCGCACAAGCGCCCGTACCTCCATGCCGCGCTTCACAAGCTCTTTCACAACTGCCGAGCCGACCTTACCTGTACCGCCAATCGCTAGAATCTTCATCTGCTTCTCCTGTTACTGCTCTTTGTGCATCTGGCCTTAATCTAGTCCCTTCCGTCGGCGAGAACAATGGCATCTGAGAAAATGATTGTTTCTACGGTGAAACAATGAAAGACTTGAACGAAGTTGCGATTTTCACGCTGATCGTCCAGGAAATGAGCTTTACGCGGGCGGCCGATGCCCTGGAGATCTCAAAAGCTGCTGCCAGCAAGGCAATCGCGCGCCTCGAGGGGCGCTTAGGCACCCGTTTGTTTGAGCGCACCACACGGCGCTTGCGCCTTACCGAGGCCGGAGAGATTTACCTAGACTACGCTCGCCGTGCTTTGGAAGAAGTTGAGGATGGGGAAGCGGCCGTCTCTAAGTTGACAGAACAACCGCGGGGAACGTTGCGCGTAGCCATGCCAGTGACGATGGCACAGTCTTCGGTCGCTCCCAAACTGGCTCGATTTTTAGCCCGATATCCGGAACTCCGCCTCGATATCGCATTGAAAGGTGGCCAGATTGACCCAATCGCACAACGTTTCGATGTCGTGTTTCAAACGATGCGGCCCGAGGTGGATTCACAGCTCATCCAGAAGCGGATGATCACTGTAGGACTTGGCATCTTTGGCAGTCCCGACTATTTATCAAGTGCACCACCACTTCGCTCGCCACAGGACCTGACGCAGCATTCCTGTCTCACCCTGACGGCATCACGCGAAGGAACGAATTGGACCCTGCACAAAGGTGGGAAAGCCCAGGAAATTCGTCTACGTGGCAGGATCGCAATCGGCGATCCGCTCATACATCAACGCTTGTGCCTCGACGGAGTCGGAATCGCAATTCTCCCTAACTGGCTCATTCAGGATCAGGTCCGGAAAAAACAGCTGCTGAGAGTACTCCCCGAGTGGGTCCCAAGCCCCATCGAACTCTTTGTCCTATATCCCACGCGTCTCAGCATGACTCCCAAACTGAATGTGTTCCTTGCCTTCATCCAAGATGTTGTTCCGAAGCCGTGAAGTGATTTAGTTCTTACCGCCGTCGCGAAGCGAGTCAGGGAGCGCGACGTGTTCATACCTACCCTTTGGAACAGAGCTTTCATCTGCTCAGGCGTCGCTGGCGATTTCAGGTCTGGCGGCGGGATTACGCGCGACTTCGCAGGTACGCCGAAATCTGTGATCACTCGCTCGAAGCCGCCAGGCAGGTAGAAGTTGAGAAGCCGCGCTTCCTGCGAATCGATTCGGAAACTGTGAACGCAACGGGCGGGAATATATGCAAGCGCTCCAGCCTTCGCGCGTATCTTCTCGGCGCCTAGAATCATCGTGAGCTCGCCCTCGATCACATAGATCACCTCGTCCTGCTCATGCGTGTGAGGTGGCGGGCCGGAATCCTTCGGGCACAGTTCCTCCATCAGCGAGTAAGAGCCGCCAGTTTGCTCTGCAGTGGCCAGAATGGTCCAGAGAATCCCTTGCGACCAGTAGGCCGGAGCATCCGTCACATTGATCTCCGAATGGCTTGATCGGATTGACGGTACTCGGCTTGGTGGCCATGTTTTCTTTGGTTGGGGGATCCGCAAAGGGAAGCGAAGTACCAGGGATCTGGCCGAACTCGCGCGAGCACTCCTCGACCATCCAACGGGGAGGCATGGGCACGGAACCCGGCGCCGGCGGTTTGCGCTCCGCTGCAGGCGTTGCAAGGCTCATAAGCAGCATCTCGAAACCGCCTGGAGAATAAAAATTCAAGAGACGTGAATGAGGCGCGTCCACGGTGAAACTGTGTTCCACGAACCGGGGAACTGAAACCAGGGTGCCTGGCCCAGCCTTGACAGTCTCCCCTCCGGCATGAAATGTGCAATGGCCTTCCAGTATGTACAGTCCTTCGTCCGAAGGGTGGCTGTGAGTGGGCGGTCCGCCAATGCCGGTTCCGCAGACTTGCTCGATCAGGCAGAAGTTTCCGTTTGTGAGAAAGCTACCGGCCAGCGGCATCCAAAGATTGTCGATCAGCCAGAACGCCGGACTGTTCTCGTTCGTAAGCACGTATGGGGAGATTGGTTCGTTCATGTGGGCGGGTACCGTTTTCATTCTCAAGCCAAACCGCCCTCGCACATGCGGCGGCCCTTGCGCATTTGTTGCTCGTGATTGCGAACCTTGACTCGGCCTGCGACAGCGGACAATAAGCAGTGGGAGAAGTACATGGCGTCTCAGCTATATTCGCATCAGGGCGACAACGAGTACCGAGTGCTGTCGAAAGAGGGAAATGGCGCCCTCATCTTCAGCCGCGCAGAGTACACCGCGGGAGAGCATGAACACCCCGAAGCCCAGGTCTCCATTCTTTTTGGAGCCGCATCCGCAAGTCTTCTGACGCACAGCGAGAGCGGAAAAACCACCCGGACGGGAATCGCGCGCGAGTCGTTTACGTATATTCCTCCCGGCCAGCCCCACAGGCTGAACTGGCGCAACGACGGAGAATTACTAAATCTTTACGTCTCGGACCAGACCCTCCGCGATCTCGCCGAGCAGAGCGGGTCCCAACTTCCCGGCTTGAGGCTCGCCGATTGCGCAGATCGTGCCGTCTACGAGATAGGCCGTCTCCTGCTCGACGAATTTCATTCGATGGGCGGCTTGGCGCCACTATGATCGACCATGCGATTTTCTTGATCTCTCGCCGGGTGCTCAGAGCCACGCAACGGATCTCAAAACGAGAACCTTCCGGCCTTCTCAGCTTGACGAGATTGCAACCCGCCATCGATGTCATCCATGGAAACCCGGAGAGAGACTTCACTCTGCTTGAGCTTGCCCGTTTGTGCAACTCGAGCGTCTTTCATTTCGCGCGCTCCTTCTCGGCCAAAACGGGATCTGCGCCATTCCGCCTTCAACGAAAACTTCGCTTGCAGAAGGCACGAGAGCTTCTGCTTGAAACCGACCTTTCCGTTGGCGAAGTGGCCATTGCGGTAGGGATCGAAAACCTAACCCACTTCTCCCGAGTGTTTCGCGAATATTACGGCTGTTCCCCTCGCGAGTACCGGCGCTTGCAGGCCAACCCAGCAGCGCTGAGTTAAGATTCACAACCCGAACACTGGCCCGGCACATGAATGTGCCTCGTTGATCGCCGCAGACCCAAAGACTGTATTGTCATCGTGGAAACTGGCGGCCGAGATTGATCACGTCTGCCTACCCGGAGGCCTAAGCTTGCTCAGCGCAAAACGTTTTCGGTTCCGGAGCTAGCCGGTCGCCCGCGCGGCGATATTCGCCCGGCGTTACCCCCACAATCCGCTTGAACGTTTTATTGAATGAGCCATCCGAATCATATCCAACCGCGTTCGCTATCTCCGACAGCTTCCGATCGCCTTCCTTCAAGAGTACGGCTGCCCGATAGACTCGCCAACGTGTTAGGTAATCAAGCGGCGTCTCACCCACAACTTCCTTGAATCGCAACGCGAAAGCGGACCGAGACATCCCTGCCTGAGAGGCCAGTTCGCCTACCGTCCATGGCTGCTCAATCCTCTCGTGCATAGATCGCAGCACTCCCCCGATTCGCGGGTCCGACAGCGCGCGAAGCCAGCCGGTCTCGCGGCACGTGCTCGACGAAACATACTCGCGGATTAGCTGAAGCAGCAGAATATCCGCCAGCCGCTTAAGAACCAGATAGGACCCCAGATAAGATTGCGCCGCCTCAGCCGCAAACAGCTGCAGACTCTGCTGGAGTGGCAAGACTTGCACACGATCATTTGCCACATGAATAAACGGCGGAAGTAAGTCCATCAGCGGCCTGCTATTGGCCGTATCAAACGTGAACTTACCTCCCAGGATAGTTGTTAACGTGCCCCCGCCGCCATAACGAATCACACCACCGCACTTCGTCTGCGCCACGTCTTCCATATTCGCGGCGAGTGCCTGCGGATGATGCCCCAATGTGTACTCGTGAGATTGGGCGAACAAGCAAAAGCAATCGCCCCCCGCTAAAGCGATGGGCTGTTCCTGCCCTTCGACTTTCAGCCAAGCGTTGCCCCGCGCAACGCTGCCGAGACACGCGTAGTCGCCTTTGTCGAACCTAAGCCCCCACGGTGCAGTCAATTCGATCCGGCCATAGACGACGCTGTCGACTCGCATCGCTGTGAAAACGTCAGTAATGGGGTCCACATTGCTCCTTGATAATTGGACGAACGAACAACAATCCTGGACGATTATCGGCGTCTCGTCCATACGCCGGAACATCTGGATGTTAGCAGATGGAGTTCAACATGAGATTGGATATAAAGCAGCGGACGTTAGCTCCCCCCGTTTTGTCGACGACGGAGCGCAGGCGCTTTGTGGGGGCTTTTGTGGCAGCAGCACTCCTCATCCTGGCCGCTTCTTTAACATCGAAGGGAGCCGAACTGAGTCCTGAGACTTCAATGGCCTGGGACGCTTATGTGCAGGCCCAAAGCGCTCGAGTCGCCGAATACTCCAGTCCGACGCCGTTTCTGTGGAGTGATGAATCACCCGACCGGCTTCGGCGTTTGCACGACGGTGAGACCGTGGTCGCGCCCTTCGGCGAGAACCCGCACAGAGTTCCGCATGGATTGATTCATCATTGGATCGGCGCCGTTTTCCTGCCCGGAGCTCGTTTGGCTGAGGTTCTCTCTGTCGTGCGCGATTACGGCGAATACAAAGATTTTTACGCCCCGAACGTCATAGAATCCCGCCTACTGCGGCAGACCGACACGGAAGACACATTCTCACTTCGCATGCTGAACAAAGCCGTGGTCGCGAAATTTGCGCTCGACGCCGAGTTCCAGGGCAGCTTTAGGCGACTCGATGACAACAAATGCTATAGCGTCTCTTACACTACTCGTGTTCGCGAGCTCCAGAACTACGGTACGCCCGATGAACATGAAGGCCCTAGCAACACAGGCCGTGGCTTGATCTGGCGCCTGTACAGTATCTCCCGGTTTGAACAGCGGGACGGCGGAGTCTACGTAGAGTTGGAAGCGGTTGCTCTTAGCCGGGATGTCCCAGGCGGGCTTGGTTGGCTTGTCGATTCGATCGTACGCCGCGCCTCCCGAGCCTCTATGCATCTGTCGCTTGAGAAGACCGGACAAGCAGTGCTCGAAATGAGTCGCGCTGAGAGGGACAAGAAAGACAACGCGCCCGTAACGTCGGCTTTTTCGAATAAGTTGTCGGCGGCTCGAGTTCGAAGCGGATTCATGCGTTGAAGTCCGGAATCGAAGCCAGGCGGGTTTGCCGTCGTGCGTTCTTGTCGATCTGCCTAAGCGCGATCCTAAAGCCCTGGCGACCACGCTGGATCTATCGACCACAAATTGGGTTTAGTCCGGATTGCGGCCTGTTCAATGACCGGAAGTAAGCGCGGTTTACGCTGTGTATTGCAGAACATGAGAGTCAAATCTACATGCTGGCAGAGATAAACTAAAGGCCACGTGGCTTTCTATGTCGCGCATCCAAGTTCTTGACGAAATCACCGCGCGGCTCGGACCCCCAGCATTCCTCCGCTGGATAGAGGCACCTTACGGAGCTACGGCAGTCGTCGTTCGCTTTCGACACCGCGGGGCAGTGGTAGATCTCGAACCAACGCGCGCGTTTCGCTTATCTTTCAAATTTCACCCAGTAACGTCTTGCGCACTGAAAGCGACGAAGGGACACCGTCGCACGAACTGCTGCGAGCCGGAAGCATCATCACATCGTTTACAGAGCGGCCGGAACGGATACGTATCGTAGGAGCTGCAGACACACTCCAGCTCCTGTTCAGCCCCGAACTCGAAGCAGCACGTGGGGCAAACCGCGCAGTAGACTGGCCCCTCGTCCGACGAGATCTGCTCCGGGCTTGGCAAAGCCGCACAAACCGAAAGAATTCTGCGGGCAATGGACAACCGTTATTTCAGTATCCTGGGCCACCCCACCGGACGGCTGCTTCTTAAGCGACCCGGCTATGAGATCGACGTAGAGCGCATCATCACCCACGCTAAGCAGAATGGCTGCTTCTTTGAGATCAATTCGAGCCCGGATCGGCTCGATCTGTCGGCGGAGAATGCGCGGCTTGCTGCGATGGCCGGCGTCAAGCTCGCAGCTTCCACGGACGCCCACAGCACCCGCGAGTTCGATTTGATCCGTTACGGTATAGATCAGGCGCGGCGAGCCGGCCTGGAAAAATCTTCCGTTCTCAACTGCCTGTCTTGGGAAAAACTCACTAAATTGATCAAACGATGATCACAATTTAGCCCGGCCGCTCGGTCAACCACGAATCCGGCTGCATGTCGCCGGCTGGAGTCTCGCTGAAAAGCGGGCTGAGAGATACATGTGAGCTGTCTGGGAATTGCGATCAACAGCCCGGCGCTTACGCCAATCGATTTTTCATGCCCTGGGCCAAAATTGTATTCACAGCCAGGTTCGAGGAACCAGCCGAACTTATGTTTTGCAGACGGCGAGAACATCAAATCGAGCACGGCTTCAGCACCGACTGAATTAGTGCTGATGCTGTATTGCCGCGTATGAATCCACTCGGGGACAACGCCGAACATGAATTCGACCTTGTTTGAGAGCGTCCACGGCTTTTTGAACAGAAGGTCGGTATCCCATTCGGTTGAATGAGGTCTGAACAGCGGCGTGGTGCCTGCTTCAACTTCCAACCAGTTCTCTATTGGCGTAAACTCAACCGCGAAATCGGGACCCAAACTGCGACCGCCGTCCTTGACATCCCAGCTCGTAGCTCCCCCAAGCTCGACAACTGCGGCAGGCTCCTTATTGATGGACTGGGCGAAAGCATCTCCGGAGGAGAAAAACAAACAGGCGATAAGGACGGATGTTGTAGCGTTCACTCAATGTGCTCGTTTCCAAGCTCTCACGTTCTCGTGTTTGGCCAGGGTGCGAACACCTCAAACGACATTGGCATGCTCGCAGGATTCTGCACTTCTTATCCAGTGAATCGCTGGCTGGTCAACAAAGGCATCAAAGAGAAAATGTGAGTCGCGGTCCGTGTGTGGGGACTCTCTGACTCACAGCAGCGTCCGGTGAGTCCTGCTCGCCATCCAGTCTTCGTACGGTTGAACGTTAAGTAACGGTGTTTTTCCGCGAAGTTGCTTCAGGAACGCAATCTCCGCTGCATGCTCCTTCGCCGATGCCGGCAGTTGTGCATCTCCTTTTCGCGCGAGTCGGATTCCGATATCGGCAGCTTGCACGCGCGCTGCATCACTCAGGAAATCTCCAAACGCAATAGCTTCCGTGATTCTGTAGGGAGCATTGGGATCTTCGTTGACGGCCTTAATACGATCACGCAGAGCCACGAGCGCCTCTTCAACGCTCTGGCGAGTAAAACGAGGAGATTTCGCGCCCGAAACGAGATCGCCTTGCTCGGTGACTCTCCACTTTCCGGTACGACCCGCGGGCTCTATATAGCCTTGAAGCTGTAGAACCGCCAATGCTTCCTTCGCTTCCGCTAACCCGATCTTCAGAGCCTTTGCTAAATCCTTCTCAGTCCAAGTTGTGAGTCCCCGAATCTCTTTCAGGAAGCTCAGCAGTTCCGCCGCGGGTATTTGAGGAGAGGGCTTCGGACCGCCGGCGTGGGCTTTGGGGACCGCATCACCAGGCGAGGAAGTCTGGCTTCGCTCCTTGGGCATATCTACTGATTGGACCAATAAAACAGCGCTTCAATCAAATGCCAGACGTTGTTGATTCGGCGGTTTAGGTGGCCGGCCCTGAAAAGCCCTCTGCTGGTTCCGCAGCATGCCGGCCACAAATTGCCATGTCGGGCCAGGCGTTTCGCGCCACGGAGCGGGCACGGTTACGCGACAGTACGTCCTATGGTTCGGCTCGAAATGAACCAATGCGCCGGATTGGACATGCGCGATTGAGCGTTCGTCCTGCGCAAAGGCTCCAACCTCGACAAGACCGCATTCGATGGGGAGTTCGGAGGTGTTCAACAACCCAGCAGGCGTTACGAAATAGAATTCATTCGAATATCGCAACCCGACGCGCCGCTTCAACGGTTGCTTCATTTCGCACAAGAAATCGGATCGAGATGTTTTCACTTCGTAGCACACCCGTCTCATGGAAGTGTGCGGCAAACAATTCAGAGCGAATGCATCCAGACGCTGAGCGGCACTGCCCTGAAATCCGGTTCCCACCCGCAACTCGCGGAGAAAAATCCACTCGGAGGCGCTTCTGTGAAGACATGCCTCAACCACATTGAGCAATACGGTTGAGCTTAGTTCACCCGAAGGAACAGACGGTTCCTGATAAAGAGCCCTGCAGAATTGAGATTTCCACTCGCGAGTGCAGCCATAGTGACTATTCTCAACCCGCGGGCCGTACAGCTCTACGGGCCACAATGTCTGGTAGCCGTTATGCCGGACTTCAAGGACATGAAAACGTGGACTGAGCATTTGGGCCATTCGCGGTTGAAATCCTTCACCGATGATCGAAGGTCATTTCTGGCTTGAGCAGAACGCATCGAAAACTTCAAAATGGGCCAAGCTCGCAAGAGAAGGTCACGAGGTTGCGTGGGAGTTTGACAGTCCGGGTGGCTCGTATACGGGCCGCCTGCTCATAGATGGAGAGGTCTATAGCACGTCGGAGGCTACGAACAAGTTTCTGAAACGGAGGCGGGCCGACTAGCTCGATGATTATCGCGCAATTCTGCCGATCACCCGATCTTTCTCCAAGGGTTTGTGCCGCGCAGTTCCGCCTGATGATTGTGATAGATTGAAGCAGTCGTGAAGTGGATGGAAGCCAAGTTTACTGTCCGTTTTACTGTCCACTTTTCGATGAGAAGCCATGGTTTGGTGCGGACTGGATGGACAGTATAGACAAGCGGCTGGAAAGGCTAAAGCCTTTAGAAACAGTTAAGTAGCTGAAAAGTCAGGCAAGCGGGAGTAATTCAGCGGTAGAATGCCAGCTTCTCAGGCTGAGCCACCTACGGATCTACACCGTTGGTCCTCTCTAGGAAGTTGTCCGACAGAGCAAACGAGGTGCCTCGCGCCATCGCGATACGTGATGGTTCCGGCCATGCCCCGCACTAATTCGCGTGAGACCGCAACACCCAGCCCCGTGCCCTCGCTGCGGCGCTTGTGTAGAACGCTTCAAACAAATGCTCTTGCGGGTCCGGCGGAATGCCTGGTCCTATGTCCTGCGTTTTTTCCCGCTGCCATTTTGGTAGCAATGGATAATCTCAAATCGCCGACTTGAGAATTGGCCCATAGCTTGTGCCGATCCCGTAACTCTGGATCCGAACTGGACAGAATGGCAGTCTGCAGCGAGTTGATCCAGTTCGATCCAACATTGGTTCGATAGTTGAAGTGAAGGAGCGGCATCGCCCATCCTAAACTCGCGTTTAAACCAGAGGGCGCATATCAGCATTGAATCATTTCGTCGAGATAGATCTTAACTCTGTTTAGCAAATGTTTTCCTGGTAGCCGTTCTGTGCATCGATTGGAGCAGGAATCGGCTACTTTGGTGGACAAAACTGGTTCACGCACCACAAGGTAGTTTAGGAGAGTCGTGCAGCTCCGAAAGCCAAGAAATCGACCTGGTGATTTTTCTGCGGCTGACCGTGATCAGTTGAGTAACACTGCTCCATCCCGATCGCTAAGCTCCGAGTTCCTCGTCGATCCGGTCATTGGATATCCGCGCTTTTTTTTGACTCATCCTCTAAAAATACGTACAAACCTTACATGACTGCATTCATCCCCGGCGCCCTTCGGCGTAGGGTCCCGCGGAATGGAAACGCCGCTGCACATCTTAAGAAGTCATTGTTAAGCACACGCCAAACGGCGTCTACCTTTGAATTCGCTTACCAAGCGCGCATTGCGGTCGAGCGCATTCGATTCGCGATTCGCCAAACCGACCAACTCGCAGTAAATCAGCCGATCCTGCAGGAGGTCGGAATGCAATTGCTTGATGCGTTAGATCGGCTCGAGATGGCAGAACGGCATTTTCAAGAACTTTTTCGGCGTAGTCTGCAGGCACGAGCGAATCAATCCGTGCCGAACGGAACGCTGGAAGTCGGTCGCTATAAATCCAAAACGGAGTAGTGGGCGTGCATTCCCCAACCGTTAGCAACTCCATCGCGACTAGTTCGGTATCCTCGATGATCAGAGGGAGAGCCGACGAAAATATGGCGCGGAGGCGCGGCAGCGTGACGGTTGGCTTCACGAGAAGAACGGCACCTGGTTGCTCACCTATCGTGTTTATCGCTGGGATGCGGAAAAACGAAAGTCCGTTCCCGCTCGACCGACGGTGTCGATCGGCCCCGCAGAGGGTCCAGGCAAGCTTACCCGGAAACAAGCCGAGCGATTTGCGTGGGACCACTTTCTCGCAAAAATTGACAATACGGCGCTTCATCCGAAGTCCACTTTCCGCGTCGAACAGGCATGCTTGGCTCATGGCCAACCCGGTTATACAACGGCAGCTCGCTCACGCAGGAAGAACGCCCGTTTATCTAGCACGTTTGTCGGAGAATCAACCACGTTGGAACCAGTTTTGCCCGCCAACATTCCAACACCCTGTGAGCAATAAGAAATCTTAAGTCTCTCTGGGCACTAACGAAATTCGTGAGCACCTCGCGGCTCGGATCGTTCGCAGCGAGGTGTTCTGGATCCAAGTTGTAGTTTGATCTGACCTTCCTGGAGCGGAGAAGCGGTTTCGAAGCGGGGTGATTCGGCCGCATCGCCGCGAACATCATTGACCTGCTACTGGGATCCAGTCACAATTTCGGGACACTCCGCAATCCAGGCTTCAACGTCTGCCATCTGATAGCGAACCAGGTGTCCGATCTTGATCGCCCGGGGACCTTTCTTGAACACTCTCCACTTCCGAATGGTGTCGGGTTTTATCCGGAGGAATTCGGCTAGTTGGCGTTCGTCCATTAGGCTCTTCGGGTGCTCATTACGGGGTGCGGGGAGATATTCAGGCATTCCATGTTCCTTGCGGTAGATCTTAGAGTCTTTGAATTCTCCTGCCAAATTTTTTCGATTGACCGAAAACTTCTGTTGCCTCAGACTTGCGTTTTTAGGCATGTTGGAGGTTTACATGGCACTCTTCAAGCGTCCCGATAGCGACTTCTGGTGGTACAAGTTTCAGTTTGCCGGGCGGCCGGTCCGCGAATCTGCCAAAACGACTTCCAAGACCGTAGCCAAAGCGGCTGAGCAGCAGCGCCGACGTGAGTTGGAACTGGGTCTTAATCATCTGGAGGACACGAGAAACGACCGCATTCGAACCATTCGCGAGCAGGCGAAAAGCTATTTGGAAGGCTACCGACTCCGGAACAAATCGCATCCGTTTGCTGAATATGCCGTGAACCATGTGACCACTCATATGGGGAAAAGGCTTTTGGTGGATGTATCGAGCGATATTGTCAAGGCCTACCAATCCACTCGGCTTCGCGAAGGAGCCTCGCCCAAGACAATCAATGAAGAGGTGGGCTTCCTATTCCGAATTCTGGCCGATCATGGAGATGCTCTTCGCGCAAAGATGAAGCGAGAGAAGACTCTCAAGCTGAGGGTATCCAAGAAGGTTGCTAAGGCCTATTCCGCGTCGGAGAAATCGGCGCTGGTGGCCGCAGCACAGGCCGCGCCACGTTCCAAAGCAGTGCATCCGGCGACCATGCTGGGATTGCACGCTGGCCTACGGGACAAGGAGATTCGCACACTCCGGTGGGAGCAACTCGATTTCAAGAAAAACGTATTAGTGGTAGGGGAAACCAAGACGGACGCCGGCACCGGCCGACGAATCCCGATGAATTCAGAACTCCGGGAGACATTGGACCTCTATTCCCAGTGGTATGTGAAGCGCTTCGGCGCGATTCGGCTGGAATGGTACGTCTTCCCGTTTGGGAGGCCGCGGCCCACGGACCCGACAAGACCGCAAACGACACTGAAAACAGCTTGGCGAAACGTCAAGACGAACGCGAAGGTTTCCGGTCGCTTTCATGACACGCGGCATACGTTGATCACGGAGCTAGCGGAATCGGCCACCGGCGATGAGGTGATCCGCGATATCGCGGGACACGTGTCGCCGGCGATGCTGAGAGATTACTCGCACATCCGCATGAAAGCCAAGCGGGAGGCCTTGGAGGGATTGGTAAAAAAGAACAAAAAGGGTCCCACGAAAAGGAGGAAGAAAGGCGCCTAGGGTGATTGAGAGAGCTCCGTGTTGCTTTGCCATGGGCACGTTTTTGGGCACGTTTCGTTTTTTTGAGGCTTCTGGACTGGAGTTGCCTACTGCGTAAGTCTTTGAAACAATTGGCTCCTCAGGTAGGATTCGAACCTACAACCCTTCGGTTAACAGCCGAATGCTCTACCGTTGAGCTACTGAGGAGCACCGCGTTCTGCTCTGCATCGGAATAAAGTCAAACCGCCGACAGAAGCAGGTCTTTCCTATTTAAACACAACTCCTTATGGGTCCTTCGTTGTCCCAAATACTTCGTCCTCGGCCGCTCGATTCGGATGATACGCTGAAAATTCCCATGCAACTCGACAAGGTCTACGAGCCGCAGCGCTTCGAACAGCACTGGGCTCAGTGGTGGAACGATTCCGGCATCTATCGAGCCGATGCGGCCGCAGCGCAGCACTGCCCCATGTTCTCCATAGTCATCCCACCACCGAACGTTACCGGTTCGCTTCATATCGGTCATATGTTCGAACACACCATGATGGACGTTGCGGTCCGCTGGCACCGCATGAAGGGCGAGGTCACTCTTTGGCTGCCCGGAATGGATCACGCCGGAATCGCGACGCAGATGGTCGTCGAGCGTCAGCTTGCCTCAGAGAACCTCACGCGCCAACAGCTCGGGCGTGATGAGTTTGAGCGTCGCGTCTGGCAGTGGAAGGAGAAGTATGGCGGACGCATCATTGAGCAGATCCGGCGCGAGGGTGCTAGCGTTGATTGGTCTCGCGAGCGCTTCACCCTAGACGCGGGCCTTTCCCGGGCCGTCCGCGAGGCTTTCGTTCGTCTTTGGGAGAAAGGGTTCATTTACCGCGGCGAGTACATGGTCAACTGGTGCCCGGACTGCCAGACGGCCATCTCCGATCTCGAAACGGTTCGTGAAGAGACCGAGGGTAACCTCTGGCATGTTCGCTATCAGGTTGGTGAGAGCAGCAATTCCGTTAGCGTTGCCACAACTCGTCCTAAGACCATGCTCGGGGACACGGCGCTGGCGGTGCATCCTGACGATGAGCGCTACCGTGACCTCGTCGGCAAGAGCGTGAAGCTGCCCATTTTAGGCCGCACGATCCCGGTCATAGCGGACCCCATGGTCGATCCCAACTTCGGCACCGGCGTTGTCAAGATCACGCCCGCTCACGATCCGAATGATTTCGAAGTCGGCAAGCGCCACAACCTGGCTTTTATCAAAGTGATCGGCGAGGATGCCCGCATGACCGAAGCCGCCGGCCCTTACTCAGGGCTGGATCGGTTCGAAGCTCGAAGACGAATTCTGGCCGCTCTTGAAGAATCGGCGAACTGGTCAAGACTGAACCCTACACCGTAAGCCTCAGTAAATGCGATCGAAGCAAGACCATTGTTGAGCCGCTCGTCTCCACCCAGTGGTTCATGAAGATGAAACCGCTTGCTGCCAAGGCGATGGAAGCTGTTCGAAATGGCCAAATCCGCTTCGTGCCTGACGACCGGGAGGCCCTGTTCTTCCAATGGATGGAGAACATCCGCAACTGGTGCATCTCGGCAACTCTGGTGGGGACATCGCATTCCGGCCTGGCACTGCCAAGATTGCAAAAAGATCACTGTCGCAAGAGAGACGCCGGCTACCTGCCCTCATTGCCATGCAACGGAACTCGAGCAGGATCAGGATGTACTCGATACCTGGTTCAGTTCCGGTTTATGGCCATTCTCGACGCTAGGGTGGCCGGACGATACTGCGGATCTGCGCGCGTTTTACCCTACTTCGCTGCTCATCACCGGTTTCGACATCTTATTCTTCTGGCTCTCGCGAATGATCATGCTGGGGATCGAGCTGACGGGCGACGTTCCGTTTCGCGAAGTTCATATCCACGGTCTTGTTAGGGATGCCGATAAACAGAAGATGTCCAAGACCCGAGGCAACGTCATTGATCCTCTCTTCATTATGGATCGCTACGGAACGGATGCCTGCCGTATTGCTCTCCTTATCTCGGCGGCCGCCGGTGCCGACATCGCCCTTAAAGAAGATCGGATGGCTTCTGGTCAGGGATTCGCCAACAACTTTGGAATGCTAGCCGGCTCATCTTCATGAATATGGAGCGCTCGGGCATTACAGGCTGGACACCTGAACCCGGGCCGCCCGTCAGTCACTCGGACGCCTTTGAAGACGTTTGGATCTTCGACCGTTTGAATCAGACGATCTCGGCCGTTACCCGTGCTTTAGATGTGCATCGGTACCACGAGGCGGCACAAAGGCTGTGGGACTTCTTCTGGCACGATTTTTGTGACTGGTACCTCGAAATCAAAAAGCTGCGGTTTCAGGAGAATTCAGGGCTCGACAGCCACTGGCGCTCTACACTTGCAGCGTACGAAGCCACCATTCGCCTGTTGCATCCGATCATGCCGTTTGTTACAGAAGAACTTTGGCAACGGCTCATACACGGTTTTCGTGCTAATGCGGAACAACCGAAATCGATTTCCCTCGCTCCGTACCCAACCATAAGCAGCGTAGAACCTCCAGAGCAGAAGATTTCTCAGTTCACAATCCTTCAAGACATCGTAAAGGGCGCTCGTGACACGCGCGCCGATAACAAGCTGATCCTAAGACTCCTCTGGACGCGACGCTTCATACGACGGGCCTGGTTTTCAAAGATCAAGACCTGCAAGCAATCGAATCAATCGCGAAACTGCGGATCCAACAGCACCAGGAAGATTTCCGAAACGGAGTAAGTTACCGGCTGCAAATCCACGCCCATCTTTCTCCGGAGACGCGCACCAGAATCGAAAAGGAAAACGCCAGCCTCGAAAAGGCGATCGCCAATTCTGAGCGGCAACTTGGAGACTCCACCTTCCTCGGGAAAGCCCCGCCGCAAGTCGTGGCTGGTCTCCGGGCCAAGTTAGCCACTTATCAAAGTCAGGTCGAAAAGAACAAGCGCTTACTCGAAGGCGCCAATTAGCCGATGTTCGATCTCACGCATCCCGAGGTGTGGAATGCTGTCGAACGTGCCTTGGCGGAGGACATAGGACCCGGCGATGTCACGTCTGTACTGACAGTGCCGCGCGACTTGCGGGCGCGAGGACATTTCTTGCGAAAGAGCCGTTCATTCTTGCCGGGATCGAACTCCTGCAACTCGTCTATCGAATCCGCGGAGGGACTGATCTCGAGATCCTCAAGGCCAGCGGATCCTGCATCCAACCCAAAGACGTTCTCGCAAATGTCTCTGGTTCCGCCCTGATCTTGCTGGAATGCGAACGCGTTGCGCTCAATTTTCTGCAGCGACTCAGCGGAGTTGCTACATTGGCCCGCCGGCACGTCAAGGCGGTTGCCGGAACGAAGGCGCAAGTTCTCGATACGCGTAAAACGACTCCCGGGCTACGGCTTCTGGAGAAATATGCCGCAGCAGCGGGAGGCGCAGTCAACCACCGGCAGGGCCTGTTCGATGCGGTTCTTATCAAGAACAATCACATCACCGCATCTGGCGGAGTTCGCAATGCGCTGGCTAAGGTGAAGGACTTCACTGGACCCGTTGAGATCGAGGTTCACACCCTGGCTGAACTGGATGAAGCTCTGAACTGCGGCGCTAAACATCTATTGCTCGATAATTTGACGCCGCTCCAAGCCCGGGAATGGATCGAAATCATAAACGGCCGCGCCACCACTGAACTCTCCGGCAATATTAATCTTGAGAATATCCGTCACTATGCTGAGGCCGGCGCCGATTTCATCTCCTGCGGCGCAATCACTCACTCTGCCAGAGCGGTGGATATCAGCTTCAAGCTTGACATGTTGTGATGCCGCTCGATGTCGAAGCTATTCGGGCCCTTCGGCCTCAAAACGAATTGCACTATTTCAAAACGATCGGGTCGACAATGACCAAAGCTTCTCGCTTGGCAATGGCGGGCGCTGCCCACGGCACACTTGTCGTCGCGGAAGAACAGACGAGTGGAATCGGGCGTCTAGGACGTTCTTGGATCTCCGAATATGCTGCCGGCATTTACATTTCGATTCTCCTTCGACTGCCTCTCCCTCCTGCCAATCTGCCTATTGCCAGTCTGCTGGTCGGATTAGCAACGGCCAGGCCGTCGAGATATCGACACAACTCGCATGCGATCTCCGCTGGCCAAACGATGTATTGATCAACGAACACAAAGTGGCTGGAATTCTGCCTCAACTCGTCAGGGACTGCGTCGTAGCAGGCATCGGGATCAACGTGAATAACGAATGCTTTCCTGCCGATCTCCGCACTCCGGCCACCTCGTGTTGCTGGCGAGTGCCGGCCATCATAGTCGCGGGAAACGATCCTCGTTCACCTTCTGGATTCGTTGGACACTTTTTCGGATCTGCTCATCAAAAGCGGCCCCGAGGCTATTCTGCGCGCTTTCGGCGCCGCGTCCACCTACGTAACCAACCGCCGGATTATTGTGGAAGAAAGTGGCCTGCGAGGAACAACCGCAGGTCTGGACTCTAGCGGCTTTCTGCTGGTGCGCTCGGCTGACGGGCATACGCAGCGCATTTCATCGGGTGGCGTTCGACTCGATCCGGAAGGTGTCGGGTGACCAATCTAGAGGAGACTCCGGATAGCGAAACTGACTGGCCTCGCAACTACTTCAACTACTTCACCGAGATCGAGGAACATTTTCGACAAGCGCGCGGGACGGGATTATTTCTCATGTCTCCAGTCGACTGGGCGCTGATCGAAAATTGGAAGAATGCCGGTGTACCACTGGAGGCTGTCCTCAAAGGCATCGACGAGGCCTTCGATAAATGGCGCAGTCGCAAACACAAGCGGCGACGCGTCAATTCCGTGACCTATTGTACGCAGGCAGTAATGAAGGCAGCACAGCGAGTTCCCCCAGATCGTGAGTCCGCCAGGAACACCCGCGGCTCCCTTCACATGCGATCAGCTTGCTTCCTCCTAAATCAGGCTGTCACAGCGATCCGGCAGAAGCCGGATGCTGCCTTCGACGAGATCGCGTCCGCCGTACAAGAGCTCGCACAGCACGCCGCGGAGCACCTCACCAATCTCGAAACTTGGAAAGACGACTCACGGTACTCGAGGAAAAGCTCGTGGCTATCGTTCGAAGTTTACAAAGCGAAGAGGATCTCTACTCCCTGCGCAAAGCACTCGATCGCGAGTTAAAGCCTTATCGCGAAAATGACGGCCGATCAGTTATCGATGCTTAAGCGCCGCTATCTGGATACGCTCTGCTTCAACGTGCCCAACTTCCGCGCCTGAGTCTCTTTTATCTCTCCTGACCGCAACTGCAGAGCGGCATCTGATACAGTTCCACTCATGACTGGGGCGAGCAAACCGCGAGCGCTACACTGGTTTGCTCACGCTGCTGGTTGTTTCCGTTTCCATCAACTATGCCGACAGGGGCAATCTTGGCGTCGCAGCTAAGAGCATTTCTGTCGATCTCCATCTCGCGCCTGAGCAGCTCGGGTATCTTCGGCCGCTTTTTCGCTGACCTACGCCTTCGGGCAGCTCGTATCTGGCAAGATCATAGACCATTCGAACATCAATCGGGCCTACGCCCTGGGTTTTCTGTTGTGGTCAGCACCACTGGGCTCACCGGCGCCGTCCGAACCTTTTGGGCCATCCTGGTCGTTCGACTCCTGCTTGGGTTCAGCGAATCGATCGCTTATCCGCCTATTCCAAGATGATCGTCATCAGCTTCCCCGAGCAGCTCCGGGCACCACCAACGCCCTGATTGACGCGGGTTCAAGCTGGACCCGCGCTCGGTGTGTGCTCGGCGTCAAGATGATCAAGGGTTAACTTGGCGCGGCATGTTTTTCATCATGGAGGGGGAGCGAGTTTGCTGTGGCTCGTCCCGTCGTGTTTTGTGGCTGCAGGGTACCCAGTACACCGTCCTTCAAGCTCTCGAACCTATTCAGATCCCCAGCTTCCGCCAAATTGCGTCCCTGCGTGTTTTTTGGGGGACGGCAATTGGGCTTTTCGCAGGCAATTACACCTGGTTCATCTTTCTGAACTGGCTGCCATATTATTTCGAAACTCAACGGCACTACACACGCGCGATCGTCTGGCCGTAGTCGGTTCTCTACCGTTCTGGACCCTGGCGGTCTCCTCCCTTCTCTTCGGATGTTTGGCCGATTTCCTGATCCGGAAGGGTTGGAACTGCCGGCCGGCGTACGACAGACTTTCGTCTGCGCCGGGCTGCTCGGATGCTGCTGTTTGATGTTCCCGGCAATCGTGGTGTCCGGACCGCTGCTGGCCAATGTTTTGTTGCTGCTGGCTTCGATTTCCATGGGCATCTGGTCGTCTAATCACTGGGCCCTGACTCAGCTTCTCTCCGGACCTCGCGCGGCCGGCAAATGGACCGGTGCGCAGAACGGTTTTGGCAATCTTTCAGGAGTATTAGGCCAAGTTGTCAGCGGCTACGCCCTACAAATAACTCACTCCTTTGTGGT
>CAWJEH010000015.1:0-68654 GCA_963841675.1 Terriglobia bacterium
CTGCCGCGGCAGATTCAAAACGGTTTCCATCTTCAATTCCTTCTAAGTGACTCGACGCACGTTATTGCATCAGGGATTGGTTTGTCTCGGTTCAGCTTATTCGGCGCAGTCTGGCAAGCAGGCACACCCAAAAAGCGACTCGGGTGCGCCTGTCAGCATAGGTCGGCTGCTCGCGAAATATATGTAGACCCCCTGCCGATCCCGCCCGTCATTGCTGGGTCCGACACCCCCGGCAGGGTTCTTCATCTAGAGATATGCGAACGGCGGCAAAAGGTCCACCGGGATCTGCCGCCGGCAACAATTTGGGGCTACAACGGCCTTTGGCCCGGACCGACCATCGAAGTACGCCGTGGCTGTCCGTTGCAAGTGGAGTGGCAGAATAAACTACCTCCCCGACATTTACTCCCGATCGATACGACGATCCACGGCGCTGAAAGCACTCTTCCCGCCGTCCGAACCAAAGCCCACCTTCACGGCGGGGCCGTGGATCCCGATAGCGACGGCTACCCGGACGCCTGGTTCACTGCACATGGCGAAACAGGTCCGCTATTCAAGTCAACTCTCACTTCATACCCGAACGATCAGCACGGAACCGCCTTGTGGTACCACGATCACTGTCTCGGAATCACGCGCCTGAACATCTACGCCGGCCTGGCCGGCTTCTACCTCATTCGGGACGAACAGGAAGAGCGCCTGAATCTGCCTCGCGGCAACTTTGAAATTCCGTCGACTTGTCTGCAGGACCGACAGTTCGAAGCGGATGGCAGCTTGCTCTACCCCAAAGCAGTGAACGGGACGCACCCGATCTGGATACAGGAGTTCTTCGGTGATGTTATCTGCGTAAACGGCAAAGCGACTCCCTATCTAGAGGTGGAGCCGCGGAAATACAGGTTTCGTGTTCTGAACGCATCCAACGCGCGCTTCTACCATCTCCATCGTAGCAGCCCTAGACAGCCAGGGTAACCCGCTGAACGCCCGTGCGCAAACGCCCGCACTTCACCAGATCGGTACAGACGGCGGTCTGCTGCCTAAGCCAATTCCGCTACATTTTCTGCTGATCGCGCCCGGTGAGCGGTTTGACATCGTTCTTGACTTCACTGAGTTCGGACCCCACTCCTTCGCCTTGGTGAATGACGCCCCGGCGCCATACCCGATGGGCGGTCAGCCGGTACCAACCGACGTCATGCTCTTCAGGGTGTCAAAGCCGCTTTCCGGCAAGGACACGAGTGACCTTCCTGAGGAGTTGACTGCTTTCGAGCCGTTGGATCCTTCCCAGGCGGAGCGCGAAAGAGTACTCGCCGTGACCGAGATTGAGCGTCCCTCCGACAGGTATGTCGTGATCGGCCTTTGGGAACGCGCGGTGGCACGAACCGATTACAGAAGACCGCGGCCGGCAGCACAGAGATCTGGTCATTTGCCAACACGACCGGCGATGTGCATCCACTCCATATCCACCGGTTCAATTCCAGGTCCTCAACCGCCAGACTTTCGATGTCCCCACGTATTTGCAGACCGGAAAGCTGGTTTTCGCCGGCCACCCTGTGGCGCCAGAGGCCAATGAGCGCCTCGCGATGAAGGACACGATCAAATCATACCCGGGTGAGCTGACACGCGTAATACAGCAATTTAGGTTGCCGTCGGGCATTACGTCGGTTCCAGGTAAAGGTACCGGTATGTTTGGCACTGCCATATCCTCGAACACGAAGATAACGAGATGATGCGTCCTTACAGGGTGGTTGGTTAGCAATTGTGTGCACGGCATTCAAGGATAAATACGGGGCTGACGATTCAAACAACCCGAAACACTCCCGTCATCGGGTTTTCACACGAGGCCGGTAGCCTACCAGTGGGCAGGGTTTGAAGACAAGCACCTGATCGCATCGAAACTGATCTCCGGGAGGAGAAAATTTGAAACACAGCATTGCACGTAGAATTCAGACCGGAATTCTTTCGGCGGCCGTACTCCAAGCTTATATAGGTGTGCCGCTGCCCGCCTTTGCTCAGAGCACTACGCCTATATCACCAAGCAGCAGAACGCCCATCAAGCATGTAATTGTGATCATCGGTGAGAACCGAAGTTTCGATCACGTTTACGCTACCTATAAACCACCAGCTGGGCAAACCGTGTCCAACCTCCTCTCAAAAGGGATAGTGAACAACAATGGATCACCAGGGCCAAATTATTACCTTTCGGCGCAATACGCCGCCGTGGACAGCTCCGGATCCTACACTAACAGCCCCCAGGCGAAGAGCATTTATTTCACCTTACCGCCGGCCATGACGGATGGCGCGCCTCAGTTCGCAAGCGATTCTAATCCTGCTCCGTTTCAAACTCTCGCTTTAGCCGGACTCGCTGAGCCAGACCTCGCCCCGGCTTACAACAAATATCTGCTAACGGGCGCCACCGGCTTGCCGGGCGACTCGATCGATACACGTCTGCCCGACGCCACCACTCTTCGCGAAGGGCCATATCAGATCACTCCGTCGATACCGTACGATGCTTATACCGCAAGTCCGGTCCACCGTTTCTTCCAGATGTGGCAGCAGACCGACTGCAACAGAGTCTACGCAACTGCTGACAATCCGAGCGGCTGCCTTAACGATCTCTTCCCCTGGGTGGAGACGAGTGTAGGTGCTGGCAGCAACGGAAAACCGCAACCAGCCGAATTCTCCGTCACGTCAACTGGCGAAGGTTCGACGGCGATGCAATTCTATAACGTCCAGCGCGGTGATGCGTCGTACATGAGGAAGTTGGCCGAAACTTATACCCTGAGCGACAACTTCCATCAATCTGTCATGGGAGGCACTGGCGCCAATCACATTATGTTCGGCTTCGGCGATGCAATCTGGTACAGCGACGGAAAAGGACACCCGGCCAAGCCTCCGGCCCTACAGATTGAAAATCCGAATCCTCAGAAGGGAACGGATAACTATTACGATCAGGACGGCTACTCGGGCGGAAGTTACGTGAATTGTGCCAACATTGCGCAACCGGGCGTCGCCGCCGTTCGCAACTATCTGGAATCGCTGCCGAACCCGGTGCCGGATAACTGTTAAGCCTCACGCTACTATCTCGTAAATAATTACAATCCGGGCTACAACGGTGACGGAACCTTCGCCAGCCAATATTCGCAATTCACCATTCCGCCCACCTCAGTGCCGAGCATCGGGGACGTGATGATGGCCAAAAATCTTCCCTTCAAATATTTTGGCGAGGGCTGGGATCTTTACGTCAGTGACCCGACGGGCGCGAATCCCTACGACAGGTACTGCAACATCTGCAACCCCTTCCAGTACCAAAGTTCCATCATGACCAATCCGGCTCTCGCGAGGCTCACATTGGTGACACAACTGAGCTTTATGAAGATATCGACAGCAACAATCTACCGGCAGTCTCCATCGTGAAGCCGAGCGGGTTTACGGACGGACACCCGGCTTCTTCGAAGCTTGATCTTTTTGAAGGCTTCGTAAAGAAAATCGTCAATCAGGTCCAGGCCCATCCCAAGCTCTGGGCCGAAACGGCTATTTTCGTGACCTTCGATGAGGGCGGCGGCTACTACGACTCCGGATACATTCAACCTGTTGATTTCTTCGGCGACGGAACGCGTATTCCGCTGATCGTGATTTCACCCTATTCAAAGGGAGGGCGCATTGTGCACCAGTACGCAGATCACGTGTCCGTCATAAAATTCATCGAAAAGAATTGGGACCTGGGCGTGATCACGGATCGGAGTCGGGATAATCTTCCAAATCCGAAGACCTCCCCCGGTAATCCTTATGTACCCGTCAATAGCCCAGCTCTTGACGACCTTTCGAGTATGTTCCAGTTCCCACATAGCGCTTCATAAAAATAACCATTCATACCTTCTCCGCCGCCTCAGAATCACTTGGGGCGGCGGTTCTGTCTTTTTCATGCAACGGCGAATACTCTTTTTCATTCTTCCGATTCTGTTGCTTACCAGCGCGTTTGTTCGCGGTCGCTCTTCTGCTTCATTCAGCATCGTTGCCCGTTGGCACATTGGCGGCGACGGTGCCTGGAACCGGCTGACAACCGATCCCGTGAACCATCGATTGTACGTTACACGAGGCGACAAGATCCTGGTGGTGGACACCCTGACGGGTAAGCAGAGCGGGGAGATTACAGGATCGAAAAGTATCCGCGCGGTCTGCCTCAATCCAAACGGACGAACGGGATATTTCACAGATGCCAGCGGCATGGTCCGGGTCTTCGATCAATCAAATTTGCAACTGAGGGCATCCATTCCTGCGGGAACTCATCCCGACACTGTCGTCTTCGATTCGAAAAGCAACACCCTGTTTGTACTGGATGACCGCGGCCCGACCGGCACGCTCGTCGAAAGTTCTGCGAATCGGCCCCTGGCGACGATTGCGCTCCCGGGCAGGCCTGCTGCGGCCGTAACCGATGGCCAGGGTATTGGTTTCGTGAGTATCAGTGACTCGAAGGAGCTTGTCCGTATTGACCTGCTCGCCCGTAAGCTCAGCGGAACATGGCCCCTGCTTGGCTGTTCCGGACCAACAGGTCTGGCAATTGATTCAAGTCGGCATCAGCTCTACTCGATTTGCGAGAACAATCGCCTGCTCGTGTTAGATGCTCGAACGGGCCGGCATTTGTCCAGTACTGAGCTGCCTGAAGGAACGCGCGACATCGTTTTTTGATCCTGGACGCAACCTGCTGTTCGCCGCCAGCGGAGGCGGCACCTTGACGGTCCTCCAAACCGATCCTTTCAGACAGCCCGCTATTCTGCAGACTGTAAAAACGATGCCGGGCGCGCGCTCTCTAGCGCTCGACTCAAGTACAGGCGACATCTATCTCGATGCTGCGGAGTTCGGATTGCGCACTGGTGAAACCTCGGAAGAGCTACGCTTCCGGCCGACACCAATCGCGAACACCTTCGTCGTTCTGGTGATTGCTGCAGGTCGCCGCTGAGGCAGCTTAGGGTCCGATCACGACCGGAGCCTGCCAGAATGCTGCTTTCTGTGCCATTGGATCAAGCACGGTAACTTGACATTGGTACCGGCCCGGCGCGAACGTGTTCAACGGAATCGCGAAGGAAAGCGGAACTGTATGCAGGCGGTCGGGAAGACCCTGCTTCACTTCAAGCGTGGGCGTCTCGAACGCTTTCTTCTCCTCCCGATACAAAGTGACATACGCCAGGAGTGGCGCACCACCGCTGACGCTCGGCTGGTAAGCCTGCAGATAAACGAACATCTCGCGGTTGCGGCTGAAGAATCTCGTTACGCTCGGAATCAACTTTCGGCCGCTCTCTACCAGCGGATTCGTGAGTTCCAGCTTGTCCTTGTTCTTCTTGGTATTGTAGAGCGCATCTACCAGGGCGACACGCTGGCTGCTCAACACTACCGAACTGATCGGCACTCGTCGCTGTTCTTTATTCAAATTCGGAATCGTGAATTTGGTCTCGTATGTCCCTATTCGGCCCGTCTCGTTGTCCCGCGCGAGCAGCTTGATCTGGTATTTACCGGGCAGTAGCGTGAAACCGGTGTCGTACTCAATCGGACGCTTCGATAATTCCACGGCCGTTGAGTCGCTTAGTTTTATATCGACCTTGTCACGCAAGTTCGTAATGGTGTAACCGTAGTCGTCCTTGATCTCGCCGATAAAGTCGATCAACGTATGTTCGCTGCCGCCCCGTTTGGCGAGTGTCAGTTCACGGCCTGGGATCTTCACCACTAACGGCACAAAATATTCAGCCCGATTCAGCTGAAAATAATCCAGCTCCATCGCCATCGTCAGATCGGTGATCGGATTTTCCTCGAGCAGCGCGTCCTCCAATTGGCGTTCCTTATCGGCAGCAGTGAACTTGCTGAACCGCTTGGGTGCGAAGTACCCCTGCCGGTAATCGAGCCGCGCTGCAAGGTTCTTGTTGAGCGTGATCTTCACTCGACGAAACTTTCCATCCGGTGCTGTATTACTGGTGTTGTAGCCGATCACGTAGTAGCTCGAAAGGGCGTTTGCAGCCGCGGCGATGCCTTTCGTCAGGTCGTTATAGTCGAGCAGGGATTTACCGCCGGTATCGGCTGCCAGCGCGAACAGCGTATCCTGCGAGCGTTGAAAAGTCGTCGTGTTCGCCAGCGCCGAGTCCCCCGAATACATTCCAATTCCACCGGGTGATCCTTTCGGCGCGTCACCCAGCGGTGCCTCTGCTACCAGCCCGCGCGCATCGATCGGCCAAAACGAAACGCCCGCTCGGATAGCGGAATTAATGGTTGCATGTAGTTGGGCCTGGTTGTCACGGCCGTTCAGGCGCAAACCGCCTGCGAAATAGATCAGCGACTTCTTCTCGCTCAGACGTCCCAGCATCTGCGCCGCCGTCTGCAAGGCCGCAAGCTGGCGGTCGCTGTTGAAGATGTTGAACTCGCTGTCATCCTGCCCGAAAGCTGCGCCCGTATCGGCGGTGCTCGCGTCCGTTCCCGATTCGTAATAGCCTTGGCTTTCCCCCACAGTCATCGTCTGAATAATGCTCAACAGGCGATCTCGATTCCCGGTAAAGTCCTGCAGAACATCCACAGAACTGCCCGAGTACCGTAGGATGGCCAGAAGATCACCGGTTGTCAGCTGATTCCGGATGAATGTCTTAGCCGCCGAAAGCGCCCGCAATTGATCTTCCTGTTGCATCGCTGTCATGTCGAAGTAAAGCGCCAGAAGGCGGCGGTTTCTGTAGCGAGTGGTGCCGGCACGCTCGGGAGAGATCTGCGTGTGAGTCAGACGGTCGTAGATGGTCACGTGCTCGGGCTTGCCTGGCATCGGCGTTGGAGACTCAGCTATCGACTGGTGCTCGAAAAGCCGGATCGCCTGGGGAATGCCATTCTCCGTGACACTGAAATCCTGCGCCCTGAGACCATCCACCGGTTTCCCCCCTTTGTCTAGGACAGTCACGGTCTCAACTACAAACTGCGTGCTCGCAGTGAATGTTGGAGAGCTCTCAATAGCAGGCTCGGTGGTTTGCCCGATCTGCTGACCGGCAGCAAACACCCCCCACAGAAACAGCACAGCCAGCCGCATGGATCAAAATCTGAGACGCAGCACGGTTTCCACGCTGCGCATTGCATTTGCCGAAGAGGGCAGCCCGAAGGTCGAACTGCCTATCATCGTGTTCCAGGCCGCAAAATTGACGCGATTGAGAGCGTTCGTAGAGTCGAATCTAAGGTCCAGATTAAAGCGGTCGTTTAGTCGGAATGTACGGCCTAGCGCGGCGTTCAACAGAAATTGCGAAGGACCGGTAATCGTATTTCGTCCGGCATTGCCCCATTCGCCCGCGAGCGGGGCGGAGTATGCGGCCGGATTTAGATATAATCCCGCGGGAGCGTTGTAAAGCGGCGCTCCCGTGTAGTTCGGCCGGATACTGCCGGTGACTCCAGTCCCCGGCACCGCCGCCAGGTACACAGGTGTGAGCGGCAGGCCGCTACCGGCCACCATATCCGAAGCGAAGGTCCACTCTTTGAAAAGTACTCCTTTCCATCCGGTCAGCAGCGCACCGCCGCGTAACCCCATACCTGTCGTGTATTGGATCTGCAAACTGAGAGCATGTCGCTGGTCGAAATTCGAGAGCCCGCGCTCGGCGCTAAGATCAAGCCAGTTTTGCGCGATCGCCAGATTTAACGGAGTGGGGGCGCTCACGACGGAGCTATTCCCGCTCTGCGAACCCGAGCCGGAGCTTTGCGGATTGTTTATGCTCGTCTGCGATGTCTGGCCAGGTCCGCCGCCTAGAGCTGCCGCATCATCGATCGATTTCGAAAAAGTGTATTGAAGCAGCGCCGTGAGTCCGCTGTGGAGTCTGCGGCGTAGTCCGATTTGAGCTGCCTCCCGCGTCGAGTTGGCGTTCGAGGCGACATATTCAAACCCGCTCGGACACTCCGGACACGGATTCCTGGCCCCTGCCGGAAATGTGTTCGGCAGAAAGTCCTGCATTGCATGAGTTCCCTTGATGCCTAGGTAAGTGGCCGTGAGCTGCAGCGAGCCCGGCAGGTCGCGCTGCACCGCCGCCTGCCAGTTCTGCGCGTATCCTACTCGAAACTCGGGATCGATGGCAAAAGTGTTCGGCGTCGAGGCTGCGGGTGCGTTGAAACCGTTGGCGAGTGTCAACGGATTAGCGCTGCTGTTCTGGACGCGCAGGCTTTTCGAGAGTGGCGCTTGCTGCGCCATTTCGAGTGCGATGGTCTGGTATACCGATGTGTTGTAGTAGATGCCGTATCCCAATCTGACAACGAGCGAAGAACCAGAGATCGGCCGCCATGCCATGCCCATCCGTGGTTCAAAGCCGCCCCTGTCTGGTCTTATGAGCGAGCGCGGATAGTGTTGGCCGGTGAGAGGCCCCGTCGCTGCCGAGGCGAGCACTGGTTCGGCCGCGGTGAATCCCGGAGCAATGTCGAGATTGACCAGCCGGTTATACAGCTCTGACATCGGCGAACCGTAATCCCAGCGCACGCCGGCATTCACGGTAAGTCCGGGACTGACTCGCCAATCGTCCGTGAAGTAGCCATCGTAGACGGATTCACGAAAATATTTGTCGGCGTTGCCGAACGCGATAGAGCTGGTATCGGGTATGCCGAGTAGGAAGCCCACGAAATCCGAGCCAGTGGTTTGCCCCGTAAAGGTAAATGTGCCCCGCGGGTCCTGCTGCGAGAGGTAATTAAACTGCTGCCTGCGAAAGCCGCCGCCGAACAGGAAATTCTGATCATTACGGCTCGCATACATCGCGTAAGACACGCCGTTCGTTTCGTTGCGGTTGAAAGAACTCTGGGCGTCCGACAAGCTCGCCAGGCCGCTCGAGAAAACGAGTGTTGGTGGTCCCCAGTTCGTCGGGTCCTGGTCGTTGCCAGAAATACCGGCCTCGCTCGAAATGTTCTGGCGGTTCTCAAAATAGGGCGTCGTGCGCATTGACAGGCGGCTGAACTGGTAACCGACATTCATGAAAAGCTGCTGGCCGAAGCGGTGTGACCAGTTCACATTGCTGGCGAAACCGAGCATATCGGATGTGTCGAGAAAGCCGAAAACACTTGGCGTATCGGTGCGCGTACTTTGAAAAGCGAATCGGCCAAAGAACTCATCGCGCGCGCCCGCCGTTTTGTTCAAACGCGTCTGCAGCGCATCCTGATGTTCGGCGCCTTTGATCGGAACCTGGTAGTTGTAGCCCGAGCCTCCGCTGACGTTGGGAAGTGGATACAGATTGAGCAGAGTTTTCGCCTGCGGGCTGATGCGATCCGCCGGAATGCCCTCGGGCTCTCCGCTCCGTTGGGCCGCTGTCGGCATCAGCGCCGGCTGCGTCGTGACGTTGTGATTTCGCGTCCACTGGTAATTGAGCACAAATACCGGACCGTTCTTGAGCAGGTGCGGAATCCGAATTGGCCCTCCGAGCGAAAGCACACCTTCGAGCTGGTTATAGGACGGCTTGGGCGTATCCTGGCCAGTCAAGGAGAACGGCCGCGCATCGAGAGCTGAGTTGTCAAGAAGAATGCCAATCCCACCGTTATACAGACCTTTTCCGGCGTTGCGGTTGTTCCCAAATGCCCCCGGTTGGGCAAACGGCGAAGCGGCTCCGTTATTCAGGCTCCCATTGATGAGAAATCCTTCGGCCGAAGAGTCTTGCTCGAAGTCACGATGTGTTTCAGCAATCTCGGCATTCGCCGATTGTTTGGGCGGAGCAGGTGCGGGTGCAGCTTTCACGTTTTCCATTGATACTCGGATCTGATTGAGCGGAAGTAATTCAAGATTCCAATCGCCTCCAGGCGCATTGCCCGAAATCACCAGATTCCGCTTAATCGGCGCGAAGCACTTCATCTCGATCTCGATACTCCACGAGCCATTCGGCAGGTTCTGGAAAGAATAGCGGCCTTCTAAATCCGAAACGGCGCTCAGTTTGCGCCCGTCCTGAACCATCGTGATAGTCGCGCCCGGCACAGGCATACCGTTGAAGCTAACGCGCCCCCGATACTCCGACGCAGCAGCTAGAAAAGCGAATGCGCAGAGAAGAAGCATTCCGCGTAATAACTTCCGCAGCATAGAGCTCTAGGATGAATCTAATTTGGCGACGGCCTCTCGATGTGATCGATCACCAGAATCTCACCTGCGCCTTTCGCTGGAACAAGCTTTAGCCCGAGTTGCTCTTGAACGGCGGTAAAGATCGATGGCCCATTCGCGCTCGGAGTCGGCTGCTCAGAATCCGGAGCTTCAGCACGCCTTTGATCGGGGGCCCAATTCAGGGTGAAGTCGTAATGACCGCTCAATCCCGTTTTATCGATCACGACGCGACTCGTAAGATTGGAGAGATTAGCCGCTAAGAGTTCCGTTGACAAACCCGTCGCAGTCATCTGGCCATCACGGATGTGCATGCCGCGATTACGTCTGTCACGTGGATTTTCCGTCGGCTGGAGCTTCGGACCGTTCTTTGCGACCATGAGCAAATACACCGGCAACTCCTTTGTAATGCGGTGGACCTTGAGTTGAAACCGGTCCGCTAGGACCGCCTGTAGCCGGGCTTGCTGCAGAGTATGAAACGTTTTCAGATCTTCATCGGTCATCTCGTAAGGATCGACATTACCGAAACCTTCCGCCTTTGCCGAGATGTCGTAGCGCTCGGAATCGGCCCAGCTCGGTGCTCCTTCGATCTGAAAAAGATGTATGTTGCCGTATGCGTTTTCGATAAGAGTTTTGGCTGTAATCCCCTCCGCGGTAAACCGGCCGCTGCGTGGATTTCCTTCTACCGACGAATGACCAAGTGTTGCG
This sequence comes from Terriglobia bacterium, assembly GCA_963841675.1. GTDB lineage: Bacteria > Acidobacteriota > Terriglobia > Bryobacterales > Bryobacteraceae > Bog-105. Next base: position 10,763 of record CAWJEH010000015.1, read on the forward strand.
GGATCGCTCGGTTTAACCGAAACCACTTCAAACGTCTTTGAAGGCTGCTCTTGAGCCCGCGCCGGATTTAGCAAACCGATCCCGACCGGAACGATAACCGCTAGCACGCCAGCAATTGCCAGCAACACCTTCTTGGGGCTGTTCAACCGCCGTCCAATCCGGCAACTCATGATCGTCTCGATCCGCTTCTGGAGATCCGCCCCGCTTACGCCCGCTGCGCAAGTGGGTGGCGAAGCCAGACACAGCTTGCAAATTTCCAGAATGCTTTCTGCATAGTCCTGCGGATGATTACCCGCCTGTAGTACCTCCTCATCGCAGGCCCGCTCACGCTCTTCGATCAATCTTGCTTCCAGCCACCACACCAGCGGATGAAACCAGAACAACGCCTCAACCAGCATGTGCAGCGCCGCCGCCAGATTGTCTCGCCGCTGTACATGGCACAGCTCATGCGCATAAATGGCTTCCAGTTGTGCGCTGGTGAGGTGCTTTTCAATGCCGTCCGGCAAGAGCAAAACGGGCCTGAAGATGCCAAATACCGAAGGCTCCAGCAGCGCACTCGATGACAGCACGCGAATCGCTGCCGGAACAGGTGACGGTCGCGCTGATCGCACCATCGCCCGAATTTGCCGCCAGCGCGCGAACCACAACCCGATCACGACCGCAAAGCCGCACACCCAAATCAGCGCAAGCGCCGGCATCCAGAAGCTCCGCGCCGCATTAGAAACGGCCGTCGGCCCGGTGGTCAGCATCACCGAATCGGTAAACGGCTGGCTGGCTTGCGTCACCGCCGTCGACCATTGAGCATCCAAAACAGCATGTGCGCTCCGCCAGTGTATCCGGCTGCCGGCCGCCATGAACACCGCGAACGGCACCAGAAACTTCAGCGACGCAGCCAGCCACAGCGCATATCGCGTCCGCGCCTGCGTCGATCGCAAAAGCATCACCAAAACCCCCGCCCCCGCCGCAAACACCGTCGACTGCCAGAGATGATCGAAAATCGGCGACAGATACTCGGCGCTCATAACCTTGCTAATTCGGCGATGGCTTCTCGATCCGGTCGATGACCAGAATGTCTACCGGCCCTTTCGCCGGTTCAAGCTTCAACCCTAACTGCTCCTGCAACGCGGTCACTAGCGTAGGGCCGTTCGCATCGGCATCCGGCACCTTCATCTCTGGGCCCGGGCCGGCATCGCCACCGGGAGGTGGTCCGAGCGGGCGCTCCGGCGTGTAATGAAGCTTGAAATCGTAGTGTCCGGTGAGACCTGTCTTATCGATAACTACGCGGCTGGTCTCTTGCGAAATTGCCCTGGCAAGAAATTTCAGATCGGCGTCGGCCCCAGTCAGCTCGCCCGGTCGCATCATGAGTCCTCGCCTATCTCCGGGACCTTCGTTCTTCGACTCCTGCAGCTTTGGACCACCCTTTGCCACCACAAGTTCATACACAGGCATCTCCTTCGTGACGGTATGAATCTTAAGTTGGAATCGATCCGCCAACAGCGCTCTGACTCTTGCCCGAGTCACGTCTGCCATTGCGTCCCCTTGTTCGTTGCTTATTTTGTTCGGCGGGACGTGAAGTGCGTCGGCGGAATCAACTTTCGCCGAAATGTCATAGCGGTCCGATTCGGCCCACTTGGGGAGACCCTCGATTTGAAAATCATGAACTTGGTATGACTCGTTGATCAGCGCTCTTGCCGTAACAGCTTCAGCAGTGAAGTTAGGCCAGAATCTGATCCTCACCAGCCGTTGCGCCGCCGCATCGCTCGGTTTGATCGAAGCGACCTCGAACGTCTGCGAAGCTTGCTCTTGCGCCCGCGCCGGATTCAGAACACCGATGGCGATGGGTAGAATGATCGCCAGCGCTCCCGCAATCCCCAGCAGCACCTTCTTGGGTGTGTTCAACTGTCGTCCGATGCGTCGCGTCATAATACTCTCGATCCGCTTCTTGAGATCCGCTCCCGTCACTCCGGAAGCGCATGTGAGCGGCGAAGCCAGACACAGTTTGCAAACCTCCAGAATGCTTTCCGCGTAGTCCTGCGGATGATTACCCGCCTGCAGCACCGCTTCGTCGCAGGCCCGCTCCCGCTCTTCAATCAGCCGCGCTTCCAACCACCACACCAGCGGATGAAACCAGAACAACGCTTCCACTAGCATGTGCAGCGCTGCCGCCAGATTGTCCCGCCGCCGCACGTGGCACAACTCATGCGCGTAAATCGCTTCCAGTTGTGCGCCGCTCAGACGTTGTTCAATGCCGTCCGGCAACAACAAAACCGGCCGGATGATTCCAAACACCGACGGCTCCAGCAGCGCAGCCGACGAAAGCACTGCAATCGGCGCTTCAACGAATAGGGGCCGCGCCGTCCGCACCAGCGCTCGGATTCTTTTCCAGCGCACGAACCACAAGCACAGCACCGCCGCAAAGCCGCAGGCCCAAACCAGCACAAGTATTGGTATCCATAAACTCCCCGCCGTATGCGCAGCCGCCGTTGGCCCGGTTGTCAGAATCACCGTATGGGTAAACGGCTGGCTCCCCTGCGTCACCGCAGTCGACCATTGCGTATGCGCCACAGCCTGCGCGCTCGGCCAACGTATCCGGCTGCCCGCGGTCATAAACAGTGCCAACGGCGTCAGGAACTTCAGCGACGCAGCCAGCCATAGTGCATATCGCGTCCGCGCCTGCGCCGATCGCAAAAGCATCACCAAAACTCCCGCCCCTGCCGCAAACACCGTCGATTGCCAGAGATGGTTAAGAATCGGAGATAGAGTTTCGGTCATCATCGCGGCTCATCCTTTTTCGCCAGCTGCCGCAGTGTCTTCTCGGCCTCTCGCACGTCCTCAAGAGTCAATTTGCCCGAATCGATCAGGTGCGCCATGACTGGCTGGGTCTTGCCGCCAAATAGGCCGAGAAATTCATCGATCAGTCTGCGATGCGCGCTCTTTTGCGAAATAGCAGCTTCGAAGATGTGTGCATTGCTGATCTTCTTCACACGTCGCACCGCCTTCTTACCCTCCATCCGGTAGATCGTGGTCTGGATAGTGGTGTAGGCTGGCCGGTCTTCCTCCGGAAAAGCTTCCTGAATCTCACGAATCGAGCACGCCCCCTTGCTCCACAACGCTTCCATAATCTGCAGCTCCAGTTTGGTTAATCTAGGCAATGCCATTTCTGATCTACTATAACTGTTTGCGATTCTACTATGCAGAGTTGTGGATAAGCAAGTCCTACTTGAGGGTTGTTTGGGGTGCGCGATCAGAACGGCCTAACCGGCCCTGTTCTGGTATTGCCGCCGGAGCGCCTGGGCCGCAGCGCTTCGGCGTTCAGGAGCCCGTAGAAAGCTGGCGTAAGAGATCGTCGCTAGTGACGCTCGGTGCCCAATACTTCTCGATATGTTCGATAACGAGGTTGGTACCGGAGGAGTGAGAGACGTACGGCCGGGAGGCGGGATTGTACATGGCATCCGTCAAATCACGCACCAGGATGCAGTGAATGCCCCAACGTGTCAGTTGGCGAATACCGAACGTCCGATTCAGGATGCACATATTGGCATGGACGCCCATCATCAACACAGTATCGATGTGATGTTGCTGAAGAACGTTGTAGATCTCCGACCCTTTGTCGGAGATCACATCGCCGCCGGCGATTTTTAGGAGAGGCGTTTCGCGCATCCACGCCTGGTGCTCTTTGTCGCCCGGCGTGTCGCATCCACCATCGCTGTCGTCAATCGGTAAAGGCGGTTCCTTTACCATCGGCTCACTAGCGCTGGGAGGCGCGACAACTGGCGCGTGTTCGGCCAGCAGGCGGCCGGGGGCATTCGCGTAAAAAGTCATGGTCTCTGAAGGCGCATGAATGATGAGAATGGACTTGGCGCGTGCCTGTTCAAGAACGGGCTCCATTCTCCGGGCGAGGCCCTCAACGCGGTTCGTCGCTCCCCGGCACCAATGCTTGTCCCACATATCGCAGATGACAATCGCTGCACGGTTGCTGGGGATCTTTTGCTCGAAATGCGCAAGCGTCCAGGTGTCGCCGGTTTTAAATGGATGGATGATGGATTGGAGGCTGAGTTGCAGATCCACAACATTTGTCTTGGAAACTGTCTGTGGGAAGCACGCCGCGGCAGCCAGACACACGGGAAAAAGGAACAGGCGATGGCTGGTCATCTGATATGTCAATATCCTACTCGCGCAACCGCAGGTGGTCAATGTCATCGTTGCCGGACGGCAGAGCGCACAGCAGAAGGACCTGCGTCTGCCGGGTGACACATACTCATGCTCAATAGACGAACCTTTCTCGCCAGTGCGGCCTCTGGAATTACGTCTCAGGCGCTGTTACATGGCGGCTTCCATGATTCTCCGGCCACGCCAGTGCATCGCTTGCCGGACACCGACTCGCACGCGAGAATGGTGCGGTCCTACATAGAACAGACGCCGGTACCGGAATACCATTGGGCTTCTTCTGCCGCTTATGAGGCCTTTCGAGATATGAAAGTCGGTGTGCGGATTCATTGGGGTATCTATTCGCTGGCCGGATTGCTTCACGAGTCTTGGCCTTATCTCAAACTGGATTACGTCCAACGGGCTCATTACAACGAGCTCTACAAAACCTGGAACCCTCGAAATTTCGACGCCGACGAATGGACCAGTCTGTTTTCTGAGAACGGTGTCCGTATGTTTGCCTTCACGACAAAGCACCACGAAGGCTTCTCTATGTTTCACACGAAGACGCGGGTCCGGCAGCGGATTCGATGGGATGCTCCCGGCCAGCCGCGTATCGAAGACTGCGACTTGGCGTATTCGACCGCCGAGACACCTTTTCGCCGGGACGTTGTGAAGGAGCTTTGCGAAGCCGGTAGAAAGCGTGGGTTGCGAATCGCCCTTTATTTCTCGCATCCGGACTGGTATGACGCTGACTTTCGGCCATATGCGGAGAACCCTGCTCAGGTGCCTTCTGCGGCACGTCTCGACCCTGACTGGAAGGGTTCCATCAAAGCACTTGGACCGCTTCTCTGGATGGCGCCCGACCCGGCGCCCGAACAGGTGACCCGTATGATGGCCCGGCATCGGGCGCAGCTGGAGGAGTTGCTGAGCAACTATGGAGAGATCAACATGCTCTCCCTTGACCAGTGGCTCGGGCCCACGGTTTGGCCGCAATTGAGGGAAACGATCCTGAAGCTGCGCAAACTGCAGCCGAACGTAATGATGCGAGCGCGTGGCATCGGCAACTACGGCGATTACTACACGCCGGAAGGCTACATCCCGGGCAATAAGTCCAACACCGATATGCCCTGGATGGTCATTTATCCACTCGCTCGCGGTTTTTCCTTTGACCCCGATGGCGCCCAATACAAGGGTGCCGCCTGGATCGTCAGAAACATAGTAGATACGGCAGCGAAGGGCGGGAGCTTTCAGATCGGTATTGGACCCGATGGCACAGGTCGATTTCATCCCGCGGCCGTTGCGCAGCTGAAACAGGCAGGTGCCTGGCTGCGCACCTGCGGGAAGGGAATCTACGCTACCCGTCCGCGAGCGGGAGAACAGTGGAAGCAAGGCGACTCGATCCGGTTCACGCGGTCGAAGGATGAACGGACGGTCTACTGTTATGCACTCGAATGGCCGGGGAAATCACTGCGTATTCAATCCTTGCGCCCCAAAGAGGGCAGCAAAATCCTCATGTTTGGGGAGCCGGAGCCGATGAGATGGCACTTCGATTCGGCTCAGGGTTTGACAATCGAACTGCCTGAAGCAGTGCACCAGCACAAGCGAGACGAACACGCCTGGGGTTGGACAGTTCGGGTGGGTTAAGTCTGATTACGTGTGAGGACAGGCCTTACGATCGCTTCACTACTCAGCCGTGATTGGGCAAGCCCAGCTTTTTTCGCGCATTGTGAAGCAGACCGAGTAAGCCTGACGGGACCCAGACGATAGCGGGTATACCGACCGGGATCGCTGTGAGCAAACCGATAATGCCGGCTTTGATCATGGCGGAATCTTCGTCGTCGCCGTACCACTTCATTTGGGCTTTGTAAGTGATGCGGCCGAGTACCACCCCGGCTGCGATCGCAAGCGGAATCAGAATCGGCAGGGTGATCCCCATGGTCGCTGCAGCGGCGCCGAACAGCATAAGATCCACCACAAAGGCGAGGAACGCGATACGCGGATCGATTCCAAAGATCTGATCGAATGATTTAGAGGCTGCATGCGCGTGCGGCGCGGAATATTGAGCCTCACGCTGATAGGGTTTGCTTGTTTGATACTGTGTCATCGGTTTGTTGTCTCTACCGCAGGACGGGCAGAATTGGGTTGCTTCAAGAGTGACGACGCCGCAATCAGGGCACGCGGACATATTAGTTCTCCGGCAGTCGAACTGCTGGGCGATTCGCTGTCTACTTTGATTCTATACCTCCGTTCAGTATTGCCAATTCACAGCGACACTACCGATACCGCTCGCGGGGACACTGTAAGAGTGATTCGAGCCATTTTCCCAACTCACTGTGCCGTCGCTTGCGATCTTGACGAACTTAAATTGAATTGTCTGACCGGCAGGTACGGAGACGTTCAAAAACCAGTTCGGGTAATTGAGAGAGAGCAATGGGCCTATCGTGTTGTCGAAGGTCGGAGTGGGCTGGCTCCAATTACCAAGTTCGACGGTGCTGCCGGTGAGGAAAATATAGTCGCCAATATTGGTCGGAATCGCATTGGTGACTGTGAAGGTAACTGGGATCAACTTGGCAGTAAGCACGGTAAATTTGATACTGTTCGCATTCGCTCCGGAAGAGTTGGCGAGCTGCACCTGGTAAACGCCGTTCGCGATGTTCGGGACGATAAATGTAACGCTTGTGTCTGTCCATGAGTTGATGACCGCGTGAGCCGTACCGAACGAAACGGTTCCGACAGATGAGCCGAAACCTTGACCAGCGATGGTGACCTTTACGCCGGGCTGGGCAATGGTCGGCCCGATCGAACCGACTTCGGGTGCGGGCGTGGCGCCGGCAACTTGCCAGACAGCCACCGTGTGCGGGTTCAGAGTGAAAGCTGCGACGGGATTATTGCCGCCGGAACCCGCCGACACAGAAATACTCGATCCGCCGAGTAAACCGGAAAGGTAATCGCTATACGAACCGGCAGGCAAAGCCGTATAGAGGCCGCCAATAGAGTAGCCGTTCGTATCATTCTTGTTGATTGCCACCAGAACAATGCTGTTGTAGAACTGCCGCTCGTAGATATAAACGTCGTTATTAATCCAACGCTGAATATGTCCGCCGTACGCGAGAGCGTTGTTGTTCTGCCGGAGAGTCGAGAGCGATTTAATCAGCCGATACTGTGTGGTGGTCGTATTGAAGGACGTCATCTGCGGCCGGTTGTAAGGATCACCGCCGCCGTTGATCGAGTTCACAAGACCCTGTTCGTCGCCGTAATAGATGACAGGAATACCACGTTCCGTTAAGAGATAGGCTGTTGCCTCGTTCATCCGGGTTGAACTGCTATTGGCAAGGCTCAGGAACCGCGGCTGATCGTGATTATCGACGAACGTGACCAGATCGTTCTGCCAGGTAAAAAGTCGATTTTCGGTGCTGATCAGGCTGTCGATTTCAGAAAAGTTATTATTGCTCGCAAACACGTCGCGGATGGCCTGGTAAAGGGCATAGTCGAAGACCGACATTCCGCTGTTATTCGCAAATTTGTAGTCGTCGTGAAAAAAGGGGTCGCTCGTGCTGGTGAGGAGCCACTCGCCAAAGAAGAAGCTGGGCCGGTAGGTGAAGGCGCTGTTGGCGAAGCTGTACTCCCAGCCCCAGGTGGCGTGCTTGACGGCATCGATGCGGAAAGCGTCTACGCCATGTTGTTGGAAAATCTGAAGCGCGCTCTTGAGATAGCTGTCGATCGTCGAGTCTTCGTGATTGAAGTCGGCGAGACCGAGCAGCGTGTCGTATTGGATCGCGAAACGGTCGCAATAGCAACTCGGGATTGCAGGAGTGTGGTGATACACGCAGCCGCCGGCAGTACCGCCGGTGCAGCCGTTCTGGTCGGAGGTGTATTTGGCAACCAGCGTGCCGTTTTTGAGCAGCTCGCCGTACTCGCCGCTGTTGTTGGGATTACTATCGTTGATCGGGAAGTCGACGATGATCTTTATACCGGCTTGATGAGCCGCGGCGACCAGATTGTCGAACGCCGTCCAACTGTTGGTGGCGTCGCCAAAGTGCTCTTCGATGCGGAAAAAATCGTGAGCGGAGTAGCCGTGATAAGGCGCCGTCGGAGTATTGTCGTTATCCGGAATGTTCACGTTGATGTTATCCATCGGCGGAGAAATCCAGATGGCGGTAATACCCATGCCCTTGAGATACGCGATCTTTTGCTGGATACCGGCGAGATCTCCGCCCCAGTAGAGATGCCAATTCGTTTTCTTCGAGTCGAAAAGCCCGGAACTTTGCGGAGGATTGTCGTTCGTCGTATCGCCATTGACGAAGCGGTCTGTGATGATCTGGTAAATAACCTGTTTTTTGAAGTCCTGAGCTCGTGTCTGGGACGCTAGCGGACCCAGAGATAAAGCTAGGGCAAGACTGACCCAACGGACGTTGATGGAGTTTGTGAACACGGCAACCTTCAGAGTCCTCCTCAAGATGTTACATTTCAAGTTCCAAACTTTCGAAGGGTCCGTGCTCGTCCCCGAAATGTCGTAGCGCGGGCAGGCTCGCCTGTCGGGGTGATAGCCTCGTACGTCATGAAAGTCGGAATCGATAGCTACTGCTTCCATCGGTTTTTTGGCGAGGTCTATCCTCAACAACAGCGTCCGGAACGGAGTATGACGCTGGAGGACTTCATAGAGGCTGGTAAAAACCTTGCAGTCGATGGCGTTTCACTCGAATCTTGCTTCTTCCCGAGCCTTGAACCTTCCTATCTGACCGGCATCCGCGCCATGCTGGACGCCTACGGCCTCGATCGTGTTTTCGCGTGGGGACATCCGGACGGTCTCGAGGGCGGCACAAATGAAGCTGCTTATCACGATATGCTCAGGAGTTTCGAGCATGCGCAAGTCTTAGGCGCGACTGTTATGCGAGTCGTCGGTAGCAGTCTGCGCTTTCGGAACGAGCCGCACCTTCCGCAACTGGGGCGGTTGACCCAGATGTTTCGCAAAGCAGTACCCGTCGCGGAGGCGTACGGAATCCGCATGGCCGTCGAAAACCACATCGACTTCAATGGGCAGGAGATGCTGTCGTTGCTGCGTTCCGTCGATTCGCCCTTTCTCGGAATTAACTTCGATACCGGCAATTTCGTTCGTCTGCTCGATGATCCCGTGCAAGCGATGGACGCACTCGCGCCCTACACATACGCAACCCATTTCAAGGATTTGAAAGTTCAGCGCGGCGTGCCGGCTAACGCATGGTATTTCTTTTCGAGTGCTCCGGTCGGTGACGGTGTGGTCGACAACGCAAAATTAATCGAGAAGCTGTCGCGTGCGGGCTTCGATGGCATCCTTGCAGTCGAAACTGACTTCTTGCATCCGGACTACGGCAACGACGAACACGCCGCGGTAGCTGCGAGCGTCAACGAACTTCGCCGCCTCGTGGCCCAGGCTGAGATGCAGGGCGCTACAGGTGGATCAACGTGATCTCAGGCATGCAGCTAAAAGGCTCGAACATAGACGTATCCTAGAAGCAAGTGATACAGTCCTGAGCCAGGGGGACTTCGTTCCGGTGAAAGCGAAGCGTGACATGATTAGTTTCCGCGTCATCCTGGGATGCCTTTGTGCGATCGCTTTCACGGTCACCGCGCACGCACAAGCTGCTGTCGAATATGCAGCTAAGTCAGCGACCAGCGCAATCTCGGGCGCTGCCAGCGGAATACATCTGGGTGTATGTCCAATCGATAGCACCTTGGTCCCCTGTGTCAAGCAGTTCTATCCGACAACCTTTTATGTTGCCGTCGTCGCCATTTGCATTGTGTTAGGCGTCCTTTTATCTCCCAGACGCAGAATCTGAGTTGGCCGCACCACTTCCGGCCAGGTCACCAGTACGAAAATCGACAATCGGGAAATGCAGCATCTCTTGAGGTACACCGGTTTTGACCTGCGCCTCGTTTATACGAAACTTGTAGTAAAGGACCACTATGAACAACTCGAGCACTCGACGTGATCTCCTCGGCCGTGCCGGAGGTCTTCTAGGCACCATGGCTCTCGCCGACGCGGCGCGTGCTCACGACGCTGGTCAGCCCGTTGCCGCTGCGGGCGAAGATTACTACGAAAAACTTGGCGTCACCAAGATCATCAACGCCGCGGGTACCTACACTATTCTGACCGCCTCCACCATGCCGCCTTCTGTCCAGGCGGCCGTGGCGCTTGCCGCTAAACACCCGGTCCGGTTGCTCGAGCTCCAGAAGAAAGCAGGGGAATATCTGGCCCAGCGTCTCCAATGTGAAGCCGCCATGGTTACGGCCGGAGCTTCTTCCGCTCTTACACTCGGAACCGCCGCTTGCATCGACGTCATGAACGACGCGTCGATCCAGGCTGTCCCGATGAAAGTGGCGGATCTCAAAAAGAACGAAGTACTCGTTCAGAAAGCGCATCGTTACGGCTACGATCACGCGATCGAAAACTGCGGCGCCCGCTTTATCGAAGTGGAGAGTCTTGACGACTATCAGAAAGCATTCAGCGACCGTACTGTGATGGCCCATTTCTTCAACGCTGCCGAAGGTGGCCAGATCAGCCGCGAAGACTGGATTCGCGTCGCGCGCCAGCACAATGTGCCCTGCTTCAACGACGCTGCCGCTGACGTTCCGCCGATTTCGAATCTGTGGAACTACACCAAAATGGGCTTCGATCTGGTGACTTTTTCAGGCGGCAAAGGCATTCGCGGGCCCCAGAATGCGGGCCTGCTTCTGGGCCGGAAGGATCTCATTGCCGCTGCATCGGCCACCAACAATCCCTTCGACGAAGGTGTCGGGCGCGGCATGAAGGTCGCCAAGGAACAGATCGTCGGAATGGTCGCAGCCGTCGACTGGCTTCTCAGCCAGTCGGACGAAACGCTGCAAACGGAATTTCGGCGCCGTGCCGACCTGATATGTGCCCAATTAAAGAACATTCCGACACTCCGCTCCGAAATCGTTGTGCCCGCCGTCGCAAATCACGTGCCGCATTTGCTGCTGCGCTATGACCAGAGCCGGGTGAAAATTGCTCCGATCGAAGTCGCGAAACAGTTGCGTGAGGGCACTCCGAGCATCGAACTCAATCCCTCGACCGGACATAAAGAAGGTTCCGCCGGATTGCACTCCGATGAGAATACGATCGTCGTTGGCGTCTGGATGCTCGAACCCGGCGAGGACGCCATCGTCGCACGGCGTCTCCATGACGTCTTGTCCAGCGCCGTCTGACTCTAGGACGCGACGTCGTCCCCCCAATCATCCGTTCAAACCTTTGACGCTTCTCAATACCGGCTGCACTCGGTCAGGATCTATTTCGTTAAAGGGAAACCGATGCGGATCGAAGTGCCGAGGCTTACTGAATGCTCGAGAGTTCCCTTCAACTGTTGAGTGAGGGCGCGAACCAGGTAAAGTCCCATCGATTCTGCGGCTGCGACATTGACACTCCGAGGCAGACCAGTGCCGTCATCGGTAACGCCGAGTTCGCCGAACTCTGTTTTTTCGTCCTGCGTTTGAGAAGTGGCATACCGCAGCGTAACTTCGATATTCCCTTGTCGATTGTCACTAAACGCGTGTTTGAATGCGTTCGAAATCAGCTCATTGCTTATCAGAGCGAGTGGTACCGCCATGTCGGCGTCGAGCGCCATATCGGCTGCCGATACTTCGAGGTGTATACGCTGCCCGGCCTCATAGGAGGTTTCTAATTGCCGGGCCAAACTGTGAAGGTACTGGCCGAAATGAATCGTTGAGAAATCTTCTACGCTATAAAGCGGATCGTAGAGACTCGAAACGGCACGCATGCGGTTTTGCATTTCGCGGAGCGTCACGGCCAGCCTTGGGTCGCCGGTTCTCCGCGCTTGCAAACTGAATAAACTACTGAGCACCTGGAGATTATTCTTAAGACGGTGATGTATCTCACGGATGATCGCGGCGTGCTCGCCGAGCGGAATTACCGGCTGATTGGACGCCACCTGGTGTACCTTCGAGTCTTCCATCGTGCCTCTCGCGATCAGGTCAAAATCTCGATTCGGGTAATCTAATACAGATGATGTCAGCAAGTTCACAATCGTGTCGGGGTGCTTGCTATGGGGAGCGGCACAGTGTCTGAATCTGCCTTCGGCAGCGACATACCTTCTCAGCACCACTCTTCTCCGAACCCGGCCAGGAATGTTGACAAGCTTCCAGAAGCAATCGTACGCACCATCCCGAAAGCCTTGGTCGTACTGACGGCGGACGGCACAGTAGAACTTGCGAATCCGGCGTTCTGTCGGCTGTTCCGGGTTCAACGGGCCGAGACGGAGGGACGCCATTTCTTGGAGATGGGGGGCCGCCCCTGGGGCGTCCCCGGCCTGCGGCGTTATTTGGAAGGTTTTTTAACACGCGGAAGCAGCGGTCCCAATTTTCGGATCGAACACGAATTCGAACGGATTGGCCGCCGAGTACTGCTTCTGAATGCGACCATCCTCAGGCCGGGCGATGGTTCCAAAGACGACCGGATTCTTCTTGTGGTCTCGGATATTACAGAAACAGACCGTATCCATTTTGAGCTGACCGGTCAGAAGGAATTCGCCGAGAAGATCGTCGACGCAGTGCGCGATCCGCTCCTCATCCTTGGGTGGGACCTTCGGGTGCAATCCGCAAATCAGCGCTTCTACACGAATTTTCACGTGGATCCCGCCGAAACCGAGGGGCAGCTCGTCTATGATCTTGGCAACGGGCAATGGAACATTCCCCGGCTCCGTGATCTGCTGGAGGAGATTTTGGTGCACGATATCTCGTTCGACGATTTCGAGGTGGAGCACGAATTCGAGGAAATTGGCCGCAAAGTGATGCTGTTGAATGCCCGGCGCATCAATCATCATCGATGCATCCTTCTCGCCATTCAGGACATTACCGCTTCCAGGCGCAGTGAGGGCGAGCAGAAACTGCTCATGGGTGAGTTGCAGCACCGCGTTAAGAATATCCTAATGAATGTTCGGGCGCTAGCCAATCAGACTCGGCGCGGCAGCCGTTCTCTGGAAGACTTTAGCCAGTCCTTTGAGGGCCGCCTGGATGCCCTCGCGCGAACCCAGGATTTGCTGGTCCGAAGTATCGGCGACAGTGCGCAATTACGCGATCTGATTCGCTTTGAGTTGGGCGCTTTGGGTGCCGACGAAGGGGCGCGGGTAACGCTCGAAGGACCCCCTATCGAGCTGCCGGCCAGGGTCGCTCAACCGATGTCGCTAACACTGCACGAACTTGCGACAAACGCCGCGAAATACGGTGCGTTGTCCACGGAATCGGGCACGATCACCATAAAGTGGGCGACCGAAGGACCTGGTTCGGGCAGATGCCTCCTGCGAATCAATTGGCGGGAGCGCGGGCTAGGGCTGGTGGCGCATCGACGTGACAGGGGATTCGGGACCGAACTCATCGAACGGAGTTTGCCTCATTTATTTGGTGGATTTTCCCGGTTGTCCTATCACTCCGATGGGGCTGAGTGCCAGATTGAGTTTGAGATGCCGGCATCGGCCGAATATAGAGCCGGTACCTGATATGGACAAACCCTTGGAAGGGCTTGCGATCCTTATCCTTGAAGATGAATTGCTGGCGGCGCTGGAGCTGGCGGATATCGTGCGCGCTCTCGGGGCAAACGTCATCGGGCCCGCGGGGACGCTTCGAGAGGCGGAGCAATGCGCAAAGCAAAGCGCTTTGGATGGCGCGATTTTGGACGTGAAGATCGATCACAAAACCAGCCTCCAGCTCGCCGCGGACCTGATCGATTCTGGCGTTCCCGTCGTTTTGGCGACGGGATACGAGGCCGATATGCTTCCGGAGAACTTCGCCGAAACTCCGCGCCTGATGAAACCCTATAGCAGTAAAGCGGTCCGCGCCGCCGCGACCCGGTACTTTCGACGTGCTCCGTAGGAAACGAGCCGCGGATCCGGCGACGCATTACGGCGCTAACGCAATCTTGATGACGGCCTGTAGATCGGGGATTGAAACCGGCTTCGAGACGCACATATATGGTTTCTGCATCTCGCTGGGAGTTCGTATGAAGGCGTTCGGATTCGCGGTCAGATACACCACTGGCACGGGCGCAAGTTCTTGAATCCGCCTTGAAGTTTCTATGCCGTCCATGGGACCTTTCAGCTTCACATCCATTAAGACAAGATCCGGATTCGATTGGGCGGCCAGCCGCATCGCTTCCTCGCCTGAGTTGGCTAAACCGGTTACCTGATAACCGAGGCGGCACAGCTCGTTGCGTAGATCGAGCGCGGTAATCATCTCGTCTTCGACGATGAGGATTTTAGAACCGTCCACGTCTTATTCTACCGGCGCGGCGGCATAGACGGAAATTCGTAAGTATTCTTATTCGGTTCAATCAGATCCGGAATTTGCCGGAATTCCGACCGAACTTCGATGGATATGTGATCCGCATGACGCGATTGTGCAACACACATTTCTGCTGCCGGCGTCTCACTTTCGGATGGGCGCGCGGGTCGTTTTGTACGTGGAAGACGATGATGCCACGTTCAGTCTTGCCAGGATCACACTACAAGCGGAAAATCCGCCTGTTCGACTCTTGCGCGCGTGCGATGGCGAGCAGGCGCTCGCAATTCTACGCAATGCGCCTCCCCACGAAAGTGCGCCTCGGCCCGATATCATTCTTCTCGACTTGAATTTGCCTGAAAAAAGCGGATTGGAAGTGTTGGCCGATCTGAAAGCAAGCGACTCTCTCCGCTCCATTCCCGTCATTATGTTCACCACGTCCGCTGCTCAAACGGACAGGAGTAATTCCTATCGTTTGGGGGCGCACGATTTCATCGCCAAGCCATCGGATCTTGACTCGTTTGCCAAAGCAGTCAAAAGGGCGTGCTCTATACCGTAAAACTCACAGGTGTGCAATGCAATACAGATATCTGTAGGGCACGCATTGTGTCAAGCTGGTTGTAGCCAGACGGATTCCATTGAATACCAGGAATCCGGCGTTTACCAGCCCGGCGGTTTACCTTACTCGCACGCGAGAGCCCGCGAAGGAGAAACTGGTTGGTAAAAAGCAGGATTCTGATAGTCGAAGATGAGCAGATCGTCGCGCACGAACTGCGACAGAGCCTGGACGCGCGCGGTTACGAAGTTTCAGTTGCCGAAAACGGCGAGAAAGCGCTCGCGCAAGCTGCCGCGGCAGCACCCAATCTTGTGCTGCTGGATATCGTTCTCCCCGGCCCCATCGACGGCATCGCGGCGGCGGAACGATTCCAGCATCTGAACATTCCGGTAGTCTACATGACGGGCTACTCGGATATCCGGCTCTTTGAACGCGCGCGGCAGACGGAACCATTCGCTTATCTCACAAAACCTCTACGCGACAGCGAGCTCAACCGCGTCGTGCAATTGGCGCTATTCAGACACGAAAACGAATTGCAGAGGGAAATCGAGCGCCAACGGCAGGCCTCTGCGTTCCGGGAATCTGAGGAACGCTTCCGCCAAATCGTAGAGCAAGTGACGGAATACTCCATCCTCACGCTGGACCCCGACGGCCGTGTTAACAGTTGGAACACTGGCGCCGAACGAATCATGGGATACAGCACCAACGAGATCCTCGGTCAGTACTACGGCGTATTCTTCTCGGACGACGATCGAATGCGCAAAGTGCCGGAAGCGGAACTGGAGGAAGCGCGGAACTCCGGTTCGGCCGACGATACCCGCTGGCTCATCCGCCGGGACGGGCAACGGTACTGGGCGGAAGGCGTTCTTACCGCCATTTACGATGGAAACGGAGTCGCCACCGGGTTCACTAAGATCAGCCGCGATACCACCGAGCGCCAGCGCATCCAAATCGCTCTGGAGGAGAGAGAGGAGCGCTTGCGGGTGGCTTTGCACGCCGCGCGCACGGGTACTTGGCGTTGGGATCTTCATACCAACGTGGACACGCTTGACGAGAGTTTACGGCAGCTGTTTGGCCTCGCGCCGGACCGTAACTTCGAGAACATTGAAGCGTTCTATCGAATCATTCACCCGGAAGAGCGGGATGCGGTGATCGCTTCGTTCAACCGCACGCTGCGCGAGGGGATACATTTAGAAACCGAGTTCCGTGTTGTCTGGCCGGATGGAAGTCAGCACTGGTTGCTCGACCAGGGCGAGGTCGTACCCGATCAGGAAGGCAAGCCGCGCTATCTCACTGGGGCGTGCGTTGACATCAATGACCGGAAGCTCGCCGAACAGGCGTTGCGCGAAAACGAGGAGCGCTTTCGTCTCTATGCCGCCAATGTACGTGATTATGTTCTGATGCAATTGGATACCGAGGGCCGAATCGTAAGCTGGAATGTCGGTGCCGAGCGTGTATTGGGCTACTCCGAAGCGGAGATCCTGGGTCAGCACTCGGCTATCTTTTTTACGCCCGAAGACATCGCCAAGGGCGAGCCCCAAAAAGAGATCGAGAGAGCTACCACAACTGGCCGATCGATGGATGATCGCTGGCACAAACGCAAAGATGGTACTCGGTTTTGGGCCAGCGGCATACTAACTTCCATGTCTGACGCCAAGGGGCGCTTGCGCGGATTCGCTAAGGTGATGCGCGATGAAACGGAACACCGCCGCGCCGAAGAACAATTGCGGGCCTCGCTCGACGAGAAAGAGGTTCTCCTGCAGGAAATCCATCACCGCGTCAAGAACAATCTGCAGGTCATCAACAGCTTGCTTCGGCTCCAGTCCCAACACATTCCCGATCAGTCAATCCGCGGAATATTTGAAGAAGCCCGAAATCGGGTGCAAGCAATTGCTGGTATCCACGAATTGCTGTATCGGTCGCCCGACTTGGCGCGAATCGATTTCGGCGCCTACCTGAATCGCCTCATGCGAGACTTGTTCTCGTTTTTCGGTGTACGCGAAGAGCAGATTCGCCTGGCCATCAACGTAAATCACGCGCGGCTGGAAGTCGGTCAGGCCATTCCGTGCGGGCTGTTGGTGAATGAACTCGTTACAAATGCCTTGAAACATGCTTTCCCTGACGGACGAAATGGCAGGGTCGCAGTCTTCCTCGATTGTGTTGACGGACAATGTACTCTCGTGGTGGAAGATAATGGGGTAGGGTTGCCGGAAGGATTCGACTGGGCGCAGGCAGGCACTCTCGGCCTTCAACTTGTGCAGGTGTTGACCAAGCAACTGGACGGCACCGTACGCGTGGATGGCCACTCTGGTACGCGTTTTGAGATATCCTTCCCCCTGTCGTCGACTTAGATCGGGAGCGGTCGGGCTTGAGCGGACGAATTCTCATTGTCGAAGATGACGAAATCATACAACTCGATTTGCGGTTGAATCTGCAGGATCTTCAATACACCGTTGTAGGAACCGTTGCTTCGGGAGAGGAAGCGGTTTCGAAAGCTGCCGAACTGCAGCCGGATCTCGTTCTCATGGACATACGTTTGCGAGGTGAGCTGGACGGCATCGAGGCAGCGCGCCGGATCCAATCGAAGCAAGAGGTGCCGGTTGTTTACCTCACGGCCCAGAGTGGCGATCAGTTAAGGCGCAACGGCGCGGCCATTCCAGGTCCACGAATCACGAAGCCGTTCGATCAGATCACGCTGCAGGGCGCAATCGAGCGCGCCCTGGGCAAAAAGCAGGCCTGAGCCGCGCCGCCCCGCGCCCTTCCGAACCACACACCCTTCCCAAACCGTACAACAAGACCCCCCGAACCGCGCGCATATTACCGAGCCGCGCGCGTCAGCAAGCGGTCTCTTTCACTTCCCACTCTTTGCGCAACTGATCTGTACGGCCCCTCGGGCAGCCTTACGGCCTCTTGCTGGAGAGCTGCTCTCGCCGGATTTTTGTCCCGGCATCACGTAAAAGAGCCGTTTGTAGAAACCGGCGTTGTTACTGCACGGCTCCGCTTCGACATCACTGAGCGACTTCAGTTCGCCCGGGATCCTCTTCAACCCATGTCCCGTAAGTTCCTCGGCCAGCTTGTTGTTCTTATCCTGCATCCACGTCACTACCCAAAAGGCAAGATACTGGCCGGCGTCGGGCGTCGTGTCGAATGTAACCCCGGCAAGCACCGAATTCAGTGGAGCGTTGTCTTGGTGATTGAATGGCGGAATCGGAAGGAGCTCATCCGTGCCGATCAGCGTGCTGTCTCTGCCTTCGATGGGCTTGCTATTAACAGGGTCCCTGGGCTGAACGTAAAAACGGACATACACTTTCGAGTCGGGCGGCATCTCCTTGAGGCTGAAGTTGTAGACGCGAGCCCGTAGTGAGAGCTTGTCGCCCGCCCTTGCAGTGGATAGTTGGGGGCCCTGGCCGGATGGCCGGCATTGCTGATGAAGAACCCCCGCATGCCATGGAAACTACTCCGCCACGGATCCTCTGGCTTCGAAGATGCCAGTTGAGGGCACAGACCGCCCGCGCAATTCAACTGTTCGGAGCAGCGTCCTCGGGTTCTTTACTCAATTGCCAGCGCGCCGGGTGATTGAGTGCGACGTCCGATGCCTGGGAATACGTCGCCCTCCACCACGCTGCCGGGCTCTGCTGAAAAAGGGGATCGGCGACAAACGCCGCTCGTATCGGCCCGAATGTATGAACTGCACGCGTGCCGGCGCCGGATTATCGATTGCATCCGGGCGTTTGGTGCGGCCAAAAATATACGGCGTTATGCCGTAGGCATAAATATGCGGTTCTCGGAAAGTGTTCGGCTTCTGGATCTCGATACCCTGTGAATCGCCGAAATCGGTGATTGCCGTTCAAATTCTCAAATTCCTGGCTGCCGCTTACGTCCACCTCCAGGCCTCCCCCGAAGACTGCGATTGCACCCGAAACCGAAACTCCGCCTTGCTCGCCAAATCGCCGGGCCGAGCTCACGCTTTCGCTCTGGCTGGTGCTGCTCGACCAGCTTGTCTTTACCGTTGAAGTGCTCCCATCGGTAGAGAACGTGGTGGCGGACGCCAACTTCTTCATATCCGGATACAGCTTTATCAGTTGCGAAAGGGATGCCGGGTACGGAAGGACATTGCCGTATTCCCTTACCGGCTGATACCACTCGATCTGATTGCCGGCGGCGGTCGCGTTGGTTACCCGGTCTACTACCGAAAACTGGATTACCAGCGGCGCTTTCTCGCTCGGTCCGCAATTGTCCGATTTTTCCGCCGGACAGAATGCCTTTCCCAGCACGGGATAGCTGTGAATGTTCAGGCGTGATTCGTCGTACCAGACCCGGTCCGACGACCCGGTTTCAACGGAAGCTTTAATTTGGTGGGATACGCTGTTGCCATTTTCTTCTTCGATCCCATCCTCGAACGTCTGTTGCGCCGCAAGCTGTAGACCGAGAGAAACATGACTTTTCTTCGGACTTCCAAAAGTCAACTTTCCCTCTAGGTTTTCCTGCAGTCCATACGAATAGCTGTCCGTCGCCTTCGTTGTCGATTGATTTGCGGAACTCGACGTCATGTGCTTCAATTCCGTTTTCAGCGAGGAGGAGTTAGGGAATTCGAGAGTCGCGACCTTACCGTACCGGTGTCCCCGAATACGCAAGCGCAAGCTGATCGTGTTTCGGGTTACCCGCGGAAGCGAATCTTCCAGACGCGATTGCAAGAGATCGCAAAGCCCATATCACTCAGCGTGAGCGACACGGCGATGATTTGCAGCGTCCGGGGTTCCACGCGCATGGTCCAGAGCAAAAGTTGAGTGTTATTGCCTTGGCCAGCCAGCGCCAGCCATTGGTTGCCGTCGCCCCGGAAATCGCCGCTTGTGACCGCTCGAATCCGGGTCGAATCGTTTCTGACGGCCCGCACCGTAGTTGCAGATCGAAAACGTTGGGATCGCGGGCCGTGCAGATCTGCAAGCCGACTAGCAGAACTAGTCCGGCAAAGGCCAGTAATCTCGTTTTGCGAGAGCAGCCTTGAGATGTGAGTTGCCCGAATTTGCATGTTTGAGATTCCTGCAAGGGACCAGGTACCTTCTGGTTGGCCCGGCCTCCAGCTCCTTCCAACTCCGCGTACCTTTTTCCGCCTCCGAGCGAATCAAGGTAGTCCAGTGTAGGAAATCGCCTCCCGCAGTACAATTAGCTGCGTCTGAAAACGGTGTGAAATCGGCATGTCTTCATAAACGCCAGATTCCACAGCAGGATGTTCAAATCCGGACGCTCAGAGTGCGTTTGTGTCGCTTCCAATCGCATCCCGGTGGGCCGCCGTCTTTATATCCTCCGATGACTCGGAGCTGTGGCTGTCGAACCACAATAGCGGCGCAACTCAGTGCACGCACACTTGCTGGAACCCTTTATAGAACGCCACGGACATCGTCCCTGACCATCCTGTCCCGCTGAGAAGAACCATGGCTCCGCCGAACGCGTAACTCGGCTGCAGAAGCGCCGAGTCCGCAACGCCCGAGCCAAATGCGTCGGAGATCTGCAGGAAGGCGGAATTGGCGTCCTGAAGTGTTAACGTCATTGGATACTCAGGCGAGGCCTCGAATAGCGGCGGATTCTGAGTGTCCTGCACTTGGTACACGTGCGCATACCCGGTCAAGACGTTCTTGTTAACCGAAGTAAATTCTCCGGATATGTAGTTGGTCTCGTCTCCCGACTTGACTCCCTGCCCATAAACCGACGCCCCCTTGACTGAGACGTAATGGCGGGTGCAAGTGGAGGTCTGGCGAACCCACGTTGCGAGGTCTGAGAAGAGGATGCCTACGGGATCGCTCTGCGCGGACACGATGCCTGGTAGAACCACCAGAACCAAAGCTGAAGAGGCTGCCTTGAGCCCTTTTCTTCTAAATGACGAATACATAAACTTTTTTCCTTTCAAAATTAGGGCCTGTTCGTCGAGGCCGGCTTACTCTCTAAAGCGAAACCGGGCGACGAATTCACCCATTCGGTTTGAAATTTCTCGAGGTCTCTGATACACTCCGAATCGATCAAGCTCATTTGGAGTTTTCACAATGGCGGTCGGCTCTGAGCCTGATCTGACGAAACACTTGCAGGCTTGGAGCGCCGGTGATAGAGAGGCGTTCAACGCTCTCCTGCCGCTCCTCCGCCGCGAACTGTACCAGATGGCTCAGCGCCACATGAAACGGGAGCGTGCCGGCCATACCCTGCAGCCCACAGCGCTTATCAATGAACTCTACCTTCGCTTGATTGACGGAGCGAGCCCAATCCCTTGGAAGAATCGAACGCATTTCCTCGGGGCTTGTGCGCACATGATGCGCCAGATTTTAGTCGACTACGCCCGTAAGCATCGGGCAGATAAACGCGGTGGGGGTGAAGAGATGTTGCCTCTTGATGAGGCATTAGCCTTTTCCCGCGCTCGCTCCTCCGAACTTCTCGCGTTGGAGGAAGCTCTGCTCCGGCTGGCAAAAGTAGACGAGCGCAAGAGCAAGGTCGTCGAGCTGCGTTTTTTTGGCGGATTACAGAACGACGAGATTGCGGCGGTCCTCGACATTTCGCTCAATACCGTAATCCGCGATTGGACTTTCGCCCGAGCGTGGCTAAGCAAAGAACTCGTTAACTGTTGATCTGCCCGCAAGCGGCACCGGCGGCCAATCTGCCCGCCGGAAATGTTTTCACTCGATGGGAGTTTTGCATCTCACCGCGCGCTTATGAGAGTGAGGTGAAACCAACATGCCCTTTCCTATTCAAATCGATGCGACAACTCTCGTTTATCGAAAATTCATCATTCCTAACTCAACCGTGAGCTCCTGGACGGATTCAACGGTTATTCAGACGGTACAGTTGGAGCCGGGAGTGTATAGCTTTCAGGTATCTTCCGGGTTGTATTGTTCCTTTACTTTCTCAGTTACTCCCACCGGCACGATTGACTACCAGGTTGAGTATTCGAACTTTCTCTCGGGCAAAGGAACGAATCGGCTTACTCTGAATGGCTTTGAAGTAAAACTGGATGCTCGATATCTTCCTGGTGCCGGAATTATCTTCTCCGGTGATATGCCTGACTTGAATAACGACTGGTTTACTTTGAAGACCTGTCGCATGTTGCCGCAGTCGGCTTACTCCGTCCAGCAGGGCTCTGGAAGCGTATCGACCATCCGGTTTGGTATCGATCCGAACGGCCACTTCACCTATGATTTGGCATCGGATGTTACACACGGCGGGTCGCTTCAGGGTGCACGTACATCTACTCTGTCGCTGCTCGGCTTCCCGTTGCTGATTGACGCACGTGAAACGGCAGGAAACGTTCTGATACTGGAACCGCTGTTGGAAGGAATCGTACCTAGCACGACAAAGGTCGAGGCGTTCAACCTTCTTCCGGGTGAGTTCTCTTTGCAGTTTGTCAGTGGCGTTATCTCAAAAGCAAAATTTACACTCGATCTGGCGGGACAAGTTCATCTTGAGTCGGATGGATTCCTCGGAAGCCTTCGTCTCGATACGTTTCATGGCCTCACCCGATTGACTGTAAACGACGTCCATGAGGTAATTGGCTAGGTGTTCCACCCATAATGGGTGAAAGCAGAACCGGATCGGGCCTCGACCTGTTATTTCACGTTTGGCAGCCTGACTCCGTAAACCGATCTGCCCGGATCTCGATTCCGCGGTGAACATGAATTTGTCTGATTTATTCGATTCCTCGCTGAAGGGGCGGCGAGACGCCATCGCTTTAGAGTTCCGGGATCAGGCTCACACGTTTGGAGAGCTTGAATCGCGAAGCAATCGCGTGGCGCACTGGCTGCTCCGCAGCGGGTTCGAAGTAGGTGACCGGCTCTGCGTCTATCTGTCGAATTGCGTCGAGATGATAGACATCTATCTGGCTTGCGTAAAGTCCGGCATCATCTTTGTTCCGATCAATATTCTTTATCGTGGCCGCGAGATCTCCCACATTCTGCGCGACGCCGAACCCCGAGCCATCGTGTCCGATGACTTGATCACAACGGAAGTACCGGTATGGACGCGATCCGAT
This sequence comes from Terriglobia bacterium, assembly GCA_963841675.1. Classification (GTDB taxonomy): domain Bacteria; phylum Acidobacteriota; class Terriglobia; order Bryobacterales; family Bryobacteraceae; genus Bog-105. The sequence goes on from CAWJEH010000015.1 coordinate 33,760, forward strand.
CTCGCAAGCCACGCAGCGGATCAGGAGGAAACACGTCCCTGGACCAATCTCAATGCCGATACGCCCGTCGCAATCATCTACACCTCGGGCACGACCGGAACCTCTAAAGGAGCTGTTCTAACCCACAACAACTTCGCCGCCAATACCAGCAATCTGCTGACCTCTTGGCAGATTAGCGCCAGCGACCGTTTCCTCCTCGCTCTTCCGCTGTTTCACGTACATGGGCTTGGCAATGGCCTTCATTGCTGGCTGGCGAGTGGATGCCGCATGAAGCTCCTCGAGCGCTTCGCTCATCAGACTGCTCCAGAGACTTTCCTGAACTTCCGGCCAACTCTATTTTTTGGCGTACCAACTATTTACACCCGGCTACTCGACTTCGATCACGAAACGGCTCAGGAGATTGGGTCGTTTATGCGCTTATTTGTCTCCGGTTCCGCTCCTCTGCCCTCGAAGGTATTCGAAGATTTCAAGAAGCTATTCGGACACACGATCCTTGAACGATATGGCATGAGTGAAACGCTGATGAACATCAGCAATCCCTACGTAGGCGAACGTCGCGCCGGTACGGTAGGCATTCCGCTTCCCGGCGTTTCCGTGGAGTTACTGAATGATGATGGAACTCCGGTGCCGGATGGCGAAACAGGCGAGATCTATTTACGTGGTGCCAACGTGTTCGCTGGATATTGGCGGCGAGAAGATACCACTCGCGATTCCTTTGTGAACGGCTTCTTTCGAACAGGCGATTTGGCAACACGTTCGCCGGATGGCTACTACACGTTGTGCGGGCGAAAGACTGACTTGATAATCTCTGGAGGATTCAATATCTATCCCCGGGAGATCGAGGAATTTCTTCAGGAGCAGCCGGAGATTGCGGAAGCGGCAGTGATCGGAGTGCCCGATGAGCTTCGAGGCGAGATTCCTATCGCGTTTGTCGTGCCGAGGTCACCGTTCGATGAAAGATCTGTAGAAAGGCGCTGCCGCGAAAATCTGGCATCGTTTAAAATCCCGCGACGATTCGTGCTCTTGGATAAACTGCCCCGCAATGCTTTGGGAAAAGTCCAGAAACACCTGTTGATCCGAGAGGATCTCTGACAGCATGTCCGCCAGTTCCAAGGTCGGCGCTATCAACGAAGCGGAACATCGGCGTCAGCTCCGCCGCGCGGTTCTGGCCGGCACGATCGGGACTGCGATCGAATGGTACGACTTCTTCCTTTACAGCACCGTCACCGGCTTGGTATTTGCCCGCCTCTATTTTCCGCACGCCGATCCTTTTGTCGGAACCTTGGAAGCCTTCAGCGTATACGCGGTGGGCTTTCTAGCGAGGCCGATCGGCGCAGCTATCTTCGGCCATTACGGCGACCGCCTCGGGCGCAAGTCGGCATTGATTGCAACCCTGCTGCTCATGGGTACCGCCACATTCCTGGTGGCGCTTGTTCCCGGCTATGAACTTATCGGCATTTGGGGTGGCATCATCCTGACGATTCTGCGCTTCATTCAGGGCATAGGCGTTGGCGGTGAGTGGGGCGGCTCAGTGCTTCTCTCGATGGAATGGGCGCAATCGAATCGCCATCGCGGATTCATCGCCTCCTGGCCGCAGTTCGGTGTGCCGGCCGGTTTGTTTCTCGCGAATCTCGCTGTTCTCGCCTTCAGCGCGCTATCGCGCGGCCAATTTCTGACGTGGGGCTGGCGTCTTCCCTTTTTGTTCAGCATTGTCCTGGTCGCGCTTGGATTGTACATTCGCTCGGGCATTCTGGAAACACCGGTATTCGCCAGGCTGGTCGCGGAGCGGCGGATCGACCGCGCGCCAGTGCTCGAAGTGTTGCGTCGGCAGCCCCGTGAGATCGTACTCACAGCCTTGTGCCGCATGGCTGAGCAGGCACCGTTCTATTTGTTCACCGCTTTCGTCTTCGCTTACGGTACGGGGGTGTTGCATCTGAAGCGTGATTTTCTCCTGATTGCGGTGCTCGCCGCCGCGATGCTCTCGTTCGTTTCGATTCCATTCTTTGGCCACCTGTCTGACCGCTTCGGCCGCAAGCGAGTCTACATGCTCGGAGCGGCCCTCACTGGAGCTTATGGCTTTGCATATTTTGCGTTGCTCGATACCAGAGTGCCAGCGCTCGTGGTGCTCGCGATCGTGCTCTCGCTCGTGCCGCATGACATGATGTACGGTCCCCAGGCTGCCTTAATCGCGGAGTCCTTCCCTGGCCGCCTGCGATACAGCGGTGCCTCTCTCGGCTATCAACTGTCGTCTTTGATTGCAGGCGGCCCCGCGCCGCTCATCGCGTCCTGGTTGATGAGCCGCTATCGCTCTAGCTTGCCGATCGCCGCCTGCATTTTCGGCTGCGCAGTAATCTCCGTGCTCGCAACCGCGATGCTCAACGACAATACAAACAAAAACATCTCCGACACTTAACCGTCTTTTGCTTGTCGGCCTTAACCACGGCGCAAAATCCGGCCGAAGATGGTTGACCCTTTATGTAGTATGGAATTGCGCGGGTGATAAAACTTACCTTTGAACGTGCCGATATAGAACGTCTGGCGTGTCAGCACGTTAGTGAACACGCCGCGAGCCCAAAAGCGTTCCCGCGTTCACCCCGACTGTTAAATGTAAACTTCCAGGAAGCCCGAAGCCACAATGGAGGAATCAAATGGCGTTGCGTTTCGTAGATCTTTTGCGACATGAGAACACGGCCACAGAGTCATTCAAGTCGACAGTAGAGAATCAGATTTGGACCATCAACTATTGGCCCACGGGCAAAGCACTGTTGGACGAAATAACGAAACGAGCCACCGGAAGGGTTTATGACACGACGCTGGATGTCCGATATACGCGAAACGTATGCGCTTTTAGGGACGATGGCGTCCTTTATTACGATCCGAGCTACCTTACATCGTCATCGTCCTTATTCGAACCTACGCAGCCCACAGTAATTGCCAGCCACAAAACATATGTCTATGTCTTTCATGAGCTCGTCCATTTCTACCATTACATGCTCGGCGGGTTCAAAGCCGATGCCCAGGAGGAGTTCCGAACGGTAGGACTTTATCAGTATGCTCTCGAGAAATTCTCAGAAAACGGACTGCGTAAGGAAGCCCATCTGCCTCGGAGACCCTGCTACTATTGGCGCAACCGGCCTGACAATGCGTCGCAGTACCAGATGGAGCGAATGGAGCGGCAAAACCGGGGGTTGCCGGACCAAAGCTTGATTCAACCGGGCAGTAAGGAATGCCAGTTTTGACGAGAAGCCCAAGGTCGAGTGAGCCGCTGGCGAAATCGGTGACAGTAAACCGAGGGGGCATATGTTCCTATTTCTCAAACTCGCGAACTTAGTAGCCCCCCTACTTCTTCGCCAGCAAGCCGAACACTCCCGCTCCCTCCCTTGTCCCAACGTAGACCTTGCCATTCGCAATCATCGGTGTGAATGAACTTATTCCCCGCGCCGAAATGATCTCTTCCAAACCACGCCTGATCGCTGTTGTACAGTTCTCGTGATACATCGTTTGCATCGTAGGCATGCAGCACCGCCGGATCTTCGTTCTCCAGCACCCAAACAATCCCATCGCGTGTTCCATGCGCCGAAATGCTCGGCGCGGCCCCTGGATATACAAACTTTATCGATGTCTGCGAAGCTGGCTCCGGCAGTAGCTGCGCATTCCGGAATCGATACTGCCGTAGCGGGTCCTCGGTCGACGCGTAGTAAAGACTGCCATTAAAATACGCCGGGATCGGTCTCGCAGACTTGTGTTGGAACGCTTTCGGCAGCTCCTCATAGATGCTGTTTCGGTTCGTGTTGAACTTGCCCATTGCATCCCGATCCAGCAGATAGATGTTCAGGTCTTTCCCGGTCCCCACAACCAGATGGCGAACCCTTCCGCCTGCATCGGCCATATCTGGGAGCACCAACGGGCCGCCCGAGCCCAAATCATCATCGTTGTCGTTTTCGGTCTGCACGTCGAACATCGTGAAGTAATCGGCAACTTGCAGCCGGCGCTTTATTTCGCTGATCTTCAGGAACGAATCCCCAAAATCGTCCCGTGCCGGGAATCCCCTCGCGTCCAGCGAACTATCAAAGTCGCCGTTGCCCAGCATTACGTATACGTTCCCTTGCGGATCGGCGGCCGGTCCCGCCCCAGACTGCCAAATCGCGCCTTCACTGCCGTTCGGTGTCAGGTTCAGCACAGACTCTTGCCTCAGAGTGGCCGCATCGTACGCCATCACCCAGGCCGTTGTAACGGCCGATGTCGCAATGTGAAGTCCACGTCAGGTAAAGCGTCCGGTTCACGAGCAGCAGCGCAGCCCGTTCCGCGTACTGTTTCGGATCGAAGGCGGGCGCATCCGCGTAAGTGGCTGCGATCTCCACGGGACCGCCAAGCTGTTCAGCGCCGCTCTGCAAATCGAGCGCATGCAGTCTGTGGCGTACCGCCCCTGCGCATCTTTACTCATCGCCACGGCATAGAGAATACCGTGCGGACCCTGTTGGCGATCGACCACCGGCGTTGCTTGGCGTGTCGTAATTCCAATTTCTGGCGTAATCTGGCTGCAATTGCGATTGTCGGAAGTGGTTTCGATTGCGCGCAGCAGCCGCACGTGCCAAAACGCCTGTCCCGAATCCGCATCGAACGCATACACACTGTCATGCTCAGTCGCGACGAACACCACGTTCCGTGTTCCCCGATTTGGTATCTGCAGCCCGTGTAAGTACAGCGGTTCTGCATCGACCTTCCCGTCGACCGCGATCGAAAACAACTTGCCGAACGTTTTCGTATTGACGTTTGCGGGCGTGAGCACCGATTCCAGCGGCCGTCGCCAGTCCTGGGACCTGTCCCGCAGACGAGAGCCAAGCGATTATCAGCAACGCCGCTAGCCGCATCCATTCATTGACGCGTTCCGATGCTGGCAAGTTCCCGGTCGGCTTGGCTCAGATGTCAACGAATGTTCGGAACTGTTCCTGCGGCGGCAAGACATCACTCGCGTACTGTGCAATTACATGCGCCCGTAACGGATCGATACGCGCCCGTCCAGGTGTTCGTGAACGACCACAGTTTGCCCGGCGAGCGTGTTGCGCCAGCGTGTTTTCTCGAGTTGAAAGACTCGATTGTCGACCGAAATCGTGTTGTCCTGGTTCACCGTACGTTCGTGCTGCACACTGATAATCCAATCCAGATCGGGGCGCCGGGCGCGCACGAAGGCGCTCCCTTTCTGTGCCGCCGCAACCGCGAACTTGGCGTTGAACTCGGCAATGTATGCACAGCGCAGGAACTCGTTGGCCCGCTCCAGATCGCGAATGCCGTGCAGCCGTAATTCCTGCGGCAAGCGCCCTTGCCAGGTAGCATAACTGCGTTCCATGCGCCCGCGGGCTTGCGGCGAATAGGCTGGAATCATTTTGATTCCCAGCTCTTGCAGTGCCCGGCCCACCTGTGTCGGACGGCCCGCGTCCACGCGCTCGCCGCGCCTCGGCGTGACGAAGAAAAATGCCCGACCCGGTCGCTGTACAACGAGCAGAACAGGCCCTTGGTCTCGATGACTTCCCGCAGCGCTGCCATGACCGTACGAGTCGACTCGGCTTCCACGAGCTGGGCATAATAAATCTCCGCTGGTGGCGTCGTCCAGAATCACAATCAGCTCGTGCCGCCGCTCGTCTTGAAACCAGGCATGATCGCTGCCGTCAATGTGCAGCATCATCCCCGGCAGCGCCCTCCGCGCGGCAGCATTAACGAATTCAGCGGCTCAGAGGGAAGCCGACCTTCTTGCTCACTGCGCTTTGTCCGGGTTACACGGATTGGGCAATGTGTGCCTGCGAGGCACACATGCTAGGCCTGGACCATGTGAAGTACTTCGCCTGGGATGAAGCGAAGAACAAGAGGCTTAGGATTGACCGTGGCGTTGATTTCGAAGAAATTGTCTTCCACATAGCGAAAGGCGACCTCTTGGATGTTCTCGAGCACCCCAACCAGAAGAAATATCGGAACCAGCGGATTTTTGTGGTCTTGCGAGATGAGTACGTGTTTTTACTACCATTTGTTGAGGACAATGCGATCGTTTTCTTAAAGACGATCATTCCAAGTCGAAAAGCGACGAAGCGGTACCTCGGGAAGGAGACCGAGGGCGATGAAGCTTGATACGGAAGAAAAAGAGATCCTCCGCTCCGTCGAAGACGGCGAATGGCGGTCAGTGGGAACAGCCAAGCGCGAGCGAACACGTTACGGGCATTATGCCGAGGCGACATTTCGCAAAGACCGCCGCGTGAACATTCGACTGTCAGGAAAAGATCTGGAAGCGATCCAAACGCGAGCGCTCGCTGAAGGGCTTCCATATCAGACGCTCATTCCCAGTCTTATCCATAAGTATGTCGCGGGGAGGCTGGTCGAAGACTCGATCGTCATTCCCGATACCGCTCTTATACGAACTCCTGAGATCGATCGATCGAGAACGGTCGACGAGCAACTCAGGTTCTCGATTGTCCATAAGCGATTAATCAAGGTGACGTACTGTGGAAAGACACGCGTCGCCGAGCCCCATGTGTACGGGCTACGGAGGGGGACCGCGACGCTGATGATTTATCAAATCGAGGCGACAGGTGTTCAGCGAGGCAAATCGAGCAGAGGTTGGAGGTGGCTCGACGTCTCTAAGATAGAAGCGTTGACGATCCTCGACGAGACGTTTCCCGAAGGCCGGAGTGAATTGTCACCTCAACTCCTGCTAGTGAATGAAATGTTTACTCCAGCTCAACATGAGGACACGCCACAGCGGCGCGTCCGATAGACCATTCATCGACTGATCCGCGCCTGGTTAGCCTCGGTTCCTGCTGGCTACCCGGCTGAGGGAATAACCCAGGCGCGGACAGGCGCACGCAGTGTTATGACCATCAGATCTTGACAGTCATAATGAATCCGGGTATTGTGGAGCGTACATCTGTTCGGCATCTATGGACGAAGCAAATACCGATGTAGTTCAGGGAACGCTTGACCTGCTGATCCTCAAGACCCTGAGTTTTGAATCTATGCACGGTCTCTATATCGCACGCCCCATTGGGCAGATCTCGCGGGACGTAACAGAGAACTCAAGACGGAGGTCTAGGTGATGTCCATCTGGCGTCAACTCTCCCGCGGTCTGCGCGCTCTGACAAGCCGCCGAGCGGCCGATCAGGATATTGCTGACGAGGTGGAGAGCTACCTGCAGCAGGCTGCCGAGGCGTTGGAGGCCAATGGAATGTCTCCCGATGAGGCCCGCCGCGTGGTACGGCTGCGCCTCGGCAATGCAACGGTGGTTCGCGAACAGGTGCGCTCCTACGGGTGGGAGAACGTCATCTCGGCGCGCGTTTCCGATGTGCGCTATGCTGGCCGGCGTTTGCGGCACAATCCCGGTTTCGCGGTGGTATGCGTGCTTACTTTGGCAGTTGCCATCGGGGCCAATAGCGGAATTTTCAGCGTCATCAATGGGATTCTTCTGAAGCCGCTGCCGTACCGGGAGGCAGATGAGCTAATCGAGTTGCATCACACGGCTCCCGGTGTGAACTTTCCCGATGTCCTCTCGTCGCCATTTCTTTATTTCACCTACCGCGAACGAGAACGATCGTTCCAAAGCATCGGGTTGGTCAACTGGGGGACTCGGAGTGTTACCGGGATTTCTGAGCCGGAAGAGGCGCAGTCGCTCGGCGTAACGGCTGAAATTCTACCGATGCTTAGTGTGGAACCGGCGCTGGGACGTTGGTTCTCGGGAAAAGACGATGCGCCAGGAAATTCGCCAACGATGGTTCTAATGTACGGCTGGTGGCGGGCGCGATTCGGTGCTAGCCGCTCAGTAATCGGCCGCCGCATTGTCGTCGATGGTGTCGCGCGCACGGTGATTGGCGTCATGCCTGAGCAGTTTCGGTTTCTCGATCAGACTCCGGCGTTCCTGGTCCCGTTGCAGCTCGACCGCAATAAGACCTTTTTGGGCCAGTTTAACTACCTGGGAATCGCCCGGCTTAAGCCCGGCGTAACGATCCAACAAGCCGGCGCGGACATTGCGCGCATGATTCCGATCGCACTGCACAGTTTCCCTCCACCTCCCGGCCTGACAGTGAAGGTATTTGAAGACGTGCGGCTCGCTCCGAAGCTGCGGTATCTGAAACAGGCTCTCATCGGCGACATCGGGAAAACGTTATGGGTGCTGATGGGAACGCTCGGCGTCGTTCTGCTGATCGCATGCGCGAACGTGGCAAATCTGCTCCTCGTTCGAGCCGAAGGACGGGAACACGAACTGGCGATTAGGCGGGCCCTCGGGGCTAGTTGGAGCGACATTGCGAGGGAACTTTTAGCAGAGAGCATACTGCTCGGGGTGCTCGGCGGCGCCTTGGGTTTGGGCCTAGCCTATAGCGCGATTCGACTGCTGGTCGCGATAGCTCCGGCAAATCTGCCGCGGTTAAACGAAATCTCAATCGATCCTGTGGTGGTTCTGTTCACATTCACCACTGCGCTGATCACCGGAATCGCGTTTGGGATGATTCCGATCGTCAAATACGCTGGTCCCGGAATTGCGCCCACACTGCTCGGCCGAGGAAGGACATCTTCCCAAAGCCGGCAGCAGTATCGAGCCAACAGCGCGCTGGTCGTAGTGCAGGTTGCGCTCGCGCTCGTGCTGCTGGTCGGCTGCGGATTGATGATTCGGACATTTCAGATGCTGCGCCGAGTTGATCCGGGATTCGATCCGAAAGATGCTCTGACTATGCGTATCAGCATTCCAGAAACGCTGGTGAAGGATCCCGAAGCGGTCATGCGATTGGAGCAGGGAATCTTGGAGAATATCCGCGGCATTGCGGGCGTAACATCCGCTGGAATAACTACAGTTATCCCGATGGAGGGGTCGGCTGACTGTCCTTGCTCCGATCAGGTTTATGCCCGCGACAAAACATACCGAGCCGTGCCGCCACTGCGCCTATTGAAATTCATCTCGCCCGGACTCCTCGCCAGTATGCGCAACCGTGTGATTGCCGGCCGCGAATTCAGCTGGACAGACATTTACGAGCGCCATCCCGTCGCGATGATGTCCGAAAATCTCGCACGCGAGTTGTGGAACGACCCGCGCCGCGCAATTGGGAAGCAGATTACTGCAAATCCGAAAGACCCCTGGCGCGAGATCATTGGTGTCGTGAACGACGAGCGAGAGGACGGCGTGCAAGATAAAGCGCCGGCAGCGGCCTACTATCCGCTGCTGATGGACCATTTCGAGGGCAAACCGGTTATGGTGCGACGTACGATCTCGTACGCGGTACGGAGCAAACGGGCGGGGTCGCGAGGTTTGGTCGCGGATGTGCAGCAAGCCGTCTGGTCTTTGGATGGGGCTCTTCCTCTCGGAAATGTGCGCACGCTTGAAGAGATTTACGACAAATCACTCGCGCGTACCTCATTCACGCTTGTCATGCTGGCGATCGCCGGTGCAATGGCACTCTTGATTGGACTGGTGGGAATTTACGGCGTGATCTCCTACTCAGTGTCGCAGCGCCGGCGGGAGGTCGGAATTCGCATGGCGCTGGGCGCCCGCCGCCGGGAGCTGGCGCGCCTGTTCGTCGCTCACGGCTTCGTGCTCGGCCTCATCGGTGTAGCTTGTGGATTAGCATGTGCAGTCCCTCTGACGCGCGTCCTCGTTTCGCTGCTATTCAACGTGAACCCGCTCGATCCATTGACCTACGCTGCCGTCTCGCTCGGCTTGCTGCTCGCCGCAATTGTGGCAAGCTACATCCCGACCCTGCGCGCCATGAGTGTTGATCCGGTCGATGCTCTGCGCGCGGAATAAAGGTGCCGTCCTCTTGGGCGGTCGGACGCCGTAGGACCTGCAGCTCCTGAGACGACCGTCGCCGGCCAATGCCGGGAGAATGAAAAAGAACACCGCTTCGCAAGGCGGGCATCCGTTCTACAACATTTCAGAAGACGGGATCGGCGCGCACCAGTAGTATGGCAGCATGCCAAATGCAACGCTCGCAGCGATTGGCGTAGCGATTCTACTCTCCGCTGTCGGCTTCGGGCAGACCACGTCTAATGCTCAAACCTCTCCGGCGACAGCACAGGCGCCCGGTGCCGCTGTACGCGTACACGAGCTGACCGACACCAAGGATCTGGTTCTGGTCAACGTGCAGGCCGACGCCCTCGAATACAAGGGGCGTAAGGCTGTGCGTCTCACAAATAACAGCGGCAAGGACGGCTTCGCGCTCCTGCGAGGCACGGACTTTCAGGATGGAACCATCGACGGGGATGTTGCTCTAAAAATCACTACGCCGCCGGGTGTGAGAATGCCTGGTTTTTTCGGCGTAGCCTTCCGAGCGCGGCCGGACGCATCGCGCTACGAACTCTTCTACCTGCGGCCGGGGAATGCGCGCTCAGAGGACCAGGCCATGCGGAATCATTCCGTCCAATACGTTTCCGAACCGGATTTCGACTGGTACAAACTACGCCGGGAGTGGCCTTGGATCTACGAAGCCTATGCGAATGTACAGACGGAAACCTGGACGAAGGTGAAGATTGAGGTCAAGGGTCGCTCCGCCAAGCTTTATCTAAGTGGGTCGGATCAGCCAAGCCTCGTTGTGGACGGCCTAAAGGGCGAGGATTTGCGAGGTGGCGTCGGGCTGTGGGGTTATCAAGGCGAGGAGGCCTATTTTTCAAATTTCCGGATAACAAATTTGACTCCGCTGCCTGTGAAGGATGGCTCGGATGCCAACGGCACATGGCAGGTGAAATTTTCGTCTGACGCCGGTCCGTTCGACGGCACTCTGCAGCTCGTACGGAATGGCAGTAAAGTGACGGGAACATGGTCCGGCGCCCTCGGTAACGATCGTCCGGTGACTGGAACGTGGCGCGATGGATACATCGAGCTGAGCTTCGACGCCGACTGGCCGACCGGACAGCTTGGGAATCCTGGAAGCGCGCCAGCAATTCTCGCTGGATGGATTGATGGCGATTCCGCGAGCGGACGTATGAGAGTGGAGACGCGAGCCGATGGCCGCTGGACGGCAACTCGCAAGCCGTAGGAATCACGGAGGACTCAATATTGAAACGTACTCTTCATTGTTGTTATGTGCCTGTCTGGTTACGGGCTCGTTGTTAGCGGCCGTCGACCCGTTGGTAGGCAAGTGGAAACTCAATCCGTCTAAAAGTAAAATCACCGACATGATGAAGGTTGAGGCCGTAGGCCCAAATCGATATGCCCTTTCTTTCAGCCCTGGCGCTGTCGAGACCGTCATAGCGGACGGGAGAGATCACCCCGTTCTCTACGGGACCACTTTCTCCATCACCGTCGAGGGGCCTCGCACCTGGAAGGGGAGCCGCAAGAAGCAAGGCCGCACGATCGTCTCGGGAATTTGGAATCTTTCCGAAGACGGCCAGACGCTCACCGATGACTTTACAAATTACGATTCCAAAGGTTCGCCATCTACGGTGCGCTATGTGTACAAGCGTACGGCCGGGACGTCAGGTTTCCCGGGCACTTGGGAAAGCGTGAGCGGGCAGATGAACTCGTCTTTCGAGCTTCACATCCAGCCCTACGAGGGTGACGGCCTTTCTTTCACTACTCCAGGTGAGACTAGAAGCGTGAAATTCGATGGGAAAGACCATCCGAATGCGGGCCCCTACGTGATCTCAGGCTCTGCTTCTTCGGTACGCCGGGTCAGCGAGCGCGGCCTGGAAATCACCGACAAGATCCAAGGCAAGGTCTCCGACACCCAGCAGGTCGAGCTTTCACCGGATGGCAAAACCTTGACCGTCACCGTGCAGCCGGCGGGTCAAAGCAAGCCGAACATCATGGTATTTGATCGAGAATAGAAGCTCGGCGGTAAAGCCGAGCAAGCGCGGCCGGGTTTGGCGATCGATATCAAAGAACGCACAGCAGTGGGTAGACGGATATGGAACAACCGTTGGGGCCGTTGGATAGCCGCGGCCCTTTTATGGAGCATCCTCGGCCTGCTGTTTGCATTGCCCGGTCTTTCGTCTCCCAACTGGAGGCGATCGCTGATTTGGTCGCTGACGCAATGGTGGGCTTGGGGGCTGATCACGCCTCTGATTTTCTGGACGGATGCGCGACTCCCTTTCAAAGAAAAGCAGCTCGGCATGCGCATACTCGCGCATTTCCTCGCGAGCGTCGCTTTAACGATTCTCTATTTATATGTGTTCGCCGCAGTTCGCGCCATGTTGGGCGTGAGTCCATGGGGCGCCATGAGGCGCACAGGCTTTCTCGGAATGGCGTTCCAGGAGGGCCTTCTCTGGAGTTGGCTTGTGTACTGGGTCATCTTCGGGGCGCACCAAACTTTCCGCTACTACGAACACTATCTGGCCAGCGAGTTGCGGCTGGAGCGCATGGAGCGCAGCTTCTCGCAGGCGCGCCTGAATGCGCTGCGTATGCAGCTGGATCCGCATTTTCTCTTCAATGCGCTCAACACGATCTCGTCGCAGGTGGAGCGCGACCCGCGATTGGCGCGCAGCATGCTCGAACATCTCGGCGACCTGCTGCGCCTCTCGCTCGAAGCACGGGACCGGCAGGAGATTCCGCTGGCAGAGGAAATGGCTTTTCTCGACCACTATCTGGCCATCCAGAAGATTCGCTTTGGAGCCAGTTTGCGCATCGAAACGCGAGTGGCTCCCGAGGTGAAATACGCGCTGGTGCCCTGTCTCATTGTGCAGCCGCTGGTCGAGAATGCGATTCGTCACGGCATCTCGCGGCGGGCCTCGGGCGGAGCCGTAACCGTGACGGCAGAGCGCAGCACGGAAGGTTTGGAACTCCGTGTGGCGGACGACGGTGTGGGATTGCCGCCGGATTGGAGTGCGGAAAACTCCACCGGGCTGGGATTGTCCGTCACGCGCGAGCGCATCGCGTGGCTGCATCCGAACGGAGACAGCCGGTTCGCAGTCAGACGGCGCAGCGGCGGCGGAACAGAGGTAGAGATCTCGTTACCGCTGCGATTCGCAGCGGAGTGAGCCCATGATTAGTTCGCGCGCTGAAGGCATCCGCATTCTGGTCGTCGATGACGAGGCCCCGGCGCGACAGCGCCTCACCGATCTGCTCGAGAACGACGCGCAGGTGGCGAGGGTGCTCGAAGCGGCAAACGGAAAGGATGCTGTGGAGATCATTGAACGCGAGACGCTCGATCTCGTCTTCCTCGATGTGCAGATGCCCGAGCTTGACGGGCTCCATGTTATTGAAACGGTCGGCGCAGCCGCAATGCCGCTCACCGTATTCGTCACGGCCTACGATCAGCACGCCATCCGCGCCTTCGAAGCGAACGCATTGGACTATCTCCTCAAGCCATTTAGCGACGAACGGTTTGAAGCCGCACTCGCCCGCGCGAAAGCGCGCCACGACGAACGGAACCTCCGCGAATTCGGCCACAGTGTATTACGCATGCTTGCCACCAGACCGCAGGCTGGCCGCTACCTTGATCGCCTGGTCGTAAAGGGTAATGGAACGACACGGTTCATTCGCGTGGCCGATATCGATTGGATTGAAGGCGCAGGCGTCTATGCGAATCTGCACATTGCGGGCAAGGAATTGCTCTACCGCTCCGCCCTCAATGAGCTAAGCGATCATCTCGATCCCATGCGCTTCATTCGCGTTCATCGATCGGCCATCGTCAACATCGACAGCATCCTTGAACTTCACCCTATTTCTCACGGCGAGTTCGAAGTGGTCCTGAGGGACGGGCACCGCTTACGCGTCAGCAGAACCTATCGCGCGCAACTGGAGAAGCGACTCGGTCAATCGTTGTGACCGGGTAACACTGAAGAGAACTTCTTTGACTCCTGACGCCAAGTTTGTCTACAATTGTTGATAACCTAGGCGTATGGCGAGGCCAACCGATCTGGTTCAAGGAACTCTCGACTTACTAATCCTCAAGACCATCTCTCTCGAACCCAAGCACGGTTGGGCCATAGCGAAGCGCATCGAACAGGTCTCCCGAGAGGCCCTTCAGATTCAGCAGGGATCATTGTATCCAGCGCTTCACCGCCTAGAGCAGCAAGGTTGGATCAAGTCTGAATGGCGGCCGAGTGAGACCGGCCGCATGGCAAAGTTCTACTCGCTTACGCGGTCCGGCCGTCGCCAATTTGAGAGGGAATTGGAGAGTTGGAATCGCCTGTCGTCGGCGATCAATCTTGTCGTCCAGGAAGGTTGACGTGCGTGTGTTCGACAAACTCCGGCTCCGGCTACGCTCGCTATTTCTGCGCCGGAACGTGGAAAGTGAGCTCGAAGCCGAACTTCGGTTTCATCTCGATCAACTCGTGGAAGAGAACACTGCGAGGGGACTAAGACCTGAGGAGGCCCGTAGCCTGGCACTGCTCAAGGTAGGCGGCATTACCCAGTTTCAGGAGGAATGCCGGGATATGCGCCGCGTGAACTACATCGATGATCTGTCGCGCGATCTACGGTACGCCGTCCGCAATCTGCACCGGAATCCGGGTTTTGCCGCGCTCGCCGTTCTGATCATGGCGCTCGGGATGGGCGCGAACACGGCGGTGTTCAGCGTCGTGAATGCTGTCCTTTTAAAGCCACTTTCGTATCGTGATCCGGACCGCATCGTTACCCTTTCGAATCTGTCAAGGAGCCGTGAGGCCTCTAGTGCGCTTTCGAAGCAAGTATCGATTCCCGATTTTCAGGATTGGCACAACCAGAGTTCTTCGTTTGCGGCGATGGCCTACTACGCCTCCGGTGAAACGGCAGTTCTCGTGGGCTCCACCGCCGAGTACGCCCGAGTCACCAGTGTCAGTCCTGATTTCTTCCGCGTCTTTGAGGTTGAGCCGTTCGCAGGCCGATCCTTCACGGCGGAAGAAATGAAGCCGGGCGCGGGCGGGGCCGCGATGATCAGCTACACATATTGGCAGAGCCATTTCGGCGGCAACCCTCGCGCGCTAGGGCAGGCGGTGCACGCCCCCGACCTCAGACCGATCGTGGGAGTGCTTCCGCCGGGTTTCCGGTTCCCTGACAACACGGACATTTGGGTGTCGGCGGTGGGGCCGCCCGGGTCGCGTGGAGGGCAAAACTTCCTGGCCGTCGCGCGGCTGAAACCAGGCGTGCAGCTCACACAGGCGCAAAGCGAGATGACTGCAATCGCGAAGCGTTTGGAGCAGCAGTTTCCGGAAAGCAATAGGGGCCGGAGCGTTGCCGTGATGAGACTACGGGATGAAATGGTGGGCAGTGTCCGCCTAACGCTTTATCTGTTGTTGGGCTCCGTGATGCTCGTGCTGCTGATAGCGTGCGCCAATACCGCAACGCTGCTGCTGGGGAAGGCGACCGCGCGTGCCCACGAGGTGGCGGTTCGCGCCGCACTGGGAGCGAGCCGCAACGCGCATCGTAAAACAGTTGATTACGGAAAGCTTGCTGCTGGCCTGCGCGGCAGGTCTTCTGGGGCTCATGGTCGCGTATTGGGGATCGAAGACGCTAGTGGCGCTGGCTCCTGCGGACGTGCCCCGGCTGGCCGAAACGGGCCTCGACCGATGGGTCCTGGGATTTACTTTTGGAATGTCGATGATCACGAGCCTGCTATTCGGTTTAGTGCCGGCGTTCTATGCGTCCAAACTGGAACTGAGTGACGCACTGAAGCGGGCTGGGACACGGGTCGTGATGGGCGGCCGGATCATCGGCATTCGCGGCGTAGTTGTGGTCGCCGAGATCGCTTTAGCCGTGACGCTTGTCTCCGCAGCGGGTCTGCTGATCAAGAGCTTTGTCGCCCTGCACAATGTACCTTTGGGTTTTCGGCCGGAAAACGTCCTCGTCATGCGGGCGACTGTCCCGGCCCCGCCGTCCGCCGGTATGGCGCGCACACGCCAGCTCTTCAGAGACATGCTCGCTCGAGTTGCAAGGTTACCCGGCGTGCTGGCCGCGGGAGCTACGATGACGCCGCCCGGAGATCTGAATTCGACGGGAGGGTATATTATCGATCAACTGCCAGCGAAACCGGACTGGAGCCGCGCGCCGAGCGTAGTGCTTTCCATTGTGGCGCCGGGAACGTTTGCGGCGCTCGGAATTCCGCTCAAGAGCGGACGCGAGTTCAGCGACAGCGACACGCTGGACAGACGATTTGTCGCAGTGGTGAATCAGGCACTCGTTCGAAAATCATTTCCAAACCAGAACCCGCTCGGTAGGACCATCTTCTGTTCTTTCGATTCGCTTCAGGGCATGAAGATCGTTGGTGTCGTCGGTGACGTAAGACAAGGCGGGCCGGAGCGGGAACCGATGCCGGAGTGCTACATGCCATATGAGCAGCACGCGTTTAATGGAGCGACCTTAAGCCTGGTTGTGCGGACTGCGGGCGATCCTAACGGGCTCGCACAGACCTTGCGGCGGCTGGCGCATCAGAGCAACCCGGACGCCCCTATGAAGTTCACGACGATGGAGGCCGTGCTTTCCGGGAACCTCGCCGCCCCTCGGTTTCGTACCACTCTACTTGCGATTTTCGCGGGTTTGGCGCTGTGTCTTGCCATGGCTGGCGTCTATGGCGTGATGGCATTCACGGTAGGACAACGATCCAGTGAGGTCGGTCTGCGGATTGCACTGGGCGCGACCACGGGTTCCGTGGTATGGCTCGTGCTCGGGCAGGGATTAGCCCTCGCTTGCATCGGGCTCGGTTTAGGAATGGCTGGCTCTGTAGCGGCTACACGGTTGCTGAGATCCATGCTGTTTCAGGTTCGCCCGAACGATCCATTGGTCTATCTGGCCGTCGCACTGATGCTCGGTGTGGTGACGCTGGTCGCCGGCTATGTTCCGGCGCGTCGTGCCGCCAAGATCGACCCGGTGCTTGCACTAAGGCAGGAATAGGAGCAGGGGAGTGCTGTCGTATAACGACCAGGTAATACTCGCGAGCAGCCGCAAGGCAGAGGAATCGCGCTGATCGGATCACAAGCGTGAAGGATTCCGGCTCCAACGAACGGTGATCGAACGGTTCAGAATCTGTAGCGGTAGTGACATGGCCTCGGCCTCAACCGCCTGACGCTCTGCCGGGGATAGACGACGCCAGGCATCGATTGACACCTCGGCCGCCGATCGGCGCCACACCCCGACAATTTCTCCGCCAACGAGTAGCGCACCTGGCCAGACACGCGTTGTCCATAGCTCGGCTCGTCGCCCGGCGTCGGCCACGAGAATCTCTCGATCGGCTCCCCACAGCAGATAGTACGCATCACCGCTAGGCAGCAGGCGTGCCGCGGCTGCAGGCTTGGGCTGTGCCAGGAACGCAGGCTCGTCATCGGCGAGGATCCACCCGTCGCTGATCGGTGTCCGAGCCGGTGTCAGGATATCGGCGAGGGCCTCGAAGGCAGCGCTCGCCTCCCCAGGCCGAATCCCCGCCCACTTGGCGAATGAAGTGGCCGTAGCCGGACCGAAGACGTGCAGGTACCGGCGCGCGAGTTCGAGACGTGCGCTTTGTGAATCCGTATCGGGCGGCGGCACCGTCCAGAGCACAGGCTGGCGAATACCGTCCCAGCGCAAGAGGACGGTACCTGTCGGAGCAGCGTATCGGAGGCTGTTGTGCTGGACGCCCATCGCGCGCCCTGCCTGGCCAAAGGGCATCCGCTGACCCTTCAGAACCGCGTGGAGTCGAGCGGCGGTATTCTGCGCTCTCGCGCGGCGACTGGCGTCTTCGGGTAGGCGCCCTAGCGAGAATATCGGGAGATCCTTGGCCGCCACCACGTAGTCGTTGAAGCGCGGCCCCCAAAGCTGCACGAGCGAGGGATGCTCCCAGGTGGTCGAACGGGTCCCCTCGACGCGCGCATGGATCGACAGCAACGCGGCACGGGGCGCGGAGTCCTGCAACCCGGCCCATGCAGCGCGGCGGAGCGACTTCGCCCCTGCCGGGAGGCGTTCGTCAAGCGAGCCGACCGCCCGCCTGAAGGCGAGGATCTGCAACCGCGAGAGTTCGAGCCTAGGAATCATGCGTGACATATTCTATTGCCGGCTGAACTCAAAATGGATCACAAAGTGCATATACTTACCGCATGTATCTGGTGACTCTGGCTGCGTTGTTCGCATTGGCAGTATGGCTTGAGGTGGCATTCCGCGTCCACCTTTACCGAACACGCAAAGAGCGAATTCTAATCACTCTGATCTTCTTTGTGATTGGCGTGGCTTGGGATTCGATATCGACGGTCGAGAAGATCTGGATTTACCCGGGTAATGGATTGATCGGAATCTGGATAGGCGTGTTGCCCATCGAAGAATACTTGTTTTCGCTTGTGGTTCCGTTTTGGATTCTGACCGTGTATCGCGTAGTAGAAGCGAAGCTCAGCGCCAGTGCTGCCCCGGCGCAAAAACGAATTTGAGCCGGCGCGTTGTGCCGTCACTGGGTATTCACGCGGTTACGGGCGCAACCCTTGTTAGTGATCGGCTGGAGCACTGCCGGTGGTGAGCTTTGAAGCTGGAGAGGCACTATCGGCTGGCGCGTTCTGGACAGGCTTGAGTGTTATCACCTGAAAGCCACCGCCGTGATTAATTTGGACAGTTTGATCCTTCGACAGGCCGTTTCCGCTGAGTTGGAACCTGTGTTCGCCAGCGGCCAATTGGAGTGTTAGCGGTGTTTCGCCTTTAACCTCCCCGTCGATGGATAGGGCAAGGCCCTGCGGGTCCGACGTCACCCGCACGCTCTCGAGCTGCTCGGGGAGCGACGCCGATATTTTTTGATCTTGAGGAACGTCGATTGCCTTATCCACGCTCTGGTGATTTTCGGCCGAGAAGGAAACCGTATGGGCTCCAGGCGCCAATTTCAGGTCGCAAGGCGTAGTGCAGGTAGCGTCTCCTTCATCAATTCGCACAAGCGCTGGTGAAGGTTTGCTCTCGAAAGCCACAAGGGCAGCGGCCAAGGGCTGTGCCGGCCGGGATTGCGCCTGCGCAGACAGCGCACCGGCATCTTGCCTTACAGTCTTACTTGAAGAAATCGATGAACCCGGCGTGCGATGGTTCGATTGGTCTGTCGATGCGGCGATGACTCTCGGCGTGATCGAATTGCTTGTTGGCGTCGCTGCGCTCGTGGCCTGGATCTGGCCGCCGGTATCGAGGTGTGGCTTAGAACGAAGGGCGCGTGCTCCAAAATAAACCAGAATCAGCGCGGCAACCACGCCCGTAGCCACCGCGATCTGCTTACGGCTGAGGGCAAAGCCTGGTTTTGCATCGTCGAGACTTGCTGTTCGTCTCCGATGTCGGAAATGGCCTTCATCACCCTCAATAGAGTCAGCAGCTCTGTCCGATTGAAGTTTTGCCTGCGATAGCAGAGCTTGTGGGGAGTCGGTACTGCCGGCAGGCGCCGGTTGAAAACCGCTGGCATGTACATCCCCTCCACCGAATAGTTGAGTGGCGGCATATTCGCCGGGGAGAGTCGTAGGCGGTGATTCCAGCCGCGACGGCGGTGCCTCCTCGCCCTTCATCATCGCGGGCAAATAAGAATGACGCTTCTCTCCCGAAATGTCTGTCCCTGACATCGCCGCGGCGCGCGGAGAAGCGGCCGAAGGCTCCGCGGGACCTGCCTGCTTTTGAACCGGCTGCCGGGCCGCAGCTTTCAGTTCGGCCCAAGGAGGGGCGGCTATCGTTTCACGCCGAACCTCGGTTTCATCAGCCCGTGCGCCGGAGCCCTCGGGAAGCCAGTTGAGCTCCCTTCTCCCGGCCGAATCCTCTCGGGCTTCTTCTTCCAGCGCTTGCTGCTGCTCGCGATTGAGGCGTTCGAGTTCCTGATCGAGCCCGGGATATTTCGGATAGATATTGCGGAGAATGTCCCACTGATTCCGAGCCTCGGTGAATTGCCCCTGAGACGCGTAGTGCCGTGCTCGAGCACAAATCGAGTTGACCAAATCCCGCTTTTGTCTGACCGATTTGAGCGATTGGGCGAAAGTCTGCTCGTCGGGGAACAGGTTCACTGCCTGCTTTACAACTTGAAGTTTGGTTTCCAGGTCCGGTTCAATTTCGATTCGACGATGCAGATCCGCGATGGCCGCTGAGCGAGCCTGCCGCTCGCCTTCATCTACCTCAATTTTGAGTGCCTGGAATAGAGCGTCCCCGGGCCGGCGATCCAGAACCTGGTCGCAGATCTGTTGCGCTCTGTTGAAATCATTCGTTTCCAGAGCCTTGCGTGCTTCCGCATATAGACTCTGCAGGTCGTCGCGTTCACGCCGGATCTCGTTATAAAGGGACTCGTATTGTGCATCCGTCTGCGGATGCGCGGAGACACGTTTCCCAAGCTCCATAACTCGCTCCAGCCTGGTCAGAGCCGTGCTTATCTCGCCCTTTCCGTACGCCTTCAGAACGGAATCGTATAAACGCTGAACCTCGTGCTGCAGTTTCGCGTGCTCTTCTTCGCCGCGTTCGATCTCGGAAAGCAACGCGCGAGCACGTGCATGGCCTTTATCGATTCTGAGAATCTCGTCGACTGCTTCGCGGGCTTTAGAAAACAAGTTGTTGTCGAGATGCTGTCGCGCGATTTGATACCACTTATCGATCCCGGCGATTCCGCGCTTTTCCTCGATTTCGTGCTTCAACGCGAGCGCATCGATGTTCTCGCGGTCGAGATCGAGAACACTTTGCACCTTCTGCATCGCTAACGGATAATCTTCTTCCTCGAGTCGCAGGCGGGCGCTCTCCAGGAGCTGAAAAATTGTTCGGGCGCGAATCGCGTCCTCGGCTTGGATGCTCAACACCGAAATCTCATGATCCACATGACCTTCCGACCCGAGTTCGGTGAGCATCTCTCGCGCGTATGGACAATCGCCTTCGGCTAACGCCTTTCTAATCCGGGCAACACGTGACGCAATTTTTGTCCGATCGAACTGCGGGAGAGCCTCGTTCCTTGCTGCCTTTTGAAGCAGGTCCGAAAACTCGCGGGCCGTGGACAGGCGGTGATAGGGTTGCTTAGCGAGCGCACGATGGACGACCTGGGCCAGCAAGTGCGGTATGGCGGAATTTACCTCGGAAATCGAAGGTGGAATACTTGACCGGATTGCATCGATAACTTCCGTCTCCGTTCTGCCCAGGAACGGTTTGCGGCCGGTGAGGGCCTCATAACAGACGACACCCAGAGAAAAAATATCGGTTTGTGGAGTTACTTTACCTTCGAGTTGCTCGGGCGACATGTAGTGCAGCGTGCCTTGCAGGCGCGTCGCGCTATCCGTCCCGACAAGGTGGCGTATGCCAAAATCGATAACCTTTACACTGTCGTCTTCGAGGACGAAAAGATTACTCGGCTTCAGGTCGCAATGGACCACCTCTTTGATATGCGCGGCTTGCAGTGCTTTGCAGGCCTGGCAGATGATTCCTACAAGACGCTCCGGGTCAATCCGGGATCCCCAGGATTTCAGCAGATCCCCAAGATTCGAGCCGCTGAGAAGCGGCATGACGAAGTAGGGCTTGCAGCCGTCCTGGTCGTCAAATTCTCCGACGTCATAGATGTCGACGATGTTCGAATGGCACAGACGGGCAAGCGTGCGTGACTCTTTTCGAAACTGTTCTATGGCCGCGGCGTCGACAGGTCCTCGAATGGTCTTAAGTGCGACCTCACGTTCGAGGTCGGTATCGAACGCTCTGTAGACAACTCCCATCCCGCCTTGGCCGATGGGCGTTGGCTCGATCCGGTACCGATTTCCCAGCAGACCTGGTCGAGACATACTCTTCCTGAGGCCACCAGAATAGCAGGATTAGACACTCACAGCTCGCGTATAAGCTGCATAGAAGCTTTAGAATCAGCAGTTGCAAAATCGATCCGAGTACGCAGCTGCAACAGGCTTAGGAGCTAATTGCTCCGGCCGGGGGTAAAGGCGTTACGAAGTAGGAATCCCTTATCAACATCTGGCGGAACTGCCGCTGCGGATGCAGATTCTTTGTGACTCGCCTGGGCTTTGCGCGCAGCACGGGTCGCCAGTTCGTTAGATCCGAGAACTGCCTCTTGCGTCTTTTGAAGCGAAATCAGCATCGACCCTCTCGATGTGCGGCGGACCACCGGATTGACCAGCCACCGAACCGTAACCGGCACCTCGCGACTGAGCGCTACTGCTTCCAATTCGACGTACACGCCGCCGTCCCGCTGTTCAAATCGTGCGATGTTATAGAGGCGCCAGATGAACCCCTGCCCGGTATCCGGCGGCAGCTCGTATTGACCTGCCTGGCCATACTCCTCAATTTCGCGAATGCGCATACTTTGACCCACGCTGTACCAACGGCTTTTATCGATTCGTGCATAGGAACTTTGGAATTCCGCATCCAGCGCAAATTTAGCAACCAGAGCCTTGTTTAACATCCGCAGTGAGAAAGCATCTTCTGTACCCGCCTGGTGCAGAAGCCTCGAGTCCACAACGGTCGGAGCATAGAATCTTTCGTACTTGTCGTAATCGCGCACGACACCGAGTACTTCATCGAGACTCGCGTTGGGTAAGAAAACAGCGCCTATCCAGTGATGAATCAGGCCATGCGGAACCGGCTTCGGATTCTCGCCCGATGGAGCGACAAGAATTTCCCCCTCACGCAGACGGCGAATCCGGTCCGGCGATTGCTCGCTCCACAGAAACGAAGCGGTATGGGAACTTTCGGCCACCCGTGCATTTTGCACTTGGACGTACTTGTTCCATGCTGCTAAAGTTTTCGGATTCAGCTCCGATGCTTTTGATGCTACTGAAGCAGCCAGAATCAGGAGCCCCGCCAGAATGACGGTCCAGATAACCCGTGTGCGCCCGCTTCGGGAAAGGATTCGAGCACCCCTCGTCTTGCTTCCCTGCATCGAGCCGACCGCTCGAAGAATACTCTGGCTCATCAGGCTTTCCGGTTGTGGTCGTTCCATTTGAATCTCCGCTGCTAACATCGAGATGTCCACAATCCAGGACGAGACACAGCGCAATCGTCCGGATTTATGGTCTACTCGTCCAAGGTAAGGGAGGAATGTGGACCCAATTACAGACATCTTCACGGCTATGCGCGTGGATAGCGTCGTACACGGCCGTATCGAATTAAGTACGCCGTGGGGACTCCGCTTCGAGCGCGGTGATTACGCGTGTTTCGGTACACTTGCCCGAGGCAATGCGTGGTTAACGGTCGAAGGGCTGGAGACGCCGATTCCACTCGCGGGCGGCGATTGCTTCTGCTTGTTTGCGCAAGCCCATGTGCACACCCTGGTAGACCATCCGGGTACGCCCGCCAGCGACATGCAAGAGGTGGTGCGGACCAAATGCGGGAATGCCATTCGATTCGGCGGGGGAGGAGTTCCAACCACCATCATCGGCGGAAGATTCACTTTCGACAAAGCCAACAGCAAGCCCCTCACCGACTTACTTCCGCCGTTCATTCTGATTGAGAATGATCGTGCCCAAGCACTGCCGCTTCACCAGACTCTGCAGCTGTTTGCAGCGGAAGCTGCTCAATGCTCGCTCGGCGCGTATGTCGTGCTGAAGCGGCTTGCCGACATCCTTCTGCTTCAAATCATCCGCGAACACATCACCTCGAGCACGTGCCGCCAGACGGGGTGGCTGCGCGCGCTTTCCGATCCCCGGATTGGCGCTGTGCTGAGGTCGATGCACGAGAAAATCGAACAGCCGTGGAGTGTCGCGGAACTGGCCTCGGCGGCCAGTATGTCCCGATCAGCTTTCGCCTTGCGCTTCAGGCAGATCGTGGGGGAGACGCCGCTCGAATACCTGACGCGCTGGCGAATCTATAAAGCCGCTGTCCTGCTGCGCGACGGAGATAAGAAGCTGACCGAAATAGCGAACGCGGTCGGCTACGATTCGGATGGCTCCTTCAACAAGATCTTCAAGCGGATTGTGGGGGTTACACCTGGCGAGTATCGTCGCACAAATCACGGGCGAGCCGACAGTCTCGAAGCAGTCTTTTGTGATTGAGCCCGGAATTGCCAGGGAAACAATTACAGATCTCGAACATCGAGTGGTCGGTCAAACGGACCGGCGAGCCACCAACTCGCTGCACAGCAAGTAGCTGACTTACTATTCGGCCATTTTGTGTCGCTGTGGTTGCTGGCCCGGCTCCGTTTCCGGTATTCCGGATTCCGGGCCGCGCACGAGCAGTGCTAAGGTGGCCAGGATCATGCAAGCGATTCCTGCCGCACACACCCCGGTCCAAGCCCAGTGCGCCCAAGCCCATGCCCCGATAAGCGACCCGAGAGAGCCGCCTCCGAAGTACCCAATCATATAGATAGTGTTGATCCGGCTGCGTGCCTCGGGCCTCAATTGAAACACGCGGGATTGGTTTGAGACCTGGGCCGCTTGCACGCCTGCGTCGAGGAGAATGACGCCGAGAATCAAGCACAGAACGCTGCCAGAGCCCGCCCAGAAAACAACAAACGACAGCACCAGGACCGCAATGGCGATACGCACCACAAAGCGCGGGCTGCGACGGTCTGACCACTTCCCGGCTAGCGGTGCGATCAAGGCTCCCGTTGCGCCAGCTAGTCCAAACAGGCCGGCTGCCTGAGCGCCCATGTGAAAGGGTGGCCCTTTCAGAAGAAAGACAAGCGTTGTCCAGAACGCACTGAAGGCGGCGAAGAACATTGCGGCCACAGAGCATACTTGACGCAGCTTCGGCAGATCGCGGACGAGCAGCCAAAGCGAATGCATGAGGTTGAGATAGGAGATGGAATCCTGAGGCTTTGTATTCGGAAGCCGGCCGGCGAGCAGCGCCGCGAAGGCCAAGCATATGGCTGCGGCGAGCCAGTACATAGCGCGCCAACCCACGTGCGCGGCGACGATGCCGCTCAGCGTTCGGGCAAGCAGGATGCCAATCAAGACTCCGCTTAGCACCGTTCCAATTGTCTGGCCCTGCTGTTCCGGGGTGGAGAGCTCGGCCGCAAGTGGAATCAGGATCTGCGCGATGACCGTGGTCGCACCCAGCAGGAAACTTGCGATGCAAAGCCAGACGAGGCCATGAGCGATGGCGGCGAGGATAGATGAGATGGCAGCTGCGACAAAAAGCCCGGCGATTAGCTTGCGGCGATTGACCAGGTCTCCTAACGGGATGAACAAGGGCATACCTGCCGCGTATCCGATCTGTGTCAGCGTCGCGACTGAGGCGATCTGATGAAAGCTGGCGTGCAGGCTGCTCGCCATGTCCGCCAGCATCGGTTGGTTGTAATAGATGTTTGCCACGGCAACGCCGGAAGCAGCTGCCATCGTCAGACGCAGGCTTCGGGTCACCAGCGGTCCTGCTGCTTAGGTTCTGTGTGACTGGTCAACGGGTTCCCCGATCAAAAATGACACCCTTCGGAAACACGCCATGTTCAGCGCCGCCTCACACACTAAGCGACTTATGCGACGAGTTACTCCTGTCCTTCGTCATGCACCGCCCACATATATTGCAGGTCACAGCTCTCGCCGGGCTTTACCCGGGCGTAAGTTCTGGCAGGTAAGTATCCCTTAGGCAATTTGGCTTTGATCCAATATGGACCGGGAGGCAAATGGCTGAACTCAAAGGACCCATCCGCTCCGGTTCGCGCGCTGAAGGTCCGATGTTTTGATGTGGCCTCGATAGGAATCCCAGCCATGGGTTGTTTACTACTCGGCCCTCCTTCGCCAAGATACCCGAACAAGGATACTGGTTGCCCTCCTTGATTTATCGCTCGAAGTTGCCGGAGAAGAGCGCCAGCCGCCCATGTTGGCCGCGTGGAAGTGAGTTCGGAAGTTGTGAGCCGGCCGTCTTCAAGGTGCGCAAACACCAGGTAGGATTTACCTTGCTTGAACGAAAAATCACACGAAGTTCCGGGTTCGTAGATCGATATTTGCTTTGCGCCGTTTCCGCGAAGGCGTTCGGTCACATTGAAAAGGACCGGGGAACCGTGCAGGAGCACTTGGGTTTCTGGATCTTCGGGCGAGATCACCGTTCCTACGAAAACCAAGGGTGACTTGTCGTCCAGGAAATTACAAGAAGTTCTCACCATGCTGCAAGCGCCAGCAAGACTTGTGCAGCAAAGCAGCAGAATTCCGGCGTCGATTCGCATTCCGATGGGACGAAAGTATCACAGTTCCGGGCGTACTCTAAATGACTCAGCGCGACCAACCACATGGCTGCGAACGGCGTCATACCTTAGCTGTACCGGCCTCATAGTGCGCCTGATGAATGGGACAATGGCGCATGGCTGCTGATCTTTCACGGCGCTTGGCGCAGACAATCGAACGGGAACTGCCGAACCTTCGAGCGCTAACCGACGAGCAAGCGTCGTCCCCACGGGCTTCAGGGAAGTGGTGTCCGAAAGAAGAACTCGGCCATCTTATTGACTCGGCAGCGAATAACCATCTCCGATTTGTGGGTGGCGCGCTTGCGCCACAGTTCCATGGGCCGGGATATGCTCAGGACGACTGGGTCAGGCTGCACGGTTACAGCACGATGCAGTGGCACGAGACGGTGGATTTTTGGTTCGGTTATAACCGCTTAATAGCACGATTGGTCGAGAAGATTCCTGAATCGCAACTTGAAGCAGATTGTTTCATTGCTACCAATCGTCCCGTCACGCTGGGGTTTCTGATCGAAGATTACATTTTGCACATGCAACATCACATCGACCAATTACTCCATCGCCAGATCGTCACTCAGTATCCCGGCGCAACAATCTAAGCAGCGCCGCAGACAAGGCCGCAAGCAGGGATGGGAAGCGCAGCCGACGATCGCGCCCGCCGGCACAGCGACCGGGGGGGAGTGGCTAATGGTGTGCGTACCCTACGGTATTCTGTGTCGATGAAACCAATCCAATCCGATCAAGCTGATTTCCTGCTGCATGGCGTTTATCTTCCGGACCTGAAGAACGAGCACCGGATCACGAGGAGCATGATCGAAGCAATTCCGCTAGATAAAGGCGACTATCGTCCGGACGGGATTTCGAAAACTGCGTTGGACCTGGCTTGGCACATCGTGGCCACTGAAATGCGGTTTATGGATGCCGTGGCTACGGGCGAGTTTAATCTGAGCCCCAACCCTTGTCCGGTTTCTATCAAAAACTCCAGAGATCTTTCAGGCTGGTACACGAGCAACTTCGAGCAGCATTTCGAGAAGCTGACGAAACTGACGACTGAGCAGTTGCTCAAGATCATAGACTTCAGAGGTTTGTTCCAGCTGCCCGCGGTGATGTACCTGAATTTCGTGATCCATCACTCGATCCACCATCGTGGACAGCTTTCGATGTATCTGCGGCCGACGGGCGCAAAAGTACCCTCGATCTACGGCGAAAGCTACGACGCTACGGAAGCCCGCAAAGCGGCACAGCAGAACGCATCAAACTGAAGCATGATTCTGTGATTTCGGCGGCGGGTGAGTTGCGGCTCGTTTCATTCGACCGGTTCCGCACAATTCAGACCTCAAACTTTAGCACCGAGCCTGACGTCGATGAAGTATTTGGATAGGTCCGAAAGGTCGATCCAAAATTCCGCCTCGGCATTCTTGTGTGCGGATAACGTACCCCGGTCGTTTTGCGTATAACTCCTCCCATAAGAAAGGATGCCCAGCGCAGACTCTCCCCATGGATTTCGAATAACGAATCCCTTCAAGTTGCCGCGCACTTCGCACCGTACGACAGAGTAGTAGTGCTTAGCGACGAGCCCCTTGTACTTCGCCTCCCCGGCGCTAAACCCAGAGCCCTGGCGGAGCGGGGTGTCGTTTTTCGTGGTGAATTGATCAGGGGTGGCTATCGCAACGGGAAGGTTTGCCTTGAGCGCCGCCTCGATTTCGTCATAGGTTTCCAGCTCTGCCTTGGTGTAGACACCAGTACCTCTTTTGCCGGGCAGGACAGCGTTGGCTGTTACCCAATACTCAATGGCGATACGGGTATCAGAGTTAAGCCCTGCTTTGTTTTGTTCAATGAAATCCATAAAGTGCTCCAATCGCACCATGACCTTCAAGGCGATGAAATCAACCCATCTCTGAGGAATTCTCCCGGAGCGCAGCCACGAACGCCAATTATCCCATTGCTTTTGGGAGCCCTTGAACACCTTGATTATCAACTGCTGTTTCACCACCTCGGGCGAAGTCATGCAGCGTTGAAGGAGATCTCGATCCGCGCTATTACCCTGCTCGGCAAAGGCAATAGCAATCGAACTATTGCCCAGGAACGCAGAGAAGACGGAATTGGCGCTGCCCCCGTTTAGCGACCCATACCCACTCCCCTTGAAACTGGCGTAAGCCTTCTCAAGTATTTGAAGCCATAGCGACCCGCGGTTATGCAGGAATGCCCCAAGTACCGATTTCGAAATCCTGACGTATGTTGGTACGTCGTTTTGATAAAACCGCACTACTACAGATCCGTCTCCTAGATCTCGCATCATGTCCAGAATGCGATCACTGCCGCCTGGCAGAGCAAGAATGGAGGCGACGCTAGCTAAAAAGAAGCAATCCCCGATCAGCGCTTGGCGAACATCCCCTGGATTGGGTGGATGCGAGAAGAGGTCTCCCGATTTGGACATGTGTCCCAACAAGGCGACCGGCTTCGCAAAACTCGGGAGCCCCTCTTTCTTCGGGTTTGGCGCAACGACGGGAAGTGCTAACGCTGTAACGTTCAGCCTGCCGCCGGCGTGAGGATATCCGGGCATGCAATCCAAAATATCACTCTAATCTTGCCATGTGGCGAGCATGGAGAACCCTCAAACGCGAGTGTGAGTGTGATCAGGTTAGAAAATGCCTGCCGAACCTGAAGGTGGGTCGAGCGCCACCCGATACACTTACCGGGTCAGGATTATGAGCGCGCGGCTCGAGGACAAAGTAGCAATTGTGATCGGCGCAGGTTCAAGCGGACCCGGCTGGGGGAATGGCAAAGCTGCCGCCGTTCTTTACGCGAGAGAAGGAGCTAAGGTTTTCGCGGTCGATATTCGGGACGATGCCGCCAACGAAACCAGGGAGCTCATCAAGCAGGAAGGCGGTGAGGCCGTCAGCTTTAGCGCCGATGTGTCGAAGGCAGAAGAAGTGAATGCGCTTGTGCAGAAATGTCTGAATACCTATGGCCGGATCGATGTTTTACTAAACAACGTCGGAGTTTTGGCGGTCGGTGGTCCCGAGGAACTGGATGAAGCTATCTGGGACCGCCACATGGCGGTTAACGTCAAAGGAGCTTTTCTCGCCTGTAAGTACGTTCTGCCCGTAATGGTAGGGCAGGGCAAAGGCGCCGTGGTTAATATCTCGTCGGTCGCTTCAATCCGTTACACAGGATATCCTTCGGCGGTCTACAACGCTTCGAAGGGCGCATTGAATCAGCTGACTCAAAATGTGGCCGTTCAGTATGCGCCGCGGGGTATTCGTGCCAACTGTGTTCTTCCGGGATTGATGGATACACCGATGATCCGAGAACCGCTTCGAGACGTTTATGGTGCCGGCGGAGAAGAAGAAATGATTCGGCGCAGAAACGAGCAAGTGCCTCTCGGGAAGATGGGTGATGCCTGGGATGTGGCCTACGCGTCTCTATTTCTTGCTTCCGACGAAGCCCGATACATAACCGGAGCCCTGCTGGTGGTCGATGGCGGACTCAGCTGTAAGTGCTCGTAAAGGCCGCTTCAGATTTTCAGCGATGACGCGGGTCGAAATTCGACACTTTCTGCGGCGGCTCGGGCTCAAGTGCGAAATCGTGGTCTGCGAATGTATAGCGGAACCATGGGCTGTCGCCGGCCCGGGATGCGATTGTCGTCCCAGATATCCACATCATCGTTGAACACCATTGCCGCCTTCGGTAATCCCTGCTTCGAACGTTTTAGCCGAACAAATACAGAGTACAAGAAACTACTTATGCCGGACGTCCACGACCAGTTTCCTCCGGCTGGCAGCATCCCCGGCTGTGATAGACTTCGGCCCATGCCACTGATCGTTATTCTCATCATCCTGCTGCTACTCTTCGGCGGAGGCGGTTACTACATGGGCCCCGGCGTCGGGTACTACGGCGGCGGCGGCATTAGCCTGATCCTGCTGATCGTAATCATCTTCCTTCTGTTCGGGCGGCGCGGGAGGATTTGAAAAGGGAGGGACACGAGAGTGCTTGCCAGTCAAGTACTCGCCTCATGTAAGTGATTGATGATCACTGCCTGTTGAAGACGCCATCGCCTTCGAGTGCTAGGTTTTGGATCTTTACGCGGGGCGTGCCGTTCACGGTGAATTCGACACCCCTGGTTCCGATGCCCTGCTCGGCTTCGAACCGATAGGTGAAGGTATCCCCATCCCAATGTGAGAGCGTGTAAAGCGCGCCGGTAGCCGGTAGGCGCATCCATAACGAGCCACCCTGCTCGGTGAACTCGATCCGACCATAGTAATCGTTGCTGTATGTACCGATGTAAGTCGAGAGCGGCTTGCTGGGAACGGAGGGTCGCGGGCGAGTCAGCCTCGAGTAGTCGGTAACTGCGTTGTTGTCCTTGTCAATCATTGTCTTGAACGCGTCGCCGAATATCTTCAGCCAATCTTGTTTGGGGGCGCCGTAGTGATACAGGTCGAAAAACTGATTTGCGGTCGCCTCGGCCAAGCCGGTCGGCATGGCATTCGTCAGGACGATGATGCCGAGCTGGTCGGACGGCGACAATTTCACCGTCGTTCCTGCGCCCAAAAAGAAAGCGCCGCTGTGGCTGACGATCAGGCGCTTGCCCAAATCGTAGTTCACGTCCCAGCCCAGGCCGTAATACGAAGGCTTGCCGGTTTCATGATTCGTACCGTTTTCGATTTGCGGAGAGTGCGTCTCCTTCAGCGCATCGGCCGCTACAATGTTTTGACCGTTCCACGTGCCCTCCGCCAGCTGCAGACGTAGCCATTGAGCAAGATCGCGGACGGAAGAACTGGCGGCCCCGGCGGGAGCCTCGGCATCCGGGTCGCGGTGGTAACGGGCCACAGCTTTCCCGTTGATGATGACGTGAATGGCGGCCTTATTCGCGGTGTCCTGGTAGTCGGAATAGCGATAACTGGTCGATGTCATTCCGAGCGGCTTGAACAGGCGTTCGCTGGCAAGATCTTCCCACCGTTCGCGTACAGCTTTCGAGGCCGCGAGCGCGCCTTCGGTGTACCCGAAATTGCTGTACTGGAACGTTTTCCGAAATTCTCCGGTGAGCGGCAACAACCGCATTTGTGGGATTATTTCAGGGCGGGAAAAGCCGAGATCTTCCAGCGCATCGCCGGAGGATGTAGGCAAACCGCTTCGATGAGAGAGAAGATCGCGGACGGTCAGTTGCTCCGTCACAACCGGATCGGACAACTTGAAGGCAGGATCGAGCTTGACAATCTTGCTATCCCAATCTACTTCGTGTTTGCCAACCAGCGAGGCAACGATCGTCGATGCAATCGGCTTTGATACTGACGCCAGTTGGAACACGGTGTCGGAATCGACCGGCGCATTATCACCGGCTTTGCGAACGCCGAATCCTTCCAGACACACCACTTTGTCCTGATAAACCACCGCTACCGCAACTCCAGGGACGCCGGTCTTCTTCATGCCATCCCTAACGAAGATTTCCATCTGCTTCAGCAAAGGACCGATAGGGCGGTCTTGACGACCCTGGTTCGCTGTCCCTGGCGCTTGAGCAAACAGCAGGGGCTTGGAGATCGAGAAAGCGATTGCTAGCAGCGCGCAAGATCGCTTGAGAGTTCGGGTGTCCATCAGCTAAAGAGCGTAATACAGGTGCAGCTAAAATGCTAAGCTTCTCCGGGAAGGAGCAGAGAGTGAGCAAAGAACAAAATGCCGCGGCATTGACCAAGTTCGCGGAGGCAGTGAACACGAGCAGCTATGAGTTGTTCGATGATGTAGTGGCGCCCGACTCCATCGACCACGATCCTGCGCCCGGACAGGTTGCCGGGCCAAAAGGCTATCGCGCTCTCTTCACCGAAATGCGCCGCGCTTTCCCGGATATGAAAGTGGAAGTGGCAGCGCTGGTCGCGGACGAAGATGCGATAGCGTTTGCGTATACCTTCACGGGAACTCAGGACGGCCCGCTCATGGGTATGCCGGCGACAGGGAAGAAGGTGAAGATCCGGGGCATGCAGATTTCCAAGTTCAGTAACGGGAAGATGGTGGAGCGCTGGGGTAGTTCGGACCAGCTCGGTATGCTCCAGCAAATCGGCGCAACCACTATTCCGAAGCCATGAACCGGTTAGAGCATCTGCAGAGCGGTAGAGCAGAGCTTGAGGCTTTAACAGAGCAAAACACCCCTGACCTTCGACTTCATTCTGTTCACATATATGTCCGTGACCAGGAACGCAGTCTTCGCTTCTATGTCGAAAAGCTTGGATTCGAGTTGGTGTTCGATGCGCGTTTGCAAGCGGGGGAACGTTGGGTTGGAGTTTCGCCGCCTAACGGCACCGCAGTGCTGACACTCATCCAACCCGACCCGGAATCCGCAGAAAGCAAGCTGATCGGAAGGGCGACGCGAGTGGTTTTCGTAACGGAAGATGTTCCCGGCAAATTCCGGGACTGGAGCAATCGAGGAGTTCGTTTTCGTCACACTCCACGGCTCAGACGGGTCAAGTATCAGATCGATCAGATCGATACCGTTGGCCCTGAAGCCGATTCGAAGAGCCGGGCGGCGCCGATTTGGGGAGAAGTATTCACTCGTTTCGAAGATCTAGATCGCAACTCGTTCGCCCTCGTCAGCTTCGATGCGGTCACTGCCGCCATAGAAGCCCAAAGACGCGCGCATGCTGAGAAACTAGAGGCCGATCGCCGGATGGCTTATGAACTGGACATTGCGAGACAGGTCCAGTCCAGACTGTTTCCGCAGCGGTTTCCGGAATGCACCAGCCTTGAATACGCTGGAGTCTGCGCGCAAGCTCGACAGGTAGGCGGCGATTACTACGATTTTCTATCGCTGGGCCCGGAACGCATCGGCCTTGTAGTGGGCGACGTTGCCGGGAAGGGAATTGCCGCGGCGCTGGTCATGGCGAGCTTGCAAGCCCATTTGCGGAGCCAGTGTGCGATTGCGTTGAATGAACCCCAAAGACTGCTGCGGTCTGTCAACCAGCTTTTTTTCGAGAACACGACATCAAGTGCCTATGCGACGCTCTTCTTTGGCGAATACGACGGCAACCTGCGGCGGCTGCGCTATGTAAACTGTGGTCACCTTTCGGGTCTTCTTCTGCGCTTAGATAAATCGGTGGAACGTTTGACATCTACAAGTACGGTGCTGGGCTTATTCAGAGATTGGGATTGCTCGGTGGAAGAGTGCCAGCTTCTCAGCGGAGATACTCTGGCTCTGTATACGGATGGAGTGACGGAATCGTTTAACGATCTGGGCGACGAGCTTGGCGAGGATGGCCTGCTGGAATCATTGAAGCGACATGCTGAGCTCTGTCCGGCCGATATGGTGCAAGCCATACTCACTGATGTGCAGCGTTTCGGAACAAAGGACCAGCACGATGACATCACGTTGATGATTGCCAGGTGCCGAGATATCCAGTAAGGCAGGCGAACCAATATGTCCACCAAAAAGAAGACAAATCCCGAGAACGCCATTCAGCAGGCTGAACTGATTCTGAAGCTATATGAACTACGGCGCGAAGCCGTGATGCGCGAGGCACGATCGTACGTCGGCGGAGCGTTCATGCCTCAGTCGGCTGAAGAGTTTGTCGAAATCGTCAATGCGGGAGGGAAGCAGACCGGCTACGTTCTTCAGGTTTACGGATATTGGGACATGGTGTCCGCATTCGTACTACACGGCGCGCTCGAAGCCGATCTGGTATACGACACATGCCAGGAGATGTATTTCCAATATGCAAAGATTCAACCCTACATTTCGGAAATCCGAGACAAATTGAGCTTGCCTGAGTTTCTGATCAGTATCGAGCGCGTGATAGAGGGTTCCGAGGCTAGTCGCGCACGCCTCTCCAGTATGCGTAAAAGCCTTGACGGCATGATCGCGGTACGAGCTCAGACCAAGGCTCAGAAGGACTAACCTATTTAGAAAGGGTACCGAGGCACATGGAATCGAGCAAAATAGCCAGACGCGAATTCATCGCGGGACTTGCAGCAGCCCAAGCAGCGGCCTCACTCGAGGCCGACACTTCGCAGGGCATGATCTACCGGAAATTAGGAACTACCGGCGAGCGCGTATCTGCGATCGGACTCGGAGGGTATCACATCGGCGTTCCTCAGGATGAACAGGAAGGAATCCGCATCATCCGGACGGCGGTAGATCGTGGAATCACTTTTCTCGACAATTCCTGGGATTACCACGATGGCGGAAGCGAAATCCGGATGGGCAAAGCACTCAAGGACGGCTACCGCGCCCGCGTTTTCCTGATGACTAAGTACAACGGCCGCACGCGCGAGCTGGCTGCCAGGCAGATAGACGAGTCTCTGCGTAGGCTTCAAGTCGATACTATCGATCTGATTCAGTTTCATGAAAACATCCGGATGGAGGATCCGGATCGCTATTTCGCACCCGGCGGCGCGCACGAGGCCGTCATGGCCGCGAAGAAAGCCGGAAAGATTCGTTACATAGGCTTCACCGGGCATAAAGACCCGGCGGTGCATCTGAGAATGTTGGACGTCGCAGCTCAACACAACTTCCACTTCGATAGCTGCCAGATGCCGTTGAACGTCTTGGACTATCATTTCCGGAGCTTCGCGCATGAAGTCGTTCCGAGACTCGTCAAAGAAGGCACGGCCGTATTGGGCATGAAGCCCATGGCATTTGGAAACGTCCTGAAAGCCGGAGTGGCTACGCCGATCGAGTGTCTGCATTACGCGCTGAATCTGCCAACGTCCGTTGTTATCAATGGATGCGATTCGATGGAGAGGTTAGAGCAGGCGCTCGAGGCCGCGCGTACGTTCAAGCCCTTCACTTCGGCTGAGTTGAGCGCGCTGGTGGCAAAAACGAAGCAAGCGGCATTAGCCGGGACGTACGAACCGTTTAAAACGACCGCGGAATTTGACGGGACGGCGCAACATCCCGAGTGGTTGGGATAAGTAGCCGCATCGATCTGCGCTGGAGCATTACAGCCAGCGCAAGAGCGTCGCACCCCAGGAGTA
>CAWJEH010000016.1:0-93893 GCA_963841675.1 Terriglobia bacterium
CATTTACAGGTTTCAAAAGCAGTGCTCCTTGGCAACTCGCTGGGAGGTGTGAACGCGTCCGCCCCGGGGGCCACCGGCGCGGTATCAATACGCCGCACGGCGGCCCGAGCGAGTCAGTGCGCTCATCATTGAGGACATTGGGGTCGAGATTGGCGATGATGTGCCGCGCTTTCTGCATTGGGCAGGAACGTATCCTACGCGCGAGAGTTTAGAAGTCCAGATCGGTCCCCGGATTTCGTTCTACGGCGGACGGCTGGAGGTTGGCGTTCGAGCCGCGGGATATGGCTCTGTCGCTTAACCATCTGCAAGGTGATTGCTGGAACGATTGGCTCGCGAGCACTTGCCCAGCCCTGGTCATCCGGGGTCGGATTCCCGGTTCTTACAGCCGAACATATATGCGAGATGGAAGAGCGACGACCGAATACACGAATCATCACGTTAACCGGTGGGCACGTGGTTCGCAAAGATAATCCGGGCGCTTTCGCTGAGGCACTGAAATCATTCCTGCAAACTTGGTACCCACGCGGTTGAAGAAATGTAGTGACGCAGAAAACACGAGCAGTCGGCAAGAGTCACGTAATCAGCCTAAGACTGGCAGTCGATTGTCAGATCGCCACTAGGCCGTCACGGCGGATCCATCCGAACCGAGTCGCACGGAAGTTGGCAGTGTTTGTACATCCTGAATCGAGTAATACCGAGCTTGCACCGGGCACATGACAGGCCCTCACAGAGTGCGAATGGAAGGGTGGCGACAGAAACTCGGCGAAGTCGAGATCCATGTAATCATATGGACCAATGAAGAGGTTCGCAGAAAGCGTGACGTGGAAGCCAACCCGGCGTAGTGTCTTGCTTGCCGCGGTGCCCTTACTGGCGAGTTCGTTTCCGCTGATGGCCGCTTCTGAGGAGGGGTTTATGGCCCAGAATGAGAAAGGCTACGGCACACACAACCCAAAAGCCGCTCCCGAATTGTCTCGGTTTGCTTTTCTAATCGGGAAATGGAACTGTGAAGCGAAGCTGCTGTCAATCGACGGAACGTGGCAGACGTTTAAGGCGACTGGCTAGGCCGCTACATCCTTGATGGCTACGCGATCGCTGACGAATATCGAATGCTCGGCGCTTCCGGCGATTTGATCGTCTTCGGCATGAATTTCCGCACCTACGACACTGCGAAGCGAAGCTGGAACATCCGATGGCTTAACGGACTGATCGGAGATTGGACGGATCTGGTGTGCAGGAACTGGGCGGGGTCAAGATGGACGGCTCATCGATCACCTACGCCTTCCGCGAGCCGGTTGCTGGTCACGCATATACGCGGGCCACATACACGGCTTACTCTGAGACGCACTTCACCTGGCGGGGAGAAAAGTCCGGCGACGCCGAGAGTTGGACCGAATTCATGATTGTCGAAGCCCATCGCGATAAATAGCCAGAACTCCCCAGCGGATCGGGGCAAACTGGAAGTTGACCCACAGCAGGCACTCGCAAACTTCATCAAAAAACCTGAACGAACAACAATTCGTTTTGTAAAATGTAATTCGCTGTGACACCGTAACGCCGCTGTAAAAGAGTCGACCCAACACTGTGGCTACTCTAAACTGCTACGGCTGGTGTTTAAGCTTCGCCTGAATTTGTTCTGCCGCTAATCTTTCTGCGGTCGTTAACGCGTCCGCCGCGGCGACTTTCACGTCGGGCTCAACTCCGGCCCCCTCCCAATCCGTCTTCGGCACTGGATTTACTGCCTTCTCGTATGGCACAAGAACCGTAAAATAATCCGCGACCTCATGTCCCTCCACCGGGTGTGCGCCGCCACCACTCGGTTCTCCAACAATGGTGGCCCGTTTCTGATTTTTAAGGTCATAGGCGAACTCCTCCCCGCAGAGAATGTTCGCTTGGAGTTAAGACGAATACCGGCTGTTTCGCAAGGCGCTCACCCGGCACAGAGGGGAGCGTCCAGTATTGGCGTGTTGAATTCTCTTTGCGATTGTAAAGATCATTCAAGTGGGTGGGCTCGTCAAACAGGAAACTCGCGATAAAGGTGACCATAGCGGGATCGCCGCCGCCGTTTTCGCGCAGGTCAAAGATGATTGCATCAACGTGAGCCACAAAGCCCATCGCGGCTACCGCAGTGGGCGCGCAAGGTTCTGCCGCCGTGAACCCATTGAACTTCACGTATCCGATATTGCCCGGCAGGATTTCTCTTTTCTTAACGCGCAGTTATTGTGCCTTACTTGCTGCTTCATTCGAGCGATGTCCTCCGGAGTGAGGGGCTGTTCGGGCGGCATTTTGAAAGGGCTGAACTCCACCCCCAGGTGCTTGTCGTGGCTAACGACCCGCAAGTCCTCGGTGAGCCTCTCGGCAAAGACATCGCCGTCAGTGATCGAGTTGTATTCACCAGCCTTTTCATGTGTCTCGATAGCTTCCTGCATCCGCGTTGCTAACGCTGCATCAATATAGGACTCAGCGAGTTCAGCATTGATGCCATCGATCACCCGTTTGCGCAGCGCCGAATCTATTTTCACGTTCACAGGTACGACACCCGGAAAGAGGGCGTGCAGGGCAAAGTTCACTACCGTAGGGGGATTACCGTCCCTAACCAATAAGCTGGCGAGCGCCGTATTAGAACCGCTTTTT
The DNA here is from genome assembly GCA_963841675.1 of Terriglobia bacterium. Taxonomy (GTDB): domain Bacteria; phylum Acidobacteriota; class Terriglobia; order Bryobacterales; family Bryobacteraceae; genus Bog-105. Next base: position 2,632 of record CAWJEH010000016.1, read on the forward strand.
TCTTTGACGCGGAAGCGAATATGAAGCGGATCGCTACTCTCGATTGAGAGAAGCTCGAATCCGCCCGTCTGGCTGCGAAACGATATCATTCGATCTACAGATTGAGACGGCTCGATTGTCTTTACATATTCCGCCACCTTGATGGGATCTCCGCTGTCGAAGGCGTGCATCCAGGCTCGAAGCGTATGCCCGGCCGGCGTATCGGGAACGGGCACCTGTGCCAGCCCACATCCAACACTCACAAGCCATAACAGAAGTAGTCTACAAAGATTCCCCGCGTTCATCTACTACAGTGTAGTAGAATCGAATTGAAAGTAGTAGAGCCCATGCACCATCCGAAATTGAGTAAGTTCGAACTTCAAATTCTGGAGGCTCTCTGGGCGCATGGGAAAGCATCCATTCGCGAGATTCAGGAGTTCTTTCCAGAACCCCGGCCCGCTTACACGACTATCCAAACGATCGTGTATCGGATGGAGGGGAAGAACGTGGTACGACGTGTCCGCAAGATCAGCAACGCGCACACATTTGAGCCGATCCTCGCCCGCGATGTGACCCGGCACCGGCTCCTGGACGAAATCCTGAGTTTCTTCGGAGGGAAAGCGCAACCCATGATGGCGCAGTTAGCCGAGGCCGGAAAACTCAGCCTCGACGACGTTCGCGAGTTGGAAAAGACACTCAAGAAAATGGAATTGGAGCGAACGCAGAACAGGGCGCGTGAATCGAAATGATCCCTGAGCTGACCAATCATCTCTGGCAATCGACGGTTTTTGCGATTGCGGTCTGGGTCATCACTCTTGTTTTCCGCCGGAATCGAGCTCAGATCCGATATTGGCTATGGCTCAGCGCATCATTGAAATTCCTTCTTCCGTTCTCGTTGTTGATAGCGCTGGGAAATCACTTCGAACGGGCTTCAACCACCGGCGCAGGTCAGCCAACCGTTTTCTGGAGTGTTATGGCAGGCGGCAGAACCCCAACCCGGCCGTGATTGGATCGTTGTCGTGGTTCTAGGGGTTTGGGCGTGCGGATTTCTTGGGCTCGTGGTCTTGCGTCTTCGAGGGTGGCATCGTATTCGGGCCGCATTACGCTCCAGCGTTCCGATGACCGTTTTGGAAACGGTGCAGGTTCGCTCCATTCTTCCCGCTCACAAGAACCCCGAAATCGCCCTGTGCGCTTGCCCCGGTCTGCTGGAGCCTGGGGTTGTCGGGCTGTTCCACCCCATCCTCCTCCTATCCGCGGACATCACGGAACGTTTGCGTCCGTCTCAACTGAAGCCGTGCTCGCGCATGAGCCGTCCCATGCTCGGAGGCACGATAACTTAACTTCGGCGATCCACGTGATAGTAGAAACGATCTTTTGGTTTCACCCGTTAAGTGTGGTGGATCGGCGCGCGGCTGCTCGAAGCGCGCGAGCTGGCGTGCGACGAAACTGTGCTGAGCCTCGGCAACGAGCCCTGCGATTACGCCGAAGGAATCCTCAATAGTTGTAAGAGCTATATGGAATCCCCGTTGGCCTTGGTGTCCGGAGTAACCGCGTCCAATCTAAAAAAGCGAATTCATGCAATCCTGAACGGGCGTATTACTTGCGACCTGAGCTTTGCCAGGAAACTCGTGCTGGTGGCAGTTGGCATCGCGGCGATCGCGATTCCGGTCGCGATCGGCATGATCGCTGTACCCGGCATTCAAGCGCACATTGCGGCACCCAAGTTTGTGACAGCGTCGATCAAACCCTGCAAAGTCTTCCGTCAAGCCAAATCGGAAGACCTGTCTGCCGGGACATTTGAGTCGCAATGTACGACTACGCAGCGCATTATTCAGCAAGCTTATGGTCTATTCTCGAGCGGGCATTTGAATCCTGGATCATATCTTCCCGTTACGGGCGGGCCCGAGTGGACCGCATCGGACCTGTATGAAATCGACGCAAAGGCCAGTCCGCCTGAAACTCGGGCGACCATGAATGGACCCATGCTGCAAGCGCTTCTCGAAGACAGGTTCAAGCTGAGATTCCACCGTGAGACCAGAGAGGTTCCGGTCTACGCCGTGACAGTGGCTTCAGACGGCCCCGAAACTTGAGCCGTTTCCAAGGAAGTTGCACTCCAAGGGATTTTGACAAGCCGCCCTCCGACGCCGATTGCGGAACATCTCGAGGATGGGGGAGTAGCTTTGCCATCAAGGGTGCAACGCTAGCCGATCTATGCACTGGTTTATCGGTGTTCCTGGATCGGCACGTCATCGATAAGAGCACGATCGCGGGGACGCTTCAATATTCAGGTCGACTTGCCAGCCGAAGACCGCGGACTATTGAACCGCCCGCGCTCCCTACCCGCAGAAAGCAATCCCGCAGCGCCGCCGCCCAGCATCCCCTTCAACGATGTAAGAACCGCAATGAAAAAACTTGGGCTCAATCTTGAGTCGGCAAAGGGGCGGACGCAGTTCCTTGTGATCGATCACATGGAAAGACCGTCGGAACATTAAGTCACGGTGAGGTTGCAACCAGAAAGGGTCGTCTATATGAAACGCTGTAATGCTCAAGTCAGAAACTTGGTATCTGCAGGGCTAGCTCTTTTTGTATATGCTCTGCTGCCGCCAACTGCTCAAACTGCAACAGTCCGGGCCTCACTTCACCCTATTCACGCGCGGAAAGCTGCCCCTGACTTCAGCCTGCCTGACAGCTCGGGTAGCGCTGTCAGGCTTTCAAGTTATCGAGGCAAGATAGTGCTTCTCAATTTCTGGGCAACCGAATGCGGTGGATGCAGGGTGGAGATTCCGTCATTACTTCAGCTGTATCAGGCCTATAAGGGTCGCGGGCTGGTTGTGGTTGGAGCTTCGATGGACATTTCCTATGAGGGCTTGAAGGACGCTCAAGAAGGATGGAGCCGGGTGAGACCATTCGTGGGCGCCCAACGAATTAAATATCCGATTCTGATGGCGAACGATGATGTGGCGAAGCTTTAAGGCGTGGAAGCGTTGCCAGTTACTTACCTGATCGATGGGGCAGGATTGCAGCCACCTACGTAGGTATTTTAGACAAGAGTGACGTCGAGGCGAATATGAAAGCTCTTCTGCTGGAACATCAGAATTAAATCTATGCGGGGCTGCCTCGATCTAGATGAGAGGCCGCCCGACGGTTGTGCAATAACTACAACTGGATCACAAGTAAATATCCCCGAGTACAGCAACGGTCGAACGGCTCAAGGATCCGCGGTAGCGAGCGCAGGTAGATTGCAGGCCATCACGGCAGACATATCCGATTGAATCGCCCCTGCGTTCCTAGGATCAAGAAAAGCCCCTGAGGTAATCGTGACGTGCTGAGACGAGCTCACTGGGAAGAGTATCTACCCAATAAGATGGGAATTGGGTAGAATGGCTATGCAGATATCAATCCGGATCACGTCTTGACCATGCGCCTGGTGTTGCCCGCGGACATCTACTTTAAAGATTCCAACCCAGCGAAACTGCTTCCCTTCTCGGATGAGTTGCTGACCAAACTGCAGAGTCTGCCGGGTGTGCAATCGGCAGCGACAGTGACGTTCCGCCATTAAGCGGTTGGAGGGGATCACGCCCAGTTGTTCGTAGAGGCAGCACTATGGCACGTCCCGCTATTTCCATGTGGAGTTCCATTACGCCGGACTATTTCCGGACGATGCAGATACGGCTTTTGGAGGGCCGGGTATTTGATCAGCATGACAAACCCGGGTCAACGCCGGTAGCAGTGATAAGCGAGTCTCTGGCGGAACGACTGTTCCTACATGGCGATGCGATCGGGCAAACAGTCAATGCCGCTTTCAATACTCCCCTACACGTTGTGGGAATTGTTCGAGACGTGCGTCTTCTCGGAATGACACCCAATATGACGTCGGAAATTTATGTTCCCTTTGCACAGTTTCCGTTTCCGCTAATGTGCGTGGCGATCCGCACGCAAGGAGACCCGGCGAAGCTTGCAAGGGATGTGGAGAATCAGGTCTGGGCGCTCGACAAGAATCAAGCCGTCTCGTTTTTAATGCCCTTGGAGGACCTGGCTTTCGGAATCCGCTTCGACCCCGCGTTGGTTGGCATTCTGTTGGCGACTTTTGCAGGCCTCGCTCTCATGCTGGCTGCGGTTGGCATCTATGCGGTGGTTTCCTTCAGCGTGGCGCAACGCACACACGAGATCGGGGTCCGGCTGGCGTTGGGCGCCAGATCTACTGACGTGCTCGCGATGATTGCGGGACAGGCGATGCTGCCGGTATCGGCCGGACTTGCTATCGGTGTGGTGACGGCAGTTGGACTCGTCCATTTTTTAGCGGTCCTTTTATACGGAGTGCGTCCGTTGGATCCTGGGGTCTTTGTCGGCGTTGCACTGGTGCTGAGCGGAGCGGCGGCACTGGCGAGCTACGTGCCGGCTTCGCGTGCAACTCGGATTGATCCGAGGACAGCATTGCGTTACCAATAGCGTCCTGCGGTGAATTTCAGCTTCAGCCGAGCATAGATCCGCCCTGGTCGCCAAGGGTAACGAAATCCCTCCGCGACCGCCACTCATTCTCAGATCGCCAGTAGGCCGCCACAGGCGGTCTATGCAGCTGAGTGTACTCAGTTTCCGTGTTGCGCGTCATTCGATTGCCGTAGGAGGATGCCGCCGGTCTGAGGAGAAAGTCGCCGAAATGGTACAAATGATACCGTCGTCGGAGCTTTGCGAGCTTCGGAAAACAAAACATCGCCGGCCCGAGTGCCGCTTTGGCTCAGGTCGACCAGCTCAACCGTTCCGCTCTTTCTGAAGATAGCTATCGCCGCCGGGACGTTGCTTAGCGTCGGTTCAGCCGTGCTGATCTGGTATGCAGTTCCGCTGGAGCAACACTATCCGGTCGCGCTCGGAATCCTAGGACTCGCAACAGGGTTGATCGGCTTACTTTGGACTGTGCCAAGGATTCAAGTCCCGGATGCGCCGAGCCTGAGCCGTAAGGAACAATTCGAGCTCAGGGATAAAACGCGTGCTACGCTTGCACAGATTTGGGGGCAAACCCCTTAATCGTAGATAGTATCGAACTTCTGGCTACCAGCTTCGCGTGCAGCGCATATACATCGACTCCGATCATACGGCAGGATAACTACTTAAGAAGGCGAAGCCGAATATGGGCTAAGCGTTCCCTACACATAAGTGGGCGAGTTGGGGTCGGGGTTTCTATCTACAACGGGATTAGTGAAGTTCCGACACAAAGAGCTCATTCAGAACGCGATGAAAGCTGTAAGCCAGTTGGTTTCCATCCGGAGTTATTACAATTCTGTCTATTTTGGGCACTCCTGCCAGATCGGCCGGCGCAATCTCCGCACGAAGTTGTCTTTTGCCTGTGGCTAATTCCATCCGAAATACCCGTGCCCGGGTCGGAACGTCCCGGAGACTTGCCACGTAAAGGGAATGGCCGTCCGCACTGAAGGTCAGCGGGCTTTCTTCCGGTAGGGCCCCGGCAAAGGAGTACTTGTACCATCACTTAGACGATAGATTCGAAGGGCCTGACTAGGTGGTCGGGCGGCCAAGTAGGCCCCATCAGGTGAAATAGCATCGCAAGATATAGGCTGCTGGGCGAGCCGACGTGGGAAGCCGATGGGACGACCTTCTCGGAGATCCTGGATATAACAACTTACTTGTTGGTCGGTTTCTACCGTCAGTGAAACGTGGCCACCGTCAGGAAACCACTTGGCCGACTGGAGTGACGCGTTGGAAGGAAGTTGCAGACGATAACTTGGGCCAGCTCCTGTCGGGATGAAATCATATTGTGGGCTGTGTCTGGATCCCACTAGTGCCCATTTCGCATCAGGCGAGAGCGCCAGCGCGATACCGGAGCACAATTTGGTTGCCGGCGAACCGTCTGTCTTTCTTAAACACACGGTACCTAAGGCCCCCCACCTTGCCCGATTTCTGTGATGAGCAGAACTCTGCCATCGGCTGACAACCCGTTAAGATGTGTGTGTTCTAGCCACGAACATCGGATTCGTTGCCATGCGTGGGTTGAAACATCACTATGCTCTGCTCGTGATGGGCCTTGAGCAAATATCGTTGCTGCTTGGAAACGTCTTGGATTTGAAAGTCGTATGGAAATCTGGTCAGCAATCGAATCTGTTTGTCAGTCCCGGCGACAAAGAGTCCAAAATCATCGTCATTAGAGCGATACGCCGAAAAAAGTAGCTCGTGCGGAGCAAGCCAAGCGAGACTACGAACAATATAGCCGGCCACGATAGAGGTCTGCTTCTTACCTCCTTTGCGAAAGACAGACACATAGGGCAACGTGCCCTCTTTTCGGGTGACCGCAACAGGTTCTCCATCTGGCGCTAAGCGAAAATCAGGTTCTGTGTCCAAAGGAAGGCGGCAAGCGTGGAGCCCAACGGATACTGCACATTCAACATAGTTCCGTCACGTTGCATCACGGCTAGTTCCGTTCCATTTGGCGATGAGTCGGCAGCGTAAACATTGTCCAAGATTTCGCGGGGTGTCCCTCCGGCTAAAGCGACACGAGCGAGAGTGCCAGTACCGAGAAACGGCCGTGAGGAAGCAGGCTGATGCACGCGTAGCACAGTCAGTTCGCCGGAATCGGTAACGGAGGCAAGGTAACAATTCGGAAATCCCAGTGCGCGTGATTCCGGTGTGTTTAGCTGGCTTTCGAATAGGTCGCTGGGCTTGCCCTCCCAGGCGGCATCGTAAACAACGGCTTGGCCCCCCGGAGCAAACCGCGCCGTCCCGATAGAGCCTCGGCGAAAAGTGACCTGATGATAACTAAGCGTCTGGGCCGGCTTACTTTTCCACAAAACGAGAGTTAGGGCAAAAGTAATCAACCAGCCAACGCCCATAAGCAATGTCCAAAGCCAAAACCGCTTCCGAATATGAGTTGAGCTTTCCCGCTCTGCCGGCGGTCGCACCGTCAAGGCCAACTCTAAGGGGAAATACAACTCCGATGCGTGCTGGAATCTTTGCTCAGGGCTTTTCTCAAGGCAGCGAAAAACGGTTCGCTCCAAAATGGGGCTGACGTTGCTCTCAACCAGTGGCAGCGGTGAGACCTTCAAAATGGCATTGAACAGTTCGGGAATTGAGGGTCCAGCGAATGCCTTTCGACCAAATAACATCTCGTAGACGATCGCGCCAAAACTGAAAAGGTCGGATTGTTCGCTCGCGGGCTCCCCCCGGATTTGTTCTGGTGCCATGTAAGCGGGGGTTCCAATGAGCATTCCGGGCTGCGTTCGTATGCTATTGAGAGAAAAATCCTCAGAATCCATCCCCGCAAATGTGAATTTCGCAACACCGAAGTCCAGAATTTTCAATCCGGTCGCAGTCAGCATGAGATTGGCCGGTTTCAGGTCTCGGTGGATGACGCCATGGCGGTGTGCGTGCTCCAGTCCTGCGGCAATTTGCTGTGCGAGTTTTACAACCTGTTCTTCAGGCAGCGGACCTTTCTTTAATTTTCTTTCAAGCGTCTCGCCTTCCAGATATTCAATCACTAGATAGGGCTGGCCCTTGTATTCCCCGAAATCATACACGGCACAAATATTGGGGTGATTCAGAGCCGAAGCTGCGCGCGCTTCATGTGTAAGTCGCCGGGCCAGCCCGATATCGGCTGCAAAGTGGGCTGGCAATAGTTTGAGCGCGATGTGCCTGCGAAGTTGCGTATCTCTCGCCAGCCAAACCTCACCCATGCCGCCCGCTCCGAGTTGCCGAAGCACCTCATACCGGCCAATACGTTCTCCCGCTAATCTGGAGTTCAAGCTATCGGTGGTGAGCAGATTGGCATATGGCTGGGCAGCCGCACCCTCCAGCACGCCCCCGCTCGCCTCATCGTGGGCGAGTAGGGACTCGATCTCGGCTCGCAGTGCGGTATCTCTGCCGCAAGTGGCATCGAGATAAGGGCGCGCCCTTCTGCGGGTAGGGCCCGTGCTGCATGAAACAGTGTTTCTAGCCGCTTCAGTCGCTCTGCCTGCATTGTGTCCATGCCTTAGTGGCCAACTCGCTCTGGAACCATGCACGGGCAAAGGTCCAGTCCCGTATCACCGTGTTTTCCGCTACGCGCAGCACGGCGGCGATCTCAAAGTTACTCAGGCCACCAAAGAAGCGTAACTCTACGACCCGGCCTTTACGCTCATCCGCTTGCGATAAACGAGTTAGTGCGTCATCCAAGGCAAGCAACTCGGTCGAGCGCTCCGGTGCATACAGGAGTGCTTCGTCGAGAGGGAGCTTCTGTTCACCACCAGCGCGTTTGCGTGCACGATGCTTGCGGGCATGGTCGACTAGAATCTGGCGCATAAGTTGCGCGCAAATCGCAAAGAAGTGGCCCGGTTTTGCCAGCCAGCCGGACGCTGGTTTACGAGCCGAATATAGGCTTCATGAATAAGCGCAGTCGGATGTAGAGTATGCTCGGACCGTTCACCCTGAAGCAGGCGCCGGGCCAAGCGATGCAACTCGGGCCGCACCAGAGGAACCAGTTGGTCCAACGCGGATCGATCGCCAGCAGACCAAGCTGGGAGCAGACTGGTGATGTACGACGGAGGGGGGGAACTCACCGTACCGACACCTCTTGCGAATCAGTATTCAGAGCAATGATACTAAATGAAAGCCCGTCATAAAGTTAGACCACGCGGCTGCCTGGCAGGCGGGTACGGAGCGAGAAAAACCTACCCGACTTAGTACGGAGGATTCGTCAGCAAGAACGATGTTACAATGCGAGCATTGACAATCGATGCTGACGACGAAGAGCTTTTGTCCCAGCGAAGTCGTTGAGACCTTGCTCACTTGAACCTTGACGAGTAAGCCCGTATTGTTGTTCATCTCGTAATCGATAGCACGATGCTATCCGTCAGTTGAACGTCGGAATCCTGAGGTTCAATCCGAGTTGATTTGAAACCCTCTGACGGCAGCCAGAGGGTTTCACTCATGCTCAAGCCGTGCGGCGCGCCCGTTCTGAAGAGCATTAGCAAGCGTCAAGCGAAATCAGGCGAAACCCTTTCGCCATCGTCTCCAGGTATTGCTGTTTGAAGGCGGAAAGTGATTTTCCGAACGAGGCGAATTGGCCGACCGTGCTCGGTTGGAAGATGGCGTTGTAGCGAACCTGTCCGTCGAGCGCGAATGCTTGCAGCCGGCTCAGACGGAAGCCTTCTTTCCACATCTCGTCGTAGGCTATGAGCATGTCAGCGGGCGCATAGCCCAGGAAGTATCTCGAAGGATCGGCAACGGATCAAAGATTCCGAAGTACAGAACATTGCCGTCGTTCTGACACGCGTTACCTCCGAAAGATATAATCCTTTCGGAGCCTGTTGCGTCGACTCGACATTGATGCCCTGAAGGTCGCGGTTGTAAGTCATTAGCTGACCTTTGTCTTCGGGATTCCAGACAGCACAGAACCGCACCTCGCCGTTGAGCAAGAACGGCCGCAGCGTAAGCAGACGCATCTTTTGGTTCCACATCTCAGCGTAATGGTCATTGATCTCAGCTGCAGAGGCATTCCATAGAACAGACTGCCCGTGGCTCGCCGGATCCAATACGCAGTCAAATTGCACGATGCCGCCGTTCACATGTGGCTGCACCGAAGACAACCGGTGATTGCCTTCCCAGTGCGTTTTGTACACTGCGCCAATCTGGTCACTACTGATCGAGTACTCAACCACCTGCTGGTATGTTGCCGGATTGTAAACGCCGTCGTAATTGCCCAAAAATACAGACCCGTTCGTCAATGGCGTGCCTGTTGCCGCGACTGACTCCACCCCGAAGTGGGCATTGTAATCGCCCGAATCGTGCTTAAAGCGGAGGGTGAAATGGCCGCTCTGTGATTCGAGCGGAGAAACCACACTGGTATAGGAACCAAGCTTCAAGGATTCACGCTAACTTTGCGGCTTGTTCTGCACCTGAACTGTAAACGTACCTAAGAAGTCATCCTGATTGGTAGGAACCAGACCCGCCAGAAAAGACGCAACGGCGGCTGCTGCGTCGACATCCGGATCCGATGACACCTTCGCCAGGTTGGCAGCCGCCTGGATCGTGCTTCCATAATTAGTCCCATCACTCTCGAGAAAGGCAAAGCTGCGAGTCGCTACTTGATTAGCATCCAGGTTGCCTTCATAAAGGATGGCGTTCAAATCACGATTTGCTTATCTCCGCTGTCGTTCATGTCCCATGCGGTGGCGTTATCGGCATCGGCGGATTGCGATGGATCGGGTCCACGATGACTTCATAGGCTAGAGTCGCAACCGAAATCCCGGGCTTCGGATCGTATTGTTTAAGGATCTGCCCTTGTCGCAATAGGAGCATCTTATGACGCAACAGCACCGTTGCGACAACCGGAAAAGCAGCTCATGATATCTTCATGCACTCCGGGCTCAGCAAATACAACATAGTCGGTTTCATCACGATCGTGAACATAGATCGTGCGAAGGAGTTCTACGGTGAGACACTCGGTCTGCCCCTAATCAGCGAGGAGGCGCCGTACGCGCTGGTATTCGATGCAAACGGCATCATGCTGCGTTTGGGAATGGCTAAGGAGCTTCCCCCGCCTACCGGTACAGTTTTGGGTTGGCAAGTTCCCGACGCGACCGCCGCGATAAGGGATCTGGAACAATCCGGAGTCCATTTCGAACGTTACGACCATCTGAAACAGGATCTACAGGGCATCTGGACGGCGCCGACAGGCGCCAAGGTCGCTTGGTTCAAAGATCCCGACGGAAACATATTGAGCATCTCAGAACATCCGGAGTTGAAACAGTGAACTAAAAGGGGCGCAATCGCCACGCGCGCGGCTCGAATTCTGCCGGCCGTTCGTGTCGGACAAGCGGCGAATGCTGCACTCCGAAATGCGACCTGAGTTCTCATAAGAGAGGATGCCCGTGGCAGAACCCGTCAGTCTGCGATGGCTTGGTGGCCGTTTTGTCTACTTCTGCCGGTCGCCGGGGTCTATAAATCGCCGGTCTGATCGCCACCTGGCTGTGGCTATCTTTGGAAAGAATGCTCATTCTCGCCTCTGCTTCGGCACGTCGCCACGATTTGTTAGGTGCTGCTGGCATTGATCATGTTGTTCGTCCCAGCCACGTCCCCGAGGTACGCCGTCCGGGCGAAGCGCCACCGGATTTCGTCCAGCGGCTGGCGTTCGAGAAGGCCCGCGCCACTCCCTGTGACCCTGCTGACATTGTGTTGGCGTGCCGATACGATAGTCTGTTTAGGAAGCGATGTTCTTGAAAAACCAAGGGATGACGCCGACGCCTGCCGCATGCTGCGCCTCCTTTCCGGTAACCGGCACCGCGTGTATACGGGCATCTGCTTGCTGAAGGGCGTTTCTTCTCTCCTGGATCTTGCTACCACCGAGGTTTCGTTTGCAGAGCTCACCGAGAGAGAGATTTTGGATTACACTCGGAGCGGGGAGCCCGTCGGCAAGGCGGGAGCGTACGCCATTCAGGGACTTGCCTCGAAATTCGTCGTGTCCATCGAAGGTTCGTATCAAAATGTGGTGGGTCTGCCTATCTCGCTGGTCTACAGCCACCTGAAAACGCTGTCTTTATGAGAGTCGTGTCTGCCAACTTGGCAGCTAAGCGGTCGGGGAGGGCCTTGTCCCACCGTATCGTGGGCAGCAGTGCTGCCTGCCCTACGCTCCTGCTTTTCGCGGCTCTCTTGCGCGCCGCGGGCCAGAGTTCGTCACCTACCCCTGATTCCGGTTGGAGCGACCAGGGTGTTATCTATCTCGATCACTCCCTTAACGCTCGACTCCACACCGTCCCTCTTCGGGCCGTCCACATGGGAGACGGATTCTGGAGCTCCCGACGTAAAGTGACCACCGAGAAGAGTCTGCCAACCCTTTTACTGGAGCTCGAGGACCACGGTGTTGTCGATAACTTCCGGCGTGTGGCTGGACACGCCGACATACCTCGCAAGGGCCGCGCAGCCAGCGATTCCGATCTCTATAAATGGATAGAAGCTGCTGCCTGGGCCCTCGCCTCGACTGAACCGTCCATAGCCGACAAGGCAATGCTCCGTGGCGATGTCGAATCGCTTGTCTCCCACATCCTTGCAGCTCAGGATTCCGACGGGTATCTGGATACATATTTTGTCGGCGACAAAGCCCATCTTCGTTTCACTGATCTCATCCACTCTCACGAAGACTACTGTCTCGGCCATTTACTTCAGGCCGGCATTGCGTACTACCGCGCCACAGGGAGCCGCCGATTGCTGGACGCTGGCATCCGCTTCGCCGACTACGTCTTGGCTAACTTCGGTCCTGACAAGCGCCCTTTTGTTACCGGCCATCCGGAGTTGGAGATGGCTCTGGTCGAACTCTATCGGACTACAGGGCAGGCCAAGTACTTGGAATTTACCCGCTATCTGTTGAGCGGAGTGGAGCGGGATCGACTCAAGCTCAAAGACGCCGATATCCGCTACATGTTCAGCGGTAAGCCCTTTATTTCCCGTACCGAGTTCGAGGGCCATGCGGTCCGCGCGTTGTACGCCGCGTCTGGCGCCTCTGATTACTATACCGAATCTGGTGATCTCGCCTATAAGAAAACACTCGATCTCCTCTGGACCGACCTCACCACAAGGAAAATGTACATCACTGGTGGGGTTGGTTCGCGGGCTGCCGGCGAAAGCTTTGGCGAGCCGTATGAGCTTCCAAGCGAATCGGCTTATGCAGAAACCTGTGCTGCGGTGGCCAATGTGATGTGGAATTTTCGCTTGCTAATGATGACAGGAGATGCCCGATACGCCGATGTCCTTGAGCGCACTCTCTATAACGGAGTCGACGTGGGTATGTCTCTCAACGGAACGCTGTATTGCTACAAAAATCCACTGGCATCCAGCGGTGCGGATAAACTCAGAAACCCCTGGTACGACACGACCTGTTGCCCTCCGAACATCGAGCGTCTTTTAGAATCGCTGCCTGGCTATCTCTACTCCATAAGTCGCGACGGTGTATACGTCAACCTCTATCACACCTCGGACCTCGATTGGCACCTCGAGGATGCTACTGGAATCAAAGTAAGCCAGGTAACTGACTTCCCTTGGTCCGGCTCGGTGAGGTTCCAGGTCACACCCGCCAAGCCCGCAGAGTTTACTCTTTATCTTCGTTGGCCGGGCTGGGCACCTTCCATGTCGGTGGAGGTGAACGGTGTTCCGGTGCCGCTTTTGCCTAATCAGAGTGGAACCTATGTTCCGGTATCGCGCGAATGGAAGCCTGGCGATACAATTGCTTTAAACCTTCCCGTCACCGCAACTCCCACTGTTTCGAACCCCCGGGTTGCCGACGACTACGGTCGTGTTGCGCTTCAGCGAGGGCCACTGGTCTATGCGCTGGAACAGATCGATCAGAACGGCGCGTCACTCTCTGACCTTTTTTTCCGCTCGGGCGTTCCCATAACGCCGGAGCCTAGAAAAGATACACTGGGAGGTGTAATTCTCCTAAAGAGTCCCGGTTTGGTAGCCGAAAAACCTTTAGGGGAGGAACCGTTATATGAGCCGCTAGCTTCGGCGGCCGGTAGGGCTAAACGTTCGGCTACTCTTACGTTCATTCCGTACTATGCGATTGGCAACAGGGAGCCGACTCCGATGGAGATCTGGGTTCCCTTGGCTCGCGTCGACGCGGCTGCCGCGGCGCTGGCAGGAAATAACTTAGACCGTCGAACGGAAACCCGGTAAAACCTGACCTCGCGCAAAATACGAAAACTTTGTAGAATAAAGGAGATTGAGGATTAGTTTCTCTGAAGCCATGAATACAGTGACTTCCAGGCATTGCCTGTCTACCGCTTTGGCGAGTTTGTTTCTGCTAGCATCTGTGGGCGTGTTCGCTCAGGAAACGCCTACCTCGCCTCCCGTTGTACCGGATCTTCCGCAGCAGAACCAGCAGCAACAGCCGGCGACTCCCAACGCCGCTCCACGTTCCACTGCCGGCGGCGAACCGGTGAATTCGAGTTCCTATAAGATTGGCGCGGCGGATGTGCTTAACATTCACGTGTGGAACGAAGAAAAGTTTTCAGGTCCGGCAACCGTACACGAGGATGGTATGTTCACCATGCCGTTGCTAGGCGATCTGAAAGCCGGCGGGATGACGCCTGTGCAGGTGGAAGAAGAAGTTAGCAAAGCCCTGGGCAAATATGTTCGTCAACCCTTGGTAACCATTACCGTCCAACAGGTCGGAAGCAAAAAGTATTATATGGACGGCCAAATAGCGCGTCCTGGCGAATTTCCCCTTGTTGTACCCACTACCATCCTTGAAGCGATCAGCAAGGCTGGAGGCATTCTGCCCTTCGGCAACGGTAAGAAAATCTATGTGCTTCGCGGAAGCAACCGTATCCGGTTCAACTATAAGGATGTTCTACGCGGAAAACATATGGAACAGAACATCCAACTTCAATCGGGCGATCATGTGGTCGTTCCCTAGGCCGGCCCGGTGAGGGGCTAGGCTAGTGAAAAGAAAAACGAATCAATAGGATTATTCATGCTTGACAGAGCGTCAGTTCCCCGTCGCGCACTGGATTTTGAGGATTACGTTTCCATAGTGAAGCGCAACTTCCGCTGGATTCTTGGCCCGCTCTTCGCTGGCCTTGTGGTAAGTACAGTGGTTGCTTACGTTTGGCCTGATACCTACATTTCGCAGGCGCTGATCCGGATTGTTCCGCAGCAGATCTCGACTCAGGTCGTACCTGACATCACGGCCCAGGATATTACGGATCGGATCAACGGAATGGCGCAGACCATCGAGAGCCACAATACTCTCTCGACGATCATCACTTCCTTCAATCTCTACCCCAAGGAGCTGAAGAGCGAGCCTCTCGAGGATGTGCTGTCGCAAATGAAGAAGGACATCAAGATCAAGCCGATTGAGGGTATCACGAACGTCACTGGCAAGGAACTTCCGGCGATGCAGGTGGGATTCGCTTATCGGGATGCGCTCACTGCTCAGAAGGTCTGCGCGGACATCGTCTCTCGCTTTGTTGATGCGAATACTCGAGAGTCGCTTTCCATGCAGCAGCAGGCGAACCAGTTCTTAACCGAACAGTTTGAACAGACCAAGCAGGCGTTGGATGCGATTGATCAGAAGTTGGCGGACTTCAAGAGTAAGAATGCCGGCCGGTTGCCCGACGAGCTCCAGGCGAATATGGCTCAGATGACCATGCTTCAGCAGCGGGCAGGCAGCGCATCAGACGCGATAGGACGAAACGCTGAGCAAAGGACAATGCTTGAGTCCGGCTTGGAAATGGCCAAAGAACGCCTGAAGGCGGTTGAGGCCAATTCCCCGCGCTCGCAGGCCCAAAGTCAAAGAGTGGCCGAGCTGGATCACGAAATTGATGCTCTGGAAACTTCCATAGCCAGCATGAAGAACGAATACACGGACAGCTATCCCGATCTCCAGACGGCCCGCGAACGTCTGAAGGTACTGAAGCAGCAGCGAGCGGATGCTTTCAAGGACCAGCCCAAGGACGACAACAATCCGGCTGAAAACGTCAGCATCTCAAGAGATCGATTAGAGGCCCAGAACGCGGTTAAACAGTATCAGGCGCAGCTCGAGGCCAATGCAATGGAAGCGAAGCGGCTTCAGGGCCAGAATGCTCGAATCAATCAGGCCATAACCGCTTACCAGAGCGGCCTCGAGAGTCTTCCCGCCGGACAGAAAGAATATAGCGAGCTAATGCGTGATCGCGAGCTGACCAAGCAGCGATACGATCAGTTGGACCTACAGCGACAGAGATCTATCGATTCCATCAAACTGAACGAGCGCAAACAAGGTGAGAGCCTGGAGTTGCTCGATTCGGCCTCACTCCCGAGTTCACCCGCCCAGCCGAAACGGTACCTGATCATTCCGGCTGGTGCCGTGGTCGGGCTGATCGTAGGTATTGTGATCATTGGAATGCGTGAGATGCGCGACCTCTCGCTAAAAAGTCTTAAGGATGCCCGCCTCTACACGCAGCTGCCAATTCTCGGAAGCGTACCGTTGCTCGAAAACGCTGTTCTGGTGCAGCGACGCAAACAGAAACTTTGGGTTGGCTGGGCGGCCGCGACCATCCTCGGTTTGGCCATCATGACGCTATCGGTAGTTCACTACTACACGGGTAAAACATAATTCAATGAGCCGCGTTCACGACGCGCTGCGAAAAGCGGCGCCCGAAAATCCGAAGGGTACACCCCCTGCCCCGAGCCGTCCGATACACGCGGCTGTTTCACAGGCTCTTGCAGCCGAACCTGACCATGGCCTAGCACCGCCGATGGCGGAGGGGCATATCTCGCCTGCATATTCTCCAGCCGTCGCCGCCGTCGCGACACCGGATCTGGAGAGGCTTGAAGAATTCATCCATCAGGCCCCGGTCGTTTCGTTCACGCCTGCTCCGGACGCGTTACTAGTCGATCCGGCGAACCCCAAGAACGCTCCGTCCGAAGAGTTCCGGAGCTTACGAACTCGTCTCAATCATCTCCAGCGCTCGCAACCTCTGCATACTCTGGTCATCACGAGCGCCTCGCCTGGCGAGGGCAAATCGTTTACTGCCTGCAATTTAGCGATATGTCAATCTCAGCTGGCCGGCAAGCGGGTTCTTTTGGCGGACTTCGATTTCCGGCGGCCCAGTGTCGATAAGATCTTCGGTATCACAGGGGTGCCGGGTATCACGGATTATCTGCTTGGCAAGGTGCGTGTCCAGGATGTGATCCACCGCCTCGCCGACACGAATCTCTACCTGATCGCCGCTGGCGAATCGGTTCCGAACCCGCTTGAACTTTTGAATCTGCCGGAATGCTCAGCTCTCCTCGAGGCTTTGCGTGACCACTTCGATTGGGTGATCGTCGACAGTCCGCCTCTCCTGTTCGCTGCCGACGGCAATCTGCTGTCGACGATGGTGGATGGGACTATCCTGGTTGTCCGGATCGGTGAAACCACCTACGATTCCGTCGCACGCGCCATGCAGTCGCTCTGCGAGAACAACATTCTCGGCATTGTCGTGAACGGCGCTGATCGAGCCGAACTCTACAACAAATATTCTTACTACAAGAACTACTATTACGAGTCGGAAAACAGAATACACACTGACCCGGGCTCGAATCGAACGTTAGAAATCGAATCTGTGGGCACGGATTCATCCTCGTAGCGCGAACATTGGAGAACGAAATCCCCCCGAACGTTCCCGAAGTCAAACGTGGGAGCATCCTTCCGACTGTTCATGAAATCTTCCAGGTGCGCTGGAGTCCGCGCGCATTTTCTGATCGGCCCGTCTCGGATCAAGATCTGAAAACCATTCTGGAAGCAGCTCGCTGGGCGGCTTCTTCATACAACGAACAGCCTTGGCGATTCATCATCGCTCGTAAATCCGATCAGGAATCATATGATCGGCTCCTCGATGTCCTGATTCCTTACAACCAAGCGTGGGCTCGGCTTGCCCCTGTGCTCATGATTACTGCTGCCAAAAGATCGTTCAGCCACAACGGCAAGGAGAATCTTCATGCCCGGCACGACGTGGGCGCGGCGCTGGCGCACCTGATGCTCCAAGCGACGGCTCTAGGCCTTCACGCCCACGGAATGGCGGGATTCGACGCCGAAAAAGCGCGTCGTGAGCTGGGGATCCCGGACGATTACGAACCAGTTGCGGCCGTGGCGATCGGCTACTTAGGACCCATTGAGCGATTGCCCGAATCCTACCATCAAGCCGAAGTAGCTCCTCGGAAACGCAAGCCGCTCGATGAGCTCGTATTTGACGGCCGTTGGGATGCGCCGCTAAAGCTCTGAGGCCAGCGCCTAAAACGGAATACGCGGCGTGAAGCCATGTTGCTGCCGCTGTACCGCCACGCCATCTTCGCCGAGCTTGGCTCGGGGAGGAGTGCCCTTGGAATCGAGATCCGATTGGTTGAACGTAATGGTTCGATCCAAAACCATCTCCACGGTGGAGCCCTTGGTCAACACGGCTTCCGGCCCTCGGGTTGTCAGTACCCCGAGAAGACCTGCTGCTGCACCGCCCGCCGCCCCGATGCCGGCGCCCGCTCCGGCGTGACCCGCAGCTGCTCCGATACCCGATCCGATCACAGTGCCCGCTGCGGTGGACCCTACCACCCCGACCGTATCTCCCCGTTTGTTCCCGCCGCTCTTCACTTTGCTGTTTTCACGCTCGAGCGTCTCATCACTCCTTGGATCGATAGCGCCCAGATCGGAATGGAAGCTCTTGTTGACCCCGTTTGGCAATGTCAACGAATCAAAACGGACTTGCAGGGAACCACGCCCCTTCACCCTGCCCGGCCGCTTTACCTCGGTTACCGTTCCAATGACCCAACTGCCCTGAGGGATGACGATCCGGTTGTCCGCCATCACCGGGAATGCGGTCTCCAGGTAGATGCGATCACCTACCGCTGCCTGCTTAGTGCTCACGCTATTGATCATGCTCAGCAGAATGTGAGTTCCTGCTTCGACGCGAACAATGCCGTCAGGCACTCCTGAGCCGTCGCGCTGTTTCAGGTTTTCTTGAGCGGAAGCCGTTAAGCCAACGAAAACAAGGCAGAAGAGAAGACCGTTCCGAACCATGCGTTGTCACTCAGTTTAGCGTTGTTTTTCAACCAGCGGCAGCGGGCCGGTGTTCCCCTCGTTTCACCACTTGGCGCGCCTTCCGGAAAATCGTACTCACCGGCAAAGTTGCAAGGGAATGCAGCGCAATCCAGCGACAGTCTCGCACATTTTCTGGCACTTCCGCCTTGCGGACCACAAAATGATAGTCGTGGAACGTGATTGAATGGCGGAAGTCGCCCAGTATGTTTCCCGCCTCGATGTTGGGCAACTGCAGCGATTCTGGAAGTTCCCAGAATCCTGGCATCAGCCGCGAATCGGCCGGACGTTGCCAAAGCAAAATCCGCTCCTCACGTTCGATCCAGAACACAATTCTTTCCTCGTAAACGCGCTTGGCTCGTGCCAGTTTTACGGGGAATTGGTTTTGCTGACCAATCTGCCGAGCCCGGCACAGCTCCGCAGCCGGACAAACCAGGCACTGCGGATTCTTGGGTAGGCAGATTGTCGCGCCAAGCTCCATCATCGCTTGGTTGAAAGCGCCAGGTTGCTCGTGGGCGAGCAGCTGGTCGGCCAAACCTCGGAAATGCTCGCGCCCGGTCGCGGAACCTATATCCGTCGCATCAGCCAGTACACGGCTAAGTACCCGCACAACGTTTCCGTCCACCGCCGCGAAAGGAAGATTGAAGCCGATGCTGGCGATCGCCGCGCTTGTGTACTCGCCCACTCCAGGTAGCGATCGGATCCCTTGGTAGTCCGAAGGAAACCGACCTTGCTCGCACATTTGCCGCGCTGCGCGTTGAAGATTCCGAGCCCGATGATAATATCCGAGGCCGGCCCAATGCGCCAGCAAATCGGATTCAGGCCCTGCTGCCAGTTCGCGGAAATCCGAAAACCGCGTTAGGAATCGCTCATAAAACGGTATGACAGCCGCCACGCGCGTTTGCTGCAACATGATCTCCGAAATCCAGATTGCATAGGGATCGCAGGTCTGCCGCCACGGGAGATCGCGTTTGTGGCGTTCGAACCAGCTAAGTATGGCATTCTGGAACTCGACCTTTTGGCTATTACTTAGCATCTATACTAGTGGACGAGCCCCTGCCAGACGCCTCTCCTCATTACCTCTGATGTCGGAAAAGAATAGCTTACCCTCTTGCGAAGCCGTGACCGAACAAGAGGTGCTTTCCGCTGCTCGACCCGTGCTCTCGATCCGCGGAGCGCGCGTACACAATCTCAAGAACATCAGCGTCGATATTCCCCACAACCAGCTTTCGGTGATCACCGGCGTCTCCGGTTCAGGCAAATCGTCCCTGGCCTTTGACACCATCTACGCGGAGGGACAGCGGCGGTACGTAGAGTCGCTTTCGGCATACGCTAGGCAGTTTCTCGAGCGTATGGAGAAACCGGACGTCGACGAGATTCTGGGCATTGCGCCACCGGTGGCGATCCGTCAGAAGAATCAGACCCGCAACCCACGGTCGACCGTGGCCACCGCCACCGAACTCTATGATTTCATGCGTTTGCTATGGGCGCGTGCGGGCCGTACGTATTGCCCGAATGACGGCACTCGCATTCAGAGCGACACCGTCGATTACGTTGCAGAGGCTATGCTGGGGCAGCCTCAAGGGTCACGGTGGTACGCCCTCTTTCCTATCAAGGCGGACGGCCGCCTGGAAGCCGGTGCGCTTCGTGACAGACTATTCGAGCTTCGAAAGCGCGGCTTTAGCCGGCTTTTCCAAAACGGTACGACGTTTGAATTCTCCACTCCCGAATCTCTGCTGGAAATAGACTTTGCAAAACCGGTTTACATCCTGGCTGACCGTATCGTTATCGATGCTGGCCTGCACCAGAGAATCGTGGATACCGTCGAGACCTGTTATCGCGAAACGGGAGAAGTCTACTTCGAGCAAGCAGGCGCTGCAACACCAAACACGCTCCACTTCAGTGAGAAATTTGCCTGTAAAGCGTGCGGATTAGTCGCTGGTCCGGCGGAGCCAACGCTGTTCAGTTTCAACAATCCGATTGGCGCATGTCCGGCTTGCCAGGGATTTGGGAACACCATCGATTACGATCTTGGCCTGGTTATTCCGGATCCGTATCTTTCGATCGAGGAAGGCGCGGTCGATCCGTGGACCAAGCCTCAATACGCGTGGTATTACGACGAAGCGTTTAAACCGAAATCGCGCGGCAAAGCGCGATTGAATGTCGCTTACGCTGAGTTGAGACCAGAAGAGAAAGAGTTTGTCCGCAACCATATTCAGCGGTTCTTTGCGGAAGTGGAGAAGAAGAAATACAAGGTTCACGTGCGCGTCTTTTTGAGCAGGTATCGCTCGTATACGGAGTGTCCCGCCTGCCGGGGAGCCCGCCTTCGGAAAGAGGCACTCTGGGTCCGGCTCGACGAGTGCGACATCGCACAGGTATCACGGATGAACATTGCCGACGCTGCGGCTTTCTTCGATGCTCTACGGTTGAGTCCCGAGGAATCGGAGATAGCCGAGCGCATTCTGGATGAAATTCGGCAGCGCTGCAAATTTCTCAACGATGTCGGTTTGCAGTATTTAACGCTTGATCGTTTGTCGTCGACGCTTTCCGGAGGCGAGGCTCAAAGAATCCAGTTGGCGACCTGTCTCGGTTCGCGCTTGGTCGGCGCCACTTACGTTTTGGACGAACCGTCTATCGGACTGCACAGCCGCGACACCGCTCGCATGGTTCGTATCCTGCAGGATTTGCGAGAGCTCGGCAATACAATCATCGTGGTCGAGCACGATCCGGAAATCATGGCGGAAGCCGATCACATTCTGGATCTTGGCCCCGGAGCGGGCGAAAATGGCGGAAGAGTTATTTTCTCCGGTACCTACAAGCAGCTTCTTCTTCCGACCACTGGTGTTGATCGCGAGAATCAATCGCTTACAGGCAAATACCTGCGCGGAGAGCTCTCGGTCTCCAGGCCTCGCGAAAGAAGAAAGGTCAACCCGAAGCGAACGATCCGCTTTATTGGGGCGCGCGCCAATAACCTCAAGAACATCGACGTCGATATTCCATTGGGCCTGATGGTCGCTGTAACCGGTGTTTCGGGGTCGGGAAAAACCAGCTTGGTTCACGAGGTGATATTCAAGGCTCTCGATCTGGAGGTCAACAGGGATCGCCAAAAAGCGAATGAAGGTGACGAAGAGGCGGGATCGCGCAGAGTGCCACTGAAAAGAGTAGAGCGCACCAATCTGTTGACAAGTGTGGTGATGGTGGATCAGTCACCGATTGGCCGCACACCTCGTTCAAACCCGGTAACATACATCAAAGCGTTCGATTTGATCCGTGATCTATTTGCGTCGACACCGGAGGCGCAGCGCCGGGGTTACACAGGTGGTCATTTCTCTTTCAACATTCCAGGCGGCCGCTGCGAGACTTGCCAGGGCGACGGTACCGTCACCGTGGAAATGCAGTTTCTGGCAGACGTCGAGTTGGTTTGCGAGGAATGCAAAGGCACGCGCTACAAACAAAGCATCCTCGACATCCGTTATAAGGGTCTCAATATCCACGAAGTTTTGCAGCTTACCATTCGAGAGGCCTTGTCTCTCTTTGCCGATACCCCACGACTCTCGGCAAAATTGAAAGTTCTATCGGATGTCGGGTTATCGTATCTGCGTCTCGGACAGTCGGCAACAACGCTGAGCGGCGGCGAAGCGCAGCGGGTGAAGCTGGCGGCGCATCTGGCGCAAGCAAGCTGCCAGGGAACTCTGTTCCTGTTCGACGAGCCAACTACCGGACTTCACTTCGATGACATCGCCAAGCTGCTGCAGGCTTTTGAACGCCTGATTCACAACGGTGGAAGCATTTTGATCATCGAGCACAACCTGGACCTTATCCGTGCGGCAGATTGGATCATCGATCTTGGTCCGGAAGGCGGCGAGGCTGGCGGTCGCATCGTAGGGCAGGGAACACCGGAAGCCATTACCGGCGTGTCGGATTCCTATACTGGTCAATATCTAAAAAGCGCACTTGTCCAGAGCGCTATCGCTTGAGGCTGTGCGAGTGCTTCGAGATCTTCCCTCAGTCGATCAAGTGCTCCGCAAGCTTAATCGTGTCGATGGCCTGCCTGCTGAAATAATCGCCGACGAAGTGCGTGCGTTGCTAGCTGAGAAACGAGCCTCTCTAGTAAGCGGTGCAGCTGTGGATGACACCCGTCTTGAGCGGGAGATCGAAGAGCGTCTCGACATGCTCAGTAATCTCTCGCTGCGCCGCGTGATCAACGCGACCGGAGTGATTCTGCACACAAATCTCGGACGAGCGCCTCTACGCCTCTTCGAGCCTGTTCAAGGCTATTCGAATCTTGAATACGATCTAACAACCGGGCGACGAGGAAAGCGCGACGATCAGATTTCACCTCTCCTGAATCGCCTACTCGGAAAGCCGGCCATTGCCGTGAACAACAATGCGGCAGCCGTTTTTCTTGTTTTAAACGAATTTGCAAACGGAGGCGAAGTAATCGTTTCCCGGGGAGAGTTGATCGAGATCGGTGACGGATTCCGGATTCCGGACATCATGACGCGGTCAGGTGCCGTGATCCGCGAAGTGGGAACGACAAACCGTACCCGGATTGAAGACTATCGGAACGCGATCAACGAGAGGACCAGACTCATCCTGCGTGTCCACCCGTCAAATTTCCATATGAGCGGGTTTACCTCGCGCCCTTCGCTTGGTGAGCTCGTGCTGTTGGCACGCGAGACGGGTCTGATACTCTTCGAGGACCTCGGGAGTGGGTGCCTGCTCGACTTGAGAACGAGTGGTATTGATGAACCGGTCGTTCAAGAAAGCCTCGCGGCGGGAGCCAACGTCGTATCGTTCAGTTGTGATAAGTTGCTCGGCGGTCCACAGGCAGGAATCGTGACTGGGGAGGGCGAACTCGTGCAGCGCGTGAGAAAGAATCCTATGTACCGCGCCTTCCGTGTCGATAAGTTGATCACCCAGTCTCTTCAGACGACGCTTCATCATATTCTGAGAAAGGATTGGCGCCAAATACCCATCTACCGCATGATTCTTGCGCCGCTTGAAGAAATTCGCGCACGTGCTGAGCGCGTACAGGATCGTCTTCGCAATATCCCGAGCGAATTGTGCCAAACCCAATCGGTGATAGGTGGAGGCTCAACGCCCGACCAAAGTCAACCTACCTGGGTCATCCAATTCAGCGTTCCCGATGTCGTCGCGTCTGAACGACGGCTGCGAGGCGCGCCGATTCCAGTTATCGCGCGTATCGAGAGCGACAAACTCGTTCTGGATATGAGAACCGTCGCGGATGAGGAAGAGTCGATGCTGGTGGATTCGGCACTCGCCGCCTTGGGTTAGGCGTTCAGACGCCACACGATTTCGCCGCCCACGACAGTTGCGATTGGACCGCCGCGGAACCTGTGACCGTTAAAGGGTGTGTTGTGGCTTTTCGAGGCCGACTGTTTCGCGTCGTACACCCATTCGTGATCAAGTCCGAAAATGGTGACGTCTGCGGGGGCGCCTTCGCACAACGTTCCGCGCTCAGGTAAAACAATGTTTGCCGGCCCAAGCGTGAACAATCGCACGAACTGCGATACGTCAATGAGACCGGCGTGGCAGAGCCGCTCCAGAGCAAGGCCGATCGCGGTTTCGAGTCCTATGATGCCAAACGGGCATCGCTCAAATTCGCGCATTTTCTCCGATCCGGCGTGGGGAGCGTGATCTGTCGCAATTGCGTCGACGGTGCCGTCTACCAGCCCTTTTGTTACAGCGCTTACGTCGTGCGACTCTCTGAGGGGAGGTTTCATTTTGTAGTTGCTGTCATAGGGAGGCATATCTGAATCGGCAAGCACAAAATGGTGTGGGGTCGCCTCCGCGGTAACGTGCAAACCGCGACGCTTCGCTTCGGCAAGCATGCTGACTGAGTTTGCCGACGAGATATGCGCAACGTGATATCGGACTCCGGTCAACTCGGCGAGAATGATATCGCGCGCAACCATCACGTCTTCCGAACTGCGTGGAATGCCGCGCAGACCAAGTCGCGCAGACTCGAGACCCTCATGCATGTCACCGCCGTCGCTGAGATGAAGATCCTCGCAATGTTCAATCAGTGGAAGATTGAGCGCAGAAGCAAACTCCATCGCGCGCCGGGCGACACGCGCATTCATCACCGGCTTGCCATCATCGGAAATTGCCACCGCACCGGCTTGTTTCATAGATGCGAATGCGGCTAGTTCCTCACCGGCACTGTTCTTCGTAATAGCGCCGATCGGAAATACATTCACTCTGGCGTATCGCCGAGCGCGATCAATTATGTAACTTGTGACGGTCGCACTGTCATTAACTGGATCGGTGTTCGGCATGCAGCAGATTGACGTGAAGCCACCCGCCGCAGCTGCTCTTGAGCCAGTCTCTATCGTTTCCGCATGTTCAAAGCCCGGCTCGCGCAAATGCACGTGCATGTCGATGAAGCCAGGTGCCACAATCAGCCCGGTCGCATCGAACACTTCACTGCCGGTCGCATCGATCTCTCTATCGACCTGGCGAATGACACCATCTTGGATAGCTATATCAGCGACGCGATCGACATTCTGCGCAGGATCAACAATCCGGCCGCCCTTGATAACCAGCTTTTTCACGGTGCAAGTACTCTCTCGAGCACAGCCATGCGAACTGCTATGCCATTTTCAACTTGGTTCAGAATGGCCGAGCGTTGTCCGTCGGCGACTTCGGAGGAGATCTCACGGCCGCGATTGATCGGTCCTGGGTGCATGACGATCACGTTTGGCTTGGCGAGTTCCACGTGCTCTGGCCGTAGACCGTAGAACTGAAAATACTCGCCGGCAGGATAAGAGGCTTCGTTCTGGCGCTCAAGCTGGACGCGCAGCATCATGATGACGTCCGCGTCCCTAATTGCCCCCTCCATGTCTGAGGTAAGTTCGATACCGGGTGCGATTCTGCCCATTTCTTTCGGCAGAAGCGTGGCAGGCCCGCATAGCACCACCTCTACACCGAACTTGGACAGCAAAAAGATATTCGACCGTGCCACGCGGCTGTGGGCGATATCACCGATGATTGCCACGCGCAGCTTATCGAGGGTGCCGCGGCGGTCTAGAATCGTGCGTGCGTCGAGCAGCGCCTGTGTTGGATGTTCGTGTGTTCCATCACCGGCATTGATGAAGGGAATGGGTAGATAGCGCGACAAGAAATGCGGAGCCCCCGAGGCGGCATGCCTCATGACTATCGCATCGGGTCGCATAGCTCCAAGAGTATTGAGCGTATCGACTAGCGATTCGCCCTTGGATACGCTGGAGCCCGACGCCGTAATCGATATGATTTCTGCGCCCAGTCGCCGTGCAGCGATTTCAAAGCTGGTGCGGGTACGCGTAGAAGCTTCGAAAAACAAGTTCACGATAGTGCGATTACGAAGCAAATCGAAGCGTTTGAAGGGCTGCCCCGGTGGCGGTTGAAAATCCTTCGAGCGGTCCAGGATCGATTCGATCTCGCGGCGGTCTAGAGATTCGATATCCAGCAGGTCGCGCTTTGTCATCTCAGACTGCAGTTTGATCGGTTGTGTTCTCCAAGCGCTCTACGAGCATGACTTTTTCCTGTCCATCGATTTCCTGAAACTTGACTTCGATGATCTCAGTACTGCTGGTTTGGACCATACGGCCTACGTAACGCGCCTCGATCGGCAGTTCGCGGTGACCACGATCTATCAGAGCTAATAGCTGGACGCGAGCGGGGCGCCCGTGATCGAACAGGGCGTCCAGCGCTGCACGAATAGTGCGTCCAGTGTAAAGAACGTCGTCCATCAGTATGATGTCTTTGCCTACGACCGAAAAATCAATCTGCTTGGCGTGAACAACAGGGCGGTCGCCAACTGTCGAAAGATCGTCGCGATAAAGGTTTATGTCCAAGATACCGACGGGAATTTCGAATCCTTCCAAACTTTGGATCTTTGCCGCCAGCCGCTGGGCCAAAGGCACGCCACGGCGCTTCACGCCAATGAATGCGAGCTGCGGAAGATCGGTAGTCCTTTCGAGCACCTCGTGCGCCAGGCGCACCAGAGTGCGATCGATTTCCGAGGCGCTCATCAACTGTTTTTTTTCGCGAATGGCGGACATGCAGATTCAGGACGGATATACTCCCAGGCAGCTTATCACGCGCGACCTCCTGAGCCTCAGGCCGTCAATATCTCAGGCGGCCCCGGATTCGCTTCGCGAGCTTTTCTATCTCTTCCGTTTTCTTCACCGAGGACAAGGGGACAACGAAAGTGCCGGCCTGTTTTAGTTCATCTCTGAGTTCCCGCGCTACTGCGACGAGTTGCTCAGCCTCTTTCAACGCCTGCTCGTGCTGCTCTTTAGCGATAGCATTCTTCTGCGATTTGCCGTCCGGAAGACGTGGATCATCCTCAAGCTCCGGAAGCTTGGGTCTCCGCTCATCCGGTCCTTGCTCTTCTTGTAACTCGCCTGCGCGTTGATTACGAGCAAGTGATAGAGACCCGGTGAGCGCCAGGAGAACGTTTCGTCGCGATCCCTTCAAGATTGTCCAGAAAAACAGCGGCCGGCTCATCTGGTTGCTATGATAAGCCACTTATGAGGACTGCTGAGGAGCTTGGTCGATGGAGGTGACGGTCGGTCTGATTGGGCTCGGAAATGTGGGTCTTGGGGCACTTGAAATCCTGTCGGAGAATGCGCGGAGCATACAGGAGAAGTTGGGATTTCCGCTGAACGTGAAGGCGGTCTGCAGCCGCTCTGTAGACGTTAAAAAGCTGCCGTTGTGCGCTGAGCCTGTTTTTCGCACTAGCGACTGGCGGGAGGTGGTATCCGATCCCGAGATCGACGTTATTGTCGAGGCCGTGGGCGGTACATCGACGGCCAGCCACATCATTGAGGAATCCCTTCGAAGACGCAAATCCGTGGTCACCGCAAATAAGGAACTAATTGCTTTGCGTGGCGCCGAACTCTGGAGTATCGCGCATGAGAACGAAGTGAACCTGGCGATAGAGGCCAGCGTCGCCGGCGGAATCCCTATCCACACCGTTTTGCGCGAGGGCATCGCCGCTGATCGCGTGCTCGAGTTCTACGGTATTTTGAACGGCACAAGTAACTTCATTCTCACCGAGATTGAGAAGAGTAGTGCAAGCTTTCAATCCGTTTTATCAGAGGCGCAGCAGCTCGGCTACGCTGAAGCCGATCCTTCGGCCGACGTAGATGGTCTTGACGCAGCGTCGAAGATGGCGATATTATCCGCGCTGGCTTTTGGAGAGGAGCTTACCGCGGCCGACATCTACACCGAAGGCATTCGACGAGTGATGCCAATCGATTTCGAATACGCTCATCAGCTCAAACACACTATACGCTTGTTGTGTCTGGCGCGCCAAAACGAACGAGGGTTGCTGCTTTCAGTGCGGCCCAGCCTAATTCCACAGACCGCAATACTTGCACAGGTCCAAGGTGCTTACAACGCAATCTGGGTTCGCGGTGCTTACGGTGAAGACACGTTTTACTACGGACGCGGAGCTGGTTCCAAGCCCACCGGTGTTGCTGTTGTAAGTGATCTCATGAAAGTTGCGCGTGATATTCGTTTCGGCAGTCCGAAACGAGTGAGCCCATTTGCACATGAGCACCTGAGAGAACACAAGCCTCGATCGATTGCCGACCAGGAGCAACCCTATTACTTGCGGTTTCGTGTGGAAGATAGGCCGGGTATTATCGCAGCCCTGGCGACGGTACTGGCGAAACATAGTATTGGCATTGATGCGGTCTTACAGCTACCTCGGGAGGATTGGCGCGATCTGCCCTTCGTGATCACCACTCAGCCCGCCAAAGAGCAGGCGATCCGCGATGCCCTTGTCGACATTCGCGATGCCGAATTTCTGGTGGAACCACCACTAGCTATGCCGATGGAGCGCGGCTTCTGACTAAGGCAGTGCCTCCGTGCTAGTATGCAGAAGACTGCAGGTCGATCCGCATCGGAGAGGTGGCTGAGTGGTCGAAAGCAGCGGTTTGCTAAACCGTCGTACTGGCAAAACCGGTACCGGGAGTTCGAATCTCCCCCTCTCCGCCAGATACAACTGCTGGTGGTAACGCCGACGGCAATTACCGGTACGGGTTCTTTGCAAGGCTCAGCATGTTCGCCATCAGGCGGTACGCGCCGGGAACGCCTTCCGGCAACTCTCGATAGAATGCATAGGCGTTGTAGATATAGATCCCCTTGCCATACTTTGCGTAAAGCAACCCACCCCTCTGGGGCGCCTGCGATGGATCGTGAGTCTCGAGCAACGCGGCATAGTGTGGGTCCCAGGTGGTCATAAATTTTGAACCACGCTCTTCGATCCAATTCCGGAAATCGGCTTCTGTGATTTTATTCGGCCAAATGAATACTGGATTTCCGGGATCAAGGATATTGATCGGGCTATTCTCATCCGTTACCTCTTCTGGCTCCTCTCCCATGTGATCCGGATAAGGTCCATAATTCTTGTCGTATTCCGGCGTATTGTATTGGACAATGACGATGCCACCGTTGCGGACATAATCGAGCAAGCGCTGATTATACGTAATAAGGTCAGGCCGGGCCGCATACGTGCGAACACCGAGCAAGATCACATTGAAGCCACTTAGGTCCGCGCTAGCCAAGTCGGCCGTAGCCAGAAACTTAACATTGACCCCGAGATTTTGAAGCGAGGCGGGCACGTCATCTCCGGTTCCCATGATGTATCCGATCGTCAGGCCGGGTGCCATCGTAACGTTGACGCCTGCAGTCTCATAAGTGGCTGGATTGTAGAGAAAGTACGGCCGCAAACCTGGGTACCCAGCTAGGTGGTAGCCCTCGCGATACTCTTTGTTCTGATACTTCGCCGTCGCAGTGATCTCATACCTCTTCTCGACGAGACCTTCAGGAAATACGCGAAAGCTAATCGACTGGTCCTCGCTGTCCTTGGATGTATTGAAGGGCTGCGAAGCTGGTTCGGCGCGCCAACCTGGCGGCAGGTGCAGCTCCATTAGGCCCTTCGCCGGGCCTTTTACATTGCTGTGGAGGATCACTGATACCGGAAAGGACTTCGACCCCAGCGGAACGATACCCGCATGGGAAGCTAGCTGGACTGATATGGCAGGAGCCACTGCCAGAGGTTCGTAGACTACACCGAGCCCGTTCGTCCGCTGTGCCGTTTGCACGACTTGGCCCACTTTGATTATTGTGCCCCCATATTTCAATTCGGCCCAAGCAGCTAAGGGGTAAGACGCGGTGGAATGGCTCAAATACTCGGCATCCAAAATGTCGTAGTACGGCTGTTCGATATTCGGCCGCCGGAAGTAGGGTTTAGTGTATGGAATCGAGTCTGAAGCCGTGACTTTGAACTGGGCGTCCATCGTTTCGCCGACCCCGATCGTTTGCAAAGCTGGCGTGACGGTCTCAACAGTCCACCGGTTCTGTTTTCCGGGCGGCCCGGCGAGATAGAGGCGGGATAATTCCAGATTCTCTACTGTCTGATTGGCGAGAGCGACGCGAACTCTAAACGATTGTCCCGGGATTGCCAAGCGGAACGTATCAGCATCGCCCATGAACAACATGAGCGCTGGGTTAACATCTTGGTCCGGCTGAACGAGAGCCCGCATAGCAATCCCGAGCGATTCCACAATTGCGTCGTTGAATTGCGCTTGCTTCACCTGAAGCTCATGGATGATGTTGTATTTCTCTTCTTCGCCGAGCTCGCTGCCCTTGACCTGCTCAATCAGCTCCTGTGTTTCTCTAAGACCGGTGGCCAAAAACGGCGCACACTTTTCCGGATGAGCCGCCGAGAAAAGTGCCGTGGCTTCTTCCACTGAACCGTTGATTTGTTGAAGCGATTTCGTCAGAAAGCTTCGGTTCCCACCATTCGCGAGGCTTGCGATACCGGCGAGGGAAACATCAACTCCGTCGAAAAAACCGGCTTCTTGGTTCTGCGCGGAAACGATCGATCCGAAGCGGTGATAGTCAGAATTAACTCTTCCCGTCAGCGGCAGCGATCCACCGTCATTTTGAGACTTCTGATAACCGAGACCTTCGCGAGAAATCTGAAAATACGAAAGACCGAAGAACGGATCGTAGTCCCCGATCGGAACTCTGACGGTCGGGCTGATGTTCGCTGATTCAGGCCCGGAGAATGGCACGTGCGCGTAATACTTCAACGGCTTCCATGGCACTAATCCTTCTCGGATCTGTTCCGGAAATCGTTTCCTGTCCCCGGCTGCTTCGAAGACCTCCTTCGCCATCAATCCTGCGACCTGATGATTTCCGTGGCCGTCACTCGGACCTCCAACAAACACCGAAGTGACGACCAGTGGACGTGTCATGCGTACAACGCGCACGACGTCCGCCAATACTCGTTCTTTGCCCCATTTTTGGAGCGCTTCCTGCATGGTTTTCGAAAATCCGTAATCACAGACGCGCGTCCAATACTGGTCCACTCCGTAATACTGGTCGGCCGCAAGCAATTCTTCCGTTCTAACCAGCCCGAGCGCATCCCAGAAGTCCGACGACATAACGTTCGCTCCGCCCTCGCCTCTGTTCAGCGTTAGCAAGGCCGCCCGTGCGCCGAACCCGCGCGATTCATAGGCGAGCATTCCGCCGTCTTCATCATCAGGATGAGCCGTAATCATGATCAGACTTGCGCGCGTATGCAGCTTCTTGAGGCTTTGCCATAAAGCAGCAGCACCACGGTCAGGCGGAATATTCACCGCTACGAGTGAAGGCTTGATACTGGAATCGAACGGTGTCTCAGCAGTTAGCGCGATGAGCAGTAGCGGCGCAATAAAGAGAGACCGGAGCGTTACGGAGGGAGTCACTTTCCAATATTTCGTTCAGAGTCCTTCTTGATCTCCGACATGACAAACTCCTGCGCTTCTAGTCTTACTAATTCGCGCTGCCGGTGGGCGGCTCTCGGACTGTACGGACCAAGTGAAGATCCGTCGGGGCGTGCAATCGCAACGTTCGCGAACCACGCTCCCGATTCCACTTGCCTGAAATCAATTCTGTACGTATAACCTTGGTAGCTGTCGGTCATGACGCTGCAACAATCCTATCGCGAGTCGTTTGTTTAGCCGACAGATTTGCCGGCCGGCTAAAAGACGACGGACTGCAATATTCTCGCAAAGGTGGGCCGCAACTTCTCGAATTCCGGAGTGGGAGAGACAAACACAAAGTAGCGCAAGGAACCATCCTTCTGCTGGAAGGCGGCTATCCAATCATGTTCACCTTGGCCGTTGTTGCCGGAAGGATTGTTGCATTCAACGCTACGGCCCGTTGCACCGTTTGCTGTTATATCGACCTGCGGGCCCGCAATAAGGCCTGCATTTTCGCGCACTACGCTGCTAACCAGCGCATCGAGCCCAGCGCCGAGGCTCATACGTCCTCCCGGCTGGTACCGGTCCGTCAGCACCCCGTAGATAACGTTGCCTGCAGCACCATCCGCCGATCGAGCAATGCCACCTGCAGGTGCGAGCATTGCCGCAGATCTGTTTCCATATCCGTGCCAGTTAGCCGGGATATCGATTCTGAAGCCGTCTCCGCGAAATCTCTTCCATGGCCCCGAGCTATCCAGGTCTACCTGTTGCGGTCCCGGAGTTTGACCGGCCGGCAGGTCGACACCCGCTCCAACGGTGCCATTCGGGCTGCCGTTTTTCCAAATGCCGGAAGAAACTTCACGAGCTGTATAAGCGTGCATACCTTTGACCTCTTCGTGCACGCGCGTAAACTCTGGGGTATTCGTTATATAGTTCGCGCGGGGCACAAACGAGGCGATTTCCTTGTCCACATATTCCGACCGATTCCCCGGATTCGGATGATCGCTCAGGAACTGGGAGCCCCCTGACCCATACTTGATTTGGAGCGTTTGAAAAAACTGAGGTAAGCCGTTCGGATCGTAGCCCGCATCATAGAGGATACCGACGCCGAGAAGGTCGGCTTCCTTTTCGGCGCCGCGCGACATCTTCAAGAAACCCAAGCCAGCCGTCATTCCGATGCCCTGCGCAGCGGCTTGTCCGGCGATACCTCCTAGCAGCACGCTAGCTGCGACTTGCCCCAGGCCGGAAATCAACCCGACTTTCTGCTGCTTCGCGGCATTGCACACCGAGTGCTGAAGAACCACATGGGAAATCTCGTGAGCCATCACGCCGGCCAGTTGTGCTTCATTTGCCGCAGCTTGAATTGTGCCGAGATTCACGAAGATGGCGCCTCCGGGCAGCGCAAAAGCATTGGCTTCTGCCACGTCGGCAACATGGAAATTGTAAGGCCACTTGTACCCGGGAGCCTGAGCCGTTAGCTTCTCTCCCAAACTTTGAACGTATTTTGTAATCGGGCTGGAATCGGGCAGTACTGGCATTTCCGCATATACCTGTTTCGCCGCTTTCTGTCCGAGCGCAATCTGCTGTTCCGGTGAGTAGCTATTTTTGCAGGGAGAAATCTCGACCCGTGCGAGAAGACACTCTGCTAGCAGCAACGAAATTGTAAGAAGCAGCGAGCATACTCGGTTGTTCTTCATCGAAACGTGAGCCGGCTATTGGGAGGCCAGCCCGACGTGAGCGTCAGCCCATGCCCGTGACGGCGCGTCTAATTCTTAACGAACCCGCGGGCTTCGAGTTGATCGATTCTACGTTGGCTAGATCGTAGGAATCTGTGTGCCCTTTCGAACAGGTTAGTTCGTGTGAATTGATATCATTCTTTCCATCCTGGAGCGCGGCAGAGAGAGGAACAATGACCTGTTCACCGCAGACTCTGCATTCAATGCGACCGTACTGCTGTGCCATGTTCCCTCTCTTCTTCTCGCTCAACGCCGGCCCGCGTGTTCGCTCGAAGGCGGCACGATGCCCTTCAAACGCATGTAGACGCTCAGAGCAGCGTACTGCTCTGTATCGTGAGTGACCACACCGGCCAAGGCTCCCAGCTTAGTTGCTTCGCCGCGAGGCAGCTTGACCATCTCGGTTGCGTTACTATCTGTGAGGGAATCGAAGGCTTTGTCGCACTCCGCCGAAGATTCCTTCAAGGCCGCCACAATGTTCGCTTTTCCGTCCATCTTGAGGGTGGCGCTTTGATCCCCGGTAACCGCGCTGCAAACTCGCATCTGCGCTGACGCGGCATGGCCAAAAACCTCCGCCATAGTGCGCATCTCCGGAGTCGGTTTGAAAGAGTAGTCCTCATCGGGGACTTTTTCTGCTGCTGCGGTGAGGTTGTTCTTCACCGACTCATATCCGCGTTTGATATCGGAACTCAACGGATTTGATTTTGTTTGGGCCTGCAAGATCCATGTAAGTGCGAGTAAAACAACAACCGGAAAATGCGACGGTTTCACGTGGGTAGATCCCTTCTCTTGACGATGAGTCTACGCCATTCTACACCTACACAAATCGGCTTCTAGGTATTTGCCCTAGCAGTCTAGGGCCATTTTGGGATCGCATCTTCCATCGGCGGCCCGTATGCTGCTGAAGCCGCAATGGGCAGAACTTGCCAAATTTCTCGAGCAGATTCGGTTGCCTCATTCCGAATCGAACGCGCTAGCTCGGCCGTATCGTAGTCGCTGGCTGCTTCGGACATATTAGCGATGGCCTCACATAGTGCAGCTTTGCCATGTTCCGCTGCAAAAGTCGCCACCAGACTCTGTATCGTGTGATCACCTTTCTCGTGCTCGGGTGGCGAGGCCTTCGACCCCAATCCGAGGAGCTGGGATAAGAACCCGTGAATGGTTGAGGGACTTCCACCTAAGCTCGTGAGCCGTGCCGACAATCTCTCGTGCTGTGCTTGCGCTTTCAGAGCAAGCCGCTGAAATAGCTGTTTTGTATCGGATTCGCCCGATTCTTCGGCGACCCTCTGTAGATACGTTTCCGTGTTTTTGCTGTCCGTGATGGCGTCTTGCAGATATCGCCTGATCACCTCTGCGCTTGTTTCACTCACGATCCAGTTGTACCGTATGCTGAATGCGCCCGTCCCCTACTTTGGGTGAGCATCACAGGGTCCCTGAGACGTTCCCTTGAACCGATGGTTCAGCGGCTCAACCCGTGAGCGGGATTGTTTGCCCAAGGCTTAGCTTGATAAGTCCAATTTCGGGTTGTGTAGTCGCTGCCGGTCAGAAGGATCATGATGAACAGCCATACTAGCCCGGCGACTACAAATAAACGCGTGAGCGTTGTGACGTGCCGGACGCCCATGAAGATCCAAACGACGAGCGACGCCTTCGTCACGGCGATTACGAGGGCGACGACAATGTTCCATTCGCCCACATCTACATATGAAGCGGCGCTCGTTAGAGCGGTCAGTGCGATCAGTGCAGCCCAAACCGTAACCAGGGTGCTGACCTTCGGAATTTCTACGTGTACACTCATCCTCTGTGTCCGATCAGGTAGAGTAACGGGAATAGGAAAATCCAAACTATATCAACAAAGTGCCAATAGAGGCCGATCATTTCGACAGGCGAGAAGTAGTTTGCGGTGAAGATGCCGCGCTTGGATTGGATCAATAGATAGGTCAGCAGACCCAATCCCACGATCATGTGGAGAGCGTGCATACCTGTCATGCAGAAATACAGAAAAAAGAGGATCTGTGCGTTCTGGGCGTAATAGCTTGGCTCGTATTGGAACCCAAAACCTGGCACCAGGTGCTCCACCCATTTCGAGTGATATTCGAAGCCCTTGATGACCAGGAAGGCGGTACCGAATATCATGGTGAAAATCAGAAACCGGATCAGCGCTTTTTTATTGCTTAGCTGCGCCGCCCTCACGGCCAGCGCCATGGTCAAACTGCTGCAGATCAGCACCGCAGTATTGGTTCCACCGAGCACCACGTCCATGTACCGGCTGGTGCTGGCGAACGCTCCGGGGTAGATGCCCCGGTAAATCGCGTAACTCGTGAACATGCCTCCGAAGAACAAGACTTCGGTGATGAGGAATGTCCACATGCCCAGCGTGGACGCTTCCATCTGCTGTTCCGGCGTCGCGAAGTGATGGCGGAGGTGAGTTGCTTCCGCCGATGGTTCTTCGTG
This sequence comes from Terriglobia bacterium, assembly GCA_963841675.1. Taxonomy (GTDB): domain Bacteria; phylum Acidobacteriota; class Terriglobia; order Bryobacterales; family Bryobacteraceae; genus Bog-105. The sequence continues at coordinate 38,085 of CAWJEH010000016.1, forward strand.
CCCTAAAGGCACAAGTGTGTCAGCCAACGATCTCCTCCACGTCACCGTAATGGTAAGCTTCTTCCGTCACAACGGGCGTCCTTTCGAAATTGAAAGTGATCGGCGGTGAAGGAATCTGCCACTCCAAACCAGCCGCGTTCCATGGATTAGCCGGCGCTTTGGGACCGTACTTCAACGACCAAAAGAAGTAGGCCATCGGGATGATGTATCCGATACCGAGAATCGAGGCTCCCGCCGTCGAAAGAACGTTTAGCGCCTGGAACTCGGGCGGATAGGCATGGTAGCGTCGCGGCATTCCCAGATAACCGAGAATGAACTGCGGGAAAAAGGTGAGATTGAAACCGATGAAGATGATTAGGGCCGCGAACCTTCCCCAGCCCTCCGGATACATACGGCCAGTTATTTTAGGCCACCAGAAATGCAGTCCGCCCATGAACGCCATTACCATGCCGCCGACCATTACGTAATGGAAATGGGCCACGATGAAGTACGTGCCGTGTGTCGCAACATCGACTCCCAAGGAAGCCAGGTAAAGACCGGTCAGGCCGCCGATGGTGAACAAACCGATAAAGCCGAAGGCATAGAGCATGGGCGTATCAAAGGAGATCGAGCCCTTGTACATAGTCGCGGTCCAGTTAAAAACTTTGATAGCTGAGGGAACGGCGACCATGAAACTCAGGAACGAAAAGGCGATGCTGATATACATGCTCTCGCCTGTAACAAACATGTGGTGTCCCCAAACGACGAAGCTGAGAACGGCGATTGCCATGCTCGAGAAGGCAACGAAGTTGTAGCCAAAAACCCGCTTTTGCGAAAAGCACGAGACGATTTCACTGATTACTCCCATGCCCGGCAGAATCATGATGTAAACCGCGGGATGCGAATAGAACCAGAACAGGTGCTGAAAGAGAATTGGGTCTCCGCCGATACTCGGGTCGAAGATACCAACGTGGGCTATTCGCTCGAAGGCGAGCAACAGCAGGACGATCGCGAGCACGGGTGTTCCGAGCACTTGAATCAGCCCGGTAGCGTAATTCGACCAGACGAAAAGCGGTAGCCGTGACCAGGTCATCCCTGGCGCTCGCATTTTGTGTACAGTGACTATGAAATTGAGGCCCGTCAGGATGGAAGAGAATCCGGCGGTAAACACGCCGAACGCGGCCGCCAGCACATAAGAATTAGAGTAGGTACTGCTGTATGGTGTGTAAAAAGTCCAGCCGGTATCGACACCGCCGCGCAGCACGGCAAACATCGTAAGGAAAGCGCCGATCACATACAGATACCAGCTCAAAAGGTTGATACGTGGAAACGCCAGATCCTTGGCTCCGACCATGATCGGAATGAGGAAATTGGCGAGCGTTGCTGGGATCGACGGTACGAGAAAAAAGAACACCATGATAATCCCGTGCGCCGAGAAGAGCCGGTTGTACGTTTCCGGCGCAAAGATCCCCTGCGGTTCAAGCAGGTTGATGCGGAACAGCACTGCCATCGATCCGCCGACAAAGAACATCAGCGTTATTGAAATTAGATAGAGAACCGCGATGCGCTTGTGATCGGTCGTGAACAGCCAACTTTTCCAGCCGTGTTCGACATTCAGATAGTTTACCGGCTCGGCCGCAATTTGCGGTGTGCCCTGCGCTTGTGCAATGGTTGCCATGTTACTTTCCTTAGTGCCTCTGTGCCGGTGGGCGGGCCACGGTGCCGCCCGGCGCTGCTGCCGGTTGTCCCGTATTCGGCGTCAAAACTATGGCCGGCTGCTGGCTTCCCTGTTGCGAGGCGGGGGCCGTCGGCGACAGCGATTTGATATATGCGATCAACTGAATCACGTTTTCTTCACTCAATTGTCCCTTGAAGTTCGGCATGATATCCGCCTTGAAACTCGCCGCGATTTTCGCATTCGGGTCGAGGATCGATTCTCTGATGTAGGCGTCATCCGCTATAACGGTACGTCCATCGTCCAACAGCACGGTCTTGTTATAGAGGCCGCGCAGATTGGGACAGCGTCCCTGCTGATCGAGCAGATGGCATGTGGAGCAACCGTTCTGTACGAAGAGCTGCTGCCCCTGTACCGCCAAATCTCCGCCGCCGCCGCCGCCGCTCGCCCAATTGGCGTAGTCGCGTTGCTCCATGACGTCTACCCAGCCGCCCATCTTCGCGTGCTCGTTTCCGCAATATTCGGTGCAGAACAGATGGTAACGACCTGGCTTGGTGGCTGTGAACCACAAGGTGTTGTAATGTCCCGGAACAACATCATGCCTCACCCGGAACGCCGGAATCGAAAAACTGTGAATCACGTCCTCGGAGGACATGGTCAGTTTTACAGGCTGGCCCACCGGCACGTGAAGTTCGTTAATTTCGCGTGCGCCATCGGGGTATTGGATCTTCCACATCCATTGTTTTCCCGTAACGAACACTTCCATCGCGTTCTGGGGAGGGTTTTGCGCCGAGAAATAAATCTTCGCGCCCCACCAAAACATCACCAGCATTATCAGAAACGGCAAAATCGACCAGGTGAGCTCAAGCTTGGTCGAGCCCTCGATTTGAACGGCCCTGACACCCGGCCGACGCCGGTACTTCCAGGCGAAAATCACGATCGCCACGAAGATCGCGAAGGTCATGATTCCGGAAACGATCGTCAGAAACCAATAGAGCGAGTCGATGGGTCCCGCCTGCGCGGAAGCTGCAACCGGGAACAGTTGTAAGTCGGCTAAAAAGGAAGCGTTAACCCACATGATGAGCTTCCTTCCACGCCGAACGAGCTTTCTTCTTGTCGTCTCGCATCAGATAGTAAATGCCAAAAACGATTGCCAGGAGCGTGACCACTCCCGCCACCTTCAGGAGCTTGAGAATCGCTAAGGAGTATTTGCCCTGAACAGGATCGTAGTGAAAGCAGAACAGAAGGATGTAGTCAACTGGCGAGCCGATCTTGTGCTGGGAAGCCTCGACCAACCCCATTCGCAGGTCGGCAGGCGCGTAGTTGATGCCGTAGAAGTATCGAGATAGCTTCCCTTCGGGCGTTGCCGCCATGATCCCGCCCACATGGATGAACTGCTTGCTGCTGTTATCCCATCTGTAGCGGAAACCCACCGCATCGGCCAGCTTCGATATAGTTTGCTGGTCGCCCGTTAGAAAGTGCCAGCCTTCTTTGTAGCCGGGACGACCGCCGAATTCAGCTTCGTATTTCGTCTTCGTCAGAGCTGCCTCTCTGGGCGTATCTCTGGGATCGAAGCTCACGACCACCACACTGTAATCACGGCCGGGAACGAGCGGAACTCGCTTCAAGCTGGCTACCATCTCGTGCAGGCTCATGGGGCACAAGCTCGGGCAATTGAAATAAACCATGGAAAGCAGAACGGGCTTGTCCCGGAAATACTTCCAAAGCGCCACCGGCTGATTGTTCTCGTCATGGAAGACGAGATCCAGCGGAATGGGCGAGTTGAGTTTCTGCTCGAGCGTGACTCCGTTTGTGATTTTCGGACGTGCATACTGCGCGCTGACCAAACCAGCGGCAGCCAGCAGCGCTCCGGTCAGCACAAACGTCTTACTGCGCATGCTTATGTATTTCTCCTTGGATCACGGGCGCACGATATTGCGGCGGCATGTCGGATAAAGATCGTGAAAACTGACGTCCTTCGCCGCCTGGAGTTGACAGTCCCACCGGCGGATTGGGTTCGATCCTTAAACGAGATACCACGGTGCCCATGGCGTCGTTGATCGGAATGTGATAGTGCCCGTCAGCATCTTTGCCCGAGCTGTTCAGAACTTGATCTTCATGGGCGCGCATCTGAGGAAGATCCTCCCAGGGTTGCACCTGGATTTGGGGCGCTGGCGGCAGCACGCGCGCGGGCGCCAACGGACTGGGTTCTTCTCCCGCAGGATTTCGCGCTTGGATGTATTTCTGTATACCTACGGTGAGCGCGAACACAATTACCAATGTTCCGCCGATAACTGCGAGCGATCCGATGACAAGCCCGGCCCTCGCGTCCACGCCTTCATAGCTGGTGCCTTCGTGTCCACTGTGCGCTTCGCTGTGTATTGGGTGTTGTGAATTGACCAAATCGTTCGGTTTGTGATGCGAAGTGGGGCTGTTCATATCGCGGCCTCCGGCAATGCGCTCTCCCGAAGAGGAGCACTGACTCTGGGATCATGTAGCGGCAGCAGTGGGCGCCGGCGCAACTGACCGAGGAAAGCGTAAAGCCAGATCCCGCCCAGACCGAAGAAAGCGGCGAAATCCGTCCAGTAAATCGAAAAGCCATGACTTGTGCCGATCAGCGACATATTGCTGGCGCTGCGGTATGTGGGCACGACGATCCAATACAGGTCTATGATTCGGGCTAGCAGCAGCCAGATCGCCACCCGGATCAAGCGTTTTGGATCGCGTTTTCGGGCCTGTGAAAGAAGCGCCAGGAACGGAATGGCAAACATCGAGAGAGCCGTCACCAGCGCCAGCCACTTCCAGAATCCACCAACCCTGTCGAGATACCACATCAATTCCTGCGGCAGGTTCGCCGGCCAGACGATAATTAATTGTGAGGCGGTCAAATAAGTCCAGAAGATCACGAACGCAAACATCATGTTGCCGATGTCGTGCAAAATCTTAGCGTTGATGCGACCGCCGAAGCGGTCGCCGCGTGAAGCGAGAATCATTACCACCAGTGTGAGCGCGAAGCTCTGCACGACGTCGCCGATCAGAATCATCGCGCCATAGACGGTCGAAAAAAATTGTGTATCTGCTGAAAGCAGCCAGTCAATATAGGCAAAGTCCCCGTTACGCTGAAGATCAGCAGGCCAGGGGCGCTGAAGGCCCGCATTCTTTCGACGAGCGTCGGATCCCCGGTGCGGTCCTGTTGATCGGCCATTCGGTTGAGGCGCAATCCCCAGAACAGCCAGATCGCGAAATAGACAGCGATGCGGGCGATGAAAAACGGAGTATTCAGATAAGGATGCTTGTGACGCAGCACGTCGTTGTTGGCCACCAGGTCAGGGTGCGTCCAGGGATAAAGGTACTTCAAACCGAACAACATGATGATGAGAAAGAGAAGCACTAGCGGCAGCGTGCGCATCTGCGCTTCGAGGAAGCGTCGGGAGGTCACCCCCCAGCTTCCCACCCACCGTATTGTTCATCAGTAGAATGCACAATCCGCCAAAGGTAAATCCGCTCCAATAGATAAAAGCAAAAAGGTAGGATTGAAAGAATCCCGCGCGGTTTGCGAAAAATCCCGCCACGCAAAGCAGCAACCCCAAGCCGCCTACGACGCCTGAAATCCGCTCTATACTGGCCGCTTTCGCGCCCAGCCTTATCTCTGGTATGCGAATAGGTTCCGCATGTCCGTGATCGCTCACTTCATTCCTCCAGCAGGTCCGCCCGCCATCGTTTTCGCAACCACGGGATTGTTTCCCGTACCGCTCTTGATACTGTTGCGCCACCTGTGGGGGGGCATCCTGACTGAGTTGCAGCGCTCGTATATAAGCCGCGATGCGCCAGCGGTCGTCTGGCGCCACGCGCGACGCATAACTGTACATCGCTCCATACCCGTTCGTCATCACGTCAAAAAAGTGTCCTATCGGTGCATTTACCAGGCGAGGCTCCAGATAATTGGGTGGCTGTCGCAATCCCCGGCTTACGACCATTCCATGGCCATCGCCAAGACGTCCATGGCAAGGTGAGCAGTAGATGTTGAATCTTTCCTGGCCCCGCAAAACATCCCCATGCGTAATCTGGATCGGGAAATAGTCGATGTCTTGACCATTTGCTTTCCCGGTATAACGCGCCTGATCGATTCGTAGTTGCCCGCGCGCCACCGTATCGTCGATGGCCGGCCGCTCCGATCGTCCGTCACCGAAGAAATCTGTTGAGGCAAGTGGTTTATATTTCGGTTGGTTGTGCATGTCCTGGCGGCAAGCTACCGTTCCGAGTAGCGCGCCGAATAGCACTATCCCAAGTTTATGCCGGAACAAGCGAAACCTCCTTGCCCCCGAGCTCTCGCAGAAATTCCAGCGTCTCCTCGACCCGAAACTTTGGATCGGACGATTCGATGCACAGAAAGAATCTATCGATTGATGCCCGCTCGAAGGCGGGTACGTTGAAGACCGGATGGTATGGTTTTGGCAATCCGTTCATCGCGAACATGCTGATCATCGATGTCAACGCGGCCAACAGAATCATGCACTCAAACGTGATCGGTATGTAAGCCGGCCAGCTGTTCAGGGGACGGCCACCCACGTTATGCGGATATGCGATCACCGTGATCCACTCGAGCAGCCCGAACCCGCCGATCACTCCGCAAATTCCGCCAATGAGGACGCAGAAAGCGACTTTGTTCCGCCTGAATCCGATCGCTTCTGCCAATCCCTCGATCGGCATCGGCGCATAGGCATCCATCCGCCTGAATCCTTCTGCGTAAGCGCGTTCGCAGGCTGCTAACAACTCTTCCGGAGTATCAAACTCGACCATGGCGCCATGAATTTCCGGGAGCGGATTGAGGTGAATGTGACTCATAAAGCCCCCGTGAGCTCATGCTGCTGGTGCTTTTGATGATGCACTACCTCACGCACCTCGAAGATCGAAATCGAAGGCAGCGCACGGACGAAAAGGAAGATCAGGAACATGAAAAAGCCCAATGTTCCAGCGTAAGTGGCCCAATCCCATTTTGTCGGAATGTAGATACCCCAGGAGGACGGGAGGAAGTCGCGATGCAAACTGACGACCACGATCACAAACCGCTCCAGCCACATGCCGCAGTTCACAATAAGCGAGATAAGCCACACCAGAACGATATTCTGGCGTACTTTCCTGGACCACAGCGCTTGAGGGATCGCAATGTTGCAAAGGATCAGAAGCGCATAGACGGCGCCGTACGGCCCGGTCATGCGGTTCCAGTACATGAAGCTCTCGTACTTGTCGCCGCTGTACCAGGAGAAGAACGCTTCCATCGAATAGCCGTATGCCACAATCAGCCCGGTGCCGAGCATCAGCTTGGCCGCGGCATCGATGTGCCGCAATGTGATGAGATCGCGCATGTTGTACCAGGCTCGTAGCGGGATGATCAATGTCAAAACCATCGCGAACCCGGAGTAGATCGCGCCGGCCACAAAGTACGGCGGGAAAATCGTGGTATGCCAGCCCGGGATGATGCTGATTGCGAAATCGATACTTACTATCGAGTGAACCGAAAGCACCAGCGGCGTCGCTAAGCCGGCCAGCAGCAGATAAGCCTTCTGGTAGCGATGCCAGTGAATCGCCGAACCGCGCCAGCCAAGCGAGAGAACGCCGTAGAGTTTACGCTGCCACATGTGCAGAGCCGTATCGCGCATGGTCGCCAGATCGGGCACCAATCCCACGTACCAGAACACCAGCGAAACCGTTCCGTAGGTCGAGACGGCGAAGACGTCCCATTCGAGCGGGCTGCGCGGCTGAGGCCAAAGCCACATCGAATTCGGGTAGGGAAAGAGCCAATACGCGAGCCACGGCCGTCCCAGGTGGAGGATTGGGAACATCCCGGCGCAGGCTACGGCGAACAGAGTCATCGCTTCTGAGAAACGGTTAATCGAGGTTCGCCAGTCTTGCTTCAGAAGGAAGAGAATCGCCGAAATCAGGGTTCCCGCGTGGCCGATACCGATCCACCAGACGAAGTTGATGATTGCGAATCCCCAACCTATGGGGATATTCACGCCCCATACGCCGATGCCGCGCATGAACAGGACGTACATTGCGAGCATCAGCAGATTGACAAAGCAAAAGGAAATGAAGGCGCCTAGCAGCCACTTCTTCGGTGACGCTTTCCACGGCAGCAAGACGACGCCAGCGATGCGATCGCTGACAGATTCGTATGAATGGCCGGGCCCTAGAACGCTATCCGGGCCGGGATCGGATATTATTTGCGCGGGTAACTCAAGCTTGTCTATTGTTGCCACGCTGACCTCTTAGTGCCTCATTGGAATTTCGAACATAGCCGAGATATTTCGTACGCGGTCGGGTATTCAAGTCGTCCAATAGCCCGTATTTTCGCGGAAGTGACTGTAGCTTCGCCACCATACTGTTTTTGTCGTTCAAATCACCGAACGTAATCGCTTGAGTCGGGCATACCTGCTGGCACGCAGTAAGAATTTCGCCATCGCGTACTCTGCGGCCCTCTTCGTCCGACCTGATTTTCGCTTCCTGAATGCGCTGCACACAATACGAACATTTTTCCATGACGCCCCGGCTGCGCACCGTGACATCGGGATTGCGCGCTCCGTACAAGCTGGGAGTATTCCAATCCGAGTACAGATAGAAATTAAAGCGCCGTACTTTATAAGGACAGTTGTTTGAACAGTAGCGGGTGCCTACGCAGCGGTTGTAGACCATCTCGTTCAGTCCTTCATTGCTGTGGACCGTCGCCGCTACCGGGCATACCATTTCGCAGGGAGCGTCTTCGCAGTGCATGCAAGGCACAGGCTGGTTATAGATGGCAGGCTCGTCCAGGTTCCCGCTGTAATAGCGGTCCACTCGAATCCAGTGCATGTGGCGTCCGCGCGCGACCTGGTCCTTGCCTACTACGGCGATATTGTTCTCTGCCTGGCACGCGACGATGCAGGCGTGACAGCCGATACAGGTGTTCAGGTCGATCGTCATGCCCCACTTGTAGCCGTTGTACGGCCAGTGAACGTCCTTGTACAGACTCTCTCCGGGCGGCAGCGGCTTCTCCTCCATGGTGGGGAAGTCTGGATGCTGGCGAAACTCCGCCAATTCAGCTTCGCGGACCGGCTCGCGTCCTGCCATCGTCTGCGTTTCCTGGATGTTCGCGATCCGGTAGTGTTCGCCTGTTTTCTCCACCGATCCGGAGGCAACGTAAGGGGTCGAGGCATTCTGAATCGAATAGGCGTTGTAGCCGATCTTGTTGCCAACCCGGCCCGAGCCTTGGCGGCCGTAGCCAAAGTGTACGGTTACCGAATCCTCCGCGTGTCCCGGTAAAATCCACGTCGGCCCAACAGTGCTTTTGCCGTTCACCGTCACGCGCAGCATGTCGCCTTTATCGACTTTCCACTTGCCCGCGTTCTTGGGACTGATGAGCACCACGTTGTCCCAGGTCATTTTGCTCTGCGGTTTCGGGCACTCCTGCAGCCAGCCATTATTGGAGTAGGTTCCGTCGCCGATCGTCGGATCAGGCCGGAAGACAACTTCCATGCCGCTGATTTCCTGCTGCTCCAATGCCGGCAGTGCTGCTGGCTTGCCGTTTACTGGACCGATCGCGGATCCTTCGACCCAGCCGTTATGGAGTGAGATCTGCCAGAACTGATCGAAATCGGCTTCCTTGTGTTGACTCTGCCAATACTCCTTTACGATTTCATGGCCGTTCTCGTCCGGTTTGCCAATGAGAATCGATAGAACCTCGTGTCCAGACTTCCCGTAATAGAGCGGCTCGATCAGCGGCTGCTGGATAGTAGTCGTTCCATCGAAGGCGCGCGTATCCGACCAGGTCTCCAGATAATGAGTTTCCGGAACGTGCCAGTGACTCCAGCGCGACGTCTCATCGAAGAACTGACCCACTCGTACGACAAGCCGTGCCTTGCGCATGGCGTTCAGAAAATTCAGCGAAGCCGGTGCCGTATAGACCGGATTCTGTCCGATGATCAGCAGCGTTTCCACATGGCCGTTATTCAGATCATCGGTCAGCTCTTGGAGCGAATGTGTGTTGTCCGGCTCCACGCCTTCCAGCACGCTGACGGTCTGACCTACGTTCCCCAATGCGGCGTTAATCGCATATGCCGCGAGATGAACGCTTTCCGGCTGAAACTCGCCTGGAATGACCACCGAGCGCCCCTTGCTTTTCTGCAGATCTTGCGCGACCACATTTAGCCAATCAGGGGTGGTTCCACCGCCCGCCGGGGCATTTACCCCGCACGCGGTCGCCAGAGCATAAGCCAGACCGGGAATCGCGCTGCTCTTTGCCGGGAAACGGTGATCGGCTAGCGAACCGCTTACCGACGGGGCGGATTCGATCGCATACAGACGGACCGGAGTCTCACCGTTATCTACGCTGCGCCGTTGCCCGAATTGCCTCGCGTATCGGAGAGCAGCCGGGCCACAGACCATAAAGTTGCTCTCAAGGCTGACGATTACATCAGCCTTCGAGAGATCGTGAGAGATAAAAGCATTCCGCCCGGCGATTTTCTTCGCTGCACTTGCGATTGCCGGATTCACACTCGGCTCGGAGACATACCACTTCGCAGACGGCATCAAGCTCCCGAGCGTTCTCATCTGGTCGATGAAGGTGGGCGATGTCGTCACGCCTGTGAGAATCGCCAGCCCTTCACCTTTACGCGTCGTGAGCGCCTGCGCCTCGGTGCTGAATTTCCCGGTGAAATCCCCCCAGGTGGTCATCCGACCCTCATTCAGTACCGTTTCCGAGCGATCGGGATCGTACAGGTTCAGGATCGAGGCCTGCTCGAAGATTGTCGTCGAACCCAGACTCGCCGGGTGGTCTGGATTGCCCTCCACCTTGGTTGGGCGGTTTAGATGGCTTTCAACCAATAGCCCGCGAGCATACCCGTCCGTGTTCATCGCGGTCGCGTAAAAAAGGGGGATACCCGGGATTACGTTTTCCGGCTGTCGTACGTACGGGACGATCAGTTCTTTCGGTTGTTTCGTACAGGCTGCCGCTCCCGCCATCGCGAGCGATGCTGCCATTACTTTCAATAGGTTTCTGCGATCGATGCCCTGTGGAATTTGTCCTGAAAGTCCCGGAAATTCCTGCTCGACATACTCGCGAAGATCCTCTGATTCGGCTGCTTCTTCGAGCGTCCGCCAGAATTGCGGCCCCCGCCCCGCGGCCAGTTTCTCGCGTAGAGCCTCGATGTTGACGGCCGCCTTCCGCGGCGGCTCAAGCAACGATTCGAGCGAGATTAGGCCGTTCTTGGCGCTAGGTTTGTGGTCGTGTTCGTTGGCGGAGTGCATGCCCGGTTCTTGGCTGCTTTCTAGAAATTGAGGGAACTCTTTCATCGGTGGCAGGTAACGCAATCGGTTAAGGACTGAACGTGATATTGCTTCACCAGTTGCGGGCCCAATTCCGCCTGGTTTGCCGGATAAACATAATCAATGTTGAACACTTCAGACTTGGGTCGTATGAACCTGGCCGGGTCGCGGTGGCAGTTCACGCACCAATTCATGTTCAAGGTATTGACCTTGTACATCAACGGCATTTCGTCAACGTGCCCGTGACAGGTCGAACAACCGATACCTTTGTTGATATGGATGCTGTGGTTGAAATAGACAAAATCTGGTAGGTCGTGTACTCGTGTCCAGGGTATGGATTGGCCGCTAGCCCAACTGTCGCGAATCGGTTGCGTGATGTTTACGTTATTCCAGATCTGGGAGTGGCAGGACATGCAGGTCTCGGTGGCGGGGAGTCCGGCATAGTGCGAGGTCTCGACACTCGTGTGACAGTAGCGGCAATCAATTCCGTCGTCCTTAACGTGGTGCTTGTGGCTGAACATGATCGGCTGCTCGGGCGCGTGTCGTATTGAAGTCGTCCATTGACCTCGGTCCATGATGTAGGCGACCGCGAGCGTGGAAGCAGCCAAGATAACGACAGCCGCTAACGAGACTTGAGCAATCGTATTCGAACTGGGTCGAAAGAGTTGTGCCATAGGAAAGCGTTACTACTCGCGCGGATGTCGGATTTCACACCCACCAAGAGCAGAGTATATAACGAAGCTTGCGGGAAAGTTGCGCTCTCGCAGTAACTATTCTCGTAAGGCAATAATTAAATTGCCGATTGGAAATGGAAAAGGCGACCTCCTTGAGGCCGCCTTTGAGTTTGAAACCGCTGCACCGTGGCAGATCGCCACGAGATAGCTACGAATCCTGCGTACCCGATTCCCTCGCGCCGTTTCGGCGCTGTCTGCGTCTGGCGTAAATCAGACGGGTTCCGACCAAAGCTAAACCAATCAGCCCTAATGCGCCCGGTTCAGGCACCGCTGCGCTCGGCGGGTCAAAGAACGCGAAATGCGAGACACCGTCGTGACTGCCGTATCGATCCTGTGAATAGAAAGTGTAGTACGCATTTCCGCCCACGAGACCGAAAGCGCCCCTCGGATTGAAAGTGAACGAGCCATTCGTTGAACCGGCGTTCAGCCAGTTGATCTCACTTGGGTTGGAAAGTGAATACCAGCCGATTTGATCGTGCGCGATCGTGATCTGCAAGGCAATATCGATCACGACCTGCCCTGTCGCAGTAAATGTCACATTATTTGCCGATCCGCTAGGGCCGGTCGCGCTTGCTGCCAGGTACTTCGCGCCGGGGTCGAGAGCCACACCGCCATTGCAGTTCCCACCGCCATAGATGCAGTATCCAACGTTGTCGAGCGGACCATCACCGGAGGAATGATTCCAAAACGGAGCGCCGGTTGTCCCTAATGTCGGCGCCGAATACCACTTTCCGGAGGTGGAATTCAGTGTCAAACTACTTCCTGCCAAGGAAAAGACCACGTCATTGTAGTCGTAGTCTCCGGCTTTCCAGTCCTCCAGCCCACCGTAGTAGGTGCTGGCAAACACCGGAGCCGCCAGCAATGTGGAAGCCCCTATCAGCACCCAATTCCTCAATCGCATCATGCCTCCAAAGCACGGCGGTAACCCCGAAAGCTGTCCGAGACTAGTCGCCAACCGAAGGATATGGCGAGAGTAGGCTCTCCGTAAAGGTATGGTGGTATTGGTACCTTTGTTCGGAACAGCGATTTGGGCAGCCTCCAGCGGGCCCTAGATGGTACTGTCCTTACAAAAAAGAGGGATATTCCACTACGCTTCCGACAGATATCGTTCCCGTAGAATCCTGAAGTGATGCAGTTCGTGACCAGCTATGGTGTACGCGATTCCGCGCACTGTTGCGTCCCGCCCACTCACCTGTCCCCGCCTCAGCCAAGCCAACTGCGGCAAGCTTTCAAACAGTGCTAGTGTCGATTTCCGCACAATACGGAGTTCGTCCACGAGACTCGTCAGCGTTCTCCCGTTCGAGTCTGCGGCAGTCACATAGCCGTCCTGCTCGAAACTCGGCAGAGGTGTCGAATCACCTCGAGACAGCCGCAATGCGCGATACGCGAAAATCCGCTCGCAATCACTCAAATGTCCAACAATCTGTTTTATTGTATTTTTTGTCCACTTGCCCGGCGCATATGCAAACTCGGTTGCATACTCCTCAGGCAATGGCTTTAATAGCGCGATAGTTTCGTCGCTCTGTGCGGTTAAAGCCGCTAACACATCTTCGCCCGGTACTAGGTCTACATATGCCTTTGCATGTGGTGCAATCTCCGAGAGTTCCGGCCTCCCTATCGCTTTCGCCATAGCATCAATCTATATCAACCTCGCAGGAGTACGGATCGCCACGGTGGATTCAGCTTGAGAATCTGACTATAAATCGGACAGTCTTCGTCGTGCGAATTTGGTAGATAGCCTGTGCTGAGCAGAAACTCACGGACAATCTCACCTCCAGTGAAACTAAAAGTTCTCTTGAAGAGTTTCGTCCAATCTTGTAGGGCTGCAGGATGTGTTGCATCTAGCCACCCTCTGAACGATCCATGCCTGCGCGAAAGCTCCACGACGACTTTCGCATTGGCGATAGCGGCTTCAATCTTCAGTCGATTGCGAATGATGCCCGCATCCTGCAGAAGCCGCTCGCGATCCTTCTGGTGGAATGCCGCCACTTTGTGGAAATCGAATCCGGCGTAAGCCTTTTGAAACGCTTCTCGCTTCTTCAAAATGGTGAGCCAGGAAAGCCCTGCCTGGTTGATTTCGAGGATCAGCCGCTCAAAGAGCGCCGAATCGTCTCGGATCGGAAAACCGTACTCGGTATCGTGATATTCCCGGTTGTACGGGTCCATGGAAACACTCCTCACCGCCTTGCAATAACTCATTGCGAACTCGATTTGTCTGCTTCGTCCCCGGTTCAGTCCCGCTCGTCACAAAACTGCTGTTGCTGTGCGTGGAGCAAAATAATACTATTTGCATGAAGCTGGTCTTCGTATTGTGTGCATTTTCCTGCTCACTGTCAGCCGCCGCGGGCTCGCCGAACGGCTCGGGCGACTGGCCCTTTTATGGTAACGATCCTGGCGGGCTTCGTTTCTCGCCTATTACCGTCATCAATCGTTCGAATGTAAGCAGGCTGAAGATCGCGTGGACCTTTCGTTCGGGTGACGCCTATCAGCCGAAGGGAGACAAACCAACGGCCTTCGAAGCGACGCCGCTCTATATCGAAGGTACTCTGTACGTCAGCACACCTCTGGGCCGCGTTTTCGCACTCGATCCGATCACAGGAAGTCAACGGTGGGTCTATGATCCGCGCGTCGATAAGGATAAAGGCTACGGCGATTATGCCAACCGAGGAGTCTCGTCATGGGCTGCTCCGAACGGGAGTGGCCGCCGGATTTTTGTCGCAACCATTGACGCTCGTCTGATCGCTCTCGATGCCGCAACCGGAAAGCTCTGCGCCGCTTTCGGGGATAATGGCACCGTAGATCTGCGACAAGGTCTCAGGATCGAGCCGCACTACTATTCCGATTACGAAGAAACCTCGCCTCCTGCCGTCGTTGGTAACACCATCGTGATCGGATCCGCGATTGCGGACAACGGCTGGGCCGCGCAGGCTTCTGGCGAAATCCGCGCTTTTGACGTTCAGACCGGCAGGCTGAGATGGACGTGGGACCCGATTCCGCAGCGTCCTGATGATCCGGGCGCCCAAACTTGGAAAAGCGGCAGCGCTGCTCGTACGGGTGCTGCTAATGCGTGGTCCGTGATCGCGGCTGATCCTGTTCGCAACTTGATCTTCGTTCCAACCGGAAGCGCAAGTCCCGATTACTACGGCGGTGAGCGCCTCGGTGACAATCTTTACGCTAACTCCGTTGTCGCGCTGCGCGCCGATACCGGTGAGGTCGTCTGGCATTTCCAAACCGTGCATCATGACCTTTGGGATTACGACGTTGCCACTCCGCCGCTGCTGTTCGAGCTACAGAAGGACGGTGCAAGTATCCGCGCAATCGCCATCGGCTCAAAAACCGGAAATCTGTTCATCCTGAATCGCGATAACGGCCAGTCAGTGTTCGGCGTCGAAGAACGCGCCGTTCCGAAGAGCGATGTCCCTGGAGAAGTAGCTTCGCCTACTCAGCCATTTCCTATCAAGCCGGCTCCAGTTACGCCTCAAAAAATGACGGTCGGTGAGGCGTGGGGCATCGACGAGAGTGACCGAAAATGGTGTCACGATCAGATCAACGGATTGCGCGCTGAGGGAATTTTCACGCCTCCTTCCCTAAATGGAACGCTTTACATGCCTGGCTACGTCGGGGGCCAAAACTGGGGCGGCATGACATTTGACCCAAAGCATAATCTTCTGATTCTTCCCGAGAGTCGTCTCGCTGCGGAAGTAAAGCTGATTCCGCGCGCAGACTTCGAAAACGCGCGCGACTCTCATGGCAGAAAACTAAACGGAGACTGGGAGTTTGCCGCGCAGCGCGGTACACCTTACGGTATGATGCGGCGCTTCCTCCTTAGTCCCAAAGGGCTGCCGTGCAACGCTCCACCATGGGGCACTCTGCTCGCAATCGATCCAACTACGGGCGATAAGCGTTGGGAAGTTCCACTGGGCCGCCTGTACGCTGGCAAAGACCGTCCCCCTACACCAAGTGAGTGGGGATCGATTGTATTAGGCGGACCGATCTCGACTGCCGGAGACCTGGTTTTCCAAGCCGGCACGCTTGACAATGCGATCTATGCTTTCGACGTCGAGACCGGCAAAGAACTATGGCGAGGCGATCTGCCAACCAGTGCACGCGCTACCCCCATGACCTATCAGGGAACAGACGGAAAACAATATCTAGTGGTCTCGGCCGGTGGTCACCGCCCCGCTGGATCGCAGCCTCTGGGAGACTACGTAGTGGCGTTCACTTTGGACCAAGCTCCAGCCCAGGAGGCCCCTCATAGCAGCGAGTAGGCTCCTTGCCGGAGTTCATCCCGTTAGAGAGGCGCTGCGCGCGCACCATCCACTTGACAAGATTCTAATCGCGAAGGGTGTCTCGGGATCGCGCATTCATGAGATCGTCGAGTTAGCCCGGATCGCATCGATACCGGTTCGTTTTGAACCCCGCGAGACGCTTGATCGCGCCGGAAGAGGCGCGTCTCACCAGGGAGTACTCGCATTCGGTTCGGCGCATGCATACGCTGACCTGGAGTCTCTCGTCGAACGCGCTCGGCTGGTCGTGATCCTTGACGGAGTGGAGGATCCGCATAATTTGGGAGCGATTATCCGTACGGCGCATGCAGCTGGCGCTGATGCCATTGTTGTGCCGGAGCGGCGCTCTGCTCCGTTGACCGAGACGGTTGATCGCGCTGCATCGGGCGCGCTCGAGTATCTCCCGGTTGCCCGTGTGGTTAACGTCGCCCGCACGCTGGATTACCTCAAACAACGCGGCTTCTGGATCTACGGTCTCGACGAGCGTGGGACAGAACTCTACGACCAGGCCATATTCAATACGCCTACCGCCATCGTGCTCGGCGGAGAAGGCAAAGGGCTTCATCAGAACGTCCAGAAGCACTGTGATGTCCTACTGCGGATTCCCATGGCAGGCGAGGTCGCCTCGCTAAATGTCTCAGTTGCGGCCGGTGTGGTCTTGTTCGAGTGGCGAAGGCGAGTGGAGGGTAACAGCTGACGACTCTTTCTTATTTGGCTGTTAGGCTCAGTACCAAAGTCTCCATAATCAGCTGATCATTACGATAGCCTTCTCGAAACTTCTTATCCGTCTCGTAGATCATGGCTATCGCTTTCGCCAGACGTTCCTTGGTAAATGCGCTCGCTGTCATGACCACCTGCTCGGCGCGTTCTCGCCAAATTCGGATACCCAAGCTGGAAAAAAATGCCTGTGCCTGCTGGCTGGAGTTGAGTTTGGCTTCTTTGGCCGCCAAAGCCAGCCGGAATTGCGTACTCAGAAACGTGAGCGCCAAAGGTAAGTATTCCCCCTCCCGCACGAGTATGTCTAAAGAGCGAAGAGCGCCGCCGCGATCACCTTTTCCGAGCGCGTTCACCAATGCGAAAATTGTGGTTTGGGCCGCGTTCGGCACTAACGTTCGCAGGTCCTCCATCGTTACGTTCCGCGCGCTGCCCACGAAAAGCGAAAGCTTCTCCATCTCGGAAGCCAGCCGATTTGCATCGCCCGCCACTGCGTCCAGCAGCGCAGCCAGTTCGGGCCCGCCTAGCTTGAGCTTGTGCTTCTTGGCCAATTCCTGCGCCAGAAACCGGCTGGATTCCGGCGTGTATTGACGAAACTCGACCACCGCCTTGATCGCCGAGTAGAACCTCTGTACACGTTCGAGTTTCAAGCGATCTTCTCCGCCAAAGTCATATCGACTGCATTCAAACACCAAAACCGTGCCAGGTGTTGGGGACCTCAGGTAATCGGCAAGAATATTTTCAGGCGAATTATCCGTTCCGTCCTCCTCGTCTGTTGCCGCTACCAATCTGCGAGGCAGAGCTGATTCTGCACTGCTGACCCAGATCACGCGATCTGCTGTAAACAGCGACATAGATCTCGCATCATCCAAGATGTTCGAAAGAGAGCTTTCGGCCAGATCGACTGCACTCAATCCCTCTGTTTGTGCGGAGCCCGGCAGCACGCGTTCAAGAAGCGCGTCTTTGCACAGCCGCCGTTGATATCCTTCCTGCCCCAAAAACAAGTAAGCCGGGGCTGGCGGTTGCTTGGAGATCTTGGCGAGGAACTGTTCTGGAAGCACAAGATATTTCGCTCGCGGTCGATCAAAAATTCTCGACGACCCCGGTGACCAGGTCGCGTGCCACATCGCCGCTCAATCTATCGAGCGCGGGGCCGCTTTCATTGAAGAACTGATGTGGATCGACGGCCAGTTCGTAGTCCTCCCGTATGCCCCAGTTGGCACGTGTATAGAGCAGCTTACCCGTTCGCTGGTCCAGCAGCTTGACAGTCAGATTAACTATCACCTCTACGCTCGTTGCTTTCCCCGAGCCAGGATCATAAATTGTCGGAACTGCAAGCGCAGAGTTGATAGTTCCGTTTAAGACGGCGTCAGCCTCGGCCGCATTATTGACGATGACGAACCTGGTTCGCGCGCTGAATTCGCGCCCAATTTGGCGAGGCAATTCATCGGTGAGTGTGTAGCGCGTCGTCAAAGTCGAAAAGGGCGGAATCGCGATGGTGCGAACATTCTTGGGCATCAGGTCGGCAGTTCCGCCTACATGGTATCCGCATGAAACCGCAGCAATTGAAGCGGCTCCGAGCAAACAAACCGAGCGCCTGGTCATTACCGAGCCGCTTCCAATTTGCCGATCAACGCTGCTGCGCCATCCGCCGTCAGCCGCAGATTGTCAGCGACGATCCAAAGCCACGCCGCTTTCGGATTATTGCGGTCGACGCGTATATCACCGGCGATCAAGCCGCTTTGGCCCGCTGCACCAACGTTGTGAGGCGCTTCTTCTGTGGAATCGCGCACTTCGATCTGAGCGGATGCCAGCGCTTCCCCTACTTCCTCGGCATTGATGTCTGTTTCAAACTCCACCCAGATCGAAAGGCTGTAACCGTGAAAGACGGGCGCTGCTATCACTCGCAGAGAAGGCATGAGCAGCGGCCCCGAAGCCCGTTGATTGGCGAGAAGTGTAGCCAGATCGCGATCGATGCGCTGTTCTACAGCCGACAAGCTTACGGGGGCTGCGTTGCCATACTTCGGCAATAGATTGAAGCCGAGCTGCGAGTCAAAGATTTCCTTCGTTAGCGGCTTGAATGAAAGAAGACTGGTCGTCTGTTCATGCAATTCCGAAGCAGCCCGGAATCCCCGCTCGCTTGCAGGCTCGAAAATATGTGCGACCGCTTGCCGGAATTTGCGATACCGAGTCAGCCTCTTCAAAATGAGGGCGAGCGCTCCGGACATCGGATGCGCTATCACGAGAAGCCAGCTTCCGCCGAGTTCGATCTCCTCCGCCAACGGTGAGACTATGCGAGCCTCTGGTTGGTTCTCCAAATGCCCCGTGCAGTCGATCAACAGTGGACGAGGGTCCATAGCCCTGACGAGTTCATAGGCTTTTTGCGCGCCTTCCGGTGATCCCGCCGTAAGTACCGCCCGCACTTCCGATAGCTGTTTGCTTTCGAGCGGCTCCCGATAGACTGCCTCGCCATCCGCCTCGCCAAAATTTCCTTCTCCCGTCGCAGCGAATCTCACGACCATTGCTGCTGAGGGTAGGTCTTCGAGGACCGTAGTCAGTTCTTTCCCGAGTAATGTTTCGGCGCCGACCAGCGCCAGTTTGTTGCCTGTTTTATGTTGGAATTTAGCCAATTTGATGCTCCGGATAGGGTGCTTTGGGGCGGAGCTTTCGATAACGCCTGAGGAAACCGCCCAAACGAATGACGATTCCCGTGAGTGCGTACGTGCTCGCGGCCGCGAGGAGGAATGGCTGCGACCATTCCCAAATCAGAAATGCTGACAATCCTACGATCAGGACAATCAGCGGCGTACGCGGCTTGAATACGCTTACTTGCTTGAAACTCGGATAACGCCAGGTGCTCACCATCAAAAGCCCCGCCAAACCTACCAGCACCAGCCACGCAATCGAAACTGGCAGAGAACGCACCGGCGCGGGGTCGAAGTACACAATGGATACGATGAGCCCTGCGGCAGCAGGACTTGGCATTCCCACGAAGTATTTGCGGTCCGGACGGCCGGGATTCTTAGGTACTGCGTTCGTCTGCACGTTGAAGCGCGCCAGGCGTACTGCTCCACAGAGCAGATAGAAGAAAATCACGGAGTATCCGGCACGCATGATATGGCTCTCGAGACTGCCACCGTGCGTGACTGCCACATAACGCACACCCCAGACGAATGCCAGCATGGCGGGCGCAATCCCGAAGGTCATGAAATCCGCAAGCGAATCGAGCTCTCGACCGAAATCGCTTGTTGTGTTCGTCATCCGGGCTATGCGCCCGTCCAGACCATCAAAGAAAATAGCGAATCCCAGTGCTTTGGCCGCCAATGAAAAATGTGGATTGAATCCAAATTCACCGGTCGTGGCAAGTATGGCGCCTTGAAAAGCCTGCACTAAGGCGATGAACCCGAGAAATATGTTGCCGCTGGTGAATAGAGTCGGGAGGATATAAGCTGCTCTTCGCGGTCTTTTCCTTTCCTTTGGGCGCGGCCCTATCACATGCTCTCGGTTTGTCAGATCGCTCCCTCGCTTGCGGCCCAATGAGCCACTACGGTGATCCCGGCCGAAACTTTCTCTCCCAATGCAACTACCGTCTTCCACTCCGAACCGTAAATCAAGTCCACTCGCGACCCGAACTTGATGTATCCGATCCGCTCCGCCGCTCTCACGGTGTCGCCCGCCTTTTTGTAGCAGACGATACGGCGCGCTATCAGCCCTGCGATCTGGCGGCAAATGACGCGAGTGTTCTCGCCCTCGACGACCAGCGTGTTCTGCTCATTTTCTGCGGAGGCGGCTTCGTGACCTGCATTCAAGAACTTGCCCTTGTTGTAAATCACCTCTATGATTCTGCCCGGAATCGGTGTGCGGTTCACATGAACATTGAAGATGTTAAGAAAGATGCTCACGCGAGTTTCGCCGCGATCGAGCTGCTTGATGGCTACGACAGTTCCATCTGCTGGAGCCACCATGACGTTCCCGTTGGGCGGAACTCGCTCCGGATCACGAAAAAAATAAAGGCAAAACGCGGCTAAGACATACAGGGGCACAGCCAGCCAGGCGGCCACAAAATAGGAAAGAGCCAGACCTACCAGTACGAGCGCGCATGCGTAGTAAATGCCGTCCGGAACTATCCGCAAAACACCATTTTGTCATGTGACGTCTGTTGCGGACCTGCGCAAGGATCAGAAGCCATAAAACAGCCGTTGAGCTAGCACTTCAGGCAATCCGGCGGCCTTAATTCTTTCAGCGGTTGCCTCCACGGAATATGGGACGCGCCGCAGAAACAACAATCTCTGGTCCGAGTCATAGAGGGCGTATGCAGCTCTGGGGTCTCCGTCTCTCGGTTGGCCTACCGAGCCCGGGTTCACCAAATACGCAACATCTGGTTCGAGTTGGATCGCAATCTCGCTTTCTTTCTTGGGTACGGCCGGCAACATGCCCAAGCGCCTGTGCTTTGAAAAAAACACACACTGTAGATGTGTGTGTCCGAAAACGCCTAGCGATGATTCGAGTCCTTCGAACGCCGGCATCGCCTCGCGAGGTCCCGTCAGGTACTCATCCTCGTCCCGCGGTGAGCCGTGCCACATCTGAAAATGCTCTAACTTCACTGGACCCTTTTCAAGAGTGCGCAGATATTCGAGCTGATCGGCGTCCAGCTCCTCCATTGTCCAGCGGGCGGCGATCTTGGCCGCGTCGTTAAACCACTCCAGACTGTCGATACCCGCAACCACTTTGTCGTGATTCCCGCGAACCACCGTCGTACAGTGTTTCCTGGTCCAGTCGACGACCACGCCCGGCTCCGGATTGTATCCGACCAGGTCCCCGCAGCAAACAACTTGATCGTACTTGCCCTCTGCGCTCGCCAGCACTGCCTCGAGTGCGTTCCAGTTGGCATGGGAATCGCTGATGATTAAGAACCGCACTATTTATAGAGTGTCTCTCGTGCTTCATTTAGGTGACGCAATTTCGTGAAGTAATCGTTCATCCGGTTACAATGCAAAGCAATGTCGCTAGTTGTAGTCGGATCGGTTGCCTATGACGGCATCGAGACTCCTCACGGAAAACGGGATCGTATCCTCGGAGGTGCCTGCACTTACATTGCGCTGAGCGCCAGCTACTTCACCAAAGCCTCTATCGTAGCTGTAGTGGGCGATGACTTCGCCACCGAAGACAGGCAACTGCTGATGGAAAAAGGAATCGATTTAGCGGGCCTGGAACATGTTCCGGGCAAAACGTTCTTCTGGTCCGGCGTCTATTCCGACGACATGAATGATCGTACGACCTTGCGTACCGATCTGAATGTCTTCGCCGAATTTAAGCCGAAGCTCCCCGCGTCCTATATCGGCCAGCCATATCTATTTCTCGGCAATATCCAACCCGACTTGCAGCGCACCGTTCAGGAGCAGATGCCAGCTCTCCGGTTTGCCGGTGGCGATACCATGAACTTCTGGATCAGTGATTTTCGCCAGGAATTGGTTGCTGCGCTTTGCCACTGGGATTTTCTCCTAATCAACGACAGTGAAGCGCGTATGTTGTCAGGCGAACATAATCTGCGGAAGGCCGCTCAGAAGATTCTTGATTTGGGGCCCAACACGCTGGTAATTAAGCGTGGCGAATATGGCGCAATGCTGTTTCGACGCGATTCCATGTTCATGGTTCCCGGTTACCTACTGGAGGACGTCTTCGATCCCACCGGTGCTGGTGATTGTTTTGCCGGCGGCTTCGTGGGC
The DNA here is from genome assembly GCA_963841675.1 of Terriglobia bacterium. Classification (GTDB taxonomy): domain Bacteria; phylum Acidobacteriota; class Terriglobia; order Bryobacterales; family Bryobacteraceae; genus Bog-105. Next base: position 60,499 of record CAWJEH010000016.1, read on the forward strand.
TATCTGGCTGAGCGCAACTTCGATTTGCGAAATGGATCGTTCGATCCTCACGAATTACACCGGGCGGTGATCTACGGCTCGGTTATGGGTAGCTTCTGCTGTGAGCAATTCGGCGTCGAACGGTTCAAAACTCTGACTCGCAAAGAGGTCGACCAACGTTTTGACGAGTTCCGGCGCTTCACCGCATTCTAAGTCTGTCGGCGCTCCAGGAAGGGGCATTCAAGTCGCGCTTGTTGTTTGCTCTTTGGCGCTTCTCGTGGCTGCCGCGGGATGGTGGGTTTTTCAACACGACTACACCCTTTATTACGGCGATGCCGAGTCGCATCTGAATATTAGCCGGAGCCTGATCGATTCGCGCACGCCTGGTTACGACCAGCTCGGCACAGTGTGGCTCCCGATGCTGCACGTCATTTGTCTCCCCTTTGTCGGCAATGACTGGCTTTGGTTATCCGGACTGGCCGGTACGTTGCCCGTCTCCTTTTGTTTCGTCACTGCGGGAACCTGCTTTTACCTGGCTGCCCGCGAATCCTACCGAAGCGCGGCGGCCGCCGCGGTCGTCGTGATCTGTTTTGCCCTGAACCCAAACGTGCTCTATCTCGCGACGATTCCCATGACGGAAATCGTGTTCTTGGCCGCGTTGTCAGTTGTGCTGCTCGGTTTACTGAGATTTCGCGCCACCCAGCGATGCGGTTGGATTGTCTTGATACTCTTCGCCAGCTGGAGTCTCAGCCTCACTCGCTATGACGGGTGGTTCCTAATCCCATTTATCGGATTCTGGTTGTTGGGGCTGACTCAGCATCGCCGCCGGCTGTTGGTTTTTTTCTTATTCGAAGCTGCTGCGTGCCTTGCACCCCTCTACTGGATCGCTCACAACTGGTGGGAAACGGGAAACGCGCTGGCCTTTTACAACGGTCCATATTCCCCCATCGCTATCCAGAAGCACCAATCCTACCCCGGTTATCAGGATTGGAGCGCTGCCATTCACTACTACTGCAGGACGGGCGAACTGTGCGCAGGACTCGGCCTCATTCTGCTTGGTGTTATCGGCGCCGTGGTCGCGTACTCGCGTGAAGTCCTGCAACCCTTGCTCTTTTTGTCGCTGACTCCCCTCTTCTACATGTGGAGCATGCATTCCTCTGGGGGAACTCCGATCCACATCCCGCCACTCTGGCCTTTCACCTACTACAACAGCCGCTACGGAATCGCGGTAGTGGTGCTATGCGCCTTTGCGGCAGGAGCAATTGTGCTGGCGGTACCACAGCGCTGGAAAAGGTTCTCTCTTCTGATCCCTCTGATGGCCCTTGCCCCCTGGCTGCTGCATCCTTCACGCGAACACTGGATTTGCTGGAAAGAGTCTCAGGTCAACTCTGTGGATCGCCGTGCTTGGACCAATGCGGGAGCGAAGTTTCTTGAGATGAACTATGAAAGAGGGCAGGGCATTCTGAGTTCGACCGGAGATGTCACCGGCATCTATCGGAGCGCCGGAATTCACCTCTCGGAAACTCTCAACATCGGAAATGGCCCCATGTGGTTTTTGGCAACTACACGACCCGATCTGTACCATCCCAACCTCTGGGCCGTCGTTCAAGCGGGAGACGGGCTTTCCACTTCTCTCGTGGGCCGCTCTGCACCTTACTCGCAGGTGCAGACGATCAGCACGAGTAAATTCAGCCCCGATTTACAAATCCTCGAAAGAAGCACGCCATGACTCGGATTCCATTCACCAAACTGCACGGCGCGGAGAACGACTTCCTGCTTACCTGGGCGTCCGATGTGCCGTCTTCCGCCGACTCTGGTCTGATTGCGCGGAGGATTTGTGCGCGCAATACCGGTATCGGAGCAGATGGCTGGATGTTAGTCGAGCGCTCAACAGGTGGACTTCGCACCAGGCTGTTCAATCCAGACGGGAGCGAGCCCGAGATCTCCGGCAACGGAACTCGTTGCGCCGCTGCTTTTGCCTTCATGCATGGCAACGTACCGGAGCGCGAGATTGTCATCACGACGGGTGCTGGTCCGAAGCATCTGCGCCTGGTGGAAAACAAGGGAAACTTCTTCAAGTTTGAAATGGACATGGGTGAGCCTCGCCTGGAAGAGCTTCACGCGGCTCTTACCCTCGCAGGCCAAACCTTCGACGCAACTATTCTTAATGTAGGTAACCCACAGTGTGCCATCTTTGTTGACCGGCTTCCACCCGAATGGCTTGCTTTCGCCCGAGCCGCTGAACGGCATCCCCGTTTCCCGAACCGCACTAACGTCTCCTTCGTGCGGCCCGTCGACCGCCATACTCTGGACGTAGTCTTCTTCGAGCGTGGAGCAGGCGAGACTCGGAGTTCGGGCACCGGTTCGACGGGCGCAGCAGCAGCTGCTATCCTGCGGGCATTGTCGGATAGTCCTGTCGAGATAAGAACGCCTGCTGGCCCTCTCCAGATAAGATGGGAACAAAATATCTTCTTGACGGGGCCGGCGGAAGCGACCGGCGAAGGGAGTTTCTTTCTTGAGTTCTGAACTTCTGCAGCAGCCTATGGAACAGGTGAGCATCCTGGATCGGTTGCGCGATCGTATTTCGACCAAAAAGGCCCGCGTCGGCGTGCTGGGACTCGGTTACGTAGGCTTGCCGCTCGCCGTTGAGTTTGCCCGAGCGGGTTTCGAAGTCGTTGGCATCGACGTTCAGCAGGCGAAGGTTGACGAGTTCAACAGTGGCCACTCCTACATAAAGGACGTCAAAGACGAGGTGTTCTCGCCTCTAGTCAAGAGCGGAAAGCTGCGCGCTTCGAGCGACTTTTCGGTAATAAGGGAACTCGACACGATCGACATATGCGTCCCCACTCCGCTGCGGAAAACCAAGGATCCCGACATGAGCTTCGTGGTTTCCGCGAGCGACGCTATTGCCGAACATATCCATCCGGGTCTTCTTGTCATGCTGGAGTCGACCACGTATCCTGGCACCACGGACGAGTTGGTCTTGCCGAAACTGGCCGCTAGCGGCCTCGAGGTCGGTAAGGATTTCTTCTTATGCTTTTCGCCAGAACGCGTCGATCCGGGCAACCCCAAATATCAGACCTCGAATATCCCCAAGGTTGTCGGCGGCATAACAGCCGCGTGTACCGAAGTCGGCGCGCTTTTTTATAAGCAGGCCCTCGAAACAGTCGTTCCCGTAAGCTCCACGCGAGTAGCCGAAATGGTTAAGCTGCTCGAGAACACGTTTCGAATGATCAATATCGGCCTGGCCAACGAAATGGCTTTGATGTGCGACCGCATGAATATCGATGTCTGGGAAGTAATCGATGCTGCCGCCACCAAGCCGTTTGGCTTCATGCCCTTCTATCCAGGTCCAGGATTAGGCGGACACTGTATTCCGATTGACCCTTTCTATCTCTCCTGGAAGAGTAAAGAGGCTGGGATCGAGGCGCGCTTCATCGAACTTGCCGGTCATGTCAATGGCCGCATGCCGGAGTTCGTTGTAGAAAAAGTGCAACACGCCTTGAACAATGCCACCAAACCCGTTCGCGGCTCTCGGATTCACGTGGTCGGAACCGCTTACAAGCGCGATATCGATGATGTCCGTGAATCTCCTGCGCTCGACATCATTCTGCTCTTGCAGCGCATGGGGGCCAACGTCACGTTCTCCGACCCCTATGTGAAGCGGCTCCGGATTGGGGACAGCTATCTCGAAACTCAAGATTTATTGCCGAGTGTGGACGCTGCCGATTGTGTCGTGATCGTCACCGACCACACCGGTGTCGACTACGGGGCTGTGGTTCAACGCGCTAAGTTGATAGTCGACACACGACATGCTTTAAAAGGTTTCAAGTCCGAAAAAATCGTAAAACTGTAACCGAGCTACGCCCATACGTCATTCATTCCGTAGCGCCACTGCTGGATCGACTCGCGCCGCGCGTCGTGCCGGCAGCATGATAGCGAACGACGACGTGATCAAAAGCACCACTGCGACGCCGACCATCACCCGCCAGTCGTTCGGCCTAATTTCATACAAGACGTTCGCCAGCACTTTTCCAAACGCCAAGGCAACGGAGAGTCCGATCGCTAGACCGGCCGCCACCGGCAATCCACCCTGTTTCGCGACAAGCAGGAAGACGTCTCGCGTCTTCGCACCGATCGCCATCCTGACCCCAAACTCCGGCGTTCGCTGAGAGACCAGCTGCGCTAAAACACCGTGCAGCCCGATCGCCGCCAGCAGCATTGCTGTGAATGCAAAAGCGCCCACCAGGATCGCGCGGAATCTGGCGAATGAGAGTAGCAGTGACAAGCTCGATTCCATCGTCTCCACGTCTCCGACCGGGAGCCGATTGTCTATCGCCGAGATAGCTTGCTGTACTCTCCGGGCAGTCGCTGCACCGTGCCGTCTGAGGAAAATAAATATCGAGGAAGGCGGAGATTGCAGGACGGGCCGGAGAACTACGGGTGATGCTGTCCAGCTCATCTCGCGCATGAGCTCACTGTGCTTTGCGTTCGCCGACACGCCCACAATCGTTAGCCAGGGCCCGTACTCCTGACCAGCGCGTAACCGGATTCGCTTTCCAAGAGGACTTTGCTCTGGGAAGTACTCGCGTGCCAGCGCTTCATTCACGATCGCAACCTGCCGGGATGCCCCGGTGTCGCTCTCGCCGAACTCTCGCCCGTTAAGTAAAGGAGTTTTCAATACGCGAAGGAAATCCGGGCTTACAGATTCGTCCCCAACCTCTCCCGCTTCATTCGAGGTATCGCTCTGGCGGCCTTCAATTTGAATCGCTTCGTCCGTGCCCGCGTAAACCGGTAGCCTGGAGCCTAGAGCAAAGGTACCCGGAGGAAGGAAACCGTTTAGACGGCGCCAGAGCTCGGCGCAGAACTGTGCCTTGTGGTCGTCTTTTAAGTAGCGTTCTTTGTTCAAATTCGTGTGCGTGAATAGCAGATTGTGCGGGTCAAAACCTAAATGCGCATCCTGCATACGCCAAAGACTTATTAGCAACAGGCTGGCCCCGGTCACCAATGCCACAGAAAGTGCCATTTCCGTTGCAACCATGACCTTCGCAGGGAGCTGTCGCGAAGACTGCTGAGCAGCACTCCTCCCACTTGACTTGAGCGAGTTGTTGACGTCCACGCGCGAAGCTCGAATTGCCGGTAATAGTCCGAAGAACAAAGCCGTCCCGACAGTCAGCAAACCGCTGAAGAGCAGCACAGGAAGGTTCATCGTGACTTCTGTTCCTGGCGGAAGCTCGATTGGGTTTGCATAGCGGAAGTAGCGGATTGCGCCAAAAGCAACAGCCAATCCCAGAACGGCACCGAGCGAGGCCAACAGCAGTGCTTCCGTCAACAGCTGGCGCACAAGTCGTGCATGACCCGAGCCGAGTGCGGCACGAACAGCCAACTCCCGCTCGCGGACAAGCGCCCTGCCCATCAATAAATTGCCTACATTGAGACAGGCAATCAGCAGCACGCAGCCTACTGCCCCTGCGAGCAGCCAAATCGTGGTCCGCAGTGTCCTCCCCGCAAGAAACGTAAACTGATCCTGCAGGTTATATACGACCGGCTCGACGTAGCGCTCATCTCCATTTGCTTGATGAAAGGAGTGATGCAACGTCCTCACTTCCGCTTGCGCTTGCGCCGTCGTTACGCCGGGATTGAGCCGGGCGAAAATGCCGACTATTAGTCCTTCGCGCTTTGGTTTCAAATTCGGTCCAGCCAGAATCCACATTTCCGTTTGTCTTGGATAGAAACTGAACGTCGGCGGCATGACACCTACCGCCATGCAGGCCACATCATCCAAGACCAGCTCGCGTCCGACCACGTCCGGTCGAGCGCCGAGGTTTTCTCTCCAGAAGCTGTCGGACAGGACTACCGTGCAGCCGCGTTGCTCGTCGGCACCTGTGAATGTACGACCTAGAGCCGCGTGTACTCCTAGAGTTCGGAAAAAAGAAGCTGTTGCCGGAATCACTAGCAGCGTCTTGGCAGGCCCGCCATTTGTCCACACCCGCCCGTTACTCGCCCAGGTAGCTGCTGATAGGTCGGAAAAGCTTTTTGCGTATCGCCGAAACTGCTCATAGTCCTGATAGCTGGCGAAGATGGGTCCCGTGTTCGTACCGCGCGTCATCCGGTCCCAGATGACCACTAAACGTTGCGGCTGCCGGTACGGCAGCGGCCGCAAAAGAACGCCATCCAGGATGCTGAATACCGCCGTGTTCGCGCCGATGCCGAGCGCCAGGGTGACAGCCGCAACCAGCGTGAACCCGAAATTCCTCCCCAAAACTCGCCCGCCATACCGGAGATTTTGGCCTAACTCTTCCAGCCATCGCCAACTCCAGACCTCACGGCTGGCCTCGCGAAGCTGTGTCACATTTCCAAACTGCCAGTGTGCAGCTTCCGAAGCAGCATTCGCCTCCAAACCGGTTTCGCGAAACCGTTCTGTACGCAGCTCCTTGTGTAGTCGAATCTCCTCGTTCAGCTCTGCCTCGAAGTTTTTTCGCTGCAGGCGAAATAAGAATCTGCGCCACAGATTTCTCACGTTCAAACTCCACTATGCTGGCTGCAATATGCGTCCTATCGCTTGCGACACTCGCTGGTACTGGCTGATTTCGCGTTCGAGCTGCTTTCGTCCGGCAGACGTGACGCGATAGTAACGTGCGCGCCGGTTTCCTTCTGTTCGACCCCATTCTCCACTGATCCATCCCTGCAGTAGCATGCGCTGCAAAGCAGGATAGAGTGAACCCTCTTCTACCTGCAGAACATTTTCCGTATGATCCTGGATGTATGTTGCTATTTCAAAGCCATGCATCTCTCTGTGACCCAGGAGAGTCTGCAGGATGAGCATGTCGAGCGTTCCTTGTGGAATTGCGTCGCGGTCGGTCCTCGGAGCCATTACATAGAGATTCTATGTCATCCGAGAGAACTTGGCAACTTCGCGCCCGCGGCTCCAGCTGCGAATTACGTCGTTTCCGCTTCCTCAGTGCCTGGTTCCATTCCCATTTGCGAAAGTCGGTACCGGAGTGCGTTCCGTGTGAGCCCTAAAAGGCGAGCTGCTTGACTTTTGTTTCCGTTTGCCCGCCGCATTGCTTCGCGAATCATCATCTGCTCCCAGTGTTCGAGCGTCTCGCCTTCCGGCAGGAGCGGCAATTGAGGCGAACTCAAAACGGGCCCATTTCTTGGCGCTTCGATCCGCATGTCGGCAGCTTCCAACACTTCACCCGAAGCCAGTACCAGGCTCCGCTCGATAGTATTTTCTAATTCCCTGACATTGCCCGGCCACGGATGTGCGACGAGACGATCCATCGCGGCCGGGCTGATTTCCTTAATTGCCGATCCTAAATCCGCGGCGAGCTTTCGCACGAAATACATCGCCAGAAACGGGATATCCTCCTTCCTCTCGCGCAAAGGTGGCACGTTAATCGGGACTACATTCAGGCGATAGTAAAGATCTTCCCGAAACCGGCCCTCCTCGAGCGCCGCACGCAAATCCACGTTTGTAGCTGCCACCACTCGCACGTCCACGCTGCGCGTCACATTCGATCCCAAACGTTCGAATTGTTTCTCTTGCAGAATACGCAGCAATTTCACTTGGATATTAGGCGGCACGTCCCCAATTTCATCTAAAAACGTGGTGCCCTTATCGGCTTGTTCAAACCGGCCCGGCTTGCTTGCAGTGGCGCCTGTAAACGCCCCCTTTTCATATCCAAACAGCTCGCTTTCCATCAGATTCTCGGGGAGTGCCGTGCAGTTGATCTTAACGAATGGATGATTCTTTCGCGGCGAATGTTGATGGATGGCGCGCGCGATCATGTCTTTACCCACGCCGCTCTCTCCTGCAAGCAGTACGGTCGCACGCGTCGGCGCCACTCGTTCAATCGTGTGAAAAATTTCTCGCATCGACGCGCTGCGTCCGATAATGTTGTCGAACTGGTAACGCTGATCCAGTTGTTCGCGCAGGCGTTGATTTTCCTTACGCAATGACTGCACAGCCATGACTTTGCCAACTACCGTGGTCAGGTGATCGAGCGAGAAAGGCTTCTGCAGAAAATCTGCCGCTCCCAGCTTCATTGCACCTACCGCGCTTTCGACGGACCCATGTGCTGTCATCACAACTACCGCTGCTCCGATCCCCCGTGCGTGGAGGTCAGCGATAAACTGAAGACCATCTATGCCCGGCAACCGCAAATCGGTTAAGACGAGATCTGCTACGGTCGCGAGTCCGAGCGCCTGCTCCGCCGAAGGCGCGCCATCAACCTCATATCCGTGCGATTCAAGTTCAAGTTGGATGACCCGCCGCAGCTTCTCTTCATCCTCGACAACCAGTACTCGCCCTGCGCTCATAGTAAGAAGGCTCGGTCTGATTCTACTTTCTGCAATTGTTCTATCATCGGGCATTCTGCTTGCGGAGGATACGCCGCGTGCATCGCTGCTTGTGCTTTCGAAAGGCGATCACACGCTCGCGATAGTCGATCCCTCAAGCCTCAAAGTGGTGGCTCGCCTTCCGGTCGGAGAAGACCCGCATGAAGTAATCGCTTCCGCTGATGGAAAGTTTGCATATGCTTCCAATTATGGCGGTGGAGCGTACAACACCATCGCGGTTCTCGACTTAGTAAATCAGAAAGCGCTTCCGTCCATAGATCTCGGCCCGTTGCGCGGCCCGCATGGCTTAGCCTTCGTCGGCAGTAAGCTCTGGTTCACAGCCGAAGCCGCCAAGGCGATTGGTCGCTACGATCCTCAGCAGAAGAAAGTGGATTGGATTCTCGGGACGGGTCAGAACAGAACTCACATGATCTTCGTCTTCGAAGACCTGAAGCGTATCATAACTTCGAACGTTAGTTCCGCGACGGTCAGCATCATAGAAAGTTCTCCACCGCGACCGCAAGGCTTCGGCCCTGGCCCTGGAGGAGCGCTGAATGGCCCTCGTGCGTCTGCTCCACCACCGCCAAACGTGCGCCATCGGCCGCCCATGGGGCCTCCGGGAGGCGATTGGAACGAAACCGTCGTTCCGGTGGGAAAAGGCTCGGAGGGTTTCGATGTTTCTCCCGACAAGAAAGAACTCTGGGTCGCGAATGCCGGCGACGGAACGGTTTCGATCATCGATCTCACTACGAAGAAAGTTACCGAAACGCTTTCCCCAAACGTCAAAGGCGCCAATCGGCTGAAGTTTACGCCGGACGGGAAGCTCGTCTTCATTTCCACGCTCGGTGGCTCCGATCTGGTCATTTTGGACGCAGCCACCCATCAAGGCGTCAAACGTCTTCTTATCGGTCACGGCGCGGCAGGAATCCAGATGCAGCCGGATGGATCTCGCGCGTATGTCTCCTGCTCGCCGGACAACTATGTCACGGTCGTCGATCTGCATTCGCTTGAGGTCGTCGGCCACATACAAGCCGGCCAGGAGCCGGATGGAGTCGCTTGGGCCATTCTTCAATGATCTTCTCTAGAGCGCAACGCACTGGTTGACTCTACTCTAGGCAGGACGACTTCAAATCTTGTTCCCTTTCCCAACTCGCTTTGCACGTCGATCTGTCCGCCATGCTCGTCCACTATTTTCGTGACCAATGCGAGTCCCAAGCCCACTCCCTGTGGCTTGGTTGTGAAAAAGGGATTGAAAACGCTCTCCAGATTCTGTGGCGCAATCCCCTCGCCCTGATCACTGACGGAAATGGTTACTTTTTGAGGATTGGTCTCGGCCCGTAACTCCACGGCCTGATCGATTGTGCTCGCCTGAATCGCGTTCTGAACCAGATTCGAAAGCGCTACTCGCAGCAGATCCCCGTCAAGCACCAAGAGTGAATCACCGCTTGGCTCTTTAACCGATAATCTGATGCCTCGCGATTTTGCTAGCTCCGCTTGCTCCCGTTCCACGCCTCTCAAAACGGCCTTCAAATCGGTCTCGACCGGGTGAATCCGCAACGGGCGAGCGAAATCGAGAAATCTGGAGACCAGCCCGTTCATGCGATTGACTTCGCTCAAGATGTAATCCGCCATCTCATCTCGAACTTCCGGCCGGTTCCTGGCAGCCGGCTTCATCAGCATTTCGGCCGATGCTTTGATGGTCCCTAGTGGATTTCGCAACTCGTGCGCCAAACCAGCCGTCAACTGGCCCAAAGCAGCCAGTCGCTCGCTCCTGCGCAGGGAGGCCTGCGTCTCGCGCAACTCCCGATTTGTCTGCGCGAGCCGGGCGGCGGCCTCTTCCGTTCTTTCGATCTGATCTCGTTTCGCTTTCGCTTGCTGATAGACGAGGAATCCGACGATGGCGTAAAATGCTGCGTGCACGCCCATGATCTGCAAATAGTCGGGTGGCAGTTCGACCTTCGAGTAGTCATATGAAAATCGGCAAAAGAAAAGAGAAATATCCGGCTATGGCAATGCCGATCACCAGAATCACCGCTGGCAGTTCGAATAAAGTTGCTGCCGAAACCACCGGAATTAGGAAAATTGCGTAGTAGTTGCTGCCGATCCCGTGTGTCCAGCCGATGAGCAGATAGCTAAGAACCAGCTTGAGCGCTATCGAGGCAACTTGTCCTGGCGTTGAATCAAACAATTTCCATCGCGGCTCGACGATTTGAAAAATACCAATGATTACAAGCAGAATGCGCTGCTGATAGTTTGTCTCCGGTGCTGTCGCGATCAACGCGGCGACAAATAAGGCCCACGCAAAGTCCTGGGCCTGAAATCGCCATATGGTCTTTCTCGCAGTGTCCGGTGGCGCGCTCATTCCCGATGTCTTCTGTTCATTTAGCCAGACGGGCCAGAAGCGGGCCCAGCAGCGCCATCAAGAGCACGTATGCAGCCGAAAGCGGGCCCAGACGAGGTTCTAAAGCCACGCCCAAGCCGGCGATCACAATCGAAAACTCGCCCCGCGCGACTAGGGCGGCACCTGCCCAGACTCTCTTTCGCCGGTCGGTGGTGGCCTTCCTGGTTGCCCAGAAACCCGTGAGAATTTTCGTGAAAGCCGTCGTTGCGGCCAGCAAGCCTGCCAGCGGAAGCTCTCCCGTCAAAGTGGCTGGATCGATTTGCAGCCCGAAGAAAAAAAAGAAGGTCGCTGCGAATAGATCGCGCAGCGGACTGAACAGCCGATGCGATTGCTCCGCCATAGGGCCGGAAACGGCTATACCTACCAGGAAAGCACCAACCGCCGCTGACACCTGAAACTTCTGGGCGATTCCAGCCACGAGCAGCACCGTGCCGAGAATCGTGAGCAGGATGATCTCGTCTGACTCGTGTGCCGCGAATACACTTATTTGTTGACCGTAGCGGATCGCCGCCACCAGTGCGACGCCCACCACGGTAACCGCCAGGCAAACCGACACCGCAACCGTTGTGGCGTTCCCGCCGCCCAGCAGAGCACCTACGAGCGGCAGGTAGACCGCCATCGCCAGATCTTCGAGCACCAGTATGGAAAGAATCGGTGCGCTTTCTGGGCTCGTTAGCCTGCCCAATTCTCCCAGCACCTTAGCGATGATCCCGGAAGAAGAGATGTAAGTCACACCCCCCAGCAGGATGCCCGGCAACATTCTCCAGCCAAGCAGCCGTCCTGTGAGAAAGCCGGGCACAAAGTTCAGCACCAAGTCGAGGAGGCCCGCCGTAAAACCCACGCGCAGATTCTCTGCCAATTCCTGGCCGGTATATTCCAGACCCAACATGAACAAAAGCAAAAGTACGCCTATTTCAGCGCCTACATGTATGAAGTTATGACTTAGAGGAAGCGGTGCTATGCCGCCATTACCGAACGCCAGGCCCGCCAGCAGATACAGAGGAATCGCGGAGAATCCCCAGCGGTTCGCCATGCGTGCAAGAAATGCGAGGCCGACAATGGCAAAGCCCAGTTCGATGAACAAACGTGAAGCGTCTTGATGTGCTCCCTGCATCGTTCATGGCTGGCCGCGCAGTTCATGGGAATCGCGTGAGGACCCTGGAAGCTTGGCTGCCCTCCGGCTGGTGTCCTGTCGCGATGAAACCATGAGCATAAACGCAGCGTCGAAACAGAGCCGCGCACGAAGTAAGCGGTGTTCGTCATACTCACGAATTCACCGCGATGTGCCCTAGGTTCCTTGTGCGGGCGTCCCTAAAAGATAGCAGGCCTACCAACTCGCAGAGACAATTCGTTCCCGTGATCTACCGCCAGGTCCACCGAGACATAGCCGTTTCGCCGATCGCGTACATATTCCAGATAAGAGCCCATGGCTTCTGACATGTCTTTTGTGTTATCCGCTGCCACGACCGCATCGGTCCTCAGCTTCGGCTCCAGCAGCTTAAGCACTGGCAGGTACAAATCTTTGGGCCCGTCGAGCAGCACCAGATCGATTTCTTTTCCCGTGTCCTCGCGCAGAGTCTCCAATGCATCCCCAACGCGCAAATCAATGAGATCTGTTAACCCGACAGCCTCGAAATTCTTACGAGCCCGCTCTGCCTTCGACGGTTCATACTCGGTCGCGATCACCACGCCGCCGCCGCTATCCCGCAAGGCAGCTGCGAGGTGAATTGTCGAGATGCCGAACGAAGTCCCGAACTCGACAATTGTTTTCGCCTTCATTGATCGTGCCAGCACGTACAACAACCGCCCGAACTGCGGCGTGACCGGCAGATAAGCTCCCCTCGCCAGCACGCCGTAAAGGCGCCGGTGATCGTGTTCTAAAGCGTTCCGTTCTTCGCGGCTCAGTTTCTGCAATTGCTCTCGTAACGGTTGATCGCTCGCCTCCGCATCTGCGAAGAGCCTTTCAAGATGCTTGCTGACCGCGGGACTCGTTAAGGTAGACATCTATCCTCGCCTCATTGGTGAATCAACTTCAATTCTGATGCAAAGCCAGGACGGGGTCCAAACGAGCGGCACGCCGAGCGGGTAGATACGAAGCAAGCAAAGCGACAGCAAAAAGCATGACGGCAGCTGCCGCAAAACTGGTCGGGTCGCCAGGTTTCACTTCAAACAGGATGCTGGCGAATGCAGTCGTGATCCACGATGAGGCGACTATGCCCAGTGCAGTCCCCGCCAAAGCCACCCGCATCCCGCTGCTCAGAATCAGGCTCAGAATATCCCACCGATCTGCCCCCACCGCCATTCGGATCCCTAATTCGTGCGTTCTTGCCGCAACGGTGTAATGCATGACGGCGAAGACTCCGAGAGCCGCCAGGGCTAGCGAGAGAACCGAAAACGAGCAAATTAAGAAGGTCTGGAACCGGCGCTGCATTTCCTGGAGACCTACTAACTGATCCATACTCCGAATCGACGAGACTGTTGTGTCCGGACTCAACCGATGGATCAAGCTTCGGACCGAGCCGGCGAGCTGCATCGGATCTCTGGTCGTACGGATTACCAGATTGCCGAGCGGCTCGCCTCGTTGCGCCTGCATCTCATAGATCTGTGACAAAGGCCCACGCTCTACTCCGCCACTCCTCGTATCTCCAACGACGCCCACCACGGTTAGCCAGTCGTCATGCTTACCGCGAGGGTCGAAACCTTTAACACGCTTACCGATCGGATCCTCGCCGGGCCAATATCGCCGCGCCAACATTTCATTCACGATGACTACCGGCGGAGAATCGGGCCGATCTCCGTGCTCGAAGAAACGGCCGCGCAAAAGCGGAATCCCAAGCACCCTGAAGTAATCACCTGTAATCTGCGTCCAGACCAGTGGTTTCCATGTAGTTCGTGGTTCTGGCGGACGGCCTTCCACCTGTTTCAGCGCGTGCGTCCGAGTCTCGTCGAGGAAAAATAAATTGCTTACTCCTCCGACGGCTTGAACTCCCGGGAGCGTCATGATGCGCTCTTCAAGTTCACGATAGAAATGGATCGAGTTCGCGCCCGGTGCAAGCATCTGCACGGTTAAAATGTACTCCGTCCGAAAGCCGACGTCGACTTGAAGAACTGACACCATGCTCCGAACGAGCAGGCTCGACGCTGTCACTAAAACACCGGCGAGGGCGAATTCCCCGGCCACCAGGACATTTTTCATCCGGCTGCTTCTACAACCTTCGGTCGCACTGCGAGTCGAAGCGCTCAACAGCTCGCGCTTAGGATTGGCCCCCCTACGCCAGGAAGAAACAATGCCGATGAGAAGTCCCGATGCGATACTCAGCCCTACGGCTACTTCTAACCCACGTGTGTTCATTGCAACCTTGCCCAGCAGTGGGATGTCCGCCGGAGACAGCGACACCAGCAGGGGAACAAACGCGGTGGCGCCAAGCACTCCAAGTAAGCCGCCACAGCTCGATAACAGGAGCGATTCCGTGATCGACTGGCGGATTAGACGGCCCCGCCCGGCGCCGAGCGCCGCCCGGATCGCCACTTCGCCCTCCCGTCTCGTTTGCCGGACAAGTAATAGGTTCGTTATGTTCGCGCATCCAATGAGAAACAGAAAGCCGACGGCGGCAAGCAGGATCGACAGCGGTTTCCGAACCGAACCGGTGAAGTGTTCGCGCAGTGGAACGAGCTTGATAGGGTTCGGGTGGAATTCGGGCAGGGTTTTTCGGAGATTCTGGTCTAGAGCGTCGATTTCAGCTTGAGCCTGCGCCATAGAGATGCCCGGCTTCAGTCGTGCCATGACATCCCATCGCGGCCTCTCTGGTGGATTCGATTGTTCGACGTTGTTCCATTCCGGGTGTGAGAGAACCGGAGCCCAAATCTGGGTGTCAAGAAACGGCACTTGGAAATCTGCTGCCATCACGCCGATGACCCGCCATTGGGTATGGCCAATCTCCAGATTTTGTCCGAGCACATCCGGTGACGAACCGAAGCGACTCACCCATAGGTTGTGGCTGATCACAATGACACGCTCAGTATGCTGGTTCTCCGCCTCGTTGAACGTGCGGCCGAGAATCGGGGAGCGCCCAAACATGGCAAAGAAATTAGGCGATACGTAGGCTCCCTGGACAGGTTCCGGTTCTGCGCTGCTCGTCAACGTCATCCGCGACCAGCCCGTCCGGAACGTCACCGCCATGTCGGAGAACGACCGGCTCTGCCTTTTCAGATACTCGAAATCGCGATAGGAAACCGAGCCGTTTGAATCGAAAGGAGGCTTCGGGGCATAGCTGGTCACCGCCACGAGCCGCTCCGGATTTCGATAGGGCAGGGGGCGAAAAAGCACTCCATCAACCAGGCTGAAGAGCGAAACACTAAGGGCGATGCCAAGCCCCAATATGCCCGTCACCAAAAAGAAGAAGAGCGGGGTCCGGCGAAAGCCTCTGAACGAGTGGCGCACATCGCTGACGAGATCGTTCATAGCTGTGGATAGCTGGAGCAATTTTTCCGCCGCGGTCTTCATTCGTGATACCGCTATTTTCCCCGCCTGCAGAGCGATCAACTGACCCGATTTCGGGATGGCCGCGTTCGCTCTCGAAACTTCGACGTGTCATTCGTAGTTTGCTTGCGCGATTCTAACAATCAGCACCCTGGCTCTATGCCAGAATGGGGGCATTCCGCCGTCATGAGCAACGAGAATTCCGAGCCTGCTCTTCCTTCCGAAGAATCTGCGCGGGAAGAGTCAAATTTTGGTGACATCCTCTTCAGTTTTGAACGCGAGCACCCCGAGGGATCCGGTGACACAACCGTTTCCGGCACCATCGTTGCCGTCCGACCGGACGGCGTCTTGGTGGATATAGGACGCAAAATCGAAGGCATTCTGCCTCTGGCCAGGTGGCTTGAATCCCAAAAGGTCGATCCACAGATCGGTGCGTCACTTACCGTTTCGGTCGGGCCCCGAAACGAGGAAGGATTCTACGATCTCTCCACAGTCAAAGTCGAGCGCCCGAAGGACTGGTCCGGTCTCCAGACTGCGTTTGCGGAAAAACACAACATCGCCGGCGTGGTCGCCGAACAAGTCAAGGGAGGCTTTCGAGTCGATATCGGAGTTCGTGCATTCATGCCGGCCTCCCGCAGCGGAGTTCGCGAAATGGCGGATATGCCCGCTCTCGTCGGCCAGGAAATCCAATGTCGTATCACCAAGCTCGATGTCGAGAAGGAGGATGTGGTCGTAGACCGCCGTGTCGTCCTTGAAGAGGAGCAAGCAAAGAAACGTGAGGAAGCTTTTTTCGGATTGAAGGAAGGCGCGGTAGTTCACGGACGTGTTCGCAGCCTGATGGATTTCGGCGCCTTCATTGATTTAGGGGGTGTGGACGGCCTGCTGCACGTCGTCGACATGGCTTTCAACCGCGTCGCTAAAGCCTCCGACCTCCTTAAAGTCGGGGACGAACTCGACGTTAAGATCTTGAAGATCGATCCTGCCGCCAAGAAGATCTCCCTGGGGTTGAAGCAGTTGCAGGAAGATCCCTGGAGTGTCGCTTCCAGGAGCTTTAACGTCGGAGACCGAGTTTCCGGTACCGTCTCCCGGCTTGTAGACTTCGGTGCTTTTATCGAGTTGCTGCCCGGTGTCGATGGTCTCGTCCACGTCTCGGAGTTGTCGTGGAATAAGCGAGTGCGAAAGCCCGGCGATCTGCTGAAAATCGGCGATCGCATTGACGCCGTCATCCTTCAGATCAATCCCGCCGAGAGGCGTATCGCACTCGGATACAAACAGGCGCTGGGCGATCCTTGGGATACAGTCCCGGAGAAATTCCCGGTTGGTTCGACCGTCGAAGGCAAAGTCAGTAATATCACTCAGTTCGGCGCTTTCATAGACTTAGGGGACGGAATTGAAGCAATGGTTCACATCTCCGATATAACCAATGAGAAGCGCCTCGAGCATCCACGCGACAAGCTCACCAAGGCGCAGACCGTCCGCGCCGTCGTCCTGGACATCGACCAGGAAAGGCGCCGTCTACGCGTCGGCATGAGGCAGCTTGAACCCACGACGGTGGATCATTACATCTCCGAACATCAGCCCGGGCAGACGGTCAGCGGCCGCTTGGTCGAGGTACATGGCGACCGAGCCAAGGTAGAACTCGGCGAAGGTGTGATTGTGAATTGCAATTTGAAATCGATCGGCGAAACTGCCCCGAGCTCGGAAAGTAAGCCCGCGTCCGATGTGGGCTCTCTGGGCGCTATGTTAGCCGCTCGTTGGAAGCAGGGCATCGGATCAGGTGAAAAAACCAAGGCAACGGTTCGCCCGGGCGAGGTACGAGCGTTTCGTATATCTAGCCTTGACCCGGCTAAGCGGTTGATCGAACTGGAGTTGGCCAGTTAACCGCATTCTGGGAGTTCGTTTGGCAAGAATCTCCGTCAAGCCGCCCAAGACCAAATTGTCTGTTCTACGTCCATTTGTTTGGTGGATATTCGAGCCGAAGCAATCGGAACTTTAGCCGTGCCTGGCGTAACCGCGCGGACTGACGAAAAGTCGCTGATTCGTGCCGCGCAGCGTGGCGATAGTGCCGCCTTCGAGCAGCTTGTTCGGTCTTACGACGCCAACGTTCTCCGGATGGCCTATAACCTCCTCCATTCGGAGGAAGATGCTCGTGACGTCTATCAAGAAGCCTTCCTCCGGGTGTACCGAAAATTGCCCGAGTTTCGGCTTGATTCCGCCTTCTCGACCTGGCTCTACCGCATCGTCGCGAACTTGTGCCTCGATCAGATCCGTAAACGCAAGGTTCGGAAAGAGGAAGCTGCATCGGTTGAGACGAGCGCCGGTGAGGTCGATCGCCTGCAGCTGATTGCGGAACGCCGCGCCGACGTGGATCCCCAGCGTCAGTTGATGAGCGCGGAAGTCAATAATCGCATTCAAGAGGTTCTCGGCGGTTTGTCATCTCGTGAGCGGCTGGTTTTTGAAATGCGTCATTACCAGGGCATGCGCCTTCGGGCTATCGGCGAATCCCTCGGTGTCACCGAGGAAGCTGCTAAGAATTGCCTGTTCCGGGCCACACAGAAAATGCGGGCTGCACTGGGAGACTTCGTATGACCTGCCATGACGTTCAGCTCCAACTCTCGCTCTATCTTTACGGTGAACTCGACTTTGCCTCCGAAGAAGCGCTAGAGAACCACTTGAGCGGCTGCGCGTTTTGTCAGCAGTCTCTAGTGCGCGAGAAGACATGGCACACTGCGGCAACTTCCGAGTATCTGGACGTTCCTCTCGATTTGCTTTCCGGCTGCCGGCAGGATCTCCGGAATCGAATTGCATCGGAAACCACGCCCGTTGCGAAGAGATCCTGGTCTTGGCCTGCTGCGCTGCGCATCTCTCCGACTCCCTGGTCGTATCGCCTTGCTGTCGCGTCCTTTCTCGTCTTTCTCGGTTTTGCGGGCGCTCGCTTCCTGGATCACTATCACTTGCCTGGCAGCATCGATCAAAATCGGGCTGGTCTCATCAATCCATTGACTCGCATTACCGATATCCATCGGGACGGTGAGGGCCGCGTACGCATCGTTCTGGATCAGATCAATCAGCGCGAAGTAGTGGGCAATCCGCAGGATCAGGATGTCAAGCAGTGGCTGCTCGTCGCTACTCAGGACACTGCCGATCCCGGTATTCGAGTCGATTCCGTTGAGGTACTCGGCCAACAGGGCGGCGCGGATGTGCGAGACGCCTTGCTCGATCGCATCCAGCGCGATCCAAACGCTGCAGTGCGTTTGAAGGCTCTCGAATCTGTTCGCCGGTTTGCTGATGATCCCGCCACGCGGAATGTGCTGCGCTCTGCTCTCGAGCACGATGTGGATCCTGCCGTCCGGTCGGAAGCGATCGACATATTGGCGCCTATCAACGAAAGGCCACAGCTCAGTCCTGAACTAGCGGCAACTCTGCAGAATCTGGCCCGCTCCGAAAGTGACGACTACGTTCGTGAGCGCTGCTTGCAATTACTGCATGAGATTCAGGCACCGCTGGACATTTACTAGCCGTATGCGTGTCGCACGGGCTGCTGCGCTGCTGGCGGGCGTTCTTCTTTGCTGTGGTTCGTTCTCAGCGCAATCCGTCGGGCAGGGCAGTTGGCGGCTCCTGCCAGCGCAATTCTATTCATCAGGAGTACATCTTGGTGTCGTCCTTACCGAAATCGACGCTGATCGGGCAAGCGTACTCAAGCTCGGGCTCCCCAGAGGTGTCGAGGTTCGCGCCGTTCAGGAAAACAGCCCTGCCGCTAACGCCGGTATCGTTCCTGGAGACGTGCTTCTTAGGTATAACGGGGAAGATATCCTCAGCGCGCCTCAACTTGGTCGGTTGGTAAATGAAACCCCGCCCGGAAGAAAAGTCAAAGTAGATTACTGGCGGGAAGGAAAAGTTAGGGCCGCGATGGTTACGTTTACCTCGCCTGCGGCCGCCCCCGAACCTTCCCCTGACGTTCGCTTGCAGCCGTGGAATGTCGCTGATTTCCCCCGGATGCTCATGCTCTGGGAGAACGCTACACTCGGCATCGAATGTGAGCCCATCGAATCGCAGATTGCAGAATACTTCGGAGTTCGAACGGGAATACTCGTGCGCCGAGTCGAAACAGGGTTTCCGGGCGCCAGGGCGGGTCTGAAAGCCGGAGACGTTATTACAGGCATCGATACTACCCGCCTGGCTGCTCCCCGCGACCTGATCTCGTACCTTCGCACCCGGCATCAGCCCGGCAGCATCATCTCGCTCGAGATCATGCGCGATCACAAACAGCACACAATCGCCATCAATCTGAGCGAGTGATCACCTCATTGCTGCTGCACGGCATTCGCGTTCGACATGTGCCGGCAGAGTCGCTCGCGTAACCGGCCAGTAACTCTGCAAATGGGTTCTCAGCCGCATGACGGCCTGCGCTTTCAACTGTGAAATGCGTGATTCATGTAGATCGACCACTTTTGCAATCGCTTTTAAGGTCATTTCCTTATAGAAATACAGGTCGAGCACTGTTCGTTCAATCGGTGGCATCTGCTCTATGCACTCCTTCACCAATCTTCCGAGTTCGGCCTGTTCAAAAAGCTCAGAGGGCCATTCCTGCTTTGAGCCAGACAGGCAACTCAGCAGATCCTTGCCCTCTTCCTGAGTTGTCGGCGTGTCCAGGCTGCCGATTGCTAATCCATGTGTCTCCTTCAACCACTCCTGATATTCTTCGACCGCCAGCCCAAGCTTGCTTGCAATCTCCTCTTCGTGAGGCGTCCGGCAGTTCTTTTTGGCCAATTCGGCAATCGCGCCCTCAATCAGCCGTGCGCGTTTGCGCCCCTCGCGCGGAGCCCAATCCATCGCGCGTAAATTGTCCAGAATCGCTCCTCTGATCTTGTACTCGGCATAAGTCTTCAGCTTCACCCCTTGTTTCGGATCGTAGCGGTCCACGGCCGCGATCAGTCCCACAACTCCGCTTGAGATTAGGTCATCAAGAGTCACCGAAGCCGGCAAGCTTTTTTGCATCCGCTTGGCAATCAGCTTCACCTGCGGAAGGTGTTCTACAATCAACTCCTCTCGCGACTTTCCGCGGAGAGATGCCTCAGTTTCAGCTGCATTTGTTTCGGAAATGATCATCCGGACCTCGCTTGGCGCCCTGTACTGCGCACATGAGATCCTTCGTCACTTCTTCGCCTAAACCTTAGGCACGCTCAACTAATCTAAAATCGAATTAAGTTAAGATCGATATATTCTTAAGTCAGAGAAAGCCGAAGAGAGAATTCGTGAGAATCAGTGAGATCTATTCCTATCCGCCGCAGAGTAATATCCGCTCCGCGATTCCCGCTCCCGCAAAAGAGCTTCTCTCCTCCGCTTGCGAACCGCTCGACGCTGACTCGGTCAGCGGGATTGCCGTGACCGCTTCCGACAATCGCGACAGCCGCGTCGCTGAACTTCGTCAGCAGGTGGAGGACGGCACTTACAAGGTCGATCCTGCCGAACTAACCGGCAAGCTTATCGACAGTCATCTCGACAGATAGACCTAAAGGGCCTTACCAGCGCTGGTGAACGAGCGGCGCAATCTCGTTCCGGTAAATGTTTTCCACGGCTTCCTTGGTTTCGACGGAGAGTGGGGGTAGATCGGCGGCTCGGCAGTTATCCTCCACTTGTTCCGGACGCTTACCGCCAGGAATGGCGCAGCTCACTGCGTCAAACATGAGAATCCAGCGAAGAGCGAATTGCGCCATGCTTTCCTCGCTCGGAGAAATCCGGCGTAGTTCTTCTACCGCCTTGAGCGCGGTCTCAAAGTCGACTCCGGAAAAGGTCTCACCCATGTCAAACTCCGCGCCGTAGCGATTGAAGTTGCGGTGATCGTCAGCGGCAAATTTTGTATCTCGATTGATTTTGCCCGTCAGCAAACCGCTCGCGAGCGGAACCCGTGCCAGTACGCCCACCTGACGCTTCTTGGCTTGTTCGAAAAATAATTCGGACGGTCTCAATCGAAAGCAGTTGAAGATGATCTGCACAGTCTGGACATTCGGGTATTCGATCGCTTTGAGCGCTTCCTCTACCCTCTCTACACTGACACCGTAATAACGGATCTTCCCGGCGTTCACAAGGTCGTCGAGAACTCCGAAAACCTCAGGGTGGTAGTAGAGATCGGTTGGCGGGCAATGCAGCTGAAGCAAATCAAGGCACTCCGTCGAAAGGTTGCGCAGGCTCTCCTCCACCCAGCGTGCCAGGTTCTCGCGTGTGTATCCTTGGACGGTCTGGGCTGGCAGTTTCCGTCCGGCCTTCGTGGCGACGATCACTTCTTCTTTTCGCTCGTGCTTCAATTGCGCAATCAGTTTTTCACTGCGGCCGTCGCCATAAACGTCGGCAGTATCTATGAAGTTCACGCCGCTGTCGATTGCCCGGTGCAGGGCGGCCAGTGACTGCTTATCGTCTACGGCGCCCCAGGAACCACCGATAGCCCACGCGCCGAAGCTGATCTCCGATACTCTCCAACCTGTACGTCCTAAGGTTCTATATCGCATGTTCTCTAATTGTGCCCGAGGCGTAGTTCTTTCGGGATACCGAAGAAGTCGAGGATCAAGCCGGACACGTCCCGAATGCTCGTAGGATAGGCCGAACTTTTCCCAGTTGTGAAGAACACGCCCGGAACATCCGCCGGGTTAATGCAGTGGTCGGCAATCCAGGCATCGCTGTTGTCCTCGATCTCGAGCGCAGGCGTCCCGCCGAGAGCAGTCTGCCATGAGGCCCGGTAACCTCGGCCGTAGCCGACGATCAGGTCGGGGGCAACGGCCGCGTTTTCCGGCGCCGGTCTCTCCTCGTATACAGATTCGACGATTTGCTTACCGTCAACTGGATCGCGCCACGCCAGGAGCTGTTCCTTGACATTCGCGATAATTGCCTGACTTTGTTGGCCGGGCATCACAATCCCCTGAGCTTCACGGCCTTTGCGATTAACATACAAGCCGTTCAGACCTGTCGCATAAAGTTCGGTCGAGCGCCAGTCCACGTTGTTCAGACCGGTGTCGTCCCCGGGCTGACCCGCCAAAGTGAGGAAACCGCGATCTTTCAGCCAGCTGTTGAGATGAACCGCGCGATCAAACGTCGTGAACCCATGATCGGACAGCACAATGATTTGGGCGTTCGTCTCCCGAGCCATCACTTCGCCGATACATTCATCCACTGCGCGATAAACGTCGAGCAACTCTGCCTCATACCGTCCCCACATCATGTGAGAATTCTGATCGATAGACGAGAAATAGAAGAACAACAGGCCGCGCGTAAAGTACCGCAGCGAGTAGCGGAGGAGAGCGCGCTCGTCCTCGAACACCAGACGCGCCTGGGCCCTGAACTCAGGCATCGTGAAAACGTGTTGGCGCAGAGCGGAAGTATCTTCCGGGATTCCCAGCGTAAAAAATCGACCGGTCTCGAGCGCCACGGTACGGCTCCAGTCAGAAGGAGCGGAGATCGGAAGGACGGGTGAAAGCGGATCGATGTTGACCGGAGAAATGTAGAGTTCGAAACGGGGATGCAGTTGTTTCGCGAAAACGCGGAAGGTGCCGCGAACCGAGGAAAGGTGCGGGATAAGCCGGAAATCGGCAGCCATCCAGTCGGACCATTCTCCTTGACGCAGGAGGACTGCCTCTTTGCCAGTGGACAGACGCACAACAGCCGAATCCCGGTCAACATCGGCCTTCAGATCGATTGAAGTGAATGCCTGATCTTTTCTTAGCGTGTTGGGAGGACCCTCGAGGTGCAGCACGACCGGACCGCCCTCAACATGAACCTTGACGATTCGGCCGCCCGAAACATCGCGCGACAGCTCCTCTGGGTCGTCCGTATAGAAACTGAAAGTCCCGAGCGTACCACGCAGATCCGGCGTACCCATTCCTGACAGCGCCTCACCGGCTTTTACGGTCGGATAGTTGGTAGGCATCCTTATCACCGTCACCGGAATGCCGGCTTCCGCGAGTATTTTCCAGAAAGGCGTTCCCCGGCGCATCGAAACCACACGTGAGCTGGATAACGGCAAAATATACGGTCCCAGGGGAAGCGTCCAGCGCGGACTCTCGGTGCGGGACATGGAAGAGAACGGCTGAAGTGTGCGCGCATCCCGATGAACGAAGTCGAACATCCCATGCTCCTCGGGTTTAAGGCCCGTAATGAAGCTCGACCACGCGACGGGGCTCTGCGGGGGCGTCGTTGTACCGAGCCGGCTGAAATGGCCTTCATATCGAAGCTTCGCGAGATTGGGGAGATCGCTCCAGTGCCGCTCGACGAAACCCGGATCCATACCATCTACCCCGAGGACGACCAGTTTTGGAATGGATCTGTGATTAGAACTGCAGCTCACCCAAAAAAGAGCACCGCTGAATGCAACTACGGCGCCCAGCCTTCCGTTCACGAACCACCGAGATAACCCAGACTGCGCAGGCGTTCGAGCGTGCGCTGATCGAGCGGGGTTGTGCCTGTATGGCCAATGATATTTCGGATTTTGTTCTGAGCATCGACCCACTGCGCGAGCGTCGCGATGTCTTTTTCTATCTCGGCGGGATGCTCAGCCGAGACATCGTGTTGCTCCGTGCGGTCCGTCTTGCGATCGTAGAGCTCGACCTTCTTTATGCCGGCCTTGGCAGCCTTGTTGCGATAGATAAATTTCCAGTGCGCATCTGTGATCGCAAAACTGTCGGTCGAGTTTTCCGGCACGAGACCCTCCGGCCGCACAGCTCCGAAGCGGGACGAGACGACAAGACCGCGACGCTTGAAAGCGTGGCCGCGAACTAGCGGCATGAGACTCTGACCCTCTACTACTGCCGGAATTTTGAGCGAGAGCAGATCGAGAATTGTAGGCATGACATCGATGAGCTGAACCGGTTCGCTGATACGGCGGGGATGTGGGAAGAGCGAGGGGTTCCACATCAATAGGGCCGTGTGGGTCAGTTCCTCATAGACCGATTGGCCATGAGCGGTCCAGCCGTGATCCCAAAACTCCTCCCCGTGATCGGAAAGCACAATGACAATCGTGTTTTCGAGTACTCCGAGTTGCTTTAGTTTGTCGACCAACAACTCGAAACTTCGGTCGTTGTGGAGGATTTCGCCGTCGTAGCGGTCTTCTGCCTGATTGATAAAGCGATCCGGAGCGATTCCTGCTCTCTGGCACATCGCGCGATTGATAACCGCGCCTCCCCCGTACTCGTGGTTACTGCGAAATCCTGAATACTCACGCTCGAAAGCCGCCGTTTCGGATGGATTTGCAAAGACACCTTCGAACTGGGATGGCGGATCGTATGGTGCGTGCGGGTCGGTGGAATGAGCGTAAAGGAAGAACGGTTCTCGATGGTGGCGATCAAGCCAGGGGAACACAGCTTTGTTCAGCGCGGAGGAATCCGTAGCTCGATCGGTCAGTGGATTCACCTCCCTAAGAACTACCGGGTATTCCAGCAGGTAATCGAATCCACGATCTAGCCCTGTGGCGCGGCCGACGAACGGCGTGGAGACGATGCTTGCTGTCACGTAGCCCGTCGAGCGAAGCTGCGCGGCCAGAGTAGCCGAACCCGAAGGAATCGTGTCGGCGTCCGAAACGATGCCGTGAGTAAACGAGTAAAGAGAGGTCATCAGCGAAGCAATCGACGATTTGGTCCACGTAGCCTGCGCCTGGCAGTCTTCAAAAACCACACCAGACGCGCCAAGCTTCTTCAGGAAAGGTGTCGTGTTGCGAGCATAACCGTAAAGGCTCGCATGATCCGCGCGCAACGTATCGATCGTGTAGATCAGAATGTTGGGTCGGGTGCTGTTCGTTTGCTCCGTAATAAGCGGACTAGCCCAAAGAGCAACATCACCCTGACGGGAAGCCTCGGTGCGCAGCTGCAGCCTGATCCTGCGGCCGCTCCATCGGGAAAGGTCAACATCGGCATCCTGCCATCGGTCGGGCGTGTTTAAAGTCGCAGTAAACAGATCACCTGGGCCGCCTTCTACCGACACCCGAAACTTTATCGAGCTTGCCTTGGCCGTTGTGCCCATGCCGAGATGCAGATGCGCACCCGAGGGGATCATGATCGGGAACGTAATACTGGAAGGTGAGTGGATATAGAGCGCTTCGCGGTATTCGTCGCGTTTGCCCAGTTCTTCACGGCCAAGAGGATTGGTGAAGCTCGCAGGTTTGGGAATCAACTTGATGGAGTGGATCGCTACTAACTGATCCAGGCTGTCGGTCGGCATGATACCGAGTAATCGGCTGCCCTTCGGAGCATCGACATTTATATCGAAGCGGTAGACGTTGTACTCGCCAGGGGGACCGAGCTTTTGCTTACCTTCGAAATCTCCGATCTTGATTTTGACTTCATGACCGCCTTGAGCCGACATCCGGATCTCTACGGCTTGATAAAGACTCCAGTCGATGGCAGGCTGGTTGGGAGCAAGGATGACTGGAGTAGAGCCCTCGCCCTTGACGATGAGATCGCCATTCCGGACGCCGGCTCGGCCACGAATCAACTGCCAGGTGATATCGGAAGTAGAAAAGAAATTATCCCAGACGACCGGTTCGGCTGCCGTCGCCGTGCTTGGAACAGGAGACGCGTTGACGTCAGCAGTTGAAATCTGATCATCAAGCCGGATCACATGGGCTGCCCTCGTCTGTGGCTGATCTGGCGAAACGCACCAGGCTGGTACAGACACGTACAGCAGCAGAGCAGATGTGGCGAGACGCAACTTACATCCTAGCTCCGGCTAGAACTCTATCCGCGCGCCGACTTGAATGATGCGCGGGCTGTTTGCCTGTGAGCTCAGGTTGATGAGCCCGGTGGTCGGATTCGGGTTATTCAGCGTCGGATGATTGAACACGTTGAAGAAATCGCCGCTCATCCGAAGCCGTACGCGTTCGGTTATGCTGAAGTACTTGAACGCGGAGACATCTTGATTCCATGCAGGTGGTCCAAGCATGAAATTGCGTGTGTTCCAGCTCAGATTGTCGGTGATGTTCGTTGTGACGGCTGTCCCATCGCCAAGAGTCTGCGGCAGGAAATTATCGAAGTTCGAGCCAAGCGGATGAATAGTACGCGAACCGCGAGCCGCGGGGACGAGCGCCTCCAGTGTGGAAAGATTGACCCCGCTCGCCTGGGTCGGATCGAAATCGCCGGCAAACCAAAGCAGCTGACTTTGACCCGAATAGTTGAGTCTCAACCGTTTGTTCGAGCTCAGGGCCGGATTGCCGAATTGATACTCGTTAGCCGCATTTCCCATCCAGAAACCGCCATCCCACGTGCCGATGAAGGAAAGCTGCCAGCCGCCGACCAACGCGTCCACGCCTCGATTCACGTTACCGAGGAACTTCTTGCCGCGTCCGAAGGGTAGCTGATAGAGAGCATTCCAGGTTACCCGCTGAGGCGGCACCTGGCTGGAGTTCGTGTAGAGCAGCCGCAGGCGTTGGCCGTCCGTGAGGTTCGGATCGCCAAGCAGTTCTTCGTTCGCGGGAACCGAGCCCGAGGTCCCGCCGCCCTGATTCCCGTTGCCAGTCGAAACAGCGTTGATGCCGCCGTTGCCGCCAAATGTAAATCCCCCGGCGTCATTGGTCGTTAGCGTATGAGTATACGTATAGAAAACCTGGAATGAGAGTCCGCCCGAGAATCGCTTCTCTAAAGACGCCTGAAGACTGTTGCTGTTCATGTAGCCGTTGTGCCTGGTAACTCCATAGGCGCCGCCATTCAGGCTATTCAAATTCCAGTTAGGATCGAGCTGTCGCTCGTAAAAGAGAACAGGAGCGGGCTGACCCGTTTGTGCCTGGTAGTTGTATCGAGACTGCGGAGCGTTCACATCCCAGTTCTGCTGAAGATTGCTTCCGTGATTTCCCGTGTAACCCAGTTTTAAAATCAGGTTCTGTGTGAGCTCGCGCTCGATCGTAAACGTCCATTCCTGCATCCGGTTATCCGCCCAGTTATTCGGGTCGGAAGCCAGGAACGACTGCGCCGCGCTCGACACCGCTGCCGGACTGACCGTCGCGGTACCTCCCGGTCCGAGCATGTCCGCGGCAGTCGGTACGGAAGTAAGCGAGTAGACGCTGTTGTTGCCGTTCTGAATATCGATGTTGTTCTGATACACCAAATTCAGCGGGGGATTGATGCGCAATGTCTGCAGAATTTGTGAGAGCGGCATCGGCCAGTAGAACATGCCATAGCCTCCGCGGATCACCCATTTATCGCTCAGCCTGTACGCCAGCGCAGCATGCGGGGAAAAGTCATTCCAGACATTCGGAAAGAGGGCGCTCGGAAAATTCGGTGTCGAATTGGCAGATACCGCTGTGAGCCCGCGCGCCGCCCACGCATTGCTCACTGCCGGCGGAAGCCCTGGGATGGTGTCGAGTGTCGTGTACTGGGGGAGAACGACCTGCATGGAAGTGGGGCTCAGCGAGTTGAGGTCGAGATTGTCCATGCGATTGTATTTCTCTTTGTAGGGTGTCCAGAACTCCCAGCGCAAACCTAAGCTCGCCGTGAATCTCGGAGTGACTTTCCAGGTATCTTCCGCAAAGAGACCTACTTCCTTTTGCCGGAAATAGAAGAAGCCGCGGTTGTATTCATTCGAGAGGCTGCTCGGCAGCCCAAGTTCCAGACTGGCAAGTCCGGAGCCTGTGAACGGAGTGTTGGCCTGGGCACTCGGATCGTAGAGCCCGGTCCAGTCGCTGCCAAAATACTCATTTCCTTGCGGCTGTTGAAGCTCCTCAACGTTACTGAATTCCTGGCGGCCTTTGAAGCCAAATTTGAAGCTGTGCTTCCCCTTAACCCAGTTGACGTTGTCGTCGATTTCATACTGCGTCAGGTTCTGGTTCTTGTGGTTATCGGAGTCCCAGCCGCCACCGTAAAACATGTTGTAGGCATCCGTGTAAACGGTCGGCCACCCGGTAGCGCCGAACGGGTTGGGTAATCCGAGTTTCGAATCCCAGTTGACAGCATCAGCGCCGGTGCCCTGAAAATTCGCGGAGCGCACTCCTCCGAGTTGCAGATCGTTCAGCAGTGATGGGCTAAAAACGTGCGTGTAATGCGCTGTGATGTTATAAATCGCGGACTGCTGCGCAGAACTGCCTGTCGAATCACTCTGCCCCGGCGCCGGATATCCATAATGAGCGCCGGCCTGTAGGTAATTGTAGGTCGACCTTGTGAAGCGCACGTTAAGAGTGTCTTTTTCAGAGAACACCTGGTCGAATCTCCCCGTTATCGAGTTCGTGTTGGTGTTCTGTGGGTAATAAGTTTGGAAGTTGTTTCCTACCCAGGGATTCGCGCTCGCATTAGGTCCGTTCGGCGTGGGGCTGATACTCTCGAAAGCGTTCCTTACTTGAGTATTCAGAAGATTGGCAGGTATGATGTTGCCGGGGAAAGGTGAGCGGGAGCCGCTCGGTGTCGTGCTGTAGGGGTTGTAGAGCGTAAACCTGTCGCCGCTCGTGTCGGTGATGTTACTGAAGTCTCCAGCCCACATGGCTGGTGTTGCAACGGCTGTCTGCGCGAACACCTGCGATCGTTGCTTCAGAAGTTCCTGATCGTAGAAGAAGAAAGTCTTGTTCTTGATAACAGGGCCGCCAATGAATCCGCCGAATTCGTTGCGGATTAGCTTGGATGGAGTATTGCCATCTTGCACGGCCCGTGCCGTTAGGCCGCCATAGTTATCGCGTAGCGTCTCATATGCCGCCCCGTGAAACGCATTCGTTCCGCTTCGGGTAACGAGCTCAATAGTGGCCGGCCGGTCGAATGCCGCGCCCGAACCCGCGGTCTCCACACGATATTCCTGCACTGTGTCGAGTCCCGGCTGAACGCGCGAAATACCTCCGCCGAACCGGTCGAGGTAGGATTGACCGTCTAGCAGCATCTCTGTAGAACCCACCATCATTCCGTTCGTCCGCGGATTCCCAGCGCCCTGCGTATTCTGTCCGCCTTCCACTCCGGGCGTCAAAGTGAACAAATTGCTGATCTGGCGGCCATTCAAAGGAAGATCATGGATCTGCTGGGCGGTCTTTTCATCGCTGAGTTGTGCACCTTCCGTGGTAATGGGAGACGCTGCCCCGCTCACATCCACGTTTGCTTGCACGGCGCCGACCTGCAGACTTGGATCAACCGTGACCGTCTGCCCTGCCTCGATCGTGAAATCGGTTTCCCACTTCGAGAAACCAGTTGCTTCCACCGAAAGATGGTACGGTCCAACTTGCAAGCTGGCGAAGGTGTAGACTCCCGCGCTCGTGGATTTCGTTACCCGAGCGGCGCCGGTCGCAGTGTTGGCCAAGGTGACAGTTGCGTTCGCGATCGTAGCCTTTGACGGATCCTGGACCGTTCCCGTCACTGTGCCGAGACCGGTCTGGGCCTCAAGTGGAAGGGTGAGGCAGGCGACCGCAACTAGTATCTTTCTTGCCCTTGGCAAGGAAGCCGGTGATAACATTGCCACGTCCCTCCCTGAACGTTGTGGATTGAAGGGAGAATAACAGAGTCGCCGGAATCATGTCAATCAAAACGCCCAAAGTCGCCGGGAATCCGTCACATCGACACACCGGGATCAGAACACCTCAAAGCTCGCCGACTTCTTCTGACCGCTGAGTAGATCTTTCACTCGCACGCGCCAAGTACCTGTGGGTTCGTTCCTAGCGAGTGGCAGGACTTTCTCAGTGGAGCCGTCGCGAGCAAGAACGTTCCCCGAGTAGTACGGTACGAGTTCGCCGGCCGGGTTCACCATTTCGACATGAAAGATATGAGTGGCCGCAGGAGAGGATCCGTCGAGACTCAAACCGATCCGACCCAGTTCTCCACGTCCCAGGCGTAGCGGCGTCGCAACCCGCAACTCGGGAATCGGCCTCGGGCTGAACGTTAGAACGGTTGGTTCATAGGGGTCGATCGTGAGAGCCAGTTGCTTCACCTTGCCCAGAAACCTGGCACGCCGGACGTCGTAGGCATACAACTGTTCCGGGGCGATCAGGCGAACAGCTTGCGGCTTATCGAAGCGCTGGTTGGCTTTCACCTTGAGAGGACCCAGTTCGTCAACCTCGATGGGCGGATTGCTCAGCAGTCCTACGATCGTCGTCCCGCCGTTGCGGAACTCATGCGTTTCCACACCAGGAACAGGCCGCCCCTGGGCGTCCACCACACTGAAAACGGGATGCACCTGCTCACCCGCGATTGCCTTCTGCATCGCTTCTTGAAGCTGCAGCCCTGTTCCGAGCACACGCTGCTGAAAATAATCATGTGCACTCAGCTGGACCACCTTCCCGCGTCCTCCGATCGAACCGTCAAGCACGTCAGCTAAACTCGACCTCGCCAACCGCCGGCTGTGTTCATCGAAGGTCCCCGCCTCTCCATCGACAATCAGAGTTCCGCCTTGCTGGACAAAATCCGTAATCGCCCGTGCCTCGGATGCGGAGATTGCGCTTGAATGCGGAAGAATCAAAATGCGGTAGCCGCGCTTCTGCAGCTCACCCTGCTCAACCTGGCTGTAACTGACGAAGTCATACTGCAAGCCCTGGTCTTCTATAAGCCGGCAGTAAGAATCCCGAAGCTCGAGGAAATCGTTGTTCTTGCGCTCTGTCCACGACATCCGATCCATCCACGCATCTCCTTTGCCCCGCTGAGCCAGCATCCATTCAGTCCGAAAGCTCGGTTGAGAGTAGTGGATCGCGATAGGGCCGCTTTGTCTGTTGCTGTTGATCAGTAGAGCGCCGATCCCCTCCCGCATTTCTTTCCAATACGGAGCGACTTCCTGGCCCCGGGGTCCGATGGTGTTTTCGGCCGTAACTACATCGGATTTGTCGTCCCAGATGATGTTGCCGCGCGCCCCATGTAGCAGTTCGTACCAGAGGCGATGCTTCTCCTGCGGTCCCCGGGCGAAGGCGGTCGTTAGAAATGCCAGCCGAGGATTAAGCGACCGGATGATCTCGATATTGTCACCGATGTCGTATGGCTCCATAGCCTGAACCGCGAAGCTGAGACGCGCATAATCGTAGCCGCCCCAGCCCGGCATCTGAGCGCCCTCAATCCCGACGTAAGCGTCGGGATCGACGGAGCGAACGGCGGCCACACCCATCTTTAGCGCGCTAGCAAACGAGATGTCCATCCACTCCTTGCCGTCCGCCCACGACGAATAATTCCCATCTGTGCGCTTCATCGCCTCGCGCGTTGTCTCCGGAGTGACTAGGTTCCAAGTCTCAAAATGAGATGCCCATTGCCCGTTGAGCGCTGCGAGCGTTCCGTAGCGATCCTTCAGCCAGAGGCGCATCGCATCGAGCGAGTGATCGGAATAGTCGAAATCCCAGAAGCCGGCCAGCTCAGCGATTCCCGATTCGTCGGCCAGATTGTAAAAGATTGGTCGATAGGGCGAATAGGTCCGTGCTGTTTGAACCAGCCGGTCTTGGATCAAGCTGATCCAATGTGGATCGCAAAAACTCGGGTGGCGCTTCAATCCTTCTGTGCTTGAGGGATCGCGCCTATACAGCTCTTTTGCCTGCAACAGTGACCAGTTGTAGGGCCGATCAGGACGGTAGCGGTGATACTCCGAATAAAAATCGGTGGCCATATTCTCCACGTACCAGCGCAAGTTGTCCTTCAGTAGAGAATCGGGCAATGTCATTGAGCTCTCGGGTGACTTCCCCGCGTTAACTCCAATTTTTTCTAGCTCTCTGAAGTGCTCCGCTGTCCCGCCTTGCCACATGATGATCATGTAGTCCCACCAGTTTCTGTCTGGCGGCTTCGCTATGAATGGAACTGCGACATCCTCGTCGCGGTGATCTTTCTCACCTTTTTTGTTCAGTCCGTCAAATGTGAAATGCACTCGCAATTCATTCTGCATCGCTACCGCACGTCGCAAGTCGAGCGGGAAACGGATCTCGGATTCATCCGTCAGCTCAATAGGTATCGATCGGTCCTCGACAACTCGCCCATAAACGTCGGTCCAGCGGACTTCCAATTTCGCCTGGCCTGTCGCCTGACGGCCAATTTTGTAAAGAACCGTGACCGTCGCATCCCGCTCAAGCGCTGTGGCCGGCAGGATGAGTTCGCCCGCATTCGACAGGCCCGTAAACAGGAGAATGGCTGCAGAGAACAGCCCGACGCTGTGCTTCATAGCTATGAATGAGAAGAAGTCGGCAGGACATCGCCGCGCAGTTCGAGCCTTGCGGCCAGCAGATCCGGTTCCGCCTGCAGAGCCTGGACCAGCAGCTTGTGAGCACTCTCGAGATGACCCTCGTGCATCGCGATCAGTGCAAGCAGGTAGCGTGCTTCCGCACGTTGATGCGCGTTCTTTGAATCCTTTTCAGTATCGGCAAACTTGCTGAAATGGGGCAGCAGGCCCTCCGCTTCTGCCTTGCGCCCCAGACGCTCCAGTGCAAGCACCATATAGAAATTTTCGCTGCTCCAGCTATCGCGGTCGCCGGACAGATGCTCGATTCCACTGATGCTCTTTTCATAGGCGTTCCGCGCTTCTGCCATTTCGCCGAGCTCTTCGAGCGTTCGGCCGATGTAGTATTCAATGCGGGGCGACCTTTGCGCCTGGAAGTCGTCCACTCCCAGCGAGACCGGCGGCTGCAGCGCCGATTGGAATAGTTCGAGTGCGCGCCCGTAATTCTTGTCTCTGAACGCTTCGGCGCCTTCGCCGTACCGCGCCACCCGGTACTTATCTCGTAGCCCGTAAGTCCGATGCCGCGGCGCGAAGGTATGCGCTTTGATGAGCTGCTCAGCTTCAACGTACGTGCCTTTGCTCAGGTAGGCAGTAAGCACTCCCTCGAAGAGGTCGTCATCCGAGGGTCTGCGTGCGAGCCCTTTCTTCAGTACAGTCAGCTGATCGTCAAAGCGGCCGGCGCGCGCGTACAACAAACTGAGATCATCCAGGGTGCGCACGTGTGCGGGATTCAGTTCTACCGCTTTTTCAAGTTGCTCAGCAGCTTTCTCGGTCGGATATCCCTGCTCCGCATACGCCAGACCAAGAGCGCGCCGCGCAGAGAAGTATTCAGGGTCGATCTGCACTGCCGCTTCCCATTCCCGTATAGCACTGCTTGGTTTGCCGCGATAGTAGTGGAGGCACGCCAGATTGAAGCGCGCTACCGCATCGTGCGGATCGAGAAGAACAGCTTCCGCAAGTGGCGGCTCACTCGCCTCGCGATATGGAAAGCGGTCCACCTTGCCGGCGGCGGCATGTGCTTCTTTGAGCGCCTCGTCAGCCCTGTCAACATGTCCGGCACGCCGTTCGCAATAGGCCAGT
>CAWJEH010000017.1:0-202201 GCA_963841675.1 Terriglobia bacterium
CCCCTTGACAATCGTGCACTAGATTACGGACCCGGCAATCGCTCCTGACGTTTTTCCTACCGGAGAAATAAAAGCAGTTAAGTGCATAGTCTTTTGCCCGCCGATGCCAATTTTATGGTCGTCGACCAAAACCGAACAGGCGCCCATCAGGTATTGAGTGACCCTGAAGTACTTACTCTATTCCGAGTTGCCCGTGAGGCCATGGCGGCAAAGTTGATGCATCCTATCGGCAACATGCCGGCAATAGAGTACTCGACGCCAATAGTCGTCAACGTTACGATCCGAAACAACGGTCAATTGCGTGGATCAATGCGCGGACAGGGCGCAACGATTCTGGAGGCAGTGTCATTAGCGGCGTGGCGTGCCGCGGGCGACCAACGCTTTCGTCCGCTATCCTCGTTGACCGATGTGATGCAAGCGGATGTGGAAATATGGATTCAGCGGACCAGAAAGATAATCGCGCCCGAGGGCGCTATGACGCTCGATTTAGGTCGCGAGGGAGTTGAGCTTTGGAGCAGAGGCTCGTTCGCTTACTATAAACCCTCGGTCGCTCTTACTAGCGGAGTAACTTCACCCGTTCAGCTATTCCGAAACCTATCCAGAAAGGCAGGACTTACCGCGAGCGCCTGGTATCACGCAAGAGCCACATTGAATCGTACCACCTGGCAGCACTATGTAGAGAGATGCTCTGAGCAAGGCTTAGCCCTGCTACGTTTGTGCCGGCTACGGCCCGTTCACGAACCGAGAGTTACAGCTGAAGAAGTATTGAAGCGCGTTCACCTCGCAGAGGACAGACTCACTGCCGTGCAGTCGAGCAATGGCCTGTACCTATACAAGTATCATCCTTTCACCCAAGAGTCTTCTGGTGGTGAAGTAAATATAGTCCGGCAGGCGGGCTGTACGTACGGGATTGCGGCAGCAGCGGCGAAAGAACAGGATTTGCAGCGTGCTGCTTATCTGGAACAAAGCGCCGTCCGTTCCATTGACTTTCTCCTCACTTTTGCCTCATCGTCCCCCAACGGGGGTCTTTACATCACTCAACCGCAAAAGATTCGACAAAATCAGCATTGTAAGTTGGGCACACTTGCTCTTTTTCTGCTCGCATTGCAATACGGGCGGTTTCCGCAGAAGTATCACAGAGAGCGAAGCGCCTTGATTGCAACAATTCTCTCATTCCAGAATGAGAACGGATCGTTCCGGGTCTACGCTGATCAGAGCGTAGCGTATACGGGAACTTTAATAGATTATTTTCCCGGTCAGGCCCTTCTTGCGTTGGCACGCGAAGCGCAGCGGGGATCGGATGTTTGCAGAAATGCGGTTGTGCGGGCGTTCTCCTGGTACAGAAGACATTTTCAGCGTACCCCAGCAACGGCCTTTATCCTTTGGCAAGTTGACACATGGAGGCTTGCTTTTGAATGGCCAAAAGATTCCGGAAGTCAACGCAGCGTAGATCCTGGGACCTACGCTGACTTCGTATTCGAGATGGCCGACTGGTTACTACAATTCCAACTTAGAGAGAATGCAAAACCCAAGGACTTTTGCGGCGGCTTTTCCCGCCCAGGATCATCCCCAAGTTACTCGACTGCCGT
Organism: Terriglobia bacterium; assembly: GCA_963841675.1. Taxonomy (GTDB): domain Bacteria; phylum Acidobacteriota; class Terriglobia; order Bryobacterales; family Bryobacteraceae; genus Bog-105. The sequence continues at coordinate 1,590 of CAWJEH010000017.1, forward strand.
ATTCGCCGAGGCGATTATTCGTGCCTATGGCGTTGCGAGAGTTCTCGGTAACTCCGAGCGCATGGCTCGGTACCGCGAATCATCTCTTCTGGCGCTCCGTTTTTTGTTCCGGCTGCAGATTGCTCCGGAAACAGCCTTCCTCTTCCGCCATCCAGATCGGGCAATTGGCGGCACGCCGCGCAGTTTGCACGACTTCACCATTCGGAGTGATTTCGATCAACATCTCATCACCGCATTTCTAGCGGCACTGGAAACTCCTGGTCTTCTTGAGACTCGCGATCCAGCGTTTGTCGCTCAAGGTGTTCCGCTCGGGCTGCATTGCCGAATCCATAGGACCCTCGAAATGTAATCTCGTGCTAGTCGAGAGCTTTGAGGATGTTTCGAGCCACTCTTAAGGACTTTAGATTACATTAAAGGGTAAGCTACGACCCTCGATCCCACGCATTTGAACAAAGTGAATCTACAATGATCCGGCTTACCAATTCTGTCTTATTTTTCTTGTTCTCTTTTAGCCCCGCTGCAGTTGCAATCACGCCAGACTTTGTATGCACACAGGCAGGAACCTTAACAACCTGCCATTTGGACCAGCCAAATGTAACGGCGCCGAGAACCGAGTATCACAGCGTAACCTTTAAGCCCGGTGACAAAGTGGCGGTCATTGCGGGTGGCTGTGTCCAAACAGGCGGGCACGGACTTACATGGAAGCGATACGTTGACCCGCAAGGCCCAAATGCCAACAGACTTTACCACGGACTGATCAGCATACCAGGCATCACCGGCCCCAGCCTTGTTGAGATTCAAGGCGTTATGGGGCAAGCCTTGCAGCTTCCCGCGGCAATCGATCCTAATAACTCATTCCTTGTGCTCGGTTACCAGGACGACGGCTACAGCGATAACGGCTATTACTCTCACGATAACGGCACGGGTAACCAATGCAAGGATCCTGTCCAGGGGAAACCCGCCTGGGTAACTATCATTATTAATCGCGGTGGTTCACCTATCACGACTCCAACCGCGCCATTTGACTTGGTTTGGACGAATGTAGACCCCAACTACATGCCTTTCAATCCCATGTGGGGCTACGAGCGAGCCAATCCAGGGCAGCATCCCAATCCCGCTACACTGTGCGGAGGCTTTGCGCTAGCGAATAATCAGATCACCTTTGGCTCGCCTCCCTGTACGGCTCAACGCCCGACAATCAATCTTCCTGGCGGATTTTCGCTGAACAGCTTCCTCTGCAGCCACGACACACCGTCGGGACACCTGGATGGTCACCTGAACTGGATGGCGGCCACATTCTCTGGAATCATCCAATGGGATAACCATAAAGACTGGACCAAGATGGATGATGACGACTATAATTTCAATTTCTTCCCTGACACGAGCACAGGCTTAACGACCGATAACATCACGAATTTCCACTACCCAATGATTGAAACGGAATTCGATTCAGACGAAACCGTGGATCTAATCGATAAAGGCTGGTGGAACGACTTCCACAAAGCCGTGGACAGAAATGGCGGGGAGCCGGGAGGCGTTCCCGGCCAGATGATTGACAGCCACAGAACGATCATCATTGGAGAGTTTGGTTTGGATGCTGAACATGGCGCCTACAGCGAACTGCACCCGGTCTACGGCATGGCCATCGAAGTTCAGGAAGGAATTGCGAGCGACGATCAGTGGTCCTTCCTGGTACGCAATTGGGGTGATGAGGGGTATTGTTCGCAAGGCAGCGTAACTCTGCCGGGCGTAACAACATTGAGTTTCTTCATACCTATGCCTGGCGCTACGGGCGTAACCGCAAACACAGCTGAGCTATTTCAAACGCACGCTGACGGAGGCACAGCATACACGCCAACCGTCGCGGTGACGAGCGCCCCTGGCGGAGCAATCATTACCTTCGATATCGGGCCGCCCAGTGCCAAAACCCTGGTTAACGGCTTGGTTCACTTCGCGTGGACGGTGCCTCCCGGCCAGTCCAAACCTGGACGAGGCCCTTTCCCTGTGCAAATCAAAGTAACGCTTGCCCCCCCCAAAGGCAAACCGATGGACCTGACGTTGCGGCTACGGCGCTGTTCACGGCTCTGCCGGCTGACAAGCAGGCGCAGACAAGGTCCAAGATGGTCAAACCGCCATGGACAATTACGCCGAGTCAAACGTTGCGGCGCGTTCCCTCCATTGCGATCGCGCATCGCACAGGACCTATTATTGCCCAAAGCGTGCCGAACCCCCGCAAAGGCAGTCTCGATGTTATTCGCGGCCAAGCGTTTTGCAATGCATACAACGGTAAAATTCCGAACGCTCCGGGCAACTTCTGCACCACTCTGAAGTGAAACGGCGAAATCTTCGAAATCGAATTTTGGTGATGGACTCTGCAATCACCTGATGGCCGGTCAAAACTACGTGCTTGCCGCACGGACCTGCAAGATTAGTCACAATGGAGCGACCAACGACCGACTCGCAGTAGCGCCGGTTACGCTGCGAAGAGGTGAACCCAGCGGCGCAGAGCCGCATACGAAAGGAGTTGGTCGCATGTCTAAGATACGCTTTGTTGGTTTGGATGTGCATGCGGAAACTATTGCGGTCGCAATCGCGGAGCCGAACGGAGAAGTACGCTCGATCGGGAGTATTCCGAACCGGCCGGAATCGATTCGAAAATTGATTGGCAGACTGCGCACAGCCAACCAGCTTCGGGTTGCTATGAGGCCGGTCCAACGGGCTATGTTTTGTACTGGCAATTGACCGCACTGGGTGTCGATTGCCAGGTGGTGGCGCCCGCGTTGGTGCCCACCAAGGCTGGGGACCGCGTCAAGACAGATCGCCGCGACGCTGAGAAGCTGGCACGCTGCCATCGCGCGGGAGACTTGACGGCCGTGTGGGTTCCCGACGAAGCACACGAAGCGCTGCGAGATCTGATCGCCGATCGCGCGGATAGATGTACAGAAGCTGTACGTGCGGGATGCTCGCAGGTTTTTCAGTAGTGCCACTGACTTGCTCGGCCAAACGCCACTCAGGTGAGTTGCTAACTAGATTGTCGATGACCGACCGTGGCGGTTGCCGAGCGCCGTGCCGCGGCCGGTAGGCGCGGCGTGGAGCACGTTTCGTTATCGCATCGAAAAGTCTACAGGAACCGCTGCGGCGGCGCTTGCGCGAACTGGAGGCCCACATGTTCGCTATGGTTACGGTCGGCGGCTGGCAGTCGTGCTGCGTTGGGAAGGATGGCCGGTCAATGCTAAACGCTTAAAATGCGCTGCGTGGAACGAAAAAGATCGCCCGGCGGCAACGGGTCCTGCAAGGGTAAGCCGAGCCGGGCCGGATGAATGCCGGTCCGCGGATTTCGTGAGGGACAAACGCGCGGATGGCCGATACTCTGTCGATTATCAGCAGCTGCCAACTCAAGTCGACGGACGTGACCATTGTGAGCAGAACTCTGGGATATACTGCATGGTCTCAATGCAGATTTATGGCGGAGTTCTTCTGGATGGCATTTGTCCAACTCATTTCTTTGTTCCACCTGCCCCCGAATTTTTATCCAGTTAACCACCTGAAGTTATCACGTCAGCACCTAACTGCCGTAAACCCTTCGTCCTCATAATTGGGGTCCGTCTGCAGCCGGGTTCGTCTGTGAAGGGCGGGCGTGAGCGGACAACAACGAATCACGCCCTTGCTCAGCTCAACCGGAATGGCGCCGAAGCGGACGAGTATTCAACCTCGTTACAAAACCGCATGGCGGAGCGGTGGGTGGGCGCTGCTTGTCATAGACATTTGCCAGAACCACAAGGCCCGAGGGACATGATATCTTTGGCAATTCGAAATTATCGAGCTTAAAAGCGGGTTACACGTGCATCGCATTCAGGTGACTGCATTTGTTTTTCTGGCCAGTTTCTGCTGGAACCTAAGTGACGCGCAGGATTTCCGAGGCAGTCTTTCAGGTGTAGTTAAAGATTCGACTGGGGGCTATATCAGCGCAGCCGCTGCGATGATTCAGCTACTTGGGGCGGACCTGAAACGCGACACGAAGACCAACAGCGACGGCGAGTTTCGATTCAACGCACTGCCACCCGGTGAGTATCGAATTACGGTAAACGCAAAAGGCTTTGCGCAAGCGACCTCGACGGTCCCGGTGCAGGTCACGAAGGCCCAGAACATCGCCGTCACACTCAAGCCCGCTGCCCTTAGCCAGATTCTTAATGTGACTGCCGGTGCGTCCTCGATCACAACGAAGCCTACCGATACGGTTTCAACTGTGCAGGGAGGTGTGGTCACTTCGCGCGATCTAGAAACCTTACCCCTCGCGAGCCGAACCTTCGCGAATATTGCCTACTTAGTGCCTGGAACTGAGCCTGTTGAACCATCTGATCCGACGAAAGCGCGCATTACCGCAGTCTCTTTCGGCGGCAGTTCGGGTCTGAACGATGTGCTTTCAGTAGACGGCGGCGACAACTCCGACGACTATATCGGCGGCTTTCTACAAAACTTCTCGCCCGACGCGATTCAAGAGTTCGCGGTTGAGACTTCGCAAGAGCAGGCCTCAATAGGACGTACCGTCGGAGGCGCAGTCATTATCACAACAAAGCGGGGAACCAACGACTGGCACGGTCTCGCCGCCTTCTATGAGCGCGCGGCAGCTCTCAACGCCCGTTTTCCCATTGAGAACCCCGCTCCTTTACCGAAGCAGCCATTCTCCCGTCAAAATTGCATTGGCACGGTGGGCGGACGGCTTGAGAAAAATAAGCTCTGGTTGTTTTCGTCTTTGGAAGCTGTCCAAGAACGCGCGAGCATTGCCTACAGCCCAGCTAATATCATGCAATTCAATGCTTTGGCGGCGCTCGCTACAAAGGGATGGATTCCGGGCATCAGCTCCATCGGTGTGCCGTTCAATGTGCCAGTTCCGTTCCGCGACTACAACTCGGCGCTTCGTTTCGACTGGTCACAATCTGCCCGCTCGCAATGGTTCTTTCGCGCTGCGATCGATAGCTACGCTACTGACAATGCGCTTGTTCAACAGGCAACGCTCCCTTCCACTGGAACGACCTCGCACAGCAATTACATGAATCTGGTGCTTGGGCATCAATACATTTTCAGTCCATCCTGGGTTGGCTCATTCACCCTTGACGCGAGTTACTTGCATACGACACAGGAGCGCAACTCAACACTTGGTTTCGCCCTCGCGTTTCCATTCAGCTCTACGTCGCAGACCATATCGGGATTTGAAACTTTCGGTGACAACCAATTCGTGACTCCCATCACTGCCTTCCCGGTTCTGAGAAATCAAGAGAAGTATCAGTTCAGGTATGCCGTCGCCCACTCGTCTGGTTCGCATTCTCCCGCTTTTGGCGTTGATTTCATCCATGAGCCAGTGCTCAGCGGCGCTCTTTCTTCCAACCCGGAAGCTCTTACGGCGTTCGCAATGAACCCCACGGATTACGTCAATAATCCAGCGCAGTTCGCGGTAGACCTCACCTGTACCCCAACGGCAACACTTCCGGTGACGCCGGGCACGACCTGCGGCAGCACGCCAGCCGGCAATGGTAGCTTCAACCAAAACGTGCAGCGGCTCGGATTGTATGCCGAAGACTCCTGGCGTGCGACACCGTCTTTGACGATTAACTATGGTCTCCGCTATGACACAACGTTTGGTCTGTTTATCGCATCGGGGAGATCGCAATTGGAGAATCCAGCATGGTTGACGCTTCGGGCTTTACAAATTTCGCTGTTCGCCAGAAATGCAGCGCCACATGATTATCGCGCGGCTTTCGCGCCTCGCCTTGGCATCGCTTACGCGCTGGGTCAATTGAAAAGCACAGTTCTACGCGCCAGTTTCGGTCTTTATTACAATGATCTTGCCCAGAACGGCTGGGTGACCGCCTTTCAGGCGGTAAATGAACCACCTGGCATCTGTGTAAAACCGGGCGATCCGGGCTGCTTGCCGGGGACAGCTTTCGGGGGCTCAGGTGCTCTGATCGATCCGGGCTACAAGACGCCTTACGCGTTACACGCAAGTGCCGGTATACAACATGCCTTTAGTTCAAACTGGATGATCTCCGGCAATTGGGTACATGAGGAAGGCGTACACTCTTACGCCCGGTATCAATACCAAGCAGGCTATACTCTCTTCTCGCCCTTATATGCTAATGATCTTGCCACACAGCAACAGTATGTGCCTGATCTGACCGTCTTTCGCTCGGACAACCGTTCGCGCTATGACGCTCTCATGCTTCACCTGCAGGCAAATCTGACGCGCAGGTTCAATCTGATCGTGAACGACACAGTTTCAAGCGCCAAAACTTGGGGCTGCGTTTTGGGGGAGCTATTCGATTACGTGAATGGCGTTTGCAATCCGCTGAATGTGTTTGCAAAGGGCGATCACGGCCCGTCGGGTGAAGACGTACTAAATCGCTTTGTGCTAGCAGGAATCTTTCACGCACCGGGTGGCTTTGAGCTCTCGACTCTGATGCAAGCCGAAACCGCGAGGCCGTTTACGATGACAACGCCGGTTGATGTCAATGGGTTAGGAGATACGCTCGATGACCGCGCGGTGATAAACGGCGTGCAGACCTCGCTCGATGAGTTTCGCGGGAAATCTTATGTTCAAGTGGATTTACGGGTCGCTCGGCCGATAAATTTCCGCGATCGGTGCAGCTTAATGCCATTCATAGAGCTCTTCAACCTCTTCAACCGAAACAACCCGGGTGCAAACTACGTTACCGACCTTGCCGCTCTACCAACACCGGTGAATAATTTGTACAACGCAACGGGGTTTTGCCTAAATACCAGTTGCACGCAGACTCAACCGATCACAAATATTAACCAACTGCGAGTTCCGGCGGGTGCTTTGGGCGACTTCTTTGGTCCTGGCACGACTGTCGGCATTCCATTTGCGGCCCAGATCGGTGTGCGGTTTAGTTTTTGACGGAGAGCACAGAGGAACTCGTTGCATTAATGCCTTGTGGAGACACACCTCGGAATCTTCGAATTGTCATCAGAAGAGGGAATGATTAGAACTTGACCGGGGTAGATTAGATCTGGATTCTTGATCGTCGCTCGATTTGGACAGAATAGCCATGGCCATCTTGACCTTGCCCGACGGAACTGAGCCACTCTTTCAAATCAGGGTTTCGATAAATTCTCAAAAACGAACGTCACTGGATGAGGCGAATGCCGTATTCTCCGGCAAACGGAGTCGGCTAAACCGTAGACCGTTTACAAAGTGGCAACGTCGAGCATCGAAAGAGTCCACCGAGCTTAGCTACTTCCTCGTACGCCACCTCTTCGACATTTAAGCCCAACTTGCGCAGTTCACCGTTCAACCGTGCGAAGCTTGGTGCTGAAAGGACCGTGTCTGGTGAGATAGAGAAAAGATTCGGCCATAGATGAAACATCTCGTCAGCAGAGACATGTACCAGTTTGTCTTCTCCAATGAGATCAAAAATTGGTTCAGGTCTGCGCTTCAACCCATGCTCAAAGAAGATGCAATAGCCATTACCAAGTGGCTGAAATGGACAATCGAGATGAAGTACATGCTGTCGAGGATCGTCGCCGCTACGGTCAGAAGCATCGATTTCGACGGGGATGATCTCTTTATCTGGAAATATCTTTTGAAGAAAATCCACGGCTTCGTAGCTGGTTCGAGAATTCTTCGGATCCGCCCCTACTCCGACAAGCACTCGCCCCCTGAGCAGGCCGTATTTCGCTAGTAATCCAGAACCGGCCTCCACTTGAACCGCTAGGCGTCTACCGTCAAGGTGAGTCGTACGCCGCCAATTTCCGGATGACACGTTTAAAAGGTTTCGTTTCCCGCCTGAGGCAGCGAGAACGCGCGCATCACAGAAATGTTAATGGCTGGTTGCCGAATGGTGATTGGCGCTACCTGAATCTGTTTCGCAAGATCATAGGTGGTCGGGAGATCGCTGTCGATGTATACGAGAGTGCGGCCGATGAGGAGTACTGAATTGTTCGGTGAAAAAATCTAGGTCATTCCTTGGGGCACGGTGCCTTTCCAGCGAGGACCGCTGACTAGATATTCTCCGGCCCGTTCCCGTGGTGCGTTTTGCCGACATAGGCAAAATTCTCGTTCTTCGACGGATCATTGAACTGCACGCCGTAATAGCGACCGGCCATGTCCGGCACATGCAAGATTTGCGGTCCTTTCCTGAGGTCTAACCAACCGACCGTAAGGAGTGTGTGGTGATTTACGCCGGTAGTCCACAATTTTGAGGCCCCGGCGGGTGGGTGGAGGGGATCTGCAAAAAGCGCTTGGGCGCCGTGTAGAGCGTGTTGATCGGGATGGGGCCCTCGCCTCCTCCCTTAACGAGGATTGCTCTCTTGAACGTTGAGAGAACTATTCGTGGCCAAAAGTAGATGGCGAGGAACCATACCGCGACACAAACCCCGCCGAAGATAAGCAAGTGCTCGTAGGCCAGACTGGACCGATTGGCAAAAAAACAACGCTAAGCCGTGTGCGCCGCTAATGGATCCAGAGCCGACAATCGGAGTGGCCGAAAGCGTCCCCAGGTGGATTGAGTACCCCTCCATTGGTACGTTCCGGTGATCGCGATGTGCTCCCACCCTAGCGGTGAGATATGCGGGACGTATTGAGCTGGCAAAGAGATTCCCCGTTCCTGTACGGTTTTCAGAGCCCGGTCGAGATAAGCGGTATTCCACAACGTGATTGCGGCAACAACCAGGTTGAGCGCCATCGCATGAAGATCCTGCTCGAGCTGTGTCCGGTCCGGCACCGCACCGCGCCGGTAAAAACGAATAGCGCGCTTGAGCGTGTGGTGGGCTTCCCCTTTGTTCAGCCCGATCAGGACGCGGCGGCGAAGTTCTGGATCTTGGAGCCAGGCGAGCGTAAATAGCGTCCGTTCGATCCGGCCGATCTCGCGCAAAGCAGCCGCCAAGTGTGATTGACGCGGATAAGCGGCGAGCTTTCCAGGAGAGAAGCACTAGCACAGCCTTGCCTGATGGATGCGGCAAACCGAGCCACCTCATCCCAATGCCGACGGACGCTGGCAGTGTGAACGCGGCCGCCCATCAGCGGACGCAATTCTGCATAGAATGACGGCTTCTCGAAAGAGAAGAGACGATGATCGGCGAGGTCGCGAATACGTGGCGCAAAACGGAAGCCGAGCAAATGACACAAGGCGAAAATGTGATCCGTATAGCCCGAAGTGTCCGTATAGTGCTCCTCGATGTAAAGATCCGGACCTGGGTGGAGTAAACCGTCAAGCACTTGGGTGGCATCGCGAATTGTGGAACTGATCGCCTTGGCGTGAAACGGCGCATAGCGATCCGAAACATGCGTATAGATCATGGATACCGGATCGCGTCCGTATTTAGCATTCACGTTCGACATGACCGGTTTCTTGAAGGCGATCGGAAACGCTTGTCCGTCGGAAGAGGATGTGCGCCCGGAACCCCATTGGGTCACCAGAGGAATTTGTCCTTGCAATTCGACGACAGCTGCGAGTGCCCGTGCGTAGGTATCCTCTCGCAGATACCAGTCTTCGATCCAGGCTAGCCGGTCGGCCGTGTATCCTTCGGTAGCATCTGACATCTTCGTTTTGCCGAGATTTGTGGCGGCCGCTAGGATCGCTGTCAGCAAACCAGTTCTGTCGGCAACGGGCTGTCCGGTATATAGGTGCGTGAAAGCCTTGGCCCATTGGGCCCAACTACTAACCTCCTCCAGAAGCTGCGTGAGTGAGACTCGCGGCAGTAGATCGTAGACCTTTCCAGCCCATTGTTCCGTCTCCTCAGGGATGGCTTTGGTGAGCGGCGAGATGACGAGCCGGTTGGTTTCAAGGCGCGCCTCTGGAAGCTGATACTGACCAATAAGCTCTTCAACGCGGCCGAGCTGCTCAGCAAGAGCCGCTTTGCGGCTGCGGAGATAGCCTTCGCAATCCAGGAGTGGATCCTCTGCTTCCGCCATTTTGATTTTCTGGGCGGCCCACCGGGTGGGCTCAATCAAGTACTGGTCGAATTTCAAGTAACGGCGACTCCCTTCGACCCAGATATCGCCAGACCGCAATCCACTGCTCAGCTCAGATAGAACACAAAATTCGTAATAACATCGGTCCAAACCTTTGCCCGTAAAGACATAGGGAGCCCACTTCTGAGTCACGAAACTGCGCGATGCATCGAGCGGTACATCGGTGAGGCTGTCACGGTTCATCCGGCGAAGCACTTCGATGCCGGCCAGCACGGGCCGACAGGCCGGAATGCCATCGAATTGGAATATCTCCAATAGCTTGGGCGTGTATTGCCGGAACTGCGGATAATGAGAACGAAAACTTTCCAAGTTGGACGACTCGAGCGGCTTAGTGAGATGGGAGGTCTCGATGGCTTCCTGATCCAGAGCGTCCCAGGAAAGCACGCTTTCGACTGCCAACCCGAGATCAGTGCCACTCCGGTGCGCTTCGGCCAAGGCCCGTACCAGCCGGGAATGATTGTGGTAGTTTCTCATTCACAGTCCTGCCGCTCGCGGTCAAATGAGTCCATTGTTTGCTTTCCGAGTTGTAGAACAGGCGTCCCAGCAGGCGATTGTGAAAGCCAATCGTGCGATCCGTCAGTTCTTGGGCCACGTAAATCAGAAAGGCCGTCAGGATGGCATGCCGTTTGGCATCAGGAAATCGCCGGAATTGGCTAAGGCTGTGTCGCGCACCACGCGCGGCCAGTTGTTGCAGCCGGGTCAAGGGAATGCCCTCTGCCACGAATGCCTCAATCTGAAGGCTGCGTACCCAGTTCAGCCGTCGAATCAAATCTTGAATGCCGGCAGCGGAACAAGAGGCGGGAACCCGGCGCAGCCAGCCCAACATGCTGCCGCGTTTGGGGCTAATCTCCAGAAGACCGTCGAGTGTCTTTTTCTGATCTCCGCTTAACCCTTTCTCAATGCGGTCGTAAACGTGACGCTCAATCTCGCTGCGTACACTCCTTACCAGAGACTCTAAGGTTGTTAGAGCGGGAACGATGACACGCTGACTTCTGAGCCATTCCAAAGCTACCTCCATAAGTGTGTAGGCCGATTCGTTGAGACTGCTTCCGCACGAAGATGCGCTCGCAACAAGGCCGGAAACGGCGACGCTTAGTGGCGGAAGCGATACAACCGCGCCAACTCCTGGGCGTGGTCGGTTCGAGTCTGCGACCGTCGCGAATACTCGGCCAATTCCGCTGTATCCGTACCGAGTTGCTCAGCCACAAACTTCAGCAGGTTCTGGGGCGGATCTTCGGTCGGTCCGAGTGGCCAACCTGGATAACGGAGCAAGCAAAGCTGCACCGCAAAACCCAGCCGGTTATGATCCCGGCGTCTTTCTTCGATGCGGGCTCGGTCTTCCTCGGATAAGAACCAATGCCGGACCATCTCCCGCCGCCGAAGTAGGTGATGTGCGGTTTGTAAACGATCTCTTTGGGCTTGCGTAAGCTGTTGCGGTGCTGACATACGGGCCAGCGTACCTAGCCCTGCCCTCAAATAATCACTTGGCGAACGTCCTGGCCCTTAGCGTTGTTTTCTTGCCAATCGGTCCAGTCTGGCCTCCAGCCAGAACGCTGCCCTGAGGGATGGAACGTACAGATGCCAAGGACTGGCAATGGATGGATGACCAGTAGGAGCGGTGGGTTCCTATCGGAAAAGCGCATTCTTCTGTCTCAGCGTTGTAGTAGGAGGCACCCGATTTAATTTGAATGGCGATCTGCTGGTTGAGTGGGCGCTCATCGCGAATGAACTCGAGGAGGGCGTCAATTCCAAGGTCGCTCTCCTGTTCGATCTTCATGAAGAAGGAGCCTGAAGACTCGACCGCCGACCGCACGAAGTTGATGCCCTCTTTCGAGGTGATAGCAGAGCGCTTGTGGGTAGACATCAGGGAGAGCGTCCTTCATTGGCGCACACAGGATGCGCTTCGAGAAGACGGCGCGACCACTGGTGAGCAATTCCAACGCACGTAGCGACCGACAACCGGAAAGGCGCGAATAAACAAAAACATTCTCATGGTGTTGTGCGGTTTGGTTGCGATCTGAGCCTTGGATGGACCGCCTTCGAAACGACGCTCAATACAAGCAACTGTTGCATGAGATTGGATTGCCACATAGCTAAAATATCGCTCGACTGCCTTACGCGCGCCTCGTCATGAGACATCCCTTAATCACAGACCGTCGTTTGACACGCGTGCCAACCAAACCTGGTCTTGTTGTACGCTCCTCCAGCGGACGAACTAAATACTTCAAAGTAACCATCTAGATATTTGCTGTCAGAAGAGGTCGCCTCAAAATGCTGAAGCGTCAAATGTACGGTCGCGGTGGAACCGAACTGCTTCGCGCTCGGCTGCTACCGGAGACTGTTGCCGCATAGACGCTTGCACCAAAACTGAGCCACAACCCCATATTTTTCAACGGTCATCCGCTTTGTTAAAGGAGTCTTGCAGTTCTTTTGCCTAGTGGGATTACTCCACGGCGCCCAGGCGCGGGGACTGCCTTCACCGGCTCGTGATAAGACCCTCGTTAGTCACAGGCGGTCGTTTGACACGCGTGCCAACCAAACACGTTTTTGTTGTACGTTCCTCCCGCAGACTCATCAAAAGTTTCAAAAGAACCGTCGAGATAGTTTGCGCCAGAAGAAGTGACGAGGTAACCGGTGAAGACTTGCGTATCGTCGGGTGAAAGGACTGATGGCGTTGCGCATAATGTTACCACGCTCCCATTCGGTAGTTTCGTGTTTGCGCAGGCCGAACCAAGTAAGCGATAGATCGTTAGCTTACTAGAAGCTTCATTCCAGAAGCCGTGAACTGGGTTGTATTCTGTTCCGAGTCGAATCGTGCCCGTTACAATGCCTGCCGCGTCTATGGCAAGCACTATAGATCCCGTGTTGCTATTGGCGTTTATTGTCCATTGGCCTACCGGCGGCGCCGCGTTCGCTGATGCCACAGCGACCAACATCGCAGCGGCGCTGTGTAGAACATATCTTAAGGCGGTCATCTTTAATGCTCCCTGAAAATACTAATTTTCGTGATTACACAATTGGCTTGGTCCGGCCCTGCGAAGAAGGCTCTCGCCCGCCACGCTCGTGCTTCCCATATCCTCGGTCACTTATATAAACGACAAAAGTGGCGGTGACCTGGCAACGGGTTCCGTGTTTTTTTTTCAGCAATAATCCCAAAACTTTTTGCACTGCGTTCTGACAGTTTTCGCGATCTGATGTCGTTTATAGGGGTAGGAGAAAAAACTATATGAAAACCAGATGGACCTTGTCTTTCTTGATAGTTGCGGCATGTGTCATTGTTCTGAGAACGGATGCAGCCACTCCGCCAGCAGGCGACTGGCAAGCCTTTGTCCTTTTGAACAAAGGCGATTCCCAACTAAGCTTGGTTCAATTACGCATTGCAGGAGCGACGACGACAGGACCGATAACAGGCTCGATTTGCGTAGCCCAGAACCATGTATGCACGGGCACGTCGACTAACATTAGGGGCTTTTGGAATAACGAAACACAGACGCTGTTGTTCTATCGTCAAGCATTGCAACCGGGGCCGCCATCGCCAACGGATCTCGACTCTATCCAGATCTATACAGGTCACGTCTATCCCTGCACAGCTGGCAGTCCGCGGCAGTGTCTGGGTGGATGCTTCGAAGCGTTTGCAAACTCCGGCGGTTCACCGCAGAAAAGTGTACTCGGATGGCACGCAACGCTTGATTAGCGCCGCTAAAGCACACTCTGATTTAGAGGTCAAGACGGTACCGTCTCACACTTGACTGTGTAGTGTGCGTGGAGAACTCGATTAAACACGACGTAAGAGAGAGGAACCAAATGAAACATATACGAGAACTATCGTTTGTGATTATTGCCGCCTTTGCCACTGCGGTAATGGCCAACGCAGCGACGCCGCCACCCACGGGTGACTGGGACACTTTTCTCGATCAAGGAAACGAACGCTTATTGCATGTCGTCATCAACAGCGGAACAGTAACGGGATGGATGTGCCCAGGGGCGGCGTCGTGCGGCACAGTCTTTCCCCAATTCTGTTTGTCAGGCCTAACATCGTGTCCAACTGCAATTAAAGGCTTCTGGGATGACACTGCGGGTAAGCTTACTTTCTATAGAGTGACAAATCTCTCCAATGTAGGAGGCGTGCTTCCGAACGGTGTCCAGTTCTATACAGGCTATGTTTCCAGCTGCTCAAGCGCGGGTGAGCTATGTATAGATGGATTTGTAGAAGCATTTGGAGCACAGATACCACCTGGCCCATTGCCATTCGGCTCACCCACACACAACATCTATGGATGGAAGGCATCCCACAATTGATGCCTCTGTAGAGGGTGACGGGGAATAGTAAAGCCCTTTTGGCCAGGTCACGCTCCCAGGCCGAAAGGCGGTATCACGACATTCAGCTCCATACGCTGCCTCTGCTTCTCTATCGCCTGACAGACCAGAATCCTGGCAGCACGGTGCGATTAAGCCGTATCGAAGAGGTTGCCGGAGGTACCAAGGTAATGATTTCAGTGGAAGAGGCCAGGAGGGACCATTCCGGGAATTTTGTACGCTAAGGGCTACCCAGCCTTGGATTCCGGCTCATTCTGTACGTTAAGCGTACCCCGACGAAGCGCCCGTAACCGCTGCACTGTGGTGGTCTGACACAATCCCAGATATAGTCGCCGGTCAGATTGATGTGTTCCCAGCCAAGTCGCACCCCGACCGCGCCACCCAAGCGGGGCCCGCCGGTTGCAAACGAAACCAACCCAATGATCCAAATGGCCCCTGGTGACACGACTGTTGGGTCTATCCCTGGTTTGAGTGGCGCAATGCTAGGGCAGATGGCTTAGCGTACAAAATTCCCGGAATGGTGCCGGTTGGCCTATCAGGAAGCAGCGCTTGCGACCAAGACAGACATTCTCGATGAGTTTGTAGAACTGACGGGCTATCACCGGAAGCATGGGGTCCGGCTTCTTGGGCCGAGAGCTGGACAGGAACGAGAGAAGAAGTTGCGCTCGGAGAAGCGCATTTACAGCGATGCCGTTCGAGAAGCGTTGATTTTGCTCTGGGAGGCCGCCGATCGGATCTGCGGCAAACGATTGAAGGCTCTCATTCCGACCTTGCTCGACTCCATGCAGAAGCATGGCCGTTTGCAACTGGCAGATGGAGTTCGCGATCGGCTGCTACAGATGAGTGCCGCAACAATCGATCGGCTCTTGACGGAGCCGCGCGAACGAGTGACCGGGACACGCCGTTGCAAAGGAGTCGGCGCGACTATCCTACGACGAAGCATTCCAATTCGAACGTTTGGAGATTGGAAGGATCCCGAACCAGGCTATATGGAAGCCGATTTGGTGGCCCACTGCGGTGGCTCGATGGCCGGTAGCGTCGTCCATACGTTGGTTCTGACTGACATCGCCACTGGCTGGACCGAATGCGTTCCACTGATCGCACGAGACCAAGCACTGATCGTTGAAGCGTTAGAGCGAATTCGGAGAACGTTGCCGTTTCCGTTGCGTGGGTTCGACACAGACAATGATGGCGCCTTTATTAATCAAACTGTGCACAGCTATTGCCGGCAAAACGGGCTCAAGTTCACGCGATCGCGCCCTTATCGAAAGAACGATCAAGCATGGGTGGAACAGAAGAATGGAGCGGTTGTTCGCAAACTGGCTGGATACGATCGGCTCTCTGGGATCGCGGATGCCGAGAAGCTCGCTCGGCTTTACGAGTTCTCCCGCTTTTATGTGAACTGCTTTCAGCCTTCATTTAAGCTCAAATCCAAGGTTCGAATGGGCGCGCGAGTTGTCAAGACTTACCACCCGCCATTAACACCATATGAGCGCGTTGTCAGGTCGCCTCAGGTTTCACAATCAGGGAAGCAGCAACTGCAAGCCATCTTTGCCAAACTTGATCCGATTGCACTTATTCAAAACATTCGCGGTGTGCAAGAAGATTTGGCCGTTGGAAACACCGCCGAATTGGGCAAGCTGAGATGCGAATCGGCGGATTCTTTCCTGCGGAAGCTACGAACCATCTGGCAACTGGGTGAGGTGCGGCCCACGCATCGAAAGCAAGCCGCACATTACTGGCGCACTCGACCGGATCCATTTGAGAGGGTGCGGTCCCGAATTCAAGAACAACTCGAACTCACTCTCGATATCACTCCGAAAGAACTCTTTCGGCAACTTGGGGAGGAACATCCCGGTCATTTTTCTGATGGTCAGATCCGGACCTTGCGACGTCGGGTCAAGGAGTGGAGAACGCAAATGGCGAAACGCCTCATCCTAAGTGCAAACGACATCAGCACTGAGGTCGCCAGCTAGCGGAACAAAAACGAATCTTGAGATGGGGCGCCGCCCCAAGCCCCGGGATTTAACGCCTTCCAGCCAGAATTCTTGCGGGGCAGGTAAACTGCCCGGCCATTCCGGCGACCAAGTCGGCGCTCAGGTTCCGTCCCCGGATTGCCTTAACCTCCGCTTGGCTTCAAACAGGATACAGCGACGTTCTGCTGGGACATTTACTCTGCGGTAACATTTGTCACTGAGGCAATACGCCGAATTTTTAATTGTTTGAATGTATAGGTCTGTGATTCGGATGTTCGTTACGAAGCCGACGGCGAATATCGGAAATAGGAGGTGTTTGCAGACCTATGAACTATTTGGGCCTCGACGTTCACAAGCGAACGATCAGCTACTGCCTGAGGTATCCGGATGGGACCATTCTGCGGGAAGGTTCCATCCCAGCTCTGCGAGAAGATTTAGATAACTTGCTTACAAGCTTGCCGGAACCTTACGTCGCCGGCATGGAAGCAACATTGTTCACAGCATGGATATACGACCACTTTGGTTTGCGAGGCGTTCGAGTGAAAGTCCCGCATCCAGCCATGCTGAAAGCAATCTTCACGAGTAAGCGAAAGAACGATGCCAGAAAACTGGCTGATCTCCTGAGATGCAATTATTTTCCGGAGTGCTACATGGCGACGCGGGAGATCCGCGATCGCCGACGCGTGCTGCGGTATCGGAACACGCTGGTTCGTCAATGCACTCAGACCAAGAACAAGATGGCCGGAATGTTGATGGAAACCGGGATTCCATACAATAAACAGCGGTTACACAACAGCAAAGCGTACTTCGAAGATCTGCTGGAGACGAAGACAGCCTTGATGCCTGACGGATTACCAAAATTACTTCGACTCGGGCGAAACGTCGTCGAGATTTTGCGCAGCATGAACCGCCAGCTCGTACATGTGTTGGAAACCGATTCTGTCTTGGCGGAACGTGTTGCTCGCTTGATGACCATTCCCGGGGTTGGTGTCATTCTGGCGCTGACATGGGCGCTCGAAATTGGCGATGTCGCCAGGTTTGCATCCGTCAAAGCAGCCATCAGTTATTGCGGGTTGTGCGGAGCGGAGCAAAGCTCGGCTGGCAAGTTACAACGAACACCGATATCGAAACAACGGAACAAGCACCTGCAAACAACTCTGATCGAAGCTGCAAAAGTTGCTCCTCGTTGGCATGCAGAGTATGCCCTACTTTACGAACTGGAAAAACAGAAAGGCAATCGAAACCGTGCTACGCTCGCCATCGCACGAAAGCTGGTTTCGTATTTATTAGTTATTGACCGAGAACAGCGAGTGTTTCTCGCGCGACCGCCAATGGATACAGAAGCACACTCCGGTGCTGCGTAAATCGGGAGCTCAGTGATAGCGTGACGTTACCTGCCGGGCCTCGCCGATCTGCGGACTAGGCGCACAGAGCAGCGCGCTCTCGAGGCCTTCATTCAATTGTTTCGAGGCTGGCAGGGTCGAGCCACAACTCAATCTTCGGTGAAGGTTTATACCCGAGACCGCAAATGGATGTCTGGTTCTGCCATGCAGGAACCTGGCTGAGAAGCCGTAAGACGTTACACGTTACACGTTATCTTCTCTGAGCCAGCAGCGGGAACTGAAGGCGATTAAACTTAGGCATACCCATCGGCGACGAGATGCCCGGGGATACTGGGCTATCAACCGCATGCCGCCGTTGCGTTATAGCGCGTCCTAACGCGCACTTTTCGCTGCAAACCTATCGGACTCCCACTGGTTAGGCGATCACACGCTAAAACGCTATATTCATCCTCCTGAGAGGACAATGGCGCTCTCGAGGCAGGGAGTTCTCCGTCTCCCCTTGACTTAGACCTATCATGGATGTCCGTCATCAAATACCTACCCACGTGTGCGGCGTAGAACTCCGCTTCCAATGCTCGGCCCGGTTTTTGCAACCGTGTTCTCTTTCCTGAGCTGCACCGGTGCAATCGCCCAGAGCAATCATGGATTGCCATTGAAAAACCGCCTGAACGAGGTCGTGAGGGCGTATGCCGACACGGACGCTTTTATGGGTTCCGTGCTAGTAATCCAAGAGGAAACCGTTCTCCTCGATCAGGGATATGGTAGTGCGAACCTGGAATGGGACATCCCAAACGATCCACACGTCAAGTTCCGAATCGGCTCACTTACAAAACAATTCACGGCTGCACTTGTTCTTCAGTTGCAGGAAAAGAAACAACTGAAAATCGATGATCCGCTTAGCAAATACCTTTCCAGCGCACCTCAGGCTTGGAGCAAAATCACAATCGCGGAGTTGCTGGGTCATACGTCTGGAATTCCGAACTTTATTACGGACAGCTCGTATCGGACCTGGAGCATGAGTCCACATAGTGTTGCCGAGGAACTTGCATTTTTCCGTAATAAACCTCTCAACTTTGAGCCGGGGACAAAATTTGAATACAGCAATTCAAACTATATAGTCCTTGGAGCGATCATCGAAAAGGTCGCTGGGCAGAGCATCGCAGCCTTTTACAAGAGGAAATTCTGAAGCCACTAGGAATGAACGATTCGGGACTTGACTCCGATGAGTTGATCCTCAATCGGCGCGCGCAAGGATACATGCCAACGAAGAACGGATTTGCACACGTTCGCTCTGAATCCATGACGGTCCCTTGGGCTGCCGGAGCAATGTACTCCAATACGGCAGATTTGATGCGCTGGGAAAAGGCATTATTCGGAGGCAAAGTGCTCTCCGAGCGATCCCTCCGAGCCATGACAACACCCGGTAAAGGAGGATATGGATTTGGCCTGATGATTCACGGGCAAGCTGGCGTGACCGTGGTTGATCACGGCGGTAGTATCGAGGGCTTCAATGCTCATCTCAGTTACGTGCCGGAGCGCAAGATTGGAATTCTCGTTCTGGGCAATGAAGACGTCTTTGTCCCGGACACAATTGCTTCGCAACTGCTGGATGTAACCCTCGGAAGACCTGTGACACTGCCAAACGAGGAAAAGACAACAGCGATTTCGAACGAGGACCTGGCCAAGTTTATAGGGGTCTATTCAATGGTACAAATCAGTCCGGGATTCACCCTCACGATCGCACGCTCCGGCGGTTCTCTCAGTGCGCAGTTGACGGGACGGGAGCCTACGATTCTCGTGTATCGAGGTGTTAAGGATGGGCATCCGCGCTTTTACTCGCCGAAGGAGCTTGCCGAAATCGAATTCGTTCCTAATTCGAATGGTGTAATCCGTTCGCTTATCTTGCACATATCAGGCCAAAGCATACCTGGTCAGAAGCAGTGAGGGGCAGGAACCGATGTAAATGGCCGTTCCGAGTGCACGGTCCGTCTCCGGTCCAGGAGAGACCCCATTGAAAAACTCTTCTGTCAAGATGCGTTCGGCGGATCTTCGGCCACAATGGAGGCGAGGTCGCCAATCTTCTTGTCGATTTCTAACAGTTGGAGCTGATAGAACGGAGAGATCAGGAGATGCTTAAGCGGGAGGCAAGTCTTACAGAACTCAATCGCGTCCGCATGCACAAACGGGCGCTCTGGAGATACATTGCGATTTACTATTGCATAGCTTGTGCTGTTTCGTGGGCACTTTGGGCGCCGCTAATTCTGGGCCAGCACGGCCTGAGATTATTCCAGATCGCGCCGCCTCTTCCCGTCATCATCTGCATGGGAACAATAGGCCCCTTGCTAAGTTGCTACATCACTCATCGGCTGCAGACTGGCAACTGGCGAGCAGTACAACTTCTTCCGGTGCGTGATTTTCACCTCTTATGGTTTCTGCTCGGTCCCATTCTCGTCCTGTTCTGCTTTTTTGTTGTGGTTCCCGCACTGATGTCCAAAGGAACGTGTGCTTTCGGCAAGCGTGCATGACGCCGGTTAGGATTTGCTGGTAGGGTCAGGCGAGGGCGAGGAGGCCCGCGCGATGGTACCCGAAGCAGCCGAGATTTCTGGCGATCTGGAACAGCTACGACGCCGGTTCGAAGAGTTTCGAGTTACGCGTTCCGGGCGCTCACGGTTCCCGGAGGCGCTGTGGACCGCGGCTGCAGAGGCGGCGAAGCGCCACGGCGTGAACCGGACAGCACAGGTGCTGCGGCTGGAGTACGGGGGCCTGCGGAAGCGAGTTGAGAGTCAGGCCAAGCCCAAAGCGAAGAGCAAGGAATCAGAAGCGCCGAGTTTTCTGGAGTTCATCGCACCGGGCGCAAAGCCGGTAACCAACTGCACGGTGGAAGTGGAATCGGCACAAGGCGGCAAGTTACGGCTGGAGTTGAAAGCTATTGCCACAACGGAGCTGGCACATCTGATCCGCGCTTTCGTGAGCCAATAAGCGATGCTGCAGATTGCACCGCAGATGCGTATCTTAGTTGCGATTGAAACCGTCGATCTTCGCAAAGGCATAGACGGCCTGGCGGAGTTGTGCCGGGAGAAACTGTCGGCCGATCCGTTTTCGGGCTGCCTGTTTATATTCAGAAGCCGTCGCGCAACGGCCATTAAGCTTTTGCAGTACGACGGCCAGGGGTTCGTTCTGGCACAGAAACGCTTATCCAAAGGGCGTTTTGTCTGGTGGCCAACGGGCAACGGGCCGGCGCGTACGCTCGAAGCCTATCAGGCACAGTTACTGGTGGCCGCGGGCAATCCTGATACGCACGCAGCGCCCATGTGGCGAAGCGTTAGTTAACGACGAAAAAAACACATCAAAGGACTTGCGTTCTGTGCGCATTTTTGGCACACTGCTGCTGTGCCGGAGGAGTATCGTTATCGCGGGCGCTACATCAGCCGTAGCGAGATCCTGTTTGTGCGGCAGTTCATCGCCGATCATCCGGAACTGAGCCGCTACGCGTTGTCGCGCCAGCTTTGCGAGTTATGGCAATGGAAGCAAGCCAACGGCGCACTGCGCGATATGGTGTGCCGCGGGCTGCTGTTACTGCTCCATCGCGCCGGTGAGATTCACTTGCCACCGACCCGGTGCGGCTTATCGCGAGACTGGGCGGAATATGAGCGCCCCGAACCGGTTGTGCCCGACAACCGGCCTGTGCGCGGTCCATTAAGTGGTCTGGGCACTCTGGAGTTGCGAAGGTCAACGCGCAGCGTCCGGCGAGCGGGAATGTAGCACGCGAGCAGGGCCACGAGCGCGAGGACAAGGGCGACCATGGCGAACGTGGTGGGATCTCCGGGGCTCACCGAGAACAGCAGCTTTTCCAGATAGCGCGTGAGACCGAATGCGGCGAGCATCCCGATGATCAGACCGGTCGAGACGATCCGTGCGCCCTGAAGCAGGATCATCTTCATGACATCTCCGCGGCCTGCGCCGAGCGCCATGCGGATGCCGATCTCCTGCGTGCGCTGCGCGACCGAATAGGAGATGACGCCGTAGATTCCGATACCCGCGAGCACAAGCGCAAGAGCGCTGAAAAGGCCGAGCAGGATGAGTGTGACGCGGCGGCTGCCCACCGAATCCTGCACGAGCTGATCCATCGTCTTGACGGAAGAAATCGGCTGGTTGCGATCGATGGAAGCTAAAACTCTGCGAATCGATGAGGTGAGCGAAGCGGTTTCGATACGCGATTTGACTATGAGGTCCATTTCATTGGGAGGACCTTGCGCAAGGGGCCGGTAGATTTCGAGGCGGGAGGGATTCGCGAGGCCGTACATACGGGTGTCGTCGACGACGCCGACGATGGTGATCCGCACCGGCTTTCTCGCTGGATCGGGCCTGCCGTTTATGAATCGCTTGCCGACCGAGTCTTGCCCGGGGAAGAGGTCGCGCGCGAGACGCGCGTTGACCAAGGCCACCTGCGACGCGGTTTCGGAATCGGCATCGGTGAAGTCTCGGCCACCAAGCAGCCGGACTCCCAGTGTGCGCAGATAGCCCGGACTCACATCGTGCTCGTCGGGGTGCGGAAAACTGCCCGGTGCGGGCAGCGGCATGCTTTCGAGAGTGATGTCACCGCGGCTGTGGCTATTGGTGAGCGGAACATCGGTGCCCAGCGCGGCGCTCTCCACTCCCGGCAAAGCGCGGACTCCGTCCAGCAACTGGCGCCAGAATGCCAGAATGGCAGTGCTGTTCGGATACCGGGAAGCGGTCAGGCTCAGGTTCAGACGGAGCACATGGTCGGGCCGGAAGCCGGGATCGACGGCGATGAGGCGGTCGACGCTCTTCAGCATCAGTCCGGCGCCAGCGAGGAGAATCACGGACAGCGCGAGTTCCGCGACGACCAGCATCGTTCGCCAGCGATTCTGACGGATTCCACCGGCGCTCGATTTACCGCTCTCTTTGAGACGCGAATGTACGCCTGCGCGCACGGACTGCATTGCCGGAGCGAGCCCGAACGTGATAGCGGAAAGAGCGGTGGCTCCGAGCGCGAACAGCAGCACCGCGCTGTTTAGATTCGTCCCATTGCCGACCATCGCAGCCGCGGGGATCAAGCTGCTCATGGCCCGCATTCCGGCAAAGGCCAGACCGAGGCCGAGCACGCCGCCCAGACCGGCTACGACAAAACTCTCAGCGAGCATCTGTTGGATGATCCGCCCGCCGGTGGCGCCGACAGCGACCCGCAGCGCGATCTCACGAGTGCGGCCGGCGGCGCGCATCAGGAACAGATTTGCCACATTGGCGCACGCGATTAGCAACACGAACATGACGGCGGCGAAGAGCACCAGGATGGCTGGCCGGATGTCGCCCACCAAGAGCTCGCGAATCGGCTGAAGGGCAATGCCGAATTGATCGTTGTCTTGCGGATATGCGGTAGCCAGCCGCGCTACGATGCCTTCCATTTCGGCGCGTGCGCGTGCGAGTGTCGCTCCGGTTGTGAGGCGGCCGATGGCGGCGGTATCGCCGCGATTGGCTCGGTTGGTAGCGAAGGTATTGTTGGTGAGCCACACGCCCAACGGTTCGAGCACGCTTACCGCGTCCGTGGTGCGGAAATCGGGTGGGAGCACCGCGACGATGGTGAAGGCGCGGCCATCGAGCGAAACGCTGCGTCCGATCACATCCTGGCGGCCTGCGAAGTGCGACTGCCAGAGTGGATATGTCAGCATGACCACGGGCGCGGCGCCGGGCTTGTCTTCGGAGGGATCAAAGTCGCGGCCGAAAAGTGGATGCACGCCGATCAGAGACAGGAAGTTCGAGGAGACCGCTTGTCCTCTGATGGTTTCGGGCTGGGCGATGCCGGAGAGGTTGTATCGGACTCCGGCCATCACCGCCATGCCGGAGAAGACGTGGTTCTGCGCGCGCCAATCGAGGAAATTGGGATAGGAGACGGTGATCGTGCCGATGCGGGGATGGGTCTCGTTGAGAACGATCAGGCGATCAGGACCCGCGTACGGGAGCGGGCGCAACAGCGCGCCGTGGACAACCGAGAAGATCGCCGTGTTCGCGCCGATGGCGAGCGCGAGCGTGGCTAAGGCCACGCAGGTAAAGCCGGGGTTCTTGCGGAGCGTCCGCAAGCCGAAGCGGAGGTCCTGATGGATCGCTTCGAGAGCCCGCGCGCCGCGGGCATCGCGGCATTCCTCCGTGATCTGAGCGGCTCCGCCGAAGTCGAGCCGAACTCGGCGCCGAGCTTCCTCGGGCGAGAGGCCGCCCTGAATGTATCTTTCGCGTTGCCGATCGAGATGGTATCGGAGTTCCTCATCGAGGGCGGTGTCCATCGATTTGGCGCGGAAGACAGCGCGGAGACGGAAGAGAAGGTCGCTAAGCATTGTGATCCTCAGGCCTCGCCGAGCACCTGGTTGACGGCGGCGGTTAACTGCTTCCAGAGACCGGCCTCGGCTTCGAACTGTTTGCGGCCGGCCTTGGTGAGTTCGTAGTATCGCGCCCGGCGATTATTCTGCGACGTGCCCCAGCGGGCCTTGATCCAGCCGCGCCGCTCGAATCGATGGAGGGCAGGGTACAGCGAGCCCTGTTGAATACAGAGGGCCTCGCTGGACATTTGCTGCACGCGCTCGGAAATGCCCCATCCGTGCTCGGGCTCAATGGAGAGGGTGCGGAGGATGAGGAGATCGAGGGTGCCTTGGGGCAGATCGATGCGTGACATGGTCCCTTTTCGCTTCTACAGGAAGGATAGCAGGGTCTTGTAGAAGCACAAGGGGAAAGATCGGCATCGACCGGGGACGTCCGGCCTCTAGACGCGCAGGGCTGGAGGCTTCGCGGAGGAGTGCGAGAATCAGACCTTTACTGTGAGCGTTGCGTTCATTGTTAATCTCGGCATTCGTTGCGATGGCTCATCCCGCGCTGAAAGCAGCGCACGTAGATCCAATGGTCGCCCTCCGGCACGAGGGAGTGCGTCCGTCCAGACGAATTTTCACGGTATCGGAAACTTCCGAAACGCAATCTGTCGAATATCGGGCACGGAACGAATTTGCCTCGCGATCAACGGCGCAGCGTAGACAAACCCAACTGGACGAAAAGTCGGCATCTCGGAGAACTGTAAGCCATATACGTCCCGCGATTCCGTTATTTCCCTACTCCAAAACCTACCCACTGCCATAGCCTACAAACCCCAATTCCCCCCTACCTCAGCACCGTCTTCGCCAGCCCCGCGTTCCCCGGTACATCTTAAACCCGGATCACCAGTAGATGCTCCCCCGCTCCCAACTTCTCCAGATGCACATGGAACCGCTCCTGCGGTGAATCCGTAATCCCGTCCTCCGATTCGATCGGCTGCCAGTTCCCTGCATCGAGCGAGTATTCGCACAGCCGCAGCGGACTCGCCTTGTCCACCGCTTCCATCTCGAACATCGGCCGAACCTCCGTTGCGTTCCACCTTGCCCATTGTCACCAGCGGCGGTGCGTTATCGATCAGCACCGGCGTACTGATCAAACTCCGCCCGCTGCGCAAACTTGCGGCGCGTTCGACGGCACGTCGGACGCCACGATTCTGAAGAGATAGCGCCCATCGGCAAACACGTCCGGATCGAGCAGCAGCGTGTTCTCGAACATATGACTGCGAATCGTCTGCCACCCGTTCTCATCCTCGGCCCGGAAATTTTGGCGAATAGACCAGCTTCTCGCTCTCCCCCAACACCGGAGGCATCAGCCGCGACGGCCCAAATCCGGATTTGGGGTATCCAGCGGCCTGTTTCAGGACCTACTTGTCCAGCACATCTCACACGTTTCTCGTCAACTCAAAAACTCAGACCAAGCCAGCCTCCGGAAATATCCCAGATATCGTAGATAAGTAGGATAGGGCATTTGCCTCCGAAGCAAAGGGTCGTAGGTTCGAATCCTACCGGGCGTACCAGAAATTTGACGGATAACTCGTTAGAATGTAAGAGGTTGGCGCTTACCGGCACTTCTGGCCTAAACTTAGTAACCTTACGTGGAAATCACTCAATTTTTGGCCTATTTCTCTTCGCAGGGTGCCACAAAAGGTGCCACGTGGCACCCTCTTTGGAGACCTTTCCAGTCATCGCGCGATCACTAAATCAAAACAGCGTTAGCGACTAGAACAGCTAAAGAAGCGAACAGGACAGTCAGTCATCGAGACGCCTGCATGATGATCCGCCCGCTTCACACGCAGGAGGTCACAGGTTCGAGTCCTGTCGCGCCTACCATTCCTTTTCGCTTCCCTTCCCTCCTCCTTCAATTGGTTAGCGCCTCTTGCGGGCCTTTCCCTAACCGAGCCGGGAGGCGGAGAACGCCTGCTTTCCGCTCGTTTTCGCGTCATTTTGGAGGGTTATTGGACGCTCCGCAAGTTGCTTTGTCGGGGCAACGACGGCCCATTCCAGCGCGGATGAGCTGGATATCCTCGGGAGAAAACGAGAGCGGCTTGACGACCATCTCTTCGATCTCTGCTGGTGTCCATCTTGCTTTCATCACTCCCTCTCGGGAATGGCGGTCGACACCCTCCAGTACGTGCGTGATTTCATGAACCATCACGTGGGCGAGGAGGTAGGTCGTTAATCGAGCTGAATGATGTGCGTATTCAAGCACACGGTCGCCAAAGATTTTGATGTGAATGCCGTCGAATACCAGGGCATAGGCGAATACATCAGGGGAAACCCTCGCGGGCGTATTGAAGCTAAGAGTCAGCACGATTGGAGTCTTCCTCTGAAGCGATTTGGGTTGGCCCGGCCGCCACCTGATGCGAACACCCGCCTGATTGAAGATGCTGGAAGCAATTCTTTCGGACGCATATAAGTTCACGCCTGGGTAGACGGCATTGGGCAGATACACTGTAACCGTTGAACTATCCGCCTCGACTTTGTCCTGCGCACGACCCAAGGCTCCCATGGCAACCACGACCAAAACAATCGGAATCTTCATCGCTTTCCGCCTTTCGCTGGGGTAAGCGGAAGCGACAAAAAAGAACTACAATGGCCAGAAAGAAATTTTTGCGAGGCCCCTATGGCGTTAGCTTCAGCAGAAATTACCGGTCTACTTAAGGCTTGGGGGGCCGGTGACCGAATGGCTTTGGATCGCCTGATGCCTGTGATCTATGCAGAGATTCGCCAGCTCGCACATCACTACATGATCCGCGAGCGACAGGGTAATTCAATGCAAACCACTGCTTTGATTAACGAGGCGTATCTGCGGCTCATAAAAGTAGACGACGTGGATTGGAATGATCGAACTCACTTCTTTGCCGTATCGGCGCAGTTGATGAGACGGATTCTTGTCGATGCGCCACGCGCGCGAAAGCGCATGCAAACGGGGCGGTCAGGCGCGAAAGGTTGAGCACTCGTCAGCGCTGAATTTCGACGAAATAGCCGACGGCTCAACCCACCGCGAGAGGGAACTGATTGCCATCGATGATGCTTTAGCGGCACTGGCGCAATTTGATCCGAGAAAAGCTCATATTGTCGAGTTACGTTTCTTTGGCGGTTTGAACGTGGACGAGGCCGCGCAGGTTCTGGGTGTTTCAGCAGCAGACGGTCATGCGTGACTGGAAACTTGCTCGCGTATGGCTTAGACGTGAATTATCCCAATAGTGTGAAAGATGTGAATTGGGGATAGCCCACTTCTGAGATCACGCGGAACTCAACGATGAACATCTTACGGCGCCGCCTCCACGGGCCCAAGATAGCGGTCATACCAGGCCAGCGTTTCCTGGATAAGCGCATTGCTAGGAACCTTATGTGCAGTGTTATAGAGCACATGCCGTTTATCCCGTGCCGGCGTACCCAACAAGCGAAACATCGGAATCTGTGAAGTTTCTAAAGGATAGTAAAAGTCATACCGACCGTTCAACATCAGAACTGGTTGCTTAACCCGCGGCGCAAAATTAATCTGATCGACCTCTGGCAACGTCTTCATATGGCCAAAGCCTCCTAGTGCCAGCACACAGACTTGCAAGCGAGTTTCGACTGCGGGTAGGAGGGCTCCCAACATGCCACCCCAACTTATACCGAAGTATCCCAATTTGTTGCGATCGATGTCGGAACGTATTTCGAGATAATCGATCGACCGCCCCAGATCCTTCGACCAGTCGATTACGTGGTCCCGGTAAACGCTTGTTCGGTTTGGCCAGGCCGACTTAAGGCCGTCCATTCTTTCGTAGGTACCCTTGTAGATCGGGCACATGAGCGCCCGTCCACTCTTGAGAATGAAATCGAAATCCGGAGGCAAATCGTTGCTGAAATGTATATCCAGCGCCCAGGAGCCAGGAAAATAAAGGACTGTCTGAAATGGCGGCTTTGATTTCTTGGGAAGGAAAAGGTAGGCACTCATTCGCTCATTGCCGTATGCGGCCGCGAAGGTGATCTTTTCCCGGTTCCAGTATTCGTTGTTGGTAACTGACTCAGTGGCCGCGTGAAGTGGAGTTTTGTCGTATGAATATAAGCCCTTATAGGCTTGAAATACCTGGTCAGAGACGGGCTTTTCGCGGCTGTAATCTCGAATGGATCGTTCTACGGGAGCGAGGAATTCCTTCGGAACCGGCGCTAGATACTTTACACATCGAAATCCGAAGGTGGAGTCGCGATCGAAGGGGGAGCGCGCGTCTGGTTCAGTGAATTCATAGATGGGTTCATTCCATCCACCTCCAAGGATGTACCTTTTTCCGAAGACCGCTTCGTTCCAGCACCATTCTTTGACATTGCCGGCCATGTCATAGGATCCGTAAGGGCTGATGCCGCGGTAGGTACCGACACGAGCGGGCCCCTTCCCCTGAAAGTTACTTAAGGGTATTACGGAATCACTCGTTTTATAGATGTCTGCCGCCAAGGCCCAATGATAGATCGTCGGTAAAGCCTTACCGGCAAACTCGGCGTAAGCAGCCGCCTCATACCAGCTAACACCACTAACAGGAAAGGTGTCTTCACCTGACGGGTATTCTCCCTGGACCCAACCAGCAGGGCCCGGTTCACCAGTAGCATCCCGAAACATAGACATCGCCGTATTCCAGTCAAGCGTGCCGCCATTCCTGATGAAAGGGGTTTTCCAGTAATCGTGTTTCCGATAGCCTCCTCGCCGGACAAACTCCCTGTACTCTTGATTAGTAACTTCGTATTTATCGATCCAGAAGTCGTCGAGACGAAACTCCGGAAGATCTCCGTAACCGGGAAAGAAGAGTGTATAGGGCAGGTTGCCGGAGTTGACTTGCACCATGCCGGCTGATCCTGCTCCTTTCCTCTTCAACCCGACAGAAAGAACAAATACGGAATTACCGGAATTTCCTTTGTCGAGAATGGTTTCGTTTGTCCGCTCGGCCTCATCGTAATCCTGCTTATCGAATCTCCAGCGTGCGTAGGTGAGAGGAATCCTGATCCTGTTAAGAGGTGATTTACCCAGGTACTCCCAGGCATCGTCTTTCGAGTCATAGTCGCTTCGGTACACATCCGCTCCTTCAGGAATCGTGTGAACGGATATGGTCGACGACATACCTGCCCAGAGTTTTGTGAGCGCGGGGTCCTTCGGTATGTATTGCGCCGCTCGCGAGGCGAGGGCAAATGCCGCCGAATATTTTTCCTGATCTATCATGCGTGAGATTTCGGGCAGAGCCTGTGTTTTGGCCCAATCCACTTTGGATCGCCGCTTTAGAACAAAAACGCTGGCGATGATTGCCACAACGACCAGAATCGCTGCTGGAACGATGTACCGAGGGCGTCGCAAGATTGCCTGGAGGCCGGTCTCCCGCGCACGCATGTGTGCCTGGCAGTTGAGAAGAGCTTGGTACAGCTCCTCTCCCGAGGCATAGCGCGACTCAGCATTCTTTTCCAGACACCGGCTCACTATCCGGGCTAGGTCTCTGGGCACCTTTGGGCAGACTGTCTGCAGCGCAACAGGGGTTGCGTTGAGAACAGCGGTTAATATCGAAAGGTCCGATACCCCTTCGAACGCTCTACGACTCGAAACCATTTCGTAAAGCACCGCGCCAAAACTGAAGATGTCTGACCGCGAGTCGAGCTTCCTGCCCTCAACCTGTTCTGGAGACATATAGGGAGCGGTTCCAACCACTAAGCCCTGGCGCCTTGTGGACTGCGTCGGCGCTCGGTGTATCTGGTCCAGACGCAAGATCAATGACCTTCGCCAGCCCGAAATCGAGAATCTTTACAATTCCGGTCTCGTCTACCATGATGTTGCGCGGTTTCAAATCCCTATGTATGACGCCGGCACGATGCGCAGCGGCAAGAGCATCCGACGCTTGCAATGCCAGGCGGAATACCTCGCGCAAATCCAGCGGACTCTCAGCAAGTATCTCGGACAGTGTTTTGCCTGGAACGTACTCCATCGCGATGAAAGTGGTCATCAGTTGCTCACCCTCTGCAAACGATGCGCGATCGACATCGTAAATGTGAGCAACATTGGGATGCCGAAAAGCCGATGCGGCTCTCGCTTCCTGCAAAAGCCGGCTCTGAGATTCTGGATCTGTAATGGCGTGAGACGCAATGAATTTCAGGGCAACAAAGCGTTTGAGCCGTTTGTCGCGTGCCTTAAATACCATTCCCATTCCGCCCTCGCCAAGTTTCTCGAGCAGCTCGTAGTGAGATACGGTAACGCCAGTTTTCAAAGCCGAAGCTGTCAGTGGAGAACGCTGGTAGTCAGTAGCGGATTCGCGAAGGAGTGGCTCCAAGAAGCTGTCGCCTACAGGTGTGGCCAGGAGTGAGCGAACTTCCCGCTCTAACGACTCATCCCCTGTGCAGACTTGGCGTACGAAATCATCTCTCTCAGGCTCGCGACAGAGGAGCGCGTCGTGATAGATATTTTCGATCCGCTGCCACCGCTCAGGATCCACGACTTGCTCCGTAAGTGATTCGTGTTTTGGAGTAGCTCCGAATATACCACCAGATGGGCCGCTGCGTGGCAAACCAATTACCGCCAGCCAGTTAGTCGCCTTTACGCCTCGTTACCACCTCGGTTGCGCGTCAGCGCGACAACCGAATCGCTCGCTCTGGAGATCAAATCCAGTGTCTAGCCCACTCCAGCGGGTCACATCCAGTTTTTTCAGAGATTTAGAACTCCGCATCTCCGCTCGAAAGCGCTACTGACCGCTCTGGTTTGCGAGTAAATTTGCGAACGCGGAAGTGACATAGAAGAGCCCGGACCTCGGGCCGCAACGTGAGGGTATGACCAATGACTTCGAAGCACATGAACATTGCCACTCCAACGCTTAACATTTGTAGTATGCGGGTGGACCGATCGGAGGAGGGCTTTGGTTTACGGTATAGCTGGTTCCGTCTACCCACTGAAGAGGAGAGCCAGTACTGTGAAGCGTATTTCCAGCGAGTGTGTACAGAAGAAAAACTGCTGACGCAGGATGAACTGGATGCTCTTGTGACGGAGGTGGCGCACAGGAAAACCTGGCTTCAATAGTCGGCAAAGTCGACGCCGATCGCCCTGCCGCGGTCTTAATTGAACATCACACAGGCAGCCCTCACGAAAGTCCGCAAGTAATCGTCATCGCGAAAAGACGTAGTTGTTGCGCACGCCTCAGACGCCCGGATCACGGAAGAGTTCCTGCCGTGCTTCCCGGGAAGCGATGACCGGATCCGTTGCAAGCGCCGTAGGATCACGACCAAGTGAATACCGCATTGCGCGTCGAGAGCCACCAAGAAGCTTTGTGGCAACCTTTCAGGCGCAGTGGAGCGCTGTTGCGGTGCCGGAGTCGGACAGCGTCAGCTATCACCGGATCGAAGTGATCGTAAACATTCCCGGTGCAACAGTGTACGCATGCGCTGCGTACCAACCGGTTCCATAAGAGTGGCATCTAAGGTGCGGTAAATCGCCCTTCTGAATACCGATAAGCCGGTGCTAACGCAGTTTTTGCTTGTTCCGTTGAAAAGACTCCTCATAGCCGACAGGCGGTGATATCAGCGAGATCTCGCGTTTGACGCCTCCGGTAGATGGAAGAGGATGAGGTGTACAGCTGCCTAGTGACGGGCAACTCGGACAATGTCGTCGAGAAGCGACGGCTTGCGTCCACTTTCCAGTTTGACGACAAGCCGGGAGCTATTGCTTCGAGAATGCAAAGACTCGAGGCCCAGCCCAAATGAGGATCGACAAACATGCCGCCATTTTCGAGGGCGTTGCAAGCTTTCGTGAGACCGTGCTTCGAGTTGTGGCCTTCACCGAGACGGGAGTTGTGGGCAAAACCGGCCAATTTCAAGGCTCGATTGGTGTAAGGGAATGCACATACGAGCGCATAGAGGCGAACTGGCACCGTTTGACTACGCACTTTGCGGCTCTTAAGGATCTTTCCCGCTTTGATCGCCAGCCTTACCTGCAACTCGAAGCCGCGTATCGCAAGTCGAGCAGGGACGATGAAGCAGATGCTATATACCTCATGCGAAAGAGAGTTGAAAGAAAGCGGAATTTTAAGAGGAGTCAATTAGGTGTTGGCTCGGCAGTTGGTTGTACAACGCCGTTGCAAATTATGGCATTCGCCCCTATCGTTTAGCCTTTGCTTCAGTCCTCCTGATGATCGCGGGAGCATCTCTCTTTTCTCTTCCAAACGCAGCACATCTCAAACTAGAGCATCACGAGTCTTCTCCCGCGGCACCAAACAATAAACTCGACAGCAACAGAAAGCAATTCGGGCACTGAGGGCTATTCTCCACTAAGTTTCGGATTCCGGCTTTCGCTTAGAACATTCCTACCCATCGAGCTACCGCTTCTTGCAGATTGGGAGCCGTTCGACAGGTCACTTGTCGGGCCTGTTCGAATATCCGACTGTGCCGCTCTACTCAAAATCTCTGGTTGGGCCTTGTGCCTTAGGCGTGGCCGCGCTGACCGGCCTCTTGCGAGTTAAAACAAAAGCTCCGGGAGATTGGCTTAAACTGCACTACTCAAGTTCCTGGCCGATCGCCGTGATGGCGCGTAGTCAGGCGCTCGGATCTACACGGCCCTCGTTCTCGCAAGTTCTGTCCGCCAACGGTCCGGCCCAGAAGTCCAGAGCGATCTCCGACATTATTCGACTCACCAGTTCAGTCTCGCCATCTCAGTTTCGAATAGCGTCCGGATAACGGGCACCCCGGAAAGTGGCCGAAGCTATCGGCCGAAAGCCAAAGGCTAGGTGGCCAGCTTTTCACGTCGACGTAGAGTCGGCATCTCGGAGTACTGTAAGCCATATACGTCCCGCAATTCCGTTATTTCCCTATTCCAAAACCTACCCACTGCCATAGCCTACAAACCGACAACCCCCTACCTCAACACCGTCTTCGCCAGCCCCGCGTTCCCCGGCACATCGTAAACCCGGATCACCAGTAAATGCTCCCCCGCTCCCAACTTCTCCAGATGCACATGGAACCGCTCATGCGGTGAATCCGTAATCCCGTCCTCCGATTCGATCGGCTGCCAGTTCCCTGCATCGAGCGAGTATTCGCACAGCCGCAGCGGACTCGTCTTGTCCACTGCTTCCAACTCAATATCTGCCGAACCTCCGTTGCGTTCCACTTTTCCGAGCGTCACCAGCGGCGGCGTGTTATCGATCAGCACCGGCGTACTGATCAACTCCGCCCGCTGCGCAAACTGCGGCGCGTTCGACGGCGCGTCCGATGCCACGATTCTAAAGAAATAGCGCCCATCGGCAAACACGTCCGGATCGAGCAGCAGCGTGTTCTCGAACATATGGCTGCGAATCGTCTGCCATCCGTTCTCGTCCTCGGCCCGGAAATACACCGAGTACACCAGCTTGTCGTTATCCGGATCGTCCGCCTGCCAGGAAATCTGTGTCTGCGTTGTCTGCAGTCGCGAAGCGATCTGGCTGCTCGAAGTAGCGGAACTCGCCGCCGGCGCTTCGCCCGTATCCGTCACCGTGATCGAGTAAGCCGATGAAGCTGACGGCGGACTCGCGCCCGTTTTCGCCGCGTTCGTGCCCGCCACCGAACTGACCGTCACGCTCCGAATCACTGGCGCGGAGTTCTGCGAGAGATATGGCACATCGATCGTATTAATCCGCGCATCGCTCGCCGGCGGCCACTCCGCCCGAAACTGAATGAAGCGAGCGGCCGGACTCTTGATCAGCGAATCGCCCTCGTTCGTGATGGGCGCTGACCAGGCGCTCCACGTCGCGTCGGGACGCGCCGCGTACCCTGTCCGCGTGCGAAACACCACCCCACTGCCCGTTCCGTGCCACTGAAAGTGTCCCCATCTCGCCACACTGGTCGCATCATGCACCTGCGATTCGTAGAATCCGGGCAATCCGCCCGGCGCGCCGAAGCTGATCAATCGCGCCGAGTTACTCAACGCCGCATAAAACCGGTCTCCTGCTTTCAAGAGCTGCGTCGTCTCTCCCGTCCCCGGCTCGCTTAAAAGACTGCTCCTGCCATCCTCCCATCGATAGACCCGCCCATGATCATCCGTCGAAAACAGCAGCGCTGTCCCGTCAAGGAGAAGCGCGTACACGTTGTCATCCTTGGAACTGCGCACTGTCTCGACGGCCCCATTCGGGCGGATGCGATAGATAGCGGATTTCTCCACACCGCTGACCTCCGTCGCACTCGCGGTTGTTGTGGGAGTAGTCGATGACGTCGAAGAGATCCCGCTTCTCGATTGGTCGCTCGCTTTTGCGGCGGCCTGGTCCGCATCGGCATCCGCCGGCACTCCGTTGTCCTTTGCCGCCGTAACCGTGATCACTGTCGGCGATGTTGCAACGGCCGTAGGAGAAGCCGCTGGCGCGCTCGGTGTGGTCGGGTTCATTCGCGCCGGCACCGCTCCGCCCATGGCGGCTGCATAGATCGTTCCGTCGCTGTCCATCACGATTGCACGAATCTCTGGCAGGCTCGAATCATAGAGGACGGTTGCGTGGCCCGCGGCGCTTATGTCATAAAGCAGTCCGTTCGGATCTGTGCCCGCATAAACATGACCATTCGCGCCTGCGGCGAGCGATGTAACATTCCCCTGACCGGTGTCGTAGTAAACGTCTGTCTTAGACTTGCCGTCGTATCGATACACGCGTCCCGCTTGCCCGGTCCCGACGTAAATAGACCCGTCCGGCCCTGGCTGCAATGACCAGATGTAGCGAGTCGCCGCATGCCAGACTTCCTGTGCGGCGCCATTTTGAATACGATAAAGGCCGCCGTTCGGAGAGGTTCCGGCATAGAGCACACCCGCCGAGTCAAAACAGATCGCGAAGATCTCGCTTTGTTGGCTGCTCCAGACGACGGATTGTTTCCCGTCCGGCGAAATTCTGAAAATTTTTCCGCTATGACCCGTTCCCGCGTAGATGCTTCCATCTGCCGCGGCCGCGACGCTCCAGAACGCCGGCTGTCCAAGCGAAGCAGTCCAGCGTGTCGAAAGGCCCGCCTGCAGCCTGCCGTTCGCATCCAGCGAGAGTCCGCTGAGACGGCCCTTCAGGAAATCGTTGAAGCCGCTGACTTCCCAGGCCGTGCTGGTCGCTGCCCGCACACTGAAAGCCAAAACACATAGGCAAACCAGATATCGGAACGGCGACCGCAGAGGCGCAGTGCTCACTCGCACATTCGCGCTGACTGTCCATTGTCGCGCGCTTACGAAGCGCAACCGTAAGGGAGCGTCATCATCCCCTTCAACATGCATCCCCACCGTCACTCCTTCACTTCCACCTGTAGCGTCTTCGCGCCGCTCACCACATAACCCGCGACCCGGGCCGATAGCTCTGCCAGTTGCGAGCCGCGCGTAATCGTGAGCGCTGCGTTGCTCGTTGCCGAGTCTGAAGGATCTGCCAGGATCAGCGCTGCCGAAGGTGGCGGGTCAGTCAATTCGCCGAATGGTGATGGTCCTCCGACCGTAAAGAAAGGTTGCTGCCGCCAAACGCGTAGATAGACTGCATCCGAATCCCGGAATGCGTTGATCGTTTGTATCAACTCCGCCGGTGTCCGCGAGCTGGACTGCGCGAGCCCCGCGAATTCGGGAAAGTTCAGGGTATTTCCGTCGCTGACCGTGAAATTCAAGGGACCTGCCGGAGCACCCGGAGGCACATGGTAGGTCAACGAGCGCGACATCTCGATACCGTTTTCGCCTTCGAGCAGCGCGGTGATCTCCAGAGAATCCCCCGGCCGGACTTCATGCCTCGAAGCCCACGCTTGAGCCACGCGAAGCTCCTTTTTCGATTCGTTTGCTTCCAGATTGAACACCACTTGCTTCAGGTTGACTCCTTGAAAGCCGCCGCCCAGTACGAAAGCCAGCGGAACTACCGCGTCGACCGCCACCTGCTGCGCCAATCCGCTATCGGTGACAAATGTATCCCGCGTCCGCAGTGGCGGAAGAGGTCCTTCCCAATCGGCCTCCCCGCTGAGTTGAACTGTGCCCCGCCCCAGCGTTCGCTCAGTCGCATCGAGTACCGAAAACAGTGCCGTCTGCATGATGAATGGAGTGAGAAAACGATCGTTCACGATCTGGAAGTGATAGCTGTGGGTTCCCGTGACGGTTGAATGCACCATCACGCTCAGCGGAACCGTGTGTGCGGACCGGCCGATCTCGCCCGAAATACCCGTAGCGCGGTCACTCAGCATTGTTCCGGCCCACTCGCGCGGTGTCGATAGCTTGAAAGAACTGCTCAAACTCGGCACGACCGCCAATACCTCTGAATGCGCGAAAGGCAACTCGGTTGAACCGATATTTAGGAATCGATGCCCAAACGCGTACACTCTGTTCCCGTTTACGAAGGTCACCGTTCCATCGGCGGTAATATTCATATCCCCTGTCAGAAGACCCACGCTGACCATCGAACCTGGTACCACCGCTGCCGCCGCCTCCGCCTGGCTGGCCATTTTCAGTGCAGGCGGATTTGCTCCAGGCGTTGCTCGGCCGGATATCCCAAGCGGCCCGAAACCGAGCTCGCGAAATTCGTCGGCGAGTGCTCCTGTGGCTGCCGGACCGAAACCGGAAAAGGACAATGGGATGAGCAGCTTGCTCAACGAGCCGTACGGTGTAGCTACACCCTGAGCGTCGTCCTCTTGCTTGGAATCGCGCCCCGGCCCTCTGTGGAGTCGCATGCCGTGAAACCGCCAGGAAGTCATGGCCGGTGGTTCGAATTCGACCTTCTGGCCAACATGCCCCGGCTCGGCGTTCGCCTCGGCAATCATGTCCTCGATGGGCTGAATGCCGGCAATGGGTTCCTTGGAAAACGGGAAACCCAGTGCAATCGCTCCCAGCAGCTTACCGTCTATATATACAGGACTGCCGCTCATACCCTGCTGAACTCCGGTTTCTGCCAGCGGTCCCCCGTTCAATCGAGCCAGGATAATAGTCTGTCTTGGTCCTGGGTTTTCCAGTACTCCCAAAATGTCGACTTGGAACTCTTCGATCTTGCCGCCTGCGAAAACGCTGTGCCCAACACCGTGCAAACCAGGGCGAACATCCTGTAAGCGAAAGAAGCCCTGGGCTTTAGCTGAACGAGTCATTGCGCCGAGAAGCAGAAACTGCGCCATTAGCAGGACGGCAATTCTCGACCCAACCCGGAATGGACAGTGAGTTGCACTGCCGGTATGTCGGAACTTTACTGGGCGCCTTGGTAACCAATCTAAGCGGATCGACTCCCTTTTGTCGTAAGCGGAGTCATATTCTGTTAACACGAAGAGAGCACTCCCCGCCAAAGTATGTGACGTGCGCAATAGAGACTCTGCATTCGCCGTTTCGAACGGGTAGCCCGCTCGGTTTCGGCGGGTAAAAAGGCCAGAAGACATGTGTTTAACTAGAGGAGGTTTATCGCATCCATGGTAAGCGCGCCGGCGCCCCCGTCGATTGTGCCGAAGCGATCGAACGTCCCCTGGCTAGCCATCGCCTGGTTTGGGGCTCTACTCATCATCTGTTATGCCCCGATCTTGTACCGCATGGCGGTGCAGTGGGCAACTGACGAAAACATGGGGCACGGGTTCCTGGTGCCTCTGCTCGCAGGCTTCATAGCTTGGCGCCGCCGTGACCAGCTTATGGCCGCTCCTCGACGGCCAAACGGTTGGGGCTTATTCCTCGTCGTTTTCGCAGCCGGTGAGGCCTTGGTGGCCACCCTCGGCGCGGAACTCTTCACGGCCCGTCTTGCCTTCGTCATCGCTCTTGTCGGCGTCATACTTTATCTGGGCGGCACTCGCTGGATCCGAATCCTCGCTTTCCCGCTTCTCCTGCTCCTCTTCATGATCCCCATTCCGGCTATCCTGTATGCTCAGCTGACGCTCAAACTTCAGATGCTGGCCAGCCACTTGGGTGAGATTCTCATCAGCGCGATGGGAATACCCGTTCTGCGCGCCGGCAATACCTTGCAGCTGCCTAGTCAAACGCTCGATATCGCTGAAGCCTGCAGCGGAATTCGCTCTTTGATGTCGCTGGCGTTTCTGTCTCTCATTTATGCCTACTTTTTCGATCAGCGCGTATGGATGCGCTGGGCGTTGCTCGCATGCACCATCCCGATTGCCATCGGTGCCAATGGCATCCGGGTAGCAGTTACGGGCCTACTCTCTCAGATCGATGTCACGCTCGCTCAAGGCGCTTATCATGAAACAGAAGGCTACATCGTCTTCGTCGTCGCTATCGTTGCGTTGATTATCGCTCACCGGGTCCTTGGAGTCGCCGCCAGAAAGTGGGGAAAAGGATAAATATATGAGCAGTTTTTGGCGGTCCAAGAGCGTGCGCATCATGAGCCTCGTTCTGATTGGGCAGGCAACTCTCTTCTACGGATTCTCGCGCGCCGAGAAGGTACCTTTTCACAAGACCCTGGCCGGATTCAGCCTTGGAAGTCCCAACTGGAGTTTGCTGCAGGAGCTTCAGATCGACAAAGAGTCGCTGGCGGTGCTCAATGCGGACGATCTCTTGTCGCGCGCTTACGTTGACAAGAATAACGGCCGTGTGGCTACCCTGTTCGTTGCTTATTTCGCTACCCAGCGGACCGGAAAGGCGCCGCATTCCCCTAAGAACTGTCTCCCCGGAGCCGGTTGGGTTCAAACGAAATCGGGGACGGTGTCCGTTCGTGTACCCGGCGAGGCTGAGCCGATCGTTGTGAATCAGTATTTGATCGCGCGCGGTGAAAACGAAAGCGTAGTCCTCTACTGGTACCAATCGCACAATCGGGTCATAGCCAGTGAATATATGGCCAAGATCTACACAGTTACCGATTCCATACGTTACGATCGCAGCGACACCTCCCTGGTCCGGGTTGTGGTCCCTGTCACGAATTCCAACCGTCAGCAGGCTATCGACACAGCTGTTTCGTTCGTGCAGGCAGTCTTTGAACCTCTGAAGGAATATCTGCCGGCATAAGGGCCATTCGCCGTTTCTTCTCTGTTATTACCCTTCGCTCGGCTTTTTTATAGACGGTAAAAACCCTCCACTTTCATCAACAGCAAAGTCACGTCGTCATGCTGCGGCGCCCCTTTTGTGAATTGGTCGGCTTCCGCGAAGATATGTCGATAATCTCGCCGGCTGAACAACTTAGCGCCTGTCGAGCCGCCTCGAATCATGCGCGTTTCGACCCATTCTTCTTCGTCGGCCGTCATCGCTTCGCTGATTCCGTCCGTGTACGCCAGAAGAGTATTTACCGTTTCGAGCCTGATTTGCTGCTCTTCATAAGTCAGATTCGGCAACGGGCCGATTACCCGTCCGCCGGCATCGAGCAGCGTTGATTCGGAATCGCCGCGCAGCAAGAGGCGGCGGATTGTGCCCGGCATTCACATACTTCAATTCCCGTGTTGCGCGACTCGAGGAGGTCCCCTTCGGCCAAACCGGCCGCTCTCTGGCCTCCTCCGTTAGTTTAAACAGCGTCATCGTGTCGTAATCCAACTCATACGGCTAAGTAGCAACCGGAGGCCTCGAGAGGAGCCTGGGCGCATGGAGCTAGTAAAATCATGGTATTGGCTTGGCAGTCGCAGCCCTCGACTGGATCGACCTGAATTCGGGGATAATCCTAGAGATGAACCTGGCTCCCGTTCGCGCTTGCTGCTTCTTCTGTTTGTCCGTACGTCTATTATTTGGCGGACAGGAACCCAAGGCCGCCGACCGGCCGGAACTGGTAGCGACGCATCAGGTCATCGTTCAGATCGGAGATAAGCCTCAGGTAATCTTCACCGCGGACGATGTAGCCAAGCTGCCGCCGCACTCGGTGACCGTTCAGGAACACGGCAAAACAATCAAGTATGACGGCGTTCTGCTACACGACGTGCTCGCGCGCGCCGGGGCGCCCTTCGGCGAGCAGTTGCGAGGCAAAGCACTTTCGAACTACGTTTTGGCGACGGCTCGCGACGGCTACGCCGTGGTTTACACACTAACCGAAATGGACACTGCATTCAGCGAGGGCGACCTGCTACTGGCGGACAAAGCGAATGGCGCAACTCTGCCCGATACTCAGGGGCCATTCCGCGTTGTTGCAACGCATGACAAGAAACCTGCCCGTTCGCTCCGGATGCTCGAGCGGATCGACGTAGTGCAATTGAGGAAGTAGTTTAAGGAGGAGCCGATGCCGAACTGGATGAATGATTTCTCAAAAGATCTGCGACAGACATTTCGTGGCCTGCGGGACAACCCCCTTTTTGCCGTGGTTGCGATTTTGACGCTGGCCCTTGGGATTGGGGCGAACACGGCTATTTTCAGCGTCGTCAACGCCGTGGTGCTTCGCTCGCTTCCGGTACACGATCCGCAGCAGGTATTCTTTTTGCGCACGGAACCTAGCCAGCCGAATGGAGCAGGTGATACAGGCAACAAGGATTCCTCTTTCAGCGAATACGTTTTCGAGCAGCTTCGCCAGGATCATCGCGTGTTCTCGGATGTGATTGCTTACGTCCCTCTGGGCTTCAACAAAATCGCAGTGCGATCTGAAAAATTGCCGGAAGACGTTGCCGGTGAGATGGTAAGCGGAAACTATTTTACCGGCGTGGGCGTGCGGCCGGAGTGCGGCCGACTGCTCAGCCCGGCCGATGAACGCGACCATACCACCACGGTGGTCCTCAGCTACGGCTATTGGAATCGAAGCTTCGGCCATGACTGCAACGCGGTCGGGCGCTCGATTTCGATCAAGGGCGTCCCGTTTACCATAGCCGGCGTGGCCGGGCCACGCTTCATCGGACTGAACGGAAACTCCACCGATCTCTGGATTCCATTCCAGGCTCGACCCGACTTCAATGCCTGGGGTATGCAAGAACAGCCGAATTATTATGCAGATCCCAACTGGTGGTGTCTCCCGTTGGCTGCCCGGCTCCGACCTGGTGTTACTCCGGCCCAGGCGGAAGCGGCGATGCAATCGGTTTTTGTGCACGCAGCCTATGAACACCTCGGCGGGAAGCCAGAACGCGGGGAAAAGCCGCCACTTTTGAAGCTAATCGAAACACGAGGCCTCAGCGGTTATCGGGATGCCTACCAAAAACCTTTGACTATTCTGCTCGTCATGGTGGGTACCGTGCTGGTCATAGCTTGCGGAAACATCTCTATGCTGCTGGCTTCTCGCAATGCGGTCCGACAGCGAGAGTTCGCTATTCGGTTAGCGCTGGGCGGCAGCCGTGGCCGTCTCTTTCGGCAGTTATTCGTAGAGAGCTTCATCCTGGTCGCGAGCGGAGCATTGCTCGGCTGGTTATTCGCTCTTGCCGGTACCAGCGCGCTCGCGCGCTGGTCCGAAATCGAAGCGAGCCTTTCACCGGACGCACGCGTTCTGCTCTTTACGCTTGGGATTTCGCTGCTGGCGGGCTTCATTTTCGGTCTCGCTCCGCTGGTCGGCCTGGCGCGCATCCCGGTAAGCGAAACGCTGAAGACATCGGGCTCCACTGCCTTTCGGAGCCTTTCCCGAGTGCGGACCGGCAACTTAACGGCTGTCCTGCAGGTCGCACTGTGCCTGGTATTGCTGATCAGCACCGGACTTCTCGTACGCACGTTGCGCAATCTCGAAAACATAAATCTCGGCATGCGCACACCCGGATTGTTCGTATTCGGAATCAACCCGCACGTGCAGGCAAATTCGGACGCGACCACCATCACGCTCTATCGGACTCTGACGGACCGGCTGCGAGCCTTGCCCGAGGTCGAGTCAGTGACTTTGATGGGAAATCGGATAGGCTCAGGTTGGAGTAACAACACCGGCGCAATTCTCGACGGGAAGGATCCTCATCCCGGCCAGTTTTCGCCGATGCGCTGGAATAATGTTGGTCCCGACTACTTCAAGACCTTGGGTGTGCCGATCATCAGCGGCCGCGATATCAGCGACGCTGACGGTGCGAAATCGGCCAAAGTAGCAGTAGTGAATAACACTTTCGTGAAGCGCTACCTCGCTGGGCGGTCCGCGCTGGGACACACGGTGTCATTTTCTCCTCAAATGCCGTTCACAATCGTCGGCGTGGCAGGAGATAGCAAATATATGGGAGTAAGCGAAAAACCGATTCCGATGGCCTATTTCCCTTATGTGCAACTCGAAGGCATAGGTGAGATGCACTTCGAACTGAGGACTCGGGGCAATCCGCAGGCCGTCGTTCCCCAGGTTCAGAAGATAGTTTCGGACTTCGGTCCTGATCTCGCGCTCCTGCAGCCAATGACTCAGCAGGCGCAGTTCGACAAGACCATCTCCTTCCAGCGTCTGACGGCACGGCTCTCCATTTTCTTTGGGCTATTGGCGGTGGTTCTCGTGGGAACCGGGCTCTATGGAACGATCGCCTATGGAGTGAGCCAGCGCACCTCGGAACTCGGAATTCGGGCCGCATTAGGGGCCGAACGCTCGCGCCTGCTTTGGATGGTTTTGCGAGAAGGCCTGCAGCTTTCGATTATCGGTATTCTGATAGGGCTGCCGCTCGCATTCGCATCGACAAGGGTGTTGAGTTCGCTCCTTTACGGACTGAAACCCAGCGACCCGATGTCGATCGGTGCCGCGGCCTTCGTTATCATTGCCATCACAGCGGCGGCATGCTTCATTCCGGCACAACGAGCCGCTTCGATCAGCCCGACCGTCGCGCTCCGTAACGAGTGAGTTTTTAGCGCACAATAACGTTCGCGGGTTCTACCTGATAGCCCTCATCGACCGCGGTCTTCTCCGCAGCGGAGCGCAAGCTTTCCTGGCCGGAATCTTTTGATTGATCGAAATAACGGCGAATTACTTCTTCGCCCACGACAATCCGAGCCAGCCATTTCTTTTTTTGCTCGTCCCAGGAGACTTCTACGCGGTCAGCTTTCATTTTTCTACAATATATCGACTTCCAGGTCCGTGGGAAGCTTCTCCAGCAAGACTATCGACTTAAACTAGAAGAGATGTCAGTCGCAGTCGTTAGCGTCCTGGAGCACACTCTGCTCGACCGGATCGGCAACACTCCCTTGCTGAGGATAGATTCGGCAGGTCGAGCCGCGGTTTCAGTGTGGGCAAAGGCAGAGTTCTTCAATCCGGGAGGTTCAGTGAAGGACCGGCCGGCGCTGAACATGATTCGCGATGGTGAAGCGCGGGGTCAGTTGGTAAAAGGGAAAACGCTGCTCGATTCGACGAGCGGCAATACCGGCATTGCGTACGCCATGATCTGTGCGGCGAAGGGTTATCCCGTGAAGCTGTGCATTCCGGCAAACGCATCTCCGGAGCGGAAACAGATCCTGAAAGCGTTCGGGGCGGAACTGGTTCTAACCGAGGCGGCCGAGGGATCCGACGGGGCTTTCCGGGTATGCCAAGCCATTTACCAGGCAGATCCAGAGAAGTACTTCTATCCGAATCAGTACGGCAACCCGGCGAACTGGCAGGCGCATTACGAGACCACCGGGAGGGAGATCATTGAACAAACGGCGGGACAACTGACCCACTTCGTCGCCGCACTAGGCACTACTGGCACCTTCACGGGCGTCACGAGGAGGCTTCGACAGGAGTTGCCTCACGTCCGTTGCCTTTCGGTGCAGCCGGCCTCACCCCTGCACGGGTTGGAAGGAACCAAACACATGCCTAGCTCTATCCAGCCGGGCATCTATGACCCGGCGTTAGCCGACGGCAACCTCTGGGTAGAAACAGAGGAAGCTTATGCAGTTGCGCGCCGTCTCGCTCGCACCGAGGGCCTCCTTGTAGGGATATCTGCGGCGGCCAACGTGTTGGCAGCTTCGCGCCTCGCGGAACAACTGGCGGCGGAGGGTCAACGTGGGCAGATCGTTACAGTCCTATGCGACGGCGGCCAGAAATACTTGACCGAGCCTTTTTGGACCGAGTAGAGAATCCGTGATAGAAATCGAGCTAAAGCCGTGGCAGGCAATGGTTCTTCATGCCGAGC
Organism: Terriglobia bacterium; assembly: GCA_963841675.1. GTDB lineage: Bacteria > Acidobacteriota > Terriglobia > Bryobacterales > Bryobacteraceae > Bog-105. The sequence goes on from CAWJEH010000017.1 coordinate 45,418, forward strand.
GAACTTATCCGAATGAATGCTGTGGCGCCATGCTCGGGCATACACAGCCCGGCAAAAAGCTGGTTACCGAAGCGATACCGCTCGAAAATGCCTACCCGGGCGAGCAAGCCGCACGTTATGAGCTCCGGCCGGCGGATCTGCACAAAGCCGAGAGTGAGGCCCGAGCACGCGGGCTAGACCTGATCGGGATTTTCCATTCGCATCCCGATTGTGGCGCTTACTTTTCCGAAACCGATCTCAAGAACTCCTGCCCTTGGTATTCGTTCGTGGTGCTCTCGATTGAGCGAGGCACTTTTGATCACGCAAACAGCTTTCTGCCCAACATCGAACAGACACAGGCTGAAAAAGAGGAACTCATATGGCCAAAATCTTAATTCCAACCGCGCTTCGCCAATTTACTGAGCAGCAGGACGCTGTGGAAGTGAGCGGCGGAACAGTCGCAGAAGCGCTGAATCATTTGACCGCGCAATATCCGAATATCAGGAAGAACCTGTTCAACGATCAAGGTAAGCTGCGGAGCTTCGTGAACGTATATGTGAACGATGAAGATATCCGCTATCTGGATAAAGACGCCACGGAGCTCGAAGGAACAGAAACTATTTCGATTGTGCCGAGTATTGCCGGCGGTACAACGAGCGTGGCGGACCCCCCAGCCTCGGCAGCATTGAGCAATGAAGAAGTGGCTCGCTATAGCCGGCATCTCATCCTTCCTGAAGTGGGAATGGAGGGCCAGCTTAAGCTGAAGCAAGCGAAAGTCGCGATGATCGGCGCGGGTGGTTTGGGCGCGCCGCTTGGGCTTTACCTGGCTGCGGCGGGGGTCGGTCGTGTTGGTTTAGTGGATTTCGACGTGGTGGACACTTCGAATCTGCAGCGCCAGGTTATACACGGAACGAAAGACATCGGCCGCAAGAAGCTGGACTCTGCGTCGGATCGAATGCGCGATATAAATCCGAACATCGAAATTGACAAATTCGATACAGGGCTGACCAGCGAAAACGCTCTCGAGATTTTGAGAGACTACGACATCGTAGTGGATGGTACGGACAACTTTCCGACACGCTATTTGGTAAACGACGCCTGTGTCTTACTTAAGAAGCCGAACGTCTACGGCTCGATCTACCGCTTTGAGGGACAGGCGACGGTCTTCGCATATGAAGATGGCCCGTGCTATCGATGCCTTTATCCGGAGCCGCCGCCGCCCGGGCTTGTCCCGAGCTGTGCAGAAGGCGGCGTACTCGGAATTTTGCCGGGCATCATCGGCGTGATCCAGGCGACCGAAGCGGTGAAGATCATTCTTGGTATCGGCGATACGCTGAAAGGAAGATTACTGCTCTACGATGCTCTCGGGATGCGCTTCCGCGAGTTAAAATTGCGTCGTGATCCCGATTGCCCCGTGTGCGGCGATCATCCGACGGTAACGAAGTTAATCGACTATCAGGAGTTTTGCGGAATCAGACCTATGGCTTCCAAACCTACACCAACAGGCGATGCAATCGACGCCATCGCATTAAAGCAAAAGCTCGACCGCGGCGACAATTTCGTGCTGCTTGATGTGCGCGAGCCGCACGAATATGCGATTGCACGCATTCCGAACTCGCGCCTAATTCCATTGGGCGAATTGCCGAAGCATCTGAACGAACTTGATCCTGAGGCGGACATCGTGGCGCACTGCAGAAGCGGCATGCGCAGCCAAAACGCGGTAGACCTCCTGAAGGCCAACGGATTCAAACACGTGCGCAACATGACGGGCGGCATTTTGGCTTGGAGTGACAAAGTCGATCCGAGCGTCCCGAAGTACTGAAGTCCATCTCCTGAAACGGCGGCATTCAGATACAATCCGGATGATCTTGCCGCATGTCCAAACAGACTAAGGTCCACCCGCTGCGCTACGCAGTTCTCGCGATTCTCTTCGCGGTCGCGGTGACGTTCCAGGCCGCCATCTCGCTGCCCGAAATGAAATCTTTATGGCCCGATGCCCGCCATTTTCGATTGGACATGCTGCACGTGTGGGTGATCATGCTGAACCTGCATGTGCTGACTCCGATAGCCTGCCTGTTGCTAGGTTTTTATGTTGCGACGGTGCGCGCCTACGACTTGAAGGCATGGCTGCTGCTGGCTGTTCTGGTCAGCTTCAGCCTCATTTCGGATGGGAGCGATATTCACGATCGCGTAATGCTGTGGAATACTCCGCTGAAGCATCTCGCCTTGGTCTACCGGAGCGCAGTCATAATGAGTTGGCCCCTGTTCATGCTGGTGTTTGCCATCTATTTCCCGGATCGGGCGGAATTTGATCGACGCCGGCCCTGGCTGAAGTGGATCGCGCTCGTACCTGCGCTTATCATTTACTTTTTGATCGTCCTGACGCGGATTGCAAACAACGAAAATCTAGCGGGCTTCTCATCCATGGCAGGAATGGCGCATAACCTTGTCAGACCCGTGACGCTCGAAATCCTGATATTTCTTTCGCTGCTCATTTTCGCGGTGAGGCTTGCCAAAGCGGAAGATTTCGATGAGCGCCGCCGATTGCGCGTCCTGCTATCCGGGCTGGCGATTAGTTTTGTTCCGGCAATCCTGCTGGAAACTATCGGTCATCGCATGATGCACATGAACCTGCAGCGCGAACCCGTGTGGCTCTCCCTCGGGGTTTATGGCGCGGTCATACTGTTCCCCGTAACACTCGCCTACGTAACGGTCGTCCAGCGCGCCATGGACGTACGGGTGATCTTACGACAGAGTCTGCAGTACGCGCTGGCACGGCGGGGTTTAGTTCTGATCCAGATTCTGGTTTCCCTTGTTATCGTTCTGCTCGTTGCGCTCTACTCGGGAACAATGTCCTTTTCCGGCCGCGCGGCGCTCACCGGTTGCGGACTGGCGATTGTTCTGATGATCGGTCACGGCGCGCGCAAGCTGGCCGGGTGGATCGACCGGCGCTTCTTTCGTGAAGCATACGACCGGGAGCAGATTCTCGCGCGACTGGCGGACTCGGTCAGTTCGATCGTAGAGTTGTCCGCCCTACTTACAACGGTCGCGACGCGCCTCGCCGACGCGCTTCATATATCAGGCATTGCGATCTTTTTGTCTGAACAAAAACGTTACCGGCTGGCGTACGCCTTCGGCTATGCGGAAACGCATGATCATGTTTCGTTTCCTGACGAATCGCCCACGCTGGAGCAGTTGCAGCGTGAGAGAAAGCCTCTGCTTGTTTATCCCGACGACCCGCGCTCGTGGCCGGACAAGATCGATGGCCGGGAGCGAGAAGAGTTGGAACGGCTTCAGGCACGGTTGCTCTTACCACTTGCACGGCGTGAGGAACTTCTTGGGTTTCTGACTCTAGGGCCCAGACACTCGGAAGCGCCTTACTCGACCGGCGATGTTCGTCTGCTGCAGTCAGTGGCGCAGCAAACGGCTCTGGCCGTCGAGAATAGCCGCTTGACTTCCACGATCGCAGCCGATACGGCTCAACGCGAGGTGATGATGCGGGAGCTTTCAATTGCTCGGGAGGTGCAGCAACGATTGCTGCCCCAATCCGCACCGGTCATTGCCGGAATTGAATGTTTCGGAACCGTTCGCCCGGCGCGTGAGGTGGGCGGTGACTACTACGATTTTCTGGAACTGCCCAATCGTGCGCTCGGATTGGCAATTGGCGACGTGTCAGGTAAGGGCATTCCAGCCTCGCTGCTGATGGCAAGCCTTCAGGCGTCGCTCCGGAGCCAAGCTTTGGGAGCAGAAGAGAGTCTGGAGAAGCTGATGTGCAACGTGAACCGGCTGGTTTATGCTGCTTCACCCGTTAATCTCTACGCGACTTTCTTCTACGCACATTACGACCCCGAACTTCGCCGCCTGACTTACGTGAACGCCGGTCATAACGCCCCTATTGTCTTGCAACGAACTGACGGTGCGCCACAAATCACCCGGCTGGATGTTGGCGGGCCGCCTGTCGGAATGTTGACCCAATCGCAATATCAGAGTTCCAGAGTCGATTTGGAAGAGGGTGACTTAGTAGCGTTGTTCACGGACGGCATTACGGAAGCCTGGAATCTCCGCGAGGAAGAATGGGGCGAAGAAAATCTGCTCCGGACGCTTTGCGAACTCGACACGAGTGCCAGTACCAGCCCTGAAAAAATTGTGCGCGCAGTCTTTCGTTCCGCCGACGACTTTGCGGGCGGGGCGCCCCAGCATGACGATATGACCCTGGTCGTTCTTTCAATTCGATAATTCAGGCGCGTGCGAAGTGATTGACCGGGCCGTGGCCGCTTCCCAATTGAGGAGCCGTTTCGATCGCTCGCTGCAGGTACTGGCGGGCAAGTGAGATCGCTTCCGGCAGAGCGTTGCCCAAGGCCAGGGCGGCAGTAATCGCCGCCGAGTAGGTGCAGCCTGTGCCGTGCGTATGCTTCGTCGGAACGCGGCTACCTGGGAAACGAGAAAAACGATTCGAAGAACCATGGCAGGGCCAACACAGGATGTCGACCGGCTCTCCCGGCAAATGACCGCCTTTGATGAGTACCGCCTTACAGCCATACTCGAGTATTCGACCTGCGGCCACACTCATTTCCGCTTCCGACGGAATCTGCATGCCGGCCAAAGCTTCGGCTTCGGGAATGTTGGGTGTCACCAGAAAGGCATGAGGGAAGAGTTTATGCCTTAACGCCTGTTCCGCGTCCGTAGACAAGAGACGGTGACCGTGTTTGCTGACCATCACGGGGTCGACGACCAAGGGAAAAGCGAATCCTCTGGCTAACTCAGCAACTGTTTCGACGTTTTCGGGGTTCCCGAGCGCTCCCGTTTTTGCAGCATGTGGAGGGATGTCTTCGATAACAGCTCTGATCTGTTCTGCAATCAGGTCCGCAGGTTGCGGCGCAACACGGGAGACACTCAGCGTATTCTGCACCGTGATCAAGGTGATCACTGCCTCGCCATAAACCCCGAATTGATGAAATGTTTTTAAATCAGCTTGAATACCGGCGCCGCCGCTGGGGTCGGAACCAGCGATGGTGAGCGCCACGATGGACATGTTTCACGGTAGCGCGCCCACCGACAAGCGGACTCGACTATTGGAAGGTCATCGTCGTGCTGGTCTGCCCTGCTGAATTTGTTAGTGTGACTGCGACCGAGCCTATTTGCGTGACGTCACCGGTTACCGGGAAACTGGCCTGCAGTCCAAAACTACCGCCTGCCGGATCGTTTATGAAGAAATAGTTGTGAAAGTCCGACGATGCGTCTACCGGCAACGCCGAATTGATTTGCGCACCTTTGAGGTCAAAAAAGGTGAACGATAGCTGCCCCGCTGAGTAGGTATTGTCGTATCCGTTGACCGTAACTACCAGGGCGGGCGATTGGCGGGAGGCCAGACCGCTCGAGATATGTATCAGCGCGGGCGTAATGCTGAACGACTTGGTCAAGGGCGGAGTGTTAGGCAAGGTCAGCGTGAAGGTGATGGTTCCAGCAGTTGTGCCAGTTTGGAAGGTCAGCGCAGATTGGCCGTCGTAGGTGGCCTGCTGGGAACCTGCCGCCAAGGTCACGGACAATTTACGGCTGTTCGTCGCCACGAATACGATGGCCGGATCATCCTGCACATTGTTCACGCCTGGAGTGAATTGGATGGTCAGCTCGCCTAAGACGGTTTGGGTGGCAGCGCTCGCCGCTTGCAGTGTCAGGTTTACTTGTTGGGCGCTGATCAAAGGCTGTTGGTTCACCTGAAATGACATAGCCGGCGCGGGAGAAACAACTGCCAAGCCGGTCAGAGCGAAAACGCGGGTCCCGACAGACAACGAACCTGTGAAGGTCCCGGCGGTGGCGGCAGAAAAATTAACTGTGAAGGTAATAGAAGCATTGGGCTGAATTGTCGCGGGTAAAGATGGTCCGCCGCTAAGCTTAAACGCCGACCCGTTCACTGAAAGCGCGGATAGAGTGACGGCATCGTATGATGTCGCCGGATTAGTTACAGTAAAGGTCAACGAAGCCCCGCCCGCAGTTCCCGGGACCAGTTGCCCGAAGCTGATCGGTGTTGCGGCCTGCGGCAGGCTGCGGACATAGGTGGAATCTACATAGGAAATCTGCAGGGCATCAACATCCGTCACCACTATTCCGGTCCCTTGAATGCCGTAGGAGCTCGAGCCCACGCTCAGCGTAGCGGTGGTTAAGCCGGTCTGGCCGGGCGCGAAGGTAACCGTGAAGGTTCCGGATCCGTTGGCCGGCAGAGTAGCCGGAAGGGCAGTCAAATCGAGCGAGAACGCGCTGCTGCTGAAGACTCCGCTGTTGATCGACACCGCCGGTGAGGCCAAAGACGAGGAAGTTTCATTGGTCAGAGTGAAAGTGATGGAAGCGGTGCTACTCGTGGAGACACTGCCGAAATCGAGGCGTGATGCCGCGCTTGGCTGCAGAGTGGTACTGCCCTGACCGTTGTTGTACGTCAAGAGCACCTGCGGTGACGTGCCAGTTCCCTCCAGCGTGGAGACTGCCGCGATGGTTCCACTGCATGACGTGCCAGTCGTTGTGCTGCCAAACACGCAGCCGTTTTGTTGAACTGCATAAGCGGTCTGCAGGTAACCCAACAATTGTCCTGTTGTCGAAGGAGTGAAGGTCACGGTAAAGTACTCGGATCCTGCGGGCGCAAGAATTTTGTCCTCCGCAATTCCCGTGATACTGAAGTTTGGATTGGCCACAGAAGAACCGGGCGCAGCTCCCACATATGCCGTGACGAATTCCACGGCAGTTGAGCCGTTGTTGGTCACCTTCAGCATGATGCTGGACGAACTCCCCTCTGGCGTCGAAGCAAACTGGTACGCCGCCGGGAGCGCAACATCGGGAGTCGCGCCGGTATTGTCGTGAATTGAAAATGTCAGGGTTTGCGCCGAGGAGGCAAAGCAGCACAGTGCAAGCAACACGAGGGATCTCACTGCTGACGCTCCTTTCCGGCAACGAGCGCAGGCAGACGGGACAGACTCGGTTCACTGCCGCCCAGGTGAAGAGCCCAATGAGTACCGTTTGAAGGGAAGTAGAGGTGCAACCACAGCGACGACATCTGTTCGGCGGTAAACCCGCCTCTGGGAGCCGGCAGCGTATGCTGCGCGCCGCCCGCCATTTCGATCTCGAGGCCGCGCTCGTCACTCCAAAGCAGACTGGAACCAGTCTGAAAAGCCGACCCTTGCGCACCCGGAAGAAGATCGGACGAAATCATATCGCCTGCGGGCAGCGCGATATTTACACTGGATACACCGCCCCGCGGATGAGTTATCAATAGCCGGGCGATGTTCGAGCTAATTAAAGAAATGCAGTCTATTCTGCCGTCAAAAGCGCTGCTTTCGACCGCAACCGTGGTGAATGTCTTGCCGTTCCACCAAAGCACCACTCCCGATTCGCTGATCCAGGCGACAGCGCCGTCCGGTGAGGGATCTGCTCCCAACAACGGTGCTGCTTGACTCATATAACGGTACTCGGCAATCGCCGACCCATCCAGCCGGATTAGTTTCAAATTCCCGCCCGCCGCGATCAGACCGGCTGTCCCCGAGAAACTGACTGCATCGGCGGCGCCGAAAAGGGACCCGGCGAGGACGAGATTCCCGCTGAGGCCATATAGTCTTTGGATGGGCAATCCGCCGTATCTGACGAATCCGGGACTTGGCGCAGTGATCATGCCATAGAGACAAATCCCCGAGAGCGCGGAAAACAGAGCGGCCACGTAGCAACGCTTCATGACAAAACCACCTTCTGGCTGTGATCTATGGATGGCCTACGCTGATGCTGGGCGATCCGATGCTGACTCCGGAAGCGGACGACGAAGAACTCGTGCCTCCCTTATGCACCAAAGCTAGTGCCGCTCCGGTACCCGCGGCGATCGCAAGAACGGCAATCCACTTCTTCTTACTGTGGCCGCCGGATGCGGCGCCCGAGCTGGTAATCGAAACATCCGGTGCTTCCGCCAGAACGTTCTCGGCGCCAGACGAATGGCGGACAGGCACATTTGCGTCCTGCGAATCGTCATCTGTTTCCTGCTTATTTGTGATAGAGACCGCGGGAACATTTCCCGGAACGGTCGGCCGGTTCGCGGGGGCGCGCGGCGAAACAACTGAAACGGGAATGTTATGCGGTTGTGCTGTCTCGATCGGACTAGGAGCCGGTACGACCGGCTGTACCGTTACGCTCTGCTGGGCTGCACCAGCAGAAACTGCCTTAGCAGCGGAGCTAGGAGTTCGTTCAAACAGCAGCCCGGCGTGAGCTGTGCCTTTGACGGCCGTTACCCGCACCATCACGGATCCAGGAGTCTCGCTCCACCGTATATCGTTCACGCGGGCTTTCCCATTGGCGTCGGTATAAGTTACTGCCGCGAGTGTCCCATCAGCAAAGCGCGCGGAGGAGCCGCTGTCCGGCAGGCGGAAGACCACCGCTGCATCGCGGACATATGCGCCCGATGCATCTGTTACCTGCACTGTGAGTCCCTGCACGTGTGAATCAAGGGGAGGGTTCGCGATATCGGCATCCACGATGTTGATTTGGAGTGCTTCGCTGGCTGGATCCGCCGCTGCAGGCGATTGGGCCATCACGGGTTCCACCGCTAGCAATGGCATTAACAAAATCGATAGCAGCGGGAACAGGAGCTTTTTGACCACACTAACTCATCGTGCAGCCTCAAGTTCTTTTCTAGCGTAATCAGGTACTGCCGTCCGAGTGGATAACCTTTGACCAACGGCAATAGCCACATGGTGGCAAGCGCCTCACGCGAAAGAGAAAGGCGTCCCGATCCTGTTTGGGGGCGGCCAGCCGTGCCCTTGTGCTTACACCAGTTGGATCAGCACGACGGTGATGTTGTCCGGGCCGCCGGCGGTCTTTGCGGCCTCGATAAGGCGGCGGCACTTTTCAGGAAGTGTCTCCCCGGACGCGAGCGTATCGCTCAGTGCCTGATCGTTCAACACACCGTGAAGGCCGTCACAACAGAGCAGCAACTGGTCCCCCGGCGACATCTCAACAACGCGCGAGCCAACCCGCAGTTCTTCGCTGCTCCCGATCGCCATGGTGAGGACATGCCGCATCGGATGTTTCTTGAGGGCCTCATCGCTCAGACCCAATTGAGAGCCCACCTCCGCCAGCCAAGTCTGGTCTTCAGTAACGAGAGTAAGCTGCCCTGCGGAAGCGAGATAAGCCCGGCTGTCGCCGACACTGCCCACCTCGAAAACTGCATCATGAATCCTTCGCGCAGCCACCAACGTAGTTCCCATGCCATCGAGTGCCGGATTCTCCTTGGCAAACTCACGTACAGTAGCATTTGCTTCAACGAATGCCTGCTCCAAAGCGCCGGTGCCGTCATCCGGCGGCGGATTCAGCAAAATCTCGTACAAGCGTTCGGCGCCCAAGCGCGACGCGAATTCGCCGCCATTTGCCCCACCCATGCCATCTGCGAGAACAAAAATGCCCGATTCCGAGTCGCTGATGAAATAGTCCTCGTTATTAGAACGGACACAGCCTGGGTCTGACAGCCCGAAAGCCTCAAGCATAAGGCTCTCCGATTATACTGACAGTCTGTTCGCAGCTGGGCACCGCAGATTCTTTCACATCTCAGCGCAAAACTGAGCGTGGATCGAAGAGCTCAACCAGACCAATTGTTAGCAACTTTGAGACCACTCAACGAGATCGAAAGGCCGCTATTAAGGATTACCCTTACTCTGTACCACGGCTTTCAGTTGTCGAAAACCTGCCAAATCAAAATCCGGTTTGAGACGATCCGCGCCAGGAGGTTTGCCGTTAGCGCCGCCGGTGAACTCGTGACGTTGAGCTTGTCCTAGTAGCATACGCGCCTCGGCGTCATTCGGATCGTGTCTTAGCACGGCTTGAAAACGTTGCTCCGCCTCGTCGAAGTTGCTGTGTTTCAGTAGCGTATTTCCCAAATTGAACAGGTATACGATGTCGTTCGGATCGCCGTCGAGAGCATGACGGAAATCGTCTGCTGCGGTGACCTGATCGAGCCGGTCTTCCGCAGCACCCAGATTGTTGTAGACCTCATTCAAAGGGAACGTCTTGACTATGGCGCGGAAATAATTAGCTGATGCTTGGTAGTCGGCAGCGCTGTATGCGGCAAGTCCCATTTTGAACCGGGCCTCCGGGTAATGAGGGTCGATAGCTGAGATGCGTTGAAACCAGGAGAGAGACTGGCGGAAATCTTTGCCTTCGAGCGCCAGATTGCCGAGTTCGTACGCTGGGTTGGCGAAATGGGGATCAAGAGCCAAGGCCTGCATGAACCACTTCTGTTGTTGATCTTTGCTCGAAGAAAGCAAGCCGCGGACGTAGCTCTCCTCTGCGTCCACACGCCTGATTTTTCCTGGAACCAAGAAGTGTTCGAGCGGAACATTGAACGAAGGATCCAAATAACGCAGAGATTGCCAGGCCAGATGTTCCTCGAGGCGAGTCAGGTCCACCAGTTTTCCCGCCTCCGCCAGATCAGGTCCATCGTGCAGCTTTCGCAAATCGATCACATGTGCGCTCACCTGTATGGAACTGTCCTTCAGCGCCGAACTGCCTGGCGGAAGGCTCGCGTCATACGTTCCGTAGCAGACGTAGTCGGCATCTAGAGTTCGAGCTAATCGAATCAGCGTTGCTTTTGTGAAGTCCGCTCCCGGACGGAGAGATAGACGCTTCAGCGCTTCAGCACGCAAATCGCGGCCGAAGACAATTTGGTTCTGCTCGCTGTACTCATCTTTCAACGTTTCGGATATGCTTTCGCCAACCCAGTTCAGATCAGAGTATTGCGAACTGTTATGAAATTGCAGAATCAGCACGGTGGCGCCATCCGCACCAGAACTTAGTGCTAGGGCATAGAGGAAAACGACCGCGAAAAGGAACGGGAGGCGGTTCAAAAACACGCCTCCATCGTAACAATCAGAATCGCTTATTCACTGCCGCCGGCGTTCGACCCACCTCTGCCGGTAAATACGATTTTGGTCGTGGTGCCGCCAACATGAATCTCGCTAATTGCATTGTCCACGTACCGGACCTGTGTGTTCGAATATTTCGATTGCGACTGTTCAGTGTGGGCAGGTACCTCGATTGATTGTTTGCCGTGCTTCAAGACCGCGGTGTTATTTTCGACCGCAACTTTGTAGTCACCTGCTTTGATTTGCTTTCCTTCGACAACACTGTCCTGAAGGATATTGACTCTGTAAGTGGCACTCGCGGCAAACACCGCAATCGCGCCTGTCATCGCGAAAGTAATTACCGATTTGTTCAACATAGAACTCCGTTCTCCCTCGTATCTTTGATGGGCCGAATGCGCTACAGCTATGTGGCGCATCAGCCGAAGACCTATCCTTAAGCAGCTTGCGGAGCTGCTTCACTATGCGATACGGATCAGTGATGCGGGAAAGTTTCGCCAGTTTCGATGGACGGGAAATGTGGAGAAATAATTTAGAAAGAATTCAGAAAGAATTTAGACGACAGGAGTTGATTCAGCCAGAAAGACTTGCGCGCGTAATAATGCTGCACTCTGAATTTCCGTCTCGTGCCCAAATCCACTCAACCAAACCACGCCGGACTCCTTCCGAAACCAGGTCATTTGGCGCTTTGCGTATTGCCGGGTTTTGCTTTGACACTCGACGATCGCTTCATCGAGGTTCATGCCCTCGCGCAACACCATTACTGCTTGCCGGTAACCGAGCGACTGCATTGCTTTGGATTCCCCGGAAACACCGGATTTGAGAAGCGCCTCGGTCTCTTCCAAGAGGCCACAGCGAAACATCTGGACGGTTCGATCGTTCAGGTGAGTGTAAAGGGAAGCCCGGTCAGGACTGAGACCTATCTTCAAGGGTTGGAAGCCATGTAGCAGGTGGCGGGGAAGGCTTTGCATCTCCGAGGCCAGCCGGTTGCTCAGCAGCGCGAGCTCAACAGCTCGAATGAGCTTTTGGTGATCGTTAGGGTGGATACGCTCTCCGGATACGCGGTCGCGGCGAGCCAGATAGCGGTGCAGAGCGCCCGGCCGGCGTCTGGCAAGCGCACCAAGCCTTTTCCTAAGCGCCTGGTTTCCTGCAGGAGCGGGCGGTAAGCCATCCAATAAGGAACGCAGGTAAAAGCCCGTTCCCCCGACCAGCACAGGGATCCGGCCTCGGTCGCGGATGTCTTCCAGAACGGGCCGTGCCATTCGGGCGTAAGCTCCGGCGGTAAGGCCCTCGGCGGCGTCCACGCAATCTATAAGATGATGGGGAACCGCTCTCCTCGCGGACGGGGCCGGTTTGGCTGAGCCGATATCGAGACCCCGGCAGACCTGAACTGAGTCGAAGTTCACCACTTCTCCCCGCAGTTCTTCGGCAAGCACCACTGCTAGCGCGCTTTTTCCGCTGCCGGTAGGGCCAACGACCACGATCAATGCAGAAGAGTGGATGCTTTCCATTGGGACTCACATACGGGTCAGCGCAGTAACCTTACCGCTAAACCCCGCATCCTCCCTATCGGAGCTATACTAAGGGCAATCACTGCTCAAGGCAGTGCTTACACTTAGCTCGAAGCGGTCGAATGTCTCACCCCCAATTTAAATCTTTTGGCCAAACTTGTCTTTTCGTTGCCGTAGTGCTCGCGACGCCAGTAGTGGCCAACTCCTCCCCGCGAGGATGGCAGAATGCTAGCCCGTCGGCAACAAATGCCGCTAAACTGCCCCCGGCAACGAATCAACCCAGCTCAGCTAAAGCCTCTGCTTACTATCATTTTGCAGTGGGACACCTCTATGAGGATCTCGCTGGGACCTCCGGTAACCGGAGTGATTACGCCAACAAAGCAATCGACAACTACCGCCTGGCCATGAAGGAAGATCCTTCAGCTGCATTTCTCGTGGAGGACATTGCTGAACTTTACAGGATGACGGGCCATCTGCGGGACGCGGTCGAAGAAGCCCAGCAGGCGCTTAAAAATAATCCCGACGATCTGAATGCGCGCAAAGTGCTCGCTCACATCTACACGCAGCAGATCGGCGACGCACAAGCGCATCACATCGACGAGAACATGGTCCGCAAAGCCATCGACCAATACAAATACATTACCCAGAAAGACCCAAAGGATGTCGAAAGTCTGGTGATGATGGGGCGTCTGGACCGCGTGGTGGATGATTCGGTTTCCGCGGAAGCCGCGTTCAAGCAGGCAATTGCGGTAGAGCCCGAAAACGAAGACGCTATCGTCGGCTTAGCGACCGTCTACTCCGATCGCGGGGATCCGAAAACGGCGACCGCGCTTCTCGAGAAGTTGGCGCAAAAAGATCCTTCGCCTCGGGCCCTGGTCATTCTAGCCAATAACTACGAGTCGATGCGGGAATATTCGCTGGCTGCGGACGCGTACAAGAAGGCCATCGATCTAGATCCGAGCCGATCCGAACTCAAGCAGGCAATGGCGCAGGATCTTGCACTTGCGGGTAGATACGACGACGCCCTGAAGACTTACACAGAACTGATGGAAGCCAACCCTCAGGATGCTCAGCCTTACTTGAGGTCGGCCCAGATATACCGCGAGCAGAAGAAATTGCCGGATGCCCGCCGCATGATCGATAAGGCCAAATCGCTCGATGCCGAGAATGTAGAAGTACTCTTCGCCGATGCGAATCTGCTGTCTGATGAGGGGAAAACCGCAGACGCCATCGCCGAACTCAAGGCCCTTCTCAATAAGACAGCACGGCACGACTACGATCAGCAGCAGCGGGGCGCACGGGCTGAAATGCTGGAGCAGCTCGGAGTTCTTTGTCGGAAAAATGAGCAGTACGACGATGCCGTGGCGGCCTTTCGGCAGATTTCGCAACTGGATCCGGACTTGACTCCCCGGGTCGAAGCACAGGTGATCGAGACATATCGATTGGCGCGGGAGTATCCAAAAGCCCAGGAAGCCAGTGATGCGGCTTCAAAGAAGTATCCGAACGACCGCACATTGATACAGACCCGCGCGGAATTGCTTGCCGATGAAGGCAAAAACGACCTCGCGATCGCCGAATTGAAGAAGCTGCTGAACGGCAAAGACGATCGGGATATCTATCTCCAAATAGCCGATACCTACCAGAAAGCCAAGAACTACAGCGAGATGGCTAAGGCGGTTGATGCCGCGGACAAGCTATCTCAAACCAAAGAAGACAAGACCAGTATTTTGTTCGTCCGTGGAGAAATGCTCGAACGTCAGAAGAAATATGAGCAGGCCGAGCGTATTTTCCGGCAGGTGATCGATGTAGACCCTAACAATGCTTCTGCTCTGAATTACCTGGGCTACATGCTGGCGGATCAGAATACCAGGTTGCCTGAGGCTCAGGAGCTGATCCAGAAGGCGGTAAAACTAGAGCCTAACAACTACGCTTATCTCGATAGCCTGGGCTGGGTTTACTATCGCCTCAACAAGCTGGACGATGCCGAGCAACAACTTACGCGTTCCGTGCAGTTGATGTCCAAGGACCCTACGATTCATGATCATCTTGGAGATGTCTACTTCAAGCAGGGTAAGACAAAAGAGGCTATTGCCCAATGGCAATCCTCGCTTCAGGAATGGAATAGCGGCGCACCGGCGGATGCTGAGCCTGACGAGATGGCGAAGGTGCAGAAGAAGTTAGATGGCGCCCGGGTGCGTTTGGCAAAGCAACAGGGCTTACGTGCCAATTAGGTTCTTGAAGAACTGAAGCTTAGATCTTAAGCAGAGATCGCAGACGCCGGGTCTGTATACGGCTCACCGGTATCTCGGTCTGCTTGCGGTCGTTCATCTTCAACTGGAAGCTCGACTTGAACCACGGAATCACTTCCCGGATCTTGTTGATGTTCACCAGAAACGAGCGGTGAACACGCCAGAAGAGGTCAGGATCAAGGTTCGATTGCAGCTCTTCGATGGTCCGGTAATTTGACTGCCCCTCAAACTGAGCTGTCGCCACCGTAATCAGGCCGTCGTCAATCGTTGCGTAAACCAGATCCTGTACGTCCACGATCAGATTCCGGTTATTGGTTTTGACCAGCAGCTTGTTGCGATGCGTTGTTGGTTTCCCCGCAGCTTCAGGAGCCTTTTCCTGGCTCTGCTTATCCTCTATGATCCGCTTGGCTCTTGCTACCGAATCGGCGAGGCGTTCCTTCTCGACGGGTTTCAGCAGGTAATCCAACGCTTCGAGCCGGAAGGCTTCGACTGCGTATTGATCGAAAGCAGTAGTCAGAACGAAATGTGGAACCGGGCTGCCCGAAGCTCTGACCTTCGCTATGACGCCCAAGCCGTCTATTCCGGGCATCTGTACGTCCAAGAAAACGAGTTCAGGCTCGAGCTGCTCGATGAGGTCAACGGCCTCGAGCCCGTTCGAGCAAGTCGCGAGCACGTCGATCTCGATGAAATCCTTGAGGAGAAATGAGAGCTCTTCGCGGGCAAGCTGCTCGTCGTCCACAATCAGAGTGGAAATGCTCCCAGTGTTGCCCTGCGACATCGAATGCTAAGTATAACGTAGGCTCGGGAGCCTCAAATGGGCCGCGTGGGGACCGAGAATCGACATTTTGAAGCGGCTCCGGTATCCTGTAATCAATCCTTTTTCGGAAGTTGATGCTGGCGCTTCTGCACCGGGGCGCCGGACGCAAGGTGAGGGTCTCGTTACGTAAGTTGGTCTCTAATACTACGACTAACTGGCCTTGCTCGCCGTCTAATGAGTAGGTAATTCTATGCCTATGAGGGTGACGTCTGTCGGCAAGGCGATTTCTCGGAAGCCGGAAGTTAAGCCGGATCCGGATTCGCGAAGAATTCTCGTCATTGGCGGGACGAAGTTCATCGGACGACTGCTTGTCGAAAAGCTGGTTGCCGTCGGCCACGAGGTTCACATTTTGCATAGGAAGAGCCGCAACCCTTTTGATAAGCGGGTGCACAATCTTGTTGCCGATCGGAATGACGCGGAAAGTGTGCGGAAAGCGGTGGGCTCGATTCGTTTCGACGCCGTATACGACCTCGCCTACGACTGGGAACGCGGCACTACCGGCCGGCAGGTTGAAGCAATGGCCCAGATTTTCGATGGAAAGGTGGGTCGATACGTATTCATGTCCAGTGTCGCCGCCTATGGCGATGGCTTAAATCATCATGAAGGCGACGCATTAGCACCCGACGACCACCCTAACGCCTACTCCCGGAATAAGGCCATGAGTGAACGGGCGCTCTTTCGTCTGCATCAGAGGACAGGGTTTCCGATCATTACCTTGCGGCCCCCGTTTGTGTACGGACCGGGCAACCCGTTCTATCGGGAGGCCTTCTTTTGGGATCGGTTTCGCGCCGGCCGGCCGGTGATTCTCCCCAGCGAGGGGCACCGTCTAATGCAATTCATCTTTGTCCACGATCTGGTGAATCTGGCGATACGAGTCTTCGATAACCGAAACACCATAGGACACGCCTTCAACACGTCAAACCCCAGAGCTGTCACCCAGCACGAATTGTTACTGGATCTGGCGCGCGTTGCCGGGACCAGGGACCCAGAGTTGATTCCCATTCCGCGCGAGTTCATTTACCGGGCCGGCGGCAAGGTGTTTGGCACTGAAAAGCTGTATTTCGGCGACTACTTTGACGTTCCGGCGATCACGCAAATAATAACCAAGGCGCAACGGATGCTCGCTTTCAAGCCGACAGATTTTGAGGAGGGCTTGCGGGCGACGTATCATTCCTATCTTGGCAAGCGCGGTTATCCCAAGCCGGATTTCACCTTCGAAGATGAGCTGCTGAGCCGGTATGCGGCCGTTTCAAAGGAGACGCGGTCCGCTTGATTTACACGAGAATTAATTTGGCGTAATTTAGCCCTGTCCAGCGCGCCAGCTAATCTTTGCAAAGTAGGATGGGAAGTGATGAAAGCCAAACTTCTCTCTCTCGTTTTAGCGTCGAGCTTTTGTGTCGTAATCCCGGCTTGCTCACAGACGGTTTCACAAGACACCAAAGACGCCGTTCACGACAGCTCAACCGCAGTCAAGAAGGGCACCAAGAAGAGCACTAGCGCCGTAAAGAAAGGTTACAAGAAGAGTACTCACGCCACTAAAACCGGCGTGAATAAAGGCGCCAATAAGGTCGCTGATAAAACCACGACCGACTAGGATAGCTTAGTCATAAACTTGAAGAGCCTGTGAGTCTTGAGCCGCTCGCAGGCTCTTTGTGTTTCTTCAGATCAACGAGGGGCAATGGCAACTAAAGGAAAAGTAAAAGTAGGAATCATAGGATCACAATTCGAGGCGGACATTCATGCGGCCTCTTTTCTATTGATGCCGGAAGAAGCGGAAGTTGTCGCAGTCGCTTCGCCGACACCGGGCAACGCGGAGAAGCTGGCTGGCAAATACGGCATTCCGCGCGTGTTTCTGGATTACAGGGAGATGTTGAAAGAGGCGGACATCGAGATGGTCACGATCACGGCTCCCAACCGTCTGCACGCCCAGATGACGATCGATATCGCCAGCGCCGGCAAACACGTCGTCTGTGAAAAGCCCCTCTGCATGACGCTGGCGGAGGCCGATGAGATGATCGACACCTGCAAGCGGAAGGGCGTGATGCTCGGCTACGCCGAAGAACTGTTTTTCACACCAAAATACGTCAAAGCGAAAGAAATGGCGGACCAGGGTGGATTCGGCAAAGTACACCTGGTGAAGCAAAGCGAAAAGCACTTCGGGCCGCACAGTCCGTGGTTCTGGGACATGGAGCAAGCAGGTGGCGGAGCCATGATGGATCTTGGTTGCCACGGAATCGCCTTCTGCTACTGGTTCCTCGGCCGTCCCGCCATTAGAAGCGTCTATGCTCAACTAGGCACTTACGTACATGCCGACAAAACGAAAGGAGATGACGAGGCTATTTGTATTGTCGAATTCGAGAATGGCGCACTGGGTATCGTCGAATGCAGTTGGGGAAAGCGCGGGGGGATGACAGATCGTACCGAGATCTATGGCGAGGGAGGAGTCACTTACGCCGATCTGCACATGGGGAACGCCCTGCCGACATACAGCGAATACGGGTTCGGCTATGCGGTTGAAAAAGCTCCGACGACCAATGGTTGGAGCTGGCCGGTTTTCGAGGAACACTGGAATTACGGAATCCCGCAGGAGATGCGCCACTTCGCTCGCGTTGTGCGCGGGAAAGAAACTCTGCAGGCCTCCGGTGAGGACGGACGCCTGGTGATGCAGGCCTTGTATGCCGCTTACGCTTCAGCCGGCGCCGGACAGAAAATCAAAATGCCTTACCAGCCGAAAACCAGCAAGCCGATCGAAGAATGGCTTGGGAAAAAGAAGTGAGTACGCCCCTTCTCGAGAACATTCTCAATCAGCCTGAGGCCCTGCGCCAAATCGCGAATTATCAATTCGGTGACGGATATGAAGCGCTAGTCCGCGCCGCAGGATTATTGAAATCGAAGAAGAGGATTATTTTGAGTGGGATGGGTGCTTCGTGTTTCGCCTGCATTCCGTTCCAATACATGCTCTCGGAGCGCGGTCTCCAAGTGATGACCGTCGACACTGCGGAGTTACTGTATTTTCTGCCATCACTTATAGATCCGGATACGGCAGTGGTGCTGGTCTCGCGCTCGGGAGAGAGCGTGGAAGTCGCGAAACTGATTCCTGTGCTCCGCGAGAGAGGCGCATTGATCGTCGGCGTTGTCAACGTTGCAGACAGTACGCTTGGATCGTCTTCGGATGAAACTATCATAATGAACTGCCCCGCGGATCAGATGGTCGCGATCCAGACCTATACCGGAACAGTGGCAGTTCTTGCTCTGCTTGCTGCTGCGGCTTTCGGGGAACTGGATCAAGCCAGAACTGAAATTGAGGACACCTCAAAAGCGTTGTCGGCGTGGATTCCCGCCTCTGTTGCTGCGAGCGAGCGATGGCGCAAGTTTCTGGAGACTGAGTCCGCTCTTTATCTGCTCGGCCGGGGGTCTGCTTTGGGCGCGGTTGCTGAAGGCGTCTTGCTGATGCATGAGACGGCTAAAGCCTCGGCGGTGGGGATGCAGGCCGGACAGTTCAGGCATGGACCCGTTGAAGTGGTCGATTCGAATTTTCGCAGCATCATAATCGCCACCCAAACGGCGACGGTGCAGTTCGATAACGGGCTAGGGGAGGATCTGACGAGAATGGGTGGGCAAGTCCGTTGGGTGGGACCCGTGATCAGTGGTTCCAACGCTGTTCCGTTGTGCGAGTGGCCAGAAGGCTTGCCGTCGCGATTCACGCCCGTTGCGGAGGTGATCCCGCTGCAGCTTAGCAGCTACCGGAAAGCTGAGTTGCGCGGAGTTCGTCCTGGGGATTTTCGCTGGGCGCCGCTGGTCACTACCTCCGAGTCGAGCTTATTCCCGGAGCGGGCATGAGTAGCAAATGAGCGTTGCACCAAGAAAGCCTGTTCTATGCGTGGATATCGGAGGGACGTCCACCAAGGCCGCGATCTTGGATGTTGATGGTGAAATCAAATTTGCTAATTCAATACCAAGTACGCCTGACTGTGAATCGTTTTTTCGTTCGTTGATCAACCTCATTACAGCGACTCGCGACATCGCCGATAAAGAATGCGGGGAACGTCCCGCGCAAATGGGCGTCGCGGTGGCCGGCTTTCTCGATGCCGACAGAACTTACCTGGTCTATAATTCAAACCTCCAATGGTTCGAACGATTCCCGCTGCGACAGCGACTGAGCGAGACTTTCCGGGACCTGATGATCGAACTAGAGGTCGATTCAAACGCTGCGACTATGGCAGAGTATCAGCTTGGCTCCGGGCGGGGTAGCAGTCGATTTCTGTGCGCTACTTGCGGGACCGGATTGGGCGTGGGAATGGCGGTTGACGGTGTTCCTTTGCGGTTCGCATATGGCTGCATGGGTGATATCGGCCATGTAATTGTCCTGCGCGACGGGCCGCTTTGCACATGTGGCGGTCGCGGGTGTGCGGAAATCATGATATCGGCGGTTTCGCTTGCACGGCACTACGCGACGATCACACATAAAGAAAATGAGATGACTCTGCGGGACGTCATCGAAGGAGCAGAAGCAGGTGACACTTCAGCAATTTCGATCCTGGCAAGCGCGGGTGAGTGGCTGGGAATGGCAATCGCTTCGATGGCCAACACCTTTTTCCCGGACCATATTGCCATCGCAGGGGGATTGTCGGCCGGTGGCGATTTCGTGCTGAAGCCAGCCGAGCGGGTATTTCGCGAAGCAGCCTGTGTGCTGGCTCGACAGAGCGCGACGTTTACCCGTGCAACGCTGGGCTCAATGGCCACGCTCATAGGCGCTGCGTGGCCGTTTTGGCAGAAGGAAAGCAGGTAGAACGTTGGCGAACCAGGCGCCAGATCGCCGTCAAATGCTGGAAATGATCGGGAAAGCCGCCCTCGCCAGCCAGTTTCCAGGGTTCAGCCGCTGGGTTTTCGCAGGCCAACATGAACACGCCGCGGCTGCCACCGACTCACCAAGGCCGGCCCAATATAAGCCGCAATTTTTCAGTGCAGATGAGTACCGGACCATCGATGCTTTGACAGAATTGATCATCCCGAGAGACGAGACGCCGGGGGCCAGCGAAGCCGGGGTTTGTGAGTTCATCGATTTTATGGCCGCGCATGGAGAAGAGCAACTGCAACACATGCGTCCCGGTCTTCAATGGCTAGACAGCAAAGCGAGAAGTGTTCACGGTCGAAGTTTTGTCGAACTCTCCCCTGATCTGCAAGCAACTCTGCTGAAGAATATCTCGCGAATCAACAACACAGCCGGTGACGACGCGGTCGGAGGTCAATTTTTTTTGCTGGTTCGCCGGTACACAGTAATGGGCTATTACACCAGCAAAGTCGGGCTCGAAGAACTAGACTTTCCAGGTCTCCGTCTCTACACGCAATCTCCGACCTGTCCGCATATAGACGATCCCGAACACAAACAGCTTCCCGCGCCGAGGTTTTAGATGCCCAAAAAAGTCTACGACGTCGTTGTTATCGGAACCGGAGCGGGCGGAGGAATGGCCATTCACGCGCTGTGCAAGGCAGGCGCGAAAGTGTGCGCGCTGAACGGAAGCCGCCGTCTCAATCCTGCTAAGGATTTTCGCAATCACCGGAAGCCCTACGATATGCCGTTTCGCGGTTTCGGAGATCCCAAAAAACGCAAGGATTGGATCGGTTACATGGATAACGAGTACACCGAGGGCATCTGGGAGCATGACATCGTCTTCACGACCGCGCCCGGCACCGAATGGACTTGGCGCCGATGCTTTGCAGTTGGCGGGAAGACAAATTTTTGGGGAAGATCTTCAGCCAGATTCAGCGACATCGATTTTAGAGCTGCCACCCGCGATGGGTACGACGTGGATTGGCCGATCAGCTACGAAGAGATCGCCCCCTATTATAGCCGGGTGGAGCGCATGATCGGCGTAGCAAGCACCGTCCAAAACCGTCCAAGCAATCCCGATGGCGAATATCTCCCACCCATGAATTTTCGCTGCATCGACAGGATCCTGGAGTACGGTGCCCGCAAGGTTGGTATCCCGTATCTGCCCGATCGCATTGCACAGCTTACCGTTCCACATGCGGGCCACCCGGCTTGTCATTACTGCGCCAACTGCACCGAAGGGTGCGATGTGGGAGCGTTCTTTTCAACGCCTTGGTTCTTCTTGCCGGAAGCCGAAAAGAGCGGCAATCTTGAACTCCGCACCAACGCGCTGGCGAAGAACATTCTGGTTGACGAAAACGGTCGGGCGGCGGGGGTCGCTTACGTCGATCGTCAAACGAAACAGGAAGTGGAAGTCTACGGGAAGGCAGTAGTTGTCGCGGCATCCTGCGTCGAGTCTGCGCGAATCCTGCTGAATTCGAAATCGCGACATTGGCCGAATGGAATCGCAAACTCCAGCGGGCAGGCCGGACGCAACTTGTGCGATCACCTTTATGGCACGACCGCGCGCGGCTATTTCCCGCAGCTGCTTGGGCAACCCAGTTTCGCCGATAATGTTTCTGCCAGTACGGTTGCCTGGTTGCCGCGCTGGCAGAACTTGCAAAACCCTCGTGAGGAGAAGTTCATCCGGGGATATTCTGTCTACCCTGATGGCGGCTGCAGCGAGTTTCCGTATTACTTCGATCAGATCGAAGGATTCGGCCGCGAGTTCAAGCGTGAGATCAAGCGTCGCTACCCGACACCGGTCGATCTCTATATCCAGGCGCCTACCCAACGAAGCGACTTGAATTTCGTCGACATCGATCCCCAGGTAAAAGATATTTACGGCATCCCCGCTGTCAGAATTCACTTCCAGTGGGATCGAAATACTTTGCTGATGTGGGAGCATGGGAAGCACGCCTGCGAGCAGTTACTGCGGGCAAGCGGCGCTGAATACCTGGGCTCGGCCGAGCAGCCCGATACGCCGGGCACAAGTCTTCACGAAACCGGCACTCTGCGCATGGGCAACGATCCGAAGAAGTTTGTCACGAACCGCTTTGGACAAACGCACGACGTTCCCAATCTGTACGTCTGCGATGCCAGTGTGTTTCCGAACTGCACGGACAAAACAACGACCATCTCGATTCTTGCTTTTACGCTCCGTACATCGGAGTACTTGATCGACAACTTGAAAAGGTCTTGAGCAGAGGACCGCGAATATGGAGTCATTAAGGCGGCGCGAGTTTTTGGGATTGTCAATGGGGCTCGCGGCTTCGCTCGGAGCCGAGCATCCGCAAGACGGCTTCCCAACGGCGCCCCGCGATCGGCTGGCGGCCTCGACATACCCCTTTCGGGGCCTAATCTCTACGCCTAACGCTCAGGGTGAGACAGCCGGGAACGGAATGACGCTCGAACAGTTCGCGCTAACGGTCGTGCCTAAGCTGAGTGTTCCCGGCATTGAGCCCTGGAGCCGTCACTTCAAATCCATCGATTCCGATTATGTCGTTGCCTTAGGCGATGCCTTTCACAAGGCCGGGGTTCACGTTGTTAACATCCCCGTCGATGTGAGGGTGCGTCTTTGCGGCAGCCCACAAGATCGGGACACCGGCCTGGCAACTTATCGCAAGTGGGTCGACGCCGCTGTGAGTCTGCGTTCTCCCAGCATTCGTGTTCACTTGCCTCGCGGCGAAAAGGGCGATGAGATTAACTGCGCCGTAAGCGCACTCAAAGAGCTTGCCAACTACGGAGCTTCAAAAAATGTCGTGGTCAACGTCGAAAACGATAATCCGGATACAGAGCAACCGGAGCGAATCGTACAGGTTCTCAACAAGGTAAACAGCCCGTTTCTGCGCGCTCTGCCCGACTTTTGCAACTCGATGGCCGTGCACGATGATCAGAGTTATAACAGCCAGGCAATGAGCATACTGTTTCCTTTAGCGTTCAATATCAGCCATGCGAAGGATTCTGAGCAAGACGAAAAGAAGACTTATCGGGTGGACGTTGACCAGATTTTCGCAATCGCCAAAAGAGCCGGCTACAAAGGCTACTTCTCCATGGAATGGGAGGGGACGGGCGACCCATATGACGAGACGAAAAAGCTGATCGAAGCCAGCCTTAGAAATCTAGGTTAAGAGATTCCGGCCGGGTGCTCACGCTAGACTTGCAAATCGACTTGGCTTCGCCTGATACGCGGGTACGAGAATGCGGCATATGCATTCCCCGAAGCTATACTCGGATGTGTCGTCACGTATAACAGATATGAGACTTACCTGGTTTACGAATCTGGAACATAGCACCCCATGTCTCAATACGATCTAATCGTAATCGGTTCAGGCCCGGCCGGCCAACGCGCCGCGATTCAGGGTGCGAAGAGCGGAAAGCGAGTAGCGCTGATCGAGCAGCGCGAGGTTATCGGCGGCGTCTCCATTAACTCGGGCACGATTCCCAGTAAGACGATGCGTGAAGCTGTACTGCATCTGTCCGGGTACAATTACCAGAACATATATGGGGTCAGCTATCGTGTAAAAGAAAAGATCACCATGGCTGACCTGGCATTTCGGGTGCAGCACGTGATCAAAACCGAGATCGACGTCACCCAGGCGCAGTTGGCGCGCAACGGAATAGAAGTGGTGACGGGCACAGCGAGTTTTAAAGATCCCACGACTATCGTCGTGACGAGCTCGCGTGGCTCAGGTGAAATCAACGCCAACAAGATTGTGATCGCCACGGGAACTAAACCGGCCTCATCGCCTAAAGTTCCGATCAATGCGCGAACCATTATCAATAGCGACCAGATATTAGAGATGCCGTCTATTCCCCGCACGCTGATCGTAGTGGGCGGTGGCGTGATCGGGGTCGAGTACACGTGCATGTTCGCTACCCTCGGTGTGCGTGTGACGCTAATAGAGAAGCGCCCCCGCCTCCTGGAATTTGCCGATTCCGAGATTGTAGAAGCGCTTTCTTATCATCTGCGCGATCACCGCGTAACCATGCGTCTTAACGAAGAAGTACAAAGCGTGGAGGAGGCCGCCGGGGGAACGGGACAGAACGTTGTCGCTTATCTGGAAAGCAACAAGAAGGTTCCGGCAGACGCGCTCTTATACGCCGTTGGGCGGCAGGGAAATGTAAACGAGCTAAATCTCGCGGCTGCGGGCCTGAGCGCCGATCCTCGAGGCAGAATCGCTGTGAACGAGTATTATCAAACTTCGCAGCCTAACATCTACGCGGTGGGCGACGTGATCGGTTTCCCGAGCCTCGCATCAGTCTCGATGGAGCAGGGCCGTATCGCAGTCGCTCATGCGTTTGATAGACCTGCATCCTCGAACCCCAGCTACTTTCCGTTTGGTATCTATACCATTCCTGAGATCTCGTTCATTGGCAAGACGGAAGAGCAACTCACCGATGAGGACGTGCCATATGAAGTAGGCGTGGCTTATTATCGCGAAATAGCGCGTGGACAGATTCGGGGCGACACAACCGGTAGGCTGAAGCTGATCTTCCACCGGGATACTCTAGAACTGTTGGGCGTTCACATCATTGGTGAAGGCGCTTCGGAATTGCTGCACATCGGTCAAGCGGTTCTGATCCTCAAAGGCAAAGTGGATTATTTCGTGGATACGGTGTTCAATTACCCGACGCTTGCTGAATGCTATAAAGCAGCGGCTTTTAACGGACTCAACAAGCTGTCTCACTCATAACAGCAGGACAGATATGGCACACAGCATAGGTATCGTCATCACGGAGAGAATTACGGTCGGCTCCGTATCGGGAAACGCTTTGGCAGGTCCGCTTAGGCTTTCGCCCGAGAATCTTGAAATCGCGGATTCTCTGATGGGCGTTCCTGCCGAAAACATCATCCGGCGAATCGTAAACGAAATCGAACAGCTTAATCTCGCAGACGCGCCCTCTCATGTAGGGTTGGGACTTCCTGGTATCGTGCGCCGAGGCGTCGTGGAGGACTCTCCCAACCTCATTCAGTTTAAGGGCGTTCATGTGAAGAATCTTCTGGCAGAAGCGCTGGAACCGCTGTTTGGCGCCAAAGTGCCCGTTGCTGTCTTCAACGATGCGGATGTTATGGCAGCGGGAGTAGCCGCTACCCGAGGACACCTGGACAAGCTGATTCGTGTCTGGACTCTGGGCACCGGAATTGGCTATGGCCGCTATCCGTCTACTGATGCGGTCTGGGAAGCGGGTCACTCGGTGGTGACTCTCGATCCGAAAGAGCAATTCTGCGGCTGCGGCGGTCGCGGTCATCTTGAAGGCATAATGGGTCATCGCGCGATGCGCCTGCGTTTCATGGATATGGAGCCCGAAGAAATCTTTGCGCACGCTGCCACGGGCGACACGCGCTGCGTAGAATTTGTGAAGCTGTGGCATCGGGCGCTGGCTGCAGCAACGGCCACGAGCATCCACCTTGACGGTCCCGGCAAATTCTTCATTACCGGCTTCAATGCGCGTTTTGTAAATGTGACTCTGCTCCACGAATACTTGGGCGAAATGGTAAAGCTTAGTCCCCTCCAAGGCTATTCACTCGAGGTTGTGCCGGGTGGCGAGAGTGTCGCGACCATCGGGTCAGCGGTAAACGCGGAACGCGCCCCGATGCTGGCCGGCCACGCTCGCGGACTGTAGCTAGCGCACCTTGCTTTCACTTTTTTCGCGCGCCGCTAAAAACTCATCGCCTGCTTTCCACCCAGGAAGTTTAGGCGTATTGGCGGTATCGATTCCTATCCTGAGCCCGAATTCAGCCATCTGTTGCATACCGCTGAAATCCCAGTCCGCGTGATACTCATCTGATGGCTTGTGGTAATGTTCGGCGTTGTATTGCTCGAAAACCTTCTCGCCGAAGTTCGCAGGCTTCCCTAGGTATTTCGTGCCCTGCGAGATGCTAAACGCGGGTATACCGACCCGAGCCAACGAAAAATGATCGGACCGATAATACTCGCCTTGCTCGGGCTGGGGATCGGACGCCAGTTCCAGATCCATGGCCGTCGCATCACGCTGGATTAGCGGCCACAGAGTGGTGCGTTCTGCTCCTTCGACCAACACGTCACGTGTCTTACCGAACGGGTACAAAGCATCATAATTGATGTCCAACGCGGTGAGGCCGGCCGGCACTTCGGGATGCTCGCCGTAGTATTCCGAGCCAAGCAACCCTGACTCCTCCGCTGTAACAAAAATGAAGAGCGCGCTCCGCTTCGGCTTTTGTGCCAGCGCGGACCACGCACGTGCGAGCTCCAACACGACGGCACAACCCGTTGCGTTATCAATGGCACCGTTGTAAATACTGTCCCCATTCACGGGAACGCTGATGCCCAAGTGGTCCCAGTGGGCGGTATAGAGAACAGCCTGCGACTTCAGTTTGGGATCGGCTCCCTCGATCCGCCCTATTACGTTGCGGCTCTCGATATCACGCAGCTTGACCGGAATGTGACCGGCCACATGAACGCCCAGCGGAATCGGACGAAAATTCTTCTGATTCGCAAGTGCCAGAAGCTGATCGAGCGATTTACCTGTCGCGCTCACCAGCCTCGCTCCCGCATCCTCCGAAAGCCATGCGGCAAGCTTCAATCCGTAATCACCCGGATTCAACTTCAAGGCCGGCAGTTCACGACTGAAGGATCCATGTACCACCCCCCAGCCATAGCCCGCGGTGGGCGTTGTGTGAATGATCAGAGCGGCGACTGCGCCACGACGCGCAGCCTCTTCGAATTTATAAGTCCAGCGACCGTAGTAAGTAAGTGCGCGGCCTTCGAAAAATCTCGGGTCATTGGAAGGCGGCTCGTTCGTGAAATAAACAAGCACCTTACCCTTCAGATCTTCGCCTTTATAGTCGTCCCAGCCAAACTCGGGTGCCGAGATGCCGTGACCGACAAATACCGCTTCAGCGTTGAAGTCGTTCTCAGCGTTTTGTGACAGAGCGGTTCCAACGAAGTCTTTCTTAAAGTCGAGCGAGAAGCTCTCGCTTTTCCCTGAAACTTTAAGTGTCGCGTCCGGTGATGTGGTTGAGCCCACAAATGGGACCTTCTGGAAATAAGTACCATCATTTCCCGCCGGCTCGGCGCCAGCTTCTTTCAGTTGAGCCGCGATATATTCCGTTGCAAGTTTGCCGCCCTTTGTACCAACGCCCCTTCCCTCCAGAGCATCGCTCGCGAGATATTTAACGTCAGCGCGCATTCTGTCGGTCGAAAGTCGAACGGCTTGGCCGGCGATGAGCAATGCGGCTAGCCCTGTAAGCGGGAGACTTCGCTTCAACATGGTCTCAGTCTACCGAGCAGCTTTCGATTTGTGGTTGGCGTATCCGACAATTGAGGGCATAGATTTCCTGGCTTTTGCCATCCTTAGGAATCACTGGCGAGGAGTCGGGGGTCGGCCATCGGGGAGCTCCGAATACCGCTAAACTGTTGTTTGTAGCGATGAACTTGGCGCGCCTGCGAAGGATCGCCGCTGTATCGTGAAAACCGCCAAGACGCCAACAAACATTCTTTTCCTCGGAAGCCGGCAGCCGGGGGCCTTCGAGAGCATGCAGGTAAGAGACCGACTTGATTCTCCTCGATATCAACATGCCTGCAATGGGCGGCATCGCCGCTTGTCAGGAACTCCGTGCCTTGTCCGGTGCGGCGATCATAGCTCTCTCCGTAAAAGGCAGCGAACTCGACAAGATCACCGGACTAGATGCACGCGCCGACTTCTCTGCCCGGCAGGTGATCGCACATAGACGAGATCCGGCAGATCCTGAGTACATCATCACCGAGTGTTGGATCGGGGATCGCTTCGTGCTGCCGGCAGCGTTGTGAGTGGCATCGGCCGACTGACGATATTCCTGGGCTATGCCGCTGGCGTAGGCAAGACCTACCAGATGCTCGAAGAGGCTCAAGCTTTGCATGCCGCCGGAGTGGACGTTCTGATCGGCTACTTCGAGCCTCACGGACGGAAGGACACGATCGCCAAAACAGAAGGTCTGGAGATGGTTCCCAGGAAGCTTGTGAGCTATCGGGGGTCGACGTTTGAAGAGATGGACACCGATGCCATTCTCGCGCGCGCTCCGAAAGTAGTTGTTGTCGACGAGTTTCCTCATACGAACGTGCCGGGGTCGGTCCGGGAGAAGCGTTGGGAGGACGTTCTCGTATTGCTCGATGCGGGCATAGATGTGCTAACCACGATGAACGTGCAGCATCTGGAAAGCTTAAATGATCAGATGGCGCAGATCACTGGCGTGAATGTTCGGGAAACAATCCCGGACTGGGTTGTCAAGCAAGCCCATGAGGTGGTCATGGTCGATTTGACCCCGCGCGCGCTGCTGAATCGGCTTGAACGAGGCGTCGTATATGCACCTGATAAAGCAAGACTCGCTATGGAGAACTTTTTTAAGGAGTCAACCCTTGTGGCTCTTCGGGAGATAGCGCTTCGCCAGACTGCGCACGAGTTGGAAGGCAGACTCGAACAGAATGGTGACGCCGAAGTTTCGGCACCTACACCGGCGGCCAAGCGAGTCACCCGCCAAAATGACGCGGTCGTTATCTATGTAAGCAATGACCCCTCGACGGCCATGCTCATCCGTCGCGGTAAGCGCGTCGCCGATATTCTCGGATCAAACTGCTTTGCGGTTTCCGTGGCCGAGAAGGGCGATCTCCAGAATTCCAATTCGGCAAAACGCCAGGCCGTCGATCGCCACCTGAACTTCGCTCGCAATTTGCACATTGAAACCCGGGTGCTCATCGGAAAGGACCAAGCTCAGGCCATCGTTGAATTCGCGCGGTTGCACGGTGCGCGTCAGATTTTCTTGCCGCGGGTGATCACTAAGGGAATGGAAAGGTTGCGCCGAAAAAGCCTTGTCAATGAAGTCGTGAGTCTCGCGAAGGACATGGAGGTCACGATCGTCGCGGATCGGCGAAAAACACAGAAACCGGGCTAGTACCGGCCGTGCGATAGACTGAATCATTCGGGCCGTGGCGCAGCCTGGCTAGCGCGCTTGCTTGGGGTGCAAGAGGTCCCGGGTTCAAATCCCGGCGGCCCGACCACTTAAACAGCCATTAACCTCAGCAAGTTACAAGGCTAAAGCCTCGGAAACCAGGTGGCCTCGGCTCCTCTGTTCAGGTTCCAGCAACATCTCAGCCTACACACTAAGAAGGAGAACAGCGAGATTTCCGTCTGAAGTGCAATCCCTTTTCCTTAACCTAGGCCGGCGCACTCCGAAGCTCATGAACGGGTCGTGCGGGCGGTCCACGGTTTAAACGTCTCGGTCCTGTTCGCTGTTGTCGCGCGGTTTGCCAGAGTCTTTTTCCGGTTTTTTGTCTGCTGTTTTACGTGGATCGGGCTCCTCGGCGATCATGCGGGGACTTGGCTCGCTCGGCAATACGGGTGTCTTAGGTTTGTCTTGGCTCATAGTTTGTGATATCGCTGGGACTAGTTCCGACACGCTATCAAAGTTCGGAGAGCGTGGCGGCCAGGATTCTCCTTCTATACTAAGCTGACGCCGAAGCCGTCTGCGCATTTCGGGCATCCTCTTCCGGCCGGGTTTCCGGCATCTTTGTTTGATAGAGGATTCCGCCGGAAACAGCCACTGCAGCGAGCCCCCAGAAAGCGGCATTGAAGCTTAGCGATTTGGCAACGAAACCGAATGCGGTGTTGCTGATGAAACCACCCAATCCCATCGCGGACTGGACAGTCGAGCGTAAAAAATTGAACCGTCCAGTGCCGCGTGCGAGGTCAGCGGATACCAGAGTCAAAAGAACGCCGTAGATGGCGGCAGCGACTCCATCGAATGCTTGGAGCCCGATCAGGTAATACCGGTTGTGATTGACCACGGTCAGCGCATTTCTTACCGCGAGCGCGGCAAAGGCGACAATGAACAGAGGCTTGCGTCCGACCCGATCAGCAATGCGTCCGGAGTACGCAGCTACACCAATCATTACGCCTTCGGCCACCATTACGGCAGCAGAGATTTGCCAGGCCGATCCACGGGCGTTGTTGCCTCCGGTAAGAATTTGCCCGACGAGTGGAAGGGTCGCCGCGTTCGCCGCATAGAAGAGGACAATAGCGAGCGCAAAGATCGGAACCCGCTTGTCTTGAAAGAGTTCGCGCGTACTCTTGGCCTTGACATTGCCGCTTTCGTCGGCCTGCTCGGCAGCGCGCGACGCCTCGTAACTAAAGTCCTTGCTCCTGATCAGAAAAACGGCTACCGCCATACCGAACGCGAAAACGGCGGCTGCATAGAAGATGTCTTCGAGAGAGCGAAAGGTTCCCACTAGAGCCGCGACGGCAGCAAACACGAAATTTCCGGAGTGCGTGAAGCTCTCGTTGCGGGCTATGCGCGTCGCAACCTGATCGCGATCGACAAGGCCCAGTGCGAACGCGGACGTAGCCGCCGGAAAAGGCGTGACGGCCAGACCAATAATGAGCTGAACGACGATCTGAAAGGCGTAACTGGGGATTATTGCAATGGAGGCGGCTGCGACAGCCACGATTACCGCCGCAACACCTGTTATCCAACGCTTGTGGTGTGATTCGTCCACCCACCGGCCGACAGCCGGTTGGATCACAATCCCGGCGAACGATTGGCACGCTAAGGCGATGCCGATCTGGCTCGGGTTCCAATGGCGAACGCCTGCGTAAAAAATGGCGATGAACGGTCCGAGACCCGTTTGTATCCCGGCATTACAGAAGTTCAGAATGTCAAGAGCTCGGAGACTTCGACGCTTATCGTCCGACAAGTTTTTTCCCCTTTCCACCTGAGACGCGAGTCGCAATGGTACCTAAGCGCGACGGTGAGTTCTGCCCAGATCCCAGATCTGGCCCCGTATGTGGCCCGTCTAACAAACGATTGTTTAGCAGCAGAGACGGTTACCCCGAAGAAACATCAGAAGGAGGGAAGAATGTGAACTTCTCCACGGTGATTGTGCGGAAACTCGTAATTGTCGTGGCATGGCCGTTCGGAAACCCACAGAGAGTTGAAGCTGTCCAGAATGGGAACCAGCATGTCACGCCGCCTATTTGCCTACATCTTGATCCTCGGCTCGATTATGTGTACTGGCTGTAAGACGAACCAAGGTAATGGCGAGGCACAACCGCAAAACACCGGGCGCGGATACAACCCGGATAATGAGAAGAACAATACGCGGAGAACGGGAACGGGCGGACCTGGTGGGACGAATGCTCCGGCGAAACCCGGGCCGGACCAAACGCCAAGCCAACCGGCCAGCAAAACCGATGGCGCGCATTAGCCCGTGCGTTGTGGCGCGAGCTGTCGGCGGGAGGAGGGGAGACGGAGTATCTGCGGTAACGTGCACTGCTCCAGCCAGAAAACGGTCATTTTCTACGTCGAAATCCCTCCTTGCGCTGGAAGTTGGCCACTTCTGCGTGGCAGGTGTGGCTGCGGAGCTTGATGCAGTTTGCCAGAGCGCGGTTCTCGGGAATCTCTTCCGGGCTCGCTATTGGAATTGGCGTTGCGAAGGCCATTCAGCGAGAGCTCGGGAGCAAAATCGGGTTTGGCCGGGTTACGGACAACGTAGAAAGTTCAGATAATTGAACTCGAGAGTAAACCAATTGGATGTCCGATTGGCAGCGAACGACGACATCGACGCGACCTAGAACCATGTCTTGGCTCCAGAAGCAGCGCCGATCTGTCCGGCTCACCGCCACTCTGATCCTGCTCCTGCTCGCGTCACTGGCTCTCGCGCAATGGGACACGGAGGACAGCGGCACCCAATCCAGTCTGCGCGCGGTACACAACACGAGTCCGGGCGTCGCTTGGGCAAGCGGCACGAACGGGGTCGTCCTCCGCAGCGAAGACGACGGCTATCTCTGGCAGCAATGCGCTATCCCGCCGGATGCCGGAAGCCTGGACTTTCGGGGACTTTGGGCGTGGAATGCGAACCATGCGGTAGTGATGTCGAGCGGTCGTGGCTCTGCCTCCAGATTGTATGAGACCACCGATGGCTGTGTGCATTGGCGTCTAATCTTCACGAACCGCGAGCCTGAGGGCTTTTGGGATGCGATTGCGTTCTGGAACCCACAGCAGGGATTACTGCTTGGCGATCCGGTAAACGGACGTTTTACGATTTTCAGAACCGAGGACGGCGGGCAGCATTGGTCGCAGGTCGAAAGTGCGGGTCTCGACGCCTCTCCAGGAGAGAGCGCTTTTGCGGCCAGCAACTCGGCGCTCGCCCTGAGTCCAGAGAACATGAATGCATATTTCGCGACGGGAGGGCCGGGGGAATCCAGAGTTTTTCGTTTTCGGCCCGGAGTTCGCGGGCAGCCCGGCAGCTGGAGGCCCGTTAAGCTGCCGATGTCGCAGAAGGCCGAAAGCGCCGGGATCTTCTCTATTGCGTTTCGCGATTCCAGTCACGGAGTGGCAGTTGGCGGAGATTACAAGCAACCAAACCACCGTGAGCACACAAGCGCATGGACCTGGGATGCCGGATTGACATGGGTCGAGGCTTCGACTCCTCCCTCGGGATATCGTTCGGCAGTGGCGTGGGACCGGAACACTCAAACCTGGATCACTGTGGGCCCAAATGGGAGCGACGTTTCATACGATGACGGCAAGAGCTGGGGACAGATCGACAGGGCGGGATGGAACGCTATGAGCCTGCCTTGGGTCGTAGGCCCGGACGGCAGGATCGGAAAATTAAAGGCGTTCACCCTCAAGTCCCACGATAAGTCCCTCAAGTAACTGCCCCAGTTCAGAGCACGTCACAGTAGGCACGGGGAGTCATAAACTACGTAGTCAAGCTCCATGCGGATCAGCTTGTTCGGTAATCTGCGTATCAGCATTGCGGGGCATCCGGTACCTGCGTTCAACGCGAACCGACTGCAGTCTCTGGTCGCATATTTAATCCTGCAAGGCGACATGCCGCATCCGAGGGAGCGATTGGCCTTCAGCCTGTGGCCGGCCTCAAAGGAATCGCAGGCCCGGACAAACCTACGGCAGCTGCTGCACAATTTGAAACGAGCATTGCCGCCGGAATGCAGCTCTCTGGTCACCGACCAATACACAGTTCAGTGGCGGCGCGACGAGTTGTGCGAGGTCGATGTGTTCGAATTCCAAGCCGCGTTGAGGGAGGCCGCCGTTGCGCGAAGGGATAACGATCGCGCTAGAGAAATAGAGGCTCTGACGAGAGCGGCGGAACTGTATCAGGACGACCTCGTTCCGGCCCTCTATGACGATTGGCTCACGCCGATGCGTGAGGATTACCGGAACCGGCTCGCGAGCGTATTGCGCGATTTGGCAGTGCTCTTCGAAGAGCAGAAGGAGTATGCGACGGCGATTCAATGCGCCGACCGGCTCGTCGCATTAGATTCGCTGTGTGAGCCTTACCACCAGCTGCTGATCCGGCTGCACGCAGCCAATCACGACCGCGCCAGTGCGCTGCGCGCTTATCACCAATGCATGCGCGTGCTGCGGCGTGAAATGGCTGTCGAGCCAGATGCGGCAACGCGGGAACTGTTTGAGCGAATTCTGAGGGCGAACCCCGCACCCTCACCTGAGCTGAAATCCGAAGGGCCTAGATTTGTTGCGGCGCCGATCTCGCTGTTCGAGGGAAAGCGAGCACTGGTCGGTCGCACAACGGAATGGCACCGTTTGGCGAACAGCTGGCGATCGGTTACAGACCGGGGTCCCCGAGCAGCTATCATTTCGGGCGAACCAGGAATCGGCAAAACAAGGCTCGCGGACGAGTTATACGAATGGTGCGTTGGGCAGGGCCATGCCGCCGCCCGCAGCCGATGTTATGCAGGCCAGGGGCAAGTGGCTTACGCGCCAGTGGCGGAGTGGCTGCGTTCTGATGTGGTGCGTGCGGGCTGGACCGGCCTGGCGCCGCCGCGATTAGCGGAACTGGCAAGACTGGCGCCAGAAATTCGCGATCAGTTTCCGGAACTCGAAACTCTTGGTACCGGGCAAGCGAGGCCGCTGACGGAGAGCTGGCAACGCCTTCATCTCTACGAGTCGCTGAATGCCGCTTTCGGAAAGAGCCGGAAGCCGATGCTGTTGTATCTCGATGACATGCAATGGTGCGATTCCGATTCGTTCGAGTGGCTCAATGCGCTGCTCGCTTCTTCGCCGGAGCCGGGATCCTGCTGCTCGGGACGGTGAGGGCAGAGGAAACCGGCCGGGAGCATCCGTTTCACGCGCTTCGCCGCGGGGCTGCGGCAATCGGGAGGGGTATTGGAAATCTCGCTGGAGCCGTTCGATGCCGAAGAGACCGCCGAATTGGCACGACGAGAATCTGTGAAGCCGCTGGAGAGCGAAAGCATCGAAGAGATCTTTCGCGCCACTCGGGGAAACCCGTTATTCGTGCTGGAGAGCGTCCGGGCCGCGCTGCAGAGTACGCGGGTTCATGCGGTCATCGCCGCGCGGCTGGCACAACTCGCGACAGCTTGTTATGAACTGGCCGGACTGGCGAGCGTAGTGGGCCGACCCTTCTCATTTGAGTTGTTGGTGAAGGCGACAGATTGGGACGAAGCGAGTGTTTCCCACGCGCTTGATGAATTGTGGCGGCGGCGGATTATTGAAAGCCGCGGCAGCGCGGAGTACGACTTCACGCATGACCGTTTGCGCGAAGTTGCCTATTCGGAATTGAGCCTGGTGCGCAAACGCTACCTGCATCGGCGCGTGGCACGGGCGTTTACAGAGGTCTATCAGGGGGACCTCGATAGCTGGAACGGGCAAATTGCGTCGCATCTGGAACAGGCGGGAATGGCGGAAGCCTCCATTGAGCACTACCGGCGAGCGGCGGTTTATGCGCGCCAACGGTATGCCGAGAAGGAGGCGGCTGACCTGCTACGACGCGCGTTAACACTCTGCCGGGAATCGCCCGATTCTGACAGGAGACTAAGACAAGAGTTGGATTTGCTGGTCAGTCTAGGTCCGACGCTGGTTACGACGGAGGGCTACTCCGCACCTGAAGTCGGCAAGACGTACGAACGCGCGCTGGAGCTTTCAAGGCGGCTCGACGATGAATACATTTTCGTAATTCTCAGCGGCGTCTGGGTATTTCACACGGTGCGGGGCGATCTCGCAAGAGCGCGCGAAGTCGGCCTGGAGCTTCTGAGGCTGGCGGAGCGCGAGCGAACCCCGGGGCTGATGCTGGCCGGGAACTTTCTCCTGGGAAGCACGCTGTTCCATGTGGGTGAACTCAAGGAGTCGCTCGAACATTTGAGCACGGCAATGCGTTATCACAGCGACACCGCGCAATCAGCACTCGCATTGTTTGCGGGGCCGGATGTTTGGTTTTTTTGCCGGTCTTACCTTTCGCATGTCACCTGGCATCGCGAAGGGGGGAATCACGGGGATGACCACTCCTCTGAAGCGATTGCGGCAGCACGACGGATCCGTCACCCTTTCAGCGAGGTGATCGCACCCGTTTACGCGGTCATACTGCGCGTTTTTCACGGTGACAGCGGTGCTGCGCTTGAACGCGGGCGGGAGGCCGTGGAGTTGTGCCGACGCCATGGGTTTACCTATTATCTGGCGATAGCCAATGTACTTACAGATTGGGCAGTTGCGGCCGAGGGAAAGGTGGGAGACGGGCTGGCTCAACTTCGCGAGGGATTGGATGCCTTAGGCAAATTGGGTGCTGAGATACGCCTGCCCTACTATTGACCCTGTTGGCGGAAACCTACGGACGCGCCGGTCTGGTTGGCGAAGCGCTGGCGAGCCTCTCAACCGGCTTTGCGTTCGCGAGCAAGAATGGAGAGCATTGGACGGAACGGCTGGAAACTCCTCCTTAGAACGCTCTTAGAACGCTTCAACCGACAAGATAGGTAGTCCAGCGCGATAGAAGAACGGAGCGCAGGCAATAAGGAGGGTTTCAATGTCGTTGCAACAAGCGATTCTGGATTTCCGTGGACAGTTTCGCGGGCCAGTGGTCGAGCCCCAGGATACGGCGTACGACCAGACCAGGAAAGTCTATAACGGAATGATCGATCGCAGGCCGAGGTTGATCGCAAAGTGTACCGACGTGGCAGACGTGATGGCTGCGGTGCGAATGGCGAGAAATCACGGATTGCGGGTTTCGGTGCGTGCAGGCGGCCACAACGCGGCCGGTCTGGGCATCTGTGACGACGGACTGGTGATCGATCTGTCGCCGATCGACTACGTCCGGGTGGATCCTTCTTCACGTACTGTCCTGGTAGGCGGGGGCTGCACATGGGGCAACGTCGACCATGCGACACACGCCTTCGGCCTGGCCGTGCCGTCGGGCATCGTCTCGACTACTGGAGTCGCGGGCTTAACATTGGGCGGAGGGATGGGACATTTGAGCCGAAAGTACGGTTTGACGATCGATAGTCTAATCTCGGCTGACGTCGTGCTGGCGGATGGCAGTTACGTAGTTGCAAGCGCCGACGAGAATCCAGATCTGTTTTGGGCACTCTGCGGAGGTGGAGGGAACTTCGGCATCGTGACGTCGTTCCTGTTCGAGGCACACCCGGTCGATACAGTTTGCGCGGGTCCGATGCTGTGGGACCTAAAAGATGCGGCGGACGTAATGAGGTGGTATCGGGAGTTCATTGTGCGAGCACCCGAAGAGATGAATGGTTTCTTCGCGATTATGAGCGTGCCGCCCGGGCCGCCTTTTCCGGAGGAATTACACCTGCGTAAGATGTGCGGAATCGTCTGGTGCTACCAGGGCTCGATGGAGAAGGCGAACAAGATCTTGGAGCCGATTCGCAGCTATCGTCCGCCAGCTTTCGAATTTCTTGCGCCGATGCCGTTTCCTATGCTGCAGGGAATGTTCGATGCTCTCTACCCTACTGGTCTGCAATGGTACTGGAAGGCCGATTTCTTTAGAGAACTCAGCGACGCGGCGATTGAGAAGCATCTTGAACACGCGGCACTTCTGCCGACCTGGCAATCGACCATGCACCTATATCCGGTGAATGGGAAAGTGAACCGGGTGGGCGAATCGGATACCGCGTTCAGCTTTCGTGATGCGGTCTGGAGCCAAGTGATCGTAGGAGTGGACCCCGATCCGGCAAACCGCGGAAAAATCACGGAATGGGCGAGGAACTATCACGATGCTCTGCATCCATTTGGCGCCGGAGGAGCGTATATGAATTTCATGATGGAAGAAGGCGACGATCGTATTCGCGCGACGTATCGAGGAAATTACGACCGGCTAGCCGCGATCAAGACCAAATACGATCCAGATAACTTCTTATGCGTAAACCAGAACATTCGCCCCGCGGCTTAGCAGAACACCGGTTGCCCAAAGAACCAGGCCAAGAGCCCGGGGCCAAGTTGACGCCCTGCCCCACCAAGTTCAAACTCTACAAGCAGATCCGGAGTGTCTAAACTCCCTCATCAGAAATAGAGTTTCAGAGCGAACTGTAAGGCTCTTGGATCAGTCTGAATGTTGGTGATCCGGCCAAATGAGCATCCCGCCTGTTGTACCAGATTGGTAGAACCGTCCGGGGCCGGCGGCAAGCAGTAATTTGTGTTGGGATACCCGAGATTCATGTGATTGAGCGCATTGTAGACTTCCCAGCGGAATTCGAGATAGCGCGTTTCGGTGAAGTGAAAATCCTTCATCAGAGTGGAATCCAAGCCGATGAATCCGGGGGCTCGGAGACCGGGCAGGTAGGCGCCTGCGGTTCCAAACACATATTCGCGCGGGTCATTCAAATTCGGATTGGCCCAAAAACTTTGGTCCATTCCGAAGACCGGCTGAAAGGCGTTGACGTTGATCCAATGCTGGGCGTTCTGGCCACCCGGGACTGCGGAGGGATTTCCGACGAGGTTGGGGCGGCAAGTGAGTTGATTGCAGGGTCCGGAGACCGAAAGAGGAACGCCACTCTGCGCGTTGAAATTTCCGGAGACGCGCCAGCCGCCGAGAATCGCGTCGACGAAACGGCTGCTGGAGGAGAGCCATTGCCGGTTCCTTCCAAAGGGAAGATCGTAGCTGAAGGCGACGTTGAACATGTGCGGGATGTCGTCATAGGCTATAGAGCGATCCTCATTGCGATTGTCCGGATCCTGGTAAGCGCCGCCATTGATGCCTCCGGTTCCGCCTACGCTACTCCCGTTTGCGCTCGCGCGGCCGCCGATGATTCCCTGGCGCGAAAGGGCGATCGTATTGAACAACTGAGACGCGAGCTGATCCGTTGAGGCATTGTAGATCTTCTTAGAAAACGTATAGGCCATGAGGAATGTCAAGCCGTGGGTCATGCGCTTCTGCAGCCTGACGTTGAGCCCGTTGTATTTGGACGTACCGTCATATACCGTCTGACTGAAGATCGAGCCATAGAACGGATACGGAGTCAACAGAATGGAGCGCGGGATTGAAGTGCCGCCCCATATTTTGGCCAACAACGCCGCCTGAGCACCGGAATAATAATCCGTGATCGGAACATCGGCGTTGAGCGCTGTTCCATATTTAATCTTATTGGCCGTCGAGACGTAGTTGAACTGGCGCCAGGCTTCGCCCGCCAGGTGAGTACCGTGAGTGCCGGCGTAGCCAACTTCCAGAACCATGTTCCCCGGCAGCTCGCGCTGGATGTTGAGCGTGTAGCTCTGGACGCGCGGCATTCTTGACGGCGGATAATAGATCTGCATGGAAGCGCCGTAGGAAGGATCAAGATTAGCGGCGGGTGGCTTTCCGTTCGCCGGTATCGGAGGAATGGTGAGGTTAGCCTTGTTTGTAGTGGTGTCGCTCAGAGGAAAAGCTACACACTCCCCGGAGTGTTCGCCGCACTGGTTAGGGTAAAAGCTCCCGGTCCAATTGCTGAACGATTGCCACTGCGCTCCGGGCTGGATTCCCTGCCCGACGTTGTTGATGCTGTTGCTTGCGTTGGTGTAGAAGATGTCGTAGCCGCCACGTATCACTGTTTTCTGATCGTGGAATGGGTTCCAGGCGAAGTTGACGCGCGGCGCAGGATTAAGATACCGCGGCGGGGCGATGGCGCTGCCCTGCGGAATCTGTGGGGACAAGCCTTCGTAAACCATCTCTCCCGGCATCCCCGTCTGAGGATTCATACAGCCGAGACAGAAGTTGGACTCCGATCCATATCTGGATTTCCAGAAGAAGATCATGTCATCGCGTAAGCCGATGTTCAATGTGAAGTTGGACGTAATTCGATATTCGTCCTGCAGGTACAAGCCCCAGTAGGGATAGCTGGAATAGGGTTGAGCGGTGAGGCCAGTGGCAGAAGCCCCATTGAATACGGAATTTTCACCTCCGACGGCGCCGAGCATAAATTGCTCCAGACCATTCCCGCCGAGACTGGTATTTGGATCGGATGTAAGAATTCCGTTAAAGACGAGCGTCGATGGATCGCTGATTTCCCGCCCTTGGCGGTCGAGTCGATACATGAAACCTGTCTTCATGGTGTGCCTGCCGATGATCTTGCTGACGTCGTCAAGAATCGTCAGGGAATCATTCGCCTGCTTTTGACTGTTCCAACCCGGGGAGCCAAAGCTGGAGCTAGTGCCGCCGGGCATGGTGATGCTGAAGCTGGGCGACGGAGTGAACTGACTCAAAAAGATTTGTGAGGGTGCGAGTACTTTCTGCACTTCCGAAAGATCGGTGATGCTATCGGGCAATCCAGCTTGAGCCGGATGCGCATCCAGAACCTGACGACTGACACTCACTCGGAATTCGTTGAACAAAGTCGGATTCACCATGTAGGTGTGCCCGATTGCTCCTACGAGACTGAGAAAACTGAATGGCGTACTCGCACCGTATCCGACGTAAGGTACGGTCGGGCCGGTCCAGGGAGTTCGGAAATTGTTGTACTCGCCGAAGCTACTTGTGTATTCGACAAACAACCTGCTTTTCTCACTGATCTGGTGATCGACTTTGCCGGAGATGTTGTATGGATCCTGACTGCTGCCGATGGCCCCCAGATAGTTGTTGCAAATCGCGAAACCATTCTTACCCGTCGGGCAGGTACTGTTGGGATCGATATAATTCGGCATCGGATACGATTTCAGAAAAAACATGGCCGTCGGATCGAGGCGGCTGGTCGGAATCTGCGTTGAGAACTTGCAAGTCGGGGAGGCAGAAGCTTGAATGACCGTGTTCAAGCAACCGTTTGGGACCAGCGGAGTTCCGAAAGCAGTCCGCTGGAAGAGTCCGTTCGCATCCGGACCCACCGTGCTGTAGGGATCGTAGATTCCGTTGGAGACCGAAGATGGATCTTCACTGAAATCACCGCTCCGCATGGCTTGTGTGGGCACATTGAACACGCTCTGGCCGTCGAGATGGAGAATCGTTTTGTCGAGAGAGAAGAAAAAGAACGTCTTGTTTTTTCCGTTGTAGATTTTGGGGAGAATCACCGGACCGCCGATCGTGCCGCCGAAATCGTTGTAGTGCAACACACGATCATTGATACTTTGCCCGGTTGAACTAAGCGAGGTGAACGGATTTCGCGCGCTGGTGGCGCTGTTGCGACCGTACTCATATACATTTCCGTGGAAGGAATTCGTTCCGGATTTCAGGACCACATTAAAGACGCCACCTCCGGTTCTACCGTATTCCGCCGAGAAGCCGTTCGTCACCGCCTGAAATTCCGAGACGGCATCGGGTGACGGATTCACGTTTACGTTCTCGGTGAGTCCCGAAACGTTGACGCTGCCGTCGATGTACCAGGCATTGGCGCCGCCTTGGCCGCCATTCACCGAAATGTCCGAGCCCTGTGCGTTGCTCGGATCGGGAAAAGAGCCGTACTGGCTGTTGAAGCCGAAGTTGCTGCCGGGCGGCCCCGCAACATTGGCCACCCCTGGCATCAAGTAAACCAACTGCTGCAGATCGCGGCCGGCGAGGGGAGTATCGTCTATCGTTTTCAGCGCGACGGTGGTAGAGAAATTGGAGGCAGAGGTTTCAAGAAGCGGAGTTGTGCCGCTTACCTCGACGCGCTGTTGCGCCGCGCCAACTTGCAACACTCCGTCGAAACGCGAAGTTTGTCCCGCTACGGTTTCGACGTTCTGGCTCTGCAAGGTGGAAAATCCCGATGCTTTGATGGTGACGGTATATCGTCCGGGCAAGAGACCAATGACCTGGTAATATCCGGTGGCGTTTGTGGTCGTAGGATTCGTAACGTTCGTGCTTTGCGACGTTACGACGACCGACGCGCCCTGCACGGCCGCGCCTTGCTGATCCGTAACCGTTCCCTCAATGGAACTTCTATTCAATTGCCCCCAGGCGGAGCCTGTCAGAGCGAGACTTAAAGCTGAAATCAATATGCGATTTTGGCGGAACATAAGCTCCCTTCCGAATCATTTGCGGGTCGAATATTAAGAGCTGACGCGGCTAAGACGGGAACCCAACTGAGACATCCTCACCTTGCCTTTTAAACAGGCACTGGAGAACCCTTCAGGCAACATTGCCGTGCGTCGAGTCACTGATGAGGAAAGTAGTCGCGCGGATTGACGCTTTCCTACCAGGTTGCTACTGTATGAAGGACTAAAATACAAAATACAAAATGAAGTGTCAAGGGTTTCCTGGGTGTGGGTTTCTCAAAGTGCAGTGGATAGGTTGACTTCCCAAAAGACGGTTTGCCTGTGCCCCTCGACCGTATGACCTCGAAATACCCAGAACTCTCCAAAAACTTCCTGACGCGTTCCCTCATCGATCTCAAGCCGGACATGCCCTTGGCCCAAGGTTTGCCGGACCGCATTTACTCCGCCCTGAAGCATCGCATTCTGACCTGTACCTTAGCGCCCGGCCAACGCCTGATGGAAAAAGATCTATCGGTCGAACTCGGCGTGTCCAGAACACCGCTGCGCGAGGCCTTGAACCGGCTGGCGCTCGAAAATCTCGTGTTTCTTACTCCTTATCGCGGCTATGCCGTGACTCCGGTACATGTGGACGATATTCGAAACCTCAGCGAGCTCCGGCTGATCGTGGAATCGGAAGCCTCCGCTTTGGCAGCTGCCCGAGCCACTCCGGACGAAGTTGCGCAGCTCAAGTCCCTGGCGCCGCTCGATTACCGCCCGGGCGATCGTGTGACCTACATCAAGTACCTTCGTATGAACAGCGCGTTCCACCAAGCACTGGTTCGTTGCACACACAACGAACGGCTGGTCTCAGTTGCCGCTTCCGTACTCGATCAGATCCAAAGGCCGCTTTATCTTGGTCTCGACACGGGTCTCGAATCCGAGTCAGCGACTGCCGAACACAATGAGTTAGTCGCCGCGATTGGCAGCGGGGATGTTGCTGCTGCGAGACAATTAGCAACCGAACAAATCAGGCGCGCGGAGATGCGCATTCTCGCTGCGGTTTCTGCCGCTCATCTGGATGAAAACTTCTAAAGAGCCGCGCTCTCCTGTGTCGGGAAAAAATCGACCACACCAATCGCTTCGCTCATGGCTCCGATTCAAGATCAACCATCTCGCGAGAATACACACGTTTTGCGCTGCTCTGGCATGCGTGGCACTTTTGCCGGTTTGCTCTCATTCTCAGCAAAAATTTCAACCAACGTGGTCATCGCTGCGGACCCACCAGGTTCCCGCGTGGTTTGGCAACGCGAAGTTCGGCATCTTCATTCACTGGGGTCCGTACTCTGTGCCCGGTTGGGCGCCTCCGGAGGGCCAATACGGCCAAATGGATTTCACGACTTTCCTCTGGCACAATCCTTATGCTGAGTGGTACCTGAACAGTTTGCGTCTGGTCGGTTCTCCGACTTACAACTATCACCGATCGCATTACGGAGAAAACTTTTCCTACTACTCCTTCGTGCCGATCTTTGAGCGTGAAAGCGCCAAATGGAATCCGGAAACTTGGGCGACTCTGTTTCAGAGCGTCGGGGCTCGGTATGTGGTTCTGACTACCAGGCACCACGACAGTTACACACTCTGGCCAACCAGTGTCCGCAATCCCCATCTTCCAGTGGATCGCCAAGCGTCGCGGCGGGACTTGGTGGGCGAATTGACAAAGGCGGTGCGCGCGCACGGGATGCGGATGGGCCTCTACTATTCGGGTGGCCGGGATTGGAGCTTCACTGACAAGCCTTACGCGAAAGCGCACGAGGAGCCGCGCGCCTACCTCAATACCGAAGAGTATGCGCAGTTCACCGATGGCCAGCTTACTGAACTGATTCGAAGATACAAGCCGGCAATTCTGTGGGACGACATCGGGTATTCGAAAAAAGGCAAGCTGGAGAAGATCTTTGCCGACTATTACAATCAAATTCCCGAGGGCGTCATCAATGACCGCTTCACCGATGAATGGGCGGACTTCACGACTCCGGAGTACGCCTCCTACGAAAAAATCACGCCAAAAAAGTGGGAAGCAAATCGCGGCATCGGCCACTCCTTCGGCTACAACCGGGCTGAGGGCCCGAAGGATATGCTGAGCGTGGACGAACTTGTCTCGAGCCTCTGCGACATCGTGAGCAAGAATGGCAATCTGCTGCTCGATATTGGACCGGAAGCGGACGGAACAATTTCTCCTTTGCAGCTCGAGCGACTAAAAGGGCTTGGCGACTGGCTTTCGAGAAATGGTGAAGCGATCTTCGACACTCATCCCTGGATTCGGGCTTCGGCAGTTACCAGCGATAACGTCCCGGTGAGATTTACGCAGCGGGACA
This sequence comes from Terriglobia bacterium, assembly GCA_963841675.1. Classification (GTDB taxonomy): domain Bacteria; phylum Acidobacteriota; class Terriglobia; order Bryobacterales; family Bryobacteraceae; genus Bog-105. The sequence continues at coordinate 89,247 of CAWJEH010000017.1, forward strand.
AGACGCTGTATGCCATTTTGCTGAAGAAGCCGGTTGCGAATCGGGTTGCGATCAAAGACCTGGTTTTAGCGCCGACTAGCCAGATTGAATTACTGGGCGAGAACAGAGCATTGCAATGGCACGCAACGGGTAATCTGGCAACAGTGTCCCTTCCACGAGAATTACCAGGCGAACACGCTTGGGTACTGAAGATCACGCCGGCGCCGAACGGTCCCTAACGGTCGCGGTTCTGTTGAGACTGTGCGTCTAGTTGCTCGAACGTTTGATTCAGGATCGGGTAACTATGCCAATCGTAGTAGTCGAAGTGCCACCACTCGGTTTCATATACGGCGAAGCGCTGCTCCTCCATGGCATGCCGGAGTACGGCTCTCAACCATCGTTGCCGAGCAGTTCCGCCGGGATAGAACGGATACGAGCGCGGCGACATCTCGTCATAGACTCCGACCATCTGCACCGGTTCTCCGCTTGACATTTCATACATCGTCAAATCCACCGCACAGCCTCGGTTGTGGCGGGATCCCTGCGATGGATCGGCAACAAAAATCCGGTCTGGTTCAGGAGCGGCGTCCCAGAACATTTTCGTGACATACCAGGGCCGATAGGCATCGTGGATCAAGAGTCCATAACCTTGTTTATGCAATTCCTGATTAGCCCGGACCACCGCTTCCGCCGCAGGCCGCTGCATAAACGCGCGTGCTTCGGAATACATCGGGGTGCTCAGAAAGTTGTTGGTGGTGGCGTATCGGACGTCGAGTTTGATGGTTGGATCAAGCGAGTTTAATCCCACCAAATCCGGCTTCTTAAACGCGCCGCTTTCTCTCGGCTGTTGAGAAGCCAGCGCCTCTTTCCGCAACTCGTCAACGGGTCTATTCGGCTGTATGCGAAAGATTTTTCCGTCCGTCGGGCCGACTGCGCGTCTTGGAAACACCACCGCGCCTACAGTTACTTCTGTTGCCCGGCCCGCCTTATCTCTTTTGAAAGTGAAAGTTTCGTTGTCGTAGAGGCCGCGTGTGGGGTATCGGTAGACATCGTATTTCACAGAGCCAAGCGGCTCGTACTCATACCACTCGATGAGGGCCGTCAGCTTGCCATCCTTTTCAAGAATGTAGAGCGTATCGTAATCCCAGCCGTACTCGCCGATCAGACCGTCCCAGAGTTTCGAAGCAGCAGCCGGTTCGCGATCCTGGACACGTGGCAGAATTGTCCCTTTGAGCTTCGCACCATCGTGAAAGAGTTCGATCTTCTCTCCATAGGCAAGGCGATCGTCGGTGATCAGATCGTTTCCTGCCTGGCGCAGTTTGAGTTTTTCCCCGCCCGCGACCGGCAATACCGAAGGCGTCCCATTCTCCTCAAGGAGGTCGATGGCATCGTCGCCTGCTCCATAGCGCGCGGCTGCGATCCTGGCTAAATTCACAGGGGGAACTGTGGTTGATTCGCTTTCCGGCAGCGGCTTGCCGGCCTTCGCGGCGAGCATGAGGCGCAGGGCCTGATCGGCGATCTTAGTCATCGCCGCGTTCGAGCTGTCGCTGGTCGTGATCACTGCGACCCCAAATTTGTCAGAGGGCAGCGCTTCTACTTCAGTCGCGAAGCCATAGATTGCCCCACCGTGGCCGACGAGAGCATGGCCCTCCAGCTGCGAAAGCATGAATCCGATCCCGAACTTGCCACGTCCTTGACTCGGCGGGAACTGCGGCTGCCACATCTGATGGAGAGTTTCCGGCTTGAGGACTCGACCATTCTTGCCGTTGCCATCCGCAAATAGCATGTTCAAAAACTTCGCCAGGTCGGTAACCGACGAGTACATGCATCCGGCCGGCTGCATCCCCAGCTGGAAGGTGGGCGCCTGTAAGATTCTGCCATCGTATGTCTGGATGACCGCGTCCGCCAGATGCGCTCGCACTTCCGGCGTTGGAAGAAAGGAGCTGCTGTCCATACCGAGCGGTTTCAGCACGGTGTCGCGAAGGTAATCCGCGAACGGCTTTCCCACGTGCTGCTCCAGTAAATATCCCACTACGGCAATCGCGGCATTGGAATACTTGGTGTGTGTTCCCGGTGGGTAAACCAAGCTTGTGCTGTTCAGGCTTTCGACTGTGGCCTTCAAGGTTGGCTCACTGGAATCGAAGTAGTGCCCGACTGGCGGCTCGCGAACGACGCCGGAGCGGTGCGACATCAATTCGCGCAGGGTAATGGCTGTTCCAAACGGGTTCGCGGGATGGAAGTCGGGGAGGTAGCGGCTCACCGGAGCGTCTAGGTCGATCTCGCCTTTTTCTACCAGCTGCATGATTGCGGTATCCGTAAACAACTTCGAAACCGAGCCCACGCGATAAATCGTGTCCTCATTCGCAGCAATATTGCGCTTGGGATTCGCTGAGCCGAAACCTTTCGCCCACACAAGCTGCTGGTTATCGACCAGCGCAATCGATACTGCCGGAAGCGCCTGGTTGGTCATCTCCGCCTGAATGAGCTTTTCCAGCGGTGCCGTGATACGCGAGTATTTTGCGGGAGATTTCTCAACCGGGGGTGCATTGCGACCGCAACCGCAGAGCAAGGCACACAGAGCTAGAAAAACCCTGGGCGCTGTGAGGCGCTGTGCTGTATTTTGTATTTTGTATTTATAACATGCCTTCCAGTACAGCCCGCCGCTTCGGCGCGCGACTCCTCGCGCCCGCGTTCTTTGTATTGAGCTCTGCGCTTCTGCACGCTCAAGGTGAGGATTACATTCGCGAACATTACTCGAAATTCGATTACGACATACCCATGCGGGACGGCGTACATCTCTTCACAAGCGTCTACATCCCACAGAACACTGCCGGCAGCCTGCCCATTTTGCTGATTCGCACTCCATACAGCGTTCGGCCCTATGGCGAAAACGAGTATCCCAAGACGCTTGGGCCATCTGAGGCTTGCGCGCGCGCGGGTTATATCTTCGCTTATCAGGATGTCCGCGGACGCTTCCATTCCGAAGGCAAGTTCGAGGAGGTTCGTCCCTACAAAACGACAAAGAGCGGCCCTACCGATAGCGACGAAAGCACCGATACGTGGGACACGGTCGATTGGCTGGTCAAACATGTTCCGAACAACAACGGCAAAGTCGGGATGTGGGGGATATCTTACCCGGGGTTTTACGTTTCGGAAGGAATGATTGACGCCCATCCCGCTCTGGTAGCGGTTTCACCACAAGCGCCCGTTGGCGACTGGTTTCTCGGGGACGACTGGCACCACAATGGCGCGCTGTTTCTAGCGCACGCGTTCCGCTGGTTTTCGGCCAATGATGCAGCGGGCAACGATCGCAGCGGCCGTACGCTGCAGCACAATTTCGACTATCCGACTCCGGATGGTTACCGCCTGTTCCTCGGTCTTGGGACTCTTTCCAATATCAATGACGAGCTTCTGAAAGGCTCCATCGAGTATTGGAAGGAGTTTCGTGACCATCCGAACTACGACAGTTTCTGGAAGGAACGGAACGTGCCTCAATATCTAAGCCACGTTAAACCCGCAGTGCTGACCGTGAGCGGGTGGTTCGATGCCGAAGACATGTATGGCGCCCTTGCTACCTTCCGGGCCGTCGAGGCCGATAACAAACGTCCCCCAAACAGTCTGGTGATGGGCCCCTGGTATCACGGAGGCTGGGCCTCCAGCGAGGGCGATTCGCTCGGGGACATCGATTTCGGTTCAAAAACGTCACTGTTCTATCAGAAGGAAATCGAACTTCCCTTCTTCGATCACTACCTTAAGGGAACGCCCTCCGGTCTACCCCCCAAAGCTTACTTGTTTGAGACTGGTACCGATCGCTGGCGCAAATTCGATTCCTGGCCTCCGCCGAGTGTTCAGCAATGCAAACTCTATCTGACGGGAGACGGCAAGCTGCAGCTTGAGACCGCTTCGAAGCAGTCTTCAACGGCTTTCGATGAATATGTAAGCGATCCCGCTCATCCGGTCCCCTCGGTCGGATACATCGCAAACACGATGACTCGCGAATACATGATCGATGACCAGCGATTTGCTTCCACACGACCCGATGTTCTTGTTTATCAAACTGCACCTCTCGACAAAGATATGACGATCGCCGGGCCGATTCGCTCGACGCTTTACGTCTCGACGACGGGTACTGATTCCGATTTCGTAGTCAAGCTGATCGATGTTTACCCCGACGACACTCCCGATCCGACACCGAACCCGAAGAAGATCCATATGGGGGGCTACCAGCAACTGGTTCGGGGCGAGCCGTTCCGCGGAAAATTTCGCGACAGTTTCTCAGACCCAAAGCCGTTCGTCCCCGGTCAGATGACGAAGATCGAATACACGATGCCGGACGTGCTACATACTTTCCGGCGTGGTCACAGGATCATGGTTCAGGTACAGAGTTCCTGGTTTCCTTTGGTCGATCTCAATCCCCAGACCTTCACGAACATCTACACCGCTGAGCGCTCGCAGTTCAAGCCAGCGACCGAGCGAGTTTATCATTCGCAGGCAGCGGCTTCGGCACTGGAGGTCGGCCTTCTCCCTGTTCCATAGACTGGCCATCCGGCTTCTACTGGCTTCGGCAACTCTGCTGATTGCCGCGGCTCAGACAGATTCAAGAGAGATCCTTGCCCGGCTGGAACAGGCGCTGTCCCATCACGACACACATCAGGTGCAGGCGGTCCAGGATGAGCTGCTCTCCGGGAAGCCGTCGCTCGATGTTCTTCTTTCTGCGGGAGCTTTGCTCGGTGAACACGACCTGTTGCAGAACTCCGCTGCGGTCTTTGATAGATGCACTGCGCTGTATCCCGAATCTTTCGAAGCGCACTACGATTTAGCGTTCGCCTTGCTCAACCTGGGCCACGCACGGCAAGCTCTCGCGGCGCTCCGTTCGGCGAAAGCAGCGGGACTTACCGACGAAGCCGCAACTCACTACCTACGCGGCAAGATTTATGAGGCGACCGGGGATATGCAAAGAGCTCGCGAAGATCTCGCGGCCGCTAATCGCGCTCGCCCGCAGGCGGAAAACTACACGCTCGATTTGGCCCTTTTGTACTTGCGTTCGTATGCTTACGTGCCCGCGATCGATGTTCTGCAGCCTGCGTTGAAATATCATCCCGAGTCGCAGGAGATCAAACTGGAACTGGCGCTCGCGAACGCACTGGCTGGAAGAAAAGCGGCCGCACTTGCACTGTGCCGCGGACTGGAATCCGACCCCGCCACATCCTCCTTAGCCTTTCTGCTTGCAGCCTTCTCGGAATGTATGAGCAACGATTTCGAAGCCTGCTCGAAGGAGGCTCAGCTTGCTCTGGCCAGCGGCAATCCTCACCCCTACCTTTACTATTTGGATGCGAATGCGCTCTGGAATCTGAATCCGTCAGACAGCGGCCGGGCTTTAGGCCGTTTGAACAATGCCATCGCGCAGTTGCCTCATTGCGTCGCGTGCCTGGAACTTCGGAGCAAGATATTGGAGGCCGGAGGTGATGACGGCGCGGCCGTCGCTGATTTGGAGAGAGTGGTTCAGGAGAATCCCCAATCGGCCTCCGGTTGGTATCGATTGGCGCAGCTCTACAAGAAACTCGGACGCTCGGCGCAATCCGCGAATTGTCTTCGCCGCTATCAAGCGGTTCATAATGCTCAAGCCAATCAGGAGATGGAGAGTTTCCGCCAGCAGTTCCTGCAGGGTAAGCCGGTTACCAGATAGACGAAGGCTCGTGGGGCGCCCCGCAGGCCGAGGGTCTACCGGGGATTCGTCAGGAATTTCAGGGCCGGGTAAGCGGGGCATCGTAGGCGGCGCCAGCCACTTCACCGAGCGCTTCGCCGGCCACTTTTGTGGTCGCTTCCGGATCGTCCGCCGACACGGAAACGTTGTTTACATATAGCGCCAGGATGAGGTGTTGTCCGCTGCTCGTCTCCATATAGCCAGCGAGCCCTTTACCTGTCACGAGCAGATTTTTGTTGAGAGCGTCATAGACGACGTATGTGCCCGTCTTGGCATGCACGTGTCCTGCGGCAGGAGAGTTCACCTGGATATTGAATAGCGTTCCGTCCTTTCCGAGGACCGGCAACGAGCGATAGAAATCGTCGAAGTTCGTCTGCCTGGAAAGGAAGAGGAGGTAATGCACCATGAAGTCGGGCGTGAAATAAGCATTTCCGCCAGCACCATCGCTCTGTGCCGCAGCAGTGAGATCGAGCCCACCCTTTCTGAGGAAATCGTGCTCAAGGTCAAAACCGGCCTGGCTGATGTCGTCGGTCTTTTTGGCGATAAGCGCACCGAGTAAATAGGGAGTAAGGCTAGCGTGCAGATTCTGGCTGACTTTTAGAGTGACTTTCACCTCTTCTTTCAAGGGAGGCGAGACATGCTCGGCCACGACGTTTCCGAGTTGGTAGTTTGCGGCGAGGGCCTTGAAGTCCGGCTTAGCTGAAGGCGGGGCCAGTGTCGCGGAAACACCAAGTTCTTTCAGCGCTTCCTGCAAAAGAGTGGCAGCGTAGCGACCCGGTTCAGGTACGTGGTAGGCCATCATTGCGGGGTGGGCGCCGAGTGGCAGGTTGCCCCTGAGGGTGACACTTCGTGTGCCGTCCGTATTGAGAACGTCGTCTCTATACTCCAGACTCGGTTTCGATCCCGATCTAGCGGTGACGGCCTTATTGACAATTTTCACGTAAGAGGTAGTGGGGGCGATTTCAAGATTGACTGGCGCGTTTTCGGCCGCTCCGGCCGAGGTAATCACGTCCACCAGGTTGTCGTTCACGACGATGGGCGAGAGGACAACGTCGGTGCCGAGTTCACGCTCGCCTTCAGGAAACAGACTCGTGTCGATCAAAACACGGCCAGTGATCCGTTTGATGCCCTTGGCGGCAACCTGTTTTGCAAGTTCACGAATGACGAGTAGGCGATCGCCTTGCAGTCCCTTGCTTTCAGGCCCTCCATAAGAATGGTCTTCGTTTTCGAAAAGAAGAGTGCCGTCGGGCTGGATACGGTTCGATAGGTTCGGATCTCCGCTTGCGACCAGAACGAGGTCGCCATCCAGCGTGTCGCCTTTCACTGGACCAGTGCGATACACGCGGGTGTGGAAGCGGTAGTCCGGGCCGAAGAGCTCGAGAGCGGTACCTTCGGTCAACAACTTGGTTGTCGAGCCTGGTACGAACAACTCCTGTTCGTTGAACGTGTAGACCGGGCTACCGGTGTCAACTGAATAGAACTCGATACCGAAGCGCGAATGCGCGAATTCGGGTCGCGCCATGACAGCTTTGATTCTCTGATCGAGGGTGGGCGCCTGCTGCCCGTGCAACCCCACTGCGAAAAATCCTAAAGACAAGCAGAACGGTAGCCGTACGCTTTTGATAGGAAGCATAACTTGCGAGATTGTAGCAGCGAGTAAATTGAGCGGCGCGCGAGGCTTAGCCGTTCCGCATCAGAATTCGTCGAGCCGGAGCGAGAGACACTTGGTAGAGCCACCCGCCTTGATGAACTCTGACATTCGCGTCTGAATAACTTCGAAACCACGCGTTGCCAAGCTTCCAGCGAGCTCGGGTGTGGCGTAGTTCAGAATGACCTTCCTACCGATGTTCACGGCGTTGCACGCGAACTGAATGGCATCCTCTTCGCTGACGGCCAACCTGTGCTGGGCGGCAATACGAGCTTCTATCGCCGAGTTCGCTTGCGAGTCGAACGCGGCAGGGTAGTAAAGGAGATAACCTCCCTCGAGGGGGCAGAAGCAGGTATCTAGATGATAGAAGCGTGGATCGCACAGACGCAGCTCTTGGACTTCGACGTGAAGTGAATTCCGCAGATGAGATAGGGCATCGAGATTGGATCTGTGTCCATGCCCAAACCACAATAGCCCTTTATTTCCGCGATCGAACAACGCATCACCTGCTCCCTCGAACAAAGTTCCCGAAGGTAGTGTCTTCACGTCGAACCCGTCCGTTGACAACCATTCGGCGTAGTGTTGCGCTTCGGGTTGCCGTTCTCTGCAACGGAAGCTGCTAAGCAGGGCAGTTTGGTTGTATACCAGGGCCGCATTAGCGGTGAATACAAGATCGGGCAAACCGCTGACAGCAGACATGAGCACCACATCGGCGTAATTGCTCATGAGCCCATGAAACTGCGTCCATTGCAAACATGCAAGCTCCTGGTCGGCAGCGTTTATCTGGCCCTGCATCCACGGGTTGATTACGTACTCAACCCCAAAGTGATGCGGAGGGCACATCAGAAATCGAAATTCGTTCGTGGACCTCACCGATTCTCCTCCGACGGCTCCATCACATTCTCGGCGAGGTGAATGCATGGTGAAGTTATAGTCAGACGCGGACTGTTCTCACCAGGTGGACTGCCGTCTAAGATTAGAACAATTATCACCCGGGTCACGCACCTTCGTCCATACCCCCTCTCCGGGACCGAATACATACGGTCACAGCATTGCTCCAAGCGTGATCCAGGTGTCGTATTACTTGCGCGGGATTAGAGTGGGCCGGACAGCAACCCGTTGAGACGGCTAGGCTTGTTTTTGCGCCTGTTCGAACAGAAACTGCAGTGTCTTCTCTGTTTGAATGTGTCCCGCGATTCGACCGATGGTGCCGTCCTTTTCGAGGCGAGCCCGGGTGACCGGCACTGCTTCGCGCTCCTGCCGAGCTATGCGCTGAATTTCGCGGTCCACTTCGTCTTTATTGGCAGAGATTCCTTCTCTTTCGGCGATCTTCTCGAGCAGCAGCGAAGCTCGCACATTGCGCAGCGCTTTATCGCGTTGAGACTCCTTGATCTTCTTCCAATCCAAATTCAGCTTGCCAGGATCGGCACCTTCTCCGGCCAGATTTCTCAGTTGCATACGGACCTGATTCTCAATCTGGCGATCGATATACGCTTCAGGAACGGCAAACTGATTCGCTTCAACCAAGTGATCGATTAACTCTTCCTTGGCTGCCTGTTGAGCCGCGTATTGTTTTTCCTGAAAAATGGATCTGCGAATAGCCTCTTTCAGTTCGTCAAGCGTCTGGTAGTCACCGAGGTCGCGGGCGAACTCGTCGTCCAATTCGGGAAGCTCTTTTTTCCTGACAAACTTCGGCGTTAATTCGAACTTCACGGTTTTTCCCGCCAGACTCTCCTGTCCGTAATTTTCGGGATAGGTAACGCTGACTTCTTTGGTCTCTTCCGGATTCATGCCGATCAAGCTCTCGTTGAATTCGGGCAAGGTTTCTTCTCCGCCCACCTCAATCTGGACGTCCTGATCGATCGTCTCTGCTAAACCCTCGAGGGATTTGAGATGCACCAGTACGAAATCTCCGCTCTCGACCGGCCGTGGGTCAAGATTCGGGTACTCGGCCTTGCTCTCGCGTAAGGACTCAAGACGTTTGCCGATCTCGTCATCTGAAACAGTCGGCTCTTCATACTTGGCAGGCAATCCGCGATATTCGGCGACTTCGAATTGGGGGGCGATTTCAAAATCTGCCTTGAAGCGGATAGGCTGACCGGCTTCGTATTTCAGATCGGAGATATCGGGAGTCCCGACTACTTTTAATTCATCCTTCTCGACCCTCTGGCGAAAAGCCTGGGGGAGAAGCGTCTCCAGCACCTCACTGCGGATCTGGTTTTCGAAACGCGACTGAATCATGCTGAGCGGCGCTTTGCCGGGACGAAAACCCGGAAGTCGGGCGCGCTCTTTGAATGAATTGGTGACCCGCTCCTTGGCGCGTTCGACTTCCTCCAAGGGAATCTCGATTTCAAGAGACCGTTTGCAATCTGCTGCTTCAACTGTTGACAATGCTTTTGCTTCCTTACTGATTTTCGCAAAGCGCCGATCGAGGCTGTAGGCAGGCGTTCGAGTCAGACTGTCGGGATCGTCAATAGTGTACCGCCGAAGCGTGGTGATCTACGCCGGACAAAGTTGCCGGCTTGTGATCAGGGCGAACTACTCCAAACAGCATGCCGTCCAGTTGTTAGGATGTCCATATTCCTGCTCTGTCAGCCCTTTGGTAGGGCGATGGAAGAGGGGTGCTTCGGCGCCCGATTAAGCACCTCACAAGGACGACAATTGGGCCAACCACCTTTCTTCCCGATTGACATCTCGATCAAGCTATCGATCGCCATTGGGATCGGTATGCTCGTCGGCCTCGAGAGGGAGTGGTCCCAGAAAGAACTCGGGGCGCGTACCTTTGGGATCACCGCCATGGCGGGCGCGCTTAGTATTCTTGCCGGGTCCGCGGTTGCTTACATCACTTTCGCAGGTGTCATTCTGATCGTCGGATTAGCAGGGCTGCGGAATTTACGCGAGGGCAAGTCGGTCGAGAGTACAACTTCGGCTGCAGTGGTGGTGACATTCGTTTTGGGCATTCTGGTTGGGCAAGGCCACCACTATACGCCGATTGCGGCGGCTGTCGTGATGACCATGCTTCTGTCCCTCAAACCTGCGCTCACGCACTTCGCGGGCGGGCTAAAGGTGCAGGAGGTTCGCAGCGCAGTGCTGCTCGGATTGCTCGCATTTGTGATTTACCCGGTGCTACCCGACCGTCAAATCGATCCGTGGGGGATGATCAATCCGCGGGAGGCTTGGTTAACAGTAGTCGTGATAGCGGCACTCGGGTTTGTGAACTATGTACTCCTGAAGGTATATAGTTCACGCGGGCTGTACTACACGGCGGCGCTGGGCGGAATGGTGAATAGCACAGCAACGATAGCCGAGCTAGCGGGGTTTCTCGCAGGACAGAAAGAAAACACAACTTCTATCGCGATCATTATCGATTTGTTGACTATTGTGGCGATGTTTGTTCGTAATCTGCTCATTCTGGCAATTTTTGCGCGCGCTGCGATAACAAGTGCGGCTGCACCATTGACGGTCATGACAGCGATGGCTGTTCTGTTCATATGGCAGCAGAGGAGGCACGGTCAGAATCGAATCGCCGACGTGAAGCTGGATTCGCCACTTTCCCTCTCGAAGGTTTTGAAATTCGGCGTCATTTTTCTTGTAATCGAGATGGTTGGCAGCATCGGACAACGCTATCTTGGTCATCTCGGCTTTTTGTTGGTTAGCGTAATCGGGGGCTTGGTGTCCAGTGCAAGTACCGCGGGTGCTGCCGCGACGCTCGCCGTGCACGGCAAAATCACGCCGCAAACAGCCGGACTCGCAACCGTGCTTACGTCCATGGCGAGCGCTCTATCGAATTTGCCGGTGCTTCATCACGAAATCCGGCAATGGACGACTACCCGTAGATTGACGATACTGTCGACGTGCATCGTCGCCGCGGGTATAGCCACGATGTCGCTATGCGCACGATTCTGATAACAGCAGCAACTCGGTTTGAGGCGGTTAGAGATTCAATCAGACGACAGATTGAGCTGATCTCCCCGTTCAGTTCCGGTTTGCTCGACGATCCCGGCCGGCAACTCCAGAACTGAGTGCGCTAACAAGCACATGGACAGGCGCCACGGCCGCATAACTTTGCGGACCTTCCGGACTTTGTTCTTTCGATCGAGGTAGAGAACGTCAATTGAGAACTTCATGCCACACGTATGAACCCCTTCGCAAGGAACAATCCATAAAGCCTGTCCGTTTGGCAGGTTGTTGCGGCCAAGCAATCCGCGACGCCTCTTTGCGGCAGTATCAGCTATCTCGGCCGAATCGGCCAGGACGCTATTGCGCGTTTCGTTTCGAACTAGCATTGCTGCGAATGTACAGGTTTTCTCCTGGTCTGAAGAGAAAGGGAGTACGCAATCGAGTGAACTCAGACCATTATGGGGGTGTTCCGGGCGATGCAGTTGCCGGGGCCGTGGTCGTTACAGGAGCGGGCGATTGCCCTGCTCCCGAGCTGACGCCACTGGAAGTGGAGGTGACCACGAGCGGCTTTTCCGAAAGGCTCTTGATCAAGGATTCAACGGGTATCGGCGGAGCTCCCGCAACGGGCACAGGGCCCGTGACATTTTGACCGGGAGTGGCCATTTCTGTTTTAGAGTTCGGGGGTAGAAACGGCACCGGGAAGTTGGGGTTGGCAATCTTCTGACCAGCGGGAACGGGACGGACAATTTGCGGCGTCACAATAACTATAAGTTCGGTGTTGTTTCTGGTCTTTGATCTTGACTGGAAGAACCTTCCCAGGATAGGAATGTCTCCGATGAACGGGATCTTGTTGAAAGTCTCGGTCTCTCCGTTATCGAGAAGACCGCCTATCGCAAAGCTCTGCCCCTCGGCTAGCTCGACTTCCGTGTTGACGTTTCGCACAGAAATACCGGGAACAGCGATTCCCTGGAGCGTAATCCCGCTGCTGTAGTCGAGCGCGCTGACTTCCGGCGCCACCTGCAGACGTATCGTTCCACGGGGCGTAATTGTCGGGATGAAATTGAGACGAACACCGAACTGCCGGAATTGGATCGTGATTGCAGTTGTCCCTCCCGTGTTACCACCCTGCACCACCGGATAAGGGAATTCTCCACCGGCGAGAAAGCTCGCTTGTTTCCCGTTTTCGGCCAAGACGTTCGGTTCGGCCAACGTCTCAACAACGCCCTTCGATTCCAGCGCCTGGATCGTTGCACCCAAGTTCAGGTCGGGACGGAAGAAGAAGAGGTTGAGAGCGTCGCTGACGGTGGCGGTGACTCGGTTCCTGCCTGTGACGCCGCCACTGCTACTACCCGAGTTCGAATTGCTCACGGTGGGCGGAGGGAACTGTCCTGTGCTTATCGTTCCAAGCGTGTTCGTCGCGCCGGTGCTGAAGAGATTGATTCCGAGCTGCGAACTCAAGCTGCGATCGACACTGGCGAATCGCACCTTAAGCAGGATTTGTGCCTCAGGCGCGGGCACGGCTACATACAGCAGGTCCACCGGTTTCCCCATCGCGGAGGCAATTGCCATTGCGCGATCGGCACTTGTGAGGTCGCTAGCTGTGCCGCGCAAGAAGATCAGATCGTTTTCAACGCTGACATCGATCTTTTGTCCCGGTAATTCCCTGGCAATTTGCTTGCGAAGGATGTCCGCGCGGCTGCTGTTTGCATAACGGCTGGGCTGTACGAGGATATCGAAGAAAAGCTTACCGCCGCCCTGCTGCCAGATGATAAGGCTCGTCTCCCCGGGCGCTTTTCCGTTGACAAGTACTTCGGTGGGTCCGACGGCGGTAGCTTCGGCGGCCTCGCCAAAACCGACGGAGACTCGCTCGATCGGAACCGCACTATTTACGATGACGGACTTACCGACTGTTACGAAAAGCTCATTCGGAGATTCTTCCGAACTTTGTGGCACCGGTGCTGCCGGAGGCTGCGCTTGCAACGCAATAGCGAAGGCCTCATTCGTTACCTGCATTAAACAAAAACAAACAACGACTGCCGTAATAGCGGATCTCCCGTATTTCTTCAAAACAGCCGCTCCCTGATGACCCTAAGCACTCCGCTGCTACTGGTGTGGTGCATCGGGAAACTTTTCTTCGGTGCGCTTTGCACCATTGAAGACCTGCACCAGGTAAACACGGGGTGGCGCCTGTACCTGCGGAGCAGGTTTTTTGAAGACAACCTGTTTGGGCTTTGGAGGTGCGCTTCCTTCCGAGAAGACACTGTTCATTGCGATACTTGCCGTTTTAGGAGTTTCCGTATCCAGAGGATTGCGCAAGACCAACTGAATTTTGGTTTGGTTGCTCGCCAGACTGAGGAGTTCCGCTTGCTCGGGCGTTACCAACAGATTTACAACCTGCACCGGCACGGCTTTGCCCTCGTTATCCTTCTGAATGTTGGTTCCGGCCGACAGAACCTCGATATTCTGCAGAAGCGTCTTGACCCGCGGACCCTCCGCTGCGGCCGCACCAGTTCCGTTCCCCGATACCAGGACATCAACCCGCATGCCGGGCGTGACGAATCCGGCGACACCGACGACATCATCGACCCTGACCGCACAGGCTCTCATGCCCTGGCGAATGGTAGCAGCCAACCCCCCTCCGGAACCGGGTGCCGCCAGACGGCTGTCGAGAACCGGCTCGCTCTGATAAATATCCGACACGACACCTCGCCCCACGGCTGCAGCTTTAGAGAAAATTGTACCCTTCGGCGGGGTACCCATCCATTCGGCTGTCGCCAAATCGGTGTCTTTGATTAGGCTGCCGACCTGGAGGTCTCTGGATGCCACGATGATCGTTGTCGTGTGCGGCGGGGGTGGCGGATGCAGCTGCTTACCGGCTATACGGTAAACAAAATAACTCGATATAGCGGCCACTACAAACGCAAGAAAAAGAATGGTCGACAGTCTTCGGTTCATTGAGTACTCGCTTCCGGTCCTTACGTAAGGGTTTGCCTATTTCTGGCGCAATCTGTTGGCCACCACTATACAATGGGGGAAACGCTAAATCAGTGTCTTACGAAAACAGCTTACAACGCAAGTGTGCACACCTGTTTACAGATTTCCAGGAAAGGTGTAGCGCTGTAGACACCCAGCGGCTCTTTGGCGAAGAACATATGCGCCCATTCTCTTTCGGGCATCTTATTGCAAGCTAAAAGTCTTGGCACAGAGCTCTCAAATGCTGGAGCATGAGACTTCCGCTCCAACGGCCCTCCACGACAAACAGCCCAGTTTCTCGACACTGCTCTCAGCAGGTGCTCGTCGCGGGCCACGACGCGTGTCAGCGTTTTCCCTCTCTGTAATATTGCACACGCTTGCGATCGCGGTTATGACGTTGTGGTCTGTGGACGCACCCCAGGGTAAAGCTGTCTCTTCCCCTAAACGGAGGTACTCCGTCCGCTTTCTGCAGCTGGCGCCGCTTCAGGAAATTAAGCAACGCGCCCTTGCGGCCACGGCCGGTCAAGGCGCAGGAGCAATGAAATCCCGAGGATTACCGAATTTGCAAGCGCGCCTGACGGAGCGAGCTCCGGGAAATCTGGCAGGTTCGGAGGGATCCGAAGCCAAGCCCGCGGCTGAAACAGCCAGACCGGAGCGCCGCCGTTTTCAATTGCCGCCGACTGCTCACGTAGATCCGGTGAAACAGAGTCTAGTCCAAATGGATCTGCCGCCCAACATCTTGATGAAGCAGGACATTCCACTTCCGACGGTGGTTCTGTGGACCGAAACCGGACCCGCGCCGCCGATGAAAAAGACGTTCGTCGCGCCACCCATCAAAGAAGTCCCTAAGGTGGTACAACATCTGCCTAGAGCGCCTATACTCGAACGTCCGAACCTGGAAACCAACGTTGCAGATCTCAACATGGCCAGCACCGTTCTCACGGATACTCCTCACCTGGTTCGTCCGCCGGGGATAGCCCCTCCCATCTCGAGCAAAGGGCAGCAAGCGGCGAAAGAGATTCCCAAGATCAGGGTGGCCGATTCCACTCAACCAAGCGCGGCCAACGTAATTTCCCTGCCGGTCAATCCGTCGCAGACGTCCCGGTTGCTGGTTCTTCCGCCGGTAAACCAGGTTGCCCCTTCGGATGCAGGAAATGACGGCATTTCGACCGCCTCGGGCAGCGCAGGCGGGGCCGGGAGCTCCGGGACTGAGGGCCGGGGTCTGAGCGCCTCTTCGCAAGTCACCTCGGAAAGCGCCGGTCGAGGAATTGCGGGAGGCGGATCGGGAACCGCCGCAGGAGTCAACGGCAGCCCCGGCGGGTCTTCTAGCTCAGGCAAGACGCCCAATTCAGGAAACGGAATACCCAGATCCGGGGCCGGGGGCACGGGGACCGGTTCTTCGGGTAGCGCGGCGAGCGGTTCTGGGACAAGCGGATCGCTGGGAACGCTTGGGGATATGGCTGGCGTGACACGAATCACACTGCCCAAGGACGGCAAGTTTGGTGTGGTTGTGCTCGGGTCTGCCGGTTCGACGCCGTATCCGGAGAGCGTGGGTGCACTAAGCGGCAAGGTTGTCTACACGGTTTACATGAAAGTCGGGCTCCGCAAGAGCTGGATTTTGCAGTACTGCCTTCCCAAAGCGACAGGCCTAAATGCCGTGAATGGAACGAGCACGACACCCCTAGTCGCGCCCTGGCCTTTTCTTATACTGCGTCCAGACCAGCTGGCCGATGCTGATACGGATTACATCATCGTGCACGGGATACTGAATTCCGCAGGACAATTCGATCAGCTGGCGATGGTCTTTCCCGCCGAGCTCAATAAGAAAGATTTGCTGCTGAAGTCGCTAAAGCTGTGGGCCTTCCGACCGGCGAGCCGGGACGGAGTGCCGGTAGCGGTTGAGGTTCTGCTGATTATTCCGAGAGAGGACGGATAGCGCAGGAGCAGTATTATTGCGAAATCACCATCTGGGAGGAGCTGCTCATCGTTAGCGTTCTGGAGAACACGAACGGATTGCTAGGGTGTAGTGATACGTTAGCCTGACTGAGACTGAAGTCTGAGGATTGTTGTTGTGTCACGCTGGGGTCACAGTTGCCCACCGAATGATGGGCAAAAACGAACATCAACGAGTGCGGCTCTCACGCCATTCGGATCCTGGCGAGTTTTCGATCGTCGTATTGAGATGAGGTTTTCACGCTCCCGCAGGGAAGCTAGGCGAATATTCGGGGATGAGAGCGGGCAAACGTTAGTGTTTGTCGTTTTATCCATGACACTGCTGCTTGGTTTTCTTGGATTCGCGGCTGATGTGGGTACCCTGTTTTACGCGAAAAGGCAGATACAAACAGCTGCCGATGCCGCCGCGATCGCTGGAGCGGCGGAACTGAACTACGGAAACTGGTCGACGGCTGCCCAGGACGCGGCAGCGCAGAACCACGTTGCAAATGGAAGTGGCGGAAGCGTGGTTACGGTAAACAGTCCACCGCTCTATGGGAACTACAACGGTCTCTCCGGATATGTGGAGGCCATCGTTTCGCAACCACAGTCAACGATCTTTATGGGTATGTTCGGTCGAGGTTCAGTTACAGTCACGGCTCGAGCGGTCGGCCACTGGGGATCGAGCCGGACCTGTATCGCAACGCTGGGCACCTCGGGCACCGGCATTTCA
The DNA here is from genome assembly GCA_963841675.1 of Terriglobia bacterium. GTDB lineage: Bacteria > Acidobacteriota > Terriglobia > Bryobacterales > Bryobacteraceae > Bog-105. The sequence continues at coordinate 106,116 of CAWJEH010000017.1, forward strand.
GTAACAACGAGCAGTTCTAATCCGACACTCAATGCCCCCTTGTGTGGAATTTCCGATAACTCGTCTCTCACGGTGACTTCCAGCGGTGCCTCCCATCCAATAGTTGCTAATTCAATAGGCGTGTCGGGAAGCTATTCCCATACCGGAGGAACCGTTTCTCCGGCGCCGGTGGTGGGCATCGTTCCGGTAAGCGACCCATTGGCTTACCTCGCGGCGCCTCCGAGCGGGCCATGCCTCTCGAATCTTACTATTGTTGCCAGCGGAGGAACAGTCAATATCCCTCAGGGGAACTACTGCAGCGGAATTTCTATCACTGCTTCCGGAACCACCGTGAATTTCGCCCCTGGGACTTATACCATCAGCGGCGGGTTGAGCATCACCGGTAGCGGAATCACCATCAACGGAACCGACGTAACCTTTTACATTCAGAGCGGCGCTCTTAATGTCACTCCTTCTCTGGGAGTACATTCAACCTTAGCGCGCCTACGTCGGGTACATACAACGGGGTTTTATTCGACCAGAGTTCAAGTGACACCTCGGGAGCGCAAATCACCGAAAGTGGCACCAATTCGACGTTTGAAGGGGTCCTCTATTTCCCCGACGCTTCATTCACAATGACCGCGAGCGGGAGTACCGCCAATCTTTATTTGGCTTTCGTGGTCAAATCTCTTACCCTAACTACCTCGGGCAGTGCCATAAAGGATTATGCCTCACTTTATGGAACATCCCCGATAGGAGCGGCCGCCCTGGCGGAGTAATTATGAAGATTATGACGAAGACACATGCACAGAATTGCGAAAAGCGGTGGCTTGGAAGGGTCATGTGCGGAATGGATCGGGACAGCGAAGCTGGGACCGCACTCGTTGAATTGGCGCTGACATTGCCAGTCCTCGTAGCCCTGCTGGCTGGAGCGGCTCAGTACGGGCGGCTCGCGTATCTTGCGATCGAAGTTGCCAATGCCGCACGAGCCGGTGTTGCATATGGCGCGCAAAACCACGCTACGGCGTCGGACATTGCGAACATGAGACAGGCGGCGCTCAATGATGGTGCCGATGTAACAGGTTCCGATGTGACGACCGCGTTGAGCGCCACTGCATCGAACCTCTGCGCCTGCTCCAACGCTCTTACCTCTACTTCTGCCTGTAGTAGCACCTTCAGTTGTTCTGGAACCAATCGTATCGTCGAGTACGTTCAAGTAAACACCACAGCTGGCGTGACGTCTCAGATCTATGTCCCCGGCCTTTCAAGAACATTCACCTTGAATGGTCAAGCCATCATGAGGGTGGCCCAGTGATATACCTAAAGATCGCAGTCGGTCGGAACTGAGTCGAGCGTGATGGGACGATTTCACGATCAGCTGTCTCTGCGGGTCGCGAGTGCGCGCAGGCTTAGCGTTCGACTTCGCCCGACTCCGTGTCTTATCCGAAGTGAGCACGGCGCAACCCTCATCGAGACCGCTCTTTCGTTTGCGATTGTTTTAAGCATGACAATCGGCATCATGGAGATCGGCCTGGCGCTTTATAGCTATCACTTTGTGTCCGAGGCCGCGCGTGACGCAACTCGTTACGCCATGGTTCGGGGGTCGTCCTGCACCGCCACGGGTTGCCCAGCCACAAACTCAAGCGTTCAGAGTTATATCACAGGGTTGGGCTATCCCGGAATCGATCCGAGCAAAATGAGTGTCAGCACAACATGGCCATCTACGAACGCCCCAGGAAATTCCGTAAAGGTGACCGCAACTTATCAGTTTCCACTGTCGGTCCCGTTTGTGACAATCAGCACGATCAACATGAGCAGCACGTCTGAGATGGTGATTTCGCAGTGAGACACCTCAAGAGCACCTAGAATTCCCACTCCACATAGCATGCACCTGAGATCGACGCCCTGGCTATACAGCTACTCTCGTTGCCTAATCGTTTCATGAGTGCCTCTCACTCACGCGTACCGGGAATCAGCGCACGTCACTGCGTACCCGCTTCTTTGCCGAGGATGTCGCGAATAAACCCCTTCAAAGCTTTTCGTTCTTGGCTTCCGCCCAACATAAATTTGACGCCAACCCCCCCATCGGCATCCTGGCGAATGACTTTGCAAGGAATCGACAGAAATAGTGGGGCAACTGCGGTTCCATTTTGCGTGGTTCTTTGCTGAAGCGTTATCGTAAGAATTGTTCCGACGTACCAACGTTCCGTCGCGTGTATATAAGCGCCCGTAAGGCTGATATCCCTCACAGCGCGTTCCTTTGGAGCGCCACCGTCCCAGTAATGAGCCACGATTCCGGTGATCGGATACCGCTGCGCGCGTTTTTTCCGAGACGGGTTCTGTTCCCACCAGCTCAGAATCGGCATACGACTATCGCTCCAGCGAGCGTTTTCCTTCATCCGGATGCCGACTTATGACTCACCTCAGTTTGGTTCTCCTTCAAATAGGTCTTCATCTCATCCGGCGAGCAGATCAGCAGTTCATCACCTACGGCTGTCTGCGAGGAGTAGATTGTGCGAGTCGGCAGTTCCAAAACACTCGAACAATTCTTTCGGATGGGCCCGATCCGGAACGTTCCAAACGATTCAGCTAACTGTATGACACGGTTCTGAGAATCCAGATAGATCAAATCGATCGCAAAGAGCACACCGATCGTATGAACTCCCTGCGAGGGAATCACCCAAATACCCTCGTCGGATTTGAGCCGAAGTCTCCCGACCAATCCCAACAGACGTTTGAGATGCGTATCGGCGGGCGCAACACTCAAGCTTAAAAACGACTCCCGCGTCTTGTTGAATACGCAGTAGCGTTGCTGCGATTTTTTCTTATCGCCGTTCAATCCGTTACCCTATCCTTTAACTAACCCCACTCTATACCAGCCTGCAGAACGATCCGTACTAATCGACAACCTCTTGATCTCCCGTGTAATTTATCTAACGCGGGTACGACGACGCTGGATCAAAATGACCAGCACTACGACGAACAAGACGCCAGCGATGATCCGGATCAGAGTTGTACTATCCATAACTTGATTCTCCTTTCTGCCGGCATCCGGCTACTTGAAGTTCTTTTGAAAGGACTCCACCATGATAAGGATGGCCGGTCCGAGCGTCACAACGAAGATTGCCGGAAAGATAAAGAGGACCAGCGGGAATACCAGCTTTACTGCCGTTTTCGCAGCAAGTTCTTCGACCCGCTGCCGCCGCTGTACTCGTAAGGTATCGGAGTAGGTGCGCAAGGTTTTTGCGATGCCGGTCCCGAACTGCTCTGCCTGAATCACCGCAGAGACAAGCGTACGCATGATATCGATATCGACCCGCTCCGCCAGATGCCTCCAGGCATCTACCCGCGGACGCCCGGCACGCTGTTCCAGCAAGACTAATCCCAGTTCATCGCTGAGCTCCGGTTGACTGCCGCGCAGTTCGTCTACCGAGCGGCTAAGCGCCTGATCAAGGCTCAAGCCCGCTTCGATGCAGACTACCATCAAATCTAGAATCTCCGGCAGCCCCAGCCGAATGTTCGATTGTCTTTTCGCAATCCGTCGCCCCAACCAGAAATCCGGGGCTAGATAGCCTAGAGCCAGACACAACACATAAACAAAAAAAGGGCTGAGATGACTAATTCCACTAGCAGCAGCGAGTATGCATAACCAGATAGGAACCAGGACTTTGGCGCCGTAGAGAATGCGTACATGAGCGTCTTCTCGATAGCCAGCCCGAATGAGACGTTGTTGGGCTATCGAGACCTCTTTCGGGCTCTTCGGCAGCACCTTGTCGAACGGTTGGACAGCCGCCTTGAGCGACTTTCCCGCGCGGCTAATCTTCAGCCGGCTCCACCAACTCTCGTCTTCAGCATGGGGAGAAATCGCCACCGAAAGCCGGCGCATCATTCCGGCACGGTAGAAGATCAGGAGGCCGCCGCTGCCGATCAGTAGGAATATTGCAAAGAACGTGAAAAGAGCAAGGCTCATGAAAATCCCTCAAACCCGAATGCGGATGATCTTTCGGATGGTCAGTGCTCCGATCACCATCATCACCGCGGCGGTGTAAAGCATCTTCAGACCCATCGGCCGTGTCCAGAGCAGGCTAATGCCCTTCGGATTGACTATGAAAAGAAGGGTTCCAAGAACGATAGGAAGGAAGGTAAGAATCCATCCCGTGAGGCGGCCTTGAGCGGTTTTGATCTGGATTTCCTTCCGTAAGCGAAATCGCTCACGGATGACGTACGAGCACTTGTCCAGCACCTCGGCGAGATTTCCGCCCGTTTCCTTCTGAATAAGAATGGCTGTCATCATGATGCGCACATCCTGAATCGGGACTCGAACAGCCAGGTTTTCCATCGCGGTACGCAGTTCCAGGCCGTAGTTCTGCTCGTCAAAGCAGATGCGGAACTCCCGGCCAATCGGGTCCGGCATCTCACGGGCAACAAGACCGAGAGAAGCCACCAGGCTGTGCCCGCTCCGGAGGCCGCTGACCATAAGGTCAAGCGTCGGGGGCAGCCCCTCTTCGAACTTGGCGAAGCGCTTGGCCCGTTTGTGAAATACGTACACGAAGGGCACAGCGGCGGGGGCCAACCCAAGAATCATCGAGAACAAAAAAGCATTGGTCTTCAGATAGATCAGATAGGTGCCAAAGACATAAACCGTGAAAGCCAGTAGCAACAATCCGCCGGGAGTCCATTTGACATCAGCCTGATACAGCAGCCGCCGCAATTTCGGAGTGGCTTCCAGGCGTAGAAGCAGACGATTCAGAAAGGGGATCGTACTGAGCAGTTCCTGCTTCCGAATGTCGATCAGCTCGTCTTTGATTGCGCCCGTTGCAGTCGCCAGGACAGCATCGAGCCGGGCCAAAGTCTGCTTCTCCCGTTCCGAGGCACCTGTTCCACTCGCTGCGAGCAGAAGAGCAGCTATCACGAATACAGCTAGAAAAACGACCGACGCAAGCAGCATTATCTCTTCTCCACTATGCTCAGCTCACTTCCATGGTTTTTTCGAACAGCTCGCCCGGAAGCAGCACCCCGGCGACGCGTAAGCGCTCCAGAAATCTCGGGCGAATGCCGCTCGGACGAAATTCTCCGATCACGTTGCCGCTCGGTCCGATACCCTTCTTCACGAAAGTGAAGATGTCATGCATGCTGATCACGTTTTCATCCATTCCCGTGATCTCGGAGACATTCATCACTTTCCTGGTGCCATCGCTCATGCGCGCGCACTGTACCACAATGGTCAGGGCGGCGGCGATCTGGTGCCGCACGGTCCGCTCCGGGAGATTCAGGCTGCCCATCGCCACCATCGACTCGAGCCGCATGAGTGCGTCGCGCGGGCTGTTGGCGTGAATGGTGGTCATCGAACCCTCGTGGCCGGTGTTCATCGCTTGTAGCATATCGAAGGCCTCCTCACCACGGACCTCACCGATGATAATGCGGTCCGGCCGCATGCGGAGGCTATTGGTCAGCAGCTGGCGCTGCCGGATCGCTCCTTCGCCTTCCACGTTGGGAGGTCTGGTTTCGAGCCTTACTACGTTCTCCTGCGCAAGCTGTAACTCGGCGGCATCTTCGATGGTGACCAAGCGCTCGGTGGACGGAATATACTGCGAAAGCATATTCAAGAACGTCGTTTTACCGGCACCGGTACCGCCCGAGATCAAAATGCTGATACGGGCGCGAACGGCGGCTGAGAGAAGCTGCAGTATCTCGGGCGACGCACTTTTCAGACCCACCAGCGCATCGGCCGAAAGAGGACCTGTTCCAAAACGCCGGATGGATAATGCAGGACCGTCCAGGGCGAGCGGAGGGATAATGGCGTTTACACGGGAGCCATCCGGAAGCCGCGCGTCCACCATCGGCGAGGACTCGTCGACCCTTCTGCCTACCTGCGAGACGATTCGATCGATGATCTGAAGGAGATGGCGGTCATCCCGGAAAACCACATCGGTTTTTTGCAGAATACCGCCTCGCTCGATATAAACCAGGTTCTTGCTATTTACGAGGATGTCGGACACCTTCGAGTCGCGCAGCAGCCCTTCGAGGGGACCCAACCCGAAAACCTCATCCAGCAAGTCCGACTGAATTTTCTCTTTTTCGGCAGCGCTCAGGGGCAGCTTGCCATCGGTGATGATCGTCTGAACAAGGTTTGCCACAGCCTGCCTCGCTTTCGCGGGCTGCACCGTCGCCAGCTTCTCCAGATCGACCTTGGAAATCAGCGTTCGATGGATTTCGGCCTTGAATTGCTCGAAATTCAATTTTTCCATTGCCTTACCTACGTGTGAAGATCAAGGTAGATGTCTGCCTAGCGGAAGAAGCCGAGCTTTTTCTTTTTCTCGGGATCCGGGGTCTGGCCGCACGCCTCGGCCGCCATTTGCGCAAAGGCGCGCGCCAGGTTATTTTTTTCCGTCGCGACCGGCATCCCGGTGTTTTGCGCCCGCCGAACCGCCACGAAGTCATTCGGCACCTTCCATTTTGCCGGCTTCGTCAAGGCTTTGGTGATGGCGCCGTCGTCGATCTCGATGTTTCGCACAAGATACCGGTTCAGGACGATCTCCAGCTTTCCATCATCTCTCCCGCCAAAATAGCGTGCAACAAAACGATTGGAGTTACGCAGTTCGGCAACGCTCACCTGGGTCACCAAATAGACTGTGGAGGCTATTTCGACGAGCGCCTCGTACATGTCGATTGAATGCGATCCAGCGTCCACTACAACGTAGCCGAAGTCTTCCCGAGCAACACGCAACAGTTTCTCTATTCCATCCTGCGGCGGCTGGGCAGCAGGGATGCTGTCGGGAGCGCCCAGAACCGCGAGACCGGAACTATGCTTTGCCATCAGGACCGAGAGGAAATCCGAATCGAGGCGGTTCACGCTCTCGAGCGCATCCACCGCAGTGAATTTAGTCGTAAGACCTAAGCTGAGAGCGGCATCGCCGAGCTGCAGGTCGAGGTCTATCAAAGCCACTTTACTGCTGGCCTGCTTGGCTAATGCGACGGCGAAATTACTTGCCACGGTGGTCACGCCCGAGCCGCCCTTGGCACCTACAAAGACCAACAATTTCCCCGTTGCGCGCCTGTGGCGGCGTACTTCGTCGCGGCGCACCGAAGCGCGAACCAACGCCTCGCCTACGGAGCCCGGCAGCACCGGTTCGGTCAGAAATTCGCGGGCACCGGCGCGCATACATCGAACAAGCAACTCAGAATCAGTGCTGCCCGAGTAGACCATCACGGTTACCGAGCTGTTCCTTCCGCAGAGATTCTCAACCACATCCAAGGCGTGCTCCGGATTGGGATCGAGATCGATGAGCACGACGTCATAATCCGCTTCAATGATCCCGGCGAGGTCGTCCACCTGCGGGTAGCGCGTGAGCTCGCGAACAATATTGGCCTGCGGCCCGGCCAGCGCCTTCGCTACGGCGCGGCGTCTCTCCTCATGCGGCCCGATCAGTATGAGAGAGAGCGCACTCATACTCAGCGACTCAGTATCGCGCATAAAGGTGGACATCACGCCAGTCCTGCTTTCGCCCATTGTTTGCTTTCCAAAATTAAACGTTTAACTAATCCGCTCAAGCTTAATATGCCGCTTCTCATGACACAGCAAAAAAAGAAAAGATTGTCCCTATCGCAATGGCCGGCGCATACGGCATTTTCCGGGCAGCGGCGTTCCCCGGCACCAGCGTTTCGTGCGCCCTGAGACCACGCTTCGCCATTCCGAAAATCAGGTCGCTCGTACCGCTCAACGATTCCTTCAGAAATCCGCCGCAGGTGGCCCAAATTACCGCCATAATACCCCCGGCGATTCCCATAATCACCATCGCCAGCAGGAGTTGGGACGGGCCAATCCACGCCCCGATTGCAGCGCAGAGCTTCACGTCCCCCATCCCCATGCCTCCGAGCCAGTAAAAGAAACCCAATGCGAGTGAAGCAATCAACACGCCCAGAACGCTCTGCCCGAGTCCGCTCCACCCGCGAGTGGCGCTAGAAACGGCAATTCCTGCCGCCAAAAACGGGAACACCAGCCAGTTCGGAATTCGCCGGCTTCGAAGGTCCGAAACCGTCGCCGCCGTGAGCACGATGAGAGTAGGCCACCAGGCGATGGAATGCATATGAAACCAGAATAGAACTTGCGCCCGCGTCTCGAATCTACTTAGTCTGACTATTTACTATCGCAATCCGGTAGCCATTCCCGGCCATTGGAGTATCGTCCTTGCTTTGAGGAGTGCCGTTCAACTGTCAACGCCTGTACACAGAAGCAAACGCCCCGTCACGCCTTGTATACACGAGCGCCGGAGAACTCGCCACCACTGGGAGTAGCAGAGCCAGATCCGCGATCGGTCCAGTGATGAATTCGCAGCCTGCGACTGTTACCGCATGCAAATCTTGGGCCGGAAATTTCGCGCGCAACTCACTCAGCCCGCGCTGGTACTCGGCGCCCTCGGGCGGCAGAGGAAATAAAACGAAGTTCGTGAACCCGCTCGTGTCGAGATGTCCAACCAGGCGGGTATCTCGATACTGCATAGTAAATGCCCGTTCTCCCGCGGGTGATTTAAATTCGGGATATTCCACCGTAACGTATTGGGGGAAATAGTATCCGGCATGTCGAAATCCGAGAAAATGAGAGTCCAATCCGACGATTAAGCTACTTCTTCGGGAACCAACTCGCGGTAGTGCTTCTTCGACCCTTCCAAGTTGCGCCTCAAATCGCCGCACGCTCTGATAAGAGCAGTAAAGGGGCGCGTACAGAAAGACAGCTATGTTTACGGCCGCAAAGAGGCCTGCTAATGCGGCTTTGAAAGAGTTATGTAGCCGTGTTCGCTCCCACCATTCCGATATCCAGCAAGCGAGCCAGATGCACAACGGAGGGAAGATGACCAGAAGATATCCACTATTGATGACCCTAAAAAACACGAAAGTAAAGAACAGCAGGGCAGGCGCGATCCAAACCCATGTGAACGTCTTCTGTCGCGATGCTTTCGTGGGCCCAGTACACAAAGGCCGGGCAAACAGCACGCTAGCTGGCCCGAAGCAAAGTACGACAAGGCCGCCGATCAGGAGTAATCGCGCAATTGAAAGGAGTAGGAATGAGCCGGACGCATTCTGGTGGCCTGGCGACATTCTCCACAGCAGAGAAAGAGAGGAGAAGTAGGCGGCCGGTCCCCCGCTCGCGTAGACCATCGGCAAGAACCAGGCGAGCAGGGCAATTAGCAACGCCGCAAGGCCGCCCAAAACTCTAGCAAGCGGAATACGGCTGAGGAACTGGCCCAAAGCGGAACGCCGCGGAAACCGGGGTTCCTCTCGTCGACCCGCGGCATTGCCCGCATCCCTCGCACTCGAAACTGAAAACATGAAGAGCGGACCAAGGAACTGAAGAGTTGAAGGACGTACGCCTGCGGCAAATCCGAGAATGAGCGCGCCCGGTACGAGCCATTTCTCAGAGCCGACGTAAATTCTCCAACAAACGTACCCGATCAGAGCAGAGAAGAACGCCTCCACAATGTAAGTCAGGGCGACTGTGCCGTGGAACCAGGCAAGCGGCGACACCAAAAAGAGAAGGCCAGCAAAACGGGCTGCCCGGGTTCCGAACCATTGGTCTGCGAGCGTATAGGTTACTACGACGGCTCCACAACTGGCAGCTATGCTCACTAAGACAAACGCCGCGTTAGGGTCATGGAAGAACTCGTTTAGCAGCTTTCCCAGACACACGTAGAGGAAGTACCCCGGAGGCTGCGGTTGATGAACGGCAGGATCGAAGCGGCCGATCGCCAGCGCAAAATTCACTGAATCAACGTCATATAACCGATGACTGCGGAAAAAAAAGCGCGTGAGCCCGACCGCGACGACCAACACGCTGCGATCCACGTCTTGCCGGGGGCTCACAGACACCTGAACGCAATCACGCAGCCACTCTTTGGGTGCTTAAGTATGCAGGAGCGCCTTAACCGCATACCTACGTTTCCTGGGATAGCGTGTTTGTATACGGCTGTGGACACTGCGATAACTGCAGCAGACCGATGAAGAACTGCAGTAGACCGATGAACCGCTTTCGTTTCAGTACGTTCCGTGAGTGTGACGTTTGGCTCCCGAATTGCCGTAAGGAGAGTACGTAGCTTGTAATGCAAGTACGAACTTAAACCAGGAGACAAATTGGATGCGAAATGCTTTTCTGAAACTCTACGTGAAGGCCGAGGTGATGCTGGCCGCGATTAAAAACGAAGAAGACGGACAGGATCTCATCGAGTACGCACTCGTAGTAGCCCTTATTGCCCTTGCCGCCACGGCCGGAATGAGTACTCTGGCCACCAGCATCAACAGTGCCTTTACATCCGTCGCTACCAAGCTCAACAGCTACGTCTAAGGCTGCGGTCGAACGGGAGAGCGCGTCAATTAACGAGCCGTTTCTCCCTCGAGGCTATGCCGAATTGGACACAATAAATTAGAAATCAACAGTTCTAACAACTCGCTCACTGGAGCGGACAGATGCTGCTTTCCATTGTAATTCCCGTATTCAACGAGGCGGCGACCTTGGGCCTGATGATCGCCCGTCTGCGTGCTGTTCTTTCAGAGCTGAATTGGGAAGTCATTTTCGTGGACGACGGCAGCACGGACAGATCGCTCGAAGTAATTCGTCGAGCGGCACTAGATGATCCGCGAGTGAAGGCAATCGGCTTCAGCAGGAACTTCGGCCATCAGGCCGCGGTAACCGCAGGCCTGGACTTCGCGGAAGGTGATGCGGTCGTGGTCATGGACGCCGACCTGCAGGACCCTCCTGAACTTCTACCTCAAATGGTGCAGCTGTTTGAGGATGGCTACGACGTGGTTTCACCGAGACGCGTGGCTCGCGATGGTGAAACGATATTTAAGAGATCCACGGCCGCCCTGTTCTATCGGGGGATGGCGCGCATGGTGGATCGGCGGCTCACGGCAGACGTCGGGGATTTTCGTCTGTTCAGCAGGCGGGCGGTTTTAGGCATTCGCTCCTTCCGCGAACATCACAGGTTTATGCGCGGGCTGGTAGCTTGGCTTGGACTGAAGGAAGCGATTCTTCCTTTTGGAAGGCAAGCCCGGGCAGGCGGCGAAACTAAGTATTCGTTGTTCAAGATGGTACGATTTGCCTGGACGGCGGTTTCTTCGTTCTCGGCCCTTCCACTGCGCCTTAGCATGGCCGCGGGAACTATTCTTAGCTGCGCAGGTTTTGCCTATCTTCTGCGAGTGCTCTATCTGGCGTTCTGGACTCACAGGCTGGTCCAGGGCTGGGCGTCCATTGTCGTACTGCAGTGCATCTTTTCCGGGATGATTCTGCTTGCACTCGGAGTGATCGGCGAGTACGTAGCCAGAAGTTACGAAGAGAGTAAAGGCCGTCCGCTGTACGTGTTAACAAGCACTGTTAACACAGAACTGCCGCAATACGAGATACCTTGTGCCTCCATCCTGATTCGGCCCGAGATTTCTGAAAGCAATGTGATCACGCTCCCTCGCGCGAGCCGCTTCCCTGAAGCCGCAATCACAGGTTTCGAGCACAAAGCGACAGCCCGTATCCGGACATAGACATCCGTCGCGGGCCCAATGTTTGAGAATGGCTACAGCCCCTTCTAACCCGCCGTCTATCCTACTGATCGAAGCCGCCCTGACTCTAATCACCATTGCGCTCGCGTTCTGCTGGCCGCAAAGCCGTTCCGGCGTTTTCCTCAAGCTGGAGCAGATGTTCGGAAGACTGGCACAGCGGCGAGCTTTATCCGCAGTGTTAGTAGGGACGGGAGCTTGCATACTGCGCCTGGTAATTCTTCCCTTCTCCCCCATTCCGCAGCCATTCCTTACCGACGATTTCAGCTATCTTCTCGCCGCAGATACATTTGCATCCGGACGGCTGACCAATCCGACTCACCCGATGTGGGTACATTTCGAAAGCTTTCACATCACGCAGATCCCGAGCTACATGTCGATGTATTTTCCCGCTCAAGGCATGCTGCTGGCGGCCGGGAAAATACTCGCGGGCCATCCCTGGTACGGCGTATGGGCGAGCGCAGGACTGATGTGCGCTGCCTTCTGCTGGATGTTGCAGGGCTGGCTGCCGCCGCGCTGGGCGCTGCTCGGGGGTTTACTAGCCGTTCTCCGGATCGCGCTGTTCAGCTATTGGGTCGATCAGTATTGGGGCGGTGCGTTGCCGGCGCTCGCGGGCGCCCTGGTGCTCGGGGCGGTTCCTCGAATTCGGCGCGGCTTCCGTACTCGAGACTTTCTCTGGATGGCCCTCGGCATTGCCATTCTCGCGAACAGCCGTCCGTACGAAGGCCTGCTTGTAGCAACCCCAGCAATTGTTGCCGTGTGCTGGTGGATCGCCAGGAGGCCGCATCCCGCGGCATCCATTCTGGCGCGGCGCATAACTCCCGCCGCTGTACTGCTTCTGTTCACCCTGGGATTCATGGCTTATTACAACTACAGGGTGTTTGGAAACGCGTTCACACCTCCTTATCAAGCCAATCGAGCGGAATACGCCTCGGCGCCTCATTTCGTGTGGCAGTCGGCGAGACCCGAACCCGCGTACCGACACGAGGTCATGCGCGAGTTCTATTCCGGTTGGGAATTGCGCTGGTTCGACGAGATGCGAACGCCCGGAGGTTTTATTAGAAAAACTCTCAAGAAACTGGGCATCGCTGTCCTTTTCTATTTCGGCGTGGTGCTGCTGATTCCCTTGGTGATGCTGCCGAAGGCGTTGGTTGACCGCCGCATCCGTTTTCTGGTAATTACCGGCGGCATTTTCGGAATCGGACTAGCGGTGGAGACCTGGCTGCTTCCCCACTACGTCGCACCCTTTGCGGCAGGTGTCTACGCGATTCTGCTACAGTGCATGCGTCACTTGCGGGCGCGGCGCCCACATGGGCAACCGGCAGGGTTGTTCCTGGTACGTGCGATCCCGGCGCTGTGCGTTCTGCTGGCCGTGCTCCGGTTATATGCGCAACCACTGCACATCCAGCTCCCCAACGCGCTATCGTTTACGGCTTATGGAATGCCGCCGCTCGGGGCGCGGCGAGCGCACCTTTTGGAGGAACTGAAGAAAATCCCCGGGAGACAGCTCGCCATCGTTCGGTATACGCCTGATCACGACATTGCTGACGAATGGGTATACAACGCTGCCGCGATCGATAAGGCAAAGGTGGTTTGGGCGCGGGCGATGGACCCAGCCAGCGATCAGAAATTGCTTCAATACTACAGAGACCGTAAGGCGTGGCTCGTGGAACCGGATTTCAATCCACCCAGGATTTCGCCGTACCCCGATCGCGGGTTCGCGGGATTTGAAGGCGAGATGGTGTCTCGGGTTATCTCCGCGCCCGCAAGAACGTCGAGACCCTAGATGCGTCTCAGAAGATTGACTGATGAATAGCGCGTCGCAAGAAGTACACGCGAAAGAATCGCTTTTTCATGATGCATGGGCGTCTGAGACGAATCTCGCTTCGGTGGATGTCCGTTCCGTTTTCGAAGCGCCAACGGCCATGGAGAACCAATTCATTCTCGGATTGCTGGGACCGCTCGCGGGCAAACGGATACTGGACGTTGGTGCGGGTCTCGGCGAATCGTCGGCCTATTTCGCCCTGAAGGGAGCGGAAGTCACGTGCACTGATCTATCTCCGGCGATGGTTGCCTGCGCAGCCAGATTAGCGCGGCTCCATGGAGTGAACATCAAACCCGTTGTCAGTGCGGCAGAAGACCTGAACGTGCCGCCCGATCACTTCGACATTGCTTACATCGCCAATACCATTCACCACGTAACCGATCAGAACGCTTTATTCGAACAGGTGCGTCGTGCGCTCAAGCCAGGCGGCATTTTCGTGTCCATCGATCCCTTACGCTACAACCCCCTTATTGAAGCGTATAGGCGGATGGCGACCAAGGTCCGGACCGACGATGAATCCCCGCTGGGATTTGAGATCCTCGACCTCGCCCGCCAATACTTTGTCAGCGTGCGACACCGCGAATTTTGGATCGCATCGCTCGCTCTGTTCTTGAGATATTTCGCGGTTGACAGGATTCATCCAAATCAGGATAGGTATTGGAAGCGCATTTTTCGAGAATCTAAAAGCTCCCTAAGATGGTGGCTTCCATTGCGTGCCATGGACGAATGCCTGACACGATTGCCTTTAGTCCGCCGCCTGGCATGGAATATTGTCATCTGGGGAAATAGGCCCGCGTGACATCCATCTTTGCGGCTCTGGATTCAGCTGCTGCGATCCTGTCCAAAAGCGTGCAATGACCAAAGGGATTGCAGCTGATTTCGACGACACACTCAAGCATCGTGCCGTTGAGCCAGACTTAACGGCGGCCATGGACCATATCCAAACGCGGCAGCAAGCAGCCTCGAACGTACTCACAAACATCGGCCGTAAACTTTCCTCGTTTCCTGTACTTCTTTTAGCTATTCTCCTGGCCAGAGTTTATTGGACCTGCCGGGAGAACATCGCGGACCCGGACATTTGGTGGCACATGCTCAATGCCCGATATCTTTTTGAGCATCTGCAGTTACCAAACGTGGACACATATTCTTTTACAGCACGAGGGGCGTCCTGGATCGATCACGACTGGTTATCGGAACTTTTTTACTACGGAGCCTTCAGCGCAGTGGGACTGAAAGGCGTCTTCATCCTTCTCACTGCGAGTTCAGCGGGTTTGGTCGCGATCATCTTTTCGCTTTCGATGAAAGAGTCCGGAGACCCTTTTACGGCTGCGATCGCCACAGCCTTCGGCAGTCTTCTGGCGATGGTTGGCTTTACTCCGCGTACTCAGAATTTCGGGTGGCTGTGTTTTGCCGGGATCTATGCGATTCTATTGCGCTTCCGGCGCACCAAGGATGGACCGTTGTGGCTCATTCCGATACTTTTCTGTGTTTGGATTAATTGCCATGCGAGCTGGCTCATGGGATTGGTCATCTACGCGATATTTTTAGCAGCTGGGTTGATTCGCCGGGACCTCGGACGGCTGGAGGCTGTACCTTGGTCCAGCAGCGAACTGAAAAAGCTGGTCGTGACTGGCTTCGCATCTCTTATTGCCCTGCTGATCAATCCGTTCGGGTATCGGCTCTTGCTCTATCCATTTGACATGGCAACCCGGCAAGGAATCAACGTGGGCAACGTAGAGGAGTGGTCTTCGGTGAACTTCAACGACTTCCGTGGAAAAATCGTGGCGGTGGTGCTAGCTGCTATTTTTGTCACCGCCTTGACCGGGCGTAAACGATGGAGGATCGACGATGCGCTGCTGACAGCTTTCGTGTTGTATTGCGGCCTGGCGCACATCCGGTTTCTGCTGCCGGCGGGAATTGTGCTGCCGGCTATCGTGGCTCCGCAGTTCGGCCGGATCAGCTCTTACGACCCCCGACATGAGCGCCGGCTCCTGAATGCGGCGCTGCTCTCGCTTGTAGCGGGGGTGTGCGTGCTCGGCTTCCCGTCCGCGAAGATGCTCGATTCCCAGATCGCCGGATTCTTTCCGTCCGGCGCAGCTAAATTTTTACAGTTGCACCCACAGCGCGGGCGCATGTTCAACCTGTATCAATGGGGAGGGTATCTGGAATGGACTCAGCCCAACACTCCCACCTTTATAGACAGCCGCACCGACATTTTCGAATACAAAGGAGTCCTAAAGGACTATCTGGCCGTGGTCACCGCGACCGACTCGCTGGAGATACTCGACCGGTATCGCACAGAATACGTTGTTTACCCTTCCGGTACCGCGCTGACTTATCTCCTCGCGAAAAGCGGCCGTTGGGAAAACATCTACAGCGACACCCAAGCCACTATTTTTCGTAAGCTGCCGAATCAGGAGGGATTTCGCACGCCGCCGAAACCTGCTCCTCAGCCGGTTACGCTTCTCTCGCGGTCATCCATCAGCGGCCACAGCGATAGGCTCGCGCATAGCTATTCGCCAAAAGAGGCTGTTTTTTCCAGATCCAGCTTTTGCCATCGGCCCAGACCCGATCAGTGTCCTTCGCGATCAGAGCGTTTATCGAGAGATTCGTACAAATTTTATCTATATCCACCATCTCAGCTATTCGGGGTGTTTCAAACAGATCATCTATGGGACGGATGATCCGCGCACAGGAAGCGGGATCTCCGCCGAACACGGTGCCGCAGCCTAAAGTTTCAGCGGCGAGTTGGCGGTCCGCATACAACCCAAAGGGTAGGTCTCCCGGATCGGTATTGGGGTTGTGCTGTATGATGGCGCTCCGAGGGAGCTTCTCTTTCAGAGCTTCATAGAACTGCCGAAGAGCGTAAGTACGACGGCCAAGATTACGGTCGGGAGATATCCACTTCGCATCGGGGGCATCAGTGGCATCGGCCAGAATCGCGAACGACCTGAGGACCAAAAGTTCATAGAGTGTCCCAGCAAAGCCGAGCACAAGCATGGCAATTATGAGGGTTCTTCTATCTCGTGGGCGTACGATGTCGGATCCGTCGGTTGCGGTGGGTCGCTTAGACAGCCACCCTTCGCTCAGGAACTCTGCACCCCAAAGCAAAAGGACGAACTGCGCAACCATGATTCCCCTCATTCCGAGATCGTTGATGGTGATCACTCCCGAGCGAATGAATGTGCAGAAGAGGATGGCGGTGGCGGCCATAATAACCGCGCATAGTTCTCGAGACCTGAAGAAGGTGTTGCCGGCGCGCATTCTTCGCCATTGCTCCAGCGCAACGAGAAAGAAAAAACCGAATTCGAGCAAGTAATTCAGCGGCAATAGAAGAGTGTTAAGAGCGGGAATTAGCCAGGGATAGCTCGATTGTAACGGCAACAGCGGGATCTCGGTAAACAAGAACGACCGTATCGCTAATTGCAACAGATGCCCACCGCCAGCAGCTTGCGCAGCATGCCCTCCGGTGGACTCAAGGAAATAAGGGAGAGATACAAGGAGCGAAACGAACCCTGCAGCAGATAACATTGCGGCTTGGCGTAATTGTTTCGTGACCGCCACTACGAAGATCCAAACTGATACAAAGGCTGCAAAGACGACCGTGACGTAGACCGATAAACCCAGGGCGCTCGCGAACGCCGTTCCCGCTGCAACAGTTGTTGCTAGGTTGAGCCCTAAGCCTGGAAGTCCGCGGCGGTACCAAATAAGGAGGAAGCCTGTCAGGCACGCAATCAGAGCTGCCACGTGATGCGGCGCCCACAGCACGGCTCCGATCCAAGCCGCGACCGGAGTGTTCCACATCTCGATAGTCGGAATGATGCGCCGCGTGACGATATCCAGAAGAGCGACTGGCAAAATGTCGAGGCCAGTTACCAGCAACAAGGCCAAACCGATTATCATTCTTCTTTCGAGGTTGACCGCTCCTTTGGGCTGGAAGAACCGGAGGTAAAGCGGAATCAAGGCGATCAAGCCCATTCCCGACCAGACCGTGCCCGCTAACATGGCTTGGCGAGGACTTACCAGGGCGGCCCCAATCTGGCTCACCAGACTACACAGAATGAACCAGAAATAGTGATATCGAAGAACAACGGGATGCCCGGGGAAGAAGTAGGGATTATGCGGCGGAATGCCAGAGCGCGTCAACGAAGCAGTTATGGCCGTACGCAGAGTGTAGTCATGCGCCAAGAACGAGAAATAGAGTCGGTTACCGAACTGCAGATCTATCACACTCAAAGTACCTAACGCGATCCAGCCCGCTGTAACCGCCAGGAACCCGATCCGTCCCTTGGAGGGTAGCGTGCGGGACAGCCACCGCCGGCGCTCAAAGAAGAGCAGGCCGAGGAAACCGATCCATACGATTCCGAATCCCGCCCACACCGCCATGAGAGACCAGCGCCACAGGAGATAAGCCGATATTGGCGAAATCCCGATAGAAAGAGGAATCGATATAGCGAAGCGTGCGAGAAGCATGCGCTTGCGAAATCCGAGCGCGTCCAGAAACCAACCACAGACGTATCCCGGCAGAAGAACGAACAGTGGGAATAACAGGAAAGCCACTGCTGTACCGACCAGGTCCGCGACCATGAAATTCGCAATTACCGGGTGCATGTACGAAGTTATTGGCTTACGATTCCAAGCGGACAGACAGAGTATGCGATTTCGTTGCGGCGGATACTACGCCGCGATTATGTGAGCCGCTAGCTCTTCCGAACACGGGCGCCAGACCTAGCGAAAACAACGGACGAATCGTCGAAGTAGATCTTTGTCCATCCGGGCAAGAGGGGCAAAGCATTGACGAGAGGCGCGCCCCTGGACAGCACGCAAAAATCCACACGATACTTCTCAAGAAGAGGCCTCGGATCAGCTTGAACTGTGATCAGCTTTCCGTAGTCCGCGAGAACACCGGTCCACTCGAATACATCGCCACGGCCGTCGACGAAAACTTTATGCTGCGGGGCCGCCCAGATCAAATAACCGCCGTAGACGTACTCGTTGAACATTCTGCCCGCGAGTCCCGAACGATTGATAAAGTCGACCGCTTTTACGGGATTGCCTCGTTCCACTTGCCAACTGAGCAGATGCCGGCTCGGAAAACCCAAAACGAGAGCCCCCACGGAAACTGCCAATAATGCCGCGTTCGGAAGCGGCCGGTCGCGATCCGGCTCATACTGATCCCAAGCGGTTGCCAGCAACCGGCACAGGATGGGCGCTGAAAGTATGCCGAAGAGGAATAACATTCGCTCGTGCTGGACAGCAAGCCCGAATCCGATAGCTGTGAAAAGCAGTTCCTGAAAGGTTAGCTCGATACGGCGAAGTAGAGGGATCAGCAGAATCAGGAGGGCTACCGTTAACACCGCCAGTGACCGCATATTGTTGAACTGGGGAGGCTGCCATTCGGAGATCTGAGTCGTGTTGAGACGTAGTTTCAACATTACGTCGAGCGGATACCAGATCAACTTCGGCCCAATCGGATTCGCGAACAGAGCGATCAAAGACAGGGCGAACGAAGCCGTAAGGATCATTCGGGTCCGCCGCTCCAAGCGCTGAGAAACAAGGAGTCCAAGGCGGAACTCGCAAAACGAGCAGAAGAGCACCACCACGAATACAATCAGCCCGAAAATGAACGAACTGTGTAGATTAATCCAGAAGGCGAACAAGGGCGGAAGCACTAAGAAGTAGCGGGAGTCGCGCGAACTGCCCAGATGAAGAATGAACAGTTGACACGAAAGCAGGAGAAAGCCGATTAACTGCGGCCGAATGGCCAGACCGACGGTCGAGAAGAGCCAGAACGCCAGCCCTCCGACGAATGCGACTTTAGGGTTTCCAGAATAGACAGCGCATAGAGCATACGTCGCAATGGCAAGCGCGGAAACGAGTACGCAGAACCAGAGCATCAAGCCCGTGTACCCACCGCCGAAATATGCCGCATAGATCGTTACTTGCGAAAGCCATTCTTGCGGAATCCATGAATGCCCAGCGGCGGTGTACGAGAACAGATCGACCCGCGGAATACGATGAGTGTTCCAGATGAGCTCACCGAGCTTGAGATGCCACCACAGATCGGGATCACTAAAGCGCGAGCGAACCGTGAGGCACATCAAGGCTACAAGCAGCCCGGCGATTGCCGCGGGAAAAGAGAAAACAATGCGCAAGAAAGTGCGCTGCCGAATTTCAGGAAACTCGCCTGTTATCGGCGCAGCCGGTACTTCAAGCTGCATCGATGGCGTCGACACCCTCCTCAACGCGGATCAAACGATGGAGGTAAGCGCGTGAAATATTGAGACTGCGCGCTGCCAGCGTCTTATTGCCTTTGCAATCTTCGATCGCCTTCATCGCGATCTTGAGCTTGAAGTCACGGAGGAGTCTTTCGAAGGATCCGATTTGCGGCAGATCCATATCATCTGAAACCGTCGTTTGCTGAAAGCGCTCCGGCAAATCGATCGCCTGAATCGCTTCCGTGTCGGCGCGAATGATGGCACTCTGAATTACGTTTTCCATCTCCCGAACGTTGCCGGGCCATTCATAGTCCTGAAGCGCTGCCAGTGCACCCGCAGTGACATGGGTTACCCGTTTGTTGTAGAGCTCCGAGTAGCGTTTTACGAAAGATTTGGCCAGGGCCGGGATATCCTCAGGATGATCGGCCAAAGCTGGGGCCTTGATCGTCATCACATTGATACGGTAGAACAGGTCGAGGCGAAATGTGCCCTCTGTAATCATGCGCTCGAGATCCCTGTGGGTGGAGAAAAGCACGCGAGCCTTCAGTGGAATCGCCCGACCGCTGCCTAGACGGGTAAACTCTCTCTGCTGAAGCACGCGCAATAACTTCACTTGTGTCTGGAGACTCAACTCTCCGATTTCATCTAGCAAAAGCGTGCCGCTTCCAGCCTGTTCGAAGTAGCCGGTTCGAATGCCGGTTGTGCCGGTGAAGGCACCCTTTTCGTGACCGAAGAGCTCGGATTCGATGAGGGTTTCCGGGATCGCGCCACATGAAACAGCCACGAAAGGAGCTTTTGCCCGATCGCCTAGATTGTGAATGGCGCGAGCTATGAGCTCTTTGCCAGTCCCGCTCTCCCCGGTTATGAGGACCGAAGCGTTGAGGTTGGCGACGCGGCGAACGAGATCATATACAGCACACATTTCGGAGCTGGACCCGATCAGGCCATCGCACCCAAGCGGTTCGGCTTCTGATTGTGCAAAATCAGATGTCCGCTTTCCTTCGAGCTCCCTCTTCATCGCGGTGTGCTCGTAAGCTTTGCGAATCGTGGCCTTCAGTTCACGCAAGGCGGGAGGCTTCCGACAATAGCTGTGAGCGCCACGCTGCACCAGCTCGAGGGCTGTCGCGCGGGAAGGGTCGTCGGTCATTACAATAACAGCCACATCCGACTCGGCAACTTGGTTGTAAAGTTCAATCTGCTCCTCGTTATTCCCGGATTCGGCATCGAGGTCCAGGAGCAGAACATCGAGCGAGCCATCCTCTGTCATCCTGTGAACGTCGTCCCGACTGAGTTCGGTGAAGACTTGAGAGTCTTTCCCCAAGCCGGGTGCAAGCAGAGGGGGTAACTTCAGATCCTGCGAATACAGACCAACACGGATCGCATGCGGGATTGTAGACATCATCCTTCCTTGTGTTCGACTGTCCGGAGACTTGAGAATACTGGCTATTAGGACTCTAATCAAGCCCTCAGTGAGTACTACCCTTTAGTCCCCGTAATAGTACCGATTCATCACTTAAGGGTAATACCGCTGTCGGGCGGCAAGCCCCTTTAACGCTTTGCAGTTTGCAGTCCATTAGGGAAAACTTGCTGGTCTGAGTGCGAAAAAGATCACAGCATTCCATGCAACTACCGCCAGGTAAAGAACGTTCGCAAATTGCAGTATGCGCCTTCGACGATTCAGCAGCAAAACGAGTGACAGCATTGTAGCCTTACTAAAGATAATCGCAAGTAAGCGACCGGTCCACGGCATCAAACTGCGTATGATTGGATTCAGTTCGACGCCTCCGCGTGAGAAAACTGCCAACGTCGTAATCAAATCGAGAAACTGCAACGCGATGAAAAGGGCCGTTGCGAATCCCGTCGCCCTGCCTGGGCCGAGTGCCTCGCCCGCCGAGAGCTTCTCGCGGGTTGCCTCAACTTCCATGGGGATCGTCGCTCACACTCATTCGACTCATGGCAGTCGAATCGGCTCCGCTTGGAATGCGACACAGCGGTAAGCCCTGTACGGAGAATCCTCGTTCAATTCTTTCGACAGAAATTTTCGTGCAGCTAAGGCTTCTTCTCAACTTCGATCCTGTTTCTATGCTCTCGTTCACAGAACGCACATCAGTACGTTCGGCCGCCTCCCGGTTCGACGACCGAAGACGTAGTGGTTTCATTGAGGAGCGGCTTACTGTGATGTGCTTTCCGCTGAGACGATTACACCGTTTTCCAATGTTGCCACGGTAAGTTGCGTACGATCATTGTTGAAATAGTAGTAATGCTCAAAAACGTGGCCGCCACGCATCTCGGTTGTGCGGGCAGTTGGTTCGCCGTATCGAGCGCGAATCTGAGCGCCGGTGGCACCACGAGGAAAGTCCGTACGCACAGGGAATTTGGGCATTGGCACGTCCACTTCGGTCTCCGATACGGGGAAACCTGTAAAGGCGAGGTCGCTCGTTGCTGAGGCAGAGGATCCTCGACCGAATCCTCGCTTCGCGCGTGCGCGCGAGGCCTTGCCCGCTCGATCCGTCGGCGAGCCGCCACTCGTATCGGAGGGAGCGTAAATGATGGCCTCGGGACCCCACCCAGGCAGCCATTGCCGCGCATTCCAGACGCCAACCGCGATCAATCCGATGAAGCCGGCCATTAAGAGGACCTCGATGCCTCGCATGTTGAAACTGTTCCTCGATCCATTTACGATGCACTCGCGCAGCTACCAAAGCAGAGTTTGGGACCGTGCAGCGCGATCTTACCACGAACGGTTGCATTTCCGGGGCCATTCGGGTACGGAAATCACAGAAACGATTGGAAGTGCGCATGCTCTGGAAAGAGTCGCAATTCTCATTTCTGAATCGCCGCTACTTTCCCGGTTCCAATCCAGCCCGGCGTGGCGGCAGGAACATTGCCGCCCGGCGGACGATAGTTTCTCGTTTACCGGATCTTAAAGCAATCAAATGAATTAGCTCATCGCCAAGAACCAGTGTGGGGAGGGTTGCCGGCCAGATCGCCGACCTCGTTTAGGAGGATGTTAACGCCTGTATACACAGCGCACACCCAAGTCTACGCGTGTATCCACCCGTTTGTTCCCGGCGAGCGATCGAATGTTTCTATCCTTTCGCTTAAGTTCGCAAGCTTTTACAGCACGAGGCACGCGTTGATAAACAAACCTTATCCTTGCACGCCGTCCACGAGATCTGTGCTAATAGTGCATTCCGGAGCGGGACGTCGATAGTTTCGTGGGGTTCAAGAGAATTTCGAGGATTAGATGGCAGCGACGAGGGATTGGAATTTACATGCTGAACCAAGAGCGAGAGGCAATGCACTTATTCGTTCTTTTGAAAATCCAGGCCGTCCTCCATTTCGGCAACCAATCTAGCTAAGCGCGTCCGGAACTCTTGGATCTGTTGCCGATGCCTCTCGATGAGTGTGTGGGTTCGCCCGCCGGAGTTGGAATCCCCGGCATCGATGTATGCAACTTCTGCGGACTCTTCGCCGCTTTTACAGGATTTCAGTATGGCCGCGGCGGAGTGACCAGTGAAAGCCGATTTGATGTCGAGGAAGCCACGATGGAGCGCTTCGCCAAGAGTTCCTGATCCCGAGAAAGTACCGCCTAGGCGTTCGACCTCCTGCTGTATCTCCGCCGCGAACTTCGCGTGCTGTTGCGCATACCGGCTGAAGAGCGTTCCGAGCTCCGAGTTTTTTGCCGCGTCGGCTGCCGTGTGAAATCCGGCTTCGGCGTCTTTGTTGATGCTTATTAGGTGATTCAAATGATCGATCGTCTTGTCGTCAGCCATGATAGGTCCAGAAACTTAGGCGCTCATGCATCGCTCTGTTTGGGGATATAAGTCAAACCGCCTGCGCGATACCAGCGATAACCATAGGACTCCAGCAGAATGCGATGCTTACCCGATTCATCTGCAACGCTGTGATCTGCGGATAGAACGTTCACAAGCTGCACATTCTCTCGACCCTTCAAACCGACGCTGAGCCGGACCTCACACGGATTGAGGCTGAGATTGTGCACAATCATTACGGAATTGTCTCGCCAGTCATAGCGGATCGCCAGGATCTCGGGCGTGCCAGTGCGAAGTATATCGAAATCACCCCAACCGATCTCCGGAACCTCCTTACGCATGCGAATAATTCGCTCCATCCAATTCAAAAGCGAGTTCGGATTACGACGCTGGTCGGCAACGTTAACGTGCTCATAGCTATAAGGGCCATTACTGATCACCGGCAAAAGCGGTTTGCCGCTGGTTGAGAAACCTCCCTGTAAATCGGTGGACCATTGCATTGGCGTGCGCGCGGACTGTCGTTCGGGAAGGTCCAGATCGTCTCCCATCCCAATTTCATCTCCATACCGGATAACCGGAGTACCTGGCAGCGTCATCATGAGACTGTAGGAGAGTTCGAGCTTCCTCCTGTCACCCTGCAGCATAGGAGCAAGTCGTCGGCGAATGCCCCGTTCGTATAGCTGCATATTGCTGTCCGGCGCGAACGCATCGAAGACCGCCTGGCGTTCCTCCTGCCTCAGACGTCCGAGATCCAGCTCGTCATGATTCCGAAGGAATTGACCCCATTGTGCCGTCGCAGGGCGAGGCTTAGTAGCCTTCAGGGCCTTGATCAAGGGGCGTGTATCGGCCGTAGCGAGCGCGTAGAAGAGATTCTGGTTCACTTGAAAATTGAACATCATCTGCAGCCGTTCGCCGTTGACTCCGAAGTAATCCATGTCCGTATCGGCCAGGACGTTGGCCTCTCCGAGCACAATTGCCTCTCCTTCACGCCAGCTCAGGAATTCTCTCAGCTCGCGTAGCATCTCGTATTGTTCCAGCGGCTGGATAACGTCAGCGCCCTTTTTAGCAATCACAAAAGGTACCGCATCCATGCGGAATCCGGACACTCCGAGCTGAAGCCAAAAGCCCATGATCTTCAGAATTTCCGCCTGCACTTCCGGGTTGCTTGTGTTGAGGTCAGGTTGGAAGTCGTAGAAGCGGTGGAAGTACCAGCATTTCGCAACATCGTCGTGGCTCCAGGTCGACTTCTGCACACCGGGAAAAACGACGCCATCTTTCGCATGTCTGGGCTTCTTCTTTGACCAGACGTACCAATCCCGGTACTTAGATTCGGGGTCGCGCCGAGCTTCCCGAAACCAGGGGTGCTCGTTGGAGGTGTGATTCACCACAAGATCGATCAGGACCCGCATGCCCCGTTGCTTGCATCCATGTGTGAACTCGACGAAATCGCCAAGAGTGCCATACCTGGGGTCAACATTGTAATAGTCCGCGACGTCGTAGCCGCCGTCGCGGCCCGGGGATGGCTGAAAGGGCATCAGCCAGAGCGCGGTTACTCCGAGTCCCTGCAGGTAATCCAGTCTTCCTATGAGCCCTTTGAAGTCTCCAGTTCCATCGCCGTCTGCATCCATATAGGTAGCGACTGAGAGGCAGTACACGATCGCGTTCTTGTACCAGAGGTCGTTGATCATTTGCGTTCTCCCACAGGTTAGTATTCCGGCGCGGATCCACTCATATAGAAGTGAGCTACTGCGCACGCCAGGTCTGAGTGGGACAAGTTCAGCCGAAAGGGTGGTCGAGGGACGGGCTCGGTGGGGTGAAGAGTTCGGCTCGGGTAGCTGTGATGTGCATATCGTCTTCGAGACGTATACCGAATTCGCCGGGAATATAGATTCCGGGTTCATCGCTAAAGGTCATGTTGGCCTCAAGGGGGAGTTTATTTCCGCGCACAAGATAGGGCCACTCATGACCATCCATACCGATGCCGTGACCAAGGCGGTGAGTGAAGAACTTGTAGTCCGGCCCGTATCCGGCGTCTGAGATCACTTTTCGGGCGGCCGCATCCACCGCCTGGCACTCGGCTCCAGGATGTGCTGAATCGAGAGCTGTTTTCTGCGCCAGACGAACAATATCGAAGACCCGCATCATTTTGTCGGTAGGTTTACCGAGCACGAAAGTTCGTGTGATGTCGGATTGATAGCCTTCCACAACGCAGCCGTCATCGATCATGACAACGGTATTTTCGCGGATCGCCTGAGCTGCAATTGAGCCGTGAGGGTTTGCGCTGTATGGGCCAACTTCGACGCTCGCTTCGCCAGGAAAGCCGACACGGCCATATGCGGCAGCGATTAGGTGGGACGCATCGACCTCCGTCATGCCGGGTTGGAGAGCCCGATAAACGGCTTGATATACCTTGAGCGTCGCTTTATTCGCTATGTGCATCAGTTCCAGTTCATGCGCGCTCTTTATCATCCGGCAACCGGCTGTAACGGGGGTAGCGGATGTCAGGTGAAGACCTGGGGCGCTCTGGGCGATCCCGTCGCTAAACACCCACGGTGTTTTTTCGTCGATGCCAAGTGTCCCGGTGGATCTGACGAGCGCGCGGAGGCCGGCCGCTATCAGGCTGTATGGACTCTGATCTTCGTGCCAGATGAGCACGTCCACACTTTCAAGAGGACCGCGATTCAACTGTTCGCGTGCGCGGTCTTCTTCAAATGAGGGGCAGACGAAGAAAGCTTTGCCGCTGGCCGGAATGACAGCGGCGAAAAGGCGCTCGCTGTTGCCCCAGCGCACTCCCGTGAAGTAGAGCATCGAAGTTCCACCAGCAAGCAAGATGGCGTCGATCTGGTTCCGCGCCATCAGTTCTTGGGCTTTCGCAATGCGGGCGCGTCGCTCGTCGATCGTGATTGGTCTGACCTGTGCGCGCATCGATTGGAGGGCAGCGATCGAAGGCGGCAAAGAGGTTTGTATCGAACTCTCTAGGGCCGCTAGCGAAGGACCCCGAAGGAGGGAGAAGAGGCTTGTCCTCGCAGCAATTCTAATAAAACTTCGGCGCGAGGTCGTATCGCCCTCGATCATTTAAATGCGACTCAGCGTTTCTCAAGCGAAAACCGGATCACTGCAGTGCCGACGTGAATTTCATCACCAGAGTGGAGCAGCGTGCCTCGGGAACTTCGATGAACGGGGTAACTGAGGCCATCTCTTACAATCCACAATCCGCAATTACTCTCGCCCCGGTAGCTGCGGTCATTGAACAATCGGTACTCTCCCTTGGCGGACGATCTAGTGATGTGCGCGTGCTCGCGGGAAACGGTTTTGCCAACTTCATCCTCATCGAGGAAGACGAGATCGTTGCGACGCGAAGGCCCGGCAGTCTTAAATACTTCTGCTGTTCGCCCTATATTTGTGCGCGCTTTTTTTAGGGCGACTTTCATCTGATTCGCCGAGCCGTTGAGAACGGTCAAGCTAGCGGTGGCCGACGCTTGCACCGGAAGATCGACGACGCGAGACCGCATTGAGCTTTCAACCGAGAGCCAGGACTCACCCTTCTCAGGGAGTCTGGACGAAGTTTGAAACTCGACCGTCAAGTCGCCTGGAAACCGATAGCTCGAACGAGAGAGCGCTCGCTTAAGCTCCTCGGCAAAGTAGTTCGTAACAAACTCGCTTTGAAACACAGCCTTCTGATCGTCAGGTATCCCAAGCAGCTCGATTCGAATCAGGTCATGAGGGAAGACATGCTTGCCGCTCAACCGATGACTTCTGGCTTTGATGGTGTCGAGCGCCGCGAGACGGATTTCGGCTAACTCCGGAGCGTCCTTGGCCAGCCGGTTCGCACCGAATGGAGACTCGAAAACCGCGCGTCCAAGTTTCTCCAGAACGTTAGATATCGCCATCGACTTACCTCTTATCAGAACCTTGTATGATGCCCAGGCTGGCGGCCGCTTCGACCAGCTCACGAGCAACTGGCGCGGCAATCTTTGCTCCATAGCCTCCGTGCTCCACGACGACCGCGAAAGCGATTTGTTCTCGTGGAGGAGCATTATACGGAGCAAATCCGGCAAACCAGGAATGAGGCTGACCTTCATCCAGTTGCGCAGTGCCAGTTTTGCCGGCGATCGGAATATTCGAAGCTGCCATGGCTGTGCGCGCCGTCCCATTGGTTACTACCTCGCGCATCGCTGTGGCGAGAAACGCGGCGGAGCCCTGTGGAAATACACTGACCGGGGCCGCTGTTCGCCCGTCGCTGCCATCGAGAACCCAACGTCCCTCCGGCATCATCCCGCCAGAGGCGACGGTCGCGGCAACACGCGCCATCTTCATGGGCGTAGTTACCACCGCTCCTTGGCCGTAGGCGGCGAACGGAAGCATCTCTTTCACTTGAGCGAGACTGCCTGCGTCGATTCCAAGTAAACGAGCTGTATCCCGCAAACTCTGAGCGCCAACAGCATAGACACCGAGCTGTGCAAAGTAGGCGTTACACGAAACCGTAATCGCCTGGCTCAGATTCAGCTTGCCGTGAACCCGGTCGCCAATGTCGTCGCGGATGGGCCGACGCCAACCTGGTATTACCGTCCCAACGCGTCCATCGCTGAGACGCTTGCAGGAGAAGGTCCGGTTCTGGGCATCCGGATCCAGCTTGAGAGCAGCAATGGCCGTGACCAGCTTGAAGGTAGAGCCGGGAGGATATTCGGCATAACGGGCACGGTCCAATAGTTCGTCGTCACTTCCTTCGGTGCCGGCCGGCGTCGGCCAACTTACGAGAGCGAGTACGTCTCCGGTCTGGGCGTTCATGATCAGCGCTGCGCCCTTATGGGAGCTTTTTACCAAATGGCTCTTTAGGATGTCGATTGCCTTAAGCTGCAATCTGACGTCGAGCGTGGTCCGTACATCGCGCTCGCGATGCAGCAGAGCTTGGAGAGCAGGATTATTGCGCTGGTGGCGGTAACGCACGACAGCAGCCAGATCACCATAATCGCTGTAGCCCTGCAGCTTTCGATTAGAATCGTGCTCCACGAGCGAGGCATTGGTGGCATGAAAACGCTCGCCAGTGCGCAGGTCGCCAAGCAAGTGAAGCGTGGCCGAACCAAACGGATAGTGCCTGCTATCGCTGGGTGAGCCAAGTTGATCGGCAGGTACGCCGAGGCTCTCATATTCGCCACGACGCCGCTCGATCTCGGCCCAGTTGCTGGATGCCAATAGAATGCCGTTTCGATCATAGATATTGCCGCGCGGAATGGATGCCGCTAGCAGATTGAGACGAGGATTGCGCTCAGGACGCTTGACCCCATCGCTCGCGAAAACGAGAGTGTCTCTGGCGAGTAGATCCTGGTCGTGCCAGATCTGGAGGTAAGCGGCCTTGCCGGCAAGAGCAAGGGCACACAAAGCTAGCACCACCGAAACTATTTTGAGCGGCTTGGCAAAAAGATCGGCAAACCGGGGATCTGCCTGTTGAGGCGCGCGATTCAGAACACGGACACTAGCAACTTCGGCGCGTGCGGATTGATTTGAGATACCCAGCAGAATAGCGAAAACCAGGAAATTGCATATCATCGCCGTGTTGCCGGAGCTCAAGAAGGGTGACACAACTCCCGAGAGCGGAATAGCACCCAAGGCTCCGCCCGAGATCAAGAGCATTTCGAGCGCGATGAGAGTACCGCAGCCGGCCGCAAGAAATAATCCATACTCGCTGGTTGCGCGAAGCGCAATGCGGAACGAGCGGGCAACCAGAACCGCAAAGAGAAGACAAATAGCGGCCACTCCAGGGAAACCCCACTCTTCAGCAATCGCCGGGAGAACCAGATCCGTGTGGCCCGCAGGAATGACGCCAGGATCACCCCAGCCCGGCCCAGATCCCCAGGCGCCACCAGTGGCAAAAGCCCAGAGCGAGTGCGCGAGCTGATCGCCGCCGTGCACATCGTTGTTCCAGGGCGAGAGCCACATCGATACACGCTCAACTACGGTATGAGGCGAACCCAAGCGATACCCTATGACGACACCAGTGACCAGCAGAGCAATCCCAAGAAGGGCAAGACCCGCTCGCCGCCGCGCCACGGCGAAAACTATCAGAAAGAGGATGCCGGTGACTAGCGCCGGTCCCATATCTTTCAGCACGAAAAACAAAATGAGCGCGCACGCCACCCCGTTCATTACCGGTAAGGCGTGACCAACCCTCGGCAGTTCGAGCCAAGCGAACCAGCGAGGCACAAATTTTCTTTGCCGCAGTTCTCGAAGCCGCTCCCAATTATGCGAGAAATAGCCGGCCAGGAAAAACACGAGTAAGAGTTTGATCAATTCAACTGGCTGGAAAGGGCCTAGGTTAACTCGAGCATCGCTTCCGGTAGGGCCCGATCCGAAGCGCAGGAGCGCTACAAAGAGCACCAGGGCGGCAAAGAGCGGTGTGTAGGTCCAGCGCGCGAAATTGTTGTAATCGAATGCTTTGAAGAGCGGCAGCAGAAGCATGACGCAGCCGGCGAGTACGCCCCAGGCAAATTTGTGGAATTCGAGGGTATCGCGTAGGGGGTCACGGAGACTGATCATGAGAATGAGGCCAATGCCGGTGAGCAGGTGCAGCCCCGGCAGAATGGCCGGATCACCGCGAAACTTTCGCCAGCGCCAAGTCAAATGTACGATCCAAAACGCAGCCAAGTAAAGGAACGCCCAAAGCGCACATACGCGCAGAAATTCCCGAGGAGTGCGAACGACGAGCAGGGGCTTTAGCTTAGGCAAAGGGAGAAGCGAAATGCTCGTTGAGGCTTTTCCGGAACCGGACAGTCTTGTACGCCAGGCGGCCCATTGCGGATCGCCTTCTATCTGGTTCCGGCTCAAGCGCAGACGCGCCAGCGCCCCTATATTCGCTAAGGGCCGGTTTCTTGCAAGAAAGTCTTCAATACGATCCGTAACAAGCTCCCTGTTCTGCGAGGTGCTCAATACGGTCCGCAGAATGGAGGTGACTTGCTCGGGCGAGTGATCGGAATTTATGTTCAGCAGTTCGCCGGAATGCAGCTTTGCCTGAAGTTCGGGGAAATCCTGTGTTTTAGCGGTAACCACGAGCAAGAGACCGCTGGCGACGAGCATCGATGCTCCAAGAAGCCACCAAAACTCAGTGCGGCGTTCGGGAGGAGTACTACCACCGGAAATTTCCAACTGCAGCACGAGGCTGCTTTCACTGCTCCTGGTTACCGCCATCGAAAAGAAATCGCTCGCTTCACGAAACGCGCCTTGAGCAAGATCAGATGCGGTTTCGGCGTGGGAGTGAAAAGCGCCTGCTCCAGCTTCGCCTGATCATTTTGATCCCGGTAAACTTGCTCCAAGCTTACTTCGACGTGGCTGAAGCCGGTGATAGGCTCATATAAATTCTGGGCACGATCCATGTCGCCCCGAGCCAGACGAAGCCACCTGGCGGCCTCGTCCTTAGCCTCCGCCGGAGTGCGCCTGGCCACATTGAGCTCCGTTTCACCACGCAGCAGGTATCCATCGGCTTCCTGCTCTCTTTCCCGCGGGCCAAGGGTGTAGCCGAGCTGCGCGGCCTGGTGGAACTCCGCCAGCGCCATTCCAACGTTCTGGACACGATATATATAGGCGCGCGCCAGTCCAAGGTGGGGATCGGGCGATCGAGGCATAAGGGCGGACGCACGACGAAAAGCCTGAATCGTGTAAGAAACGGCCGTTTGGCGGGGATCCTCAACACCCAGATAGCCGTCGCACAGGTGCAATTGTCCCCGGGCCCGAGTGTTCAAAGAATCAATCTCAAGAGCATAGAGCAGGCATAGGCGAGCACGGGACCAGTCGAAATTAGCTGGCTGGTCGTCTGAACTACGCCGGAAGCGGCCAATCAGATTGTTGGCCGAATCGAGGAGATTTGCCCGGAAGCCATCCTCGATGTCATCGTTGGGCGACAATCGCGGCCACCAGAAGTTACGATGCTTGGCACTCTGGTAATTTTGCCAGTCCGCCGCGAGGACCGAAGGGGGGAGCAACACGTAATCCTTGCGCTGCGCCAAACTCCGCCGAATCTCCTGGAGCTGGAAGTATCGTGTGGCCGGAAGAAAAAGCACGAGTCCGCATAGAACGCCGGCTAAAAGCGCGATCGCAAGATTCGTTATGTCCGGCGGAGCGTTCTTCATGAACCGCACCCGTACTCGCTTAGAGGGCGCAGCTTCCACAAGTTTTGGGGCGGCCGGGGCTGCATACCGAAAAATTGTGGTATTAGCCTTCCTGTGTTGAACGCTCTCCTCTGCTGCTTGTGTGACTCGATTCTCGAGAAAAGCCAGCAGATCCGCTTCGAAGGCTTCGGCCGATGAGTAACGGCAACTCAGGTCACGTGCTAAGGCCTTCACGACGATCTGAGCCAACTCGGCCGGGCAATCATCCGGGAGAGCCGGCACAGGTCTTCGCGATTTGATCAAATCTTCCAGCTTGCGCGTGTCCTGTGCCTCGAACGGCGCCGAACCGGCGATCATTTCGTAGAGGCACACACCTGTTGCCCAGATATCCGCATGCACGTCAACCTGGGAATCACGCAGTCGCTCCGGTGAGCAGTAGCCGGGGCTTCCCAGCTGATGTCTCGTCAGATCGCGGCCGGAGGTAATGAATTTGGCAATGCCGAAATCAAGTATTCTGAGTTGATCATTCGCCCCGATCTGGATGTTAGATGGTTTTATGTCGCCGTGCACTACGGCCGTCTTGCGACCATCTTTCTGGGAAACGAATTCATGCAGGATGCGCAACTGGCTGCAGATTTCGGCTGTATAACGTGCAGCGCGTCTAGGTTCGAGCCGTCGTTCCGTACCTAGTATCTCGGCCAATGTGCGACCGGGATAATACTCCAGAACTGTATAGAAAATGCCATCCTGCTCGCCCGATTCGTATACATCGAGTATGTGCTCGCATCCGGCAAGCTGCCGCTGGATGTGGACACCCCGTTTCTCGGCTTCGATGACGAGCTGCGTCGAGACATCATCCGAAATCTTTATGATCTTGAGGACTACCGGACGGCCGAGAACTGAGTCCCGGGCAAGGTAGACATCTGACATGCCGCCGCCAAGCTTTCGGATAATCTCGTATCTGCCGAATCGCTCTTTTTCAGTCACTCCGGCACCTCTTACTTGCGATCAGAGCTGGAATGCTGACCCACCAGCAAAGTGGAGCATTTCGACAGGAGAGCCGCTCTTTGCTCCCAGCCGACAACCAGAAACATGCCCAGAACGAGTCCGAGCAGTAGCCATACAAGGCTTCGGAATGCAGGAAAAACTCGTGGGCTGGGTGTCCGTACGCGGGTAATCGCAAACCGCGAAACGGTAGGATTCGACGACGCGTCGCCGAATCCCACAAAGTCGGGGCCGGCGATGAAAACGACGCTCACATTGTCCTCTCCGCTTCGTTCTATAGCAGTAGCC
The DNA here is from genome assembly GCA_963841675.1 of Terriglobia bacterium. Lineage (GTDB taxonomy): Bacteria > Acidobacteriota > Terriglobia > Bryobacterales > Bryobacteraceae > Bog-105. The sequence continues at coordinate 138,847 of CAWJEH010000017.1, forward strand.
ACCAACTCGTTAGCTGTCTTTTCTGGGTCGTCTTTGAACCGTCCGGCGATAGCCGTGATCTCGGCCGCTGTCAAAGCGTCACTGATACCGTCCGTGCACAGCAGCAGCGCCTTATCAGGAAGAAATGTCTGGCTCTCTATTTCCACGAAGTCCGGATCGTCATGGCGACGCCAGAGAGAACCAACATCCCGAAAGACCTCGTGCCGGCGCGGGTGGCGCATCGCCTCGTATTCGTCGAGCGATCCAAGATCCTCCTGCTCGCCAACGGGAGAGTGGTCAGCAGTGAGCTTCCGGAGGAGTCCATCTTCGAGCAGATAAAGCCGCGAATCGCCTACATGGCCCCACGTCACGCAATCGTTTCGGACCACCGCGACGGTTAGCACACAGGACATGCCCTGCAAAGTGGGATCCTTCCGAGCCATCGATAAGATGAGGTTGTTCGCTTCCGTGATGGCGCAGCGAATGGCACCAGATAGGTCGTCTTGCCGCGTCAGCAGCGCGTGGTGGATTGCGTTCAGGGCAGTTTCGGCGGCAGTGGCTCCGGCGGCGTGTCCACCCATGCCGTCCACCACTAGAAAAATGCCGTTCGCTACATCCGCGAGCACGCGATCTTCATTTGTATCCCGTCGCAGCCCGACGTGGGTTGCGGTCGCTGCTCGAAGAGCCGTGGCGGTATTCACGCTATCTCCTTTTAGCTAAATTGGTCCAAGCGAAGCCTGCCACGAAGAGCAAGAACAAAGCTACAAACGGGACGTGTGCCAAATAGAAAAGCTTCATGCGCTTACTTCGAAAGCCAAATTGACCACTTCACCGAGACCGATGCGAGCACGCCCGGGCAGAGGGTCCTCTACTCCCTTGCGTAACCGTTTACCATTCAGCCAAGTGCCGTTGGTACTTGCATCCACAATCGAGAAGGCTCCCGTCGCCGGATCACGACGAATGATTACATGCTCGCGAGAAATCTCGTCCGTTGTGTGGAGCGCGAGCTCAACCGGCTGCCCGTCGCCGCCCCGCCCGATCCGAACCTGGTTTCTCGTGACGAGATAAGTCTGGGGACCTGAGTCATCCTGGTAATGGATAACTGCATATACGGGCTCCGCCAAGTGATGCTGAGCTTTGCGGCGTTCGGTTATGCGCTGGGTTGCGGACGGTTCACGACCGATCAAAGTTGTTTTCGTGCCGCGGAAGCCCGGCGGCGGAGCTTCGTTCAGTTCCGAATGGATCTCTACGTCACCGGGCGGCACTTCAGGATCCGGTAGAAAATCGATATCCCACTCCCGGCAGGCGATTTTATGTTCTTTGGCAACCCCGGCACGACGACGCCGCGCGAAAGGAACCGATGCGTGGTTCAATTCAGCCACCCGAGCCCGCAGCGCTTTGCGGGCGTCCTCAATAACAAGGTCCAACACTCCACTAAGCGTTGAAAAATCGGTAGGGTTCAGGTAGACGGTAAAAACGCAGGGCAAGAGAACGGCGTAGGCCATCTCAAATCGGCCCACTTCCATGTTCCGGATCAGTTCACTGACAACAATATTGCCGTTTAATCTGGGCGGCCCGATATGCTCGTCGAGACTACTGTTGCCTTGCGCCAAGCATTGTTCCTTTCTTTGAAGTCTATCGCTGAGACGCTGCTAGTGACCGTGGACAAATCGTACCTCAGTTTACGCGAGCCGGAAATTTGGGTTCATTCGGCCTAGGACGCGACCGAGTGTGAGGCACTTGACAGCGTTGTTAGACTGGCTACTTGGGAGGCTGTGGAGCCGGTTTTTTTACTTTTGGCTCCGCGTTTTTAGGTGTACGATACGGATTCAGCATCTCGCAGCATGATTGGCCGTGACGAGTTCGATCCGCTAGCTCCACAGAGGGAGGCAGCGATCTTTTACGGCCTCTTTTTGCGCGGCCACTCAGCCGAGGATTTGCGCCGGGATATAGACGTGCCGCGGCCATTGCTGAACAAATGGCTGCATCCGCGGCGTTACGAAGCGGGCTTTAGAAACTCCCTACGCCAGATGTACACGTATCGAAAGAGAGTATTAGCAATCTTCGACGAGCTCGTACTCAAAGAAAAGTTCCGCCCGCGCGTCAACTAGGTTCCGACCGCGTCTAGCAAGTCTCTCACCCACAGCTGCCTTTGCACACCGCAACGGTTCCAAATCCGTAAAGCGTAGGGGCTATTTCCCGCATGGCTGTGCTATGTTGCTGCCGAACCGCGGAAAATATGCAGTCCAGACTTTACCGGGCGACGTTACATTTTTTCCAGCTTTTGTTGAGAATTTCGGTCTCTGAAGCAACCTACACACAGCAGGAGGCCAGAAAGTAAGTTTGGGGCTTGAATTGCTAAGCGAATGTGTTATGATTCGGAAATCCGAAAAGCGTCGGCTTATCGGAAGAGAGCTATCTGGCGTAAGAAACTCGCTTCCCGGCTCGTGCGTCGCAGAGTCTTACGTGCCAGCAATTACTTTCACCCGGCCCGTTACGACAGGTACTATACCGCCGCTGACAAGTGGTGAGTTGTTTGTGAGATCGGTCATGAACCTTTTGGTGGGACGCTACGTCTAAACGGGTGACATGGCCATTCCGAATTTGTTTTGAGTGGGCAAAAGATGGCCGATAAGAAGGAGATGGAAATGACGAAGAACGAAATGAACAAATTTAAAAAGATCCTGGAGGCGAAGCAGGACGAGCTGGAGCGCATAGTTCGGAATCGCGATGCAATCGCCATCGAAAAGAGTGCAGACGCGCTCGACGAAGTGCAGCACGCTTCCGAGCGTGAACTCGCGATTCGAAATCTCGACCGCGAGTCGAACCTTCTGAGGAATGTGCGTTCAGCGCTCCGTCGTATAGAGGACGGATCGTTTGGCACTTGTCTTCACTGCGAAGAGGAAATTAGTCCCAAGCGACTAGCGGCAGTGCCGTGGGCGCCGTACTGTATTCAGTGCCAAGAGCAAGCTGATCGTCGTCAATCCGAAGGTGAAGAAACGTTCGACGATATTCTCGTCAACGCCGCTTAATTTCCACTTCTTACAAACCACTCACAAGGCGCAAGCGCTTCGCTTGCGCCTTCTTTTATTCTTAGAGTCGAATCCCGTAACTTCAGACTAATCTTCTGCGCCCTGCACAGAGAGGCTCACGAGTTTGGGCTTCGGGAACTTCCATGGCCAATCTATTTTTCGGACTGGCATTTGGCGGTGTAGCTCTTTGTGCCATAGCCGTCGCGCAGAGTCCTCAGGCAGCACCCGCCAAACCCACCGAGCACCTAATCGGTACCGTAGTCTCTGCTAATCCCGGTGCACACACGATTACCGTTAAAGATGACAAATCGGGGGCAGAGACAGTCATCTTATTGGCGGAGACGAAGACGCTCCTGAAGGTTCCTCCGGGGGCCAAGGATCTCAAGAGCGCCATGCGTATCACTTCCGATCAGCTCGCCACAGGAGACCGGGTCGACATCCGCGGGTTCAAAGCTACTGATGATCCTAATAAGGTCGCGGCGCGAAGCGTGGTTCTGATGTCAGCGCGCGAACTGCAGGTCGCTCACGAGGCTCAAGCGGCCGAGTGGCAGCATGCCACAAGTGGTGTGGTCACCGAAATCGACTCCGCGTCAGGGAAAATCACAATTCGTGAGCGAACTCCGCAGGGCCCGGCGCAGGCGATTCTGCAGATTTCTCCCCAGACGGAATTTTCCCGCTACTCACCCGAAGCTCCAGGCAAGACATCTTCTTCCAATCTCTCCCAAATCGAGCCGGGAGATCAGGTTCAGGTGATCGGCGATAAGAGTCAGGACGGTACGGCTATTTCTGCCCGAAAGATTTATTCAGCCGCCTTCCGAACTGTCAACGGAACCGTGATCTCGATCGGGAGCGATGGGAAACAACTTACTCTAAAAGATCTCGCCACTAAAAAGCCAATGGAGATTGAGCTTGCGGACGACACAAAAATTCATAGATTGCCTCCGGAACTGGCGATGCGGTTGGCGAGACGTTTGAACCCGTCGGCCCGGCAAGAAGTACCACCTGCCGGAAGCGCCGGCCAGCGCGCGCCAGCACCGAATGGCACAGGTGCTCCCGCTGGAGAAGGCATGCGCGGCCCTCGTAATGGCGATATCTCTCAGATGATCGAACGACTGCCAAAGATTAATCTGGCGGATCTGAAACCCGGCGACGCTGTTGTTGTCTCGGGAATCGCGACCGGCGGAAATCATGGCCAGCTCGATGCGACCAACATCATCGCCGGGGTCGAGCCCATCCTGCAGTCTGCGCCCGCGCGCCGGGGCGGAGAAGCCCTGGGAGGGGACTGGGGACTCAGTGAAATGGAAGCTCCGCAACAGTAGTGACAGGCAGGAATCCTCCAGAAAAAATTTCGATTAACAGGAGTGGTATGGGTTTTAGCAGTATCAGTGTGCTGATTCTTGGATTGATTTTTTCAGGCTTTCTTGACGCACAGAGCAATCCACCGCAGACGGGACGGCCAACTCAGACCGCCGGAACACGTTCGCAAGCCTCGGGTAACGGCGTGATCAGAGGCACCGTAAAGGACGCTACCGGGGCTATTATACCGGGAGCTCAAGTCACACTAACGGACGCCAATAACACAACTCAGGTAACGACAACGCGAGGCGATGGAGGCTACATCTTCAGGGGTGTGGCTCCGGGCGTCTACAGTATCAGCACTACTTTTACTGGAATGCAGCAGCAAACTCCAATAGCCGTCAGTGTGGCAGATGGGCAGTCGGCATCAGCGAATATTGTCATGAACGTTCAGACACAGAAACAGGAAGTTACGGTCACCGACACAAATACCAACGTGATCAGCACTGAAGCTGCAAATAACGCAAGTGCGCTCGTGTTGAAACCTGAAGATCTGGATGCCCTGCCCGACGACCCCGACGATCTCCAAGCGGACTTGACGGCGCTTGCAGGTCCATCCGCTGGCCCGGGCGGGAATCAGATATACATAGATGGTTTCACTGGCGGCCGCCTGCCGCCTAAGGAATCAATCCGGGAGATCCGCATCAATTCCAATCCTTTTTCCGCCGAATTCGACAAGCTTGGTTATGGCCGTATTCAGATTTTCACCAAGCCTGGTTCGGATAAATTCCATGGCCAAGGCTATTACACAATCAGCGATGGAGTCTGGAACTCTCGCAATCCGTTTCTGACAGTGAACCCGCCATTCAAAACGCAGCTTTTTGGCGGCAACGTAAGCGGACCCATCACCAAGCACGCGAGCTTCTTCCTGGATGTCGAGCGGCGCAACATCGACGACAACGGCATCATCACGGCAACCATTCCCACGCCTGATTTGTTCGGCCACTATTCTTATCAGAGCTACTACTCGACACCTCAGCGCCGCACGACGGTCAGCCCACGCATCGACTATCAGCTTGGCGCCAACAATACCTTGAGCTTTCGCTATGGCTATCTCGCCAACGACCATATCGTCACCGGAATCGGCGCGTTCGATTTGCCAGCGCTGACTGTGGGCACCCTTAATTATCCGAGCGCCGGGTACAGTTCATCGAACCCCGAGCAAACGTTCCAAGCCGTCGATACTGCCGTCCTCAACGCGAAAACTGTCAACGAAACGCACTTCCACTACGATCGGGAGTCAATGTCATACGCAAGTGAAAGCACGGCCCCACAACTATCGGTCGCGCAGTCGTTTACGGCGGGCGGCTCCGGTTACAGCGCAGTCACCCCGAACGGCACTTACGCGGGCAGTTACGACGTACAAAATGGCTACGAACTGCAGAATTATACGTCGGTGATATGGGGCGCGCATACAACCAAATTCGGTATCAGGATCAGAGCCGACAATCTTTCTGATTCCAGCCCCAAAGGTTTCAACGGCACATACTTCTTCAACGGCGGAACATTCCCGGAACTCGACCCGAATACGCTTACTCCGATTCCCGGTAAGACCGTCCAATTGCAATCTATCGATCAATATCTGCTGACAGTTCAGCTCCTGAACAAGGGCATTCCTAGCGCAATGGTTACGGCGATGGGGTATGGGCCATCCAAATACACCGTGAATGCCGGTAATCCGTATCTCAGCTTTTATCAGATGGACTTTGGTCCATTCGTACAAGATGACTGGAAAGTCCGTCCGAATCTCACGTTGAGCGTAGGACTGCGCTGGGAAGCTCAGAACAACATCAACGATAAGAACGATTGGGCGCCGCGCTTCGGCTTCGCGTGGTCTCCGGATGCAAAAGGCGGTCGCGGAAGAGCGAAGACTGTGATCCGTGGGGGATGGGGCTATTTCTACGACCGTTTCGCCATTACCAACGTCGAGACAGCCTACCGTTACAACCAGCAGGTAGGTGGGCAAACATCATACACGCAGAACTTTCCGGCAATCTACAACGCCGCGTTCGACACGATGGTCCCCATGGCCGATTTGACGGCCGAGACGGCTCAGCGGTACCAGATTGACCGCTCGCTCAAAGCGCCGCGATTGATGCAGACTGCTGTGTCCGTCGAGCGCCAACTATTCAGCCATACCACTTTCAATGCGAATTACGTCAGCTCGCGCGGCACACATGAATTGCGCACAGTCGATATCAACGCTCCAATTCCGGTACCGGGTGAACTTCCACCCGGAGCGCCGGGCTCACTTGTGCCGATCGTGAGGCCTTACGGCAACATTGGAGACATTTACAATTTCGAATCCGATGGCATCTATAAGCAGACACAAGTAATTCTGGGCGTTAACAGCCAGGTGGGCAAATGGCTCACGCTGTTCAGCCGCTACACCTATGCCAACGCGCACAGCGATACCGATGGCCTCTCGACATTACCCGCCAATCCCTACAATTTCGCGGAAGACTGGGGGCGTTCGTCACTGAACATCCGACAGAACCTATTTTTTGGCGGTTCCCTCCGGGCGCGATGGGGACTTCGCTTTTCACCGTTCCTTGTGATGCACAGCGGCATCCCGTATAACATCACGACCGGCACGGATTTGTTTTTGCAGGGATCGGGAACGCCGACCGCCCGTCCTGAAATCGTGAACTACGTAACTCCCTACGACACGCCGTTTGGCTATTTGAATCCCGACCCGGTTGTAGCGGCACCGGGAACATCAAACCTGATCGAACGAAATTCTGCAATCGGGCCAGGCTTCATTGGATTGAACCTGCGCGTCAGTAAGACCTGGGGTTTCGGCACAACAAAATTCTCGGGGCCATCCGGAGGAGCACGCGCTGGCGGTCACGGTTATGGCCGCGGCGGATTCGGAGGGGGCGAGACAACCGAACACCGCTACAACCTCACACTCGGCGTTAACGCCCGTAACATTCTGAATCATGAAAACCTGAATACTCCAAACGGCGCTCTGACATCGCCCTACTTCATGCAATCAACCGGAATCACTGGAGGTTACGGCGCGGAGTCGACGGCCAGTAATCAACGGCGGCTGGACCTGCAGCTTCGCTTTTCGTTCTAACGACCGGATGAGCGCAAACTAAGCACTCGGGTGCGCCATTCGAATTAGAGCGAAGATTGCGGCAGAGACGAGCGCGGCGGCCGGTATTGTCAAAATCCAGGCAATGATGATATTCTGCGCGACCTGCCAACGCACCGCTCGTACTCGCTGTATGGAACCTACACCAGCAATTGACCCAGCTACCACATGAGTGGTTGAAACGGGCAGTTTGAGCCAAGTGGCGAGCATAATGGAAATAGCGGCTCCGGTCTCCGCGCAGAATCCGCTACGCGGTTTCAGGCGAGTGAGCCTGGTTCCCAAAGTACGCACTACGCGCCAGCCGCCGCTAAGAGTTCCTAAACCCATAGCCGCGGCGGACGCGAGAATCACCCAATCTGGCACGTGAAAGCCACGCTGAAACCCACCCGCCACCAGAACCGCGGTGATTATGCCCATGGTTTTCTGTGCATCGTTGGTGCCGTGCGCGCAGCTTAGCAGAGAAGCGGAAAAGAGTTGCGCGTGACGGAACAGGCGGTCCAAGCGCGCCGGCGTGGCTCGGCGAAAGGTCCAGTAAACGATCACCATTAAGAGATAGCCGAACAGGAACCCGAGCAAAGGTGCAAGTACGATGAACAAGACCGTGTTCGGCCATTTCCCGACAATCAGCGCGTGCTTGCCTGCTTTCGCGAGAGCCGCTCCGGCATATCCTCCGATCAAGGCATGAGAAGAGCTGACAGGCAGCCCAAGAAACCAAGTCACCAGGTTCCAGATGATGGCGCCGAGTAAACCGGCCAGGATGACGTAGGGCGTAACAATGCGTGGGTTCACAAATCCTTCGCCGACGGTCGCCGCGACGCCGGTGCCAAGGAAGAAAGCCGCCAGAAAATTGAATACCGCCGCCAGGGCAACCGCCGCCAGGGGCGTTAAGACGCGCGTGGCCACAACTGTCGCCACGGAATTTGCAGCGTCATGAAATCCATTCACAAAATCGAAGACGAGGGCTACACAAACTATGAGAACCACCAGTGCGGGAACGGACATGGACTAGCTGTTTTTCACAGCTACGTTCTGTATCACGTCGGCAACGTCTTCGGAAAGATCGGTAGCATGCTCAAGAATCTCGATAATTTCCTTCTGCTTGATCAGCGTGATCGGATCTATATTCGAACTGAAGAGCTGGGCCACCAGGGTTCGTTCGATCACATCGGCTTCGTTTTCCAAACGATTCACCTCGATGCAATCTTCGAGCACGGGTCTCTTTTCACGTAGCGCTCGCAGCGCTCTGGCGAGCGCCTTAGTCGAGTTATCGATCATTTCACTTAGGCGGGCGGCGGCTTCAGGGATCGGATCTAGCCGGTACGCGACAATGCGGAAAGTAGCGTCTTCAATGGTGTCGAGAACGTTATCGAGACTCGTTGCCAACGTCTGAATGTCTTCCGGATCGAAAGGTGTTATGAACGTAGTCTGAAGTTTGCGAAATATCTGATGAATGATTTCGTCAGCGGCTCGTTCGAGCGTCTCGATCTGTTTCGAGACGCCGGATACTCCCTCGTAGCCACCCTGCAAGCCGGCTCTTAGGAGTTCCGAGGCCTGGCAGAGAATGTTGACATGCTGCCCAAACAAGTCAAAGAACATCCCATCTTTTGGAAGAAGATTCATATCGCCGCGTTCCAGCATATCGCGCGGCCCAGGCGAAAGACCCGGCACATGCCACAACTTTGTGGTGTAGTCTTCAAATATGTATAAGCGTCTTGCACTGTTGCTGCTGACTGGAACATTGCTGGCGGCTGCCGCCTCCGGGGCCGAATGGAAACAGTTGTTTAACGGGAAGAATCTGGACGGCTGGAAGCATGTGGGTCCGGGCGGAATGACGGTAGAGAACGGAGTGATCCGTACGCATGGAGGAATGGGACTACTCTACTGGGCCGGCGGGAAACTGGGCGACTGCGTGATTCGGGTAGTATACAGAATGCGCGACGAGAACGATAATTCGGGCGTTTTTATTCGTATTCCGAGCGCACCTACCGAGCCTTGGATGCCGGTCAATAAGGGCTATGAGGTACAGATCGACAACCATCCGGAGCGCGGCGGCGAAGACGAATATCACGTCACCGGTACACTCTACTCGCTCACTAAACCTCTCGCCAAACCGGGAAAGCCCGGCCCCGAGTGGAACACCATGGACATCACGCTAGACGGACCCCACACGATTGTCGAAGTCAACGGTCAGAAGGTCACTGACTATACCGAGGGTCAGCCAGTGCCGGCCAAGAAATTCGACTTCGAACCGAATCGCGGACGGCGACCCGATACGGGATACTTCGGCCTGCAGAATCACAGCGACAACGACATAGTGTTCTTCAAAGAAGTAGCTATCCGGCCGCTCAAAGCGGGCGCTTCGAGCGAATAGTTGCAGATACCCGAGCCTTCCGGAGAACCGGCAGATTCGCTTTCCGGGGGGCCAGCTACGATTCGCCTCGAAAGAGGCATGGGTCTCTTCCCTGCCTTGGCGGCCAACATGCTGCAGATGGTGGGAGTCGGTCCATTCCTCACGATCCCGCTGATCCTCTCCACGATGCACGGGCCACAGGCGCTAGCCGGCTGGGTGCTAGGTGGTTTGATCGCGGCGTGTGATGGCTTGGTGTGGGCGGAACTCGGTGCGGCTATGCCCGGTAGCGGCGGTTCCTACGAATATTTGCAGCAGGCGTTTGGGCCGCATTCGCTCGGCCGGCTAATGGGCTTCTTATTTCTTTGGCAGGTGATGTTGTCTGCTCCATTGACCGCGGCTTCCGGAGGGGTTGGTTTTGCCGATTATGCGCGGTATCTTTTCCCTGGCATGACTGATTTGGAGCATAAATTGGTAGCGGTAGCGGTTTGTCTGGCCGCAACGGTCCTGCTTTATCGAAACATCCGCTCGATCGGAAAAATCTCGACCGTTCTCTGGATAGGATTGATGTTCGCCATGGGCATCATTATCTGGAGTGGGGCTGGGCATTTTCAGCCGAAACTTGCGTTTAACTTCCCGCCCGGCGCGTTTCATTTTTCCAGCGCTTTCCTTGTGGGCCTGGGCGCGGCAACCCTGCTGAGCATGTATGATTACAGCGGCTATTTCACGGTTTGCCTGATCGGCGGCGAGATCGAGAATCCGAGTGTCACAATCCCGAGGAGCATTCTGCTCTCGATCGGCATACTGGTAGTGCTCTACATTGCTATGAGCCTCTCCATCATTGGCGTGATTCCCTGGCAGGAAGCGGCCCGGTCGCAGGCCGTTGTTTCTAATTTCATGGAACGCATCTACGGGACCAAGGCGGCGTCAGCAATGACGGTATTGATCCTCTGGGTCGCATTCGCATCCGTGTTTTGCGTTCTTCTGGGCTATACGCGCGTGCCTTTTGCCGCCGCTAGCGAAGGGCGCTTCTTCTCGGCGTTTGCTCGAGTGCATCCTACCCAGCATTTTCCAGCTTTCTCGGTCCTGTTTATGGGTGTTCTATCCGCCCTTGCCTGTCTGCTGACCCTCGAACAGCTCATCAAAGAACTCATCATTCTGCAGATCATGACGCAGTTTGCTGCGCAATGTGTCGCTGTCATCCTGATACGGCGCCTGCGCAAGAACATTATCCGGCCGTTCTCAATGCCGCTTTATCCTTTGCCAGTGTTGGTCGCGCTGGCTGGTTGGCTATACATCCTTTTCTTCAGCGAGAAAGGCTATGTGCTCACAGGACTGGCTTTGCTTATCTTTGGAATCACGGCGTACTTATGGCGGGCGCGCCGTCTCAACGAGTGGCCCTGGATCAACGCGGCCGGATCACCGATTGCCTGACGGGCCGAGCACCATCTCAAGCGATTCCGAACTTCTTCTGCATATCCTCGAGGGAGATGCCCTTCGTCTCAGGGAAGAAGAACAATACTACGAAGAACTGCAGAACCATCATGGCCGCAAAGAATATAAACGGAGCGCCTCTTGAATGACTGGCCATGATAGGGAACGTCCAGGAGATCGCGGCATTCATAAACCAGTGAGTGAAGCTGCCTAGACTCTGCCCATTGGCCCGGACGCGCGTAGGGAAAACCTCGCTGATGAAGACCCAGATGACTGCGCCCTGCGAGAAGGAAAAGAACGCGATGAATCCCACCAACAACCACACCAGCCAGTTCTCATGGCTGGAACTCAGGAATACGCCGGCCACCCCTGCCAAACAAATAGCACAGCCTACAGAGCCGATCAGGAGCAGCGTCTTTCTTCCGACTCGATCTATGATCGACATGGCAATGATGACAGCCACCAGGTTGGTGAAGCCGATCAGAACGGCCTGCAAATCGCCTGACACTTTGCTGTAGCCCGCGCGGGCAAAGATGTCATTCAGATAATAGAGAATCGCGTTGATCCCGGATAACTGATTGAACATCGCGACCGCAACAGCCAGGAAGATAGGAAGCCGGTATTTCCACTGGAAGAGGGGCTCCGCGCCGTGTCCGTGCTCAACATCGATCGAAGCGACGATATCTTGCAACTCCGACTCGACGTTTTCTTCACCGATGAGAACCAACACAGAACGAGCTTCCTCGACCCGCGCCTTCTGTGCGAGCCAGCGCGGACTTCGGGGAATGGTGAAAAGCATGATGAAAAAAAACAGCGCGGGTATTCCGGATACGCCAAGCATCCAACGCCATTCGCCGACTCCCAACTCAGCCCGGCCGATCAGGTAATTGGATAAGTATGCGACCAGAATGCCGGCGACGATATTGAATTGGAAGAACCCCACCAACCTCCCCCGCATTTTTGCCGGTGCGATCTCGGCTATGTACATCGGACCCAACACCGAGGAACCGCCTATAGCCAAGCCTCCGATGAACCGAAAAAATACCAGTGAATACCAATCCCAGGCAAACGCACAACCGATGGCAGAGACGAGATAGAGAATTGCCATGACGCGAAGGCTGTCCCGGCGTCCATACCGGTCGCCTGGGATTCCGGCAAGCATCGATCCGATGACGGTTCCAACCAGGGCGATGGCAACAGTCAGACCGAGCGTGGAGGGAGTTAAGGCAAATGCGGTAGTAAGTCCAGCAGTTGTACCCGCGATGACCGCAGTGTCAAAACCAAAAAGCAGGCCTCCCAGGGCCGCGACAACAGTACTCTTGAGGAGCGCTGCACTGAGCTTCATGCGCGAACCCTGACGGCAGATCTTGCCGGGCTTTCGGGCATAGTAGCCGTCGCGCGTTCGGCAAGAACCAGGGCGCCCAGAATGCCTGCATGCCCGCCGAGTTGCGGGGGTTGAATGAATTCGTCGAGCCGATCCGTCAATTGCGGGTGCCTCACATAGCCGTTGAGCAATTGCGAGAATTCCCTGCGAATCAGAGTAAAAAGATGAGCCTGCTGCATAACACCACCGCCCAGCAAAATACGCTGGGGGGACAGGGTGACTGCCAGATTGTTGAGACCGTACGCGATGTACTGCGCCTCCAAAGCCCACGCTGGATGTTCGGGCGGCAGCGTCAGGGCAAGCGCATTCCAGCGCGCTCCAATAGCGGGTCCGCAGGCAAGTCCTTCGAAGCAGTCTCCGTGAAATGGACAGAGCCCTGCGAATGGATCGCGCACCCGATCATGGGGAATTCTCAAGTGACCCATCTCCGGATGCACTAAGCCGTGTGCCACTTGTCCGCCCACCAGCGCGCCCCCACCGATGCCGGTGCCGATCGTCAGATAGATGGCGTCGGAAAGTCCCCGCGCAGCACCCCAGCGCGCCTCTCCGAGAATCGCTGCATTGACATCGGTGTCAAATGCTATCGGAACGTCGATTGCGGCCTTCAACGTTCCAACCAAATCGAAATTCACCCAGGCCGCCTTGGGAGTGGAGGTAATGTGGCCAAACGCCGACGATTCCGGGTGCAGATCGATGGGACCGAAAGAACCAATCCCGATCCCCTCCAAACCAGCCGTTGCATTCTGGAAGAAGCGAATAACCTGCGTGAGGGTGACTTCGGGCGAAGACGTCGGGAACTGTTCGATGTGTAGATCTCCGGGCCCCGTTCCAATTCCGCAAATAAATTTCGTCCCGCCCGCTTCAATGCCGCCAAGCATGCATTTGAGTATATGCAAGTGGCGATTCATCCCGGTTACTTGTTCAGCGAGGCATGGTGAGTTTACGCAGAGACTTCAGCTCCAGGGGCTGTCACCATAAGCTGGCGCCTGAACAAACGTCTTGGAGCCGGGGCTCGCCCGCATGCTTTCAATTGCCGGGTGGGGATGGCACATGGGCGAGATGATACCCTTGTTCCTCGCACGAATCGACGTGGTGTTGACAGCATTTACGAAGTGATTGAAGCAGCCGGTTGCTCACTGTTGCCGGCTGATTTCGAAAAGATTACACATGGCAATGCGGAACGGCTCCTGAGACTGTAAATACAGGTAATGTATGGCTTGGTAAGCGATTCAGTTGAGGAACCGCTCCTAGTGTGAACAAAGCCGTGCGAGCCTTCGTATTTCATGACGGACACCTATGGCGCAAGCAACAGCTTCTCCTCTCGGCCAGATTCACGAGCTATTAGCCAGAAAGCGGTACTCGGTCAGCGAATCCGGCGATAATGTGCTGCGAATTCAAGAAGTTGAAAGCGGCGTTTCGCTTCAGGCCGTTCTCGAAGGTGACATTCTTTTCTTATCAGTACTGTGCATGGTCGTTCCGGCAGCCAAAATCACGCCCTCGCTCATGCGCAAAATGCTTGCCGCGGAGAACGGGATTTCGACCTCTTATTTCCAGCTCTATGACAGTAAGGATGGGCAGATCGCCATCGCTCTGAACAACTTCTGTAAATTGCAGGAACTTGGGCCGGATGACGAAGACGACATCCTCTCGTGCGTCAGTTTTCTTCTGGCGGATGTAGTACACGCCAGGGATCTCATCGGTCCGGACCTCCAGTCAGCTTAGTTGGAAGCGACAGCGCGAAAATCATCAGGGGGAACCAAATGGGATTTTTTTCAGACATCTTCAACCGGGCAGGACGGGTGGCACGCGGCCAAGCCAACCAGGGGATGGGAGCCATAGAGGATGCCACCTTTGCCACCACCGTTCGTCAAACCGTCGCCGACATGAAGACGGAGCTCAATAAGGTGATTCAGTCATCGGCAATGGCCATGAGCAACTACAACCGCCTCGATGCCGAGTATCAGAAGTACGTCCGACAATCGCAGGAATGGAAGGATCGAGCCGGTCTGGCGCTCGATGCCGGTAACGAAGACCTCGCCAAAAAAGCCTTGGCAAAGAAAGCCGAGAGCGATAAACAGGTCGCATCGCTGCAGGCAGCCATCGAGTCCGCCCGCCAGGCAAGTGAATCGCTAAAAGCACAGGTCTCAGACCTCAAGCACAAGATCGAGGAGGGAGAGCGGACCGCAACTACATTGGTAGCCCGCAAAAACGCTGCGATGGCACAGCGTAAGGTCTCCGAAGCCTTGGCTGGGGTCGGCAAGGCCGATAACGCTTTCGCGCAGTTGTCGCATTTCGAAGAATCGGTCGCGAAGGAAGAAGCTACCGCCAAGGCATTCGACCAGCTCGCCAGCGCGGGCAGGGATACAAATCTGGAGGCGGAATTCGCGCAGCTTCAGGGCCACACCGTCGACGCCGAACTCGAAGCTCTGAAGCGCGAACGCCTCGGTATAGGAGCCGGTAGAAAGCCAACTGTAGAACTTCCCAAAGAGCTACCCTCACCTGGCCGGCAATAATTATGTTTTTTGATCGCAAACCGGCGACCGGTCCACAGGAGGATCTTGCGAATCTCAACGTGAGCGAGGCTCGCGTGGGTGACGCACTCTCCATTTCCGGCGCCGCTCCGGATTTCAGTGATCTTGATTTCACCGTCGATCGCCGCGATAACTACGAAGCGGGCAATCGTCAGTGGATCGAACTAAGCGGCATGTGGCGCGATCAGCGCGTCTACCTCGAGATTCACAACGACGATGCCATTCGGATCTTAGGGAGCTTTGATGGTCGCATCATGACGCTCGACCAACTAGGCCTAAATGAAGACGATCTTGGCCAGATGGACCAGCGGCAGAACCCATCCGATTTCTTCGACTATGACGGTAAGTTCTGGCTTTATCGCTTCAGCCGCGAAGTAGGCGTGTTCAGCTGGGGCGCTACCACGGGACGTGGATTTTACTGCTGGCAGTTTCAGGAGCAGGATTCGAAACGCTTCATGAGTATCCGGAAGTTCGAAGGCGAGCCTTTCAGCGCGAAGATCTGGAACCAACTCGACCCGGCAGATGTGACGGTCTATCGGAGTGCGTAATGAAATCGCCGAAGTTTACTTTGCCGGTCGCTGCCGCCGTACTGCTCGTCGCCTGTATGGGGGGGCTGCCGTCCTTCGCTCCGCCAGGATATCGCGGACGAACATCAAAGACTACTTAACGGCGCGCAAGAGATTCAGCGTTCTCAGCAGAGGGTTAACCAAGAAGTCGCCGCCGATCCGGATCTGTTTCGCAACACGCCGGCTCCAGCCGGCTGGACGTCGGAGTTTCAACGTGCCAGTGAAATACTGCATACCGCGGAAGAGACCGACCGAGATCTGAATCAGCTCGCCGCCCGTAATCGCCCGGGAGATCGCGGGAGGGCTGAGAGTTTGCTTGCAAGCGAGCGAGCACTGCGTCGAAAGGCGCTCGATCAATCTCAGGCAGTCGTTTCTGCAGCAAGCCACTGGGTAAATTTCCGTCACGACCTGCCGGCAAACCTTGACGCGATGAAGCAGGAGTTTACGACGGTTCACTCGGTCGATCTTGGTCCACTTACAAAGACAGTGGCTCAGGCCGAAAATGACTGGCCAGGCAAAAAAGATGTCTTGGAAACACGCCTGAACAGTATTCACGCAATCCAAGGTAATGCCGAAACACTTTGGGACAAAACGGCAGACGAGCGTCAGGAAGCAACCGCCAACAATATCACCGAACCACAGCTGGCCCAGCTGATCACAGCAAGCGATGCACTCACACAAGACGCCCACGAGATCGACAAGCAGTCAACCGATTTGCGGGCTGCGAGCGGCGAGCTCTATGATTCGTGGGACAAGATCCTGGTGGACCTCGGTAAAGATGGCGACCACGGTCCGTATCGAGAACGTATAAAGACGGTTCGCTCCCATTTGACCGATGTAGCGGGGAAAAAGAGCGAGACATCCAGCTCAGAACAGTGGGTAGCGGTCTCAGAGCCGGCCTTTCAGGCTGTGGAGAACGACATAGGGATGTCGCTTGCCCACAAGAACGCCGGATTATTCGATTCGGAGGCGGTGACTGTACCGCAGCCTGCCGGCTTTGCTTACATCGCGCCTGAATCGCAAGGCTCGAATCAGTACGGATATTGGACACACGACAGCGGTCACAGCGTCTGGACCTGGCTGCCGCAGTATCTCATCCTGCGTGAACTGCTTTGGAATCATTCATACCGGCCGGTGGTGCTTGACGAGTATCGCGGCTATCGAACGGCTGAGCAGATCGGCCGCACCTATTACGGTCGCGAGACGCCTACCAGCCCGCCGAAATATGGCACGCACGGCAGTTTCACAAAGACGAGCTACGCCAGCAGCCGATACGTGCAATCGGGTGGGTTCCGAGGTTCTGCATACGCGTCCCATGGGTCGTCTAACGAGGCTCATGCTGAATCGCACAAGGACGGATTTTTCGGGGACAGAAGTAGCGGTCACCGCTTCGGGACGGGTGCTCGTCCCTCCTCAGGACGACACTTTGGCGGCTCGCGAGGTTTCGGCCGCAGCTTCGGGCGACATCGCTGAAAAGGGTAATAACCCCGCTAAGTATAAGAGTCTATAGGAAGTCGCTGGGGTTTTTACCGCCTATAAAAAAGGGAACGGTAAGAAGGCTTCTGTGTAGAATTCTATATACGCTGGTTACGCAGGCATCCAGTAGCGAAGATGCGCCAATATGCGCTTTGAGCAATGATGCGAAGACGTCGGGATGCGCTTGGAGAACCGATAAGCTGCGCCGCTGTAACTCGCTATTCAGGTCCAGGCTGAGCAGTATCCGCTGCATTGTGCGCGGCCCGCGCATGATGGCTGCGTGTTCTCGCCGGTATTCGTTAACATGTCCATGCTTTAGCGCGCGGGCCAGGGCGAGGCTCTGCCTGAAGCTCAGAGACAGACCCTCGCCTGTGATAGCGTCGACCGAGCCGGCTGCGTCGCCGATCAGCGCCCTAGGGCCACGGCAGACGCTCCGCAGCTTTCGCGATACAGATAAACCGCCCTTTTCCGCCGTAACCGGTTCACCTTTGGCAAGCCGATGCTGCAATTCCGGAAAGTGAAGCAGCGCGTCGCTCAACCGTATTCCGCTTTTTGAAATCACGGCCAGACAGACCTCGTCTTCGGCGGTAGGCGTTACATAGATCTGACATCCATGGCGCCAATGCACTTCGACGTAAGGAGACCACGGCTCGACACGATAGTGCCTACGAAAGCCGATGCGACGGCTCACGCGCATTCCACGGTGAAGACCGATCTCGCGCCTCATTCCCGAGTTTTGCCCATCCGCACCCACCACAAACTGAGCGGCGACGAACCTGCCGTCAACTTGCACACCTGTTTTGCTCAAAAGGACGTGCTTGGCACCCCAAAGGAGGTTGACACCGCAGCTTTGCGCTTTCGAAATCAGCAGCTCATGAAGAAGAGTCCGGCGCAGCGCGAGTGCCGGAGCACCCGGGAAATCCGCGGACACTGTGGAATGCTCCCAACAAAAACGAATACCTTGGAACTGCCTCCCCATCGCAGGTGGAAGGTCGACGCCGAGCGAGAGCAGCGCCTGTATACCTGCAGGCATCAGTCCTTCCCCACAAGCTTTGTCGATCGGAGGAGTCGCACAATCTATGGTTGTTACGTGGTAGCCCTGCCGGCTGAGAGCGATCGCCGCCGCGAGACCTGCCGGGCCCGCACCCACGACGCAGATATCCTCAATCGACTCGCGTGTCACGCTTTTCCAGCTCAGCGACGCGGCGTTCGAGTGCATGCAGAGTTTTCATCAGCTCCGGCAACTTCGGATAAACGGCCGAGGAGCGAAGCCAATCCGCCGAATCGAATGCCGGATATCCGCTAACGATCGTGCCTTCCGCCACATCGCGATTGAGTCCGGATTGGGCCCAGACGATAGCGTTTTTGTGGATGGTAAGGTGACCCGCCGAGCCCGTCTGGCCGGCCATGATTACGTTTTCCTCGAGGGTCGTGCTACCGGCCAGACCGGTTTGCCCGCAGATGATGTTGTCCTCGCCTACGAGGCAAGAGTGCCCGATCTGGCAGAGACTGTCTATCTTAGCGCCGCGCTTGACGCGCGTTTCACCGAGTGTAGCCCGGTCGATAGAAGTCAGCGTCTGCACCTCCACATCATCTTCGAGTACCGTGCAGCCCGACTGCGGAATCTTGTTCTGCCTTCCCTTGTGGTCTTTGGCGAAACCGAATCCGTCGCCTCCGATCACTACCCCGTTGTGGAGGGTCACACGATGGCCGATGCGCGAAAACTCACGCACGGAGACATGGGAGTGAGCCGTGAAATCGTCACCGATTACACAACCCTCGTAAATCACCGCATGTGGATGCAGCACAGCATTCGCCCCGATCGTGGTCTTCTCCCCAACCACGGCGTACGCGCCAATGGCGGCATTAGGACCAACAGCCGCGTTCGCCGCGACGAGCGCGGTGGGATGTATGCCGGAAGGCGGTCTGGGCGGCTGGTAAAAGAGAGCCAACGCGCGCGCGAAATCCAGGTAAGGATTGGTAGAAACGAGCGTTGCGGCTACCGTATTTCTGAGCGGCTCGGACGCGATGATCGCCGCTGCTCGCGTTTGCCTGACCTTACTGGCATATTTGGCGTTGGTCAGGAAGCTCACTTCACGGGAGCCGGCGGTTTCGAGGGTCGCAATCCCGATAATCTCGGCCGACGCATTGCCGGTAAGCTGACAGCCTAGTTGCTCCGCAATCTGTCCGAGAGTAAACGACGGCATGACTGTTTACACTTCAGCAACAATCGGGTTGCGGAGTTCGCCGATGCCTGGAATTTTAATGACCACTTCTTCTCCAGCGCGTAGGAAGCGCGGAGGGGTGCGAGTGAATCCCACGCCGGCCGGCGTACCGGTAGAGACGATGTCTCCCGGTTCGAGGGTAAATACACTCGACAGGAAGGCGATCAGATCAGGAATCTTGAAGATCAGCTCGCGGGTATTCGACTTTTGCAACACTTCGCCGTTGATATCAAGCTGAATATCGAGCGCATGCGGATCATGAATTTCGTCGGCTGTGACGATCCACGGGCCAAGAGGCGCGAAGGTATCGAAGGTCTTGCCCATCAACCATTGCGAGGTAGCGCGTTGGTAATCCCGTGCCGAAACGTCATTCATGATCGTGTACCCGAAGACGTGGCCCGCCCAATCGTGCGCCGCAATGTGGCGGCCACCGCGTCCAATTACGAAAGCCAGTTCGGCCTCATAATCAGGAGCTTTTGAGACCTTGGGCAGAACGATGTTGTCTCCGGGGCCAATGACAGAGGTCGCGAACTTGTTGAAGATCGTCGGAACCTTCGGAACCTCTGCGCCGGTTTCCTTCGCATGATCGAGGTAGTTTAGCCCCACGCAAATCAGTTTTCGTGGCTGTGGAAGGGGAGCAAGCAACTTGACCTCGCTAAGCCGGTACCTGGCGTTTAGGGGAGCCTCCGCGATGAGTTTTTCAAGCTGGGACTGTCCAACTACACTGTGTTTGATAAGGTCAAGAACAGTAGAGAATCCGGCGGCTCTAAGATCGAGCACGAAATCCCCGGAAATGACACCCGGATGGCTTTGACCACCTGCTTCGAAGGTAACAATGCGCATGCTTGCATCTTAAGCTGTTGCTCTTTCTGCTAACCGCGCATTGAGCCGTGCGTCTAAAGGGCGGCTCGCGCCAGGAGTTTGCATATGCTGAATCGTCTCGCCCTCTCTTTTGTCGTGGCAAGCAGTCTGCTCGCCGCCACACAGTCTGGAGAAACACTTCGTTCTCCGGATTTGAACCAACTGTCGAAAAAACAATTTCAGCAGCTCTTATCGAAGGCGCTAAGTGGCCCATCCGCGCCTATCCAAATCCCAAAGTTAAACTTTGTTGCTCAAGAGCGCCGCTGCTCGATCCCGCTGTTGGAATGGAAGGTAAGTCATCCGGAGCGGTTCAGCATTCGCAAGTTGCCCGCGGGAAGAACGAACCTTGATTCCATGGCAATTCAACCGCCCGCTCCGGCCTGTGGAGGCTGGACCGAGGGTAAGTAGCGCGCAGTTAAGACGTTCGCGTGCGCGCGATCTCCGGAGCCGCTTCGGGCATGTGCGCAAGAGCGCTCTCCGGTTCCAGGTAATAGCGCGTCAGCCCTTCTTTCAAAATGTCGAGAGCGGATTGCGGCGTGTCGGCAAATCGGAACAGGTTCAGATCTGTTTCCGAGATCATTCCGTGCCTAACCAAACCATCGAAGTTTACGATCTCGCGCCAATAACTTGGCCCGTAGAGCACAATCAGTATCTTACTTTCGAGTTTCTTGGTCTGCGCAAGGGTCAGGATTTCGAAAAGCTCGTCGAGGGTGCCAAATCCGCCAGGAAACACGACTATCGCTTTCGCAAGATATGCAAACCAGAACTTGCGCATGAAAAAGTAGTGGAACTCGAATGAAAGCTCCGGCGTGATGTAAGGATTCGGACGTTGCTCGAAGGGCAGTCCGATATTCAAACCAACCGTCTTACCACCCGCATCATCCGCGCCGCGATTGGCCGCCTCCATAATGCCCGGGCCGCCCCCTGAGCAAACTACGAACCGCCGCGCCGGCTGAGAGTTACCGTCCGATTCAGCCTCAGAGACGGATACCGCCCACTCGGTGGTGAGGCGTGCCAATTCACGGGCGTCGTGATAGTAGCGGCTAAGCGGTCCCTCGGCTTGAATACGGGCCGAGCCAAAGAAGACGATGGTCTCGTGAATCTTCTCTTCCTGAAAGTGAGCCAGCGGCCACAAATACTCTGAAAGGATGCGAAGCGGGCGCGATTCCGGGCTCTGCAGGAAAGCTTCCTCGCGATAGGCCACCGGACGGCGTTGTCCCAATTCGTCGGGGACTGTAATCGAAGTACGACTCTCTGGCACCGGCAACCTCGATTGTCGCACCGCGAACACGGACCCGAGACGCCTTTGGCCGGTTGGTAAAATTCGCTAATGTCGTCTCGCACTCTGTTTACGGTTTTGGAGACAACTGCCGCGCAGTATGGCGATGCGATCGCGCTATATCAACCGACCGGTAGCGGTACGGGCGATGGTTATCGGACTTACTCCTGGAACGAGTGGCTACGCGCTTCACGAGAGATAGCGCTCGGCCTGCGTGCGCTCGGCCTCAGGAAGGGCGAGATCGTTTGTGTTCTTTCGGAGACACGCGCAGAATTCTATCTGGCTGACATCGGCATTATGGGTGCCGGCGGAGTCTCCGCAGCACTTTACACGGCCTATCCTATGGCCGATCTGGCAAAAAATATCCAATCCGCCGAGCCGCGATTCCTCTTTATCGAAGATTCGAAGAGAAAAGAAGAGTTAAAGACGGCCGTCGAAGCTCAAGGAATAGCGTGGCCCGAAGAAGTCATTCTGATGACAGGAGAAGCGGCGGGCACCATCTCGCTCGAAAGCCTCCGTTCCCGGGGAAGGGAGGTTCTTCAGCGAGACCCTGAAGCGTTCACCAAACTGGCAGAAGAGCTTTCGCCTGAAGACGACGCCATTCTTTACTTAACGTCCGGCGCCACTGGCGAGCCCAAAATGGGTCTCACCACTCACGGGGCTATCCTGGCAAACATCGACACTGCGCCAGTAGTATTGCCGGTCGGTCCTACAGACTCAACAATCGTATTCCTGCCTTCAGCGCATATAGCCCAGCGAATCGTGCTGGAACTAGTTCCCATGCGCATGGGCATGCCGGTTTACTTCTCCCAGAGTCTTTCACGCTTGCCGGCCGAGTTACGCGCGATTCGACCGACCATCTTCCTGGCTCCTCCCAGAGTTTGGGAACGGATGTACGCAACTATCCTCACCGAACTAAAGAAACGTCCTGCGGTGTCTCGAAAGATGTTTCATGGAGCGCTTGGCCTGGGATTAGAAGCGGCCCGCTACAGGCAGGCAGGCAAGCCGGTCCCGGCATGGATGTCACGTACGCTTAAAGTCGCAGATCGATTCATGTTTTCAAAGATCCGAGAGCGATTGGGCGGACGCATTCGTGTGGCGGCCTCCGGAGCCGCGCCCCTTGGCAAAGATCTGGCCGATTTTTACGCCGCCGTGGGTATGCCTCTCATCGAGGGATATGGATTGACGGAGGCAGGGGTCATCGCCTTCAATCCAGTCGAGCGCCCGAAGTCAGGCAGCATAGGGAAGCTGCTTCCGGGAACCGATGCCCGGCTCGCTGAAGATGGAGAACTGCAGGTCCGAACTCCCAGCCTTTTCAAAGGCTATTACCGCGATGAAGCGGCCACACGGTCGGTCATGTCTGAAGATGGCTGGTTTTCGACCGGTGATGTTGCCGAAGTGGACGCCGACAACTATTGGTACATCACGGGGCGGAAGAAGGAGCTGATTGTTTCCTCTAACGGCAAGAAGATCTATCCTGCCCGCATTGAGAGCCTGTTTAAAGTCGAACCGATTGTGAATCAGGTTCTCCTGATTGGGGACAAAAAGCCGTACGTTACGGCGCTTCTGACCCTAAATACCGCCCAGGTAAAACAGCTGGTTTCGAACGGTAACAATAGTGCTGAAGTTACTAAGGCTGTTCAGGCGGCCGTGTCTCGTATCAACGGTCAGTTGCCCGAGTTCGAAAGGATTCGCCGTTTTCGAATTCTAGATCAGGAATTCTCTATCGAGCGAGGCGAACTAACGCCAACGATGAAGATTCGGCGGGCACAGGTGCTTGAGAACCACCAGGAACTCGTAAACCAACTTTACCCAGCGCGAGAAGGCTCTGAGTAAAAAGAACGTCGTCCGGTTGAGAGGCGTCGGGAAGCAGTGATTCGCAGCTGGAGTTCTGGTCGAAGAGGACGCTCACATTGGCGTGGTATTCGGCGACACGCACCACGGTGAGACAAATTAGTACCAGAATCAAGCCTGCGGCGGCTAAGGTCATAAACGCTTTTATCGGGTCAGCAAATCCCCTGTGAATAAAATGTGGCGAAGAACGGTTCAAATTCTCAAGTACAGATTATGTCGCTAGCTCGGGATCGGCCGATCCGACTGCTTCCCCTCTTTCGCGAAAGGGTCTGGGGACGCGACGACCTCGGCTCTTATTTCAAGGATGCATGCACGAAGCAGCGCATCGGCGAGGTCTGGTACACCTCCAACGAAAATGCGACTTCGCTCGGGATATCGCTCGGTGAACTTCTCAAGAATGAGCCGGCTATTTTGGGAACAGCCTCCGATCTCCGACATCCGGGCATTTGCCCTCTGCTTGTGAAACTGCTGTTCACGACGGAGCGACTGTCGGTACAGGTACATCCAGACGATACCTACGCACGGGAACATCATCAAAGTCTCGGCAAAACGGAGGCTTGGTATGTTGTCGCCGCTGAGCCAGGTGCGGAAGTGGCACTGGGCTTTCGTCAACGAATATCTTCCGACAGGTTGCGGGAATCGGCTCAGAGCGGGGAAATCGAAAAACTGCTCGACTGGCGACCGGTAACGCAGGGCGACGTCATATTCACGCCGGCTGGTACGGTACATGCAATCGGCGCCGGTCTGACAATTTGCGAAATCCAGGAAAATTCAGACATCACCTACCGGCTATACGATTACGGCCGCCCGCGTGAACTGCATTTAGAACACGGCGTGAACGTGGCCCACCTTGGCCGGCACGAGCACTCACCCGAAACGATCCGGCTCACTCCATGGCGCGAGCAGCTGCTGGAAAGCTCTTATTTTCGGATTGAACGTTTACGGCCTACTAAGCCGTTTACGATTGACGCAGGTACGCCTTATTACCTGCTTCTCATTTGTCTCGAGGGGACTGGCTCGATCACGGGAGAGCGTTTTGAGCCGGGTCAGTGCTGGATGATTCCGGCCGAGAGCGGAGCCGTGGAAATAGCCGGAAGCGGTTCAGAGTGGATTCTGACATACACCGCAACGAGTGTTCTGGAAGCGTTCCACGGAGAGTAGCTACTTCTGCAGAAATGCCCAGATCAGGAGCCCGATCTTCATTGGTTTGGCAACACTGATGCGGCGGCTCAGGACGTTGTAGGAGTTGCCTTCGATCTTTGAGAGGAGGCGCATGTAGATAGCGCGAAGCGCCCAAAGGGACCGGCGGCTTTTCGGGTCGATCAAGTCGATGAGGGGAGCGGATTCTTCATAGAACAAGCGGGCCCGGGCTGCTTCAAAGCTCATCAACCGGCGAAATCGTTCATCTTCAGTTCCCGAGCACAACTGCTCCGGGCTTACGTCGAAGCGTTCAAGATCCTCTTGCGGAAGATAGACCCGCTGCATGGCTGCGTCCTCGCGCACGTCGCGCAGAATATTTGTGAGCTGAAAGGCGATTCCGCATTTTTCCGCCAGCAGCAATGCCCTGGAAGACTGAAAACCGAAAATGTGGATCACCGTGAAACCGACTACCGAGGCCACGCGATAGCAGTATCGATACAGTTCATCGAAGGTCTGCATTCGACACGGCTCGAGGTCTGAAAGAATCCCATCGATCATTTCGTGGAAATACCGATGGGGAATGCGATAACGCTCGACCGTATCGTGAAATGCCGGCCAGATCTGGTGGCCTGCGACATCTCCCGCCAGCGCATGATCCAGGCTTATTCTCCACTCCGCCACTGAGTGTCGAAGCTGAACCGTAGTTAGTCCCGGATTTTCATCGCTCAGGTCGTCGCAGTGACGCATGAACGCGTAAATCGCGCACATCGCATCGCGCTGCGGTTTTTCCAGAAGCAGAAAGGAATAGTAGAAGTTCTTCGCGCGGCTCTTGGCAATGTTGCGGCAGTAATCGTACGACTGCCGGAGAAGGCCTTCTGCCGTGGGCATTATCAAACAGGCAGAAGATGCCGAAGGCATTGGAGCAGAATGCCTGCGCGTTCGGCCTTCGAAATCGACGGCCGCCGCTTCAGCACGTCATATTCTTGCAGCCGGATCTTTCGTAAAAGCTTCATGCCACCGCTACTGAACAAGTCCAAATCAAGAGAGAGCCGCCGATCAACCATCTTGATGAGCGGGAGCCCATTACGAAAAAGTTCTTCAGCCACGTCAACTGCTTCGGCCATGACGGCCCTGAAAGCTCCGTTGTATTTGTGTGCGAAGAGCTCTTCCAAACTATATCCGTGCTTGATAAGAAGCTCGAGAGGAAGGTAAACTCGGTCCTTCTGAAGATCGACAGTCACATCCTGCCAGAAATTGGCCAGTTGCAGAGCGGTACAGGTGAAATCTGAGATTCGCTGGCGCTCGCTATCGCGATAGCCGCATAAGTAAAGAACCAGATGCCCAACTGGATTCGCTGAGTTCACGCAATAGGCGAAGACATCTTCGAAACTTTTGTATCGAGTGACGGTTTGATCTAGTTCGAAGGCACGAATCAGTCGATCGAACGGCTCGACAGGAATCTTGTGACGTATCACCGTTTCACGCAATGCGATAAAAACGGGGTGGCATGCGTGCCCGCGGTACATGTCCAAAAGCTCGCTCCGCCACCAACTGAGCAGTCGCAGGCTCTCGGACGGCTCGCCGATTTCGTCTCCCAGATCATCCGCCCAGCGACAAAACGAATAAACGTTGTAAAAATCCTGGTGCAGCTCCTTCGGTAGAAGAAAGCTGACTACGTGGAAATTTTCGTAGTGATGTCTGGCAAGCCAGCGGGTGTATTCAAGAGCCTCAGGTTCGGAATAGGTCGTGGCGGTGCCGGGCGCGATTTGTTGAATATAGTCTTTCGGCTGTAGGTGGGCGACCGGCAAGGAACAGATAGCCTCTCAGGGGATGATCGCCGTTTTGATCCGGCCATTCCGGTGGTGGGCCAGGTCGTGCAGCACCTGGGGAAGTTCGCTCAACGGCTGCTCGTGGTTGACCAGGTGAGCCGCGCGGATGTTCCCATCCGCTACTAATTCGAGCGAGCGGCGAATGTGCGCAGGCGTGTGGTGAAAGGTGGCTTTACAGGTTATCTCTCCGTAATGAAGCAGCGTGGTGTCTAACCCGACCCTTGTGCCGCTGGGACAGCCACCGAAGAAATTGATCATTCCTCCTTTGCGCACCAGGAGGGTTGCCAATTCCCAGGCCTCCGGACGGCCTATTGCCTCCATCACGATATCGGCACCCCTGCCGGCGGTTAAAGCTTGGATCTTATCGATGAGAGCCTTGTCGCTATTCAGCTCAACATTCCTATCGATCAACACGCCTTCATCTGCTCCCAACAGCTTGGCCCTGTTGATCTGCTCGACGCGCCGCGCTATGCCGATCACTCGGGCGCGGTACACCCATTTCGCTAAACGCGCCAACATCAGGCCGATTGGTCCCAGGCCCATGACGGCCACTGTATCTCCGGGCCGAATGCCGCTCTCGTCCAAACCGCGAAGAGCACAGGCTAAGGGCTCCACAAGCGCGGCATCCTGGTAGGAAACCCCGTCCGGAATCAGATACGTGTTCTTACGGACAAGGCGTTCCGGAATCCGAATGTATTCGGCGTACGCACCGTTATTGAATAAAAGATCTTCGCACAGGTTCTGCTGGTCCCGGCGGCAAAAGAAGCATTCGTCGCAAGGCGCAGAATTTGCCGCCACTACCCTTTGGCCGACATGAAAGGACCTGACACCGGAGCCAAGAGCGACTACATCGCCGGCCATTTCGTGACCGAAGAGCGCAGGCGGCTGAATCATTTTTGCGTGGTAGCCGCGCCGGTAAACTTTAACGTCAGTACCACATGTAAGCGCCGCACGGACGCGCACCAAGAGTTCGCCGCGACCTAAGGCAGGGACCGGAACTTCTTCCAGTCTGACGTCTTCTTTCCCGTAGAGAACAGCGGCCTGCATGGCAGGACCGAGTTCACGCTGGGTCGAGATATCAAAGCCAGGTTTCTCAAGGATCGTCGGCATTTAGTTCTGCTCCTGAGGATGAACGACAACCTTAAGGGATCGCTCTCTCGGATGTTGCGCGATGTCGATACCGCGACCGATCTCCTCGAGAGACACGTGGTCCGAGATCAGCTCTTCAAAGGACAAACCTGCACCGAATACGAGCCGCGCAGATTCCGGTTGAAGATCTACGTCGGCACTGTAGGAACCCAAAAGCATGCGCTCACCCACACAGACGTCTGCACCGGAGCATTCGATACGTTCGGCCGCAGAGGTCTGAGCGAATAGGAGGATCTTTGCACCTGGACGAGAAATGCGCAACGCTTGTTCCACCAAACCGCGAGCGCTGGTGGCGAGGATGACGAAATCCGCGCCGCGCTGGTCCGTCACCCCACGCAAGTCCTGCTCAAAGGCAATGTCGCCGGGATCATAAGTCTTTGCGCCGAAATGACTGGAGAGCCGACGGCGAAACTCGATCGTGTCGGTTGCGAATGGCGAGATTCCACTACTGCGGAGAATTTTGGTGAAGATAAGGCCAATCGGACCTTGTCCGAGCACCGCAACGATATCTTCACGGCGAATACCCAATTGGTTCAATGCCTTCAGACAAGTGTTTACCGGCTCTAAAAAAGAAGCCTGATCGAACGATACGTTGGCTGGAATGCGTTCAACTCCGCGCTCGACGATCCAGTCCATCACTCGCACGTACTGAGAAAAGCCGCCGCCAGCAGGCTCGTAACCAGCCGTCACACCCACTTTCTTGTAGATCCGGCACTGCGCGTAAAGTTTGCGCAGGCAGTAAAAGCAATCTCGACAAGGAATGTGGTGGAAAACGCTCACGCGATCGCCGGGAGCATACTTGCCCACCTGTGAACCTACCGCGGCAACAACTCCGGCTGTCTCATGCCCATAGATTCGCGGCGGCAGAAGAAGATCGTTCTCGATTTTTTTGAGATCGGTATGGCATATACCGCAGCTCTCCACGCGAACGAGAATTTCGCGCGATTCGATCGAGGGAGTGGTTACGGTCCGCACCTCGACGTTGCCACTTCCGGTATAAACCGCCGCTCTCATCTCCTTTGGAACGGAGGAGGTGCGGTTAGGATTCGGATGCTGCAGTATCTGTGTTTGCAATGACTCGACTGCCGATTAGAAAATTCCCCAAAGTCTTAGCGGCATCCTCGGTACGCCGCTTCAGCCGGAGCAGATCTGAAATGACCTTCGGATGCGTGAGAGCGTGTAATAAGATTTTCCCACGCACGATTCTGCCTTCCGAAGAACGTAACCGATTCAGGTCGAAAGGGAAAGATTCGTCTGCCCGATCTGTGACTACTTTGATGCAGCAGAATGGCAATCCGGCGCGTTTTGCACGAGCCGCAACACCACCAGCTTCCATATCGACGGCGATGGTTCCGTGGCCAAAGAGCCGCTGCTTCTCAGGACTGTCATTTGCGATACGATCTTGCGAGAGCATCGATCCGGAGACAAACTCATCGGCCGCAGTAACAGCCGCGCACTCATAGATTTCGCCGTTGGCAGGACAGAGCACTCGCGTCGCAACGACTATTTGCGATTCGCGAAGATCGGGGTCCAAACCGCCGCAGAAGCCGGTACTCACAACTGCCTGGAGCCGTGAAGACGAGAGTTCGGCGACCATGCCAGCGCGGATCGCGGTCTCGACCGCATCGGCAGCCAGCTTAGGTCCAGCGCCGTTGGCGGCGAGGAGGATTCGGCGGCTCTCCCAAATTCCTTCCCAGGCGTAATCAAGCGGCCATTTTAACCTGCGCAAACCGGTCAGCAAGCCGGCGAACGGCTTCAGTTCGGCCGCTTCGGCCGCGACATAGAGAATGGCCATCAGGAATGGCCGTTTTGCTGGATGTATCCATTTGCGCGAAACCAGCCTATGGCGCGCCCGAGCGCGGCATCGACCGGGCCGGGCGAGAAGCCCAGCTTGGTTGACGCTTTTTCGTGGCTGACGAACATTCGGCTGCGCGCCATCTTGACCGCCTCCAGCGGCGCCATCGGTTCCTTGCCGGTGAGATTGGCCCAGGCAGTATTGGCGATACCTGCAAGATAGGCTACGGCGTATGGTATCCGAGTAGTCGGCGCCGTTTTACCGGAGAGCTCGGCGAGACGCCCAAAGATCTGCTGGAGTGTCAGATTCTGGCAACCAAGAATGTAGCGCTCGCCCGAGCGTCCTCTTTCAGCCGCCAGCAAGTGACCTTCCGCAATATCCCTTACATCGACCAGATTGAGCCCCGTATCCACGAAGGCCGGCAACCTGTCCCTCAGGAAATTCAAGATTATATTTCCTGTGGGAGTGGGACGCCAGTCGTGATCTCCTACCGGTGCCGTCGGGTTGACGATGACAATGTGCTGACCGGCACGGGCCCGTTCAAGAGCGATCTGCTCTGCCAGCCACTTAGAGCGTTTGTAATGTCCGCCCATATCGTGGATTGAGACCGGGCTGTTTTCGTCGCCATCGGTGCCGTTCGACATTCCAATGCAGCCCACGGTGCTGGTGTAAACAACTCGTTCGACGCCCTCGCGCTCGGCTGCTTCGAGTATGTTGCGCGTACCGTTCACGTTCGACTGATACATTTCCTGCGGGTCAGGGGCCCATAGCCGATAGTCAGCAGCCACGTGGAACAGCAGGTTGCAGTCTTTCACTGCTCGGGCGAGCGATGCGGGATCACGCAGGTCTCCGGTCACGCGCTCTACCTCGAGTTCCCGGATGACACTGGTTGGCCGGCAGAGGACACGAACCCGGTGACCTCGTTCGGTGAGAAGGCGAGCCACGTGCCAGCCGATAAAGCCACTGGCGCCCGTGACTAAGGTGATAGGCAACTTCAAGAGGGACTTAACGGGAGGCGCAAGTCAATCCGCCATTCTGGGTTCATAGATTCGAAGTCGATTTCGAAAGAGGCGGAGAGCCGGGCGCAGAAATAGAAGTGCGATGCGTTTCCAAAGTGTGAGCGTAAGAACGGCCGGCTGTCCGGCTTGAACGCGAACGGTTGCGTTGTTCGGTCACTTCGTGCCATTGAAATTGAACTCTCTCCGTGTGATCGGATGTAGCCATCACCTTTCGATAGGTCGAGAGAGCCAACAGCGGAAACGTGTTACGGTAATCGGTGTAAGCGAGATAGAAGACCCTCGGGAATCCTGTCCCAGTGCAATAATCTTCGTTCCATTTGCCATCTGGGCGCTGAGTGCGAACAAGATATTCGACGCCATTGTGCAGGCTTTCGCTTCGCAAGTCTCCGCCGGCAAGTAGTGCCAGGATCGCCCAGGCCGTCTGGGAGGGCGTGCTTGGGTTGGGTATGAAACGGCCCTCATCGTAACTTGCACAGCTTTCGCCCCATCCACCATCGCGATTCTGATAAGCCCGGACAAATTCGATACCGCGCTGGATACTGGGCTCATTTTCGCCGACTCCCGCGGCGCGAAGCCCGCGCAATGCGAGAAAGGTGCCGTAGAGATAATTGACGCCCCATCGCCCATACCAACTTCCATCGGCCTCTTGAGAGCGCAGCAGGTATTCGATTCCCTTTCTTACTGCTGCATGATCTTGCGAAAGACCTGACTGGATCAGAGCCTCGAGCACTCTTCCCGTGATATCCGGACAAGAAGGATCGAGCATGGCGTTGTGGTCGGCAAAAGGCACATAGCTCAGGAGGTTCCAGTCATTATCGACATCGAAGGCGGCCCAACCGCCATCCTTGCCCTGCATCGCGAGCAGCCAATTGACCGAGCGCTTGACCAAGGCACGCTGCGCGAGCTCATCCGAACTCTGCACCTTATCGAGGGCGAGAAGTACCATCGCGGTGTCATCGACATCGGGATAGAACTCGTTGTTGAATTCGAAAGCCCAACCAGAGGGTTCGGTGTTGGGGCGCTTAACGGACCAGTCGCCAGTACGACGAATTTCTTTCGATATGAGCCAGTCTGCGGAACGACGGAGGGAATCCGATGAGACGCTACCACCCTCCGCCAATGCGAATGCGGCAATGGCGCTATCCCAAACAGGAGAAAAACACGGCTGCATATAGAACCCGCGCTCGTCGTCAACCATCAAGTTGTTGAACTGCTTTTCAGCCTCGATACGAAGCGGATGTTCGGGACCGTAACCGAGAACATCCAGCGCCATAATGGCGTACTGCATGGAGGGATAGATCGCTCCGAGACCATCGGATGCTTCGAAGTGCTTGATCATCCACTCGCCGCACTTCTTTATCGCGTGCTGGCGGACGAAGTGCACCCCGAGTTTTTCCCACTGTTTCAGAAACCGGTCGATAAAGAGGAAAACGTTGCGCCAACTGATGAGCTTTGGATCGCGCTCAGGATGCATGGGAGCGCCGGGGAGGAATAGCTCGTCGAGCGTGAGGCCCGCCGGGACGGGACGACCAGGATTAGCGGCATGAACGATCGAAAGAGAAAGAACGATGGCTCGCGTCCAGGACGACATCTGATAGATGAAGTTGAACGGCAGCAAGATAATTTCGGGCGGAATCGAAGGGCAGGCGTCGCGCGGAAAGAGATTGAAAAGGCTCAGATTCGTACGAACGTAGCTGTTGGAGCCCTGCAATCCACCCAATTCCAGGATGCGGTTCCTGAGACGCCGCATCCGCTCGTCGGACGGCGAGAGCCCGGCAACTTTCAAGGCAAAATAAGCTTTGATGGATGCATTGATTTCTGACGGCCCATGGAGATAGATGTTGAAGCCGCCGTCTTCGAGTTGACGGTCCAGAATGGCTGCGACAGCGCGATCGATCTGCCGCCGCGTCGGCGGATTCCAAATGCCATCAACCGGCGGATACAGCCAGAGCTGCATTAGCACGTAGTCCGATTCGAGCGTCGTATCGGCCCGAAGGTCGGCCCACCAATATCCTTCGATTGCCTGGTGATCGAGAAGCGACGAAGATGCCTTCGTCACAGCGTCCCCTACGGCAAGACTCAGAAAATCGTCTATTTGAGCGCCAGTCTTCATCGCTTACGAAAAGGACTCGGCCTAGTACCGACCGACAATGTTCTCACCAGGAATCTCCTCATGGAAGAGGAATGCGAGGCTTCTTTGTGCCATAGAAAGATGTATAGCTGAATTATAACAATGAGATGCAGCTTAGATAAATCGCGGAAAAAACGAGCATACCGGCGGCAAGGCGATGACGGTAAATACCGGCGCTAACTACTTGAATGCCGGGCTCTGCGGCGCGGTTTTTACCGCCTATAAAAAGGAAATGGACGGTACTAACCGTTCTCCGAAAAGAGTGGAACGAAGCCAAAAGCTAGGCTACGTACCATAACTCGATAACAATAGAAACTCGGCGTACGTGGGCGATCACTAAGCGCGCCGGGTGTGAAGGCGGGGCGTGAAGCTTTCGAGATCGGCCGGAAGCGTGAAACGGACGTCTTCTTCCTTGATCTCCGCCTCTTCTAAGTCATCATAGCCCTGGTCTCGCAGATGATCGATCAGCTCCTCAACGAGATGTTCGGGAGCCGAAGCTCCGGCGGTCACCGCGACGGTATCAACTCCGGCGAGCATGTCCTCGCGAACCTCGCTGCAATCATCGAGAAGATAGGCAGGGATGCCTGCCTTCTCACAAACTTCCACAAGACGGCGCGAGTTCGAACTATTTTGCGAACCAACCACGAGCAGGGCTTGACAAAGCGGTGCTACTGCTTTCACCGCCAATTGGCGATTCTCGGTGGCGTAGCAGATGTCCTGTGTCTTTGGCCCGATGATACTAGGAAAGCGCTCTTTTAAGCGTTTAACCATGTCGCTAGTTTCGTCGAGTGAAAGTGTGGTCTGCGTAAGATAGACCACCTTTTGGGGGTCGCGGATCTGCAGACGGTTTACATCTTCGACATCGGAAACTAGAAATGTACTAGAAGGAGCTTCGCCTAAGGTTCCGATCACTTCGTCGTGATCCCGGTGGCCGATCAGCACGATGGTGTATCCCTGTTTGGCGAAACGAACGGCTTCCAAGTGCACTTTGGTGACGAGCGGGCACGTCGCGTCGATGACCTGCAAGCGGCGCTCCTTAGCCTCCGCCCTTACGGCAGGAGAGACGCCATGTGCGCTAAAGATTACACGCGCGCCTTCAGGAACTTCGCTGAGCTCTTCGACGAAAATCGCTCCGGCGCTGCGAAGCTCATCAACGACGTGGCGATTATGGACAATCTCCTTGCGGACATAAATAGGCGCTCCGTAGAGGTCGAGCGAGATTTTAACAACGTCTATCGCGCGTACGACGCCGGCACAGAAACCGCGAGGTTTTAGAAGAATAACCTTCTTTGTCGACCCATTCACCGCGACGGAAGAAGTTTCCGCAACATCATCGGCGAGACCTAGTGATGGCATAAAGAGACTGATGGCTGAATTATAACAACCACATCGATGTAAGCCGGCAGGGCGGTTAGTGACTGGGCTGCTTCCGTAAGCCCAAGTAAATCGCACGGGCCAGATCCCCATCCGGTAGATCACCGCTCGCTTCCCAGGCGAACGCGCCTCCTAATCCTTTGCGCCGCGCGAATTCCATCTTTTGTGCGATGGATTCGGGATCGTCATAGGTCCAGAAAGTCTTGCCATCGAAAAGCCACGGGGTCTCCGTTTTTCCGCCGTTCACGATGTCGTCGCGAAAGACCTGCATCAACGGCATCGCCGTGGTCACGATGTACTTGAATCCTTCAGTGTTGAGCGGGTCCGGACCCGAGGCCGGCAATGGCGTCGCGGTTACGAATTGGCCTTCTTGTGTTGTGTTCGCACTATTATTGACATTCCAACCATATCCGTAGAAGGGGACGCCGAGCAGGATCTTGCGGGACGGCACACCAGCTTCGAGGTAGGCGTCGACTGTCCAAGCCACATTGAGCGTGGGATCAGGGTCATACTTGGTCGCGTATAGCGGAGCGACGAATCCGGTCTGGTTGTTCCAAGGTCCGGCATAGTCGTAAGTCATCAGATCGATGTAAGTGCAATATTCCGAGACAGCAGGCAAATCGATATATTGAAAGGCCCATGCGCCGGGAGGCGCATCGAAGCTTAGCAGGTAGCGGCCTCTCTGTAAGGCATCGAGCTGATTCCTAAACTCCTTCATCAGTTCCGTGAAATTTGCGGTATCACCGGCGACCGGATACTCCCAGTCGATTTCAAGGCCGTCGAAGAGGCCTGGTGTATCAGGCACTGGCGGTCCCGGCGGACCCTGCACAGCTACGCCGCTTTCCCATTGATTTGGATTCTGCCCGAATGCTCCGCTGAAGTGGCCCTGGATGTAGTCCGCTATGCAGGAAGCAACGAAATGTTTGCGGCTGGCGGGAGTCGCGGCCATCGCTGAGAAGGCTTGGGGAGGGAGGCTGGCTCCGCCGATGGTGGCCACAATCTTGAGATTCGGATACTTTTCCTTCAGAAGTAGCAGCTGACCGAAGTTCCCGGTCAGACCATTCGCGGGTAGACCCTTGCCATCGACGCTGGTGTTCGGCGTCGCTCCGGCCGTGGTGCCGTTATCGGCCCAGGAATCAAAAGATGTGCACTCATATTGCCCGGCCGCATTCGTGCCGATATTGACGAAGGCATAACTGAGAATGTTGAGGCGCTTCGCCGTTCCGCTGGTGTCCAACGTCTTGACCAAAAACCCGTTGTAGACCGTCCATTGGGCATAATACGCGTTGAAGAGTTTACGTTCGGCCGTTTGGGCGAACGAAATCGAACCGGCTAGAAACAACGCGGCGAAATGAAAGGCGGATCGCTGGAGAGGCATTTCACGCGCCATTATACTCAGTCAGTCATGTGACCTCGACCTGAGAATGATCGAAATCGTTGGGTCTGGCGGCGGTCTCACCCATATCGTTTCGAACGGCGGTGCCGGTTCCGAAAAAGAATAGATTTGGACGATTTGAGTGAAAAGCATCGGTTATTCGTGGACCATCATAAAATCGCTGCTGGCAGACAGTTTCGGCGAATGGAACAGACAAAATGCCACCCGCCTTGGCGCGTCGCTCGCTTTCTACTCGCTGCTATCGATGGCTCCGCTCCTGCTGCTTGCGGTTTCAATGGCCGGGCTGGTGTTCGGACACTCGACCGCGGAGTATCAGATCGGTGAACAGATTCAAGCGCTCGTCGGACCTGCAGCGGCCAAGGCGGCAGTATCCTTCCTGCAGGAATCGCATACAAACGCGCATGGCGTCCTCGGTACCATCTTCAGCGTGCTCACGTTGCTATTCAGCGCGTCCGGTGTTTTGATCGAGCTGCGGGATGCACTGAACTATATATGGGAAGTTCCCGTTCCGAGCGTGAGCGGCATTGGCATGATCATGAGCTTTCTAAGGGAGCGGCTCTTTTCGTTTGGGATGGTTCTTTCGGTTGGATTTCTGCTCATCGTTTCGCTCGCCATCAGCACGTGGATCTCCGCCCTGGGCGCACGTTCGGGATCTCTGAGCGGCATTGAAGCGCTCTGTTTGCACGTGGCGAACTGGATCGTGTCGTTCGTGGTGATCGCGGCTTTGTTCGGCGCAATTTACAAACTCCTACCTGAAATTCCTTTACAGTGGCGCGATGTCATGCTGGGCGGCGCGGTTACATCGCTGCTGTTCACGACCGGGAAATTCGTTCTCGGCATTTATCTCGGCCGAGCGAGTTATGCGTCGATGTACGGCGCGGCGGGCTCGGTTGTCGTTCTGATTGCCTGGGTCTACTATTCGGCGCAGATCTTTTTCTTAGGTGCAGAGTTTACGAAGGCGTTTGCCCGCAAGTATGGCTCGCGCCCCAATCCCAAAGCCGCGGGATAAAGATTCTTCCGCTTAGAGCCAGACTGGTTAGGGAGCCGGAAGCCTGTTGGCACCTACTCGCTCGCGAGTGTATTCTTTCTAAGTGATGTGCATACAACTTTCGCGATCCCTCGCGCTTACGGCTCTGATCACTGTGGCGGCTAGCCTTTCCGCGCAACAGGCTTCCAAACCGAAACCGGAAGAGACGGAAGTCTGGGAGCCGGTGCCCAAGGTAGTGACTCCAGGTGCGACCTGCACCGCGCCACCCTCCGACGCAATCGTGCTGTTCGATGGCAAGAACCTGGACGAGTGGGTGACGAACCGTGACAAATCACCGGCGAAATGGATCGTCTCAGATGGCGTGCTGACCGTGAATAAAGACGCGGGAAACATCGAAACGAAACGGAGTTTCAAGAACTATCAGCTTCACATCGAGTGGAAAATCCCAACGAACATTACTGGCAGCGGTCAGGCGCGCGGGAACAGCGGCATATTCTTGGCGTCTACCGGGCCCGGTGACGACGGATACGAGCTACAGGTCCTCGATTCGTATAACAACAAGACATATGTAAACGGGCAAGCAGGCAGCATTTATAAGCAGGCTATTCCGCTGGCGAATCCCGCGCGTAAGCCAGGCGAATGGCAGACTTACGATGTGGTGTGGACGGCACCGACGTTCAAGGACGACGGCTCCCTAAACACTCCGGCGTATGTCACTGTCGTTTTCAACGGTGTGCTGGTAGAGAATCATTTCGAGTTGAAGGGTCAGACGCTTTACATTGGCAAGCCGTTCTACAAGCAATACAGTGCCGCTCCGATCAAGCTCCAGGCGCATGGCGACAAAAGCGAACCGATCAGTTTCCGGAATATCTGGGTCAGAGAGCTGAATTAGTGTTCTGAAAATCGGCCACGCCCATCGCTGACGCTCAAGGCTCGGTTTCGAGATCAACGGGCAAGGGAATATTTTGCTTGACTAAATCCATATTTCTGCAATAATTGAAATATGAGGTTTTGCGGTGACTAAACACAAAAATGAACCTGATGTTGCGCGCTACGCCGACATGTTTTCCGCCATGGGAACAGAGCCGCGACTTCGGATTATGCGCGCGCTGTTGGCCGCGCATCCCGAAGGTATGGTCGCCGGCGACATCGGCAACGAACTCGATATTCCTCCGTCCACGCTCTCTCATCATCTGGACAAGCTGAAAAACGAGGATCTGGTGAAAGTGCGCCGCGATAGCACATTTCTTTGGTATTCCGCGAACACCGAAGGCCTTCAGGAGTTGCTCGGGTTCCTTTACGCAGAGTGCTGCACCCGCAACAAGGCCATAGAGCCGCAGGCGATCGTTCGAGTTTGTCAATAACGAGGATTTACATGGAACTGAAAGAAGTCGTCAAAGGGAAATACGGTGAAGCAGCGCGCCGCGTCGCAACAGGAGAAGGTTTGCCGGCGGATTGCTGTTCGAAGACATCGTGCTGCGAGGGCTCCGCAGCGGCATCGTGTGATCCCATTACGTCGAACCTGTATGACGAAGCGGACGCGAGTCAAATTCCCGAGAAGGCGCTGAAGGCGTCACTCGGCTGTGGAAACCCAAGTGCCCTTGCCAAGCTCAATCCTGGCGAGACGGTTCTTGATCTGGGCTCGGGCGGGGGCATCGATGTCTTGCTCTCCGCTCGCCGAGTTGGGCCGACTGGTAAAGCTTATGGCCTCGACATGACGGACGACATGCTGGCCCTAGCGCGTGAAAACCAGCGCAAAGCTGGTGTAGAGAATGTCGAGTTTCTCAAGGGCGAGATTGAAAACATTCCCCTGCCGGACACCAGCGTCGATGTGATCATCTCGAATTGCGTCATTAACCTGTCGGGCGACAAGGATCGCGTGTTGCGTGAGGCGTTCCGCGTACTTAAACCAGGGGGACGGTTCGCAGTCTCAGATGTCGTGGTACGCGGTGATGTTCCTGCTGAAATCCGCAGGAACGTGGAGCTATGGGTGGGTTGCATTGCAGGAGCTCTCAAGGATTCCGAATACACGGACAAGCTCGCGAAGGCGGGGTTCGCAGCAATTGAGATCGAACCCACGCGCGTTTACGACCTCGAGGATGCCCGCGCCTTTCTGTCCGGTCAAGGGATCGATGTGGACCATATCGCTCCGCGGGTGGAAGGCAAGTTCATGAGTGCGTTCATTCGCGCCACCAAGCCGGCAGGATGCTGCGCGCCTGGATGCTGCTCGTAAAAAGGCGGTCGGCACACGGCTTTGGTTGGCGCACCATTCGGCAGGTGATTCGATTCTAACGAGTTAACTCGCCGGGCTAGTGGTTACACGGCCTGGGGCTATGAATCGGATACGATAGAGGTAGCTGGGTTTGGATAGCGAGGAGGTTTGCTTTGTCTCGCTCTCGGCCAGATCAATCTTTATGAGTGTTTCCGCTTCAGAAATGTGGACCATGGTGACCTACGTGCTTCGGCAGAAGCTCGCAGGCCGCGAGCGCTATCCGCTGGTCCTCATGCTCGAACCACTGTTCCGCTGCAACCTGGCCTGCGCCGGCTGCGGCAAAATCCAGTATCCTGCGCACGTATTGAAGCGGCAGCTCACGCCGGAAGAGTGTTTCCGAGCGGTTGATGAATGTGGAGCGCCGTCGGTAGCCATTCCAGGCGGCGAACCGTTGATGCACCCGCAGATCCGCGAAATCGTAGCGGGATTGATAGCTCGGAAGAAGTATATTTACCTTTGCACGAACGCCTTGCTACTCGAGGAAAAGCTCGATCTCTTCAAGCCGAGTAAATATTTTGCGTTTTCGGTCCACGTTGACGGGCAGAAAGATCATCACGACTTTTCGGTTTGCCGGGAAGGCGGCTATGACGTCGCGATCAAGGGAATCAAAGCAGCTCTGGCACGCGGGTTCCGAGTCACAACGAATACGACGCTTTTCGATGGTGCGGATCCTAACAGCGTTCGCGAGTTCTTCGACGAAATGATGGAAGTAGGGGTGGAGAGTATGATGATCGCCCCTGGGTATTCTTACGACAAAGCTCCGGATCAGTCGCACTTCCTTGGGAAGGCGCGCACCCGGCGGCTTTTTCGAGCGATTCTTTCCAACAGAAAATCTAACTGGCGCTTTAACATGTCGCCGCTCTTCGGCGAGTTTCTGATGGGGAAACGCAATTTTAGCTGCACTCCGTGGGGAATGCCTACCTACAATGTTTTCGGCTGGCAGAAGCCTTGCTACCTGCTACAGGACGGCTACGCGGACACCTACAGTGAGTTGATGGCCGAAACGGCATGGGCCGAGTATGGCACGGAATCTGGTAATCCGAAGTGCGCGAACTGTATGGTTCATAGCGGATACGAGGCATCGGCAGTAGATTACGCGTTCGGTTCGCTGCGCGGATTTTTTGGTATGGCGAAGGCCTCTCTTTTCAGCCGCTATGAAGACGAAGACGCCAAGGCGTTGTTGAACCAACCCTACAAGCCGGTGCATTCTTACAACCCGCTGGTTCAAATCAAGACCGCCGACGAGACGCAAGCTTGACGGAGCAACCAAACAGGCCAGACGAGTTGGAAGTCGTTCCTGGTTTTACGCATGCCAAGCTGCAGGGTTCGATTCCGTCACTAGCGACCGAGCGGGAAGTGCGAGAAGCTCTGGAGCAGGCGTTCGACTACCGCGGCGACGTGACAATCGGACGCAAGGATGGCACGAAAGTAGAGGGCTACGTCTATGACCGCAGGCGTGCGGACACGTTGGCGGCCTCGATGGTGCGGATTATGCCATCAGACGGTAGTCCGAGACAGAGTATTCCGTTCTCCGAAATCGCAACTCTGAGTTTCAGTGGACGCGATACTGCCGCTGGAAAGAGCTGGGAAGCGTGGGTGCGGAAGTACTGGGAAAAGAAGGCAGCCGGGGAAGAAGCCGGGATCGAACCGGAAGAACTCGAATAGCGCCCGGGCGGCTAGAAGCATTTTCTAATTGAAGAATGAGCCTGAAGCGTAGGGCGGAGCTCCGCGCTTCAGGCCTCCTTGGACAAGACTCCAGATTGACTTTGTGGCACGCATTGTGGCACATTGCTGTACGTGCCCTCCATAAACATTCGTCAATTGCGCGAAACGCGGCAACTTAAAGCGTGGCTGCAAGCCGGCAAGACGGTTGAACTTAGGGAAAGAGACCGGATCCTCGGCCATATTGTTCCTCAAAAATCCGCCGCCCAGCCAGATGCGTGGCCTGATTTTGCCGCCCGAGCCAAGAAAATCTTCGGTGAACGCGTGCTGCCGGGCGCAGATTTAATGATGGAGAACCGCGGACGGTTTTGAATATCTACGCGGATACGAGTTTTTTCGTCTCGCTTTATCTTCCGGATCAGCATTCCGCGGAGGCGCAGCGACGAATGACCGAACGCCCCCGGATCTGGCTAACTCCTCTACATAGAGCGGAGTGGTCGCACGCCGTCGCCCAGCATGTCTTCCAAGGCAAAATATCCGCTCGGGAAGCTCAGCAGGTGTACGGAGATCTCGAGCATGATCGAAAGGCCGGTTTGTGGATCGAAATCAGTCTGCCCGAAATGGCTTTTGAAACGTGCGTTAAACTTGCCCAGCGCGATGTAGCCCGTCTCGGCACGAGAACACTGGACAGCCTTCATGTGGCTTCAGCGATGGAATTAAAGGCAGACGCCTTCTGGACATTCGACCAGCGCCAAGCCAAGCTAGCCGGAGCAGGCGGACTAAAAGCGTCCTAATCTGCGCTAGACCGCGGCAGGAATGATATCGCCGATACCGAGATCACGCAGCGGTTTTTCAACCGCAGATCGATCTCCGACCACCATCCAAATCATGTTCTCGGGGGAAAGCAACGAGCGAGCTGCGCGCTCGATATCCGATATCTGCAACGACGAAACACGACCGACGTAGGTATTGTAGAAATCCAGCGGCAAACCGCGCTGCAGCAGATCGCCCAGCACGCCGCCCACCGCATTCATCGTTTCGAAGGAGCCGGGAAGCTCGAATATCTGCTGCTGCTTTACCTTGTCGAGTTCTTCTGAGGTGACGGGTTTTGCGCCGGTCATTCCGGAGAGCTCCTTCAGCATCTCGGCAATAGAATCGGCAGTTTTGTCGCCTTGAACGGAGGCGTAAGCCAGGAACGGGCGCTGCGCCCGGGCGCCGTAGAGAACGGACCCTGCGCCGTAGGACCAGTGTTTGTCTTCGCGCAGATTCATATTCAAGCGGGCTCCGAAAGTTCCGCCAAAGACCTTGTTCATGGTCTCAAGGTCTACTTCCGTTTCGGCTTTGGCTGGTGGTGCAATGGTTCCAGCAATGACCACCGAATGCAGAGCGCCCGGCTTATCCACCAGGTAAATGGCCGGCCTGGCGGGGCGCTGGACGTCTTTCAACCTATTTTGGGGAACGTCCGACGGTTTCCAGGAGCTGAACAGAGCTTCGAGCTTTGGCTTAATCTCCGATAAGGTTGTATCGCCAACCACGATCAACGTGCAATTGTTCGGCTTGAACCAGGCCTCGTGGAAGCGCACGGCGTCTTCACGCGTCAGTTTCTGCACGCTTTCTTCGGTGCCGGAGCCTGTCAGCGGCACACCGTACGGATGGTTTGGCCCGAAGAGCAGCGGAGGAAGCGCGCGCAGCGCCATCTGAAGAGGAGTAACTTTCTCATTCGCAATGGCGGCAAGCTGCAATTGCTGCTGGCGGAAGAAGTCCGTGCCGGGGAAAACAGGATCGAGGACGGCGTCGGCGGAGAGATCCAGACTCTCGTCCAAAGCGGGCTTTAAGGCCGAAAGGAAAACAGTGGAGATATCGAGATTGCAGTGGCTGCTGAGCTGAGCCCCCAACATCTGGAGCTCGTCACTGGTTTGAAGCGCAGTTCGTTTGTTCGTGCCACAAGTGAGTAACGAAGAGGTTAAACGGGCGATTCCCGGTACCGTAAGATGATCGGCAGCGAAGCCGGCGTTGAAATCCAGCCAGAAGTTCACTACCGGAACATCGTGACGTTCCACGAGAA
This sequence comes from Terriglobia bacterium, assembly GCA_963841675.1. Classification (GTDB taxonomy): domain Bacteria; phylum Acidobacteriota; class Terriglobia; order Bryobacterales; family Bryobacteraceae; genus Bog-105. Next base: position 181,091 of record CAWJEH010000017.1, read on the forward strand.
GCAAGCGAAGACCGTTGCTTAGGTTATCTTCGTGAATGAGAGGGAGCTTAAGCTCGCGCAGCTCGCCCAGTTCCGGGGCGGTTTTTCGATCTACTGAAGAGGGTGCGGGTTGGGAAACCGCGTGGAAGGGCCGGACCTCGAGCGTATATCTGCCGGCAGATAACCAGTCGCGAGCGGTTGCCAGAAGATTTGCAGGGTTGGCCTGCGAAAGGTTTTCGACGCGTTGTTTATAGGCGTGCGGATTCCCGAGGTAGGTCTGATTGGTGGCGAGAATGTCGGACTTGCCGCCAAAACCGCCGATGCGCTCCACGCCTCGAATGAATTTCGCGAAGGACTGATTCCTGATGCGATCGAGTTCGCATTGCGTGGGGCCGTCCTCCAAGAAGCGGCTCAGTTCCTCGTCAACGGCCTTCTCGATCCGGTGCAGATCGACATCCTGCTTGGCCGTTGCTGCTACGACGAACTGGCTGCCGATTTCGCGTTCATCCAAATAGGCGGCTACTTTAGTGGCGATTTGATCGTCATAGACCAAGCGTTTATAAAGGCGGGAACTGCGCCCCGACGAGAGGATGCCGCCAACCAGCCGGAGATGATCAGCGGCAATGGTACCGTAGCCAGGCACGTTCCAGATTTTGTACAGACGGCCCTGCGGAACACGATCTTGCACAGTTTCGCGATGTTCCGCGGTCATTCTTTCAACCCAGGCACGTTCATGCGCGACCGGAGGCCCGGGAGGGATATCGCCGAAGTAGCGCCGAACTTTCTCGCGAGCCACAGTGGGCGTGATGTCGCCGGCTACGACGAGCACCGCATTTGAGGGCGTGTAGTAGGTTTTGAACCATTCGCGAACATCTTCGAGAGAGGCGGAATCGAGATCTTGCATCGATCCGATGACGGTGTGCGAATAGGGATGTCCGGCGGGATAGGTTGCCTTGACGACCAAGTCCTCGACGACAGCATAAGGCTGGTTCTCTCCCTGCCGCTTCTCGTTTTGAACCACGCCACGCTGGAGATCGAGGATCTCCTGGCTGATGGTGTTCGAGAAATAGCCCATGCGATCGGACTCCGCGAAGAGAGCGAAGTCGAGGGCGGAGGTAGGGACGTTCTCGAAATAATTGGTCCGATCCTCGCTCGTGGTGCCGTTGAGATCGGTAGCACCGATCCGCTCCATGGCTTCGATAAAGCTGCCGGGCAGATGTTCGCTACCACCGAACATCAGATGCTCGAAGAGGTGGGCAAAGCCCGTCTTGCCAACTCTCTCATTCTTGGAACCGACGTGATACCAAATGTTTAGCGCGACGACAGGCGTCTTGTGGTCTTCATGCACCAGCACTTTGAGACCGTTCTCGAGAACGAGTTCCTCACAAGGAATTTCAAGATTCGGAAATTGCATTCGGCAGGTAAAACCGTCACGATAGCAGATGCGCTCCAGGTGATTGACAGCTTAGAGGACAAACTGTTTGGGAGGGATTCGTTGCAGCGATCTCTCCAGCAGGTCAAGAAAGGCCGGCTCGTCCTCGAGTTCAACCTCAATTTCGAGCCAGGCGAGATCGAGAGGAGCTATGGCGCGCTCGAGATGACTCGGGCAATTGACGCGGTCCTTTTCCGTGGTGACCAGGATATCGGCACCGTGCATGCGGGCCTGGTGCGCCACCCGCTGCAATTCAGTCGGATTATAGGCGTGGTGATCGGCAAAAGTCCATCGGAAAACAACTTCAACTCCGAGTGCGGCGAGCGTTCGCCAAAAGCTTTCAGGATTGCCGATGCCGCAGAAGGCTCCGGCCCGACGCCCTTTGAGCGTGGGAACGACTTGCCCGCTGCGGTAATCATGCCAAGAGCGGAGGCACAGGCGCGTGCGGAAGGCGGGAGCGATTGGATTCAATTTCTCAAGGCGCCGGCGAATGGCCTCGAACCGGTGAGCCTCTTCGGCACGCGTAACGACAAAGGCGTGCGCGCGTACGAGGCAGTCCAAAGGTTCGCGAAGACGACCGAGCGGGACTACTTCTTCTCCACCGAAAGGATCCAGACCGTCGATCACCACGACGTCGAAGTTGCGCTCCAGGCGCGCATGCTGAAAGCCATCGTCGAGCAGCAGCACACTGGTCGACGGAAATTGCCGCAGCAGGATTTGGGCGGTTTCATACCTTTTCGCACCGATTCCGATGGGGGCGTCGGTGGAGCGAAGAAAGATCTGCGCCTCATCGCCGGTGAAGGCGGCAGGCGCTTTGGCACGGGGGGCAAAAACCAGCGCCTCGGTGGGAGAACGGCGGCGGTACCCACGCATCAGGATGGCCGGAGAGTGCCCGCGCGCTTGCAAACGTTTTGCAAGATAGACGGTGAAAGGGGTTTTGCCGGCGCCGCCGACAGTGATTCCACCTACACTGACGACCGGCGCGGTAAGCGGTGGGGAGATGAGAGTGAAGTGTTCAGAATGCTTGCGTTTGAGCGCGCCGCCTTCTTTCCACAATCCAGCCAGGGGCGTCAGGAAGAACCGGGCTAAACGGTTGCCGGTCTTTCGAAGAGACGCGCCGTAATAACACAGCCAGAGGTGCTCTGCGATTTGGCCGGCAATCTCGCGACGAGATGCGACCAGCTCAAACGCTTTCGCTCCCAGTGCGCGAGCCAGCGCGTGGTCCGACAGAAGACTGCGTATGGCTGGCGCCAGATCCTCGTGGCGTCGTATCTGCACCAGTGCGCTGGCTTGCACGAAGTCTTGCGCAATCGTCTCGAAGTTCTGCATGTGAGGACCTATGACGATCGGCGAGCCTGCGGCGGCGGGTTCGAGTATGTTATGACCCCCTCGCGGCGCGAGCGAGCCTCCCACGAAGGTTACGTCGGCCATGTGGTAGATCCCGGGCAGCTCGCCCATGGTGTCGAGAAGCAGCACGCCCGGGAGAGGCAGCGTAAGCCCAGGGTTGACTTTGGTTTCGGTACGCCGCAAGAAGCGAATCTGCTTTTGCTCGAGTTTGCGGGCTACAGTATCAAAGCGAGCGGGCTGCCTCGGAGCCAGGATGAGAAGCAGCTTCGGAAACTCCTGCGAGAGACTTTCAAAAGCCGCTAAAACCAGTTCATCTTCATCGACCGAGTGCCTGACAGAGCTCCCGCGCTCGTTCGGACCCACAGTGCTGGCGGCGATCCAGACATGCTGCGCGCCGAAAGTTGCAAGCTGAAGCGGCGCGGCAGAGAGGGCCGCGTCGTACTTCAAATTCGGCGCAGTGGCGAGCCTATCAGGAGGCGCGCCCAATTCGGCGTAACGCCGCTCATCCTTAGAGCTTTGCGTCAGAATTAAGTCAGGCAGTTGCAGAACCGGCCAGAACCAACTCTTCCAGCGCCGGTAGCGAGGCCATGCTCGATCGGATATACGGCCGTTTATCAGCGCCAGCGACGCACCTGAACGTTTTGTTTCGAAGTATAAATTCGGCCAGATTTCGGTCTCGAGTACGACCAAAAGAGCTGGCCGGATGGTGCGCAAAGCTCTGCGAACACAGGAGGCGTAGTCTACCGGCACATAGAAGATTCCGTCGACGATATCGGCGACCTGGCGCAGCGCCGCCTGCCGGCCAGCCACTGTCGTAGTGGAGACATAGATCGGGATGAGAGGCTGATAGCGCCTTCAACCGGCGGATTAACGGGACAACGGAGGAAACTTCACCTACCGAGACAGCGTGCAACCAGATGGAGCCCGATTTCGTCCGGCAGAAGAGTTGAGGGAGAAAGCCTAGGCGCTCCCAGAAATGAGGCCAGTAAGAACGGCTGGAAATAAGCCGCGCGGCAAAATATAGGAATACGAATGGTAGAAGAAGGAGCTGGACTAATCGATAGAGGAGCAGAGCGCCTTTGATTCCAATAAACCGGGTCCTGGCTTTGAGTATAGCGTCGGTAACAGCATTGGGTTTCGTCTCACTGGCGAAAGAAACTAAGCGTTTTCAGTGCCAAGGCTTCAAAACGAAAGCTTCATGGCAACCTGAATGATGCGCGGGCTACCCGCTGACAGAATCCGGCCGAAATTCGAGTCTGTAACGGTAGCGTCGGGATTATTGAAGTTCACGTTGTTGAATACGTTGAAAAACTCACCGCGGAATTGCGCTGCCAGTCGTTCAGTGAGGTGGAAGTTCTTGATGGCCGCCAAGTCCGTATTGAAATACCGCGGACCGCGCAGGATGTTCTTGCCGGTGTTACCGAACGTGCCGATCTGGTTCACCGCGAACGCGGAAGTATTGAACCACTCGTTAATCATGGCTCCGTGACTTTCGCCGCTTCCCACAACGAGGTTGCCGGTGGGATCGCCGACAAAGTCAGCGCGGTCCGCGCCTACAGAGCTGAATGAGTTGTCAACGCCGCTGTAAATCGAGAAAGGAAATCCACTTCGCCAAGTGGTAAGGCTCGTCAGCTCCCAGCCGTTCGCCACCGCTGAGAGGAAGCGGTTCATCTTGAAGGTCGGGATCTGGTAGACGGAAGTGAGCTTGAATAGTTGCGGGATATCGTCGCTGGAAATTCCGTGATCGAAGGAGCGGTTGAAGGGATCGGTCCCGCCGTAGTCGTCGATCGTCTTAGACCAGGAATAATTCGCGATGAGGGACAGGTTGTTTCCGAATCGCTTCTCGACTGAGATTTGCAGACTGTTGTAGCTGGAATTGTTTTCGGACGCGTAGATGTTGACCGGGCCGAAATCGGGGTAAACACGGCGTTGCTGGGTATTGTCCTCGGTGGAGTCACCCGGGATGTAAATGGCGGGATTCACCGCCCTGTTCGGTTTGGAACCGTTCGATAAGTGGGTGCCTTTGTTTCCAATGTAAGCAGCGCGTACCAGCCAGTTCTTTCCGAGTTGCCGTTCCAGCGTGAGGTTCCAGGTATAGATCTGCGAGAGTCGGAAATCGGTCGGGAAGTACCAACGGATAGAGACAGGGAGCTCGAAGGTCACGTTGGGACCCGGCAGATTCGGGCCATATTGCGCCGGGAATGGATTGGCTAGTCCGGCGCTGCCGTACGGATTGGCAAAGCTGACGTCATAGAGGCTGAACTGTGGCGCGAAGGGTGCTGTATCGGCGAAAGCATTGTACTGCGTGGTCATCGGATACGTATAGTAAATTCCGGCGCCCCCGCGGATGCTGGTCTTGCCGTCGTTGGTCAGCCGATAGGCAAAGCCGAGACGCGGCCCGAAGTTGCCGAAGTTATTGTTCGTTCCGGAACGAGAGGGACAGCCAGGATCCGCGTCGTTTCCGCCGAAGATGATACCGGGGGGCGCGTTCGGAAATCGCTTTGACTGTTCACCGGGCGCAAAACAGACCACACGACCGGCATCCTCTTTGTAGGGATAAAAGGGGTCCCAGCGCAGGCCCATGTTGATGGTCAGCCGGGACGTCGCACGCCAGTTGTCCTGGATATAAGTGCTCCAACGAATGCCGCTGAGGCTTTTGAATTCGCCGCCGCCCTGATCGAATTCGGACACTTGTCCGAGCATGAAGTCGGCGAGATTATTTCCGGAAAACTGGTTGTAGAAGTTGAAGCCTCCCGACATTCCATAGGTATTTACCAAGTGGTTGTACAAGTGGCCCAGCTCACCGCCGATGTGCAGCTCATGATTGCCGGCTACCTTGGTCACGTCTTCGCGAACCAGCCAGTCGCCACGGTTGAACGTTCCCATGTGATTGGTGCCCACGTTGAAATAACCTTGGACATAAAGATTAAGTTCCGGCGGCGTAGGAGCGGCGATCTGAATGCCCTTGTCGGGGAAGGAAAAGGGCGCGCCGGAAATTGAGCCGCCCGTCTGACTGTTACCTCCGAACCAGGTGTTGAAGAAGAGCGTGGGCGAAAGCGTAAAGACATCGTTTATCGAGTAGTTCTGCACGGTGACCTGGTTGCCATTCGAATCCGCCGCCAGCATATTGTTGCTGAAGATGAAGGGCGGCTGGTCAAAACGGGTCCAAAAGTAGCGCCCACTGAGCCGATTCTTGCCGAGATCGGCGTCCAATTTGATCAGCCATTGATCGTCGTTCTGCCGCGTGCGGGGACCGGCATAGGTGATCTGCCCATCCGGACCGTTCGGAAGCGGGAGGTACTTCAGGAAATTCTGCGCTACCGGGCTGAGGCTGGACGCAGGAATCTTATTTTGAGGGAAGGGCGCTCCCGAAGCGGGATCGATGAGCTGGGTGGAGAGCTCGGAAAAATCGCCGGTCCGCTCGGCCGCATCCGGCACGAAGGCGATCTGCGATTGCGAAGTGCTGCGTACCCTTGTTCCTTGATATGTACCGAAAAAGAAGAGCTTGTTCTTGAGAATCGGACCTCCGAAGCTGCCTCCGAACTGGTTTTGCTTGAGAGTGTCCTGAACAGGTGCGAAATAATTCCTGGCGTTGAAATCGCCGTTGCGCAGAAACTCGAAAGCGTCTCCATGGAAGGAGTTAGTTCCAGAGCGTGTAACGATGTTCACTACCGCGCTCGATCCGCCGCCATACTGCGCGGACAAGTTGTCGCTTTGGAGATTGAATTCCTGAATCGCGTCGGGATTGGGAAACGGCAGGTTGGTGTTCATGTAGGTATCGTTATGCCCCGCTCCATCAAGCTGGTAATTGACTCCGCCGGGTCCGCTGCCGTTGACGGAGGCCTCCTGTTCGCCCGGGTATACGCCGCCCTGGCAATTCACGAGGCAGTAGTTATTGGTTACGTCGGCCGTTCCAGGAGCGAGGAACACCAACGATTGAGCCGTGCGTCCGTTCAATGGCAAATCCGTGATCAGCTTCTTCTCAACTAACTGGCCAACGGTGGCATCGTGAGTATCCACGACCGGCGGTGCGCCGGAAACCTCGACTGACTGCGAGGTGGCACCGACCGTCAAACCGATCGATACCGAAGTCGTCTGGCCCACGGAAAGAACGATGCCGGTCTGCACAAATTCTTCGAACCCTGCCTTTTGAATCGAGAGCCTGTACTTACCTACCGGCAGCGCGGAGAATGTGAACGCACCGCTCTCATTTGTCTGCCCGGTTTGCTTGAGGCCGGTGTCCAGATTGGTAACGGTGACGGTAGCTTGGGGCACGGCCGCGTCCGACGGATCGTGAACGGTTCCCACGAGACCGGCTGTTGTGAACTGTGCCACGGACTGAATTACAAACAGCAGCGGCAAGACCAGCAAACCCAGACAGCGAAGCGGCGAACACCGCACTCTTCCAAACGAAATCATAGAGACAAGCCTCCCGTGGTTTGGTTCGAGCAACGGCTCGAAGCGGCGTCAGACGGCGCATTTTGCGCACACGTTAACGCAGGTCTCCCGAGTATAAGGACAAGCTGTTCTAGCTGTCAACAACAAATTTGGGATGGATTCCGATTTAAAAGGACCTCAGCCCCGGGGCAGCTTTATGTGGTGCGGAATGAGTAGAAGCTCCCGGGATCTCGAGTTTCCGTAGCTTACGGACAGCGTTGTTCGGCTTAAGCAATCCCTGTCTCCACATCGATGAATTTGCCTTAATTCGGACACACGTGTGTACAATCAAAAAGGACGCCCTCGCATTACGCTAGACTGGCCGACGGAAGAAGGCGCGCACGGCGAAAGGCTTATTGGACAAGGCAAAATCGGTTTCCATCAAGGATATTGCCCGAATCGCCCAGGTTTCTCACACTACCGTATCCCGGGCACTGCGAAACAAGCCGCGAATCAGTGACGAAACGACGAAGCGAATCCAGCGCATCGCCGCCGAGCACGGTTATCATCCCAGTCTTGCGGCGCGAAGCCTCGTAACGCGGCGGACTCAAACCGTCGGCTGTGTTGTCACCAGCATTGCCGATCCGTTTGCTGCCGGAATCGTTAGCGGTATCGAAGAGGTTGCGAACAGCCACGGATATTCGGTCGTCCTCGCCAATTCGAAAGCGGACCCGAAACGGGAGCTGGAAGTGGTGCGGTCGCTCCGGGAACACCGGGTAGATGGAATTCTCATTGCCGCTTCCCGGGTAGGCTCCAAATACATTCCACATCTCAGGCAACTTCAGATACCGATTGTATTGATCAATAATTTGCAGCCGGGCGATTTTGTCAATTGCGTAACGGTCGACAATCGCGAGGCCGCGAGGCTGATTGTTAATCACCTGGTTGAGCTGGGTCACCACGAAATCGCCTATATTGGGCGGAAAATCCCTTATATCCGAGATGAGAAGGGGGACCAGTCGAACTGCGAGCGGCGCCTGGGATATTCTCAGGCTCTGCAAGATGGCGGCATCGCGATCCGAAGCGACCTAATCGTTCAGGCCGTTCCGGGGCCCGAAGGCGGCGAAGAGCAGATGGACGGCCTGTTGAGACTGGCGGCTGGTCCGACGGCTGTATTCTGCTACAACGACATGATCGCGCTCGGCGCACTGAAGGCGATCCGGCGAGCGAAACTCTCGGTACCGGCGGACATTTCAGTGGTGGGCTTCGACGACATATTTGTCGCTTCTTATACCGATCCTCCTCTTACGACGGTACGTCAACCGATGACGGCCATGGGCCGCCGGGCCATGGGGATCTTGCTGGAGCTCTTGTCCCGTCCGTCCGAAGAGACTCGCACTGAAAACTGGCATGTAACCGTCAGCGGCGAAATCGTGATCCGGGAATCGACGGCCAAACCCCGGGTGACCGCATCATAACGCTGCTGAAGCGGCGTCACCGGATCATCCCGAGCCATCAACGACTGAAACGGCGTGCAACCAGAACGAGCCCGATTTCGTCCGACAGAAAAGGTTAGGCAAAAAGCCCAAGCGCTCCCGGAAGTGATGCCAGTAAGAACGGCTCGAAATGAGCCGCGCGGCAAAATATAGGAATACAACTGGTAGAGGAACGAGCTGGACTAATCGATAGGGGAGCAGAGCGCCTTTGATTCCAATAAACCGGTTCCTGGTTTTTACTATAGCGTCGGTAACAGCATTGGGTTTCGTCTTACTGGCGAAGGACACCAAGCGTTTTCAAGCGGGGCCGCCGAGCCAATACGCCCATCAGCAATCCGAAGACGTGACAGTAGGCGCGAAGCGCTTCGACAGCGAGGAACTCGTAAACAGCGCATTCGGGAAGAAGATCGACTTTTCGAAATACGGAGTCGTGCCCGTGCTGATTGTCATTGAGAACAAGCGAGCCAAGGCATTAGACTTGAGGGAACTGGAAGCGAGCCTCGTGGCGGCCGACGGCCGGCATGTGAACGCCGTGGCACCTGAAGACCTGGTTTTTTTGGGGAAGGAGGGTAAGCACCCGTCGCCTGTCGGCGTCCACACCCCGATACCGCTCCCCAAGAAGAAAAACCCGCTGAACGCTCCCGAGATTATCGAGCGGGCTTTCGCTGCGAAAATGCTTCCGCCCGGTGATTCGGCGAGCGGATTCCTGTATTTCGAAGCAGAGGCCGAAGCAGGAGACAAGCTCTACGTAAACGGATTGCGCGATGCGCGGTCGGGACAGCAGCTTTTGTACTTTGAGTTCCCGCTGACCCAGTAAGTCCGGGAATGCAGCCATCCAATCTTTCGATTGGCCTGATAAGAACTTTCCCCTTATTCGCGCCAACGACTCTTCTATCCTGTTGAGGAGTCCCAGCTTTGAGATTCTCTGGAGAGCGCGCTTGAAGATCGCCGGTCTGCTGTTGCTGGTAGCCGGATGCGTGCTCGTGCTTTCGGCGCTTATTCTGCTGGATTCGCTGCCTTCGCGAATGAGTTTCGTGCTCGCGGGAATCGCGTCGAAATTCTCGGGCTTGTGCTGCTGGCTCGTAGCCACATCCCTGCACCGAAGAGGCGGCCCGATGTCTGAAGCTGCTGCTGCAATCTGCCTGGTGTTCATACTGCTTGCGCCCTGCGCGATCGCGGGAATCGCATTGAACAACACTGGCCTGGGCCGATCACGCCACGCGGCCCATTCCTTGTTGACCTCTCTGTGCGTAGCGGCTTTGGCACTGCTCGTCTACTCCACGTGGGGCTGTGCTCTTGCAGGGGCTGCCGGTGGACCGGCATGGGTCTTCACCGCAGGTGGGAAATCCTGGAATTGGCTGGGCGCGGAACCGCTGTTCCTCCGCGGCTTGTCTGCCAATCTGCTGGCCAGGTTTCCGGCGCAAGGTGCAATCGTTCTATTCCAAATTTTTGCCGCCGGATTAGCGGCCGTCATTCCGGTCTCGACCGGTTGCGAGCGGTGGCGATTGGCGGCCAGTTGTGCGTCGACGGTAATACTCGCTGGTTGCGTGTATCCGCTGTTCGCTCACTGGGTATGGGGCGGCGGCTGGCTGGCACAACTCGGAATGAATTTTGGTCTCGCGCACGGATTTGTCGATCCGGGCGGCTCAAGCTGTATTCATGTCGTAGGGGGGCTGACGGCACTTTCGATTTCCTGGATCATCGGACCGCGGCAAGGCAAATTCACGCCAGAAGGAATGCCGACGGCGATGCCTGGTCACAATATCGTGATCGTTCTTTTCGGATGCATGCTCGCTCTTACCGGCTGGCTGGGCCTGAACTCTGCGGGCGCGATGCTGTTCGGAGGCGCAGCGGTGACGGGACTGATAATAGTCGCACTCAACACCATTCTTTGCGCCGCAGCCGCCGGACTTGCAGCTGTGCTCACGACACGGCTCCGGTTCGGACGGCCTGACGCATCACTCGCGGCGAACGGGTGCTTGAGCGGGCTCGTCGCGAGTAGCGCCACGGCCCTTTTCATCAATCCCCCGGAAGCGATTTTGATCGGAGCCGTTGCCGGCACTCTCGTCATCTTTGCGGTCGAAATCGTTGAACTGAGGATGAAAGTTGACGATCCCGCCGGGGCGATTTCTATTCACACAGTAGGAGGCATTTGGGGGATACTTGCCGCCGGAAGTGTTGGCACTATCGCGGGAAGCGAGCAGTTCCTGGCTCAACTCACGGGCGCCGCCATGCTACTCGGCTTCGTGCTGCCCCTTGCATATTCCCTGAACTGGGCGCTCAACATCGTTCTTCCTCATCGCGTCGCACGGGAAGGTGAACGGCAAGGCATGGATCTCTACGAATTAGGAGCCGGTGCGTATCCAGAATTCGTCATCCATCGCGAAGATTTCATCAACCGACACTTCTGAAATCAGTGTCTCGCTACATAGATGAGCAGGCTGAACACGAAAATGGGGATTGCGGCGAGCATCAGATAAAATAAAAGCCGCCTCTGCCAGGGTGATCGGCGCTTTTTCCATTCGCTCAACTCGGCGCGTTCGGAAACGCCCACCTGATCCTGGTGCTCGAGATCCCAAGCCATCTCACGCGCGCTACCGTACCGATTACCGGGATCGCGCTCCAGGGCACGATAGATGATCTCCTGAAGTTCCGGCGATATCTCCGGATTGAGCTCACGCGGCGGGATCGGGTTGTTCAGCAATCGATCGTTCATGATGGCGAAAGCGTTGGGGCCGCGGAAAGGCACCTGGCCCGTGAGCATCTCATAGAGCATGACACCGACGGCGTATACATCGCTGCGCGCGTCGCCACGTTTTCCCTTCACCTGCTCGGGAGAGATGTAGTCCGGGGTGCCCATGAGTTGCGACAGCTTGGCGAAGGTCAGACGGCGCGCGCCTTCCTGACCAGCGATTCCGAAGTCGATCAGCTTGACGCTGTCGTCTTTCCCGACCATAATGTTTTCCGGTTTCAGGTCGCGGTGAACCACGCCGTGTTTGTGGATGTACTCCAGAGCATGGCAGATCCCGATGGTAATCCGTACGGCCCTCTCGAACGGAAGCTTTCCTTCCTCTTTGAGGATTTGGCGCAGCAAGCGGCCGTCCACCCACTCCATCGCCATGTAGAACTGGCTGCGATCGGGGTCGGCAAGCACCTTCATAACACCTGGATGATCCAGCTTGATGCCGATATCCTGCTCGCGTTTGAAACGATCGTAGAAGACAGGATCGCTTTCGACCTCAGGGTGCGGTATCTTCAGCGCAACGGTGGCGCCGGAGCGCAGATCTACTGCCCGGAAGATGGACGCCATACCGCTACGGGCCACAAGCGATTCGATCTTATAGTTGTCGAGCAGGTCGCCTGGATGAAGAGAGCTCATTCAAAACGAGAGGCGCAGCGTGCCGAGGACCACATGGCTCTCAACATTACTGAATTTTGTAGTGCCTCCCGCGATATATGCCGACGCGTTCCACGCTACGGATACGAATCAGTTGAACGCTTATATTATCGCTACCGTCCCGCTGCTTCGCAAGTTCGACCAAGCCGGCGGCCGCGGTGTCGAGCGAAGCTGTGTTGCCGGTGATGCGGACGATGTCTTCGACGGAAACACAATTGTGCAAGCCATCTGAACACAGGAGGAACACATCACCGGGGAAGATCTGGTGCTCGCTGGTGTCGACACTCAAGAACATGTCGTTCCCCAATGCGCGGCTCAATAGGTGCGAAGTTCCTGCGGCTGCCGCTTCGCGGGTGGTAAGCAGACCCATGCGCACCTGCTCGCCCGAGACAGTGTGGTCCCGTGTCAGCGCTGTTGCCTGGTGTTGACGTATCAGATAACAGCGCGAGTCGCCGACGTGAGAGATAGTGACCCGGTCAAAGCGAAGGGCGCAAGCGACGAAAGTGGTAGCCATCGCGCTGCGGTGCGAGCTGCTTGCCATCGCAGTTTCGAAGATTTTTGCGTTCGCAGCCTGCACCAATTTCGGAAGCAACGACGTCAGGAGTTCGGTTCCGGCCGCCCTGCGGAAACCGGCTGTGACCGTCTGGACGGCGAGGCTCGAAGCGACCTCGCCACGATCTTGACCGCCTACACCATCGGCCAGGGCAAACAGCCAACCATGCGAACGCGCCGCATCCGGGGACTGGGGCAGTACAAAGCCAAGGCAGTCCTCGTTCTGCTCACGAACCACGCCCGCGTCAGATAGCTGAGCGTGCTCAATATCGAGCATAGGGCCGGGAGATGCCAGCCGACCCACCACGGCTCAGACAGTTATGAGACCGCATTTATTCCCTTGGTCACCAGAGTAGTGCGACCGGTGGCTCTAGTCGTCTTGACGAAATAGATCGCGCCGTAAGCACCCCAGACAACTGCGATTCCAAGTGCAAGTAACGGCTCCATTTTGGTTCCGTAGCCCATGAAGGGCCCGATGAGGTAAAAGGCCATGCACGCGAGGTTAGCGGCCAATCCGAACACCGGTATCAGGAAATGCCGGACGAGCTTGAACTTCGGATGCTTGTGGTACGCCACGATGCAGATGGAGCAGCTCAGCATGTACAGCAGAAAAGTACCAAAGTTCGAAGCCAGGGTAACGGTGATCAAGGTATTCGGCAGCGCTGCCAACTTGTCGTGGCTGAAATAGCCGAAACTGGACCAGAAACCGTGCGGGAGTGCCTGAATGGCACTATCACTCAAAGCGCCTGCGTCGCCAAACGGGACGGAAACAGCGGCAACTCCGACGACGGCCGAAATCGCAGCAAGTGTCCAGATTGCACGGTGAGGTGTCAGATTCGCAGAGTGTAAACCACCGAAGTGATCCGGGAGTTCCTGGTCTTTACCCATAGCGTACGTGACGCGAGCGCCTGTGTTCATGCACGATAGGGTCGTGCCGATGATGGCGAGGAAGACGGTGAAGGCCTCGATCAGCATGAATGTCCGGCCGTGACCTTGGCCGAGTATGGCATCTCCGACCACCACCATCATGTCGCCGATCGGCGCCGCGGAAGCCGATGCGCTGGGCATTGCGTAACCGCTATTTAAAAAGTAATTAGCTGCGAAATACTCGATGAGATAACAGAATGCTCCTTGTATCAGCAATGACGAGATCACCGCAATGGGAACGTCGCGTCTCGGGTTTTTCGCCTCCCCGCCCATAGCCGTCACCGATTCGAAACCAACCAGTATCAGAATGGCGATCGTTGCCTGAACGAAGACCCAACCGAAGTTGTGCGCGCTGAGAACTGAACCGGCAGTCGGGTGAGTAAGAAAGGTACCCTTGTCGTCTTTCTCGGGATAGCTGACGTGAAATGCGACAGCTTTTCCGGCTGCATCCAGCTTTGGCTTGGGCACACCGTTCGCGTCACGAACGATGGTCTCCGTGGTCTGTCCATTGGACACGGTCTTAGTCGTCGCGAATTCATACGTGTATGCCTCGCCGGAGGTGGCGTCGAACTGAAACGCAACGCTGCCGGGCGGATGATTCATGCGATAGCCGAGAGCGAGTACGGAGAAGACCAGCAAGGCTGAGATTTGAATGACATTGATCGCGATGTTGACGGAAGTGGCTCCATTTACACCGCGCTGTGCGATGTAGGCGATGAAGAACGAGAACACAATGGCGATGAGCGCCATGAACGCAGGGCCCGGGTTTGAGGCGCTCATGAAATTCGGCCAGATGGTTCCTACGAGGTAGCCACACAGGACGCCCATGACGGCTACCATCACACCGGGGTAGATCCAGTAGTAGAGATGGGAACCCCAGCCGACGATGAATTTCGACAGACGAGCATATTTCCAAGCCTTTTCGTGATTGAGGAAAGATTGCTCAGCGAAGTAGTAGGAGCTTCCGGTGCCGGGGTACAGTTTGGCCATTTCGGCATAACACACCGCGGTCGCCAGACAAAGCAGCAGCGCCAAAACAATTCCGAGCCACATTGCCGGAGCCGTGACTCCTGTATTTGCCTGTATCTGAAACGTAAGCCACAAGAACGCACCGGGCGCAATTAATGCCATCGCGTTCATCGTCAGGCCCGTGAGGCCCAGAGTGGGTTTCATTTCTACTGAGGGTGTTTCAGCCATTCATGTCTCCTTCCAGGTTGAGAACTTACTTCCTGCAACGATTAAGAATTCGGCGGAAAGAACGCGAGAAGCCTGCTGTAGGCGCTGCCGATGTATTTCGATCGGGTCTCTACGCCCAAGTCTCGTTCACGTACAAAGAGAAGAAAGAGCGGTATCGATTCCTGCACTCGCGCACTCTTCTACCGAAAACTTCGACACGGAACGGGGTGCCGGGTACACCTTTGGCGATTAGCCGATTGGTTAATCGATGGTAAGGCAGAATGGCTGGAAAGTTCCAATCAAAATTTTTGATGCAGTAAATTCGACAGGAAAACTCGGGGAAGGAGATGGGAGTAAAAGCTTAAGCCGGGCTGGGCTCAGCTCACGTACTTCCGGCCTGAGGCTAGGTCGTGACTCGAATCAGGGGTCAAACCGGATCGCTGGTGGTCTTCTGCTTTCGCCTGTTACCGTGCAGCCGGCTCAACCCCTGGAACTTACTGTCCGCTTCCCTGGGTCAGCTCGGACGGGACTGCTGTGAGATATCCGAATAGGCCCTGAGTTTTCTCAGCGGGCCCGGCAGTGAAGTAGACCTGCGCCGCGGGCGCGTCGTCAGCATCGACATTGGCGGGACTGACGTTGCCGGGGCTGAGCGCCCAAATGCCGTTAATAGCGAGTGGCTGGCCGTTAGCATCCTTCAACAGTCCATCGAAACTTCCTGTCGCCAGATCGTAGGCTGCGATCAGGCCGCTGGACTCTGTGGTTCCGCCTCCGGCAAACTGCCCAATGAGCAGGTCATGGCTAAAACGTCCAAAGTCTAGCGGGGCGAGGGTGACACCCCAAGGTGCGTTCAGCCAGTCGCCATGTTCGAGGCGCTTCAAAAGATGTCCAGTTGAGCTATAGATATCTACAAACCCTAATCCCGGACCGGCAGTTTCAGCAGGCGCTCCTGCATGATGAAGCGCATAAGTCACGACGATATCGTTGCCAATTGCCTGCACATTGAAAGGCACGAAGTCGCGGGGCAACCGGTCATCGACGAAAGGCCTGTTTGTAGAGTCGATCCGCCCATCATTATAGGCGCCGTGATCAGGATCGTCCGTGCGCAGCTTGACGGGCCTGAAGGCGTTGTCGTACACGTCCACACGCCCTCGATTGAAATTGGCCGCGTAGAGATAGACCTTGCCATTGATAAACGCGCTGGTCAGCCCTGTATAGGCGGACGCATCTATGGTCCTGGCCATCGTAACCGCGTGAGTGGAGGGCGGTACAGCGCCCCCTCCAAGCCAACGTTAGGGTTCCAACCGGCGATTGTTCCGTCAAGCGTAGCGAAAATGAACGCGGCTGGGCGCCCCGGGGCGAGAAGGAAATCCGCCTTGCTGGCGTTCGACCATGCCAATGGGCGTACCGGTCGGGGTCATGTTGTTGTTTGGATTCGCCGGCGGGATGGTGACAACCAAGGACTGCTTGGCGCCTCCCCCGACATCGGTTCCAGTTGTCACGGCTTCGCCGCTGAGTTGCTCCGGCGCGGCATACTCCGGGGTCATCGGCCATCCGCCGTCGATAGTGAGCACTCCCGCCGCGCCAGTTTCTCCATCTTCGGTCAGCAGTTTGGCGATGCCGAAGTCCAGTAACTTCACGTGGCCATCGCGTCTGACCAGCACGTTCGACGGCTTGATGTCGCGGTGCACGATGAGATTCCTGTGAGCATGCGATACAGCGAGCAGCACATCGAGAAACAGACGGACCCGCGCTCCGATATTGAGTGTGCGGTGATCGCAATAACTATCGATCGGGTCGCCTTCAATGTATTCCAACATGAGGTACGGTTGACCGCCCGCGGACACGCCCGCATCGATGAGCTCTGCGATATGAGGATGAGCGAGATGTGCAAGAATTCTGCCCTCGCGCCTGAACCGTTCCTCGCTGGCTTGGCCAAGGCATGCAATACCGAGAAGCTTGACCGCCACTCGTCGTTCAAACCGTCCGTCGTTGCGTGTGGCCAGCCAGACCGTTCCCGTTCCACCGCGGCCGATCTCAGAAAGGAGCCTGTACCGCCCGATATTTCGACCCGACAGCGTCGGCAATTCCGGCACAGCGAGCGGGCTGCTTGCCATGAAGTCTTCCCGCACCAGCACTTGCTGTTCGCGCAGAAGCGCTTCGACACCGGCGCAGATCTCGGGGTTTTGTGAGCGCAATTGCGTCAGCCACAAGACGCGCTCGGCATCGGGCATTGCCAGCGCCTCATCGAGATGAGGACTAATTTCGCGCCAGCGCTGCGCGCTCAACATGGACGTCGATTGCAGAGCCACAATCAGCGCCGGATGCTGCAGTGAAGGTAAATACGCGCCTTTTCCCAGTCCCTCTGAACGGTGCGTTCTGACACGTTTCGCACGGCCGCGATTTCAGCGCAGGAAAAGCCGGAAAAGAACCTGAGATCGACCAACTCGGCGAGCGAGGCGTCTACGTCCGATAACTCGTCCAACGCATCGCTGATCAAAATCAGCTCTCGATCTGCTCCGGCCTCGGGTGCTGGGTCAAAGGAGAGCGCGGCAGGCTCGTACCCGGCGCCACGCTTCTGAGCTCGTCTGTTCCTTACATGGTCGATGACCAGGCCTCGCATGACTCGCGCAGCATATCCCATGAAACGTGAGTGGTCCGGATAGCATGTGTCGCGCTGCCCGGCCATGTCAAGGTATGCCTTATGCAGGAGCGTAGTCGTGCTGAGGTTGTCAGCTCCGCTCTGCCGTGCGAGTTGCCGGTGCGCGAGCCGATGTAGTTCTGAGTAAAGCGCCGCGAAGAATGCGTCGGTGGTGTCATTCTCTTTCCGGGCAGCAACGAGAAACGGGCTCATGAAGGCCGTTCGGCAGCAGCGAATTCGAACATTGTACTTTCTTGGATATCTGATTCCGCCGCCGCATCGCAAGCACAGATGCGTATATTCGACCAAACATCACATTTCTTTTACATTCTCTGTTCCATCACCGAACAGCAGTCTAGATACTCCGGACCAAATCCGTTTGCGGTGATCAGCTCCATAGTGGTCTCGCGTTTTCCGTTCAGGGATTAGGCTGGCCGAGGCCGAGTTGGGTCGGTTGGATGACGGTACTGTGGCCCGAGTGGGTGATCTGAGCCAATTTGGGATCGAGTGTTCAGATTTTCCCGAGAGTCTCCCAGCTTTCCCGGAACTAATTGCTGTGCCTCCCGAACCGGAAGTGAATCAGCACATAATGCTTAACCTAGGCGCCAAGAGGTGACACGAGGCCAATGGATCAAGCGCGCCTGCTCAGGCATTTGCAAGCCTGCGTCAGGCCAACTCAGCTGGCGGGAAGCGGCGAACTGGATTGTTATCGCGTCCTGCATCGCAGCCCTTGCGTTTTTACCCTGGTACTTCCAGCCTGTTTGACTGTTGCTGATCGCCGCGCGGCAGCATGCATTGCTGATTCTCATGCATGATGGCAGCATTTCCTGATTTGCCGCTCGAAAGCCTACAACGATCTGATCAGCGATTTGTTCTGCTGTTTTCCATTCGGGATCGCTACACGAACGTATCGAGCAAATCACATCAGCCATCATGAGCACTTAAATACCAGCGACGAGCCGGATCTGGTTCGAACGGTCGGACCGGCAGGCCACGCCGAGGAATGGCTGTTCCCCATGCCGCATCGCCGCCTGTTCGGCTTTTTTGTACGGGACCTTTTCGGCCGTGGTTTCCTCTACCTTATAACAACGCTAACCGAGTTAATAAGAAAGAGTAGAGCTAGCCAGCAGTCTCGGTGTGAATATCGCTGGCCGGCTTTGCTGAGAGCTGTTTACTTCGCTGCAGTGGCCGTTTTGCTATATATGAGCCACAAGCCCTGGCTAATCCTGTACAGCTGGACTCTGCCGATGTTCGTAGTGCTGCCACTGATGCTTCGCCTCAGAGCTCTGGCCGAGCACTTCGCGCTCCCCCGCCATCACGTCCTGGGTGGAACGCGAACCGTTCAGCCGCCATGGTGGGAGCGCATCTTGATCGCGCCACACAACATCTCCCTACATATTGAGCATCATCTGTTCCCCTATGTGCCTTGGTTTCGTCTTCGCGAGCTACACAATCGCCTCATGCAGGTGGATGTATATCGCGCAAATGCTTGCGTGAACGGCGGCTATCTCAGTGGCCGCAATTCGCTCCTGACCGATGTGGCAAGGTGGGAGACGATCCACGTGTGGCGCTTGCGAATCAGGAAAGACCTCATGTCAAAGGTGCCACCAGGCTGACTAGATGGGAATGGAAGTCGGCGCAGAAACAACGAGCGGGCCGGAACGCTGAGCGTTCGATTTCGGCGATGGCCCAATAGCACTGGTTACGGCGGAGAAGTCGGTCTTGAGTCAATCCGGTGTGCTTGACGGCTGGCAATTTTCAACGGCCCAGCGCCTAGGTGATGGGCCAAGCCAGCACGCGTACGACCCGCCTCGATGATCGCCGGTACGATGAAATCAGCGTTGGAGAAATTGAGACAATTGGCATTTGAGGACACCATGACAACGGCCACACACACCGCAATCGATTGGGCGCAATGTCCGTTACTCGAAAGTGTTCCGGGCAAAGTAAGCGGCGCTTGGGTTTTTCGGGGAACACGCGTTCCCGTTTCGGCAGTACTCAAGAATCTGAAGGACCTGAGTGTGAATGAAGTGGCCGAAGAATTTCCCTCCATAACGCCAGATCAGATCCGAACGGCGCTGGACTTTATTGCTCGCAGTGCCGATTCGGTTCTGCCCGGCGCGTAAATCGTGCTCATCTTGCTGGACGAGAACCTACTGCATCGGCTCCGAGGACTGATCTCCGGCCACGATGTCCGGACCAAAGTAGATCGCCAAGCGGTCGAGCAAGTAAACTGCTCAGATCTGACCATTGTTCGAAGGGCTTTCGGAACAATCCACACTGAACACCGAGGCCGCCATTCTGGAGCCCCTACTGCAAACGCGGGCGAAGATGAACCGCGAGGTAGCAGATCGTTTCAAAGGACCGAATATTTACTCAGCTCCAGTAATTCCGGTCAAGGTTTCGGAATTGCACGGCCTCGGCAAGATGCTTTGCAGACACCTGGTCAGCTCCAGCGAGATCTGCCACGGTGCGAGCCACCCGCAGCATACGGTCGTGAGCCCGTGCCGAGAGGTTCATACGGCGGACAGCCATTTCCAGGGTGCGTTCACCGTTCTCGTCGAGGGCGCAGAGAGTACGCAGTTGCGAAGGGGGTATCTGCGCATTGTAGAAACCGCGCTCGCGCTGAGTTTTTCGAGCGGCCTCCACACGTCCCCTGATTTCGGCGGACGAGATGCCGTCGTTCTTACTTCGCAATTCCTTGTATGGGACAGCGGGAACTTCGATGTGGAGATCGATTCGATCGAGCAGCGGACCGCTCACCTTTGCCAGGTAACGCTGAATGATTCCGGGCGTACAACGGCATTCGCGCGTGTTGTCGCCGTAGAAACCGCAGGGACACGGGTTCATTGCACCGACCAGCATGATGCGAGCAGGGAAAGTCAAACTGCCGTTGCTGCGCGCCAGGGTCACCGAGCCCTCCTCAAGCGGCTGCCGTAACTGTTCCAGCACGCCTCGAGGGAATTCAGGCAGCTCATCGAGAAACAAAACTCCCTGATGAGCGAGGCTCACTTCGCCGGGCCGGGGATTTCCGCTGCCGCCGCCGATCAGACCGGCGTCCGAGATCGTGTGATGAGGCGCACGAAAGGGCCTGCTCTTGAGAATGCCGACGCCAGGCGTCAGAACTCCAGCAACACCGTGGATTTGAGTGGCCTCGAGCGCTTCGCGAAATGTCAGCTGCGGAAGAATGCCAGCGAGACGTTTGGCGAGCATAGTTTTGCCGGAACCCGGAGGACCGATCATGAGGATGATGTAGACGGTTTCAGCAGTAATGGAAACCTCCCGTTCTTCGTAACCGAAACCCTTCCGGTTCCGGGTCACCCAAATAACAGCGATGAGTAGCGTTGTGAAGGTTCCTGTAGTCTGCCCTTCGTCGTCGCGTCAGATCACGGCCACCTTGCGCCAACGTGCCGACTACCTCACCGAAAGCTCTAACAACCCGTTAAGCAAGAGCTCTCGTCTATCAGCCCGAATGAAAACACCTGTCTTCTCACAAATAGTCCGCTTAAAAAGGAACTCCAGGAGGTTTAAACGGATGTTGGTAATTCAGAGGTGTTTTCCGACAATTCGTCGAACGAAGCGCCATTTCTGCTTTTTTGCGTTCTTCTCGTTGCGTGCCGCCTCATCGGACGCACTTTTCCCAGCGTGGTTGCTCAAGCACCGCCCGAAACCTAAGTGCAATCCAGAAGCCCAGTCGGCACTCAATTCCAAAAAAGCTATATGCATTCAGGCACGGCGAACAACCTACGAAGATCCAGCCCCTGACGCGGAGAACCTATGGGCTGCGGAT
>CAWJEH010000018.1:0-53643 GCA_963841675.1 Terriglobia bacterium
TACCGAGAGAAGCCGGCTATTGCCAGGGAACTGGCGCAACAGTTCCGACGCGGTTCTATGGGCGTCCTCGTTTTTCCCTAGAACCTGATTGGCGAGCGCGATGTTGATCTTCCCGACTTCGTCCTCTGGTTATAGAGGGCTCGCTTTGAACACTCATGGAGCTCTCCAGTCGCTTACGTTGGATCTTGTTATCCTCTTTGAAAGCACGCCGGCATGCGCGAGTTCAAGTGGTCCGCCTCAGAGAGACCATGGCTCGGAAGCCCTTGATCGGTCCCTCAATGATGAGCTGCAGCAACTCGTTTGTGAGGCTAAAGCCAAGGTAGGGCCGTCGCCGCGGTGCGATTGACTAACTGACAAGGAGGCAGCGACAGTGTCGTCCATCGCGGGAGAGCTCGTCACTGAGACATTCGAGTACGACGGTGGCCGGCAGGTCAGGGTGTACGTCCCACCGGAGCCGCCCGAGGCGGTCGTGTTCGCCGGTGACGGTCAGTTGATCTCCCAGTGGGGCGGCGTCCTGGAGACGGCCGACGTACTGCCCACGATGGTCGTCGGCGTATACGGGCTGGCCGATGAGACGTTGCGGCTCCACGAGTACTCACCCGTTTTTGATCCAGAGCGGTTCGCGGCACACGAGAAGTTCTTTGTTGACGATGTCCGCGGATGGGTGCGGTCGCGTTTCGCCCTCACGCTGCCGAACGAACGCACTGCGGTATTCGGTGTCTCGGCCGGTGGGGAGCTCGCGCTGGCCATTGGGCTGCGCCACCCGGACCTCTACGGTGCGATCTTCTGCGCCTCACCGGGCGCGGGTTACCGGCCGCCTGACGTGATGCCGAGCTCGATCCCGCGCGCGTACCTCGTCGCTGGCACGCTGGAGCCGTTTTTCCTGAAGAACGCGACTCGGTGGGCGGTCGCGCTGCGAGATGCAGGTGCGGACGTCGTGATGAGCGAGCGGGTCGCGTCGCACGGCGACGCGTTTTGGGAAGAAGAGTTCCCGCTGATGGTGGCGTGGGCGTTTGGACGATGAGCCGTCGCGATGTTGGGCGGCGGTCGCTCCCCGTGCCAATGATGCGCGGCACCTGGCGAAGGCAGGCATACCGACGGTTATCGAGCGCCATGTGCAGCCAAGGAGGGCCGGCTGACTCGTTCTGGCAGAATCGCAAAGGTCTGACGGTTTGCCGTTTCATAGGCCTCAATCCTCAGCAACTGTTGCCGTACGTATCCCGCCTGACCCGGAGTGAACGGGATTATCGTAACGGCCGCGCGTTGCCAATCGCTTTTAGCCCAAACACCCTTCATAAGCCCGGTAGTGCCATGTGCACTCGACCGTAGAAGGACGTGACCGACCTCGTGCGCAATAGCGTGACCCAAGACCCGGTAAAAGATCTCCACGTCGGTGCGGCTCACGATTTCGACGCGATCAGCATATATGGTGATCTGCATCCCCCGCTCGGCACAAGGCAGTGCGTACCCAAGCGCCTGCGGGGAGAATCCGCTCAGTGCATTGGGGAGGATCTCGGCCTTCACGGTCGCTGAATCGAGGGGCTGGGCACAACCTTCCCGCGTTCCTGCGCTGAAGTCATTCAGCAGGAGGCCGCCATCGAAAACAGATCGCGTCGTCCACCGCACTTTGACTCCCGCGTGGGCGAAGATCTCTGTCGCCAGCCGTTCCGCCCGCACCAACGTCTTCGAGCCGACGTGCGCTCGATCGTAAACCGCGATGGTGAGAGGTGCGTGGGGCGTAGATTCCGCGAGAACCATTTTAGAGTCGGTTGTCGCTTCAGCGGCAAGCATCTTCCAAACGAGGAGGGTCGTGAGCGAGCCTCTGATCCATAGTGTTGCTATCTGCAAGGCATTTACCTCCGGGAAAACCGGCGAGGAAAACCGGTGAGGCAAGTGTCACGGCAGAAGCCGCCTGTCTCCATACCTGGGCCTTTAAGAACTCCGAGAATGTTGCTGGACGGTGCGGGTGGCAGTGGGAACTTGGGCCGAAGTGCGAATTCACTTACCTAAACACTCGCGGGGAAGGCCGCGCAAATGCTGATTCGCGCAACAGAGCCCGCCTTAGCCGGGCGATGATTAGCTCCGGGCCGTGTGTTTCAAACACGGCGGCCCGTGACAGCTTGACGTACTCTTGTTTACTGTATTAAGGTCTTAGTACACTGCTGTGCTGCTCCGTTTGAACCAATCTTCTGGAATTCCGCTTTATCTCCAGCTCATGGAGCAGTTAAAACACGCAATTGAGACAGGTGACCTGAGGGCTGGTGACCAGTTGCCGACCATTCGCAAGCTGGCGGAGGATTTGGTAATGAATCCCAATACCGTGGCGCGCGCGTACCGAGAACTTGAGCATGAAGGGGTCATCGAACTCAGACACGGTTTGGGCGCTTTTGTCCGTGAATCTATTGTGGTCAGAACCAGAGACATGCGAAAGGCCCGGGTGATCGTGCAATCGGCCATTGCCCGACTGGCCTCGCTACATTTCAGTGAAGACGAGATGAGAAGGCTGGTTGAGAACGAATTGGCACTGCTCCGATCGGAGCAGGTAAGAGAAGAGGTTTAATGAGTGATTTTGTGATTGAAACCGTGGGACTTCGCAAGTCTTTCAAAGGGGAGGCGGCTTTGAGCGGGCTCGACCTTCAAGTTCCTAGGGGAAGTATTTTTGGATTTCTTGGTCGCAATGGAGCCGGAAAGACCACCACGATCAAGCTGTTGATGGGCATATTGAAGGCCGATGACGGACGTGCGAACGTATTTGGGGTGCCGGTATCTGATGACAGGAACTCGGTCACCACCCGTCGGCGGATTGGCTTCGTCTCCGAGGAGAAAGAACTCTATCCCTACATGACCGTACAGCAGGTAATTCAATTTACCCGCCCATTCTTCCCGAGGTGGCGCAGTGATCTCCAAGATCGGTATTTGCGGATGTTTGAATTGCCTTTAAACCGCAAGATCCCGGATCTCTCCAAAGGTATGCGCTCAAAGCTGATGCTGTTACTTGCGATCTCACGCGGGGCGGAGCTTTTGATTTTGGACGAGCCCACTGATGGCCTCGATCCAGCCGTTGTGGAGGAAGTACTCCGTGAACTGGTGGCGTTCGCGGCTTCCGAAGGCATCACCATTTTCTTCTCATCGCATCAATTGGCTGCCGTCGAGCAAATTGTGGACCAGATTTTGATCATCGATCGCGGACGCGCAGTGGTCAAAGGATCACTCGACGACTTGAAGACCCACTATAGGAGGCTGCATATAATCTTGGAAAAAGAGCCCCATACTGGAATTCGCTGGGTCGATGGAGTAGAGTACCTCCATCAAAACGGCCGCTCCATTTCGATATTGGCGAGCCGCAACGTAGAAGAACTTGTCGAGCAAGCGCGCTCCATACCGGGCACCTCAGTCGAGCAATTCCCCGTAACGCTTAAAGAAATCTTCCTTGAACACGTGAGGTCCAATTGATGCTTTGGGTGAAGGCTTGGCTCGAGACAAAGTGGCGTTTCCTATACGCACTGAGCTTACCGCTGGCGATGCTTGTCCTTTTTGTGCTGAACGGCATAGGTTCGATAAAACCCGGGCCCACAATGATGATCGCGATATCGTTCTCCTTGATTTTCGCAGCGATTTATCTGGCTGGCACTGGTGTCAAAACACAATCACCTTTTCAGATGACAAAAGGACTTCAGGGGTCCACTTATTACACGCTGTCACTACCAGTCAGTCGGCTTCGGCTGCTTGTGGTTAGGGCTGGTTGTGGACTTTTGGAGACAACGTGCATAAACACTATTGTGATTGCCTTGGCTTGGACTCTATTTCCACTAGTCCGCGCCAATTCGACGGCGGTAGATTTGTTGAAAACGATTCTGGCAGCCGCCATCTGTACTGCTTGCATTCATTTCGTCTCTATTTTTTTGGCTACGTTCTTAGAAGAGACGTGGCATATTTTCGGCAGCATGTTCGTCGTTGTAGTTGCATGGTGGAGTCTCTCCCGCCTCTCGTTGCGACCTTCCCTTAATGTCTTTCGTTTTCTGGGCGGCGCCTCTCCTCTCATCACGCACGCGTTGCCTTGGCCCGCAATGGGCGTTTCGCTTATTTCTTCGGCGATTCTATTCCTGTTTGCTTTAAAGGTGGTGCAGTCTCGCGAGTACTGAGGCAATGAAAACACTCCTCCGCTGATAACGGTCGCGCAGCGTGGCTTGCAAGCTCCGTATTCATTTGCACTTGCAAAGGACGACAACTACGGAGGAGTGACACGCTTTTAACGCTTCGAGTGTTGCGTAAACGTTCCGTTGCAATGGCGATTTTGAGTAGAGCAGCATCCTATACTTTTTGACATTCAGGTGAACGTGTCGCTCAAATCATTTGGAAGCGCGTCGCCGCGGATCCAGATGTCCGTTTCAGCTTTTGAGCGTACGAGCTCCGGAATTCTGTTGCTGGCATGCGCTTTACCTCTCCTCCCAAGCAGCATGGCGAAGCGCCCGATGGTAAGTCTAGACAAGCGGGATGCTGACCGTATTCACACCGTGGCTTCAATTTTGGTTCACTTTGGCTGCCGTTGGCCTCTTTGGTGCGACGATATATCTGACGCGGGTAAAGCGCTTACGAACGGCGGGCGCATTAGCAGCTACGCTGATCGTTACGGGATTCAATGTACTTTGGGATCTCGTGGCCCATGCCTCCGGTTGGTGGTTGTATCCCTCGGAGGCTCGTCCGATCTTGCCGCTTCCGATTTATTTCGCCCAGAATCTAGTGTGGGGGGGTGCCTTTGGGCTAGTTGGTTGGCGTATACAACGCCGGTTTGGCCTCGGTGGTCTGGTTGTCTACATTTCCTTGCTAACCGCACTCGGCGCATTGCGCGACTTCACGTGGGCCTCCAACACGAAAGCGATTTCGTTTGGGACTGGTCCCGCGCCACGCCTCGCTGATCTTACTTGCTGGGCTTCTCTCTTGGTCATTGCGCAAATCACCATCCGTCTTGTTGCGGGGCCGTCGACCCACGACGGGCTGGCCAGGACACGTGATGTTTCCGAAAAGTGAGAGTCGATTCATAAGATGAGTTCGCCACCGAAAACAGGCCCTCTCGGAGCCGGGTGCTGCAGAATACCCACCTCGATGCTTCCATCCTGATGGCATCAGCATACGGCTCGGGACTACTGCTTTGGTTGGATCCACGTCGCACATCTCGCCTGCCGGCTCTCGCCGCTGTCGGTCAAATGGCCTTGACAAATTATGTGCTCCAGTCCATCGTGCTCGGTTGCATTTTCTACGGATACGGGCTAGGTTTATTCGGAGACATGGGCTCCGCGGTGGCGGCAGCCATTGGAGTGGCGACTTACAGCGCACAGTTGCAACTGAGTCGCTTCTGGCTGCAGCGTTTCCGTTTCGGACCGCTCGAATGGTTGTGGCGGTCGTTGTCTTATGGGAAGCGGCAGCCAATGCGTCGCGTAGAAACGCCGACCCACTTCTAGAGTTCTCCCCGAGGAGCAACAATCCAATCCCGCCTCGGTCCGGTCGGGCTCAATCTTGAAATGTCTCGGCGGGACAGGTCGCGTTAGGCCTGGAGATCATTACTAAACCGTGTGCGACCCACAGCGGGCTTGATGTTCGTTGGCCGCAACGGCGAGCTGAATCGGAAGCCAACAGCTAATACTAGGCTGAACTGAAAATCTCGAATTCGCTACACGCCGTGACCCGTTGTAAGTATGACGGCCAGAGCGAGATAGGCGATGGACAGCAAGCCGCCCGCAAAGAACTGTCCCCATTGCCTGATGCCCGGCCTTAATTCCAGGAAATCCATAACGCACGCGATCAGGAGGACGAAATGACCTATGCCGCCAATCGCCACCATAATAGTCACCGGCTGACGCATATGGCCCGTGCGAACAAAAGATAGCAACAGCACCATCCCAGTCTGCATTAGATGTGTTACGAACAGATTCAGACAGTTCCATGCTGCTGCCATGATCGCGCCAATTCCAAAGCCCCATGGACTGTTTCGTCGGGCAAGCACGACAACAGCAACATAAATTAATGACTGGAGCGAATGCAGAAAACGCAGCTGCGGGTTCAGGAAGGCGGATATCGCTAGGGCCGCGAGGACCAGTCCCGCACCGAGAAAAATGAGCCAATGTTGCCAAAACACGCTGGTTGCCCGTTTTTGCCCCATGCTGTCGTTTTACGTGAAAAGCAGCACAAATGTTCCACGACGCAATGAGACAAGGCATCATGCAGATCTGATGCATTTGTCAATACGATGAACACGAATTACCTCGGCGCCGTGCGCTGCATTAAAGCTGTGTTGCCGGCGATGCGCCAAGCGCGAAGCGGTTGCATCATAGATATCAGTTCCGTGACCGGCCATATCGCGGCATCTCCTCTGGGACCATATAGCGCATCCAAGTTTGCACTCGAAGCCATCAGCGAAGTTTTAGCCGGGGAGGTAAAGCCTTTTAATATACGCGTTGCGATCGTCGAACCAGGTATCCAGGACACCAAGATGGCGCGTGCGATTGAGGCTGGCGCGGAATCGGCCTATCCTCAAGTCGTCCGTTTCACCGGTATGTTCCACGCGTCGCTTGCACGCCCCACTGGTCCTGAAACGACCGCCGCACTCATTCGGCATATCATCGAGAGTGGCACCTGGCAATTACGCCATCCATCGGGCTCCGACGCCGCTCCGTTCCTGAATTGGCGCGCTTCTCTGGGCGATGAGGAGTCGGTCAATTGGAATGCCCAGGATGAACGAAACGTGGTACCAGCAAGTGCAGCGTGACTTCGGACTGAATGCCCGCGCGTCTGTTCAAGGGACCAGCGCAGAGTGAAGTCGGGCAAGGCGTCCCTGAAAGTCTGATCAGATGGGAACCGCGTCGTCGCGCAACACTGCCCGTTGTCCGTGTAAGACTTGTTCGATCAGATCGTGTGTAGCGCAAAGCGCCTGTTTAGGACCGAAAAGTCTCGCTCGGTTCGCTGATGTCCAGACGGCTGTGGTCCGAGAGTAACCTGGGACTGATGTCGCAAACCTGGAATGGGCTACGGAGATGAGTTTGCGCTTTGCGCGTGCGGGGTTATCTGTTCTACTGCTCGGCTTCACGGCCTGGGCGCAGCTACCGCCAACGCAGAAACTTTCGGTGGAAGATGAGCGCGAGTTCAAGAAGGAACTGGAACGCCTGGAGAGGCTGCTTCCGACGGCTAACAACAAACCGGCGATCGAGTTGCAAATTGCCAATACGTACGCTGCTGGAGGCCAATATTCGGAGGCTATACGACGCTTGCGTAAGCTGGTGGAAGCAAATCTTGGCCTTGACCCTTCCAGGGATCCGGAGTTCGCAAAAGTAAGGAATACTGCTGAATTCCAATCGATCATGGACGAGGTCCATCGCCAGACACCGCCCGTCCACAACAGCCGGCTGATCACGACTTTAGGTGATCAAGATGTTCGCCCCGAGAACATTGCTTTCGATATCAAGCGGCGTGCTTTCCTACTGGGCAACACAGCGAAATTTGAGCTTGTTAAATGTTCCTTGGCAGGGCACTGCAGTTCTCTCGTGCTCCCGAAGGACGGAGAAAGAGGCTATGCACTTGGGCTTAAGCTAAACCGGAACTTGGATGAAGTGTGGGTCACGTACAACACGCCAAAGGGGGCGGCCCTTCGCTGCTACGATCTCGAAACCGGCAAACTTCTACGAACTGCGTCGATTGAGGGGAAGCATGTCTTTAACGACCTTGCCATCTCATCAATCAGCGGCGTTTATGTCACTGACACCGCCGAAGGTTCCGTATATGAATTGTCCCCCCGAACAACCGTGCTTCAAAGAATAGTTCCGCAGCATGCCTTCACAGCTGCAAACGGGATCGCTATTTCTGGTGACGGCCGCCTGCTCTATGTCTCGACATGGGAGGACGGTATAGATGTAATCGACCTTCATTCAGGAACGGTCGCACCTATGATCCACCCAGACGATGTCTGCCTGGCATTCATTGATGGTCTCTATGCGACTCAGGGGAGTTTAGTCGGAATTCAGAACGGCCCCATGTTGCCACGGATTGTTGAATTCAGAATGGGTGCAAACCGTTCACAGATCACTGCGATGAGGGTCCTCGAGCGGCGGAATCCCGCCTTCGACGGCGTCACCACCGGTGTAATTGTAGGCAAGGATCTCTACTACGTCGCAAATCCGCAGACGGACAAGCAAGGCGGCACTGATCTGCGTTCTCTGCAGATATTCAGCGTACCCATTACTTCTCGATAGATTCGGGTCAGAGTCATGTCCGAGCGATCGGCAATCGTCCATTGGGCCGAATAGGTAATGGGAAGTCTTAGGTCAGCCACGACGCCAATACTCGGCCAGTGATCGAACGTAGCCCAGATTTTGCTCCGAATTCCCAGCCAGCAACCTCCAGTTCCTCCGGCCAGCGAGTCAAGGCAAGCCGATTCATTAGGTCCGCCAACAAACGCATCAGGGATTTGGATAGTTAATTTTTCCGTGGCCATGCGATCAACGCTCCGACCTATCACTGTTACGCACGCACGTACACACGCACGCGGCAAGCGACTGATTTCGTCAGCGGTTTGTCCTGCGGATTGGTCCTGAGAAGTCCCATCACCTCGGCCAGGTTCCGGATTGCCCGTTATTCGGCAACGAATCGAATCGTTCTTACAACAACAATGATGAAGGGCATCGAATAGTAGTCAACTCTTGCCTTTGACCGAGCGGTAGCAGCGTGTTTATGCGGGCTGGCAAATCGCCTGCCTTCTGAGGACTTTCTGCACGGCGGCGGATCCGAGAAAGGAGGCCCGAAGATTTTCATCCTGCACGCTTCCGCCGATTGACTGGACGATACCACACGCCCTTGCGAAGGCTTCCCCCGCCGATCTGTCGCGCAATTGCAAACGCACTCGGCCAAGCAAAGAGTAGAGCTTCCATTCCACAACGGGAACTGAATAGCCGGCTAATCTATTGAGGGCGCTGCTTAAATGTGCGTGTGCCTTCGTGAAGTCATCGCGCGCGACCGCAATCTCCGCGAGCAGCTTATCTGCAATTGCCATGTATTTCCGAGATTCGTAGCGGTTGGCGTATTCGAATAGAAGGCGGGCGTATTTCTCCGTCTCCTCGAGGTCTCCCTGCGCGAGGTGGTGCGTGGCCAACCCAGCGAACAGTCTCATTTGGAATAGCCATCGGGACCATACATCTGTTTCGAGGATCGCTCCGGCCCTCTCGAACGAGCGTAGTGCCCTCTCGCGATCAGCCGTATGAGTGCAGTCATATCCGAGATTGATGAGAGCGTTGGTTTCGGCCTCACTTACTTTGTTTGTTCGCGCAAGCTGCAGACTTTCTAAATCGTACTTTGCAGCTTCATCGAAGGCTTCCAACTCGCGGTAGATCCATGCGATACAGTTCAGAATCTTCGCCGGCCAGTACTGATCGCCGTTGCGCCGCGCCCTTTCAAGAGCTCGCCCAAGCACCTCGAGTGCTTCCGACATGCTGCCCATATTTCCCAGGCTCAGACCCAGGAAAAACTGCGTCTGAATCAGCAGAGGACCGTGTCGCAGGTCTGAAGCGAGGTTGAGAGCTTGGAGCAGAACCTCTCGCGCGCATTCGTACTCGGACTGGAAGAAGTACAGCTGACCTCGCCAGGCCAATGCGTCAAGAAGGGCCCTCTTGTAGTCAAATCTTCTCGCAATCCGAATGATCTCGTCGAGATTTCGCTTAGCTTCCGCGAGTTCGCCCACGATATCTTGCCGCATTGCGATGAAAGCCATCGTCTCGAGACGCAGCCGTTCGTCGCCCAGGTTTTCGGCGATGCTCAGGGCCTGGCCAGCGCACTTGTCCAGCTCATCCAGACGATGCGCGTAGAAGTAAACCTCGATGAGGGCGTTGAGTGCGCTGTGCTCTCTCGCGGGGTCCTTCATTGAGCGGGCCTCATCCAGAAAATTGGTGAAGTCTCGAATGGCGTCCTCGAACTGACCGGTTGCGAGGTAAGCTGGGCCGCGTTTCTGATAGATCGTGGAAAGCAAAGCCGCCTGGTTTTCGGAGGGCAGTCTCGGAACAAAACCAAGCGCGCGGCTATAGTGCTCCAACGCCTTCTCGTTTGCGTGGATTAGCCTGGCATTGTCTCCCGCCTGGATGAGGAACTCTACCGCACGCCCAAAATCGCGGCCGCGCTCGAAGTGCATAGCAAGCTGCGTGGCCAGCCGCCGTGCATCGTGGCCATAAGTGCGGAGGATCAGATAACCAGCCTCGCGATGCAACAACACGCGGCGCGTCTTCACGACGTCGTGGTAGAGCGCGTTCTGATAAAGGACATGCGCGAATCGATAACGCGTGCTTACCGTTCCGTCGGGTAGGTCGTCCTCGCCAATGGTTTGGATCAGGCGATGCGCTTTGTCCAGGCGATCGAGCCGTTCTTCCAGTACTACGATGCCGGTGCGCAACAAGCCGGCCAGCAAAACGGAGCTGAACTCCTCGCCCTGGACGCTGGCATACTCGAGCGCACACCGGTCTTCCGCGTCCAAAAAGTCGAGTTTTCTGTGGAGCATTTTGCGGACGTTTACCGGAACTTCTAAATCCAACTCCGAGAAAGGCCGCTTGAGCATCCAGTACTCACCGACCCTGGCGATATCTCCTCTTTCGACGAGAAACTGAGCCAGGCTGGTAGCAAACAACGGCTGTCCCTCCGTCTTGCGGTGGACCAGAACGGCAATTTCCGGACCGAAGCGGTTAGGATCGAAACGAGTATTTAAATAAGTTCCGAGCGCTTCCTCGGTGAGCAGGTCAAGGGCTATTTCCTCGCATTGATTATGGGTCTGTGCTTCCAGCAGGAATTTTTGGAATGCGCGATTACCGCGTTCCACGTCTTCAGGTCTGAAAGTCCCGGTTACGAGTAGTTTGTGTTTACCAATGTCCTGACACAAGCGCCGGAGTAAATCGGTGCTCGACGGGTCAGCCCAGTGAAGGTCCTCGAAGTGTAAAACGAGCGGGGCGGCGGAGGCCAGCGCCGCCAGGGCGTCGACCATTTCTCGCAACATGCGTTCCTTTGTTGCGCCGACGCTTTCACGGTAGAGTTGCTCGCGCGTCTCGTCTGAAGCGAAAACGGAAGGGAATTGCAGACACCAGGTGGGGGCGTAAGAGCGCAGCACGCCGGCAACGAATTCGCGGTCAGGTCCGGTTAGCAGGGCGGACACAGAGTCAAGCACCGGCAGGTACGACTCGCCCGCACCAAATTGTTCGAGGCAGCGGCCCTGCATGAGCTTCGCTGCAGGATACCGGGACCGCACAACTCGTAAGAAGGCGTTTGAGAGAGCCGTTTTCCCAATCCCAGGCTCGCCCGTGATAAAGACCATGCGCCCACATCCCTGTACAGCTTTCGTGAGGAACGTCTCTAATTTGCGCAGTTCGGGCTCGCGACCCACAATGATTTCCGAATCGAGTTCAGCAAATCTGTGCGATTGCTGAAGAACCGGTAGCGATTCCCTCGAGTCACGCAGGCGCGCGGCAAATCGGTAGCCCCTGCGCGGCACTGTCTGTATGTAAGTTTGACTGGACGACCGCTCGCCCAGAATTTTTCGGAGAGCGGAGATATTGACCGTAAGGTTGTTATCTTCGACGAAAGTGTTCGGCCAGACCTCCCGCATTAATTCATCTTTCAGGACGACGCGCCCGGCGTTTCGAACTAAGACCAGGAGAAGATCGAAAGCTTTAGGGGGCAAGAGTAAGACTTCGGCTTCGCGAAACAGCACTCGGTCTGTGGGGTCCAATCGGAACGGACCAAATTTGTACATGCCGCATCCACCGCAAATCGATCGCAGGAGCGGGAGCTTAGCAAATTCTTAGCAACTATTTAGCTGCTCTTTAAGGACTTCGTTTCCCGCTTTCTCTAATAATCGGATCTGCTGTTGGCCGATTGTAACGCGACTCACGTTGAGCACGGGTTCTAAGGCCGGCAGGAGTTTATACGGCCAAAACCGGGCTAAGAAAAGGAGACCATTCCACATGCGAAATCTCGAAACAGATCTACGGAGGAAAAGATGCTCTGGGGACGGATACGAACTGACCAGAGGGGATACTATGATGACGCCATTTGCCGGGCGCGCTTTGCGCGTGTTCGCGTTTTCGC
The DNA here is from genome assembly GCA_963841675.1 of Terriglobia bacterium. GTDB lineage: Bacteria > Acidobacteriota > Terriglobia > Bryobacterales > Bryobacteraceae > Bog-105. Next base: position 12,106 of record CAWJEH010000018.1, read on the forward strand.
TGCTGCTGCTTGGTGGCTCCGGGTGGGCGCTGGCGCACGAGGGGGCGGATGAATTCGCGCGCGAAGTGGCGGACTGGACCCGGATCACGGTGCAGGCCACCCTCACGCCCCCGGCCACTCCGGCGCCAGTTTCAACGCGAACTGCAGCCATGGTGCAGGCGGCCATGTTTGATGCGGTGAACGGCATAGAGCGCCGCTACACGCCCATCTTCGTCCGGCAGCCGGGCCCACGACACGCGTCTAAACGTGGCGCCGCGGTGCAAGCCGCATACTCCATATTGAGCCGGCTGTATCCGGCACAAGCCGACATGCTCAACCAGCAGCGCTCGGCATCGCTGATGGGCATCTCTCGCGGTTGGGGCGCCGAGAGTTCCGAAGAGATAGAGCGAGGAATTGCGTGGGGTCAGGCGGTTGCCGATGCGATCTGGGCTTGGCGCAGCAACGATGGATTGAATGTTACACCGCCACCTTTCACCGGTGGAACTGCTCCCGGCGAATGGCGGCCGACTCCGCCTAAGTTCGCACCGGGTCTCGTTCCGCAACTCGCGCACGTAACCCCGTGGGTCATTCAGTCTCCCTCGCAGTTTCGGCCTCCAGGGCCTCCCGCGTTAGACAGCGCTCAGTATGCAGCGGATTTCAATGAAACCAAGCTGAAGGGAAGTAGCTCGAGTACAGCTCGGACACCAGAAGAAACGGCGTATGCTCTGTTCTGGGCGCCAGGCAATCCGCCCGATTACTGGAACCCCGTCGCTATCTCTCTGGCAGCTGAGCATCATTTCAGCCTTTTGAGAACGGCGCGCCTGCTCGCCCACCTGAACTTGGCCATGTCCGATGCCATCATTGGATGCTGGGATGCAAAATACACCTACGTCGCCTGGCGGCCGATCACAGCCATCCAGTTGGCGAATACAGATGGCAATCCCGATACGACCGCAGATCCGAACTGGAACCCTCTGATCCCAACGCCGGGACACCCTGAATACCCATCGTCACATTCCTGCGCCACGGCCGCAGCCGCATATGTGCTTAACCACTACTTCGGAGAGGCAACTGCTATCACCGTCACAACCGAGACACTGCCAGGAGAGGTGCGTACATACCCGAACCTCTCAGCCGCTGTGGAGGAGGTCATCAACGCTCGCGTATTCGGAGGCATCCACTTCCGAACATCCTGCGAAACGGGGCAGGCGCTGGGCACGGCTGTAGGCGACTACGTAGTGCAGCACTCGCTGCGGCGCCTCGATGATTGCCACTGGTGCGGTAGGGGGAACGATGATGATAAATGAAGCGTCCCCGAGATGTCTATGCCTGCGGATCATCTAGACGGGAAAGAAGAACGTCTCACTCAGGCGGTAGTCTTTTCCCAAAACATTTCCTGACAGTTTTTCTGCGGGCCGGTTCGCAAGCACTCACATGCCAATGCCGGTCCGCTGCTTCCAAACAGACCGGAAACTGTAAGGCAATACGGAACGGCAAGTCCGGCTGTCTTCAGGAAAGCAAAAATCTCCCGCCAGCCAGGCTCCTTGGACGTTCGAAGTCTTGTGTCTTCCTTCACGCGGGGCCAGCCTGAACCGCCGCAGCGAGCCGTTTGGGTGCGACGAGCAAGTAGCTGTGCGTTATCAGCTCTTTCACTTCCTCCCAGTCGACCGCGCCGGCATCGAGGCGCAGCCCGACCCACCCCTTCGAGGCAACATAGGCGGGCATGTAGAACCTCGTTGGATCTGATGCGACTAGAGCCTTGTTATCGCCCGGCAATATCTTACAGGTGACACCGACAATCCCGTCGCCATGATGGTCGTCCAGAAAATAAGCAAAGGTCTTTTTACGAATATAGAAGCCCGCGTGACGCCCCATTACCTCGCGAGTGGCTTCGGGCATCGCCAGGCAAAGGCTTGTTAACTTCGTGAGCCGCCAGTCTTCCTTCGCCGTAGTTTTTCCCATACCGCATCTCATTAATGTGTAAAAAGGCGGGCTAACTCCCGTCCTCTCCGGCCGGAACAGTATCGCCCCGTCCCATCTCACCTTACCCCCACAGCCTTCCATCCCTCCGCTCCCCGAAGCTCCCGCGCATCCCGAACACCTGCGCCACGTAGTATCCCAGCGCATCGCTCACGTGCGTCCTCATCCGGTCCGATTTATCCAGTTCGCTCGTGGCCCGCCCGGTCTCGTCCGTCTTCCAGCGCACCCGCTCCAGATCGCGAATCAATTCCTTGCACTTCGGATCGATGAACAACCGCTTCTCTCCAGCCGCGCTGCACAACCGGCTGTTCACGACGTTGATTCTGTCGCGCACTCCCGGATTTGCGCTGGTCGTTCGCATCTGCAGCACCACCTGCCCACGCAGCCGCCCGAAAAACTCCCGGATCAGCCCCCAATCCGTATCCGTTCCGCTGGTCCGCCTCTGGTGCCCGCTGGCGTCCCCATAGACCTCTAGGGTCACAGGTCGCACCCCCATCCATGCACGCATTTTGTCCAAAAGCGTTTGGCAAGCCATCCCGGTGTGCGCGTTATCAAGCACCATCTCATCCAGCACCATAACGTTGTCACCGCTTCGCTGCGCCAACACCGAGCACATCGGATGCACGTTGAAGTCGAGTGCCCAGACTAATGGATCGCCTGCTGAATACTCACATCGCCGGACATTCTCTTTGTACGAGAACGCGTGATACGCTTCGCCAAAGCCGGCGCTTTCGAAACTTGCTTCGAACTCTTGCCGGTACAGCCGCTCGTCCAGCTCCCGCGCGGCGCTCGCCAGCTCATCCGCCGCAACATTCCCGCCTTCGATGGTCGTGAATTGAAATGCGCTCCACTCGGGATCGCTCTGCGCATGCTCGAACTGCTCGAACAGATGATTCCGGCCCTGCGGTGTTCCAATGAACAACGCCCTGCCCCGCCGGTCGCTCAACGCCGGACGCAGCACCTCCGTCCAGCACTCCGGCCGCATGGAAGCGTACTCATCCAGCACCACGAAATCCAACCCTTCGCCTCGCAGCGAATCGTATTGGTCCGCTCCCCGCACCGCAATCGTCGCGCCCCAACGGAGCCGGATTACCAGCTCCGTTTCGCTAGGCGCGCCATCCCAGTATGGCTCCGTCAGTCGCTTCAGCCGGTCCCACGCGATCCGCTTGGCCTGCCGGTAACTCGGCGCGACATACCAGACCATGCGGCCCGGTCCCCATGCTGCTCGCAGCAGTTCCACCGCCGCCAGGTACGTCTTCCCGAACCGGCGGCCCGCCACCAGTACGCGAAAACGTTTCTCACACTGGAACACCTCCATCTGCGGAGGTCGCAACCCGACGCTGACCTCCGCAGGCGTTTTACCCGGCTTTTTAGCCAAGGGGCTCTCGCTTGGATTGCTCTGCCCCGTGGACCGCAAACCCCGGCAAGCCCGGTCCGTTCGGAATTTTTGGCTCCCTTTTTTCTTCTACCGGCGCATTCTCCCGCCATCCGCAGCGTACCTTCAGCCAGAAAATGGTGGCCGCAGTGTTCGTGCCCGAGGTAGCCATGCGATAGCACGTCTGTGCGACCTCCGCATTCGCCTCAACTGCGCCCTTGTCCAGCTCCTGCCGAAAATGCTTCCGTAGCGTCTTCGGAGTGATGTCCAAAACCTTCGCAATTTCCTCTTGCCGGACTCCCACCGAAGCCAGCATCTTCACTTTCTCGCTGAGCTTCTCCGTTACCTGAAACGTTGGTCGCGCCATTCGCTTCTCTCTCCCTCGCCACCTCGGAGCATCCTTGTCCCGTGGTGCAGCTAGGCTCTCGCGCAACAAGTCGGCAGGCACACCAGCCAACCCCTATATCACTGAAACTAAAATGACTTACTAGAATATTTAAAACTGTGATCGCCTTATCCAGCCGGTCACCCACAGATCACCATAGGAGCGATTGTGCGAGGATTCGTACCGCCTGTCTGGGCTTTTTTAAGGCGGTAAAAACCCCGACGCCATAATGATTCAGAGACTCTTAACGTGAACATTATCCAGGTAATTATCCTTGCCATCGTCCAAGGCCTGGCCGAGTTATTACCGGTTTCCAGTTCGGCCCACGTCGTTGTGGCCGAAAAACTGATGGGTTTAGATCCGTCCGCCCCAGCCATGACTCTCTTGCTAGTCATGCTGCACACCGGAACGATGCTCGCCGTGATCGTCTACTTTTGGCAGCAATGGCGGCGGACTTACTTCCGCAGCGTCGAGTCTTTCAAGCGCTACGCTTCGCTGCTCGCCATCGCAACTGTCATCACCGGGATCATCGGTTACGGCCTCATCAAGTGGATCGAAAAGACCGCCTTCCGCGATCAACCGAAGGCAGAGGTCGAGCAGTTGTTCAGCCACCTTGAATTGATTGCGCCCGCTCTCGCCGCGGCCGGCGTTCTGATTCTCGTCGCCGGTATCTTTGAACGCCGGAACGCAAGCGTGAACGTAAATATCGAGGATGTCGATCGCCTGGGGATGAGAGAAGCCGGTCTGATCGGGGCGGTTCAGGGCCTTTGCCTCCCGTTTCGCGGCTTCTCGCGATCTGGCGCTACCATCTCCACCGGCATGTTGCTCGGCATTTCGAAACTGCGCGCCGAAGCTTTCAGCTTCGCTCTCGCCGTACTCATCACGCCGGCCGCTATAGGTCGCGAAGCCCTGCGGCTCGTCAAAACTCAACACTCTGGAAACGCGGTCGGTTTGAGCGCCGCCCTGATGCCTAGCTTGCTCGGCGCGCTATTCGCTTTCCTGGCAGGTCTCGTCGCTCTCAAATGGCTCAGTAGCTGGCTCGAGAGAGGCCAGTGGTATCTGTTTGGAATCTATTGTCTGCTGGCTGCCGCCGGAGTTGCCGCTCTCCACCATGCCGGTTACTAGCTGCTCACTTCTTTGGTTTTATTTCTGACAAAGCGTAGCTGTCGTCGCTCTTCACATCGACCGTCGCGCTGATCTGCTCTCCGACGCGAAGGGACTCGAAATCGCTCTTCGATCGGACCGGGTACTCCATCGTCATCGCCTCCATGTAGTTCGGAATTGCCGCCGCATCCACAGTTGCCGTTTGACGTTGCTTGTCTAAAGACACAATTTTCCCGGTGAGATTGTAGTGGCGTTCCGGTCCGGATGACCCCCGGCTGCACGCCAGCAGCAATCCCGTACAGAGAACCAGTGTAAAGATCTTCACTCAAAAATTATGCCTGAAAACAACCGCTGGAACCGATATAATGCGTGTGCAAATCGATTCGAGGAGGGCTATGGGAACCGTTGCACCCGACCTGCCGGCTAGTTCAGGCGAAGGCTTTGGAAGCGACGTCGCTGGCATGGGTAACTTCCTGATTGATCCCGCGGGGGCGGCGCGGCGCGTCCACGGCAAATGGTTCTGGATCGGCCCTTTGATTGTCTTCTCGATCGTCTCCATTCTCGCCAGCTATCTCGTTATGCCGATGACCCGCCACGTCATGGAAGTGGCGCCGCTTCCTCAAGGTGTTTCGCCCGAGCAATACCAGAAGAGCATGGAAGTGGGCTTGACCATTCAGCGCATCAGCATGTACTTCGCTCCCATCATGGTCGCTTTCATCTTTGCCATACAGACCTTGGTGTTGTTTGCAGCGAGTGCTGTTATGAGCGTCGGAGCCAAGTTTCGGGAGCTTTTCAACCTGGTTGCGGGCTGCAGTTTGATTCAGGTATTGGCTGCGATCGCCGGAATAGTTGTTTTGAAGTCTAAAGGTGAGGTTTCGACCCTGGCTGAGCTCCGTCCCGCACTCGGATTGGACATCTTCCTGCCTGCAGGAGCGAACAAATTCCTGGCGGCCGTACTCGGCTATTTTTCTGTCTTTGAAATCTGGTGGATCGTCATGATGGTGTTGATCTACAGCGTGGCTTTCAAAGTCACCAGAGGCAAAGCGCTGGCAGTGGTCATCCCGCTGGTATTGTTGAGCATCATCCTTCGGCTTGCCGGAGCGGCGTTTCAACGCTAGAACACGGTACGGTCTTACGTCTTACAATGAAGGCGACACCTTCAGGAAACTAAATGTTCCGAACGATTGGCCCGACCGAGATCATAATAATCATCATCGTCTTCGTTCTGCTTTTCGGGGGGAAGAAAATCGCGGACATAGGAAAAGGCCTGGGCGAGGGAATCCGCAACTTCAAAAACTCTGTGAAGAGCGAGGACGATTCAAAAGACGATAAGAAGCAGGTCTAGAACCCTCCCTGTAAAACGACAAAAACCCCGCCAGTCGACGCGGGGTTTGTCGTGTAGCGGCTGCTTTTCTACTTCTTCTTTGGTGGCACAATGGCGTCTTTAACAGACTTGGCCAGCCGGAACTTCACGACCTTTTTAGCCGGAATCTTAATCGACTCTCCGGTGGACGGATTGCGGCCGATGCGGGCCTTTCGCTCCGCTCTTACCAGCCGTCCGATGCCCGGCAGCACGAAAACGCCGTTCTTTTTGGTTTCCCGAACAGCAAGCTCTGCAAGAGAATCGAGAAAGTGCTTCGATACCTTGTTGTTGACGCCTGCAGTCTCCGCGAGTTCTCTGACAATCGCGGTTTGAGTCATCCGTTTTACTTCGGCCATACAGTAAACCTCCTAAACTCTTTGTTGGGGAAGTGAACTTCGCATCTCTTAATCGCTCATACGCTCTGTCCGATGGGCATCAACTGCGCACAATAGAATGTATGAAACAGAACGACAAAGAAATGTTTGAGCTCCAACTTGTCAACTCGATCATAAGGGAGTGCAAACGGGATGTAAAGGGAAAACAGCAAGAAAAGCGCGTTTTTTCAGGCATTTTCTTCATTCCCACCCGTGAAACCTGCTCCAGGCCTAGAGAAACCGCATTCGAAGGATTGATTGGCAGAGTTTTGAATCCCTTAAACGGCCATTCCCATGAAGTTCACTATGATGGAGTTTGCCTGCTTGCAGGCCCGGGTGGCGAAATCGGCAGACGCAAAGGACTTAAAATCCTTTTCGCCGCAAGGCGAGTGCGGGTTCAAGTCCCGCCCCGGGCACCACAGCTTCCAATATTCTGGCAAATTAAATGTCGGTCAAAAAACGCCGATCGCAACTTTTGTTTGTCGCAGTAGTTCGGCCGATATTTGAATGATCGACAGGCACCCCTCTCGATCGCGCTCGGCGCCTGCACCGCTGTGCGAACAAGCTCCCGAACAGGTGGAAGCGCGCATCGTTGCCGAAGGCCTCCACAGCAAAATGGAAGTCCTCTCCCGTCAAGCTTACGGCTTCAGAAATTTCAAAAGTACCGATTGAAAGTTAAGCTACTGTGTTCTTGATCAGCTTCGAAGGATGCCCAACTTTCGGTGTAGAGCCGACTGGACAGGGGGGTGTGCGATGGAGCGGGAGACGGGATTCGAACCCGCGACATCAACCTTGGCAATACACTAGTCGATTGACAATAAGACACTTATGCGTCATCGGCGGTGAGTTTTGGCAAAAACGACATTATTTTAGAAATCCGGGCGAGTCGTCGTTAACGTAGTAATCGTAGTAACGGCGATCTGTACTGCTTTAGCCTAAGCTCCGAACTCCTCGCGTCATCTGTGCCGTCTTTTGGCGGCGCATTCGTGAGGTGAGATTTGCAAAAAAGAGAACGGCCTGGAGTGTCTCCAGGTTTCCCGAATCGAGGGTCTCTGGAACGGGCCGGCAGCATCCTGCGCCAGACCCATCCAGACCTGATTATCTCCAAGCGCACCCTCGAGAGAGTCAGAGGCATCGAGCTCGTCCGCATCAAACGGGAACAGGCGAACCAAGCACTCTGCTTCTGCTCGCGTCCATTCGTGCTGTGTGGCCTCCCGGTCCGTCGCCTGCCACCTGGCCAGTTGGTCTATCAGCGCAGAAACGGACCGTTCATCCTACACGTGACCGGGCACCCCAACTACGGTGTTCCGTTCGGGCAGGACCGAATCGTGCCGATTTTCCTCGCCACCCTGGCAGTTCAGCAGAAAAGCCCCATTGTTCGCTTCCGCGGCGCCGGCGAGATGCTCGAGATCTTTGGGTTGCATCGCGGCGGCAAGGAGTATCGCAGGCTAGTAGCTGCCTTTGAACGGATCTTCGGAGCCACTATCTTCTTCGGTACGGATCAGAACAGAGCTGCTGCCAAAGTCCAACGGTCCCGGTTCAACTTCTTGCGAGAAGCCCAGATCTGGTACAACCGCGAGCCCGATCAGCCGGTGCTCTCCGAGGAGTTCGGGAATGTCATCGTATTAAGCGATGAGTTCTATCGCGAGATCTCGGAGCATCCCATTCCCACAGACCTCGAAGCGGTTCGGGTTCTCTCCGGCGGTGAAACGCAATCGCGAGCGCTTTCCCGAAGATTTCTTGTTTCAGTTGAGCCGGCAGGAGAGCGAAGAAGTCGAATCTTCAAGATCACAAACTGTGATCTTGAAGCGAGGCCAACATCGGAAGTATCTGCCTTATGGGTTCACAGAACAGGGCATCGCAATGCTTTCGTCCGTGCTCCGAAGCCTGCGCGCGATTGAGGTAAACATCGCATAATACGGACCTTTGTCCGGCTTCGGCAATTGCTGGCTAGTCATGAAGAATTAGCACGGCGATTGGAACAACTCGAATGGCGGCAAAACGAGCAAGGTCAGCAGATCCGGGCGGTGTTCGAGACGATTCAGCACTTGATCGAAGCGCCGGCTGAAGAGACGAGCCGCCTGCGTTCGCAGAAGAAATCGGCATTTTGGATGGCGCTTAGGGCGGCCGCCCTCGACTGCTAAAGCCACGTCCCTGCTCCGAAAGCTTGGATTGGCCACCCTTGGTGCTCGCCCTCGGAGGGGCCGCATCTCGAGTTTTGTCGAGCGTGCTGGGAAGCCGCCGTCGTCCGCAATGTTATGTATGCGACGAAATCTCTTGCTCGGCGAACGCCCGGGCACGTCTCTCGACGTTTAGATCGAAGCGTCGAACTTCCATTTAACCATTAAGGAGCTTTCCGTCCAAGTCGATGATTCTGCTTGCGGCAGACTTTTTGCGGAGCACAGCGGCCAAAAACCATCGCAGTCGATCATGTTCTCGCTGTCCTCATCCGGCAAGGAACACCCGAACTCGCATGACTGGACGATGGACTATCGGAAGTTGGAATCTGCGCGTTTGGCGTAGGGAACGAGATCTACTGCTCGTGTCGCCAAGCGGCCAAATGACTTCAGTGTCGAATCCAGGTCTCTTAGGAGAGCCTTTTATTTTTTCCTGTCGCCGACATCCTCCGGATATCGCTCCGCGAGCTTACGGATCTCGTAGCTGAATTCTATGAACAGCTTTTCCCAGCGTTTGGCCTGTGCCGGAGTGTAGCGATAAAAGCCTTTGGCATTCGACACGCCGCGCGCGCCCGAGCGCACGACCTGCTGCATCAGGCGCGGTACCCGGCCATCGCAGCTCAAATCAGGCAATAGATCTTTCATCACCGCGGCATAAGCGGGAATGCCGGTCAGATCCATAAAACGGAACGGGCCCGCGAAGGTCATCCAATAGCCATAGTCGTTGCGGAGCGAGCGGTCGACGTCCGCCACTGTCGCATACCCCGACTCCACCAGGTAAAATGCCTCGCGAAGCATCGCATACATGATTCGATTGGTGATGAAGCCGCGGATGTCACGGCGGAGGAGAGAGGGCTCTTTGCCCCATTTCCGCGCGAAAGCCATGGCTCGTTTCGCGTTGGCCAGAGATGTATATTGCCCGCAAATGATTTCCATGAAACGGGTGATGTGCGCGGGCTCTGCCCAGTGGAGGCCCAACACGCGCTCTGGATGCTTCGCGCGCCTTTGAAGTTCGGTGACAGGGATCGCCGAAGTGTTGCTTCCGATCAGCGCCTTGCTCGAGACAACCTCTTCGATATCTCCGATGACCCGGCGTTTGATCGCGACGTCTTCTACGGTTGATTCAATAACCACTTCGGCCTCTGCAAGCTTGGAAAACTCACTTGAAATAGCGACCCGTTTCATGAGAGTAACCGAGTCCCGGATCAGACCCTTCTCTGAAGCGTCACTCAGGGCCTTTGCGAGCCTCTTCCTCGCGCTCTGCAGTTTAGCCGGATCCGATTCCACACAGGATAGCCGGTACCCGGCCCCAAGCAGACACGCCGCGATACTCGTGCCCATCAGGCCCATACCCACGACTCCCGCTTCGGAGCTGCGGCTCTCCGATTTTCCCTTCTTCGGCATTCAGTCTCTAATTGGCTGGAGCCCACGAGGGACGCGGGTTTTCAATCACCTCATCGAGCGCAGGCAGGTGCTCTCCTTGATGAGTGCAATCATTGAAATGCCGCAGCTTCTCGTGCGCAGCTCGCCAGTACTGATACTCCGCACCCCATCGCCCCAAGGCGGCGCCCAGGCGATAGGGAGCATACTCTTCCAGCCACTCTGCCCGATACGCCGGCTCCAACCCACTAATCCGGTCCATCAAGTCCGTGAGGTAAGAGTGATCGTAGTGAGTGACCTGCGACTCCCATTCGTTCCACCAGCGCTCCGCATCGGGTCGCTTTCCTTCGAACTTTTGCCAAATTGCCGTCAGGTCGAGTGGCGTCTGAAATTTCTGTCCGGCATAATCCAGCAGTTCGCTGCCGATCAGGAGGCTGTTCACCGTCCCAGGATCAGCGCCCAGGCTCCTGGTATGCAACAGGGCCGCCTCCGCCTGTTCGGCATGTATTCGAGTCTCATGCAGATCCTGGCGGTGCGCCGCGAGTTTCTTGTAGTAGGTAGGAAAGAAAGGATCCTCCCATAGCCCGAACATAGACTGCCGTCCAAGCAGCTTCTCTACATTCGTTTCAGCAATCGTCAGATGGCTTAAAGCGGAAGCGATATCGGGAGCAATCGCCGCCGGGTAAACCTGCCGCGCGTAATCAGAGAAAAAGTTGGCCCGGTCTATCGGCCCGGACTGCCAGGGCGCCGCGGCGCCATACGCCATGCCCGGCAGTGACATGCGAAAGAGCAGCTGCGCGTCATCAGCCCACACTGAGTTGACTAGGCCGAGCGCACCCGAGCGGCGGCCTGCCGCCAGAAATGTATCGATGTTTTCGAAGGTGGTGTCGAAATCCGGAAAGATCTCATCGTAACTGCTAATTCCCGGCTGCACAATATGCGGAATATGCCGGGTCATCAGCGGTCCGAGCCAGCGCTTGTACGTTGGATCCTCCGAGGTGTAATACCAGGCTACGGCGATCAAACCGGTCGGGAGTTCGGGAATGATCTGTGGATATTTCACCATGATGTCGTCGTACGCCATCACGTGCTTCCCTCGTTTTTCAAACATGCCCGCTACAGCTCCGAGCATCTTCACAAAAAACTGCGTCGGTGCCGCTCCCGCACCTGTCGCGTGCGTCGCTGCCTCTATTTGAAATGTCTCGTCGAACCCGATGCTTACGAACGGACTCGGAAACAGGTCGGCGAACTGGTTCACCCAATCACCGAGCAGGGGCATCACTTTCGGATTCTGCGGATCGAACTCCGTCCCGTGCGGCTCATCCGATAATTGCGAGTATTCTTCGACACGGAACAAATCATGTTGGTGGCCATAAAGATCGAAATTTGGAATTACATCGATGTGCCGCTCCCTTCCATAGGCGACGATTCGCCGCATTTCGTCTTTCGTCAGCCGTGCCCCTAAATCGAGCAGCGGATATCCGGCCAATTCAATGCTGTCTTCGGTGTAGAGGTAATACTGATTCGCTTTCCAACGTGCCAGAAAATCGATCTGCCGCTCGATCTCCCGCTCTCGCGGCAACGGACCGTGGCTGATGTCCACCATCGTTCCTCTGTAAGCGAGGGATGGCCAGTCGTGAATCTCAACCACCGGCAGCACCGATTGCACGCCTTCATCTTCGACAAGCTGGCGCAGAGTCTGAACTCCATAAAAGATCCCCGCTGACGACCGCGCGTGAATCTTTACACCTTGCTCCGTCACGGACAAATTATAGGCTTCACGCGAATTCGGACCAGGCTGCTCACCCGGCTGTGCCAGCGGCTCATCTTTCTCACCTTGCCGGTCCAGGGTAATCGATAATTTGCCATCCGTCCCGTTCCCGTACGAGGCGATCGTTATCTCGAGCCCCGTGCGCTCACGCAGCAACGATCGCAGCTCTTCCGCGCTAAACCGGTCTTCGGCATTCGGTGCCGAGGAAAACAGGATTTGCGTTCCTCGTACGGCTACAGTTCCCCTTCCATACTGGACCTGCTGCGGCTTAGGCAAGAGCGGACTATGTTCTCCGTGGGCTGCCGCGCACATCCACATACTCAGCACCATTAACCGCAACCACTGCTTTCCGGTCATGAAAACACCCTCGTAGCGGGGACGCGCTCCCAACTTCTGATTCACCTCCCACAAAGAGACCGACGCTCCCGCAGCCAGCAGCCGCTCGGCAATGGCGACTCCAATTCCTTGAGCGCGGCCGGTGAGTATTGCGCAACGGCCCTCGATATCTATTCTGTGCATCGCTACTTGCGCTGGTTACTCATCACTAGCACCGGATTGTGGGGCATGCCAAGTTGGTCGAGCGAAGCCAGAATCCTGCCGTTCAGAAACTCAATATGTCTCACTTCGTCTTCGGCTAATTGCATATTCGCCTGACGGACATAAGCGTTCTGCAGAATTCCGCGCGCCTGGAGCAGCCGTTTTTCCGCGTGATGAAACAATTCCATGCTCTGAAGGCTGTAAACGATCTGAGGACAAACGTGCATGAAAGTTTCGTACGCACCGGTGAAGTCCCGGGCTCTGGCTTGACGGAACGAGAGTGCAAGCAGGTCGCTCACAGCCAGTCCAGGCATCACACCGGCGATGCCCGCCCGAACCAGCTCCAGCATATACATGCCGCCCCAGCCTTCGAGAACTCCCACTCTGCCATCGGTTGCATCGGCAATCTCGCTCACGCGGGCAGCCATCATGGGCTCCTCAAGCTTGATGTAGCGGAAATGTGGAAATGCGGAATTCAGATTCGCTACACAGCGCACGCTGAGGGTAACGCCGGACGGATTGAAGTCTTGAATTAGAAAAGGCAGCTGCACCGACTCCAGAACACGCGCGAAAAAACGGAAGAGGTCGTCTTCGCGTAGCGGCATCAGTCGCGGTACGGCCGTGCATACTGCGACGGCACCGTTTTCCGCTGCTGTAGCTGCGGCGCTTATAACCGTATTTGGCTCCGCGGAATTCACCTGAGCGATCACTGGGATTCTGCCGCCTGCGTACTCAACGGCTCGCGCTATCGCTTCGCGGCGTTCATCTTCGCTAAGTTTATAGAATTCACTGGCATAGGCAGGCAGGCAAATGGCACAAGCGCCCGCTGCGTGTGCGAAGTCAACCAGCCGTTGCAAACTCTCCCAATCGGGTTTGCCGTCGGAAAAAAAAGGCGTGGGGATGATCGGAACGATCCCGTCGACATGAAAGTCTCTCACTTGGTCTCCTGATCCATCGGAGCAACCTCGGTGCGGAGCGGTCGTTTTCCCTTCCTCAAAACGTTGCCTTGAATCCGAGTTGGATAATCCTGGGTTGGACTGTCCCATATGACGTTGGGCCGCCATATGCTCCCGATCCTGCGGTACCGGTGATTTGCCCGAATCCGCCGCTCGGTCCGTAGGCCACCACGTTTCCGGGAAACCCCAAATTGACATTGTTGAAGATGTTGAAAAATTCTGCACGCAACATGAATGAGAGTCGCTCGTTCACCTTGATATTTCTGATTGCGGCCAAATCTGTGTTGAAGAACCTCGGACCCCGCATATCGTTCTTTCCCGTATCGCCGAAAGTTCCAATTGCATTTGGAGCGAAGTCGTCGGTATTAAACCACTCTTGGATGAGGCTGGCGTGCGAGCGTCCCTGGTCCAGGGTTGGATTCTGTCCGATCTGCACGGCTCGGTCCGCTCCTATTCCGCTAAAGGAATTATCGTAGCCGCTGAAAATCGTGAACGGCAGGCCTGTGTGCCACTCGGCAATCGCCGTTACTTCCCACCCGTTTAGTACTTTATCGGCCACACTCTGTACGTGAAACCGTGGAACGGCATAGACCGCGTTAATCTTGAAGTCCTTGCCGATGTCGTCCGCCGAAGGACCGTAATCGAAGTGCCGTCCGCAGCTACAGGTGTTCGTAAAGTAAGGGGACCCTTGCGGCGCGAAATCGTCTAACGCTTTCGACCACGCGAAGCTCGTGAGCAGAGAGAACACGCTCGAAAATCGCTTCTCGAGCGTGAATTGACCAGCGTTGTAGTTGCTGTCGATTCCCGGGTCGATCTCGGCGATTGATCCGTAGTTCGGATAGACCCGCCTCTGTTGTGTGTTCGCTTCCGTCGATTGGCCGGGAACGTAAATCGCGGGATTTAGCTGAAGCAGGCCGCTCTCCTGGTCGCCGGTCCCATACAACCGGTGAGCGTCATTACCCACGTAAGCGGCGCGGAACATCCAATTCGATCCGATAGCGCGCTCGAGCGTCAGATTCCAAGACAAAACCATGGGCAGCCGGAGGCGCGGACTTTGTATTTGCGAAAAAGCGATGTCGGAGGGAAACGTTGCCTCGGGACCGGGATTCCGGGGGCCGAAGTCTGCCGGGAACGGGTTAGGAATTCCGGCGCTTCCGTACGGGTCTGAGAGGCTCACACTTGAGAGTGTGATCACAGGCGCGAATGGCGGGACGCCCACCATTTGCTGATAGATGAGAGAATTTGGAGGCTCATAATAGTAGCCCGCTCCGCCGCGCAAACTAGTCTTTGCATCACCCGTGAGCTGATACGCGAACCCGAGTCTTGGGCCGAAATTTCCGTAGCTGGGGAAGATACCCGATACCGGGCACCCGGAGTCGTGATGTGCTCCGCCAAACACTAAGTCGGGCGGCGCGTTCGGGTATCGGACCGATTGCGGAGCGCCGGGCTCAAAACATGCGACTCTTCCCAGGCTGTCTTTCGACGGGATAAACGGATCCCAGCGCAGGCCGGCGCTTAACGTCAATCGCCGGGTTGCTTTCCAGTCGTCCTGCACAAACGCGCTCCAGTTGACTCCGGTAAAATTCAGATAAAGTCCGCCGCCCTGAATGAAATTGGAAACGATTCCAAGTTCAAAGTCCGCGATATTGTTGCCGGTCAGATCGTTTGTGAATTGAAAAGTTCCGCCCTGCTGGAACGTATTCCCCATAGGCTGCGTCAAGCGAACGCCTTGGCCGCCGAATTGAATCGTGTGACTGCCGATCACTGCCGTGGCAATTTCACGCAAGGCTTGGTCCCCTCTATTCCAGACTCCGTAGTCGCCGCTGCCAAAGCCAAATGCCCCGCCGACGCCGACATTTAATGACGCAATGTCACCGTTCCCCTTATTCGGTGGAACGGCGATATTCACTCCCGCATCGGCCATAGTGAACGGATTTGAGGAGTAACTAGTGCCGTCGAGCTTAGTGTAACCGTAATAGCTGCCAAGAAAAAAATGCGGCGTAATCGTATAGAGATCGACGACGCTGATATTTCTGTCGATCAGCGTCTCTGCGCTACCCGTCATTTCGAGGTAGTTCGAAGCCGGTGGCAGGACCAGCGGCTGGATGTAGGCGTGCTGGAAATAGTGGCCGCTCAGATGATGCTTGCCAACTATGTAATCTATTTTGGCAAGGTATTCATTTGTGTTTTGAACCGTGGGCAGGCCATTGTAATTGAGCTCATTGCTCGGGCCGTTCGGGAGCGGAACGCCCTTCAGAAGGTAAGCCGCGACAGGGTTAACGGTGATCTGGTTATTCGGGAACGGCACGCCCGTACTCGGATTCACTAGCTGCGTGCCCGGAAGCAACTCGGAAAAGTCTCCTCTTCGCTCGGCGGCGCTTGGCACAAAATCTATCAACCCGTTGTTCGTCGAACTGAAACGAGTCCCCTGATAGCTGGCAAAATAAAAGAGCTTTTGTTTCAGAAGTGGCCCGCCGATGTCTCCGCCGAATTGATTCTGGTTCAGAGGACTTACCGAGCTCGCGAAAAAGTTTCGCGCATCGAATGCCGAATTTCGAAAGAATTCGAACGCGTCGCCGTGAATCGAATCGGTTCCCGACTTGAGCGTTACGTTCACAATTCCTCCAATCGCGTTGCCGTAAATAGCGCTCATGTTATTTGTCATGACATTGAAGTCTTGGATAGCGTCGGGATTGGGAAACGGTAGATTCGTGTTGATGTAGGTGTCGTTATAGTCGGCTCCGTCCAGTTGGTAGCTCACTCCATTGGCGCCTGCCCCATTGATTTTGGCGTATTGCTGGTCCGGGAAAACTCCTCCTTCGCAGTTTGCTGCGCAATAATTGGCCGTTACGTTTTCCGCGCCGGGCACAAGAAAAACCAGCTGCTGCGCATAGCGGCCATTAAGAGGCAGCCCCACAATTTCTCTTTGGTAAATCGCCTGCGCAAGAGTCGCCGACTCGGTGGTGACCAGTGAAGCGTTGGAATCTACGGTAACCTTTTGCTGCAACAAACCCAGTTTCAGTTGCACCGGCACCGTCGCCGCTTGCCCAACTACCAAGACGATCCCCTGTTGTACGTAGGTATTGAATCCCGCCGCCGTTACCGAAAGTTGATAGTGGCCTACCGGCAGACTAGCGAACAGATACTCACCCGAACTTCGTGTGGTTGTCGACTGAGAGTATCCAGTCTCCACTTGTTCCACTTTGACGGTCGCCGCCGCTACACCTAGCCCGGAAGGATCGACGACGGAACCGTTAAGCCGAGCAGTTACAAACTGCGCTCGCATGAGCCCGGTAAACGACAAGAGCAGCGCTACCGCCACGAGACATCGTGCGGGTCCGTGAACCCTGGCCACAGCGCGAGAGAGATAGTTCATACGGATTGCACCGCGTACCGCTCGACTCTTTTTAACTCTTGCCGGTAGGGTGGGCAACGGAAAAGCGAAAGCTCCATCGTGAACATCCAATATGTTGAACGAAAACGTTCACCTATTTTTAGTTGATATGCTGCATTCGCTTTCCATCCGCTATTCTCTGGATCAAAAAGGAACAGTCCTGTGTGTCTATATCGTCTGCGCGTCATACGCGCGTCGCTTGCAATTGCTCTGCTTTACCTGTTTTGCCCAACAGCAGAATCCCAGTCCGCAACGCTTGCAGCTACGCCCCCTATGGGCTGGAGTAGCTGGAACCATTTCGCAGATAAAATCACTGAGGCTGATGTCCGTGCGGCAGTCAACTCGATGGTCTCCAGCGGAATGAAGGATGCGGGCTACATCTACATCAACATCGATGACGGCTGGCAGGGCGAGCGTGACTCCCGAGGAGATATTCAGCCGAACCGGAAATTCCAGGACATGAAGATGCTGGCCGATTATGTCCATTCAAAAGGCCTGAAGCTGGGAATCTACTCCTCGCCAGGAGCAAAGACATGTGAAGGATATGAAGGCAGTTACGGGCATGAGCAGCAGGACGCAAACACCTTTGCAAAATGGGGCATCGATTTTCTGAAATACGACTTGTGCAGTTACATGGACATCATGAAGCTGCACGATCCGCATCAGGATCCTCAAAAGGCCGTCGCCATGATGGAAGCGGCATACGAAAAGATGCATGAGGCTCTCGCAAACACCCATCGAGCGATCGTTTACAGCCTTTGTGAATATGGTGTGGGTTCCGTTTGGGAGTGGGGTCCGAAGGTCGGAGGTAATCTTTGGCGCACGACCGACGATATCCGGGATAACTACCGGAGCATGGCGCTCATCGGCTTTTCTCAGGCGGGCCTGGAGCGTTTCGCCGGACCGGGCCATTGGAACGATCCGGACATGCTGGAAATAGGGAATGGCGGAATGACGGAAAACCAGTACCGGACTCAGATGAGTCTATGGGCCATACTGGCCGCGCCGCTGCTCGCAGGCAACGACCTGAGCAAGATGGACGAGACGACGAGGAGTATCCTACTGAACAAAGATGTAATTGCCGTGGACCAGGACAGGCTTGGAATCCAAGGGCGCCGTCTTGCACCCCTGCAAATATGGGTGAAACCCCTCTCTGGCGGCGCCAAAGCGTTGGCCATCTTCAACTTTGTTACCGATGATGAAGCGGAACCCGTTACGGTACAGCTGAAGGAGGTCGGATTCAGCGGTCCGGTTCACGCCCGCAATCTTTGGTCCCACGAGGATCTCGGTATTCTCCACGCTTCTTACACCGTCACGGTACCGCAAGGAGGCGTGGTCATGCTCCGGCTTTGGCAGTAGCTCGATCGAGTACATCCCATTGAACGGCAACGTGGCGTTTAGGCGTTGGCCCATTGACAAAAGCGATCCTCAGCACATATCGTTCTACTGTTCGAAGTAGATGGAAACAGCTGGCGCT
This sequence comes from Terriglobia bacterium, assembly GCA_963841675.1. Lineage (GTDB taxonomy): Bacteria > Acidobacteriota > Terriglobia > Bryobacterales > Bryobacteraceae > Bog-105. The sequence goes on from CAWJEH010000018.1 coordinate 30,358, forward strand.
CAGCCCTTGGATAGCAACGTTATATCGTCTGCGCCTTCGGGGTTTTTCAGGCAAAGACCAATGCTGGCGTTCGGCGCCTTGATCGCGGTGAACGCGATGTGGGCGTTTCAGTTTGCCGGTGCACGGATCGCCACTCGCGAGCTTGGCGCTGTTCTGGTAACGCTGGTTCCCCTCGCTGTTGCAACGCTGCTGGCCCTGCCGTTTGCCCGCCTCAACCGGGAAGTCTTTCAGCCGCGGAACCGCACTCTCTTGATCGATATCTTTCTGCTCGGCACGCTCGGAGTCATACCGGCGCAGCTCGGCCTTGTCTATGGCGTGCAACGAACGCTCGCGTCGAATGCGAGCGTGCTTGCCCTAACCGTCCCTGTATTGACGGCTCTCAGCGCATCTGTTTTTCTTCATGAGCGCATGACGAAACTGCGCGCCGTGTCATTTGCCATCGCCCTTCTGGGCGTCTGTCTTATTTCGATGAAGGACTTTCGAGAAGCCCGGCTGTTTCGTCTGGAATATATTGTTGGGAATCTGCTCGTTCTGGCAAGCTGCGCCGGAAGCGCGTTTAACAATTCTTATAGCCGGCGTGTTCTCTCGCGCTTATCGCCGGCGGAAGTAATGGTGTGGAGCTATCTGGTGGCCGACCTGGAATTGCTGTTGCTTGGCGCCGTGATCGACCGCAACGGCTGGCGGCAACTTGGCCACCTCGGGTCTGGCGTATGGTGGAGCCTGATCCTCGTCGCAATTTTCAGCCTCGGCGTTTCAATGCTGCTGTATTTCGCGGTGATTCAGTCGGTGGAGGTTATGCAGGCAGCCCTGTCGGTTTACCTGCTGCCGGTCTTCGGCCTGCTGTTCTCAGCGCTGCTCCTCGCAGAAAGGCTGACACCCAATCTGGTCGCAGGTGGCATCCTGATCTTTGTCAGTTGTTTTCTGGTTACCGTGTACGAAGAAAGGCAGCGCCTGCGGGGAGCGGATAACAATGGCCGGATCTGACTCCGGCGTGAAACCATCGACCGGAACAATCCTCACAGGCGGCAACATTGTCGATGGCACGGGCGCTCCTGGCTTCTCCGGCGAAGTCGCCATCGCAGGCGATAGAATCGCGGCCGTAACACGCAGTAATAGCGGAAGACCCGTTCATTCCGCCAATGTGCGATATCAGGTCATCGACTGCACAGGATGTATCATTGCTCCCGGATTTATCGACGCGCATAGTCACTCAGACCTGCAGGTGTTGAACAATCGAACCGAGAAGCTGTTGCAGGGAGTGACAGCAGAAGTCGTGGGCAATTGTGGCTTCTCGGCATATCCATCGCCGGAAGACCCGCAGGTGTTGCGGGATTTTGCCAATGGCATCCTATGCGGAGATAACGATTGGCGATGGAGTTCCGCCTCCGACTATCTTGCGAGCGCGAACAGGTCAAGAGTTGCAACCGTCGCGTCGCTCGTCGGGCATGGATCGCTGAGAATCAAGGTCGCTGGAAATACTAGTAGACCGCTCAACAGCCGGGAACTGGACAGGATGTCAGGGTTACTGGACGAAGCGTTGCAGGAAGGAACAACGGGTTTATCATCGGGCCTTATGTACGCTCCGGGGTCGGGCGCATCACAGCAAGAACTGACGGCTCTCTGCCGTGTGGTCGCGCGTCGTGGAGGCGTGTATGCCACTCACATGCGAAGCTATTCCGCCGGGCTGGTCGAAGCGGTTCAGGAACAGATCTCCATCGCGGAAGGCTCTCAATGCCGCCTCCAGATCTCTCATCTGCAGGCGGCCGGCGAGGACTATTGGCCTCTGCAGAGCCGTGCCATTGCGGCAATCGAGCGAGCCGTCTCTCGGGGTGTCGATGTGGCTTTTGACGCGTATCCCTGGCTGGCCGGCTCCACCGTACTGACACAAGTGCTGCCGCAGGCGGCGCTGGACGGGGGTATTGCGCAGTTGCTCGCGCGTCTCGCGGATCCTGCGCAGCGCGAATCCATCCGGCCTGCCATCAAACCGGAGGCACGCTGGAACGGCGTAGTGATCACGTCGGTTGAAAAGAACGCAGCCTCGCTGATCGGCAGGTCGATTCAGGAGATTGCAGCCGAGCGCAAAACTGAACCGCAAGATGTGGTGATGGACATTCTCTTGGAACAAGAGGGTAATGTGAACATTGTGGAGCACTGCCAGTCCTTGGAGAATCTCCACTCATTGATGACCCATCCGCTGGCGATCGTTATTACTGACGGCGTCTACACACGAGGGCGTTCCCACCCGCGCCTGTACGGAACCTTCCCTTTGCTGCTTGGTGATCTGGTCCGCGAACGCAAGTGGCTGAGCCTTGAAGCAGCGGTCCATAAAGTTACGGGTAAACCAGCGGCAGCCTTTCACATGCGTGATCGGGGCCTGATCGCGCAAGGTTTTATGGCCGATATAACGGTGTTTGACCCGGCAACTGTTCACACCGACGCCAGTTATGAGATTCCCGAGGTCGTGCCGGTCGGTATCAGGTCGGTATTGCGGAATGGCAGAATCGTGGTGAACGCAGGCGCAGTAGTGTAGACCGACCCTCGAGAGAGCTTTGAAGATCGACGAGATAGAGACTCCCGCAGTTCTGATCGATACGGAAACGCTCGATCGCAATCTTCGCGCAATGGCGAATTATTGCAAGAAGAACGATCTTGCCCTGCGGCCGCATACCAAGACACACAAAATTCTCGAGATCGCGCGCCTTCAGGTAAAATACGGAGCGCCAGGGATAACTGTAGCGAAGCTTGCGGAGGCCGAGGTGATGGCAGACGGAGGCATCTCTGATATCGTTATCGTCTATCCGCTCTGGGGAGACAACAAGTGGAAACGCCTGGCGGAACTGGCAAGACGGGTTCGCATCTCCGTTACGATGGATTCTTTATCGGTGGCGGAGGGCATTTCGCGGGCGGCGAAACACGCCGGGGTTGAGGTAGGCATCCGGTTGGAATTCGATACCGGTTTTGGCCGGTGCGGTCTTCCGCTGGAGAAACAGTCGATCGAAAGTGCCCAGCGTATTCTGGCGCTTCCTGGTCTTCGGTGGGAGGGCGTCTCGGTCTATCCCGGCCACATCATGGGCAGTCGCCAGATCAGAGAACACGACATTGTTCGTGAAAATGTCCAGCTTGACCATCTTTTCGCCTTGCTGGATTCAGCGCATATCCCCTACGAGGTGGTCAGCGGGGGCAATACCCCTGCCGCCTTTGAAACCCACCGATTTCACGGGGTTACGGAGATCCGGCCCGGGACTTATGTCTTCAATGACAGAAATACCGTGGATGCGGAATCTGCCAGCTATGCCGATTGCGCCGCGACGGTCCTCGCAACTGTAGTGAGTACCAGTGTCCGTGGTCGGGCTATCATCGACGCCGGCAGTAAGATGTTGTCAGGCGACGCTCTGCTTTCCGGCGAGCAAAAATATTTTGGATACGTTCAGCATCATCCTGAATTAGTTCTGGAAGATCTTTCGGAAGAACACGGGCATCTTTTGGTTCCGGACAACACTCCAGTTCGCGTCGGCGACCGGCTTAGAGTTATCCCCAACCACATATGTCCCTGTATGAATCTGCAGGATTATGTATTCCTCGTTTCCGGCGATCAGGTCGTCGATCGCTGGAAGGTTGCCGCGCGCGGTATGGTTACCTGACAAGAGCATCCAGTTCTTTCCGGGCTGCTGCAAACTGCGGATCAATCTTCAGTGACGCCTTGAGCTCATCTGCCGCCTTATCTTTCTCGCCTTTGTTTTCGAGAACCAGGGCGAGATTGTAGTGCGCCGATACAAAGTTCCTTTGCAAATGAATCGCCCGTTCGAGCTCTGTTTGGGCCTTGTCGAGTTCGCCGCGTCGTAGATAAATGCTGCCCAATAGGTTGTGAGCTTCGGCAGATCCGGAATCGGTCCGGAGCGCGGCAAGGACATTCTGTTGAGCCTCGGTCCAGTTCTGCTGCATGGCTGCAAGCACGGCCAAGTCGTAATGCGCTGTGTAATTGTCGGGATCGATTGAAAGGATATGCTCGAGGTTGGCGCGCGCTTGTCCGTAGTTGTGTGTTCCAAGATAGATTTGAGCTAACAATTCCTCAGCTCGGGTGTACCAGGGTTCTAAAGCCAGTGCAGCACGGAGCTCCCGGATCGCGCGTTCCGTTTCGTTCAAGCCGGAAAAACAGAGTGCCAGATCGAAATGGGCTCGGGCATCGGCTGGATACTGCTCCACTACTCGCTCGAACGTGCGAGCGGCATCTGTGTATTGCTTAGCACGTTCTTGATTCAACCCCAAACTGATTGCAATATCCGGTACTTCGGGTAGTTGTTGATGGAGTTTTTCAAGTAGCTCCGTGGATGCGGATAGTTGCCCCGCTGACGCCAGCGCTGAGGCGCGGCCAAATTCTTCGAACTGCGCGATCCGGTCCTTCGGATCGATCGCCGGCCCTAGATGGCTTGAGGGCGACTTACCGCCAAGATATCCAAGAGAACGAAGGGCAGCCATCGCAGTCGTGTTCGGCCCTTCGTCAGGGCCGGGCCGAGTGGTTTTGGAGCTTGCGCTCAGGGCGCCAATTCGAGCCTGCAACGCTGCCGCTTTTGAGCGTTGCTGCTCATAGAGATTGTGCAGCTCGCTGGGGTCGTTCTCCAGGTCATACAGCTCAGGTTTGGGAGCATCGATGTACTTGTAACGTTGCATGCGGAGGCTTCGCAAAAGGGCACACCCGAAATGTTTTTGCGCGTAAACGCTTTCCGAGTAAACTTGGTCCGCCCCGTTCGGTTTTATGAGGCTTCGGCCCTGCATTTCCTTCGGGAACGGAATCCCGAGTGCATCCAAAATTGTCGGCCCGATATCGATCAGACTTGCGGGCTCGTCCACGCGGTCTGCAGCTATGCGCTTCGAGGCTTTGGGCCACTGGATAATAAGCGGGACGTGAAGAGTGCTCTGATATAGGAAGTACCCGTGCGTGCTTTCGCCGTGATCTCCCAAACCCTCTCCGTGATCGGAAGTAAAGACGATAAGCGATCGCTCGAGAATGTCATTGGCCTCGAGATATTTGAGGAAGCCGCCGAGAACTCGGTCCACATACGCCAACTCAGCTTCGTAACCAGCCTTCCCGCTATGCGGATGGCCACTCTGCGGCAGATCATACGGAGTGTGCAGATCGTAAAGGTGCAGAAACAAGAAAAACGGCGCTCTTGAGTTGCCTTCGAGCCAGCGCTTTGCAGCCGCAGCGACTTGAGACCCGGGCCGCTTGAGGTCGCCGGCATCTGTTGTGGTCTGTTTACGAAGATCAAACGGGCTGTCGTAGACATCGAAATCGCGGTTCAATCCGAATCGCCGGTCCAGGACGAAACTGCCGACAAAAGCCGCGGTTCGATACCCGCTACTCCTTAGAACGGTGGTTAATGTCGGTCTCCCTGCGGCTAGCGGAACGCCGTTTTCCTGCACGTGATTTACAAACGGATAAGTAGAAGTGAATAAGGCAACATGGGAAGGCAGCGTAAGTGGAACCACGCTACTCACGTCAGAGAACAGCGTGCCATTTTTCGCAAGAGAATCGATATTTGGCGTCAGCTGCCAGCCGGTTTGATAGCAGCCTAGGTAGTCGGCCCTGAGTGTATCGACGGAGATTAGAATGACGGGCGTGGATGGTCGTGCGCCCACTGCTGAACCCATCAGAATTGCGAATGCAAAACATCCAACAGCAGATTTGAAACTGACGCACGGTAGCTGCTGCAATCGTGCCATTAGTGTCAAGCGGTCAGGAAAATCTTCCGTTTGTACATCCAGTACAGAACAATCCACTCAATTGCCAGGACAAGACCAGCCTCCAAAAGCGGCTCAAAAGAACTCAAAGACGATTTCAATGGCGAAGTGAAAATGGCCACTATGTTGTGCCACGGAATGATGCTCTGAGACATGTAGATGGCCACGGCATTTACGCCGAAGACAACAAATGGAAATGACCATTTCCGATAACCTCTAACGTCAATCACTGAATAGAAGAACAGAAACATCAAACATGCCCACCCTGCGCTCACCAGGCCGTAGGACGCTGTCCAAAGCTTCATGATAATTGGGATCACGGGATTCAGAGCCCAGCCCAGCCCGACACACGAGATCCCAATCAGACCGATAATCTTCATTTTGTAAGCTGCCGGCCGGCTGGTCATCAGAAGCTCGCCTATGAGCATCCCCAGAATCGTCGTCGAGATCACCGGAATCGTGCTGATCACGGTCCCCCAATGTTCTGGTAGTACCCGGCCAACGGTGGCCAAGTCAGTCCAGAGCACTAGATTCGAATCTCTTGCATAACTTCCAGCTGAAACGCCTGGCGCGGGTACAAGTGCCAGCAAAAGAGCATAGAAGACGAGAATGCCCACGGCCACGGCAGCCTGCATGCGCCACGATTTACGTATTAGCAGGAACGCAGTGAAGTAAGCGGCCGCGATCGGCTGAAGAGCGCTGCTCAACTCAATCAAATACGGATGCTTAAAAGAAATCGACTCTCTCAGAGACCCGAGTAGAAACAGAACCACGCACCGGCGTAGCACGCGCAACGTAATCTGCTGGTGGGTTTGAGTGAGCGACCGCTTCGCGTACGATAAAGGCACTGACATTCCCGTCATCAGCATGAACGAGGGCCAAATCAAATCGTAGAACCGCAATCCTTGCCAATCTGTGTGGCTGAGCTCGTAGACCAGACCATTCGTAAGGGCATTCGGGGCCAGGGCTTTAAGTCCCAAGACGAGCGCCTCGCCTCCCACGATCCAAAACATGGTCCAGCCGCGAAATGCATCAAGTGAAGTGAGTCGCCTGGTAACAGGCTTCCGTTCACGGTGCTCTTCAGAAAGGCGCCTCGGAGCGATGATGGTCTGTTCGCTCGTTGGCGTAATTTGTTCCTGCTTCATATTGCGTTCTTCAAGGCTGCGCGTTCACGGGATTTTCACCATACGGCATCTGATCGGGCAAATCCAGATAAGCGCCGGAGAAAACAAGGCCACGTTCTATAGGAAGCGTGATCTCTACCGCATTCGGGGAACCGGGTCTTGTTTCGTTGCCCAGATCTGCGAAGTAGCAACGAGTCTTACCTGAAACCTGGTTACGGCCGGTCATGAAGGGATAAAGCGTCTTCGGAACGCCATTGATGGTGCCTGTAAGCGCTTCTGGCGGTCTTGCAGTACCCTCTCCTTGGGGTAATGTTTCCTTTGTCGCGAACAAATGATCCGGCACCCACTGATTATTCTGTTCTACATTCTCGTCTTTAAAGAGGAAAACCAGGTAGGCTTTGTCATACGCCCACGGCTCTCTTAACCAAGCTGATTCTGGCGTGGAAACCGAAATATACCTGCTGCAATCTTGAGGGAAGTTGAAGTTTGCCTGAACTTGCGCGGTATCGGAAGTGGAACTTACAATTCGCCAGTTACTCACATAACGTCCTGCGCTCGCCGCACGTGCGTCCTCCGGCTGGAAATTGCTTCTCGCTCGTACAGCAGAAGCGGGAGCGATCCAGAGAATTCGCACTTGTTTTCCGGGCACAGTTACTCGAAGCGTATCGCCCTGTGAATACTCGCCATTCAATGGTCCACGCAGTGCCATGCCTCCCGGATAAACTTCAGTTACTACGAAATGTGCGCTGCTGGGAGCGTCCAGAGCAAGGGTCAGCTCCCCGATTTGCTCCGCGGCGCCCGGATTAATCAGAAAAACAAACCCTTGGTCGCCGCGTATGTGCGAGTAACCGGTCAAAGATTCTGCGTCTCCCTGGAGAATATCAGCAAAGTGGATTGAACGCTCGAACAGCTTGTCATTGTGCGTCAGATATTCTTTGTTGACCTTTGCCCAGCTTTCCCAACGCTGAGTAAACTCAATTTCACTTTCGGGGATGTTGTCTGGAACGTCGTCGAAGGTCAATTCGCCGGCCAGCGACAAGGCGCTCAAAAGGGAATAACGGTACCCGGCCCGGTCATGAAGGTGGCTCTCCATGCCGAAGTGATTCACGCAATTGAGGACGTGGTACCAGGGCCGCAAGAGATTCTCATGTGCCAAACCATAAAGATAGGCACGGTTCATATCCGCATAGAGCCGGTCAAGATGGATGTCCGGCTCCGCCGCTGGGTTGGCGTCGTAACCACCCCCATGATGGCGGCTGTCGGCGTAGCGGCCGTACTGCGGGTTATCAAGACCGCTATCCGCGCCGAGCATAAGGCCCGGGCGCCGCTTTATGCATCTCTTGAGCAAACTCGACCATGCGCTTTCCCTGAGCGTAAATTGAGTATTTGCCCGGCAAGTGTCCGTGGTCCGGGTTGTCACATGGCCAGACTGTCCAGAAGTCGGCCCAGTGAAAGCCGCGCAGGTTGTATTTCCGGACGAGTTCAACGATCTGGCGAAAATAGGTTTCCGCCTCCGGCGAAAGCTTGCACAAGTACGGATCCCAGTAGGGAGCCATGAATCCCCAGCCGAAACGCGAACCGAAATCATTCCACCAGCCTGTAGCGATGTCGTTCTTGTTCGCCAGATCAACCCAGCGTTTCACCAGGTCGGGAGGCATCCTCAGCGCCAGATCTGTGGGTTCATAAGCATCCATGTAGCGGATCCCGAGCTTATGAGCATTGGAGAAAAAGCGTTCAGTCCATTCAGGGCTCTTCTGAAGTTCCTCAACACCAACTTTGGCCGACCAGCCCTCGAGGTAGACATCCGGAAATTCCTTCTGAAGCGGCGTCACTTGGGTGTGGTACTCAATAACCCAGTCGCGAACGCCTTTATCAAAGCCCTCCACCTGCTCGCCTGAGTTGCTATAAACACCGACAACAGCCTTGTCGCTCTCAAAGGCGTTCCCGGCGTCGAGATTGAATCCGGGATAGTAAGTCATAGCGTCGCCTTTGTGATCCCAATAGACGGTTTCGAGGCATTCAAAAAAACCGCCCTTCTGCATGCGGTAGATGGGATAAGTTAGCTCAGGCCCCGCGAAGAGATCCACGATCCGCTGTAACCAGAGGGAAGAGACCATTACGTCTAAAATCTGAAGATTGGAGTGACCTTTGTTCTTGATCTCCAACCATTTGTGATAGAAGTGATCGTGCCGCTGCAGTTCGTAATAAACCGCGAGATCGACTGCGTTCGAAGTTAAATCCACGCGCAGGCGACTGACCTCGGGACCCGATCCCGTGCTCTCTTCTCCGACGACTCTGAAGCCCTCCATGGATAGTTCCCCGTTTGAGGTTTTAACAAGGAACGGCTTTGCGGTCGGTGTTGCGACACTCTCTCCGGTTACCAGATTTGTGAGTCGCGCTTCTTTTAAGCCACCGATAGTTGAAATTTCGAGTTGTATAAATCCGTTTTTCAGAACAATCCAACCTGCCCTCGGCTTCTCGACAGTACAGGGCAACTTCGCCCAACGGCTTTCGGCGACCTCCAGATTCGGCCGTAGAGTGTCCCTGACAATTCGGGTTGGTTTCGGCTCGATTACCAACGGTCCCGCGCGATCGTAAGGATTATCGCTTGACCATTCGTTGTAGTACTCTCCCTCGTGCCCCGCCCTGACTTTTACCAATCGTGGACTCGGGTTGACTACCTGAAACGGAATCGCCCCATACGCTTCCAGCTCGCAAACATAGATCCCCAATCGATCTGGCCGGCGGCGCGATTCTGGATCTGGCGGCTCGCTGAATAGCAAGCGCAGCCTTGTAGTGGTCAAGGGTTCGAACGAGTAGCGCACTGACGATGTCTCCTGCCCGACCACATGGGCCTGCACATCGTTCCATTCACTTTTATTCCAGAACTGAAGACGTGCCCATTCTTGAGTTCTGGCCATTACCGGTCCGCGGACCATTCGACCATCGAAATAGCGAACGACCACGCTCGAAACTCGCTGCGGCTCCCGCCATTCGACTCCGATGTCGGCAGGAAGATCCACCGCGGCTGCCGACCAGTAGCTAAGCATGCTTCCATCATTGACTTTCGACGGCTCGTGTTCAGGTACGACTGTGACGCCGGCCTCCCACGAGTGAGCCGTTGCACCTAACGCCGGCAATGCTAGATTCACTGGATTCGTGTCGGCAAACGAGGATGGTTGTGCCACGCCCCAGGCCAGCACAATGGAAAACAAAGTTGTGCGTGTCATTCCCTAGGGTGGTAACTCGCAGCCCGGCTTTCAAAAGCTGAATTTAAGGCCAAATTGAATGTCCCGGGGGCTCCCGGCACTGGTAAGCTGGCCGGCAGTGCTGGTACCTATGACGTTGCCGGGCGTGCCAAAATTCGGGTGATTGAACAAATTAAAAAACTCTGCCCGGATTTCAAGGTTCACCCTCTCGGTTATGTGGTTTCGCTTTATTGCAGAGACATCCCACTCCTGAAGTCCCGGTCCGTACAAGATATTACGCCCTGAGTTTCCGAAACGAGGAGTGCCATTAGCCAGAGCCTGGGCGAGGGCGTCGGTGGTAAAGCAGTTAATATCGAACCACTCCGCTACCGTTTGCGGACCCGCCCCGTTACAAATGCGGTCCGGTCTCGGAGAGCGCGATCCGGTATTTGAAAAGTCCTGGTTCGCCATTACCGTGAACGGAAAACCGCTCTGAAACGTAAGAATGCCGGAAAGCTCCCACCCGCCCACAAACGTGTTTGTCAACCCGCCGCTATTCAGGAAGTGCTGTCCTTTCCCGAACGGTAACTGCCATACCGGGCTCATAACGAGCCGCTGTTTGATGCTGTTATCCGATAGGCTGTAGTCCGCTCTCTGGTTGTTATCGTCTTGCGGTGCATTGACGAAGTCCGTATCGCCGCCATTGCGATCGAGAATTTTGCCGTACGTATAAGAGATCAGAGCTTGAACACCGTGAGAGAACCTCTTTGTGACTTTCGTCTGAAGGGCGTGGCAATTCGAGATGCCATCGAAGGTGTCATAGAGCATCTGATTGAAGTCCGGCCAAGGCCGCCGAGGCTGCAGATCTCCGACGCCGGGTATCGGTTGATTGCCCCATTGGTGAGCATTGTCAAGGTGAACGCCTCGATTGCCAACGTATCCCACCTCGAGCGCCCAGTCCTGCGCAAGCTGAGTTTGCGCGCTGAAGCTCCATTCATAGACGGTGGGCGTATGGTAAAACGGCGTCGGCATGAGCTGGGAAGTAGTCTCGGACAAAGCAGCGGACGGGGCATTCGCAAACATCAGCTGGGTCGTCGTCGGCACCCCGTTCGTTAAGGGAGGCGGCGATCCGAAAGCACTCGTGTAAGTAGGTGTCTGCGTGAAGACCGGATTATTGTTAACATACGAGCCGATGAGATTTGTGATCGGCAGGTCATTGAAGATGCCGGCTCCCGTATGAATGATCAGCTTGTCGGAATTGGTCGGCCGCCATGATATACCGAGGCGCGGGTCGAAGTTGCCGTGGCCCGGTCCATAGCTGAGTTCCCGAAGCTTGTTACCGGTCAATCCTACTTTCGTCCTCATCGCCGAACTCATGATCAGGCATTGTCCTTCCGGATTTATGAAGACGGGGTTCGAGCACAACGCATCGTTCTGAGCAGCGGCTAGAGGAGTAACTAAAAGCGCGTCTCCGGGTGTCGCGTTGTATGCCAAAGGATAGATCGTCGCAAGCTTATTGTCCAAATCGTACGGCTGCTTGCGATACTCCCATCGAAGTCCTAATTGCAGACTCAATTTCGAGCTAAGGCGGATATTGTCCTGCCCAAAAAGGCTAAACCAACCTCCCCCGTGTAACTGGCTGACGAACGCATTTTTTGTGAAAAAGCCGCTGGATGGATATCCTAGCTCCAGGTCGGCCAAGTCGGAAATCGCGCTCACTCCGGGAATTTCAGCTGCCAGCGAGGAGAACTGCCCGCTGAAACTGATTGTGCCGTTAAGTTGGATCGGATCTTCGACTTGAGGAGTCTGCCAGAAGTCTAGATCGCCACCAAATATCAATGTCTGTTTGCCCGCGACTTTGGTGACCGTGTCTTCAAACTTCTCGATTCGGTCGGAAAGAACATCGGGAAGATAACCGCTGTCGCCTACCCCCGAGAAGTTCGTGAATCCAAATGCCGGGTATTTTTCATACTGGGGCGCCGCCGCTGCGAGATTCTGAATACCGAAGCTGGCGAGCAGACCTGATTGGCGGGGACAAGTCTGACAGTCGACGATCAAGTAGTCCCTCTGATAGCCGATGCGAACGTCATTGATCAGGCTCGGGCTGAAAATGCGGGTCCAGCCTCCAACAACATTCTGACCTCTGAAGTGCTGATTGTTATTAAATTCGTCGAAATTGCCGGGGAATAGCTGGTCGGTGTTTCCGAACAAGTACCGCCCAAACAAGCGATCTTTGTCCGACAGAACCTCATCGACACGTACATCGAACTGATCGTCCGGGCGTCGTAACGGCGTTTGATTGATGTAGTTTGGAAGACCCGAACGATTCGCCGCCGGGAACAGGGCTAGCACCTTCTGCGCCACCGGATCGATATGCGTAATGATATTTCCTGGAATCGGCGCGCCTACAAGGACTGTCGACGCTCCTGCGGCAGAATTCGCCGGATTGGCTGGACAGGTAAACAGGCGCTCTGAAGCCGGATTAAACAATTGACCGGTGTCGAAGTTGAGGTTGGAAGGGGCTGCGGCGCCGCTGGATGCACAAAGATTTGCGCTCTGTCCCGTTAGAAAAGAGCTGAAGTCTCCGGCCCTCTCCGCTGGCGTCGGAACCACGCTCCCTACCGTTTGGCCTTGAATAAGCCGCAAGCCTTCATAGCTCCCAAAGAAAAATGTTTTGTTCCTGCGTATCGGGCCGCCCAAAGCACCTCCAAATTGATTTCGAACGTACTCTGGACGATCGGTCGCGAAGAAGTTCCGCGCGTCCAGGTCGCGATTGCGCAGATACTCCCAAGCAGAACCGTGAAATTGATTCGTACCCGATTCTGTGATCAGGTTCATCGTGGTCCCGGAACTCAGCCCGGATGCCGCATCGTACGTATTGTTTTCGATCTTGAATTCCTTCACCATTTCGGGGACCGGCTGTAGTGCGAAGCCTCCGTTGTTGAGCGCCCGCGAGATCATTCCATCAATCAGAACCAGATTGCTCGAAGAGCGGCCGCCCGATCCCCCGTAGCTGTTGTCATTAAATCCGGAGCCGTTTTCGTTAGCTGATGAAAGCGATCTGTTGGTGGTATCAATGGTGCCGGGAACCACCAGCGCCAGTGCCCCGGTACGCCGCAAATTCAAGGGCAGATCAAGAATGGACTGCTGGTTAACAACCGTACCCATGCTCGCGCTTGTGCTGTCGACAAGTGGAGCCGTCGCTTCTACCGTGATCGTTTGGTTCACCTGCCCGACATTCAGGGTAAGGTTCACCGTCGCTTTTTGAGCAACTTGCAGAGTCAAGCCAGTAATCACTCGGGTCTCGAATCCCAGCTTTTTGATCGAGAGTGTATACAATCCGGGAATCAAGGAGGGAAAGACATAACTCCCCGATTGATCTGAAGTAACCGTTGTCAGCGCCCCCGTGCTGGCGTTCCGAGCGCTGATGGCAGCCCCGGGCACGACTGCGCCGGCTGTATCAGTGACCGTACCGTCCAGCCTCGCCGTTACGTTCTGAGAATGACTTGGGCGAATTAACGAGAATAGTGCCAGCCATACGAAAGTCGCATCTCTCGCTACCCTGAAAATTCTGCAATTCATGACCCTCTCTCAATCTGGGCAACATGGCTCTTGCAACAGCAGTTATCAAGGGATGGCCGAAGGCCAACTCTACCGATGATCGAATCTACTCGAATAACCGCGCCCGTGTAAAGTACCAGACCGGGATCTGGAAGAACTTCTATCCAATCTGTTGGATGCCCTAACAAATGTGCCGAGGTCCTGGTTGTCGGCGCGCACGGACGCGTGCGGTATCGCATCCTCAGCGAAATTGTCCAACGCGTTGGACGTCAAAGCATTAACAATAAATTTGCTATCTGGACAGCGAGTCAACCCTCGAATATCATCTTCTGATCGGATCATCCTCGGAGGTCATCGTGAGAAATCTGCGGGACGTTTTTGCGGTTAGCACCGCTACACTGTTGCTTATCGCGCTTCCATCGGTTACCCACGCGCAAATGAGCAAGGTGAAGACGGTCTGGGTCATCCTGATGGAAAATCATAACTGGACCGGTAATAACTCCGGCGCAGCGTTCGGCGATCCAGACCTGAAGGGTAACCCGCTTGCGCCCTATCTGAACGGGTTCATCTTACATCACGCGGCACATTCGGAACAGTACTTCAATCCTCCCGGAAACCATCCGAGTCAACCGAATTATCTGTGGCTCGAAGCGGGAACGAATTTTGGCGTCCTGGCGGATACCCAGCCCGGACAAGTACCGACCGATAGCTCACCGCATCTGGTGGAACTCCTGAAGGATGCGGGCATCAGTTGGAGGGCCTATGCCGAGCCCGATTTCGGTTCACCCGTTTTCGACGTCTGCCCTCTGGACTTCACCTACTTCGATGTGGAGCATTTCCCGTTTACGTATTTCGCGGATGTTACCGATAACTTCAATCCGGCTTCGCAGTATTGCATCGAGCATGCGAGACCGTATTACCAATTAGCCACCGATCTGGCCGACCGCACCAGTGCGCGTTACAATTTCATCGCACCGAACGTGTGCCATGACGGTCACGAGGGTGTTTCTCCATGTGACACCACCGAACCCTCCGATAACACGCTTCGAGGAGACACTTGGTTGAGAAAAAATGTGCCCCTCATCCTGGAATCGGAGGAATATAAGCGCGGGGGTGCCTTGTTCATCATCTGGGACGAAGCGGAAGACAGCGGCAATTTCAGCGATGGCCCGATAGGAATGTTCCTGCTTTCTCCATTTGCCAAGGGCGGAGGCAGAGAAGAATACGTGGACTACGTTCATTACGACCACAGCTCGACGTTGAAAACGCTCGAAGAAATCTTTGACGTCACACCGCTGCTGGGAGCTGCCGCCGACCCCAAGACAAAGGATTTACGCGACTTGTTCAAGAAGGAGTGCGACGATAAGGACGGCGATTGCGATTCACGCTAAGCAGCCCATCGGGCGTAAGACCGGTTCGGAGCTGAGAGCATCCGACTCCCATGTCGAAAAACGAAGTCAAGCATCCTGACAAAAAGGTACATACCGGCTCGTATTCGGCAGGCGTTTTGATCGATGGATGGCTTTATGTTAGCGGGCAAGGGCCGCTCGATCTGAAAACGGGTGCGATCGTTTCGGGCAGCATCGAAGAAGAAACACGGCTTACTATGTCACACGTCGGCAAGATCTTGGAAAGCGCGGCTGCTCCTTTGACGACGTCGTAAAATGCACCTGTCACTTGGCCGATATAAACGACTTCGCGCGTTTCGACGCGGTGTACGCATCATTCTTCAGTGGAGTAAAGCCGGCTAGAACCACCGTTCAATCCGTTCTTTTTGGCGCAATCAAGGTGGAGATCGATGCCGTCGCGCGCCTTCCTAACAAATAGCTTTCGCAGATTCACATGCGTCGGCTTCTTGGTGATAGCCCAGCTGGAAGGAGATCTGAGCGGCTGTGTGTTTCACAATCGTGGCTAGCTCTGAAACCTGATTCGTTGGAATTTGAGCAGTTGTGCCGGCCACGCTTATTGCGGCTACAACTTTATTGGTGAAATCGAAGACCGGAGCTCCAATACAGCGGAATCCGATCTCGCCTTCCTCGTCCTCGAAGGAATAGCCCAAGGCTCTGATGCGTTCTAATTCGCGTTTGAGTCTGCTGACAGACACAATCGTGTTCTCATTATTCCTGCAAAAGACCTTGTCCTTGAACTGCCGGTCAAACTCTTCTGCTGGCAGAAAAGCGATGAGGGCCTTTCCCACTCCTGAACAGTTCACATCGAGTCTCCGCCCGATCCAGGTTGCCAGTCTCAGCAGCCCCGGACACTCGATCTTCTCAACGATGACCGCCTCATTACGTTCGAGTACTGCCATATGAACCGTGAGGGATGTTCTCCGCATCAGCGCTTGTAGCAACGGCTTCGCCTGCTCGCGCAAATCCAAGCCTTCTAGAGCCGTGCGGCTCAGACTAACCAGTTTCAGCCCGAAAGAATACTTTCCGCTGAGCGTATTCTTCTGTAAGTATCCACGCCTTTCGAGCGTTCCGATAAGCAGGTGAACGGAACTCTTCGGGAGTTTTAATCTTCTACTGATCTCGGAAATGGAGAACCCGCTTCTCGATTGGGCCAGCAGTTCCAATACCGCGAGCGCGCGGTCCAGAGACGGCACTGAGTATCCACCAGCAAGACTCATACCCCACTTACCTATCCATGGGTTCAAATTTTGTCTGAAGAGTGTGGGTCAACGATAACACAGATTTCAACCACCTAAAAGAGGTTGCGCCCGCCATGAAGTTGCCCCCGCCATGTCGGTGTATCTCCAAATAGTCCATTTCTCCCAAAATGGGGCGTAGACGCGATCCATTTTCGGCAGCGCTGGAATGCTTGCCATCAGAAACTGCTTCCGACGGCCCAGAGATCCCGTCGAAATCGTTTCCGATTCCCACGTGGTCAGTCCCCGCGACATTCACCGCGCGGTCGATGTGATCCGCGACGTCCCTCGACCGTTGCCGCCACTTTCACCCTTTTGCCGAAAAGCTTTCGCACATCTTCCGCCGCGTAGTCGTCCAACGCCCTCCCAGTCGTCCCACTTTGTTGAGATTCAGGAGGACACAGTACCAGAGTAGGCAAATTGGCGTGGCCTCTCGGGGCCCAAAGAAAGCCGCAACCTGAGAACTCCTTTCCCTGGTAGCCGGGGAAAAGGGAACCAAATGTTCGAGGTCCAATTGAGTCAGACCAGCGTGGAAAGCATCACGCATTCACGGTGACCTACTTGTAGTCGAGCGTGATGATCAGCTCCGCCTGCGACAGACGTGGAGGGAGCGCCGAGCACAACAACGACCAGTTGGTCGGTAAGTCGTTTTAAACCGGCCAAAAACGCAGTAGCGAGATTTGCTTCGGCACGATTGCGAACTTGTCATCGCTCCGCAGCTTGAGTCTCTTTCTTCTCGTTTGAGCTTGGATGCAATGCAAGGACGTGACACACAGATCTTGTCTGACTGAGGTTCAACGCATTCTCCAAAGATCTGCTCCTCATCGCGCAAAAACTCATGTCGTTAGCTTTTGAATCTGTCCGGTTTTATTGACACGGTATCTGTCCGGTCAGGCCGCTTTAGTTTTGCCCTTGGATTTGAGTGTACGCGTCGTCGCCGCCGGACGGTGGGCAAAGTGGGAATCTCGCGATTTGGGCGAGATTTCCAAGGCGCCATCGGCGCCGCCTTTTCCACCGTCTCTTTCGGCCTTCACCGTTGTCAGCAGGTGTGGGCCCCAGCGCACCGACACGCAACCATCGAGATGCTCGCAAACCGTGACCGTGCAACCAGCCAGTGTATTCCGGAAGCGTGTCTTGTCCAATTGCAGATACCGGTTCTGCAGAACGACCGTGTTGTCATGCGCGACCGTGCGCTCGGTCTGGATCGAGAACACCCAGTCCAGATCCTTGCGTCCGCATTTGCGAAAAGCCGTCGCTTTCTCGGCCGCCGCTTTGGCGAACTTACGGTTGAACTCGGCAATGTAGTGCTCGCGCAGAAAGCCGTTTGCCTGCTTGAGTGTGCTGATCCCGGCGAGCCGTAGCTCCTGCGGCAATCGGTTCTGCCAAGTGCCGAAGCTGCGCTCACACCGGCCCCGCGCTTGCGGGGAGTAGGCGGGGATCATTTGCACGCCAAGTTCTTTCATCGCTCTCCCCACCTGCGTCAGGCGATGCGGATCCACCTTTTCGCCGGCTTTGCGGGTCACAAAGAAGTGACTGCCCCGATCACTGTACAGCGAACAGAACAAGCCCCTGGTCTCAATCACCTCACGCAAAGCGCTCATCACCGTGCGGGTGGACTCTTCTTCCACCAGTTGCGCGTAATAGATCTCACTGCTGGCATCGTCCAGGATCACCAGCAGATCATAGTAGCGATCATCGGAAAACCAGCGATGTTTGCTGCCGTCGATGTGCAGCAGCATCCCTGCCATGGGACGTCTGGGCCTGCGCCGCCGGTGCGAGCCGCGCTTCTTGCGTCGTGCCACCAGGCCCGCTCCCTGCAGCGCCTGTTTCACCCACGTGTAGCTGAGCTCGACGGCATGTTCTTCCCGCAGTTTCTCGTGGAAGTGCCGCACACTCAGATCGAAGTACGTGTCCCGGTAAAGTGCTAAGACGCGCTCCGCCGTTTCCATCGGCACACGCAGCTTCATCCGTTTCTGCCGCCGCTGATCAAATAGTCCGTCGTAACCGATTGCTGCAGCTTCAGCGCAGGTAGAAAGCGTCTTAATCATGGGCGATCGGCACGGAGAGGATGACTTCCCGTTCCGTATCTGCCTTACAATTTCCGGATCGCCCACATCCGCGATGCAAGCTGCCGGTCGCTCCCGATTTCTAGAGTCTGAGTCGAAACGCCCTCCACTCGGCGTGCCGGTGCCCAGTCGCGCACTCGGAAGTTATACTTGCATTTCTACGTCGCGGTCGGATTCTCAGCATCCCGTCCGACTCATCTCTGGACTCAAATCACCTTCAATATGAGCAAAGTAAAAGTGAGTGCCTTTTCGGTCTCTTTAGACGGCTTTGGTGCAGGACCGCACCAGGACCTCCAGAATCCGCTCGGCGTTCGAGGTTTGGAATTGCACCAGTGGTTTTTCAACACAGTGGCCTTTAATAAGATGCACGGCCAGCCCGGCGGTAGTGACGGCGTTGATAACGATTTCGCTGCCCGATCCTTCGAGAATATCGGGGCATGGATTATAGGCCGGAACATGTTCGGACCCGTCCGCGGGCCATGGCCGGACGATACTTGGAAAGGCTGGTGGGGAGACGAACCGCCCTATCACGTACCCGTCTTTGTTCTCACCCACTACGCCCGTGCGCCATTGGCGATGAAAGGCGGCACAACGTTTTTCTTCGTGACGGAGGGGCCCGAGGCCGCACTCCGGCAAGCCAAAGCCGCCGCTGACGGCCAGGGCGTTCGAATCGGTGGAGGCGTCGCCACGATTCGACGCTATCTCGGAGCCGGTGCAATCGACGAGTTGCATCTAGCGTTCTCGCCCGTGGTACTCGGCGAAGGAGAGCATTTGTTTGCCGACATTCACCTGCCCAAGCTCGGCTTTAAGCCCGTCCAAACGAGACCCGGCGAACAGGCTATGCACGTCGTGCTGCAACGCCGGTAGGCGATTTTTCCGAGCGATTAGGCAATTCCTGAGAGGACAGGTCAAAACCTTAATCGGATCCGAAGCGCTCCCGCTCTGTCGGAAAGCAGCGTTGTCGCAGAGTGGCTCGTTGCAATCTCCGGATTGCGGTCGAGTGACGGACATTACCGAATCGAACGGGACTTCAGGGTACCTATCCAGATCTAGGCTCTCGCGACCATGATCTAGTATTGACGCCAGAGACGCAGCATGGCTTTGATTGTTTTCCTGCGGGGCATCAACGTTGGAGGGCGCCGGACATTTCGCCTCAGCTTGTTGGCCAGAGACTTGGCCCCCTTTGAAGTGGTGAATGTCGGAGCTGCAGGAACATTTGTCGTTCGGAAGCCGGGGTCGCGCGCTAAGTTCCTTGCTGAACTCCGTCGGAGGCTGCCGTTTGAAATGGAAGTGGCATTCTGCGATGCCAGCGACCTTATCCAATTGGAGATAGAAGATCCATTTGGAGCTGAGCCATTGTGCCCAGATCTCATCCAATTCGTCAGCATTCTCTCGAAACCTCCTCGGGCCACGCCTTCACTTCCGATGGCGTTTCCGGAACAAGACATGTGGTTTGTGCGAATCCTAGGCGCGAGGAATCGTCTTCTGTTCGGCGTGTACCGACGCCACATGCGGGCCATCACATATCTTGGCCGGATCGACGAGCTCTTTCTTGCGCCGGCGACAACGCGCAGTTGGAGCACAATTCGATCGGTGCTGCAAATTTTGAAAGACGACAAGCGCGAGGCGATTCGATGAAATGGGCTCTATAGCAGGAGACCGCTGCGGTCCGGCAGTCCCTCCTCCGTGCGCCAGTTCACGCGCAAACTTTGGCGGACCTAGGCCGACTTCTCGTTACTAATCCTGGTCGCACTTGTCAGCAACGCCGACTTATCGTCAACTTGTATGACTTCCGGAGGGCCGACCAACAACCGACGGTTCCTGACCACGGCGTTGATGATGCGTGGACTTTTAATGCTTGTCCGGTTCGGATCGGCGAAAAAGACCACATCTCGAACCACACTGCAACAGATTGTCCACTCGGTACGCAATGCGCCGAGAGGTGAAATCCGACCCCGCTCGCGAAGCTGGGGTCAAGGAGCAACTAACGCAAATAACCCGAGCAGTCGCAATGGCTATTAGCATCACGATAGGATTGTATGAACTCATGCCTTTCAAGCCGGTCTCTGAGAAACCGCGCCCTCTTAAAAATCGATTAAACTAAATACTCATAGATTAAGACGAAGCAACAAAATCGAAAGACGTACAGAAAAACATGAAGCGACACTCTTGTCTCATCACATTGACTACGTTTCTAGTGAGTGCCACCGCAGCGCCCACGAGTTCGGCTCAATCATCCGCAACGGCTGGACCGCTGGATGCTGAGCTTTTATCTATGACGGCAGATCCGGGCTCGGGATACATATCGGCGTGGGGAGATGTCAACACTGTTATAGCGGCTTATAACGCCTTTCTCAAAGCCTTTCTACAAGAGTATAAAGATGGCAATTACAGTTTTGCAGCCCGGCAAGGCGTCTACGGAAAGACTACTGGTTTCTGGGAAGACGCGGAAGAAATTGAGCTTGTCGAAGATATGTACTACTGGGATCAGGCGAATAATGGCGGCTTTAATGCGACTGTTCTGAAGGGCGTAGTCACCAGATTAGCGGATGGGTTTACTAATGACCTTTACGGCGCCGATTGGTCCGGCGACTCGTTGAACGACGCAGATGCTGGGCGTCTATTGCCTTTGCGAGGGCCGGCCAAATTACGGGCAAGAGTACATTTACTGCCCTAGCAGTTACTAATTTAAACAAAGTGTGGCAACGAGCGCGAATCAACAACGACGCACTACACTACGGTCTTCGTCAACAACAAGGCAAGGACGATCCTCAAGCCAATGTGAACTTCGGCTTTGTGATTGCTGCTCATATCACTGGTGATTCAATCCTAAAAAGTCGCGCTGACGAGGTCTATCGGTGGGCAGCGGTTCCTCAATATCATCTCCTCTAACAAGACGGAAAAGTGAGGGATCTCTCTCTGGCTCGACCTACTTATCATACAATTATGGGAATGCGTTGAATGCCGCCGTCCGGCAAGGCGACTCTGTATCTATCCTCGATATCTCCGACTATCTGAGATATCACTTCGTGGGTGATCGTTACAAGTACAATCGCACGACAGAATACGACAATAAGATGCTGAACGTTCTTCCGAATACGCGCATGACAGTTGCAACGGATCGACAAACCGCAGCGGCAACGACGTTGGATACGATGGCATAGCCTTTCGCGGGATGGGTCTCGCGATTAGCAGAAACTATCTGAATGGCACTGATTCCGCGATATGGGCGGAGGGAAATGTCAGGCTCGCATACCATCACAGAAACAGCGGTAACCTCATGTGGACCGATTTTCAGGCTCCCACCGAAGCTATAGGCAATTATTCTTGGAATTGCAGCTCGGCGTTGGTGGGGATGCTTGTCACTCCCTAAAACTTCCGGACAACACATGGTCATGCGGAGGGATACATCTCTGCGCTTTGAAAGTCGAAACGAATCCCAGCGCATACTGCTTACCTACGCGCCCAACAAAGATTCGCGTTGCTAACTGCTGTTCAATTCGCACGCTTCGTTCTTTCCCGCCATGCGTAGGAGCAGCGAAGCTCTTCGAATGCCTGTTCTATGGTAAGGACGCCACCAGGTCTCAAGCGCAGCCGTTCCATTTCACCCAACGCTGAGGGATCACGGTCGAGACGTTGGGGATCACGGCGGGATGCCGCTGGCCCAATCTGGGAAAAGTGTCGAAAATAGATCTAAGGCTGGTCTGCCCACGGGACCACCTTCGACCTCTAGTGTTCAGCATGGAGCGACCTGCCCCCAGTTGCCGGTCCACTAAGTCAACTGAAAGTACCACATATTTACATCATGCAGTGAGCCCTTCGCCCTATGTCGCTTTGCAACCGGGTTCGTCGGTCAAGGCCGCACGCGAGTGCGCCGTCAGGGTAGCCTTGACCGAGGGTTCCGGCTGCGGTATCCAGATCGGCAAGGACGAAAGGCGTCGCCAATGAGCTGCGAACTCGCCAGGTGTGCAATATGCCAGGCTGCTGTGTGGCCGCGCAGTGTTGTACAACCGAGAGACGCAAGACCCATAAAACCGATCTGGCCAAAGTCGTCTATCCTTGGCATCCGTTCTACGGACTTGAAGTAGCAGTTCATGGCGAGCGGAATCGTCGCGGAGCAATTGTATTGATCTGCAGCGCTGGGGACGCGACAAAAGCCCCATTGGAGGTGCCGGTTTGGATGTTCGACACCGCGCTCTGTTGCACCTTCCGCTCGGAGCAGACCGCGCAAGTCACTTGCGACGCACCCGGCCGCCTGCGGACAACGCGGAACAGTATCGCTGGTGTGATAGAAGCGCACCATCGACATACCCCCACCCGCACCAACTTCTTACGCCGAATACGCTTCACACTCAGGCCGGCTTCGCTGTATACGCGATAGAGTCGTTTGTGATTGACTACTTGTCCATTTCGAGCCAGCAGTACACCGAGTCGGCGATATCCAAAGCGCGGTCGTTCCCGCGCCATTCTGTTAGTTGCTCGCGCAACTCGCTGTCGCGATCTGGTTCCTGTTTGTATCGACAACTCGAGCGCCACACGCCGAGCAGCCCGCAAGCTCTTCGTTCGCTGATGCCGAACGTGGTCACGGCGAATCCTACATCTTGCCGTCGAGCTGCGAGCTCCAGCCGTTTTTTGAAATCACGGCTTTCAGCACTTCTCTGTCGAGGCTCAGATCGGCGACCAAATGCTTGAGCCGCCGATTTTCTTCTTCCAGTTGCCGGAGCCGCTGTGCTTCGTTGACCTCAAGCCCTCCGTACTTGCTCTTCCAGGTATAGATCGTCGCTTCGCTGACGCCTACTTCCCGCGCCAAGTCGGCCACCTTCTGTCCTGCTTCCTGCCGCTTCAAGATCCCTACGATCTGTTCTTCGCTGAATCGACCCTTTTTCATCCCTGCCTCCTGTCTCGAAATCCTAACCGATTTCGGACCAGTTTTGGGGATCAGGTCAGAGCCACTTTGCCGTAAA
>CAWJEH010000019.1:0-20117 GCA_963841675.1 Terriglobia bacterium
GGCGGAGCGCCGGTAAATACTTGCCGACCGGACATTTATCAACTTAAGTACTTCGCATTCACAAGCCAGGACAACGGCCACTGCACTTCCGGACTGCGCCAATTCCTTCCAAGAGCTGCAAGAGCCATCGCCGAAGTATTGATGTTCGAGGCAACGCAGCATGCTATACGATGTTGCCGGCGTTCTAGCCGCCGCCTGGGCAACATCCGATCGAGCAGCATCGCGCGTCCCAGATCGAGTCTCCACTGGAGGTCTTTCGCAGCAACAAAACTCAGCCGGCAACTCGCGCTTATTCGCGAGCAGCCTTACTGGCCTCGACGGTTGCAATTAGTTTCTTCTGTAGCTCGTCTTCAGAAAACCAGTGACCATGCAGCATTACACCTTCCTGCCGGAAAAAATTATCGACGTCCACAAGGGGGTCGGCGTTGAGGAGCACGAGATCGGCGATCTTCCCGTTTGCTACAGTGCCAGCGTTTTCCGAATTTCCCAGGAAACGAGCCGCATCGGACGTTGCCGTTTGGAGCACTTCATATGGAGTTAAACCAGCTTCGTATAGTTGTTCCATTTCAGCTTTCATCGAGAATCCAGGAATGACGCAGGGAACAAAAGGATCTGTCCCTGACAGAAGCGGCACGCCCGCATTATGCAGGCCAGCCACCAATTTTTGCAAGATCGAATATTGCGCGCGTAAGTATGGAATTCGTTCAGGCGGCCATCGTTTGATATACGGATTATCCGGCGGATACCAGCCAAAGTTGGAAGCTCCTACGGCAGCCCCAGTCGTCAGATGCCGAGGCATGTACTGCATCTCGGGCCGTTCGAGCAGCGCGTTAAGATCTGCGGCTTGAAAAATGATCTGCCGGAAAACTGAAAGCGTGGGGCTGACCCATGTGCCAGATTCCGCTGTCCGATTGGAAATTTCGCGCACCAGCCGATTGATTTCTGCGGGATCGCGCGGCAGATCGCGATGGAACTGGAAGTAGGAATATAGAAATTCTTCCGCATGGACGATCAGGCTTTGACGCCCCAGTGCGGCATCGATTCCAAGATTGCTCGGCACGTGTCCGACAACCCGAATAGGTTGCGCCTGCGCAGTCTCGAACAGAGCATCGTAAGCTTCTTTCGTAAGCTCGCCATGCACCTTGATGAAGTCGTAACCGGCAGCTTTCTCCGCGATCACCTCTTTGCTGACCTGCTCCGCCGTCATGAAAGCCGGTTGCTGGATGAATATGCCGGTTGTGTAGATTGATGGCCCGCTGAGATTTCCAGTTCGAATCTGATGCCGTAAATCTAGGATTTCCGGCGAACCCTCCATATTGATTCCGGTAGTGATCCCATTTCCCAGGAGCATCTGGAGAACTAAGAGCTGATCCGCTCGTCCATGCAATGGGAGATGGATATGGCTGTCCACCAGTCCCGGTATCAGATAACGATGACGGCCATCGATTGTTGTGCAGTTCTCAGGTACCTTGGCCTGCTGGGCAGACGTCACGTCCGCAATTCGATCACCGCGAATCAAAACCGTTTGCCTCGACAGGGCTCGCTCTCGATCCATCGGAATTAGGGTGACATCCACAATTGCAGAGCATACCGGCAATTGTGTTCCGGCTAGAACGGGTCGGAACAGCAACGCAGCAAACAACAAGCAAAGTAGAAATCTGGGCTTTTCAATCATCATCAACCATGCCAGTCGTGAACGTCATAAAATGCACTCGTCGTCGAGTTCCAGAGCCACCAAATATTCGAGCGCCTCTGGGTCTGCATTTACTGCTTGCCGACGCAGCAATGCCGCCTCACTTCCAGGTTTAGATGCTTACGCAAACCGGAGCTCATGGAACGGATTGCCAGGACTGCGTTGTTTCAGCGACGAACTCGTCGAAGCGCCGCGGTTCGTGGTGAAGAATATCAGTCGTTTCAGTAAGCTCGGAAGGGGTCGCACGCAATCCATAATCTTGGAAGTACTGAAACATCGTTTGCAGATCTTCGACCATCCAAATCGGTAATCTCCCTTCTATTCGTTTTCTCCACTGCGCCAAATCGTTGCCGGCATATCGGATCTTGGCTCGGAGATGGCGCGAGTACGTTTCTGCGGCACTCTCGCCGGTGATGATGTCCGGTCCCACTAAAGAGTACGTTCCGGCAATGCGCCTCGCTTCAAGGAGCGCGTGAACCGCAGCATCCGCAATGTCTCGTACGTCGATTCGATTGAGACCTATGGAGCCGATTGGCTCCGGGTAAATCCCCTGCCGCAAAATTAGGTCTTTAAAGAGAAGATCGTTTTGAAAGAAGTTGTTGGGACGCAGAATTGTATGCTCGACGCCAGCACTTTTGATGGCATCCTCAATGGGAATTTTGCTTCGGAAATGGGGGATGCTGTCGGAACGCATGGGCATAACCACGGACAAGTAGACTATTCGCCGAATTCCTCTGCGGGAAAGGGCGGTAACCGCATTCAGCCCAAGGGCCGTTTCCTCGCGACTCACAGGCGTTATGAGGAAGCAGGCATCAGCGCCTTCGGCCGCAACTCGGATGCTTTCTGCCGATTCCAGATCCGCGCATACCGGATTAACGCCCTTAAGCCTGGTGTCTTGCAGATGTCGTGCCGCGGCGATCACCGATATATTGCGTGCAGCTAGCCGGGCGACCACTTCTCGCCCTACTTTTCCAGTCGAGCCTATCACGAGAACCGTCATATTGTGGGTGCCTTATTCGTCAGCAATTGATCTGGAAATCGAGCGTGATTCGTTGGACGAGAATTATGGTCGAGTTGACCCGATCGCCTTTGGCGTTCCACTTTCCCGGCCGATCACGCCCGGAAGCATTTTCCGATCGACATTGTGAAATGCGACAACGCGCCATTGTTCGGCTTCACGAACCATCACTTGTAACAGGGCTGTTCTCAGCGCGCCATCTGTTCCAGCCACTCCAGGCGGCAAAGCCTGGTAACCTCTCAACTCGGTATCAATGTCAGCAACCGCAATATCTGGTTTGATGAATGTCAGATGTCGTAGGTTGAATTGAAGGGTACTTCCCCTGAACGCGGTTTTCAATAGTTCGCCTATCTGCTCCAACAATGGATGTTTTCCGAAGTGTCTCTCCCCGAGGATGTGGGTGAACGAAGCGTCGTCTGTGAGTGTGTCCAGAAATCGCTGTGCATCGCCTGCATTCCAAGCAGTGGTCTGCCGGTCCAGGACCGCGCGGATCGCCTGCTCATCTATCAGCATTACTGATGTTCCAGAAGTACTCGGCATGAGAACTCTCCAATCGTGATCGCTATCTAAACGTGGCGCATACCGTCATGTTCAGCGCTTTTTAACATCAACGTTATGAAATGCCGCCACGCGCCATTGTTCACCTTCGCGAACTATGACCTGCAACATTGTTGTTCTGAGCACGCCGTCCGTGGCCACAACCGCGGGCGGCAAGGCCCTGTAGCCCCTCACTTCAGCATCTATGTCAACGACCGCAACGTCCGGTTCGATGAATCTTAGCTGCCGCACTTTCAATTCAAGCGTGCTGCCCTTGAATACGGTTCTGAGTATGTCGGCCATACGTGCCGACAGTGCCTCTTTACCGGAATACGTGTCTCCAAGGACGTTCGTAGCAGTGGCATCTTGCTGTGAAGGTATCTGCGTACCGCTTTGCGTTGCCGGTATTCCAGGCGTCGCTCTGCTGTTCGAGTACCGTCCGAACGGCCTGCTCAGCATCAGTCGAGGTTGAGGCATAAGAAGTGGAAATCATAAGAGCTCCTAAAAGCAATAAAGAGATTCCAGTGGCTGAAGAGTGATAGCTCATGAAGCCGATCTCGCCTCTCCGGCCGAGGGTTTGATGTTCTGGTTAAGGTGGAAGAAATTTTCCGGGTCGTACTGGCGTTTTATTCGGGCCAGGCGCTCGTAATTTTCGCCGTAACTGGCGCGCACACGTTCGTCAGGTTCGTCAACCAGGAAATTGACATACACGCCTTTGTCTGCGAACGGCTCAATTGCTGCCGAGAAATTTTGAACCCACCTCAGGTGAGGTTCATCATCGCCGCCCTCCCATTTCGCGATGATCTCCAGGATGTAATGCTCCCGGCGAAACGAAAACGCGGTTGCTTTTGCATCGATACGAGTCGCGGCTCCGTGGAAGTACCGCAACACGACCGAGGAGAATGGCGATATTCGCGAACACGCGTACTCGGCAACCGTGTTGAGAACATCGTTCTGCAGCTCCCGAAGTGCGTATGCCCGATAGTCATACCGCCAACCGGGCGGGCTGATCGGATCCAGGGTGGATGCTTCAGCGATGGATTGCGGACGAATGAGATCGGCCAGCGGCGGACCGAAGTGACGCAAACGGCTAAGCGCTTCGTCTGCCTTGCGCTCGGGCCCGCAGTAGCAAGGGATAAGAAGCGCCGCTGGGTTGCCATCGGGCGAGGAGGCCAGGACGGCGTTGGCTGTCATCTCATCCTGGCAGCCGCTGGTGAACTCGCGGTAGAAACTCAAGAGATCTCGCGCGCGAACCATAGGGTGAATCAGCATGCCCCAGAACACGCGGCTAACGGGATGCAGGCGAAAATCGAAAGAAGTCGCCACACCAAAATTGCCGCCTCCTCCGCGCACGGCCCAGAACAGATCGGTGTTCTGGGATTCATTCGCTCTGAGGATCCGGCCATCCGCAGTAACCATCTCCACGCTGGTGAGGTTGTCGCACGTCAATCCGTGCTTCGATGTCAACCAGCCGAAGCCGCCTCCCAGCGTCAACCCGGCAAGGCCGACACTGGAAAACAAACCCGTTGGAATTGTTAACCCATGCGGTTCTAGTCCCCGCAGCAACTCGCCGGCTGTAAGCCCAGCGCCCGCGCGCGCCATCCGCCGGTTCGCATCGATTTCAAGCGTCTTCATCCGCGAGACGTCTATCACGAAGCCGTTGTCACACAAACTATGGCCCGCAACGCTGTGTCCCCCGCCACGAATCGCCACTTGAATGCCTGCCTCACGCGCGAATTGGATAGAACTCGCTACGTCGGATTCGGTGACGCACCGCGCAATCAAGGCTGGACGTTTATCAATGCGCGCGTTCCAGACCGCACGAGCAGAGTCGTAACCGGGATGATCCGGACCGATCAATTCGCCTTGCAATTCGGCCTTCAGTTCAGCGCTAGCCGACTTGGAAAGGTTTTCTGTGCTGCTCTTCATTTGACGCCCTCTTTCGGGCGGAGCACCGCGTAGATTGCCGGAATAACGATGATTTCCCCGCTGGGAAGAAGATTTGTGGTCTGAATGCGGGTGTCGCCTTTGGCAAGCACCGTAAACCGGTCTAATGGGAACAAACGCTCGAGGTCGGCATCACTGAAGCTTCCCCAGGAAATGCCTGCGTTTCCGAGCACTTCCAGAACCCGCTCCAGTCCTTCCACCGGCCCGAAGCGCTTCAGTAGATCCTGTAAATACACGTCAGCCGCCGGGGAAAGCTCTTTCAGGTAAAGGATTCCGGAATCGCCCAGCAAGCGCGTGATACTTGCCACCGCGGTTTCACGATGCCCGTCTGGTAGTTGGTGTAAAACGCCCCGGATATGGACGTTCGCATCGCCAATTTCTCGATGCAATGTCTCGGCATGATCGGGGCGGAGCAGGTCGAGAACCCGATAGCTAACGCCGTGGCCATCTGTACTGCCTGCGCCTTCAACCGCCGCGGGGGCAATATCGGCACCGATGACTTTCTCAATACGACTTTCACGTGCAAGCGCTCGGGTGTGTCTCCCATCACCGCACCCAATGTCGATCAGCGGAAGACCAGGAAGGAAGTGGTCCTTAAAAAGAGCAACATCTTGCGCCGCTTCTGATGGATCAGCATTCCAGAACACTTTTCCTGGAGATTGCCGGAAAGAAAGCCAAAATTGTTGCCACCCCGTGCTGAACGTTTCCTTTGGTATCAAGTCCTGCATTGTCAAAAATCCTTGGTCTGCGGAATCGCGCGACGCGCTATCAGAGCTGCGCGCGCAAGCGGGGTCGTGAAATCCCCTCTCCATTTAGAAGGGCGATATTTCTTTCGGAATTCCTTCAAAGAAGGCTGGCAAGCGCGGCGATCAAGCGCACGCGCAAACGAAGGAATTCATTCGAGAACGTCGCCTCATAAAGTGGAACCGATGAATAAGGAGGCAGAGATGAAACGAATGCGCTTTGTCGCACCCATGGGAGCTGGAATGATAGTCGTTCTTCTCGTTGTGGCCGGATTGCGCGGGCAAGCGCCCGAAGATGCCGAGAATGACAATCACGATCACTGGAGAATTGAGCGTGGTTTTGACATCGCTCCGGTGCCGCTCAATCTCGAAGGCAAGGACCGCGCACTAGTCGGCCTCGGCAGCTATCTGGTGAATGCTGTCGCTGGCTGCAATGACTGTCACACCGCGCAACCGTACGCGCAGGGTGGAAATCCATATTTCGGCGAACATCCGGCCAAGGTGAATCCGGATGGGTATCTTGGCGGTGGAACGTCCTTTCCGACGCCAGCCGGGACGTTCATCTCCCGGAATTTGACACCCGACAAGACAGGCCGCCCCGAAGGCGGCCACACGTTCCCGAATTTCTCGCAGATCATGAGGACCGGTGTAGATATGGATCATCTCCATCCAACGCTGCCACCTCCCTTTGACGGGTCTGTGCTCCAGGTGATGCCATGGCCGGTCTACCAGAAAATGTCGGACCATGACCTGCGCGCGATTTACGAATACCTCAGTGCAATTCCTTGCGTTGCAGGTCCGCCGAGCGGTCCGCTACATAACGACTGCGAGTGAAATGCATCAGTTTCCCGATCGGGTCCGGGCGATCTCGCGAAGATGGACGGCAGCTTCTTTGCGGAATATCGGGCAGGGATCGTTTCGGAGCTTTGCCTGGCTCTGCTCGAGGAGTCTGCGCGCTTGCGGTCGTTTGCCGAGCCGGTTTAAACACCAGCCGAGCGTACTTTCGGCTTCGCCTACAAGCCAAGCCGGAATGGGAAAGGGTGGATGATCAGCCGACGCGAGGGCACTCTGGAGGATTGGCTCTGCTTCGGCGGGTTTGCCTGCGGCCGTGAGAGTCTGCCCCAGTTGGACTTGAGCGCCAATCACGGCAGGATAGTCGGCCGGGAACTTCTTGCGGAATATTCCAAGGGCTTCACGGACGATGGATGCGGCGCTGTTTGGATCGCCACCTAAGAGCTTCGCTTCCGCCACGGTCAACATCGTAGATGCCGTATCCGGTGCAGCATCGCCTCCGGGAAGCGAGCGCTCGATAGCGAGGGCCTGCTGGCCAACTTCCGTCGCGGCCGTGTAATCGCCGGCAACGAGATCCAGTGATGCCAAATTAGATAAGACTTTGCTCGCTGTGTAGCGGTCCGGCGCCGGCGGTTGCTGCGCAATGGCAAGTGCGCGCATTAGATAGCGCCTTGCTCCTGCATAATCTCTCTTCGCCTGAAGTAGGCGCGCCCAATTTTTTGAGATGGTGGCTACTAATGGATGGTTTTCGCCCAGCTTGGACCAGAGTGCTAAGCACTCTCGAAGCACAGGCTCCGCGCTTCTCCAATCTCCCTTTTCGAGTTCGTCCACACCGAGCAGATTCAGTGGGTAGCCCAAATCCGGGTGATTGTTACCGAGGATTTTCCGATCAATCGTGAGGCTTTCGCGTAGCTTCGTTTCAGCTCCGTAGAGATCGCCTAAACGCATCAGCGCGCCACCGAGATTGTGCAGATCGATGACGTAATCCGCACTATCCGTTCCCTCTGCGCGCCGGTCGATCTCGACCGCCTGCCGGAGGAGTTGAGCCGCCTCCTGGTAATCGCCTCTCTTTTCGAGCAGCCGCGCCAGGTAACCGCGGGCATCAGAGCCAGAATCTGGGCCATTCTGCCGGTAAATTTTGAGGGATTCGCGGAGGGTCGATTCTGCCTCCGCATCTTTGTTTTCCAAAAGCAGGCATTCCCCCAGGAAACTCAGGCTCTCGGCAACAGCGCTGCTGTCCTTACCAAGCGTGATTCGCCGGATTGCGAGCGCTCGTCGGAAGAGCGGCTCCGCTTCAGCGAAGTGGCCCTCGAGACGCGTCACATTCGCGAGCAAGAACAATGACTCGGCGCTCGGGGCAGACCGGAATCCAAATGTGTGAGATCGAAGCTGGAGAGACCGCCCGGCTAACGTCTTTGCCTGATCGTAAAACCCGAGCTGTTCATACGCTTCCGCGATATCGTTCATCAGGGAGGCGCGGACAGCCGGTTCATCGATCAGTTCGTGATCGATCCGGCGGGCAGCGCGGTCCAGCAGTTCTCGCGCAGTAATCGTTTTCCCTCTCGCCCCATTTGGCGTAGCCGCGCGAAACGTGTCGGCGAGAAATCTCGATTCTCGCTCGGCGCGGAGCGTAGCCCGGTTCGCCCGCTCCATCAGCATCGCCATGACGGCGCTGAAGGCGATCAGGACCAAGGCGATGAAGGCGGCCGTCGTGACGCCAATCCAGTGGCGCTTGACGAACTTGGCGCTTCGATAACTCCACGTGTCATTGCGCGCCAAAATCGGATAGCCTTCGATATAAGCGGTCACATCGCCAGCCAGCTGAGCGACCGAGGTGTACCGGCGCCCGGGTTCTTTGCGCATCGCCATCAGTGCGATGTGATCCAGATCGCCCTTCAGCTTGCGAATCTCGGCAGGCGAGTTCCTGACGTCCAACGCTGCCGCCGAACTGGGGGGCGGCGGATCAAATTCGCAAATCTTTCGAGTGATCTCAATCGGGTTGGTTGGGCGCGGGGCGAATGGGTTACGCCCGGCCAGGAGTTCATAGAGCAGAACCCCGAGCGCATAAACATCGGCGGCGGTGGTGATCGGTTCTCCCCGGATCTGCTCCGGGCTTGCGTACTCGGGAGTTAGCAATCGTTCCGTGGGCCGCGTCTGCGCAAGCATCTCTTGCGGCGCATCCGGGTCCAAGAGCTTTGCGATGCCGAAATCCAGAAGTCTGGGCGTGCCGTCGCTTGTCACTAAAACGTTCTCAGGTTTGATGTCTCGATGGACGACTAAATGGGAGTGAGCGTACTCCACCGCCGAACAAACCTGGCGAAATAAATGCAGCCTGGCTTCCACGGAAAGATTGCGGGCGCGACAATACTTGTCGATCGGTATGCCGTCGACGAACTCCATGACCAGATACGGCGAACCTTCTTCCGTCACGCCGCCGTCCAGAAGACGCGCAATATTCGGGTGAGTCAGGCTGGCCAGGATCTGTCGCTCCGTACGAAATCGCGCCAACATCGCATGGCTCTGCCACAAGCCAAGATGCATCAGCTTGATGGCGACTAGCTGTTCATACTGATCATCTGCGCGCGCGGCGAGGAACACTCTTCCCATGCCTCCTTCACTAAGGAGGCGTTGAATGAGATAAGGCCCGATACGCCGGCCGATGAAGGTGATTTGCCGTGCTGCTTCATCGACGGGGCACTTGAGCGTTTCGAGAGTTTTGCCGGCGGACGCCAGCAGCGCCTCCAATTCCGCGCGTAATTCGTCGTCATTGCGACAGGCTGTTCGAAGGAATTCCTCACGGCGGGAGCCCTCAAGCTCGGAAGCTTGATCGAATAGCTCTTCCAATAGAGCCCAGCGTTCTGTTTTGACTGACCCGTTCATCCCGTATCTAGGAGACGTTTGCGAGCTCTTTGTAGATCCAGGCTTTGGCCATTTTCAGTTCGCGATACAGCGTAACGGGTGAGATGTCAAGGGTCGCGGCACATTCGTCGTAGGTCAAGCCTCCAAAAAAGAGAAGTTCTATGATCTGGCTCTTACGGGGATCTTGCTGAGCCAGGCGCTGAAGCACTTCATCGAGTTCCAGAAGGTCTGGCCCGTTCTTGCCATCAAGAACCAGGCCCGCTTCATCGAGAGAAACGATTTGAGCGCCACCTCCACGTTTCTGGCGCGCGTGCGCGCGAGCATGGTCGATTAGAATGTGCCGCATGGCTCGCGCCGCTGCCGCGAAGAATTTCCGCCTGTCGTCCCAATTCGCGTCGCCGCCGGCCAGTCTGAGATACGTCTCGTGAACAAGCGCCGTGGGGCGAAGGGTATGTCCGGGTCGCTCGTCAAGAAGATACCGCTGTGCCAGTCTGCGAAGTTCGTCATAGACGAGCGGCATCAATTCGTCTGTTGTTTGTTTGCTCCGGATCATCGAGTCCTGCACGATGCCTCGCAAAGCCTCCTGAAGGAAACTGGCGCGAAATGACGCCTTTCTTAATGGAGGTCCGAAACGGTTGCCTGAGCCGGAATACTCAAAGAACCTAATTTCAATTTACCGGAACGCGGGACCAGATGGGAAACCGGAGGGTTTGAGCGTGCGATATCGTACTTTGCATAAACTGATCGGCAGGCCCGGCGGGTTCGTACTCACAGGGTGCGGTCAGACTCGGTCTGTACTGCGGCAGGGGCGGCTCGCGGTTTTCTCAGCATTGATGCTTTTCGCCCGAATGCTATTCTGCGGGGCGGTCCTCATTAGCAGCACCGCGGCAGCGGGGACGCTGAAGCCCGCGATACCGCACCTGATCCAATCGCATATTCGAAATCAGGCGAACGGCAAGTGTTTGGGCGCTGCAGGGAGTCCTCAATCGCCGGATATCGTTCTCTTCCCATGCAACGATCATCCGGACCAACTGTGGACCATGTCCAACAGCGGTCAACTCATGAATCAGAACAATCAGTGCATCGGTGTGGCGGGTGGAAATGTATCTCTGGGGACGAAGCTCATCGGATTTCGCTGCGATGGCACATCCAACCAGCGATGGACTTACAATCCTCAAGCTGACACCGGTTACGGCATTTTCGCCAATGGGGCCAATAGCAAATTCTGTATGACGCCCATCATCACGGCGGACAAGCTCAACCCTGTAGCGCTGAACGATTGTACCGGGGAACCCGCACAGGAATGGTGTTTGGGAAACTGCGGCGGCATAACTGTGCCCCCACAGCCCACGAACCGCCCCGCGCAGCAGACTGCGGCTCCTCGTCAGCGCAGACGCTAATTCTTAGACTTGGGAGGTACACATTGATAGCGATACAAACAGCCGTCGAGCCTTCGCCGTTGCTGCTGATTGAAAGCCTGAATGCGCATCATCGAACGGCGATACTCAGAGCGGCAATTGAACTGGATGTCTTCACGGCGATCGGTGAAGGAAAACGCACCGCTGCTGATCTCGCGAGGCGATGTGAGGCTTCCGAGCGTGGCATGCGCATTCTCTGCGATTCGCTGACAGCGATTGGGTTCCTGACGAAGAACGGATCACGGTATGAGCTGACGTCCGACACGATGGCGTTTCTCGACCGACGTTCGCCCTCCTATCTCGGATCAATTGTCAGTTTCTTGACTGCGCCGGAAATGCTGGCAGCGTTCCAAGACCCCGCTGCGATGGTCCGAAAAGGCGGCACGACATTAAGGGACGGGGGCGCCATTGCCCCTGAGAATCCCGTGTGGGTGGAGTTCGCGCGTTCCATGGGCGTTGCCAGCAGGCCTCAAGCCCAAAGAATCGCTGAACTGGTGGAAGCAGATTCCGCAGATAAATGGAGAGTACTCGACATCGCTGCGGGTCATGGCATGTATGGAATCACGATCGCCGAGAAGAACCCCAATGCCACGATTGTTGCTCTAGACTGGCCAAATGTGTTGGAGGTGGCGCGAGGCAATGCGGAAAAAACGGGTATCGCGGACCGCTTCGACACAATTCCTGGAAATGCGCTGGAGGTTGATTTTAGGGGAACGTACGATCTCATCCTCATCGCCAATCTTCTGCACCATTTCGATATCTTGAGTTGCGAGGCGTTGCTCTTCAAAGTTCACGCCGCACTCGCGAAAGGCGGACGTGCCGCTATCGTTGGCTTTCAATTGAACGAAGATCGCGTTTCGCCGCCGCTCATGGCGATGCTAAATATACTTCTGCTAGGCATAACCCCTGCCGGAGAGCACTATACGATACCGGAATATCAGCGCATGTGCCGCGATGCGGGTTTTAGCCGGACGGAGGCGCACACAATACCACCCTTGCACGTCGCATTGATCGCGCACACTTAACGAGATTCGGTATGGCGAAGGCGGACGCTGTTGGGCCGCGCCAAGGCAGGAATCACTGCATGGAGCGACACCATTACATTATTCGGGGTGGCGCGGCAGGGCGAGAGCGGCTGAAAGTGCTGTCACGCGTCTTCGGGCCGACGACACTAAACCTTCTAAATCGAGTAGGCATTCAGCCTGGGATGAAATGCCTTGAAAGGCTGCGGAAGCGGCGATCTGACCTTCGATTTGGCAGGGAGCCGGATTGCGAGCGCTCGTCGGAAGAGCGGCTCCGCTTCAGCGAAGTGGCCCTCGAGACGCGTCACATTCGCCACCAAAAACAATGAATCAGCGGTCGGGGCAGACCGGAATCCAAATGTGTGAGATCGGAGCTGGAGAGACCGCTCGGCTAACGTCTTTGCCTGATCGTAAAACCCGAGCTGTTCATACGCTTCCGCGATATCGTTCATCAGGGAGGCGCGGACAGCCGGTTCATCGATCAGTTCGTGATCGATCCGGCGGGCAGCGCGGTCCAGCAGTTCTCGCGCAGTAATCGTTTCCCCTCTCGCCCCATTTGGCGTAGCCGCGCGAAACGTGTCGGCGAGAAATCTCGGATTCTCGCTCGGCGCGGAGCGTAGCCCGGTTCGCCCGCTCCATCAGCATCGCCATGACGGCGCTGAAGGCGATCAGGACCAAGGCGATGAAGGCGGCCGTCGTGACGCCAACCCAGTGGCGCTTGACGAACTTGGCGCTTCGATAACTCCATGTGTCGTTGCGCGCCAAAATCGGATAGCCTTCGAGATAGGCGGTCACATCGCCAGCTAGCTGAGCGACCGAGACGTACCGGCGTCCGGGTTCTTTGCGCATCGCCATCAGTGCGATGTGATCCAGATCGCCTTTCAGCTTGCGGATCTCGGCAGGCGACGTCCCAACGTCCAACGATGCCGCGGAACTGGGAGGCGGCGGATCAAATTCACAAATTTTCCGCGTGATCTCAATGGGACTGGTTGGGAGCGGAGCGAATGGGTTACGCCCGGCCAGGAGTTCATACAGTAGAACGCCGAGTGCGTAAACATCGACGGCGGTGGTGATCGGTTCTCCCCGGATCTGTTCCGGGCTTGCGTACTCGGGAGTTAGCAGTCGTTCCGTGGGTCGCGTCTGCGCAAGCATCTCTTGCGGCGCATCCGGGTCCAAGAGTTTTGCGATGCCGAAATCCAGAAGTCTCGGCGTGCCGTCGTTTGTTACCAATACGTTCTCGGGCTTAATGTCTCGATGGACGACTAAATGGGAGTGAGCGTACTCCACTGCCGAACAAACCTGGCGAAATAAATACAGCTTGGCTTCCAAGGGAAAGATTGTGGGCGCTGACAATACTTGTCGATCGGTGTGCCGTCCACGAACTCCATTACTAGATACGGCGAGCCTTCTTCCGTCACGCCGCCGTCCAGAAGACGCGCAATATTCGGATGCGTCAGGCTGGCCAGAATCTGCCGCTCGGTACGAAACCGCTCTAACATTGCATGGCTCTGCCACAAGCCAAGATGCATCAGCTTGATGGCGACCAGTTGCTCATACTGCTCATCCGCGCGGGCGGCGAGGAAGACTCTTCCCATGCCCCCTTCGCTCAAGAGCCGTTGAATGATATAAGGGCCGATGCGCCGGCCGATGAACGTTGTTTGCCTGGCTGCTTCGTCGACGGGGCGCTTGAGGGTATCGAGGGTTTTATCGGCGGAGGCCAGCAGCGCATCCAATTCGGCGCGTAATTCGCCATCATTGCGGCAAGCTGTTCGAAGGAATTCGTCACGGCGGCAGACCTCAAGCTCGGAAGCTTGATGGAATAGCTCTTCCAACAGTGCCCAGTGTTCCGCCTTGACTGACCCGTCCATCCCGTACCTAGCAGACGTTTGCGAGCTCTTTGTAGATCCAGGCTTTGGCCATTTTCAGTTCGCGATACAGCGTAACGGGTGAGATGTCAAGGGTCGCGGCACATTCGTCGTAGGTCAAGCCTCCAAAAAAGAGAAGTTCTATGATCTGGCTCTTACGGGGATCTTGCTGAGCCAGGCGCTGAAGCACTTCATCGAGTTCCAGAAGGTCTGGCCCGTTCTTGCCCTCAAGAACCAGGCCCGCTTCATCGAGAGAAACGATTTGAGCGCCACCTCCACGTTTCTGGCGCGCGTGCGCGCGAGCATGGTCGATTAGAATGTGCCGCATGGCTCGCGCCGCTGCCGCGAAGAATTTCCGCCTGTCGTCCCAATTCGCGTCGCCGCCGGCCAGTCTGAGATACGTCTCGTGAACAAGCGCCGTGGGGCGAAGGGTATGTCCGGGTCGCTCGTCAAGAAGATACCGCTGTGCCAGTCTGCGAAGTTCGTCATAGACGAGCGGCATCAATTCGTCTGTTGTTTGTTTGCTCCGGATCATCGAGTCCTGCACGATGCCTCGCAAAGCCTCCTGAAGGAAACTGGCGCGAAATGACGCCTTTCTTGATGGAGGTCCGAAACGGTTGCCTGAGCCGGAATACTCAAAGAACCTAATTTCAATTTACCGGAACGCGGGACCAGATGGGAAACCGGAGGGTTTGAGCGTGCGATATCGTACTTTGCATAAACTGATCGGCAGGCCCGGCGGGTTCGTACTCACAGGGTGTGGTCAGACTCGGTCTGTACTGCGGCAGGGGCGGCTCGCGGTTTTCTCAGCATTGATGCTTTTCGCCCGAATGCTATTCTGCGGGGCGGTCCTCATTAGCAGCACCGCGGCAGCGGGGACGCTGAAGCCCGCGATACCGCACCTGATCCAATCGCATATTCGAAATCAGGCGAACGGCAAGTGTTTGGGCGCTGCAGGGAGTCCTCAATCGCCGGATATCGTTCTCTTCCCATGCAACGATCATCCGGACCAACTGTGGACCATGTCCAACAGCGGTCAACTCATGAATCAGAACAATCAGTGCATCGGTGTGGCGGGTGGAAATGTATCTCTGGGGACGAAGCTCATCGGATTTCGCTGCGATGGCACATCCAACCAGCGATGGACTTACAATCCTCAAGCTGACACCGGTTACGGCATTTTCGCCAATGGGGCCAATAGCAAATTCTGTATGACGCCCATCATCACGGCGGACAAGCTCAACCGTGTAGCGCTGAACGATTGTACCGGGGAACCCGCACAGGAATGGTGTTTGGGAAACTGCGGCGGCATAACTGTGCCCCCACAGCCCACGAACCGCCCCGCGCAGCAGACTGCGGCTCCTCGTCAGCGCAGACGCTAATTCTTAGACTTGGGAGGTACACATTGATAGCGATACAAACAGCCGTCGAGCCTTCGCCGTTGCTGCTGATTGAAAGCCTGAATGCGCATCATCGAACGGCGATACTCAGAGCGGCAATTGAACTGGATGTCTTCACGGCGATCGGTGAAGGAAAACGCACCGCTGCTGATCTCGCGAGGCGATGTGAGGCTTCCGAGCGTGGCATGCGCATTCTCTGCGATTCGCTGACAGCGATTGGGTTCCTGACGAAGAACGGATCACGGTATGAGCTGACGTCCGACACGATGGCGTTTCTCGACCGACGTTCGCCCTCCTATCTCGGATCAATTGTCAGTTTCTTGACTGCGCCGGAAATGCTGGCAGCGTTCCAAGACCCCGCTGCGATGGTCCGAAAAGGCGGCACGACATTAAGGGACGGGGGCGCCATTGCCCCTGAGAATCCCGTGTGGGTGGAGTTCGCGCGTTCCATGGGCGTTGCCAGCAGGCCTCAAGCCCAAAGAATCGCTGAACTGGTGGGAGCAGATTCCGCAGATAAATGGAGAGTACTCGACATCGCTGCGGGTCATGGCATGTATGGAATCACTATCGCCGAGAAGAACCCCAATGCCACGATTGTTGCTCTAGACTGGCCAAATGTGTTGGAGGTGGCGCGAGGCAATGCGGAAAAAACGGGTATCGCCGACCGCTTCGACACAATTCCTGGAAATGCGCTGGAGGTTGATTTTAGGGGAACGTACGATCTCATCCTCATCGCCAATCTTCTGCACCATTTCGATATCTTGAGTTGCGAGGCGTTGCTCTTCAAAGTTCACGCCGCACTCGCGAAAGGCGGACGTGCCGCTATCGTTGGCTTTCAGTTGAACGAAGATCGCGTCTCGCCGCCGCTCATGGCGATGCTAAATATACTTCTGCTAGGCATAACCCCTGCCGGAGAGCACTATACGATACCGGAATATCAGCGCATGTGCCGCGATGCGGGTTTTAGCCGGACGGAGGCGCACACAATACCACCCTTGCACGTCGCATTGATCGCGCACACTTAACGAGATTCGGTATGGCGAAGGCGGACGCTGTTGGGCCGCGCCAAGGCAGGAATCACTGCATGGAGCGACACCATTACATTATTCGGGGTGGCGCGGCAGGGCGAGAGCGGCTGAAAGTCCTGTCACGCGTCTTCGGGCCGACGACACTAAACCTTCTAAATCGAGTAGG
Organism: Terriglobia bacterium; assembly: GCA_963841675.1. GTDB lineage: Bacteria > Acidobacteriota > Terriglobia > Bryobacterales > Bryobacteraceae > Bog-105. The sequence goes on from CAWJEH010000019.1 coordinate 16,489, forward strand.
CATTCAGCCTGGGATGAAATGCCTCGAAGTTGGCTGCGGAAGCGGCGATCTGACCTTCGATTTGGCAGGGATCGTCGGTCCCAGCGGCAGAGTCGTTGCGACCGATATTGACGACGTCAAAATCAGACTGGCACGCAGCGAAGCTGAGGAACAACACCTTACAAATGTAGAATTTCGAGTTGCAGATATCGTGGAGGATGGAATCGAGGCGTTTGATTTTGCTCACGCCAGGTTCGTGCTGACACACCTGCCAAATCCCGAGAACGCCCTGGAAAGAATAAGACAGGCTGTACGACCGGGCGGCATTTTGGTTGTCGAAGATATCGATTTTCGTGGGCATTTCTGCCATCCCGAATGCCCGGCTTTCTCATGCTATGTGCAGCTATACACGCAAACGGCGCAGCGGCGAGGCGCTGATCCGAACATTGGACCACGGCTGCCGCAACTTCTCGTCGAAGCTGGATTCGAAGCGGTTCAGATGAATATCGTTCAGCCGGCGGCAATGTCGGGCGAAGTCAAAATCATGCCTTCGCTCACGCTTGCCAACATCGCGGACGCAGTTGCGGGTGAGGGGCTCGCTTCACGAGCTGAGCTTGACCAGCTCATTCACGAGCTGGACGACTTTGCATCCGACCCGCAAACACTAATCTCGGGGCCGCGTATCGTAGAGGCTTGGGGTTATCGGCCGAGTGCATGAAATTTCGCGAAGCGCATTTCAACGTATTGTCAGTTTCGAGAGGATCTCACCAAAGCGCCAGGAATCAAACACCGGATACGTAATATGCCCACGTCTTCGCGTACAACAATCCTCAACGTGGGGTACCGCTCGACTAATTACTGGATCGTCAGCGCAGACACCTCGCGTCTGCTTATTGATTTCGGATACCCAGGCACGATGGGCCTGATGCGCTCGATCCTTGACCGGATGGGCGTGCCGCTTAACGAGATCCACTACTGTCTTGCAACTCACTACCATATAGATCATGCGGGCCTTGCGCAAGAGTTCAAAAACGCGGGTGTTCCGCTGCTCGTGCTCGAAACGCAAGTCAGCGCGATTCCACTGATGAAATCATACGTGAAGGCCCACGATCGATACCTAGACATCAAAATGCATGATAACGTGACCATCTCATTTGCTGAGAGCCGCACATTGCTTGCGCGTATCGGTATCGCGGGCGAGGTCCTTTGTACTTCGGGGCATTCCGACGATAGCGTCTCGCTCCTTCTCGACGACGGCTCTGTGTTTACGGGTGATCTGACGCCACCGCCGCTTATCGGAGATGATCAGGCAGGAGTTGTCGCAGCCACAAGTTGGCGACTGCTGCGGGACCGCGGCGCGAAACGCGTGTATCCTGGACACGGCCCGGTGTGGTCATTAAGTGCTTTCGCGCAGGGACAAATCCCTAACCCATGAACTACACAGAGCTCATGGCTGGGCACACAATCACGTTGATGTTGGATCAATCGACGACACATTTGAGTTTATGGAAGAACCGGCTTGGCCGCGTACCGGATGCAGTGTGGGAACAGACCGGGCTGGAAACTCTTATACTCGCCGAGAATGACCTGTGCGAAATATCCGAACAGATCGGCAAGCTATGCAGGCTGCGTACCCTCGACTTGGGCCATAACCGCTTCACAAGGATCCCTGATGCGCTTGCCGATCTCGATGGCCTCACCGACTTCCTCTACCTTCACGACAACCGATTGTCGTCACTGCCCCGATCCCTCGATCGCTTGAAGAAGCTGCGCTATCTAAATATCAGCGAAAACAGCTTCGAGGTATTGCCGGAATGCATATGCGGCATGGCCGGCCTGATCGAGCTTAGAGCAAATGACAATCAATTGACGTCACTCCCGGAATCTCTGGGGTCCTTGTCGCGGCTTCGAGAGCTGCACCTGAGAAACAACAGGCTGACGTCTCTGCCTCAATCGATCGCCAGGCTGCTGGAATTGCGACAGATCGACCTGCGTGGAAACCCATTGACCGAATTGCCGGCGGCCATTGTTGCACTACCTCGACTGGAAAAGCTGGATCTGCGCTGGGTAACGACTTTGCCGCCACTTGCCTGTGCCGCTGATCTCGAAGCGCGTGGTTGTGTTGTCTACCGATGATCGGCTTTCGCCCGGAAGCTTACGTTTATCGCTGTGGGCATGAAGTTCCAAATACACGCGATGTGACGATTGGACAAGACGTATGGGCATCGAGCCATTTTCCATACCTTTCTCACAGACCGCGGTAGACGACCTTCGAGATCGGCTGAGCCGAACACGATGGCCTGACGAGGTGCCGGACTCCAATTGGCAGTACGGATTTGATCGGCAGTTCCTCGAAGAGATTTGCCGTTATTGGAGAGATCAGTTTGATTGGAAAGCACAGATCGAACGGCTCTCGGCTTTCCACCATTACCGGTACGTCGCTGATGGCCTCGGAATCCATTTCATATATGAGCGCGGTAGAGGATCTAATTCGATGCCGCTAATCCTGACACATGGGTGGCCCGGATCTTTTCTGGAAATGCTGCGGATCATCCCGCTCTTGACGGACCCGGCGAGTTATGGAGGGGATCCCTCAGCCTCCTTCGATGTGGTAGTCCCATCCCTGCCAGGATATGGCTTTTCGGATCGGCCGGACAGGACAGGTATGAACACCGCCCGCATCGCCACTCTATGGGCCGACCTTATGGGCGAGTTAGGATACAGCCGCTTTGCAGCGCAGGGTGGGGACATCGGCGCCAGCGTAAGCACAATGCTGGGGCTGCGTCATGCTCACCGAGTAATTGGGATTCATTTGAACTATATTCCGGGATCGTACCGGCCTTATCTCAAGCCAGGAACGAAGCTCGCGCCTGCGGAAGAACAGTTTCTCAGAGAGGCTGACCACTGGTATGAGCAGAGCGGCGCCTACGCGCACATTCAGAGGACGCGCCCTCAGACCGCGGCTTATGCCCTGAATGACTCGCCTGCCGGCTTAGCAGCGTGGATATTGGAGAAATTCCGCGAGTGGTCCGATTGCAATCGAGAGCTTGATCGGAGATTTACTCGAGATGAGCTGCTGGCGAACGTAACGCTCTACTGGATGACCGAGACGATCCACTCATCTTTCCGTTTGTATTTCGAGGGCAGGAAAGCGCCGCTCCAATTCAGCGAAACGGACTTCGTCCATGTGCCATGCGCGATCGCACGCTTTCCTAAGGAAGAGCCGTTTCCTCCTCGTGAGTGGATCGAGCGTGGGTATAACATTCAACACTGGTCTGAAATGCCGCGCGGAGGGCATTTTGCAGCAGCCGAGGAGCCGGAACTGTTGGCACAAGACATTCGCTCATTTTTAGCGCTCACCGTGGCGCACTCGGAATCAAGTGAGTTCTGCCAGCACGCAATGTGATAAAGCGGAAATATGGAGATGAAATTGGCGCTTCGTGCTTTGATCAAGAACCCCGGATTCGTCTCTCTCGCCGTTCTAATCCTCGCCCTCGGCCTTGGTGCAACCACTGCGATCTTCACCGTCGTCAACGGAGTTCTATTGCGACCCTTGGCTTATCCTGAGCCCGAGCGAATCGTTACGGTGCAAACCCAATGGCGTTCAGGGAGCCATGGCAACTACATTGCGGCACCTGATTTTCATGATC
>CAWJEH010000020.1:0-280064 GCA_963841675.1 Terriglobia bacterium
TCGGTCGAGGCGGTGATAGCTGGTCATTACCTGAACGTGCTGCTGGGGAACGTAGGTCAGCCGGGTGGCCTGTTTCTGCCCTATGCCGCAGTAGCTGCCGGTCCGCAAAACGACGATGTTCCAGCGGCGTTGAAGCACGCGCAAGTACTACTCCTGGCGAGCGACAATCCGGCGTATGCTCTTCCGACAGCAAGCGGAGTGAAGGCGGCCCTGACTTCACTGCAAGCGATCGTGAGCTTCGGAGCATTCATCGACGATTGGCCGCCTATGCGGATCTGATTCTTCCAGATCATCAGACGCTGGAATCGGAAGCGGCTGTAGCGCCGGCAGTGGCTGTTTCGCCGGTCGATATCAATGTATCGGCGCCCATCATCAGGCCTCTCTACAATACTCGGCAGATTGATCAAACGCTCAGTGACATCGCGAAGAAAATGAATGTTACCTTCGAAGCGGTGAGCGCGAGAAGCATGATCGAGCCGCTGCTAACGTCAGGTGAGACCTGGGACGATGTAACTCGCCGGGGCGGCTTGTGGCGGAATGACGAAACCACGATGCCGAGCCTCAAAGCGGTCGGAGGGAAATTGAACTGCACGAACGCTGTTTTCGACGGAGCAGCCGAGCAGTTTCCGTTGCAGTTCCAGCCTTACCTGTCACTGCAGTACCACGACGGAGGCGGTGCAAATCTCCCTTGGATGCAGGAGCTGCCGGATCCGGTATCAAGCGCCATGTGGGATCTGCCGGTGGAGGTTGATCCTCAAACCGCGGCGCGACTGAAACTGGCCACCGGGGATGCGGTGCGAGTGGAATCGAGTCACGGAAGCTTGGATGCGCCTGTGTATGTGCATCCGGCAGCCATTCCGGGAGTCGTTAGCATGGCGATCGGTGAAGGCCACACCCACTACGGGCGATACGCATCCGGCAGAGGAGCCAACCCGCTTTCCCTTCTGGCGCCGATTCGCGAGAATTCCACCAACACTCTGGCATTCGGAGCGACGCGTGTACGTCTCACCGCGTTGAACCGAAAACGCCCAGAGCTGATCCAATTTTCTCCGAACGATCGTGAACAAGGGCCATGGGGGTACCGATGAGCGAGTCCCATCAAGCCGCACATCGGTGGGGGATGGCGATCGACTTGGACCGATGTACCGGATGCCAGGCATGCGTGGCTGCCTGCCACGCCGAAAACAACTTGCCGGTTTCGGACCCCGACTCGGCGGCTAAGGGGCGGGTCATTCACTGGATTCGGGTGGATCGCTATTACGAAGGCGAATTCCCGAACGTACGCGTAAAGCATGTGCCGGTACTCTGCCAGCAATGTGATGAGGCGCCGTGCGAGCCGGTGTGTCCGGTTTACGCCACCTACCACAACGAGGAAGGACTCAACGTTCAGGTCTACAACCGCTGCGTCGGCACGCGCTATTGCGGGAACAACTGTCCCTACTCGGTACGCTTCTTCAATTGGTTCGACCCGGTGTGGCCTTCGCCGCTCGAAGTGCAGCACAATCCCGATGTCTCCATCCGCATGGGCGGTGTCATGGAGAAATGCACGTTCTGTATCCAGCGCATCAAGAGATCGGAGATCGACGCCGAAGCGGAAAAGCGGCCGATCGCGGATGGAGAGATACAGCCGGCTTGCGTGCAGTCGTGTCCGGCTGAGGCGATGGTGTTTGGGGACTTGAGTGATCCGGAGAGCAAAGTCTCACACCTGGCGGGAAGCGGGCGTTCGACGAGGTTGCTTGAAGAACTGGGCACCAAACCCAAGGTCTTCTATCTGCAGAGGGGTACTTAATTGGCTGCCGGAGCGGAAACGATCGTCTACCCGGAAGCACACCGAGACCTTTGGCGACCGTTAGCAGGCGCGAGCCGGCGCTACCTTTCCGTTCTCTTGCTGTTATCTGCGATATCCCTATGGGGACTCTTCGCGTGGAGCTATCAGCTTGCCCGTGGCATAGGCGTCGCTGGAATTCATCGGCCGATTTATTGGGGCCTCTACCTGGTCGATTTTGTCTTCTGGATCGGCATTTCCCATGCCGGCACCTTGATCTCAGCAATTCTGCGTCTGACAGAAGCGGGATGGCGGCGACCCGTGACTCGTGCCGCGGAGGCCATCACAGTCTTCGCCCTGATGATCGGCGGCATGTTTCCGATCGTTCACCTGGGCCGTGCATGGCTTTTCTTCTGGCTGTTTCCTTACCCCAATTCACGGCTGCTTTGGCCGAATTTCCGCTCTCCTCTGTTGTGGGACCTGACTGCGATTAGCACCTATCTCACCGGCAGCACGATTTACCTTTTTCTGCCTCTCATTCCGGATGTAGCAGCGCTTGCAAGGCGTGCGACCGGATGGCGTGCGCGCCTCTACCGGACACTTTCCCTCGGCTGGACCGGCAGTGACCGGCAATGGCACGCCCTCGAACAAGCGATGAAGCTGATGGCCGGAATCATCCTCGCGGTTGCAGTTTCGGTACACACGGTCGTGGCGTGGGACTTTTCCATGGCGATTGCTCCGATGTGGCATAGCACGATCTTCGGACCTTACTTCGTTGTAGGCGCGATTTTCAGCGGCATCGCAGCGCTGGTGATTGCGATGGCCATCATTCGCAGAACCATGCACCTGGAGAAATATCTGACGCCGCATCACTTCAACAACCTGGCGAAATTGCTGCTCCTGATGAGCCTTTTGTGGCTTTACTTCACGATTGCTGAGAACTTGACGGCCTGGTACGGCAACGAGTCGAAAGAAATGAACGTCTTCGGTGCTCGCGCACGAGGGATCTTCGCGCCTTATTTCTGGACCATGGTGTTCTGCAACTTCATCGTGCCATTTGTACTTTTGGGTATTCGACGGCTGCGATCGGTACGCACGGTGACGATCGCGTCAATAACGGTCGTGATCGGCATGTGGCTGGAACGCTATCTGATCATCGTGCCAACCTTGAGCTTCGGCCCGCTACCCGCGACCTGGAGTCGCTACGCGCCGACATGGGTAGAAATCTCGATCACGGCAGCCACCTTCACCACCATGGCGCTGCTCTATCTGATCTTCGCGAAGCTGTTCCCAATCGTCTCGATTTGGGAGCTCCGAGATGACACGGCAGAAGGGAACGCCTAGCGTGTATCTAAGCGCCGAATTCTGCGATCGGGAGTCCACTACCCGAGCGCTGCTCGACCTAAAGGCGAAGGGCTTCGGTCCGTCTGACCTGGCCGTGTTTTCGGATCAGCCGCTGGAACTGGCGCACGGCGTCCTCGACCGTCCGAGTCGTATGTCGTTAGCAGTGGTGATGAGTGCAGTCGTGTTTTTACTGCTCGTTATCTGGTTTGTCTATTACACGCAGTATGATTATCCGCTGGTTACAGGAGGAATGCCGCTCTTTTCGTTTTGGGCAACAGGTGTGGTCTTCTACGAAATTACAATGTTCGGGGCGATCGCAATGACATTCGTCTGGTTCCTTTTGGAAAGTGGCATATTACAGCGAGGGCGCCGGCCGCCAATGCCCGTGATGGATTCAGGGATGATTTGCGTCCGGGTCTGCTGCCGGTCCGCTCAAGTGGAGGATGTTGGCGAGAGCTTGAAATCGGCGGGAGCAACGAACGTCAAAACGCTCGGAGAAACGGGAGAAGCGGATTGATGCGCAAGTCCCTTCTGATCGCCGCCGTTCTCGCTGCGAGCCTCTCGGCGGCGGACATTCAGGCTCCCCCATGGGAAAAATCTCGACTCGACATTGGGCGCGATCTCTTCCGCGAGAACTGCGCCGTCTGCCACGACATCGACAAGGATCAGAGGCATACGAGAAAGCTCGGTCCGAGCCTGAATCATCTCTTCAAAAACCCGAAATTGCCGCTCAGCCACGCAAAGCCGAGTGCCGCGTACCTGGTGGTCCGAATCAAATTCGGAGGAGCCCTCATGCCGGCGTTCAGGACCTCCATGAGCGACTCCGAAATCTCGACCTTGGTTGACTACATGGCTTCAAAGTAGGCAGTGGCGCAACGCTCAGCTCAGGCGCAATACACTAAGTTGCGATGGACAAAAGAGAGTTTTTGAAGACTTCGGGTGCGCTGCTGGGCGGTGGAGTGTTTGCCCGGTTGCTACCCGGCGATGAACAGAGCACTGCGCGGACAAACTGGTCCGGTAACTACACCTATCGCGCCGAGCGGCTCGATGCGCCCAAGACCGTCGAGGAAGTGCGGCAAATCGTGAAGCGCTGCAGCAAACTGAAAGCACTCGGCGCGCGTCACTCTTTCAATTCAATTGCGGACACGACCGGCGATCAGGTCTCGCTGAGGAATCTTGACCAGATGGTGTTGGACCCGAAGTCACGCAGTGTCACGGTGGGCGCTGGCGTGAAATATGGTCAACTTGCTCCCTATATCGACAGCCATGGTTTCGCGGTGCACAACCTTGCGTCGCTCCCGCACGTTTCGGTGATCGGCGCCTGCGCTACTGCCACGCATGGTTCAGGCAGCAAGAACGGAAATCTCTCCACTGCCGTCGTGGGCATGGAGATGGTAACACCCGATGGCGAACTTGTTTCTCTCTCACAGGAGAAGGATGGTGAGCGGTTCCGTGGAATGGTTGTCGACCTAGGCGGGCTTGGGGTGGCGACGAAGATTACGCTCAAGGTCGTTCCCAGGTTCATGATGAAACAAGTTGTGTATGAGAATCTGTCGTTCGACCACCTGGAGAAACATCTCGACGAGATCTTTGCGAGCGGCTACAGTGTAAGTCTATTTACCGACTGGCAGAACCATCGAGCCACCCAAGTTTGGATCAAGAGCCGCGTCGAACCGGGCGCAGCCACAGAGATAAAGCCGGAGTTTTTCGGCGCAAAGGCCGCCACCAGGAACCTTCATCCATTGGCGGGGCATTCGGCGGAGAATTGTACCGAGCAAATGGGCGTGCCCGGACCCTGGTATGAACGATTGCCGCACTTTCGCATGAACTTCACGCCGAGTAGTGGGCATGAATTGCAATCGGAATATTTCGTTCCTCGCGATAAAGGATATCAGGCGATCCTTGCGGTCGAGCGACTGCGCGCCCATATAACTCCGCATCTTTTTATCTCGGAGCTTCGCACCATTGATGCCGATGATCTGTGGATGAGCACTTGTTACAAGCGACCCTCGATGACCATTCACTTTACCTGGAAACCCGAATGGCCGGCGGTCAAGCAAGTGTTGCCGCTCATAGAAGAACAGTTGGCCCCTTTTGAAGCAAGGCCGCATTGGGCCAAGCTATTCACCATGGCGCCTTCACGTCTGAAATCGCGTTATGAGAAACTGGCCGATTTTCAAAGCCTCCTCGCGCAGTACGATCCGCACGGCAAATTGCGCAACGATTTCTTGAACACGAATATCTACAGCCAGCAGATTTGAGAAAGGAAAATATCGAATGGCGAAGGGGATGACGCGCCGCGAACTCGGCCTTGTAACCGCCGCCGGGTCGGTGTGGGCCCAGACTGGAGCACAAGTGAAGCAGGAGAGTCCGGTGACTGAAATTTCGAAGGACCCATTCGGCGACGGCCTGGATCCAGTCGCTTGGACTTGGCAGCAATACAAAGATGCCCCATTGCGGCTTAGCTTTCGAGCGAACAACAAGGCCGAAGCCGACGCTTGGCAGAAAGCGCTACGTGCCAAGTTGGTTGACTTATTGGGAGGCTTTCCGTCACGCTCGCCCTTGCAGCCAAGGACGATTGATGTCCGGCAACTTTCAGGGTATAGCCGTGAGCGGTTTGTATTCGAGAGTCGGCCGGGCGTCAGCGTTCCCGGGTACCTTCTGCTGCCGCTTCGTGCACCCAGGCCTTGTCCAACGGTGATCTGCGTACCTGGTCACGGACGGGGAGTAGACGACATCGTTGGAATCGACGAGCAGGGTGGCGACCGTAGCGGCAAGCCGGGTTATCAACATGACTTTGCTATTCAGGCGGTCGAACACGGCTTGGCGGCAGTAGCGATTGAGTCGATGGCATTTGGACACCGGCGGGATCTGACTACCAAACAAAAGGGAGCCACAGAAACTGCCTGTCAACCTGCGGCCGGATCGGCGCTTTTGTTCGGCCAAACGATGATAGGCTGGCGCGTCTGGGATGTGATGCGCGCGATCGACTGGATCGAGACCCGGCCCGAACTAGATAAAGAGCGCGTCGGGTGTATGGGAATCTCGGGCGGCGGAACGTGCACTCAATTTTCTGCCGCTCTGGATGAGCGAATCAAATGCGCTTATGTGAGCGGGTATCTGAACACGTTTCGAGCCAGCATCATGAGTGTTTCGCATTGCATCGACAACTACGTGCCAGGCATCCTGGACTGGGCCGAGAACTACGATATTGCCGGGTTGATCGCACCACGTTTCTTTTTTTCTGAAGGCGGTGATAAAGACCCGATCTTCCCCGTTCAGGCGACAATAGCGAGTTTTCAGCGGGTCAAGAGAGTTTACGAAATTTATGGCGTGCCGGATCGAGCCCAACAAGAGATCTTTGAGGGTGAACATGAGTTCCATGGGCGACAGGGCTTGCCGTTTCTCGCGCAATCGCTCGCCTGACTTGGCGGCCACGGATGTATCGGTCTAATGGCGATGTCGCATAGATCGGGGACGAGTGAAGGGGAAAAACTCCTGTGCCAGATTGTAGGCAAAATCGGCCCCCAAGCCGTAGACGCCTCTCGCCAGGCCATGACCCACGCTCCCCGTGCTCGCGGGTTGCCAGGTATTCACTAACTGAGCGGCGCCAAAAGAGCTGATCACTCGGCCGTAGGCGAAAGACGAATGTCCGGTGTCCGTCTTGCAAACAACGACTTGCTTGAGTGAGTTCATGAAACGGACCTTGAACGGCTCGTCTTCAGAAGGAAAATATCGGGGATCCTCGCGCAGAGCTGTCTCTAGGACGAAAGCGAAGCTCTGGCGCGTGAAATTACCTGCAAGGCCGGAAGCATAGCGTCTCGCAAAACCTTCCACGCCGCCTCCCCACTCGTAGGGCGAACCCGCCCCCTGGCCGATAGCAGCGCCTACCAAGGAGCCGAAGAGACCTCGAAATCCAAGAGTCTGTACCACGCGGTAGTCGAATTTGTCGCCGATCGTGAATGGCGCAGCCGTCATCGTGCGCGGCAGCTTCAGTGCATCCGGTACATTCTGCTGTGACTGAGGGGACGGAAGCTGTCCGGGCTGAGCGGGCGTCGACTGAGCATTCAGGCTGGAGTACTTGAAAGAGGCTGGTGCAAGTAAGGCAACCGCGAGGAACGTGCCGAGCCTCACCCTGAAGCATGACCGCTTCGATAAAATCATCCTCTACCCATTAACGCATGGATGAGCCGTTAGGCCGCCACGGTGGGCGGCAGCGCTCGGCTTGGTGGAACGACCGCTGGCCGTCGTTCCGCGATACACATGGTATCTCGTCACTCCGGTCGACGTGCTAGCCTCCCAAGTCAAGGCCACATGGTGGTCATCGACCAGTTGCTAGGGCCCCCAAGGGATCATATGCCTTGACAAGCATATTCCCGGTGGGGTATATAAAAAGAGTGGAATCTGTGTTCGAAATCATTGCGGAGCCGAACCGCCGCGCGATATTGAGTCTCCTGGTCTCGTCACAACAGTCGGTCGGAGAGATCGAGCGTCAACTTCGTATGCCGCAGCCGGCCGTATCAAAGCACCTGCGAGTGCTGCGCGACGCCGGTTTCGTGGAATCCACGGTGGACGCACAGCGCCGCCTGTACCGGCTCAGACCGGAACCGCTTCAGGAGGTGGACGCCTGGCTGGCTCCGTTCCGCCGGTTCTGGTCCGCTCACGTAGATGCTCTCGAACGCCACCTCGACCGCATGGAGCAGTCAACACCCACCAAAAGGAACACAAGGAGAAGACGACGCGGCCCAAACCGCGAACGCGACAAAGGAGAAATGAAATGAAAATCAAAGTGACAAGCGTATACGTGGACGACCAGGAGAAGGCCCTGCGCTTCTATAGCGAAGTGCTGGGCTTCGTGAAGAAGGCCGATTTCAGTCAAGGCCCATATCGTTGGCTCACCGTGGCCTCACCAGAGGACCCGGACGGCACGGAGCTGCAGCTGACGCTCAACAACAACCCGGCGGCCAAGGCTTACCAGCAGGCGCTGTTTCAACAGGGCCAACCCGCGGCCATGTTTTACACCGACGACCTCCAGGCGGATTACGAGCGTATGAAAGCGCATGGCGCCGAGTTCACGATGCCACCAACCGACGTGACGGCCTCTAAGATTGCCATGCTGAACGACACCTGCGGTAATCTCGTTCAGGTTACGCAGCTGACACGCTATTCACGGTAGGAGAAGAAGGTGACCGATCGCGAGCACTACTCACCGGGTCCGGCCAGTGGGGCGCAGGTACGAAAGGACGGAGAGAAGTGGACGCTCATCCTCGTCAGAGAACTGCGTCACTCGCCGGAAAAAGTCTGGCAGGCGCTTACCGACCCGGTGCATCTGCGCGAGTGGGCTCCCTTCGATGCCGATGGGAGCCTGGGTACGGTGGGAAATACGGTGAACCTCACCTGGGTGGGAACGCCCAGGCCGATCGAAACAAGAGTGAAGCGAGCCGATGCTCCCAGGCTGCTTGAGTACAACGATACCCGCTGGGAACTCGAAGCCTTCGGCGGCGGCACACGCCTGATGCTGTGGCACAACATCGATCGCCGCTTCATCTCTTGGGGTGCTGCGGGCTGGCACATCAGCTTCGACGTCCTTGACCGGTTCCTGGCGGGTGAGCCGATTGGACGCGTCGCCGGCCCTGATGTCATGAAGTTCGAGGGTTGGCAGCGATTGAAAGCCGAGTACGAAAAGCAGTTCGAAATTTATACGCCCAACTCGCCGCCGAAGACGGATCAAAACTCGTGAATCGAGGTAATCGCCAAACAATGCCCCTACCACGCTCGCGGACGATTTTTCGCTGGATTCACCTCGTCTTTAGCATTCCGATACTCGGTTATATTTATAGTCCGTTTGAAGCAATTCCAAACTACGCTCCTGTGGTTCGGTTTGTTGTCGTTCCTATACTTGTCCTCTCGGGACTTTGGATGTGGAAAGGCCATGTCGTTCGACGGCTTATTTCGAAGAGGCCGGGCTAACAAGATGCGAGAATTGGGCTGTAGATGAAAAGGTCCGTTCCGGTGGAATCTGCCTCTGCACTAATCGACGAGAGGATCAGGAACTGGGGGACTGGCGCCGGAAGATGCTCGCGAAAGTGCTCGAAACCATATACGAGGTTGACCCTGAGATCGTCGAAGAGTGGAAGTGGAGGGGAACTCCGACCTTTTACCACGGCAGGATAGTCTGCACAGGGAGAGACGTACAAGAGCGCAATGAAAATTACATTGCCGATGGAGCTGCGTTGAAGGGCCCTTCAGGTCTATTCAACTCCAGCCTTGACGGGAATGTCAGGCGCGCCATCGACATCCATGAGCGTTTTAGAAGATGTTCTGCGTTTTAGACCGGGCACTCGGGGGTCCCGTTCATATGCGATATGTCACTGGCGGCCCAGATTGGAGTCGTCTCTTATGTCCCTAATGTACGTCTATTCTGGCGTATCGGTGCGCGGGATGATTCGGTAACAGTAGTAACGGTCGGCTGTTCTGACCGGAAGTGATCGATCTAAGGGTCAAACTACGCCGGAACCGGTTAAAGAAAAAGCTCGGGTGAAACGTGGAAGCGTTCGCTTACACGGCGGATGTGAGCCTTCGAAAATGGACGTTTGCCATTCAGAACTTCAGATACAACACTCTTGTTGCCAAAGATCTCCACCAAATCTACCTGCTTCAAATTGTGCTGCTCCATAAGGAATTTAAGAATCTCCGCCGGTGAGGAATCTGAGATTGGATAAGTACGATCCTCATAGCTGGTGATTAAGAGAGCCAACAACTCATGAGGTCCTCCTGTTCCGCTGTACGCTTTGCGACATCGCTCAACTCTTTAAGTTGTCGAGTATAAAGCTCCAGGTCCTCATCGGAGCGAATGAGATGCGGCAAAGAATGCGCTAGCAGTTCGTTCAGCATTCATCATTGCCAAACGAGCGAAAGAACTTGGCATTGATCGCAGGACCTGGCTAATGCCGATTGGTTGCTGGACAATCTCAGAGTCGATCAGTTAAGAACGTTTTCAGCGGAAGACAGACGGACGGTATCGGGCTTAGTGCTGGCCGAAGAAGTCAGCCCTTGCCGTCGCCATTGTGGCCGTTATTTTACCGGCGAGTCTCAGAACGCGTGTCGGTAACGACGTTTCGTCTTCGCAGGCCGAGTAGGCCCGCCAAGCCAAGAAGACCCAGCCAACCATAATCGAAACCTCTGCCGTCGTCCATATGGGTGCGGCTCGTGTTGGTGTCAGTCCCGGTGCTGGAGGTATCGGTTGCGGTCTGCGCATTTGCCGTCCCCAGTACAAGACCCGCTGCAACCAGAGCGTATCTTAGAACTTTTATAGTAGCCATCTCGCGTTAGAGAACCCACTACCCCTTTAAGTTGCCCTACGACAATTTCTGGTACTGCAAGATTGCAGCGGTGCCAGTACTTATGGCCTGTTCACGATGTCTTGAACCGTCATTCGCTTCTGATAGGCGGCGTTTAAACCCACGAACAAACTATTTGCCGGATTTTGATTTTGCCAACGCATGGCGCACCGGACCTAGCTTTCCAACTGCTCCCTCGACGAGATTGACAACCTCGTTTGCTTCAGACTCGTTCCGCAGATGGCAATAGAGATCGTATTGCTTGCACGCATACTCATCGCTCGCCCTGGCTGATTCGTCCAGCGTGATCCAGTATCTCTCGTTAGTTAAGCCTCAAAAACTCGTCGAGCTTTCTGATCCAGTCGCTCATATGCATGGACCCACCGAGAACGGCGACCGTAGCTTGAATCGGCGCATCAATGATTTGCTGAATTCTGCTCCTAACCAGCAATTCAACGCTGACGACCTCGCGGCCTATTTCCCAGATGGCAATATAACTTCGATTCGGTCTGGATTGGCAAGACTCGCCGACCAAAATCGAATCAGGCGCGTAGGACGCGAGGGCAGTATCAGAAATGGTGACGCTACAGAGAGCAATACGCCGCCAGAGACCTAAATTAGAGGGCCACCAAACAGTCCAGACCCCGTTGCCGAGCACCTTTGTTGACGTGCCCATGAGCGGAGCGGGCCTGACTTCTTTTACGTCGTTCCCGAGTGCGGGCGTGGTGAAATTGGCAACCACAGCGGGCTTTAAACCCGCCTCCTACCTGCTCCGCGATGTGCAGGCGGACGAAATCTGGTCATTTATCGGCAAGAAAGAGAAGCGCAAGACCTTCAAGGATGACGATACGCTGGGCGATTCGCATTGCTGGGTTGCCATCGAAGCCAAAACGAAGCTTGTGCTTCCCTTTGTGGTCGGCAAGCGCACCACGAAGGACGCCATCGAGTTCACCCGCAAGCTGCGTCGTGCGACGAGCGCAACGAAGCGCTGGCAGTTAACGACTGACGGATTGCAGGCATACATTCCGGCAGTGGATCTCCACCTTTCCGACCGATCCGACTATGCGCAACTGATCAAGATTTACTCCTCACCGCGAGAAAGTGAATCCTAATCCTCATCGCATCTGCACATCTCATCTTGAGCGGCAAAACTTGACGATGCGAAAATGCATCAGGCGACTCACGCGGCTGACATGCGCCTTCAGCAAGAAACTGGAAAGCCACAAGGCTGCTATCGCGCTTCACTTCGCTTACTACAACCTCTGTAAACTGCACCAGACTTTACAGGTCACCCCTGCGATGGAAGAAGAAATCACGGATCGCGTCTCAAAAAACATGGGCTGCTCTAGATAGAGTGCTGATTCCATTTGCGAATACTTATACACCAGACCCAGCAACGCACCGCCGGACACTACCCGTCGCACGTCCGGCCTTGCTTTCTCACCTCGAATGTGTAATTATTCATAGTAGTGAATAAAAATACATCAGAACTATGACCATGGCCGCTCCCATTTACCAACCCGTATCCCGGGTTACGCCGACAGGTCTGCGCCACGATCTGGATCTTTCAACTGAACAGTTGAACGGGGTCCTCGATCTCGCGCAGCAGGTGAAGCAATCCAGATTGCGTTACGCTTCGGCTTTGCAAGGCCGGTACATCAGTCTTATGTTCGAAAAGCCGTCTCTACGTACGCGCATGACGTTTGAGCTGGCGATCAAACAACTCGGCGGTGACTGCGTAACTCAGATCGGGATGATAGGCGATCGCGAACCTTTGAAGGATGTGGCGCGCAATCTGGCTCGCTGGACCGAGGCGATTGTAGCCCGGACCTTCGAACAGCAGACCATCGATGAACTCTCTCGGTGGTCGGGACTGCCGGTGATCAATGCTCTCAGCGACCTGTATCATCCCTGTCAGGCGTTGGCGGATATGTTGACTGTGAAGCAACATTTCGGGCGTTTGCGCGGTCTTAAACTTGCTTACCTCGGTGATGGCAACAACGTCGCGCACTCGCTCCTGCTATGTTGCGCGCGGCTCGGCATTGATTGTTCCGTCGCGACTCCAGCAGGTTATGAACCGCAAGCCGCAATTGTGGCTCTTGCTAAGCAATTCGCCGCCACAAGCGGCGTTTCGATCGAGGTTGTGAACGATCCAGTGTTGGCACTGAAATCCGCTCACTTGGTCTACACGGACGTGTGGACCAGCATGGGGCGGGAATCGGAAGCAGGGGAGCGGAGACAGTTATTCGCTCCGTATCAGGTAAACGACGCGCTCCTGGCGAACGCTCGCAAGGACGCTCTCTTCATGCACTGCCTCCCGGCAAAACGCGGTTTAGAAGTGACCGACGAGGTCATGGAATCGCCGCAATGCGTGGCTTTCGACCAGGCCGAAAACCGCTTGCATGTTCAAAAAGCATTGTTGTTAACTCTTCTGCAATAGACACGCTGAAGTCTGTCATAAGCGATGAAAGGCGATGAGCGCCTGAGCCATGCCCGCGTGCGCCCCAACCGCTCGAATTGGAGAGATCACATGAACGAAGTTAAACCGAAAAAGATCGCGCTAGCCTACTCCGGCGGGTTAGACACGTCCATCATTATTCCCTGGCTGAAGGAGCGCTATGGTTGCCAGGTTGTAGCGGTCTGCGGTGATATCGGACAGGGTGGCGAGGAACTGGACGGCCTGAAGGAGAAAGCACTAAAGACCGGAGCCTCAGAGGTGCATGTCGAGGACATGCGCGAAGAGTTTGTCAGCGACTATCTATGGAAGCTGGTACGCTCGGGCGCAGTCTATGAACACAAATATCTGCTGGGTACTTCGATAGCCCGCCCCTTGCTGGCGAAGCGACAGGCAGAAGTTGCTCTGAAAACCGGATGCGACGCTCTCGCGCATGGATGCACGGGAAAAGGCAACGATCAGGTGCGTTTCGAGCTCACTTACAAGGCCATAGCTCCGCATCTCCCGGTGATCGCACCCTGGCGCGAGTGGGACATCATCTCGCGCGAAGATGCGATCGAGTATGCAAAGAAACACAACGTTCCGATTGCGCAATCGACAACCAAAATCTACAGCCGCGATCGGAACATCTGGCACATCTCCCACGAAGGGGGTGAGCTGGAAGATCCGGCTAATGCAGCGCCCGAACATATTTGGATGCTGACCAAGAGCCCGGCTGACGCGCCCCAGAAGGGTGCCGAGATTACGATTGGTTTCGAAGAAGGCGTTCCTGTCTCGCTCGATGGCCAACATCAGTTGAGTGCCGTGGCCCTGTTGGAACACCTGAACAAGATCGGCGGCGAACACGGAATTGGCCGGATCGATCTGGTCGAGAACCGTTTCGTAGGCATGAAATCCCGCGGCTGCTACGAGACTCCGGGAGGCACGATACTTATGGCCGCCGCACGCGAACTCGAAGCGCTCACTCTCGATCGTGCGACGCTTCACTACAAACAGAAAGTGGCTCTGGATTACGCCGAGATGGTATACAACGGACTCTGGTTTACCCCCCTCCGCGAAGGCCTGGACGCGCTTTTCGCGAAACTCGCCCAGCCTCTGACCGGACAGATTACGATGCGTCTCTATAAAGGCAACCTGGAGCCGATCAGTCGAAAGAGCCAGAATTCACTTTATAGTCTTGATATCGCGAGTTTCACGATGGGCGCAAGCTACGACCAGAAGGATGCGCTTGGATTTATCAATCTTGTCGGCTTGCCGATCAAGGTGCGTGCTTCACTGAAACGGTAATCGTATGAAGCTCTGGGGTGGCAGATTCGACAGCAAACCATCGCAGGTCTTTGAAGAGTTCTCGGGATCCCTGCACTTCGATCAAAAGCTGGTCTTTGCCGACGTGAAGGGCTCACAAGCTTTTGCTCGGGCGCTCGAGAGACACCGGATACTGACATCAGAAGAGACCGCCAGGCTGATCTCGGCTTTTCAGGAGATCGCGGAGGAAGCCAAATGGCCGGGCTACTTCTGGGATGCAACTGACGAGGATGTGCATACCTTTGTCATTCGTAAGTTGAGTGAAAAAGTAGGCGATCTTGCGAGCAAAATTCACACGGGGCGTAGCCGCAATGAGCAGGTTTCGCTGGATACCCGCCTATACCTGCGTCTCTCATCCCAGGCTATTCTTGCGAGCTTAGGCGAACTGCTTGAAACCCTGCTGCGTCTTGCCAATCAATACCCGCGCGCCGTCATTCCCGGATATACGCATTTGCGGCGCGCCCAAGCTGTGTTGTGGCCTCATTATCTGTTGGCCTACTTCGAAATGTTTGCTCGCGATTTCGAGCGTATGCAGCAAGCCTACGTACGCATCAACGTACTCCCACTCGGTTCGGGCGCTCTCGCCGGAAGCGGCTTTCCGTTCGATCGCGAGGCCATTGCCGAAGACCTTGACTTTTCGGCGATTTCCTCCAACAGCATGGACGTTTCTGCCGATCGCGACTTCGCTCTGGATTTCTTGTACGCCTGCAGTCTCATCATGTTGCACCTGAGCCGTCTCGCCGAAGATTGGATTCTGTACTCGAGCGAGGAGTTCAACTGGATGACCTTGGGAGATGATGTCACGAGCGGTTCGAGCCTGATGCCCCAAAAGAAGAATCCCGACTCTCTCGAACTCATCCGGGGTAAGTCGGGCCGCGTCTTCGGCG
Source organism: Terriglobia bacterium (assembly GCA_963841675.1). Lineage (GTDB taxonomy): Bacteria > Acidobacteriota > Terriglobia > Bryobacterales > Bryobacteraceae > Bog-105. Next base: position 15,097 of record CAWJEH010000020.1, read on the forward strand.
ACCTGACCTCGCTGTTCGTCACTATGAAAGGCCTTCCCACGACCTACAACCGCGATATGCAGGAGGATAAAGAACCGCTGTTCGATGCCTCCCACCAGACGCTGGGATCGCTTCGCATGGCGAAGGTCGTAGCCGAGTCGATTGTTCTTAAACCGGAGATACCGGAAGCCGCTGCCGAAGAAAGCTGGGTAGTTGCGACCGACTTGGCCGAAGAACTCGCGCGGCGGGGCGTGCCGTTTCGAAAGGCACATGAAATCGTGGGCCAGCTGGTTTTGGAGAGCGTGAAGACGAAGAAACGTCCCTCGGATTGGAATGGCGAGGCACTCGCCGGGTTTGCTCCCGAGCTAAAGCCCGATATGGCTCGCTTGCTTTCACCCCGTGAAGGAATGAAAAGCCGTGAATTACCAGGTGGGACCGGTCCATCCGCTGTTGCCCAAGCGCTGATCGAGGCCGGCAAACGCCTCCAGCAGCTGCGAGAGACATTGCAGCAATCATGAACAAGAGTTTCCGTCAGGGCCAGATTCTCGAAATTATCCGCAGCAAAAATATCTATACGCAGGACGAACTCGCCCGTGAGCTCAGCAAGAGTGGCATCCAAACCACGCAGGTAACGCTCTCGCGGGACGTGCGCGATCTTGGACTGGTCAGGACGGCGGAAGGTTATCGGAAGTTCGCCAGCGAAAGAGCTGGTCCCGTTCTCGCGGATGTCGCTAACGAATATCTGTTGGACGCGAAGACTGCGCAGAACCTGGTAGTGCTTCGCACCGCCCCGGGAAATGCAAATGCTCTGGCAGTTGCGATAGACCGAGAAGATCTCGAAGGAGTCGTAGGCACCATAGCCGGAGACGATACCATTCTGGTCATCACTCCGGACAGAGCAGCGGCGGATCTGTTCCGGCAGAGTCTCCTGCGGATCATTTCCACCTGAACTTTGGCCGGTCGATTCGAAGCCGCGCGCATCCGCGGCTGTCAAACGGAGCCGCGACCCTCAGTAACCGGTTGCTCGGGTTTTTCTCACACGCGCATCCGGAGCAGGCAATGCGCAGCCTCGGTCAATGGTGGTGTTCGTGTACATTGCTCGGGAGAGGCTGGCATCCGCTTTCGGAAAGTACGCACGGTACATGTTCGAACTGAATGGTCGAATGATGAATGCCGAAGCCACGCAATACCTGAATGATGCGCTTCAAAATTCGCTGGCTGGCGGATGGCGGCATGTCATCGATCAAGACATGTGAACTGAGGGCATGAGTATTTGATCCCAGACTCCAGATGTGCAGATCATGCACTTCGAGCACTCCGTCGACCGCGCCCATAGCTTCCGTCACACTGCTCAACTCGATTCCGCGCGGGAGACCTTCCAGAAGAATGTTGCAGGATTCGCCCACGATGTCCCAGGCAGTATAGATAATGAACATCCCGAGAACAATAGAAATGATGGGGTCGATATACAGCAGTCCCGTGTAACGGATCGCCAGCGCGCCCGCGATGATGGCTACTGCTCCTACCGCATCCCCGGCCATATGAATCATAGCTGCACGGATGTTGATATCCTGCTTGTTCCCGCGATTAAGCGCGATGACTATGGCGCCGTTCAAAGCCAAAGCACCGACGGCGACCCATAGCATGACCTGGTCATTGAGCGGTTCGGGGTGCAGGAGACGGGCTATCGCTTCCCAAAAGATCGCCAGGGAAATGACAATCAGCGTTGCAGCATTTAGAAAGGCCGTAATTACGCCCGCTCTGCCATACCCATACGTCTTCGTTTGATTCGCAGGTTTGCTCTGTAGATATACGCCGACGGCAGCAAGCAACAGTGCCAGCGCGTCTGTGAAATTGTGACCCGCGTCGGAGAGCAGAGATAAGCTGTGTGACCACAGCCCCGCGAAGATTTCAAAACCAGTAAAGGCCAACGTGGCAGCCAGTGACAGGCGCAGAACCCATCCGGTTCCCGGCGCGTGATGGTGGTGGTGAGGCAATTTGGAATCCCTCAAATCCAATTTACGATAAACGAGCGCGCGTTCGCCCAGCAGTTACTGCGGCGCTGGCTTTTCGCCCGGCCGGTACAGCGAAGGGACTTTCTTCTTGTTATCCTCCTCCTTTTGGGCGGTCTTCTTGCGGTTCTTTTGTTCCTCGCTTGACATCATCGATTCGCGCTGGCTTTTCTCTTTAGTGTCCTCGGCGGTGATATCGGCTTCGCGTTTCTTCGAATCCTCCATCGACAGCTCTTGGCTGTCACTCGTCGTGTCGATCGCTTCGGAGAGAACGAACTTGTACCGGTCGAAGTCCCTAGGCTCGCTGTCCTGAATCTTGTTGAGGCGTTCGAGGAAGTCCTTCTCCGCTCCGATCACGGCCACCATCCCTTTGTCGATGGGCCGATTGTGCCGCAGGGCGTCATCAGCTACAGAATCAATAGCCTCGATGATTTTGTTGTAGTCTTCGAGGGCGTTATGAATGAAAATGCTGCGGCCTGGTTTCTCCTTGGCAAGATACTGTTCGATCAGGTCCATCCGCTGTCGCGCGAAATGAATGTAAAGCAGGAGCCTTTGGTCTGGCTCCTGAGCTTCCCGAACCTGATCTGCCTCGTTCGTTGTCAGAAAATCGCGGTCCTGTGCCGAGATATGAAGCACCCCGACCAGCGAGATCCCGATAAGCAGGTATCTCCTCATTTACGCATCACTCCCGCCAATAGTCTGTCATGAATTGTGTCCAATTCCCTGTTGGTTTGTTCAGCCCATCCGCGCCGGGGCAACTCGATATCATCCAGCAGGCTTGCCATTCGCCGTTGCAAATTGGCCACTCGCAGTTCGGCCTTTTTGTAGTAGCGCGCTTTGTGAGCCGTTTCCAGAGACTCCTCGCATGCATGCAGCGCCTTCGTCATTCCGTCCAACTCGGCATCGCCTTTATCGATGTTGCCGGTGTGGTACGCGTCGCGCGCATAGTCAAAGGCCGTCTCAGCCTTGTCCAACTCCAATTCAGCCTGTTTACCGGCGTCGTGGTTGGCACTGGTTTCTGAGCTGAACCGCAAAGTGGGCAAGCAGGAATTCGGCGTCTGCCCACTCAACGTCAGAAGAAATGCCAGGTACCAGACAGCGAACACAAACGATTAACTGCCCCCATTCTAGTGCAATCAAGAAATCCGTGTTGATTGAGGTCTATCGGTGGAGAAGGATTGAATCGTGACTTCTGATCTTGGTCAGCGTTTCCGCCGCCCCTTTGCTGCCGCTGTCGCCTGCCTGTGAAGATGAGTCATATTCACGCCTTCAAGTGCGATAGCAATGAAGCCGATGACGATCAGCGGAATGGTGACGACAGCCCAGAGAATCAGGGAGAATCGTTTCGCGTGCCCGGAGGCCAGCCCGAACATGATCAGCGTGCGGGCCGTGACCCATTGAAATGACCCGAGATTACCCGGAGCCTGCGGAACAATGCTGCTCAGCCGAAGCAGAACCATCATCGTGAACGAAGCGGCCAACGGCACCGGCAGCCGGTTAGCCTTGATGAGCATATAGATGGGCACGATCTGAGCGAACATATACAACCCGCTAACCAGAAATGAAAAGTACAGATACCGCGAATGTCCGATCAGATGCAGATCCTCAATCAACGTGTCGAACCAGCGTGGCCACGAGATCCCGAACACGAGATCCAGCGACTGCTTACGGGCATACATCGCGTAGGCGAGGATCAAAGCGCATATCACGATCAGAACGCCCAATATGTAGCCGCCGTGAAGCAGAACTCCGGGCAGCTTCACAATTCGGAGGCAGAAGAAGAAGCAAGCGAGCAGCCAGATACCGTCGAATAGACGCTCAATCAATGCAGAAGCGAAGGTCACCGAGATCGGCACTTCGGTGAACTTAGATAACAGAAAACAGCGAATGAGTTCCCCGGCGCGAAATGGCAGGACTTCGTTCGCGAACAAACCCACGTAAATACTTTCCACCGCCTGGACGAATGGAATGCGCCCAATTGGGCTCAGCAGTAACTTCCAACGCCAGGCGTGCAGCAGGTACACGCAGATGTCCGCGGTAACGGCGGCGCAGACCCACGCCCAATGCATGCGCCTGACCTCGCCCCATATATGTTGGAGTCCGGCGCCGTTCAGCACCCACCCCATACAGATCAGAGAAACGAGGTTGGTCGAAACGATGAGGGCCCAGGATTTGAATTTGCTACTACGCTCAACCGGGTTGAGTGGTGGGGTCTGAATGCTCAGCAACCCCATAATAACGCCTGTCGAATGATGACTCGATGCGTTTGATTCAGGGTCCTATGTACACACCCATGGCTTGCTTCGCGTTGCGCATGGTGTGTTCTGAAATAGGCTGAACCCGATCTCTGCCGCGTTCCAAAACGTTGTTGATGTAGGACTGGTCGGCCGTAATCTCGCGGTATCGCCGTTGTATTGGTTCGAGCCGAGTGATCACCGTTTCCGCCACCAGCTTCTTGAAATCTCCATAGCGCATCCCAGCCACCTGCTCGCTGGTGATTGCTGGATGACAGGCTTGGGCGATCGTGAGGAGATTGGCAATGCCGGCGCCCATGCGCTCGGGATCGACGGCCGGATTTGAATCGGTCGTCGCACGAGCAATTTTCTTCTGGATGATTTTCGGCTCGTCGAGCAAAGCTATGGCGTGTCCCGAACCAGGCGCGGATTTGCTCATCTTCTGAGTCGGGTCATCCAGTCCCATGATGCGTGCGCCGACCGCCGGCAAGTGCGTCGCCGGCATCACGAATGTTTCGCCGTAGAGACTGTTAAACCGCTGGGCGATATCGCGAGCGAGTTCGAGATGCTGCGCCTGATCCTCGCCCACCGGAACGATGCTGGCCTGATAGATCAAAATATCCGCGGTCATCAATACGGGATACTGGAGAAGGCCATCGCCTACAGTGTCCTGCTTCTCGGCTTTGGCTTTGAACTGCGTCATTCGCTGCAGCCAGCCGAGCGGTGTCACGCACGTAAGCAGCCACGCCAGCTCCGAATGACCCGACACACTCGACTGAACAACAATGGAAGACTGGTCCGGATCAATCCCCGCTGCGATAAAGAGCGCTGCTGTCTCCCGAATTTTAGAGGAGAGCTCTTGCGGCTTCTGAAAAGCAGTGATGGCGTGCAGATCGACAATACAGAAGATACTTTCATATCGGTCCTGGATCTCTGCCCAATTCTTCAATGCTCCGAGATAATTGCCAATGTGCAGTTGCCCTGTAGGCTGAACTCCGGAAAATACTCGTTCTTTCATCAGGAAATGAACCTTTATCGTAAGTGATGGCTTCCACAGTAGCGATCCAAAAATTGGTGTACGGCGGTGATGGCCTCGCCCACATAAATGGAGAAGTGGTTTTGACGCCCTTCGTTCTCCCCGGAGAACAAGTAGCCGTGAAAACTGCAATCGCAAAAAAAGGATTGCTGCGCGGCAGCGATCCCGAGGTTCTGCAACCTTCCGAGCACAGGGTTCAGCCGCGCTGCGAATACTTCGGACGCTGCGGCGGCTGCCACTATCAACACGCGCAGTACGAGTATGAACTCACGCAAAAAGTGGAGATCCTGCGGGAAACCCTGCGCCGTCTAGGCGGCATTCATTACGAGCAGGAGATCCCGGCGATCAGCGGAGATCCCTGGTTCTACCGGAACCGGATACAGCTTCACTTTGCCGATGGCCGAATGGGCTTTCGACGGCAAGCTTCTCATGACCTTTGTGCCATCGACCACTGCTACATCTCGGCTCCGCTCCTTGTCGAAGCAATCCAGCGTTTACAGGAAGCAGCTAAACGTCCCGAATGGCCCGGCTTTGTCCGTTCGCTGGAACTTTTCACGAACGGAAGCGAGCTGCAGTTGAATATCTTGGATTCGGCGCGGCCCGTCGCTGCCCGCTTTTTCAAGTGGTGCGCAACTTTTCTGCCATCGTTAGTCCCCGGGGCGATCGAATACCAGGCAGCTGGCTTCCGGTTTCGCGTCAGCGGCCGATCTTTTTTCCAAGTCAATCGTTTCCTTGTAGATTCGTTAGTGGACGAGGTTCTGAGTGACTCGCAGGGGGATCGCGCCGTCGATCTTTATGCTGGTGTAGGCTTGTTCTCTTTAGCTCTAGGACAGCGTTTCCCGAGCGTTGATGCTGTCGAGCGGGGACTCTCTGCCTACCTCGATCTCGAATTTAACGCGAAGCAAAGCGGAGCGAATATCCAGACAAGCCGTGGATCCGCGCAGGATTACGCAAGCAGGCAATCCCAAGAGACTCCGGATCTCTTAGTTGCCGATCCGCCGCGCACTGGTTTAGGCGATGCAGCTATCGAAACGATTTTGCGTCTCAATCCGCACCGAATGACCCTCGTAAGCTGCGACCCAGCTACCCTGGCGCGGGACGCGCGAAAGCTGCTCACAGCGTATCGGGTCCGGCGGCTCGCCCTGGTAGATCTGTTTCCGCATACGTATCACTTCGAAACCGTCATGCATCTTGAAAGAGGGATGTAGACGGCCCCTGCCGAGGCGAACTCAAGCGTGCTGCGCGTCCTTCAAGAGCTCCGCAAACGGCCAATCAAACCACCCCATTTGCGCGCTACGAGTTCAGCGATGTTAAGCGCGATAGCCAAGCCGAGGAAAACCGGCCAGAGCGGCCACTTTGTTGTTGTGCTTCGACCCCGCGCCGCGAAGACTTCCGAGGTCGGCGGATTGAAGCGGCCGTTTGTGAAGCTGGCTATCGTTCTAAGCAGATCTTCGTTGGAACCGTAGTCTTCAAATTCCGGCTGCTGCCGGTAGAGCCCGACTTCCGGAAACGCTTCGGATGTGTTCACTGGCCGAATACGAAACAAGCCGGTCTGAGAGCCAATGTGTATTCGTCCCTGGTAAAGGCGCGCGGCGGTCTTCTCAACCTCGATTGTCCGGCGGAAGCCGTTAGGCCCGAGCACATAGATCTGGGGCACTGAATCAGGTTCGGCTGTTTGCGAAGCCAGGCGGTAGCGCACGATCATGTCATTGTTCGCCGCGTCGAGTTCTGCCGTCGCTTCACTCGGGCTGGTATGCATGAGCAGATCGCGAGTCACGTTCGTCCAGAATTTGTCGAAGCCAGGCCAGGCCATCCACGCTTCTGCCCAACGACTCTTGGCGTCGGAGGCGAAGACCGCCGCACGCCCGAGACCGTATTGCCAGCGTACATAGAGCGGATCTCGAGTGCCCGGGTTGATTTCGAGAATCGTTTCCGCTCCCGGTTTGGCTTTATAGCGCGCATACCCGTGAAGAGGGGGCGCCGCCTCCATCCCTACGCCCTCGAGAACGTCGGCCTTTGCAGCCACTAGTGGCGTGAGAGCTTTCTCGACGGCGGTAGTTCCGCTGTAAGTCTCAACGTCCTTGAGCAGAATTTGCTGCAATCCCACAGGCTCATTCAAAAAATAGCTTCTGCCCCCCGAAGTTGCCGCAACCTTCTCGAGATAGCTCCGGTTAACATCCTGGCCGAGGCCCACTGTAGAAATAGTGACCGTATGCTGTGAAGCCTCCTTGGCCAGGTCGATGCTGTCGCCCTCTTCGGAGATTCCATCTGTCAGAAGGACTATGTGCTTGAAGTTGGCAGTGGAAGGCAGCACGCGACGGTACGCCTCTGCTAACGCGGGTGCGATTTGGGTGCCTCCGTCCGGTGTGATACCGGAGATCAAGCGCTTTATCAGCGACTTGTCTTCTGCGCGTCGCATCGGAACCGCCCATTGATAGGAGTTGTCGAAGATCAGCACTCCTATGCTGTCGGTCGGCTTCAAATGATCCACCACGCCGATGGCTGACAGACGCGCCAGCTCGATTTTGCGGCCCTCCATTGAGGACGACTTGTCGATGATGAGAGCGACGCAAGTGCCTCGCGGAATATTTGGAGGTGCAAGCTTAGCCGGAAGCGCGCGATCGAGAGCGTCCATCTGCTTGTCGTTCCTATAAACCTGGCGTTCCCCACCGATGAGGAGCAGCCCTCCGCCATTCCTGACATACTTTTCAATGCGCTCCTTCCGAGCGCCCGAAATCGAATTCAAGTCAAGATTGTTTAGCACCACCAGCTGAAAATCGTTGAGATCTCTATCGAGGCTGGAGCTGTCGCGATTGATCTCAATATCTGCCTGCTGCAAGACCGCCAGCAGATTACTGTCGCTTCCTGACGGGTCCTGTGAGATATAGAGAACGTGCGCGCGACTCAGCTCGATCGGCTCCTCGAATCGCGCCTCACCTAAATTTTTTGCCTCTATCCGCCCACTGATCGAAACCACGCCCGCTGTCTTTACTCGGGCGTTCACGCGCAGCGAATTTGTTCCAGGCTGCAGGGTGACTGGTTGATGCCCGAGCCTCCTCCCCTCGGCAAAAATGTCGATCGTAGCGGGAGCCGCAACGGGTGAAAGCACCGTCAGATCTACCGGAATCTCCTCGCCGCTGAAAGCTCGTCGGGGTGTGGAGACTGCCTGGACGCGGAGCCCAGAACTGGGCCGGCCGCCGAGCGCAATAGTGTCTACGGGAATTTGCAGCTGCTGAAGTCTGGCAATGGCGCGTAGAACGCTCCCTTCATTTTCGTTGCCATCGCTGATCAATAGAAAACTGGGCAGATATCCGCTGGGCATCGCCGCCAGGGTGTCTGTCAGCGCAGCTTCGAGATTGGTCCCATCCGCGGACAAGTCGGAAACACGCGTCAAACGCAGACCGCCGGCCAGTTCCTCCGGGCGCAGCGTTCGAGGGTCGCTATCGAAGGGGATGATCTTGACCCAGTTCCGTCCTTTCTGCCGTTCTAGATCGCGAGACAGTGATGACGCCCGCGCCAGATCTTGAGTGGTGATGCTCGCCGACGTATCTACCAGGACGACCTTCGCGATTCTAGTCTGCGGCAGCGTGATGATGGGTTCGCTAAGAGCGAAGAGGATGGCCGCGAAACTGAGCCCCTTCAGTATGAGTCTGAGAGGCCGGCGCGTGTGCCGAAAGCTATAGGCAGTCCAAGTTAGCGGAACGAGAACCAGCGCGAGCAGCAACGGATGCGAGAAAGTCATCTTGTGGACAACTCCCTTTCACGGTCATGCGCACGATCGTCAACCCTTCGGAGCTGCGGTTTGTTTCTACTTCGCGACCGTCTGGGAGCGCCAAAGAGAACCCACTCGAGCAGCAGCCCGGCGGCGCCGGCCAGAGCGAACCACTTCCATAGATCTTTGGCCCCCGGCGCGAACCTGGCCAGGGCAGGAAGACCGGTCATCGAGCCAAAGGGCACGCGCCACGTGCGGTCGCCAATAGAAGGAAGCCGCAACTCGATGACTCGTTCGCGATCCACCGAGGCAACGCGCAGGGTTGTGGGGCGGGCAGCGAACACTTGCAAGGTGTCTCCGTGACGCGTGAACGGGATCGCTGCACCGCCGTCTCCCGTCACTTGCAATGAACCGTGTTGCTCCGCGGCATCGAGACCCAGGCTCACCAGCCCAATCTGCTGGGCGGTCCCGGCAAGTGTTAGAAATGCCTTGGGGTCCAGCCACTGCAGAAGATCCGCGAACAACAGTGGTGTTGAGACCTCGTACCGCAGTTCACCTATGGCGGGATCGAAACCGATCACGGCAACTTTGGGCTTCAATTGACCGGCGCGTGTGACCACCACCGCGCCTTCGGGCACGCTGGCAACCGCTGCGTCGCCTTCGAATACCTGGAAGATGTTGGCGATAGGAACGTGCAAAGCCTTCGCGTGCAGTTCGGGTGCTGTGGCGGAACCGCTGTTCCAACTCACCAAGGCATCTTTTACGGCGGTCCTGACGGGCAAAGGCGAGAGTTCCTTCGGAGGATCAATCCAAAGACTGGGAACGCTGGGGGGCGTCGGCGGGTTGAAGCGATCTAGAATGACGATGCTGGCCCCGGGCTTTGGCGAATATTGAGCAGGCTTAAAAAAGGCGGCTTGCAACTGGCGGCTCGCCTCGACCAAAGGCCTGAGTATTTGTGGCCGATCCGTATAAACCGCGACCCGAACAACTTCACCTTGAGGAAGAAAAACACTAGCGCGGTCATCGCTTCGCAGGCTCCCCCCTGGGCTGATCGAGGCCGTCAGTTGGCCTGCCGATCGGGTGGTGAACGCGTATTGAGCCGTGATCTCCTCCCCGGGGTGGATGAACAGCTTGCGCGCCGCAAATCCGGTTCCGCCGAAAGTTCATGTCAAGCCGCAGCGCTTTAGAAATTACGCCGTAATTTTTCACTCGCACCAGGGCTTGCCAGGTGTTGGCTTCTTCCTCTACCTGCTGGGCGGCGAGTTGAACGATTCCGCAGTTTTCACGATCGGCGTCAACATGAATCACACGCAGGTTCGAATGACCGGCAATGACCACATCTCTTCCGGACGACTGCGGGCCGATATAGACGATTTCGCCGGGTGCTCCTCCCGACCAGCCGAGGGCCCTCCGTGCGAACGCGAGGGCAGTTTCAATATCGAAGGAGGAAAAGCCGGGTCGTATGTCGCGTAGAGCGGAGTCAAGCTGCCGGCGATCATCGGTGAAACGCGTTAGCGGAATTGTCAGGCCGTCCCCCGCGACCAGCATTACTCGATCGCGCTGCGGCAGCAGGGCGATATAGTGCCGTGCCTGAAGTTTCTCTTCATCCAGAACGCTGCTGCCCCCTGCTCTGTCTCCTGTTTGCGCCGCCGCCCACGATCCCGCATCGATCAGAAGAATGTGATCACGGCCGCGCGGCTCGCGAGCTCCCCACTGCACACGCGAAAGCGCCAGCAGCAGAAGCAGCAGGCTGGCAAGCTGGAGCACGAGAGACCAGGGATCATGCATCTTCCGCCGCGCTTGTCGCTGCTCGGCCAACCCGGTCTCCGCCCAAAACTGTAGCGTCGAAACAATCTTGCGGTGCTTTCCACGATCGAGCAGATAGAGCGCGGTGATCAGGCCGCCCAACGTACTGAGCAGCGCCACGAACTCCGGGCCGGTGAGATTCAGGAAGAACATGGTTTGCTATCGGCCCGATCTGCCTTCACCGGGCACTTTGCAGCATGGTTAACGAGCCAAACATGGCATCTGGAAGCGAGGTGGCCGTTGACAGGCTGGCGTACCGCCCGCCGTTACGCAGTGCCAGCTTTCTGATTTGATCGGAATATTCATCGAACGAGACTGTGTAGGCAGCCCGCGCCTCTGGATTCAGACTCAGTCGCATATGCGCTCCGGTCTCGCTGTCAACGAGTTCGATTTCTCCCTCGCCCGTTGGCTCGCGATCTTCTCCGCCCCACAGTTGAATAAGAAGAAGCTCGTGTCCGAAATCCGCCATGTACTGCAAGGCTCGTGAGCAATCCCCCTCGCCAAGAAAATCGGAAATGATCACCGTCAATCCGCGCTGCGGGTATTCAGTCAGATATTGGCGCGCTGTTTCGTGATAATTACTTGTTCCCCGCGGGTGCAGGCCCCGCAAGAAATTCTCGGCAGGCTGAAAACGATGGCGGCCGCCGCTTGCAAGAAAGGGATCGAGTAGTCCGGAACAGAACGGCTGCAGCAGGATACTGTCCAATCTCACGAGGCCTACATAAACCAGCGCGGCTGCCAGTCGCCGCCCGAAATCGAATTTGGTCGGCTGTCCGGGAGCGCTGCCCGCCAGCATCGAGGCGCTCACGTCCAAGAGCAGACGCACTGGTACGCGCGGCTCTATCTGAAACATTTTGAGAAAGAGCTTCTCGAATCGCATGTAAGCGCGCCAGTTTACCGAACGCAGATCATCCCCGGGATGGAACGTACGATGATCCAGGAACTCCTGGCCGGGACCCGCAAAGCGCGAAACGTTATGGCCGCCAACCAGGCCATTGAACGATTTCTGCCAGCGCAGCGTGAGCCGCTCGAGCTGTTCCAGGAAGCGGCGATCCAAAAGTGGCTGCGTCATGCAAGTTTAAGATTCGGAGGCGCCCTCAAGTATTTTTCGAAGAATCGTTTCGGCCGTGTGACCGTCGGCGTGCGCGTCGAAATTGAGAATGATCCGGTGGCGCAGTACGGCGGGCGCGACCGCGGTGACGTCTTCCAAACTAAGATGGACACGGCCGCGCATCAGCGCGAGAACTCTTCCGCATTCGACCAACGCCTGCGCTCCGCGCGGGGAGCTGCCGTAGCGAATGTACCGGTTCGTGATCTCCGGTGCGCCGCTGATCCCCGGCTGGGTGGACATGACAAGCTCGATTGCATAATCCTGCACGTGCGGTGCGACGATCACCTGGCGCGCAATCGTTTTCAGATTCGCGATCTGATCGCGTGTCAGCACCTGGCGCAGCTCGGCTTCGTCAGTTCCTGTCGTGAGGTCCACGATCCGGCTCAATTCAGCGCGCGAAGGGAAGGTAACGAGAATCTTCATCAGAAATCGATCGAGCTGAGCTTCCGGAAGCGGATAGGTGCCTTCCATTTCGATCGGATTCTGGGTCGCCATGACAAGAAACGGAGCCTCGAGCGAATACGTGTTGTTGCCGCTCGTAACGGTGCGCTCCTGCATAGCTTCGAGAAGAGCGGATTGAGTCTTCGGAGTAGCGCGGTTGATCTCGTCCGCTAGAACGAGATTCGCGAAAACCGGGCCCGGCTGGAACCGAAAGGTCTTTCGGCCGTGTTCGTCATCCATGATGACGCTGCCCACGATATCTCCAGGCATCAGATCGGGCGTGAATTGAATACGCGAGTATTGCAGCGCCAGAACTCGCGCCAGCGTCCGCAGAAGAGTCGTTTTCCCCAGCCCGGGGACTCCCTCCAGCAGCACATGGCCGCCGGCGATCAGGCAGATCAGAACACCCTCTATCACTTCGGTCTGGCCTACAATGACCCGGCCGATCTCCTCACGCACTCGGGCCAGATCCGCGGCGGCGAGGTCGATAGAAGCTGCGCTAGCGCTTAAGATTTCTGCCATCTATGGACTATTTTAAAGAGCTATCGAATTACGTCGGCGGGAGCCCGGGAGCGCTCAGCCCGTCGCTAGCGCCTCTCTTGAATGAGATGCGAACACCATGTTGCCCGGTTCCAGCCCATGTTTTCTGCAGTGTTCTAAGTAGAGCCTGCCATAGCTCTCTAATACATAATCTCCTGGCGAGAACCCTAGCCGGGCGGCGGTGGTATCGATCCAGTCGCCGCGGCCTTCAATCTCCATGAAGTCCCCGATGGGCGTCTCATCGACCATAATTGCACCTCTATTGCTGCCGTCTGCATACTCGGTCCGGTACTTTTCATACCGGAACACCCGGGCGTATCCAAGTTGTTCAAGAATCTGCTGGAATATCGTGAGAGACCCTATTGAAGTCTCGAGCTCCGGTCTGCTTTTATACGGGCCGGGTTGCCCCGAGCCTTTCCAAGTGATGATGGACTTCTCGCCCGACTGTCTGAGCCTCAGAATCGTTCCCTTCTGATGCAGCGATCGCGTTTCCGTATCGTAGAGATCGTTCGACTCCCAGCGCCTCGATACGGACTGCCGGAATCCCAGTTGTTCGAGCCGCGATTCAGTCTCGGCGCGATCGCTCAGCGGGATCTTGACCTCAACTTCAGTATTGTTCTCCATCGGTAGCGGCATCTCTGTTTGAATTTTCTCACCCTTATAATTAGGAGACGCGGCGCGCGCCCGTAGCTCAGTTGGATAGAGCGAATGACTTCGAATCATTAGGTCGGGAGTTCGAGCCTCTCCGGGCGCGCCAGTCATTCAACAAGTTAGGCTAATTTCAACCCTGTCGATTCTTCTCTTGCAGTGGTTTCGGCGGCGCGCTTGCGATTATGCAGTTCGCGTACCACATCGAGATCCGTGCGGTCGACGATGCCATAGCGGCGGTCCATAGAGGTTGTTCGGTGACCCATGATAGCCATGCGTATCGGTTGAGGCACACCGATATCGCGCAGGTTGCGATTGGCAGACCGGCGCATATCGTGGAATAGGAGCCCCTCGTCACCCGTTTTCTTCGTAGCTGTTTTCCACGAGCGCTTGGGATCCCGGAGGCGCCTTCCTTCGTACGCGAACACCGCTTCGCATTCCGGCCACCATTGATCACGTTCTGCTTTGGATTGCTCTAGCGACTGGCGCATCAGGCCATCGAGGATCGGGACCTCACGTGCTTCGCCATTCTTCGTGTCGAAGAGGGTGATCACGCCGGCTGTAAAATCAACTTGCTCCCAGTTCACGCGCCGCAGTTCGCCTTTGCTCACACCGGTGTAAAACGAGCCGGCGGCTAACGCACGGATACCGCAGTAAGGCAGTTTCCAAAACAGCTTATCGAAGCGCTCTTCGGTTTGGAAACCCTTGCGCACATTGCGCTCGCGAGCCATCGGGAAGGGCGGAATCCGAAACGTCAGGCGATGATCGTGCTCGAGCGCGACCTCAGAGTCGGCAATCAACTGACCATACTTTTCCTGAAGATCTTCGGGCATGTAGGCCCCGAGGAGTTTGACTTTCTGGCGGAGCCTGCGCAGTCCGCGAAGCATTGCCTCCACCTCAGGGTCGCAGAGGCGGTCAGAGGTAATGCGGCGCTCATGCTCTTCTGCGTCGAATTTCGCCTGTTCCTCTGACGTTATTGGTTTTGGCTCGGTCGGCTCTGGGAAGTGGTAGGGGGTGTATTTCATATATCAATTTTTTCCTTTCGCAATCATTCTGAGGCTACTGAAAATGAGTTCGAGCGAGCGTTTTAAATCGTCCTGGAGTCGAGGATTTGCGCTTCGAGCGACATCAGGCTGCCGCCGTGCTGTTCGCGCAGGATCGCGTTGGCGTTCGTTTCGCTCTCGGCGGTATGCAAGACGCCGCGGTGAAGCTGCGCGGCGCTGAAAGTGAAGGCGATGCCATTCTGGCAGGTGATTTTATACGTGGTCACGTTCAAGAAATACCCGCGAAGAGTTCAGTTTGTGAAGCACCGGTACACAATCGCGCCGTTTATACGGCTGCTGGTGGCGTAGGAAATGAACCTTCTGGACCGCTTTCGCAACGACGTGCATCCAGTCCTGGTCGGTGGTGAGCTCGTCCATCTCCTCGTTGCTTATGCCGCGGAGGCTTATGTCGTCGGCGTGCTTCATGGCGGCGCCCCTGAGGATCCACGTTTTCTCGCCGGTTTGGATGAGGTAACGACAGTTTCGTCAGCCTCAAGCTCCTTTGCGCGCCCCGCCTGGGCTACTGGATGCATATCCCGGTTCTAAGAATCCAGCGTCGTGTTTTGCCGACCGCTCGCTGACAATTCGGAACGTGAACGGTAGACCGTTACCCGGGAACTATCCAGCCATAACTAAGGATTAGCGATCGTTCGGGACGGCCCATGATCTGATACTCGGCTTCGTGATTCTGGATCGGAAGCGGCAATCTCGCACAAACCCGTTTTATGGCCGGAGCTTGGCTGGTAGAGCTACTCCTCTGATCGCCGTTGCGCTACGCTAAACCGCAAGCGTGGTAAGCACATGAGAATCCGGTTCGGACCATATGAGCTGGACGACTTGCGGATGGAGTTACGCAAAGACGGCACCCTGGTCCGCTTGCAGGAGCAGCCGTTTCGTGTTCTCGCTTGCCTCGTTAAAGATCCCGGACAAATCGTCACGCGCGACGAACTGAGGCAGAAAATCTGGGACAACGGCACGTTCGTTGATTTCGACCAGTCGTTGAACAAGGCTGTCAATCGGCTTAGGGAAACACTGAACGACGATGTTACCCGGCCAAGATACGTAGAGACTGTCCCCCGGCGGGGTTACCGGTTTCTGGCGCACGTTGAGCAGGTAGACGCACCGTCGAACGTGCAACCAACGCTTCCAGAACCCGGCAAAACGAAGGGCCATAGCAGTCGGTGGGTCACTTATTCACTTGCCTTGGGAGTAATTGCGGTCGTTATCGTAGCTGCCATACTGTTGCTCAGGACGTCCGAACGCCGGGACGACAAGCCGCCGCGCGTGGTCGTACGCGACGCCTTCTTCCCCTCCATCTCCCGCGATGGCCAAATGCTTGCTTATCTGTCGATCGTCGGAGGAGACCTGCCGCACGTCTGGGTGCAGCAGACGGCTGCAGAAAAATCTATGCAGGTCACCTCCGGCCCGGTGAGAGACTTCGCCGTCGACTTATCCCGTGACGGCACTTACATCCTGGTCTCTCGTGACAGGAAAGCCGGCGGTGTTTCGGTTCGTTCCGTGTTTCCCGGCGAGCCGAAACTCGTTCTTCCCTCAGCGACATGGGGCCGCTTCTCGTCCGATGGGCAGACGATCTTGGGCGTCGCAGACCGCGAAGTGTTTATCGCCTCCGTTACGACAGGCGAAGTGACCAAGCTGCCGTTTGCCAACCGCGATTACCAGTTGGACTCTCTACCGCTTTGGGCTGCCGGTGCCAAGGCCTTTGTGTTTCTCGGGCGCCGGAAAGGAGAACCGCCCTCCCTCAACCGATGGCGTATAGCCGATCTGGTCACCCAGACAGTCCGGGAACTCGCGATCCCCAATCTTGGGCAACCAAAGAACGTTCTCCCCTGGCTTCAGGGATGGATGCGACGCGACGGCCACAACAGCTTGATTATTTGGTCGGTGCAGGATCAGGATGTCTGGCGCTTGTACGCGGTCCGCGTTGATGATCGTGGTGAGCCATCTGGAAACCGGCTACTGGCCTCGGGGGACAACATCATTGCCGACACAAGTCTCGCGTATCACTTCACGACCGGGCCTGCCTCGATGTCAGACGATGGCCAACTGCTCTACACCCTCACCTCCCTCACCGAGCAGATTTTTCAGTTGCCGACCGATGCTTCTGGACGCCAGCGCGGCCCATTGGCCGAACTACCGCTGCGTGAGAACGCACTATACTATTCGCCTTCCGTATCCGCCGACGGCCATACTTTGGCTTACATCGAGAGCGAAACCGGAAAGAACAGCCGGCTCACGGTCCGGGATCTCCTAAGCGGCAAAGAGCGTGTCCTGCACGAGAGCACTCGAGACCCGCGAAATGGTTCCGCCTCTCTTTCCCGCGATGGATCAAAAGTCATCTTCAACGCCTGGTGTGACGACGGCCCGCGGCCGGACTGCCCATCTTTTCTGCTGCCATCCGATGGAGGCCGGCCGGAACGGCTTTGCACTAACTGCCAGGCGCGCGGGTTTAATGTGGACGCTTCGCTCGTATTGATGCAGAAGTATGAAGGTGACACTCCAGGCAAGAAACAGGATAGAATCGTAGCTTTCGATCTCGGATCGCGCAAAGAACAAGAGCTCCTTTACGACGACCAGCACCCCGTTTATCACCCGTTTTTCTCTCCCGATGATCGCTGGATCGTCTTCAAACGACTGCTTACGATGACGAAATCTCAGATCCTGATCGCCCCTTACCGGCGAGGACACGCTGTGCCTGTTTCAGATTGGATCCAGATAACGGACGGGAAATTCAGCGATGACAAACCTCAGTTTTCGCCGGACGGCAACATCGTGTATTTCACGTCAGATCGGGACGGCTATCTTTGTATCTGGTCGCAGCGTTTACACCCGGTGACAAAACGCCCCCTAGGCGGCCCGGTTGCCTATGAGCACTTTCATAACGCCATGGGGAGAGATGGCGCGTCGCTTCCTCAGATCCAGTGGATGTCGGACCTAACCGTCGGTGCCGATAGAATGTTAATCAATTTACAACAACGCAGACACGACATCTGGACCGTGCGCGTCCAATAGCCAATCTTTCCTACCAGATCGGGGTCGCTAATCGGGGGGTTTGCGCCAGCTTAGTTTCCAAATTGCGCTTCCAGCACTCCGTAATTCGGCGGCACTGCTCGTCATCAAAACGGAGCGATCGCTGTGACATTGCGATTAGATCGGTGCGTTCCCAGGTTGCCTTCATGATTCCCCGCCGTGAGTGCGCATTGACTCCAAGCAGCAGATGACCAAACTCGTGTGAGGCCGCGTACGCCAGCACGAGGGTCACCGGAACGCCTGCCGCAGATGCCTGATTTCTGATCGTCTCAAGAAAGACATCTGCGTATACTCCTCCTCGTTCATCGACAATGGAATGCCCGAGAGGAGGATGCCGGACATTCTGCATGTGCCTGGCCGAACCCGGGAGGATGCGGATGTCGAAAAACCTACTGTCTCGTGAGCGGGGTGCGCACCGGCTCTCGCTATTCTTCTTCAGGTAGACGCATACGTCGGGCTCGACGCCAGCGGAGCGCAGGATGCGCTTGAGTTCCGAGATCGTTCTCGCAAGATCTTTCGGATTCAGGACAGCGTCATCGTGAATGTGAAGCGTCAGCGATGCTGGTTCCGCGAAACACGTTGCGGAGGAGCCAAAAACAAACAATAGGGGCAGGACGACAACCCGATACAGGCTAAACATGCATCGACTCTGGCCGGAATCTTGCTAGATGAAAATGGTCCGGCTAGGACGCGGACCTGACTAATGTATCCCGGAACATGACTTGGTAAACCGCTATCAGCAAAGAACGTTACGGCCGGTAATCCGGCGGGGAGGACATGCGATATCGCTCGTTCATCTCGTCGACAATCCGGACCGAATTCGCGTTCGGGGCTCGATCGTGCTGTTGTAAACAGCGATTGGACGGATCTCTTCTTTTCAGATAATCGCGTGTAGCCCGTAACTGCCCTGCCAGACAGGCCAGGGAGGAACGAAAAACCCCCGTAGACAGTTCCCGAGTTGTGCCACGGTTAAGGGCAACCGGCCGGCGGGGTCTGAGGCGATCGTAAACGACAGCAACTACGTCAGGAAGTTGCGCTTCCGGCTCGAGGCGCCTTCATCGGTCGGAGAGGCGTTCGACCCCACGCCCCTTTTCGAAGGAACCTTCTAGCGACACGGCCTACAGTGCAAAATTGACGCAAAACGTGCTGCGCTAATTCACGACGAATTTGTCTGAAATAGAGCGTCTTGGCAATTTGCGGTCAATAACCGCAAATAATTCCTCCGATTCGTGGGAACATCCGGCTACCGAGTTCTGGCCGAAATTCGAGCAGTCGATGGTGGTCTGCACGCTGTCTCGCATCCTGCGTGCGCCCTGCGCGATCGAATGGTGGCTAACCCGAGGCGTGTCGGCGCGCCATTTTCTTGGACCCCGTGCCGTTTTTGCTTACCCGTGCCCAGCTCGGCAGAAAGGGCAAAGATTCGTGCGCACTCACTACACAATTTATTGCACATCTTCAGGGAGTAGAACGAGAGATGGCAGTTTGCGGTCGATCACCGCAAACCCCTCTGGCCAGGCAGGAGGTCCGGCCAATGGCGCGCAAAGTCAGAGCCCGCAGTTAGTCAAGGTCGACATCGTCCCGAAGGTTACCTTAAGTGGAACTCCAAAAAAGACTCCGCCAAGCAGTGAACGTTGAGCCGCCGACTTGCAGTGGTTTGCAGCGGTTTCGGCTCAGAATTGCAGTGGAGTGCGTGGTTGCCGTGACCCTCGATACGCGTGTATAACCCCGGGCACACTTGTGAATCAGCAGGTTAGGTCGCTGATACACTCCGGTGGCCTGTAGCTCGCCTGACTTCGAATCATTAGGTCGGGAGTTCGAGCCTCTCCGGGCGCGCCAATCCTTTCATCAATTTACAGCCGACAGAACTTTATTCGACGGAGCTGAGACCAGAGGTACAGGGACTATTACAGGGAGTGTGTCTGAATTTTGCTGCTTTGGTCGGAGGCTGATTCACGCCACCGCATCGATTTTCGCTTCCTTCCCAATATGGCTATACCGCTCCAGCATCGCTCGGCTCATCTGTCCCATGCGTGCGAGCATGGTTCCCTCAGGAACGCCGCACTCGGGCAAAGCGGTGGTAGATATTTGTCTAAGATCGTGCAAACGGCAGGACACGTCGGCTTGCTTTCGAAGCTCGGTCCACGCACGCTTAGGCTCGATTAAGTGTCTGGTAGGGTCTGTTGGCTCGGGAGAACCCAAGGGAACACGAAGTACTCGGGCATCGCTGCCCGGAAGTGCTGGACAAACCACGCTCGATGCGTATTCCTGCATGTCACACTCTAATCAAGGGGGGAGATTTCATGTGTATGGATACTACCGAGACTGGGCGACTCTGTAGCGTTTTGGGCCAGCGTTAGCATCGTTCGCGCTGTTTCCAACTCTACGATCAGGAAGTCAGCTCAGGCGAATTATTCCGTCCCTGATCCTGATCAGGCGAGTGCATTAACTCGATGATAGCTGGCTATTTATTGACTTTACCGTAGTACCTACAGTACCCAAAGCATGCCCGTAGGACTAGCAATCTGTCTTACATAGGAGCAGAATCAAGGCGTCTCCAGCCTCTGGTGCACCATGAGCGAGAGACGCCTATGGGTCCATCGTGACGCTACCTACGGCCACGGTACGCGGTCTTAGATGGACCCTAGCAGACTAACTTATCCCTGCAGAACCAAGGCAAGCAACGGGAATGTTGCTAGTCCCGAATCGCTACTGCACTTTCGCCTGCGCGAACGCTTGCGCTGGCTGAATCAATTCGCACTCTCCGGACGGGGAGAAGATGGCGACCTCGACAGAACCGTCGTAGTCCCCAATAATCGAGCAGGCATACTCCAGAACTTCTGGGCGTGTGCCAAATACGGCTTTTTCCACGGAATCAGGAAATCGGACCTCTAATCCCCACTGGTTCAACGTTCTCGCTCCTTCTCAGAGGGATACCACGGTCATTTGTATCCGGAGATCTGGGAAAGTTTCGGGGGAAGACCGACCAAGGGGGGCTGCGTTCTTTTCTTTTACGCCCCATCAAAGGTCTGCTGTTTTTTTTCACAGTTCATTGCGAAGTCAGTCATTGCCCTAAATTAGAATACTCAGAACGTCTGATACATAAATCGGCAAGCAATCCCGGCAAGTAGGATGGTCAACAAGATTACGAGAATCCTCTCCATTGAAGCGGACTCAAGGGTATCAGAAAGAGGCCATAAGTGTTGCGGCAAGCGGTAAATACATCCCCTGCCAGCACGACAAAGGAGCAACTATGCCCTGTGCGGTTCCTTGTGACAAAAGAGAAGGGAGCCGGCGGCCAAAACTCAGCTCATGGGTTTTCATAGGGCATCGCAGACCGGTTGCTGAGCACTTTTATCCTGCGTTAGTGTCCCAACGATTCTATTCAGGCGGTTGATTCCATCAATCGCCCGGTGCTGGGTTGCGAGGGGGCGCTGCGACGCGAAGAGGAAATCCAGGCCTAATTGACAAAACTGAGATGAAGGCTGGAGAACCGAAAACGGACGACGCCAGCGAAAATTTATCGCACGTTGCTCGATTCGCACGCGTCCATACCCCCCAGGATGGTTGTTCTAAAGCGCTGGTACTACTACTCCATGTAGGACACTAGAGACCGTTTAAACAGTGATGCAAGATGGAAACATACCGGAGTTCAATATGCCCGTTGCCGAGTACGTTTACGCCATCCTGGCCATTGAAGACAGCGAGGCAGACGCATATCTCATCCGTGAAGCGTTCCGGGAATGTGGCCACGGATGCGTGCTGACATTCGTTCCATCGTTAGAAGCCGCCCAGCGCGTGCTGAACGCCGATCACTTTGATCTTGTAATTTCAGACATGGGTACCGATTCTCAGGAGTTCACTACCTTCATGCGCTCCATTCGGTCCAATGCGAAGCTCCGGACGCTGCCGATTATCGTCCTGAGTGGGAGCCTGAACGTTAATCTGGCATACGAAGCGGGAGCAAATGCGTTTGTTGCGAAAACTGCATCTCTGGACAAATTGTTTGAGAACGTCAAAGCGTTGATGCATTTCTGGGTCGGGGTCGCGACCTTACCATCCCTCAAACCTGGGCGCAAGCTCTCTGCCATAACCGCATAGTCTCAACCGCTTGATACTTGTTCATTCTTGCCAAACGAGTTAAGGGGCAACTGCCCGGCCCGGACAGCCACCCTTGGTTTCACGTCTTATAAACCGGCCGCTGCTGCCCTGGCGTTTAATCTAAAAAGCTGCTTTCAGCCTCAATCGAGCCCTGTTCCGCAGATCCTGTCGCCCATCCTCGGTATTTCCTTGCAATGCCTTGCTAGTCTTTGTCTGCTCTATGCAGCCGGGCTGATCCGAATCACCATGCAAGCCTCGCCGCGCATCTAGCTTGCAGGAGAGCCCGCACGGCCGCTGGAATCGGCTATTGCCGGTGAACTTTTCGCCCTCAACGAGCTTGCACAACGAGACAAAGACAGGCTCCTTACGCGATGCCACGCGCAAAGAAGGCAATCGCTGTGCTGGACGACGAAGATCTCTTTTGCAATCTGCAGGCTTTCATTGGGAACAGGCTAGAGCGCCTTCACGAAAGGCAGCAAAACACACGGCGAGCCGGCGCAGAAGCTCCCGGCACTGTCTCGGCGTAACTACGTTTTCGCTATCCACCGGTCATCTCATCATTTCTCTTTCAGCGCAGATTGATGTTTGTGCCGAGCCCCCGTCCTTGGGGCGGCGAAATGTTACAAACCTGTGACCGATGAAAGTGTAAATGATCGCAACGCAAGTTAGAAACGCGTTTGCGACGTACGGCGCCAACTCGTTCCGGTCCATCGTACGTCCGAGCACTGTTGCGCTCCCCGGAATAATCAAACTAAACAGTCGGACAAAAATAGGTAAGAGAATGACTGCAGGCAGAAACGCACTCCAACTTACGGCCATTGCAGCGCTCCACTCACGCAGGTAATTACCCCTGGTTTTGAACACAAAGAGTTTGTACCCGAGGTGCGCGACAGTAACGTTGATCAATGTTGAGATTGCCAGAGCAAATATGTACGACGCGGGAACCTTATCACGTCGCAAAGCAAAGTTGATTACCGCGAACGTCGTATAGCCGAAAGCAGTGTTGAAGCCGCCCACCAACAGATACCTCAGTACTTGGCCCGGAGGGAAAAAGGTCGCCAAACCGCGACCAGCCATCGAATTAGATCGATTCCTTTGGGCAGCCGTCTCTACAGTCGACTCTCGATTCAGCGCTTTTTGTTGTAGCTCTCTAGTTCCAATAGAGAGCTGTCGGACTAGCTTGAATCCGTCCTTAGCTAATTGACGACCTGCATACGGTGTAATCAGATACTTGCGGGAGCGCCATACTTCTGCCAAGCTGCGCCTGATCCATCCGGATGTGCCCACACCTCTCATCATTACGTCGACAGTAAGATTCGCCAAGAGAGGCTTTCGCAGACGTTCGATCCGTGCCGCTTCTCGTTCCTGGCCCCGACGCCGGACGGACTCCACCAGCGTTGTCAGGAGGCTATCGCCCCATCTTTGCCACTGCTCGCAGAGTGCAGTACCGGTTCCAGTAGAGGGATGGACCCGGTAGCGAACGACGGGCGAATGGACGCACGCAGCATGGGAATAGAGCAGTGCCACTTGGCCCCAATTCCCCGTGTCGCAGAGCGCGCCAAACCGCTCTTCGTCATACCCGCCCACGCGGCGAGCGTCGGCGGTACGGATGAGAACACTGGCTAGACGAGGGCCCCTGCGACCCGACCAGAGATTCTCAATCAGAGCGACGGAACTCTCCACAGCAGGTCCTGTAGCAGTGTGCCAAAGCACTTTACCCGCAGCGTCGATTATTTTGCATGGGCACCAGACCACACCAAGGGACGAAGGCTCAACGTTGAGCAGCTTCTGCCGGAAGGGCAGCGAGAGCATCTCAATCGCGTTGGGCTCCAGCAAATCGTCGTCCGATAGCAGTAGGAATAGCTGGCCCGTGGCGGCGCGCAATACTGAGTTGAAATTGCCTACCATGCCACAATTCCGAGGTTGTCTGATGCACTTTAATCGCGGGTCTGAGATTCCAGTTATGTGCTCCCACGTGTCATCCGTGGAGGCGTTATCACAAACGATGACTTCTAAATGTTTATAGGTCTGACATAGACAAGACCTGATCGCCTCCAATACGTACAATCTGCGATTGTACGTCGGAATGCCGACAGTTACGGTAACGTTCTCTTGAACCTCCTTCATTCAGGGCCACCTAGCCTCTTCCAGTCTGTAAGTGCCTCCCTGTTTGAACGCATCACGTCGGATCCAAGAACGTTTCTCAGCCTCTCTGTTGAAAGCCCTGCATGTAAAGGTCGTTGGGCTACTTGTTTCAGCTCGGCGGTCCTTACTTTCGTAATAAGTGATACGTTGAGTCCGAGGACCTCAGCCGCCGATACTGCGAAGTCGTAACGTGAAAGTAACTCCGGGCCGCAGACGTGAAAGATGCCGTAGCTCCTTTGCCGAACGAGTTCGACCGTGGCCGTTGCGAGATCAACATTGTAAGTAGGAGTGGATATCTGATCCCCTGGAACGCGCATCACCTTCCCGTCACGAAGTAGTCGATGGAGGGAATAGATAAAGTTTTTACCTTGGGGTTCAGGACCGTAAACGACCGTGGTACGTATAACCAAAGCATTGGGATGTGCAGCCAGAATCGCCTGCTCTCCCTCCCACTTGCTGCGACCGTACACAGAAATTGGCGCCGGGCAGTGCTCCTCATCGTACGGCCCGCTTCTACCGTCGAATATGTATTCCGTGGAGAAATAAACAAACGGGATGCCTCTAGCTGCGTACGCAAGGGATGCGGGACCGTAGCAGTTGGTGTTCATCGTCCGCTTCACGTCGTTCTCACAACCGTCGACATCAGTTGAGGCTCCGACGCAGTAGATAGCGCTAGGATTCAATCGAGCCACGAGCGATTGGGCATTCTCAGGTTGATTTGCCAAGGTAGACAGATCTAGTTCGACCCATCCGGCTTTTGTAGCGGTCCGAGTCGCTCTTACCGCCGTTGGGCCGAGGACTTCAAATAAAGCACTTCCTACCTGCCCAGCAGCACCCACAATAAGGGGACAGGCACGATTCATGCATCGATCTCAGTCGGCGCAAAGCGAAATGGGCTAACGAAACTAAGTAGCTTCGGAAACGAGCGATCTCGAACGGAGATAACTGGAGATGAACAAGGCCAGTCCATGCCAAATGAGTTCCAAAGAACTCCGGCATCAAGCTCGGCATCGTACTCCGTCGACACGTGATAAATGAGAGTGGCAGGAGCTTCACGGGTGAAAAACCCATGTGCGACGCCTCTAGGGATGTAAGCGGCCGAAACTTCTTCCGCGCTCAATTGAAAAACTACGTGTTTGCCGAAAGCGGGCGAACCCAATCGGAGGTCTAGCGCTACGTCGAGCACAGTACCCTGAAGGCAATATACAAGCTTCGCACCGTCAGCTGGCGGCATTTGAAAATGCATGCCTCTGAGCACATCCGTGCCCGAGCTCGAGTAAAAGCTCTCAGCGAAGGATGCCTCCAAGCCGAGCTCACGAAAAGCTGTGGATTGGAACGTCTTCACGAAGCTCCCGCGACCATCAGAGCGATTGGTATATTCAATTTGAAAGCAGCGCGGTATCGTGGTCTCTCGAAGCTTCATGCGAGTAGCAGGGCACCGTTTCATTAGAATATCGCGCATGCTTGATGTATTTGCTTGATCGGCCTCTGGTTGGTACTAGCCCCTCGACGCTTGGGGCCGATTCCTGAGTGCCGGGCAATCACGCGCCTTCTAAATCTTCCTTCTCCCTTCCGCTCAGCCGTTTAGCCCTTTAATTTCTCGGGTGTCGTTCGCTCGGATGCTACTGTTCGCGCGAAAGGCCCTTCTTCCATGTCCGTCCGTTCCAAAGCTTCCAAATCGAAAAAGAATCGCGCCACCATCAATCGGGCAAATGCCCAGAAGTCCACCGGTCCGAAGACCGAACAGGGAAAAGCCGTTTCTTCCCAGAACTCCTTCAAGCACGGCCTTTATTCGAAAGCTATCATCATTCCCGGCGAAGATCCGGCTAAGTTCGAAGCTCTGCGCTCCGATCTCGCTGCCGAGCATCGTCCCATCGGACTCACTGAAGAACTCCTGGTCGATGAACTCGCCCAACACTACTGGCGCATGAAACGCTATCGCTCCTTAGAAGCGCAGATGTACAAATCGCAGGGTCTCAACGAAGACGGGGGCACCGCGATCGATACAGGCAATCTGGTGAAGTGCATCGACCTTGGATTATTCACCTCCATTCAGCGTGCTTTGAACTCTGCCGAGCGCAGTTTCTATAAGTCACTCAAGACCTTACGCGAGTTGCAGAAGACCCGCGGCTTCGTTCCTGCAAATGCCCAAACCACTGCCGTCGCGCCCGCTACTTTCCCCGTCAAACAACGCAGCGCCGCCCAGGAATGGGCCGAAATTGAGGCCGCGACCGGCATGAATGAGGCGCAATTGACGGCTCTGTTCCGCGGAGCCGCCTGACCGGACGCCATTTCCGCTCATTCTTGGATCTGTCAGGCATGCCTCGCACTCGACGTACGATCTCTTTTCTCATGCACAAATCAATGCTGCTGTATAGTAGATTTATTTTGGCTACATGACCAAAACAGAGGTTAAGGCGCGAATAGAGGAGATCGGCATCGTTCCTGCCATCCGCGCCTCGTCCGCCGCGGACGCGCTGTTCGCCGCGGGAGCCGTCTTCACCGGTGGCATTCCCGTCGCGGAAATCACGATGACAATTCCCGGCGCAATTGACGTGATTTCGAACCTCGCGAAGAACAATCCCTCCCACCTCGTCGGTGCTGGTAGCGTGGCGGATCTTGAGATGGCAAAGCAATGCGTAAATGCCGGGGCGAATTTCCTGACTACTACCGGGCTTGATCTCGAAATTGTACATTTCGCCGGAAGCCATAACATCGCTGTCTTTCCCGGTGTATTAACGCCAACCGAGGTGATGGCCGCATGGAAGGCCGGCTCGGATTTAATCAAAGTTTTTCCCTGCGCCCAGGTCGGAGGTGCGAGCTACATCCGAGCCCTGCGGCCTCCGTTCCCCCATGTTTCCTTCATGGCTTCCGGAGGTGTGAATCAGCAGACAGTCTCCGATTTCATTCTGGCGGGAGCAGTTGCGGTGGGTGTCGGAGGGGCGTTGATTCCACGCGAGGCAGTTGAGCGAAGGCAGGACCACTGGATTTGTGAGCTCGCGCGTCGGTTCTTAGCTATGGTCAAGTTAGCCCGCGCCCACCGGCAGGATCAGCGGCAAGTTGTGAACGGTTGAAACACGCGCGGGACCGGGCACGTCTTCCGGTTAAACTCGTAATGCGGATCGAGCAGCGATGACACGGCGGACCCATATCCCTAGTTCATGATTCGTGCGCTGATTGACAGCTCCCTCACGAATCGCTTCCTGGTCGCAGTTGGGGCAGTCTTACTTCTTATCTGGGGAGCCATTTCTTTTCACAATCTCCCGGTCGAGGCCTATCCGGACGTCGCGAACAACTACGTTCAGGTGATCACCCAATGGCCCGGTCACGCTGCTGAAGAAATCGAGCAGCAGGTAACCATTCCTCTGGAAATTGCCGTGAACGGCATCCCTCACCTTGATCACCTCCGTTCGTTCTCCGTTTTCGGGCTGTCTAGCTTGATGCTCATCTTCGATGATGAATCGGCCAATGACTGGAATCGGCAGAAAGTTCTGGAGCGCCTATCGGAGGTAAGCCTGCCGAATGGATTACAGCCTCAGATTGGATCGGATTTCAGCCCTGTCGGCCAGATCTATTGGTACACGCTGCAAAGCACGAATCCTAAGTACGACCTCATGGAGCTGAAATCTATCGAGGATTGGACGCTCGAGAAGCAATTCAAGTCGGTACCCAACGTTGTCGATGTCGTGAGCTTTGGTGGGATCACTCGTGAGTATCAGGTCCGCCTGGATCCCGACAAGTTGATTTCTTACGGCTTGAGTATTGGCCAGGTAGAGCAACAGCTTGCCAACAACAACGTGAATGCTGGCGGAAGCTTTCTCGAAGAAGGATTACAGCAGATCAATGTTCGCGCCATAGGCCTGATCCGAGATGTGGGCAGTATCGAAAAAATTGAGGTCAAAACGCAAAACGGCACTGCGATTCGCATCAGCGACATCGGTACCGTTTTGCAGGGACCCAAGATCCGCCTCGGCCGTATCGGCAAAGCTATTCACCGCGAGGACGGAGTTATCGTCGACAACAACGACGTGGTCGAAGGCATCGTTCTCCTGCGGAAAGGCGCCGACTCCGATTCAACGCTCGACGCAATCCATCAGAAGGTAGCGGAATTAAATCAGCACATCCTGCCGCACGGGGTGAAGATTGTTCCCTTTCTGGATCGGAGTGTCCTCCTTCACTACACCACCCACACGGTGCTGCACAACCTCACGGAAGGCATCTGCCTGGTAGTGCTGATTCTGCTGCTCTTCTTGGGAAATGCCCGTGGCGCGCTGATCGTTGCGCTTACGATTCCGTTCTCACTGCTATTCGCCTCCATCTGCCTCAATCTGGCCAAAATTCCGGCCAACCTCCTTTCGCTCGGAGCACTGGATTTCGGCATGGTCGTTGAAGGCGCAGTGGTCATGGTCGAAAACATCGTGCGCTATCTGGGCCACGACCATGAGCACTCCGGCTCGAAGCTCGACCGCATAAGAGCCGCAGCGCACGAGGTGCAGCGGCCGGTGTTTTATTCGATCGGAATCATCATCACGGCGTACCTCCCCATCTTCACTCTCCAGCGTGTAGAAGGGCGTCTGTTCAAGCCCATGGCGTGGACTGTGTCGTTTGCGCTTCTTGGCGCGCTCATCTTTTCCATGCTGATTGCCCCCGCGCTCACCAGCTTCGTTTTCGGCCGCCAGGTTCGGGAGTGGCGCAATCCGGGTATGGTTCTCCTCACCAACGGGTATCGCAAGACACTGGGGCAGGCTATTCGTTTTCGCTGGCTGACCGTGTTAGTCGCGGTAGCCGCTCTGGGCTTGTCGGCCTTTCTGGCCATGAGCGGCGTTATTGGCTCCGAGTTCCTGCCGCACCTGGACGAGGGCGCGATTTGGGCGCGCGGTACTCTCGCGCCTAGCATGGGGCCGACCGAAGGCACCAGAATCATGAACCAGGCACGCGTCATCTTCTCCTCTTTCCCGGAAGTGACGCAGGTGGTGAGTCAGGTTGGCCGTCCCGACGACGGCACGGACGTTGGCGGATTTTTCAACACGGAATACTACATCGACCTCAAGCCGAAAAACCAGTGGCGTTCCATATTCAAGCAGAACAAGGAAGCCCTCGTAGCTGCCATGGATTATCAGGTCGAAAAGAACATTGCGGGCGCGCTCTGGAACTTCTCTCAACCGATTGCCGACAACATGGAGGAGGCGGTGAGCGGGGTCAAAGGCCAGCTAGCCATTAAGATCTACGGGGACGATCTCAAAAGACTGGAAGGCACCGGCGAAGATGTCGTACGAGTTCTGAAGAATGTCAACGGAATTACGGACCTTGGGCTCTTTCGCGTAATCGGTCAGCCTAACTTGCAGTTCGAAGTGGATCGTGACCGGGCCGCCCAGTACGGACTCAACGTAGCTGACGTGCAGGACGCTATAGAAACCGCTGTCGGGGGCAAGGCCGTGAGCGAGGTCTTGGAGGGTGAGCAACGGTACGATCTGGTCTTGCGTTATCAGGCTCCCTACCGGGACACCAAGGACGCGATCGCCAACATTCGCTTGCTCGCGCCTTCCGGAGAACGCATTTCGCTCCAGCAGCTTTGCAAAATCGACGTCTTGGACGGAGCTTCGGAGATCTATCGGGAAGCCAGTTCACGATACGTCGCCATCAAATACAGTGTCGAGGGCCGCGACCTCGGAAGCACGGTCGAAGAAGCCATGTCGAAGGTTGCCCAGCAGGTCAAGTTACCCGAGGGTTACCACATGGATTGGGCGGGCGAATACGAAAGCCAGAAGCGATCGTCCAAGCGCTTGATGGTGGTGGTTCCGATCACCCTGCTTGTGATCTGCATGATTCTCTTTACGATGTTCAAATCGTTCAAATGGGTGAGCCTGATACTCGCCAACGTCGCGATGGCTCCCATCGGCGGGCTGGTGGCTTTGTTAATCACGGGTACCCACTTCAGCGTGTCCTCCGGAGTGGGTTTTCTGGCGCTGTTCGGCGTGTCGGTTCAAACCGGCGTCATTATGCTGGAGTACATCAATCAATTGCGGGCACGCGGCCTGAACATAGTAGATGCCGCAATCGAGGGATCGGTGCAGCGGCTTCGACCGATCACCATGACGATGCTGGTCGCAAGCCTGGGGCTCCTCCCGGCAGCTCTCTCCCGTGGGATCGGATCGGACTCCCAGCGGCCTTTCGCCATTGTCATAGTGGGCGGCTTGGTGGCCGCGTTAATACTGGGTGTGTACCTGCTGCCTACCCTTTACGTCTGGGTAGCTGGCCGCGGCGATGCGCTTCCGGCGCCTGAAAAAGGCTACGCTGAAGAATAAAGGGAGCCAGAGTCCTGTTAAACTGGTGAGTTGAGTCTCAGTTCGGCCCGAGCGCCGCTTGTCTCACCGCTCGCCATTTGTCTTCGATGCGCGTGAGCCAGAATTTCTCCCAAGGAGTCCCTTAGATCAGATGAAGCACATTTTCACGTCTGAGTCCGTTACTGAAGGCCATCCGGACAAGATGGCCGATCAGATTTCCGATGCGGTCCTCGATGCGGTTTTGAAGGATGACCCTGCTGGCCGTGTAGCTTGCGAAACGCTTATCACTACCGGTATTTGCGTGGTTGCTGGAGAAATCACTACCAAGACTTACGTGGACGTTGCTCGGCTGGTGCGCGGAGTGGTCGATCGAATTGGATATAACAACGCGCTATACGGGTTCGACTGCAAAACCTGTGCGGTAGTCAACATGATTCAGGCGCAATCGCCTGACATTGCGATGGGGGTAGACACGGGCGGGGCGGGCGATCAAGGCCTGATGTTCGGTTATGCCTGCGACGAAACAAAGGAGTTAATGCCGCTGCCGATCATGCTGGCTCACAAGCTGGTCCGGCAGTTGAGCGAGTCGCGCCGTTCCGGCCAAGTACCGTACCTGCGCCCTGATGGCAAGAGCCAGGTCAGCGTCGAGTACGTTGACGGGAAGCCGAAGCGCATCGAAGCAGTCGTCATTTCGACCCAGCACGATGATGAGGCAACCTCCAAACAGATAGAAGAGGACGTGCGCAAGTTTGTGGTCGAGCCGGTCATACCCTCGAAAATGATCGACTCCCAGACTAAGTTCCACATCAACCCGACCGGCCGCTTCGTCATCGGCGGACCGCACGGCGATACCGGGTTAACCGGCCGCAAGATTATCGTCGACACCTACGGCGGCATGGGCCGTCACGGTGGCGGTGCCTTCTCCGGCAAGGACCCGACGAAGGTAGACCGTTCGGCTTGCTACATGGCCCGGTATGTCGCGAAGAATCTGGTAGCTTCGGGGGTAGCTTCGCGAGTGGAAGTTCAGCTTGCATACGCCATCGGAGTTGCCGAGCCGGTTTCGATCAACGTCAATAGTTTCGGCACCGGAAAGGTCGAGGATGCGCGGCTCGGAGAGATTGTTCGTGACAACTTCTCGCTGACTCCTGCCGGAATGATCAAGCACTTGAATCTGCGTCGTCCCATTTATCAGAAGACCGCGGCATTCGGTCACTTCGGCCGCACCGAAGATTCATTCAGCTGGGAGGCAACCGACAAAGCGGAAGCTTTGCGAGAAGCCGCCCAGTTGACCGCCACCGCGGTCTAAAGTTCTGAAGCTAGCTGTCGGTTTTGGCAGCACTGCCGGTACCGGTGGCGGAGATGTTTCGGAAAGATCCGGCAGGCGCGGCTACTTTGGATCCACTGCGGTGACCCATATTAGCGCGACTTGCCTCTCTGGCTGCTTCAATCTGTTCCGGCGTTCTTACATCGGGCTCCGACACTCTTTGTCTTCTTTTTGGCGCGAGCAACTTGGCGCTTATGCCTCTTCTCCAACCGTTTGTCCATATACTTCACGCTACACCTAATCATTCGGCTGACGGAAGGGCAAAGGCGTAGAGAGCGTCCCCCGCACCGAACACTACGAATTGGCGGCCTTGTAGTTCATATGTCATAGGTCCATTCCCCACGTACTCGCCCGTGTTCAAATGCCATAGCGCGCGGCCGTTTGCCGGATCAAGCGCGAACAGATGCCCGAGAGTGTCGCCGGTAAGCAGCAAACTACCCGCCGTGCTGAGCAAGCCGGCACTAGAATCGCCATCGTGCCGCCAGCGAATCTTACCTGTTTTGTAGTCCACGGCTAGCGTGAATCCTTTGTCTCCAGGCAGCCCATTGTCGCGCCCGGCGAAACCCTCCGCTTTGCCCTCGGCGGTAAGGTAAAACACGCTGTAGTTCTGCGATGCATTCACGTAGAACAGCCCTGTTTGAGGACTGAAGCTCGGCGGAAACCAATTCGTCGCCCCTCCGGAGCTCGGAGAAACTAAAGTGCCGTTACGTGTCGGCTCTTTAGATGCATCTGCGATCGGCACTCCGTTGCTGTCGATTCCTTTGCTCCAGTTTGTTTCGGCGAAGGGAGCCGTTAACAAGTGCTTTCCGTTCGTTCTGTCGAGGACGAAGAAGTAGCCGTTACGGTTCGCCTGAGCCAGCAGCTTCCGATGTGTGCCTTGAAATTCGCCGTCGAACAAAACGGGTGTCTGCGTCGCATCCCAGTCGTGTGTGTCGTGCGGTGACGGTTGAAAGTACCATGCGAGCTTACCTGTATCGACGTTGAGCGCCACGATTGAGGAGGTCCAAAGATTGGCTCCTTTTCTGCCCCCTCCTGCGTGCACAGGATTGGGATTTCCGATACCCCAATAAAGCAGGTGCAGTTCGGGATCGTAGGTGCCGGGCATCCACGTCATTCCTCCTCCGTGCTCCATCGCATCTTCATCCGGCCAGGTTTCTGCTCCTGGTTCGCCCGGACGAGGCTCGCTGTTCCATCTCCACTGCAGTTGTCCTGTTTCCGGATCGCGCGCGTCCAGGTATCCGGGATTGTCAAGTGAATCTCCTCCCACACCGGTGACGATGTGATTCCCCACAACCAACGGAGCCATAGTAGAGAAGTATTCGAGCTTCACATCGGCGATCTGCATTCTCCAGCGTTCTTTTCCATCCCTCACGTTGAGACAGACCAGGTAGTTATCGGGTGCTTCGAAGTAGAGCCACTCACCATACATTCCGACACCGCGATTGCCTATGATCCAGGCGGGATTGTTCGGATAGCGATAGTGCCAGATTTCCCGGCCGGTCCTGGCATCGATCGCCCAAACATTGTTCGGCACCGTAAAATACAGAATTCCGTTGACCTCGAGCGGGGTCGACTTGATCGTCCACGAGCCTCCCGTCTCTCGCGTCCGGTACACCCATTGCAGTGCGAGAGATCGAACAGTTGAAGAGTTGATCTGGGTGAGCGGACTGAAACGCCTGCCCGAATAATCGCCGTTGTAGGTCGGCCAAGCCGTGGTTGGAGGCTTCAATAGGTCGGCCGGATTGAGTCCTTGCGCAAGTAACGCGACAGGCACGATGGAAGCAGCACAGAATAGCGCTTGTACCTTCATTTGAGTGTTTCCAGATACGCAAGCATGTTGTGCATCAGAGTGTCGCTGTATTCAGGAATCAGCTGCCGGTGGAACTCAAGAGGATCGTGAACAGTCACCGTAGTTCCTGCCCGAGGGTAGGAACGATACCAGCCGCCCGAATCGATGAGAGCTACATCGAACGCATCGAGTTGCAAGAGCGTTCCTGAAATGGAATCGCCCGAAGCGAGCTTTACGGTTACCCGCGTCGCACTAGCCGGTTTCTCGCCGCGGATCAAGTTCCGATCTTCAGGTGATGGCGGTGATAAGAACCGAGACTGCAACTCGACAGGATCATACTTCGTGGCGATGTGCGCCAGGTCTTTTCCCGGTGAATGGCACGTGTTGCACTTGCCCGCTCCGTCAAAGTAGGCTTTTCCGGCTGCCGCGTCTCCCGTGACAACTCCGTGAATGACATAAGTAAAGCGGTTGGCCGCCAGGTGTGTTCGCGAGTGCAGAAACGCGGCCAGATCCTCGATCTGGGCTTGGGAGAGCGCGAAAGCCGGCATTCCTTTCTGAGGACGTCCGTTGCGGATCACCTGACCGATCTGATCTCCTTTGATATCCCGTAAGACCACGGCCGAACGCACCAGATCGGGGCCGCTTCTGCCCCTTGCATCGGGGCCGTGGCAGAAAGCGCACGTTGCTTCGAAAGATTTCTGTCCTCGTCCTACCGCGGCCGCATCCTGTAAGCCGCCGCCGATCGTGTCGGGGCCGCCTTGTTCTGTTTGCCTGGCATCGTGGGCAGCATCAGTTGGCTCCTGAGGTTGAGCGCGCGCTATGAATGTGAAAACGGCGAGGCTTAGAAGGCAGATGGATGAGAGCCCTGCCTTACGCACTTCGTTGAGCTCCCAGCTCAACCGCTGCCGGCACAGGCTGCGATTCAAGGCCTGCCTTTGCCAAAATCCAATAAACAAGAAACCCTGCCACGGCGCTGTAGACTGTCGCGGGTTGGCCATACCGTTGGAGCGTGCGAATCGGTAGAAAAGGAATCATGCCTACCAGGAAACCCACTCCCCAGGCGCCGTATCCAGCCCAGTTGATTCCGCGCCTCGGTCCGGCCCACTTGTGTCCCGAAAGAACATAGTCAGCCGCCATGGCTCCGCAGATCGGTCCGAATGACGCTCCGATGATTTGAAAAAAAGGAATCAGGTGTGACGCTGCTCCGGTTATCGCCAGAAGAATCGAAATCGAGACTCCGGCCATCGTCGACTTGACGCGCGGTATGGAGGGAATCATCGTCGCAAAACTGTTGCCGATGATGAAGCTGCAAAAGCACGCGCCCGGAATGGATGCCACCGTGTAAAGGAAGAAAATCATATGCCCCAGTGTGCCGCCCGTTAGCGCGATCAAACCATCGAACGTGAAGGATTGAAACTCCGGATGTCTGCTGTGAGCACCAGCCATGGCGATCAGGGAGAGGCCACCCGCATAGAGAACGGCCAGGACGATCCCGATCGCACCACCCCAGACGATGTCCCGCTTGTCGCGATTTTCCATCCCGAAATCTGCGCCCGCCGCTCCTGCGGTCGCGAAGAACCCGGTGACGATCTGAATGAGCAGAATGAAACCAATCGCCGGGGCGGGAGCCGGTGGACTGTAGGTACCAAATCCCGACTGATTCTTGAAGAACACAACGAGAATCATGATGAGAGGAATGGCGTTGGCTACCAGAGCCACGCGCGCAACGTAGCGGAGCCCTCTGCTCGCGACAAACGCTAAACTGTACCCCCAGATGATGGCGACCACGATATACGGAACCCCGGTTGATTTCGTCGAGAGCCCCAAGCCTTCGAGCAGAAACCTGGTTGCTAGATCGGTGGAAACGCTGTACCAGCCTACTTGCAGGGCGCCCATCAGCAGCCCCGGCATTAAGTATCCGCCGCTTGCTCCGAAGGTCGAACTTCCCACCACGTATAACGGAAGCCCCGTTTTCATTCCCAACATTGCCGGCGCATAGTAATAAAGCGCGAAGCACAATATAGCGGCGACGCTCAAGGCCAGCAGGGAAAGGCCCAACGTCATCCGCTCGAGTGTTCCGGTAGCGATCGATTGATAGAATCCGATCCATAAGAAGACTCCAGCGTAGGTCGGCGCTGTATTGGCGTACCAAGGCGCTCGCGCGCCAGGGGGCCGAGCGAGCGCTTTCGTGATGTAATCGGGCATCATAATCTCGGCCTTTCCAAAGGCCACGCTGTTGCGCTTGAATGGGACGTACTATATCATAACGGCTTGTTCTGCCTTTAGGAACACAGTTCTATAACTACACCGAAAGCCCATGAAACTCACTCGCGGAGAATTTCTGAAATCGGCGGCAGCAGCCGCTACTTGGCTCGGAGCACGATCCACAAACGGTGATCCGTTGGGGCTGCCGCTCGGCATACAGCTCTATACCGTGAGGAAGGATCTCGCCTCCGATTTCCCGGGAGTGCTGCATAAGCTTGCCGCGATGGGTTACGTAGAAGTTGAAGGGGGCATGACTGAAGACAACAAGATCGATTTCAACGGCGGTGAGCCGCGGCACGTCCGGCAGATGCTCTCCGACGCAGGTCTTCGCATCCCCAGCTGCCATTTCGGTGCACCGCGCGCCGATTCGGAATGGGGCCGAAGTATAGAAGCTGCGCAGCAACTTGGGCTGCAGTATATGCTGTGTGCCGCTCCGCCGCACGGAACGAATTCGCTGGATGCTTGGAAGAAGACCTCTGATTTCCTGAATCACCTCGGGGACCAATGCAAAAAGGCCGGGATGCAGTTCGCCTATCACAATCACAACCACGAGTTTCGGGTTTACGACGGCGTTGTGGCCTATGACGAGTTGCTGCGCTCCACCGATGCGAACCTGGTGGAGATGGAGATGGATTGCTTCTGGACCACTTTTGCCGGAAAGAACCCGATCGCTTATTTCCAAAACTACCCCGGCCGATTTCCGCTGCTGCACATCAAAGACCTCAAGCCGGGCTATCAACCCACCACCGGTGACTTCAAGGGAAATCCATTCTGCGAAGTTGGGCATGGCGTAATCAATTGGACGCCGATCTTTGAGGCCGCTAAGCTAGGCGGGCTGAAGCATTACTTCGTTGAACAGGATCAGTGGGATCGGCCTTCGCTTGAAAGCGCACGAATGAGCGCCGAATACCTGAAGCACCTCAATGTTTCATGAAGGCCATCGTCTCGAACCCTCCCCGTTTCGACCTTCAGCAGATTCCCGAGCCGCGATGTCAGCCGGACGAAGTGATCGTGCGCACCGCATTCTGTGGAATATGCGGTACGGATCTCGAAATCCTGCACGGAACCATGCCGGACGGGTTCACTCGGTACCCGGTGGTTCCCGGACACGAATGGACCGGCACCATAGAGGAAGTCGGCTCACAGGTCGGACAGTGGCGAGTTGGTGATCGCGTTTCCGTTGAGGGTTATTTGCCCTGCGGAAACTGCGCTCCTTGCCGCGAGGGCAAGAAGAACCTCTGCATCACACATGCACAAATTGGAATGACGCAAAACGGCGGTTTAGCCGAATATGTGGCCGCGCCGGCAGTATCTTGTCATCTCGTAGCTGACCACGTTGGACTCGATGAGGCGCTGATGGTTGAACCGGCCTCTACCGTGGTACGAGGAATCGACCGTGCACATGCTCCTCCAGGCTCGAAAGTAGCGGTGATCGGCTGCGGGCCGATCGGGCTGATCGCTGCGCGGGTTCTGCAGCATTGGGAGCCTTCTGTTGTACTTGGGATCGATGTCGCGCCATCGCAAAGAACCATCGCCTCACTTGCAGGCTTTACGGAGTTTACTATCTCTCAAGATCCAAGCGATCTGATCGAACGGAGCGAGTTGGACGGCTGGGACTTGGTGATCAATTGCGCCGGCGGAAACAAACCTCTGGAAGTCGCATTTCAGATCGCGCGGCCGGGTGGAACCATCGTTGCGATTGGTAGCTCGCCTAATTCATCGAAACTGCAGATTCCTTCCAATGTATTCGTGACGCGAGACCTCCGAGTTCACGGCATTCTGGGATACACGACCGAGTCCTGGATCAAAACTCTGGACCTAGTGAGCGCAGGCCGCCTACCGCTTCTCGATCTCATTTCTCATCGCCGTCCGCTCGAGGAGTTTGATTCCGCTATCGAGCTCCTCCAATCGCGGTCAGAAGCGATGGGCAAGGTGGCGATTTGGTTTCCTTGACGGAACCAGGTGTTCTGCTTGCTATGATTGTGTTCTAGAAACTGATCTCGTAGTGCTCGAGTTCGTCCGTTAAGGCCTGTGAGGGCGGTTTTCAGGAGTCATCCACGCTTGGTCCAGGCTAAATATCCCGTCAAGTCG
This sequence comes from Terriglobia bacterium, assembly GCA_963841675.1. Classification (GTDB taxonomy): domain Bacteria; phylum Acidobacteriota; class Terriglobia; order Bryobacterales; family Bryobacteraceae; genus Bog-105. The sequence goes on from CAWJEH010000020.1 coordinate 52,703, forward strand.
CTCACCAAGGCGTTCGCACTGCTTGACACCTTAGGCAGATTCGAAAACGGTACCGGAATTGCTGTGCTGAGCAAAGAACTGAAAATCGGCAAGAGCACTGTCCACCGTTTGCTGGCCACGCTGCGCGAATTTGATCTCGTTTGGTTTGACCCGGGAACGTCTACCTACGCGCTAGGTTCGAGAATCCTTCGCTGGAGCGACCTGCTGATGCGTCAGAATCTTCTGATCCGCCACGGTGCCCCCGTTCTACGCGATCTGGTCCAAGCCTCGCATGAAACAGCCAACCTCGCGGTGCTTCAAGGTACGGATGTGGTTTTTATGGATCGCTTCGAGTCGAGTCAGAAGTTACGCATGACTGAGGCCGTCGGAAGCCACTGTCCCGCGCATTGTACAGCCTTGGGCAAATCCTTGCTGGCCACCATGTCCGAAGACGAATTCAAAGCGCTTTACAGCGGTTCTGAGTCGCTCAAGCCCATGACGCCGAACTCGATCACCACCAAAGAGCGGCTCTGGGAACACCTGCAGAAAGTACGCCAGGATGGTGTCGCTTACGACTTTGAAGAGAACGTTGTAGGCGGAGTCTGCCTGGGCACCGTTGTAAGAAATCATACTGGGAAACCCGTGGCCGCGCTCAGCATCTCGCTTCCTACACAGAGGTTGAGGGGCGAGATCTTGATCACCCTCAAAGACTTTCTTCAAAAGGCTGCAAACCGGTTGTCCTCCGAACTCGGCTATGTCGCGCATCGCGAGTTGACTCTTTCAGCCCCTGCTCACGCTCGGATCAAACCCACCAAGGTAAGGGCCTCAGCACGCGGCTGACTTGTCCCCGGAAGCGGACTTTACTTCTATCTCTCGGAGTCAGCAGTGATTGTCGTCTGAAGGCTCTCTCGCAGAAGATTGCGAATCCCGGAGAGACTTGACCGCGCTGCACTTGCCAGGAAGCCGAGGTCGCCGCCGATCGTCAGCAACTGAGCTCCGCGTTTCACGTAGCTTTCGCATTCCTCCGGTGTCCAGGTGGGGAGTCCGAAAGGCATTCTGTGGGCGCGCGCTTTTTGTATCAAACGCTCGAGAACAGATTCCACTTCGGGATGGTGGGTTTGAGTCACGAGATTCATGAAACTCGCAAGATCGGCCGGCCCAATAAAAATCCCGTCGATTCCTCGCACCGCAAGGATTTCTTCTATATTCTCGACCGCTTGTGGTGTCTCGACCTGTACGATGAGCGCGATCTGGTCGTTCGCTTCCTTGGCATACATTTCGACGTCCTGAAAATAGCGGCTGGCCCGTACGGGTGCAAAACCGCGGCTGCCCTCCGGCGGATAGCGGCAGAACTGCACCGCTTTCGATGCGTCAGCGCCGGAGTTCACCATCGGCACTACCACCCCCAGCGCACCAAGGTCCAACGCGGTTTGAAAGTGATCCTGCGAATTGCTCGGCAGTCGAACCACCGGCACGCTAGGACTCCCCTTCATTGCAATGAGGATGGTCTTCAGGCTGTGGCGATCGAGCGGGAAGTGTTCCGTATCGATTAACAACCAGTCGAACCCAACGTCAGCCATCAGCTCAACCGAATACGGATCGGCAAACCCGATCCAACTTCCGATTGCGGGTTGCTCTCGCCGTATTAGCGACTTTAGTGTGTTCACCATCTGATTTCCGAGTTAGGGTGCTGGTCTTCAAAATAAGCGGCCATCGTTACGGTTGTCAACGGGAATCTAGTTCTGTATTCAAGAACCAACATCGCCGGAGTCGCGAGACAGCTCCAATCAGGCCATTAGCGCCGCCTTATCCGTTCTGCATTGAAGAACAGTCATCTAAATTTCTTGACAGCCTCTCGCGGTCATGTTAAGAAAGGTCAGTCGGGTCGAGTGCTCATCCCATCCATTGCAGAGCAGCGCCACGTCCACGGAAGCAATCTGCTCAGGCAGGCAGCTCTCGACCGCAGAGAAAGGGAGTCGAAATGACGGCAGCTAGCAAGAACTCCTCTCTATGTGGAGCGAAGTTCCTCGAAAACCTGGGATTGGGCAACATCTCGCGTTGTGTTCTTCTCTGTCTGACTACCTGCGCGTGCCTCCAGGCACAGAGTGGACTTGCTTCCATCAGCGGAACTGTGGCTGACTCCTCCGGAGCAGTCATTCCTGGCGCGCAAATTTCATTAAAAAGCGTTTCGACGGCTCAAGTAACTACCGTGGCTACGGGGTCCGAGGGCGGCTACCTCATTCCGTTCATCCCGATTGGTGACTACGAAATTACCGCTTCGCATGACGGCTTCTCCACTGAGCGGGAGACGGGTATCAAGCTAACCGCGGATCAGGTCGCCACCGTGAATTTTGCTTTACAGCCTGGACAGGTAAATTCGCTCGTCGAAGTAAGCGCCACCGCGGTCGAACTTGAGACTGCCAGCGGCGCAATCAGCCAGGTTATCAACGAAAAAAGCATCGTCGAACTGCCGCTCGATGGTAGAAACCCGGCGGAACTGGTATTCGTGGCCCCGGGAGCTGTGAACGGAAATCAGGCGACGGGCGCAATAGGTCTTCCGGGATCAGGGAGCGGGTTTCCAAACACCGGCCAGGAAACGGCCGCTTCAGTAAACGGGAGCCGCATGGGAGGCGTCTTCTACATGCTCGACGGAGTCAACCACATGGATAACTACTTCATGAATGCCAATCCCTTTCCGAATCCCGACGCCACGCAGGAATTCCGCGTTCTCACCAACAATTTCGATGCCCAGTATGGATTCACTTCGGGCGCAGTTGTAAGCATCGCGACCCGATCGGGAACCAATAACTGGCACGGCCAGGGGTTCGAGTTCCTTCGCAATAATGCCTTCAATGCTTCCGACTTCTTTACGCACCAGGCAAACCCTCTGAAACGGAATCAGTTCGGTGGATCGATCGGTGGTCCGATCAAACACGACAAGCTCTTCGTTTTCGGCAATTATCAGAAGACAATCGAACATCAGACCATCATTGCGGGGGGCACATCTGTACCCAGCAATGCCATGTTGCAGGGCGACTTCAGCGCCGTCTCAGTTCAGCTGCATGACCCCAACGGCGTCAATTATCCCGGGAACCAAATTCCGGTCTCGCAGTTCAGTCCCATCGCCCTCAAGGTCGAACAAGGCCTTCCAAAAACGGATGATCCGAATGGGAATGTCATCCTCAACAATCGCGTGCAGATCAACGATGCTGATGAATTTACAACGCGCGCGGATTACTATATCTCGGAAACACAACATGTGAGCGCGCGATATTTCTTCGATAACTTTGCACGGCCCGCATTTAACGGTGCCGGGAATTACCTGGATTCGGATCGTTCCGCGCTGGCAAGGAGCAATAACGCGGCGATTCAATACACCTGGACGATTCATCCCACGCTAGTGAACGAGTTTGTCTTTGGCTACAACCGGATTAACAGTGCCACCACGCCCGGCCTTGTGCAATCGAACGGCAAACCGCTGAGTCCGGAAGCGCTGGGGGCAAATATCCCTCAGCCGGACGAAACCATCAGTCAACTTGGCACTAATGGCTTCTCCATCAGCCAAACACCGGTAACTCAGCAGCGTCACAACTGGATTTTCAACGATACCCTGTCGCTCAACAAGGGTCGTCACTCTGCCGTTTTCGGGATGAACGTTTTCACTCAATATTCGCTCGAGTATGCCGGATGGGGTGCAGACCCCCAGATGAATTTCTCGGGTCAGGTAACGGGCAACTCATTCGCTGATTTTCTCCTGGGCGATATGAGTTCTTTCGATCAATCCGGCGGCGAATATAACCGTCTGCATGCCATCGAATTCGCAGGATTCGCTCAGGACAGCATTAAACTCAAGCCGAATCTCACTATCAATGTAGGCGTAAGGTGGGAGCCGCAGACCGCGCCGAAATACATTCAGAATAAATTGCCCTTCTTCTCGCCCGGCCAGCAGAGCACACGCTATCCCAATGCCCCTGTGGGCTTGGTGTTCGCGGGCGATGCCAATGTTCCCGACGGCGGTTGGAACACGGATTGGAAAGCCGTCGAGCCCAGGCTCAGCATCGCCTGGCAGCCGCATGCACTTCCGAATACCAGCATCCGAGGCGCATTCGGCATCATGGTCCAGCCGTATGACTTCTCTTCGTACAACCACATGGGAACGACCGCGCCTTTCAGCCCGGCTTTCAACCTCGTTTACGACCAGGTCTACCCGTGCATCCTGAATATTGCGGATCCCTACGCTTGTTACGCCCCTACTGGGTTCAAGGCGCCTTTCCCGCCGTTCTCAGGACCCACATTCCTTCCGGCGTCAAGTACAAAGTTTGTGATTCCGGTCAGCATCGGCGCGACCTTCACTCCGGGTTTCAAGATGCCTCGCGACCAGACTTGGAATTTCAGCATCGAGCACACACAAAATGATTACCTGTTCCGCATCGCGTATGTCGGATACGAAATGTATCATCTGCCGGTACAAATGCAACTAAGCCCCGGGTTGTTCGCGACCGGCGGTTCCACGACTCTCTATCCAAATTTCAGTAATGTTCAAGCCTATGAGTCGTGGGGAACTCAATCTTATAATTCTGTGCAGCTAACTGGCGAAAAGCGATTTAGCCATGGACTCCAGTTCATCTCGAATTTCAGTTGGTCCAAGAATCTCGATTCCAGTTCGATCGCAACCACGGCGAATGTCGGTCCGATCGGTGATCCTTACAATCTCAGGTGGAATCGCGGTGTCTCTGATTTAAGCATCCCGTTTATCTGGAATAACACCTTCGTTTACCAGACTCCGGGACTGCAGGGGCTGGGACGTTTCGGAAGCACCATCCTTGGAAATTGGGAGATCTCGGGTATCTGGACTTTCCACTCTGGTCAGCCTTTCAGCATAATGGGTCCGAATGGCTCGAACAACTCGCTGGCCAACATCGGCGCCGATCGCGCCGACTACGTAGGGGGTCAACCTCTTGACCGGCAGCAAGGTTCGAAGAATCAATGGCTCAACGAATACTTCAATACCGCCGCTTTCACGGCCAATGCACCGGGCACCTTTGGTGATTCCCCGCGAAATGTCCTGAGAAACCCTGTCTTTGACAACGTCGATCTGGCATTCATGAAAAACTTTCCGTTCCACGAACGCTATCGCCTTCAATTTCGCTGGGAGATGTTCAACGCATTTAATCGCACCTGGTTCGCTGCGCCGGACGCAACCGTCGGTGATCTCAACTTCGGCAGGATTACAAGTGATTGGAATAGCCCGCGTCTCATGCAAGGAGCTTTGAAGCTTTATTTCTAGCGGAGTGGTTGCGAAACTCTGTTCCAAAATATAGAATCGACCGCAGTGAAGTACGCATGTTGCGCGATTCTTCTCTCGCTACCGCTACTCGCGGACAAACCTTTGTTTCAGGAGATCTCCGCCGACGCGAGTCACATCCGCTGGGTCCACGAGAATGGCCGATCCAAGAACCGTTACCTGCCCGAGACGGCTGGAGCGGGCGTCGGCATATTCGATTACAACAACGACGGCCGGATGGACATCCTCTTCGTCAACTCGGGTTCATCCGATTTCTTCATTCCTCACGCCCCGCTTCATCATGCCTTATATCGAAATAACGGCGACGGCACCTTCACTGACGTAACCGCTCAGGCGGGAATCAATGCCGATTTTTTTGGCATGGGTGTCGCTATCGGCGACTACGATGGCGACGGCTGGCCCGACATCTTTATTACCGGTTGGAGGAACTGCGTCCTTTACCACAACAACCACAACGGGACCTTTACCGACGTCACTGCAAAAAGCGGGATCACGCCGCCTAAATGGGGAACAAGCGCAGTCTGGTTTGATTACGATAATGACGGAAAACTGGATCTCTTTGTGGGTCAGTTCGCCGATTATTCTGAGAAACGCATCTGCCAGCTAGCCGATTCGTACGGGGGCAGCGGCACCGAAGCAGGCGCGCAACAAGCCTACTACTGCAGTCCGAAGATCTTCAATCCGCTTCCCAGTCGTCTCTACCATAACCTCGGCGCAGGTCGCTTCGCTGACGTGAGCGAGGAAACTGGAATACTGTCGCGTGCTGGCAAAGCCTGGGGTGTAGTGGCCGCTGATGTCAACGGTGACGGATATACAGACCTGTTCGTCGCTAACGACACCATGGAGAACTTCCTTTGGGTGAACCGCAACGGCAGAAAATTCGAAGAGATCGGTCTCGAATCGGGCACTGGTTACGCGGTCGATGGTGGAATGCGGTCCGGCATGGGTGTCGATGCGGCCGATTTCGATCGCGACGGAAAAGAAGATCTCGTTGTCCTCAACATCGATGGCGAAACAGCATCGCTCTATCACAACCTCGGAAACGAGCAATTCGAGGATGTGAACATGAAAACCGGTTTGGCTCCGATCACTCGGATGTTCAGTGGCTGGGGCTTGGGTTTCCTGGACTATGATAATGACGGCTGGCTCGATCTTGTTCTGACAAACGGCCATCCCGACGACACGGTTGACGCACGTGGCCGCGGCGTGACCTATCGCGAACCAATCTTTCTGCTGCACAACCTGGACGGCCGAAAGATGGAAAACGCGAGCGATCAAGCCGGTTCTGCTTTCACGAAGAAGTACTCAGCGCGGGGCATGGCCATCGGCGATCTCAATAACGATGGCTTCCCGGATGTTGTTTTCACTGAAAACGGCGGCCCACCACACCTCTTGCTGAATAGCGCTACCGGGGGGAACCACTGGCTTGGATTGGAGCTCTGTTCGAAGAAAGCAAATTCTGGCGCAGTTGGCGCCGTGATCCGCTGGCAGACAGATAACAAGATCTTGTCCCGCACAAAGGTCGCAGGAGGCAGTTTCCTATCCAGTCGTGATCCCCGCGAGATCATCGGCACCGGAAAGTCATCCATCGACTGGCTAGAGGTGCACTGGCCCGCACCCAGCCATACGATTGATCGGATCACCAAGCCTCAAATGGATCGCTATTTGTCGATCACCGAAGGCGAGAGCTCGCCGGCGAAGACATAAGATTGGCAGAACTGTGGCGTCGTTGTTATTCCTGCTTGCTTTCCTGATACCTATCCAAGACACGTCCCCAGCCGCCGGCGAATTGGAACAAGGTCAGAAGGCTCTCACTGCGCATGACTTCGCAGCAGCAAAGCGGCTATTTTCCTTCGCTACCAAGACCAACCCCAAAGACCCAGCCGCGTGGTTCTATCTCGGCGTCACATGCAGTGAACTGAACGAACTCGATGCGGCCGTGCAAGATCTTGAAAGAGCGCAACACCTTGCTCCGAATCGAGCCGAAGTTGATTTCAATCTCGCTCCACTGTATTGGCGGACGGGCGATATCGCCAAAGCCAAGCAAGCCTATCGCGCCGGTCTTGCAATATCTTCGAATGATCCAGATGCACTGCAAAACTACGCATCGCTCCTGATGAAAACGGGAGAAAACGACAAAGCCATCGCTCCCTTGCTTGCTCTCAAAAACGTCGCTGGCGTGGCATTGCCCGCTCGCGTTTCTCTCATCGAATGCTATTTGAAAACCGAGAATCGTCCAGGGGCGGAACGTGAACTAGACGATCTGCTCCGTTCTTCGCTTGCAGGCCCGGCGGAGCAGACGAAGGTGGCCGCCGTTCTGATTGAAAACAACGATCTGCCCGCCGCAGAGAAGGTGTTGCAACGCAGTCTGCAGGCTGATTCTGCACAGCCAAAAGCCTACGCAGCGCTCGGGCTCGTGCTGCTCGATCAGAAACGTTACAAAGAAGCTGCCGATTCGTTCGAAAGCGCATTTCATCTCGAGCCTGCATCGGCGGAGTACGCCATGGCGTTTGCCAACGCACTCGTCTTGTGGAACCGCCCGAACACGCTTCTCGCATTTCTCAATAGTGTGCAGTCTCAGTTCGGCTCCTTGCCGGAGTTTCAGCACAAGCTCGCCTTCGCATATTACGGAATGGCTGAGTTTTCAAATGCAATCGCAACCCTCGAGAACCTTCTTCGTGCCAACCCCGAGCGCCAGGATCAGATTTACTTTCTGCTCGGTAAGTCCTACCTTGGAATGGGCGAATTCAAGCAATCCGAGGCTGCTTTTCGCAAGGCCATTGAACTCAATCCGAAGGACCCGATGTATTACGCCTCTTATGGAACACTCCTTCAAAAGCAAGGTCCCAACCGTCTTGACGATGCGATGGCGGAGCTGCAGAAGGCCACGGAACTCAATTCCTCCGATCCTGCTCTCCTATTGCAGCTTGGGCTTTGTTACGAGTCGAAGGGAGAATTGCCTGAATCGCTCCGTTTCTTAGAGAAGGCGGTTCGCGGCGCTCCCGATGCGTTGCCGGCTCACATAGCGCTTGCGCGCGTCTATTTCAAACTCGGCAAAAGACCCGAGGGCCAGGAAGAGAAGAAGATTATCGCTCAACTCGAAACCAGGCTGCAGCAGGAGAAGCTGACGCGGTGAGAGTTGTTGCGCTCTTAGGAGTCGTCGAACTATCGATTTTGAATGTTCCTACCGTGGCTCAAAGCAACGGCGTGATTTATCGGAATACTGCTCCAGGAATTCGATACGTCGGAACGAGGGTCTGTGCAACCTGTCATCAGCAAATCGCAAGTCGCTATAACAGCACCGCCATGGGCCGTTCCATGACCCTCCCCGATGATTCTGCTGCTCTCGACGGGGCGCCTTTACCATTCAAGGTCTTCGACAACGAAACGAATGAATATTTCGAGGTTGCGCGCCAGGGAGGAAAGCTGATCCAAAGCCAGTACGCAAACGATCGCGACGGCAAACGCATATTTCGTCAGGATCGGGAGATCGCGTACGTGATCGGGTCCGGCGAGAACGGCGTCAGCTTCATTGTTCAACGTGACGGGTATCTTTTCGAAGCGCCGCTCTCGTACTACAGCAAATCCCACAACTGGGGCTTTTCTCCCGGTTACGAACGCCACAATTACGCATTCACACGCCTCATCCTTGCGGAGTGTTCCGGTTGCCACAGTGGCAGACCGCAGCCTGTCTATGCTTTCGAAGGGCGGTACAGCAACCCTGCTTTCGCAGAGTTGGCCGTCGGCTGTGAGAATTGTCACGGCCCTGGAGCGCTTCATGTCGCCGAACGGCGCGCTGCATTACGTCCGACCGGGAGCATCGACACCAGCATCGTAAATCCCATCCACCTATCTGGCTGGCTATCCGACAACATCTGCATGAAATGTCACCAGGGAGGCGACGTCCGCGTATCGCAACCGCTCAAGCATGCCGAGGATTTTCGCCCCGGTACTAAATTGAATGACGTTCTGGCAATCTTCAAAGTGCCTTTGAAGCGCGGCGAGACCTCGCCGACCGACGTTTTGCTCGAACACTATTTCTCGATGACGCTCAGCAAATGTTACCGTTCAAGCGGCGGGGCTTTGCGCTGCACGAGCTGTCACGATCCCCACGGGCAGCCATCTGGTCCGCAAACGACTGGCTTCTATCGCGAAAAATGCCTCACCTGTCATAATTCGAAGCCGTGCAAACTAGCCGAAGCCGACCGCGCGAAGACGAATGATGACTGCGCCGCTTGTCACATGGCGAAGCGCACCGCCAAGAACATCACTCACGCGGCACTTACCGAACACCGCATTCTTCGCAGTTCCGGAGAGCCTTTTCCTGAATCAGCTTTCCAGGCGAGCACCCAAACCGGCTCTCATCTCATACAAGTGACCGCGGGTCCGGAGACTAAATCCCCGCCAAACCTGACTATGTTTCAGGCCTACGCTACCCTCGTCCACGAAGGTCACGACGAGCTTCGTCCTCAGATGAATAAATGTCTGGATCGCCTTGCGCATACAACTCCAAAAGATCCGGTCGTGTTGTCCGCGCTCGCGCGCCGGGAAGCCGCCGCTGGATCTGCGGAAAAGGCGACAACCGATTTCAAGCGAGCCATCGCTGCTGGTTCGAAGGATCGTGCAGATTTTCTTTTGCTGGCCGAACTTTACAGCCGTGACCACAAAGACAAGGAAGCTATCGACACGCTTCAGCTCGGTATGACCACCAATCCCTACTCGTCTGACTTTCCCGAGTCCATCGCCGCTGCATTTCTGCGGTTGGACGATTATAGGAATGCGTCGCGAGTAATCCGTCTCGGCCTCGAGCGCTTTCCCGACGACATGAAATTGCGCGCTCTGAATGAAAAGGTACAGTCCGCCATGCCGAATACCGCAGATCACACTTCAAATTGAATAGGTACCGATTCCTAAATGAGAAAACGACCATACAGAAGTGAAATTTGGTTCAACAATATGGACGAGCCGCAGGAAACGGCCATCTACCTCGAGCGTTTCCACAACTACGGACTCACACGCCAGGAAATGCAAGCCGGCCGGCCGGTTATCGGGCTTGCTCAGTCCGGTGGAGATCTTACGCCCTGCAATCGGATACATGTAACTCTGGCAACCCGCGTGAAAGAAGGAATTCGAGATGAGGGAGGAATTGCGTTTGAGTTTCCGATCCATCCCATGCAGGAGAGTTGTCGGCGTCCCACCGCTGCGCTAGATCGCAATCTCGCGTATCTAGGCTTAGTCGAAATACTCTGCGGCTATCCCTTCGACGGAGTCGTGCTGATGACCGGCTGCGACAAATCCACACCGGCATGTCTGATGGCGGCTGCGACCGTTAATCTTCCCTCCATCGTGTTATCCGGCGGCCCGATGCTCAACAGTTACCTGGATGGCAAGCCGTGCGGCACGGGTACAATGCTGTGGCGGGGACGCCGGCAATTGGTTGCGGGCGAAATCACTGGCGACCAGCTTGTAGAGAACGTCTGCTTAGGCATCCCAAGCGCCGGCCACTGCAACGTTATGGGCACCGCACTCTCGATGAATTCGCTCGCGGAGGCTTTGGGAATGTCGCTGCCCGGCTGCGGTTCGATTCCGGCACCTTACAGCGAACGAGCCAGGATGGCATATCATACCGGCCAGCGAATTGTGCAGATCGTGCGGGAAGATCTCAAGCCTTCTCAAATTCTTACTCGTCAGGCATTCGAAAATGCAATTGTTGTCAACTCCGCAATTGGTGGATCGAGTAACTGTGCCCCGCATATTACCGCTATCGCGCGGCATGCTGGTGTATCTTTGGCCGTGAAAGATTGGGAGGTCGTTGGCCATGAGATACCTCTGCTTGCGAACATTCAACCCGCTGGAGAATTTCTGGCAGAAGAGTATCATCGCGGGGGCGGAGTACCTGCAATCGTTGGAGAGCTGCTCGCCGCGGGCAAGATTCATCCCGAAGCGCTGACAGTGAATGGAAAGACGATCGGCGAAAACTATGCCGGCAGCCGTACTCTGGACCGCAATTTCATCCGACCGTTCGATGAGCCTGTCAAAGAGAACGCAGGCTTCCTGGTTCTATCCGGTAATCTCTTCGATTCCGCCTTGGTGAAGACCTCGGTGATCAGCGAGGATTTCCGTCGCAGATTTCTTTCGAATCCCGGCTCGGAGGAAGCATTTACGGCCCGTGCCATCGTATTCGATGGACCCGAAGACTATCGCAATCGCTTCGAAGATGCTGCATTGAATATCGACGCAACCTGCATCCTGGTTGTCAGAGGAGCCGGACCAGTTGGCTATCCGGGCTCGGCCGAAGTTGTCAACATGACGCCGCCAGGCAGTTTGGTCCAACTCGGTGTCGCAATGCTCCCCTGTCTCGGCGATGGCCGGCAAAGTGGAACTTCCGATTCGCCATCCATCTTGCATGTGTGCCCTGAGGCCGCAGTCGGCGGCAACTTGGCTCTTCTGCGCACAGGAGACTCGGTCAGAGTAGATTTACGCCAACGCCGTATAGACCTGCTGATAAGTGACGAAGAGTTAGCAGAGCGCCGGCGTCTGCTTGCGCCCGCCAGTTTGAAGAACGATTCGCCGTGGCAAGAGCTGTATCGGTCTCACGTCGGGCAGCTTGATACCGGCGCGTGTCTCGAGTTCGCGGTTCCCTATCGGGATTTGCAAGCCGTCGTCCCGCGTCACTCCCATTGAGCACAAATGAAGATCACTCGTATTGAAGCTGCCGGACTGCGCGGAGCGACTCCCGAAGGCGGCTGGGCCAACGAGCTCAAGCCCAGCGACTGCGTCCATACTCTCGTCGCCGTTTTCACGGATGAGGGAGTAACTGGCTGGGGCTCGGCGTTCACCAACGATGCTCTCGTGCAAGCGGCGCTCGAAGTTCTGGAGCCTTTGTACCAAGGCGAAAATCCTCTCGAACCCGAGCGAGTAAGTGAGAAGCTCCACGCAAGTACGTTTTGGCTCGGCCGCGGCGGCACGCTCACACATACGATCAGCGGGATTGACATCGCGTTGTGGGACATTCTCGGCAAGACCACCGGGCAGGCGGTAGGCAGATTGTTGGGTGGCCGTTACCGGGAGCGTGTTCAACCTTATGCATCTTTGCTGATGCGAGCGCCTGGTCCGCTCTCAGACGATCTCCGCCAGATCCAGGCGAAAGGTTTCAAGGCATTCAAGATCGGCTGGGGACCTTTCGGGCGTGAGAGCAACAAGCTGGACGAGGAGATCGTAAAAGCTGCCCGCGACGTGATCGGTACCGATGCGCTGCTCATGGTGGACGCGGGCGCTAGTGATGGAGTCTGGGGTCAGGGTTACAAGTGGGCCCTAAGGACCGCGGAGATGCTCGATGAATACGATGTCTACTGGTTCGAAGAGCCCGTTGCGCCCGACAACTTATCCGATTACGTACTGTTGAGACAAAACTCGCGCGTACCCATCGCGGGCGGCGAGGTCTTGACCAGGCGCCAGTCATTCGTACCCTGGTTGCAAGGTGGTGCCTTCGATATCGTTCAACCCGATGTTACAAAGGTCGGAGGAATCTCCGAAGAACGTCGGATCGCATGGATGGCTGAGGAGACTGGCGTGCGCTTCATCCCGCACGGATGGAATACTGCCCTAGGTCTGGCGTCTGACCTTCAGCTTGCCTCCGCGAGTAAGAACACGAACTTAGTCGAGTATCTGACCGGCTCTCCCTTCATCGATGAGATAGTCGAGACGAAGTGGAACTTAGACTCGGAAGGCTATCTCACGATACCCAATGGCCCCGGTTTGGGAATTTCTCTTGATTTCGATGCCGTCGAGAAACACACCGGCAGACGTTTCGCTGATCGCGGCTGACCCCGATCCTCTATCGTGTGATGCCTTGTATATACGGCAACACTGAAGCGAGTACGTCTTGTTCGGCCTTCTCGGTGAATGGTGACGTGTTGGGCTCATAGCCTCCTTCCTCGAATCCAGCCTTAGTCGGGAGGTAGCCGAACCATCCATTCGCGTACCCAAAGTAGAACGTGTGCGTGAATGGCGATCGATTGCGAACGGCGATCGATATTTCGCAGAAGAGTTCAACCGGCGCCGACCAGATCAAAGTATCGTTCAGTTTCAGAAAGCGCACCGGCAAGCGAATCACCGGTTGTTCCCCACCCGTTTCTTTTTGATATCTTGCCAGCTGCGGCGGCCACGTCAGACCTTGTTTCATCGGAGTTTCGACGATCGTTTCGCTGGCCGTCACAGCTACTTGATCGGTGGGTGTACCGAGCGATTTCAGTGCCGTCAAAATGCGATCGCCCAGCAGCACGCGGAACTGCGATAAATGTCCGCTCTTTGGATCGGGGTAGACGCTGTAGATAGGTGCGATGTTTCCCGCTGCGCCGTTTATATAAAGCATGGGCACGCCAGTCTTCTCTTCCACATACGCCGCGACAGTACCTGGAGCGTCGCCGCTGATCGCGAGATTCTCTGGGCCTAACACCGTTCCGTGCATCGAGTAATTTGCAACGGTTGCGATCAGCGAATTGTCTGCGCGCACAAACGAAAGAACCCCGATCTGTCGGTCGACGGGGCCGTCAGGGTTCAATCCTAAAGTGACAGTTCCATCTTCATCTTTTGCGCGGCGATTGAGATTCGCCATAGCGATGCCTGTCCCGATTGCGAGCCGAGCGGGTTCAAGCTTGCCCGCGGCATCTTTCACGCCGTTGATTAGCGCATTCTCGACTTGTCCCCTGTATTCGTGATCCCAGCTCATGGTTTGCACGTTCGTGGAGCAGCGACCCATACATTGCCGGCGGACCAAGCTCAGGAGCTGAGTGGGTATGCGTGACAGTCCACCAGATGTTGATTCGCGGTACTCCGAACTGCTTACTTAACCGATCGGCTACGTTGTCATACACGTCGGGCGAGAACAGACACAGATCGCTCGCAATCAGAAAGAACTTTGTGTTTCCGTCGTCAATCACAAGAATGCGGTGATAGATCTTGTCATGAACACCGTGGGATTTTCGCGGCTGATAACCCATCAGCCATTGCGATGTGCTCGGCGTGATGTCTACCTTCACAGCGGCGGCGCGAAAGGCGGCGGAGAGAGCAGGAAGACTACAAATCATCAAGAGAGCTGTACGTGCTATCGCTCGGAATCGCATGTGCATCAGTCTAACTGCTAAAGTCGTCCAGAAGAGTTCATGCCGCAAAAGACTGCCGAACAGCCGCGCGTGAAGTTACGACGAGCCCTGACGCTCTGGGATCTCGTTTTCTACGGCCTCATCGTGATACAGCCTACGGCACCCATGCCCATCTTCGGCGTTGTCTCGCAGGTTGCAAGGGGACACGTGGTAACTACCATCCTGATTGCGATGATCGCCATGCTGCTTACGGCGATCAGCTACGGCAGGATGGCGCGTGTTTACCCCAGCGCTGGTTCCGCTTATACCTATGTGCGAAAGGAATTCGGTAACCTGGCTGGTTATCTCACAGGCTGGGGCATTCTCCTTGATTACCTGCTGAATCCGCTTATCTGCACGATCTGGTGCAGCAAGGCCGCAGCCAATATTTTCCCGGTTCCATACCTGATCTGGGTGGCGTTCTTCGCGCTGCTATTCACTCTGCTCAATCTACGTGGAGTGGAGACATCCGCAACGATCAACCGCTGGCTCGCCATAGCAATGTCTGTTGTTGTTGTATACATGCTTGTCCGGATGGCCTTCTATTTAATAGGTCTCTCGCCCTTCCCGGCGGGATCTCTAACCAGACCGTTCTACGATCCCGGAACGTTTTCAATTTCGACAGTGTTCGCTGGAACCTCCATCGCGGTCCTCACCTACATCGGGTTCGACAGCATTTCGACTCTCTCCGAGGAGGTGATTAACCCGGAGCGGAACATTATTCGTGCGACGATTTTGGTTTGTGTTGGTACCGGAGTGTTTTCGGCGATCGAGGTCTATGCAGGTCAACTCGTATGGCCGGACTTCCGCCATTATCCTGATGTCGATACTGCTTACAGTTTTGTGGCTGGCCGTGCTGGAGGGCTCTTGCTCTTCCATCTGGTGAACGGAACAATGCTGGTCGCCAGCATCGGCTCCGGAATGGGCGCGCAGCTTGGTGCAGCTCGCTTACTCTACGGCATGGGGCGCGATAAAGCTCTTCCACAACGCTTCTTCGGTCATCTGGATGAAAAAACCAAAATCCCCAACTACAATGTGCTGCTCAGCGGGGCGGTGGCCTTCGTCGGGGCGCTTTCCATCAGCTACCAGCTGGGCGCTGAGTTGTTGAATTTTGGAGCATTT
Organism: Terriglobia bacterium; assembly: GCA_963841675.1. Classification (GTDB taxonomy): domain Bacteria; phylum Acidobacteriota; class Terriglobia; order Bryobacterales; family Bryobacteraceae; genus Bog-105. The sequence continues at coordinate 68,252 of CAWJEH010000020.1, forward strand.
TTGGCGTTTACTGGAGTGAACCTTGCGTGTTTCACCTACTACTTCGTTCGTGGAAAAAATCGTAGCTGGACCTACCTGGTATTTCCGCTTGCAGGATCCGCAGTTTGTCTTTATATCTGGTCCAACTTGAGATGGCCAGCACTTATCGTCGGTTTCGTCTGGCTTGCCATCGGGTCGGCTCTTGCCTTTTTCAGACGCCACACGGCACAATCTGCTGGCTGAGCAAGAGAAGATGCGCAGAGATACATTCTCCTATGGTTACCGAAACAGAGCCGGCGATATCCTCTCCAGCAGGTAAGCAATTGATTACGAAAAATCTGTTTTTGACGGCTGCGTTGGCGGCGCTATCGCTTCCACTGCAACTCTCCGCTCAAAACGGTGGTCAACCGCCCGCATACCTCGATTCGAAGCAGCCGATAGCGGTTCGAATCGACGATCTGATGAGCAGAATGACCCTCAAAGAGAAAGTTGGCCAGCTCAATCTGCCCTGCGTTTACGTCCACGAACTGGGCGACACTATCGCTGCGAAGATGGCTGCCTGCCGGAGATTCGCCGCCGGTACATATACTCAGGAAATTGGTCCGGGCTGTGGGTTTTTTACGCTCGCGAACGAGATCTTGCACGATGGCTCGCGCCAGCAGGCGGAGTACTTCAATGAGCTTCAAAAGATCGCCCTCACGCAGACCCGTCTGAAAATCCCTCTTCTTGAGGACGAAGAGGGTACACACGGAGCGATGTTTCCCGGTGCCACAGTCTTTCCGGAGGGACTGGCCATTGGAAGTACCTTCGATGTCGAACTGGTGAGATCCGTTTACGCGGCCGCTGCGGCAGAAGCGAGAGCAGTTGGTATCCACATGCTTTCCACGCTGGTGATGGAACTGGACCGCGATCCGCGTATGGGTAGAAACGAAGAAGCTTACACGGAAGATCCTTTCCTCTACTCGCGCATCGCTGAAAACATTGTTAGAGGCGTTCAAGGAACAGACATCTCCTCTCCGGATAAAACAGTTGCAGTGCTGACCGACTTCCCAACGCAAAGCGAGCCCTCGAGCGGCCTCGAACGCGGCTCCATAGAGGTGTCGGAGCGATCTTTGCGTGAGAACTATTTGCTTCCCTGGAACGCGGCGATCACCAAAGCCGGCGGTTTGGGCGTAATGGCGGGATACCCGGAAATCGAAGACGTGCCCGCGCATGCTTCCGAAAAGTGGACGAACGATGTTCTCCGGCAGGAACTGGAATTCCGAGGGGTCGTGGTCAGCGAAGGTGGCGGATTCGGAACGTTGCTTTACGAGCACATTGTCCACACGCAGAAAGAGGCAGGCGCCCTCGCCCTGAAGGCGGGCGTGGATGTGGGCATCACGTACGAGCCAGCCTACATGGGTCCTTTGATTGAGAACGTCGAAGAGGGACGAGTCCCCATCGCGCTGGTCGACCGCGCTGTGCGGAGAGTATTGGAGCTTAAGTTCCGCCTGGGCCTTTTCGAGAAGCCCTACGTCGATGTCACGCATGCAGTGCGCACCATTCATTCGCAGCCGAATCGGGATCTGGCTCTGCAGGCCGGGCGCGAAGGAATCGTGTTGCTGAAGAACGAGAGATCGCTTCTGCCCTTAAAGAAGGACTTGAGTTCCATCGCGGTTATCGGCCCGGATGCGGAGAATCTCATGAACCAGCTCGGTGACTACTCGCCGCATAGGGTTCCGCAGCATGTCGTCAGCATTTTGGAAGGAATTAAATCCAGAGCCGCGGGAGGAACCAAGATTGTTGCTGTAAAAGGCTGCGGAGTCTTAGGCACGGATAAAAGCGGTTTTGCGAAAGCTATAGCGGCGGCGAAGGGTGCTGATGTCGCGATCGTAGTAGTAGGCGAAAATCAAGGTCAGAATGATGTCGACGAACAGAAGGATCTGCCCACCGATGGCGAGGGGCACGATGTGGCCAGCCTTGACCTTACAGGAGTGCAAGAAGATCTGGTTCAGGCAGTCTATGAGACCGGAACGCCGACCGTTGTCGTACTCGTGAATGGCCGGCCACTGTCGACGCGTTGGACCGCGGAGCACGTGCCGGCGATTGTGGAGGCCTGGCGACCGGGAGAGCGCGGCGGGGAGGCGGTCGCCGATGTTTTATTTGGCGATTACAACCCGAGCGGCCGGTTGGCCATTACGATCCCCCGTCACGTCGGCCAGTTACCGACTTATTACAACTACAAGCCCGGCAAAGAATATTGGATATATGGTGAAAAACGCGGCTACGTCGACATGCCCGCGACGCCTCTTTACCCATTCGGGCATGGCTTGAGCTACACGCGCTACGAGTACAGCAACCTCCACATCGAGCCGACCCCGATTCATGCGGGAGGCATGGCGCGCGTCACCCTAGACGTAAAGAACGTCGGCGAGCGCCCAGGCACGGAAACTGTGCAGCTGTACGTTCATGAGACAGCAACTCCGGTGGCGACACCGGTTAAGCAACTACGTGGATTCGAACGCGTGACCTTGAATCCCGGGCAGAGTAACCACGTGACGCTGACGTTGAAACCTGAAGATCTGGCGTTACTCGATGGCGACCTACATTGGCGAGTGGTCCCGGGCGACTTCGAAATTATGGTTGGCAGGTCGTCCGAGGATCTGCCGCTGAAGCAAGTGTTGACCGTTGTCCCCTAGCGATCGGAAGGCGGCCTTCAGCTGCGCTCATTCTCGCTTGTATCCACCCTAGGATTCGGAAGCCGCGTGCCGGTTGCCACGACGCTCAATGCTTCTTCGAACCTCGGCTGGCGCAGGTTATGTCGGAGTTGTTCCCAATGAACCCTGCCGTAAACAGTTTTCGAATCGTTATCGGCCAGGCCGACCTCGCGGATCCAGAAGCGCCGCTGAAAATCGGCGTATGCTGGGACGGGCGCGCCCCAATCGACCGGTGTGCCCGTGGAGCCGAGATCGAGGAAAACCATGGCGTAGAATATGTGTGCGAGCTGCTTCATTAGATAGAACCGGGCAGCCTGATACGCAACGGGTGGTGCACCGAAATATTCCTGAAGGAAGACCTGTTCCTCCGCTTCACTGGCGACGAGCATATTTGCTACCACCGCAAGGTCGGCATAACGATCGTTCTGAAACGCGGCCTCCCAATCTATCAGCCAGAGCCGGCTTCCATCGAAGAGCAGATTATCTGGCTTGAACAGGTCGTTGTGACTCGGCACTAAATCCGGATCGAGATACGAGTAAGCGGCCGCTATTCGCGCGTATTGAGCGAGAAGTTCCTCGAACTCGTGTTCCGGCAGGACGTTGGCGGCCCGAAACTTGTGAAGGAATCCGTCCAGGGCAGGCCCTTTGTTCAGCAGGAACGTGCAGGTGGTATTGAAGGGCGCGATGGGAAACGGCGATAGCGCATGTAGGCTGCGCAGAGCGGCGGGCACGCGGCGAAGCGGTTCCGTTGGCGCAAATGACTTCACCTCCACAAAATCGATAATGGAGATGCGATCCTCCACGCTGGCGTACAGCACGCGCGGAGCGAGTCCAGCTTCGGCCGCCGCCCGCATGCAGCTGAAGTGACGTGTCATATCGCCCGCGCGCGTGTTGATCCGCAACACGTATGCAGATCCTTGCACGACGATGCGGAAGGCCCGATTGGAACCGGGCCGCTCGGTCAGGTCCCGGATGTGGTCGAATGCGGCGACTCCGAACGCTTCGTTCAGGCCGCGAGTCACTGCCGCAATCTTCTCTGGCGGAATCATGAACTTCTCCAGAAACAGTATCAGGAGAAACAACCACGTGGTGGCTCAATCTGAGAGCGAAGAAGATCCGGGTTTCTGATATAGTTCATCGCGGAAGGAAACCTGGATTGCTCCTTGCTCTTGCCATGAACTCGGAATCTACGTGGTGGATTCCTTGGGTGATAGGCGTCGCGGTAGGATGTCTTCTCTTCTTCTATATCAGATCTAAACGCCGTCGTAAATGATTACAAGAGTTGCCCCGATCTCCTTTCCCCCGAAACCGGACGATCACAAACCCCGATCTTTGTATCTCTAACCTCGAGCAAAACTCCGCCGAGACTCAAGCCACAGTTTCCGAAGCGAAGCACGCCAAAGCCACGGCCCCAAGGTCCGACCCTTCCGCCATCGCCGTCCTCAAACAGTTCGGCTTCGAAATCTCAGCACCCCTAAACGGGTTCTGAACGCGTGCAAAACCTGTGATAGACTGCCGCCCATGTCCAGTTCAGCGCAACCAGCAATTGAGCAGATTCGACGTGGCATGGCGAAGACGAATGAGCTATTCAATACAGAAGTCTTCGGAAAGCGAAACTTCGATGCTCTAGACCAGATCTACACCAACGGCGCGCGCGTCCTTCCACCAGGAGCACCGATGATTTCCGGTAGTAAGGCGATCAAGGATTTTTGGTCTAATCTGATTGCCTCGGTGAACGCCAAATCGGCAGCTCTCGAATCCATCGACGTGATTCGGGCCGGTGAGGATGCGATCGAGATCGGGCGAGCCACCCTTGGTATTGCGCCTGAAGGGCAACCGCCAAGCCAGCTCGAGGTCAAATACGTCGTGCACTGGAAGCAGGAAGGCGGCAGCTGGAAATGGAACATCGACATCTGGAACACCAATTCCTGATCTTGTAGCCGAAGTTCGCTTACCAGCCGGTCTGGAGTGGCGAATTGTATCAGGCGGTGAGCATGGCGATTGTGTGAATCGGAGAAGTGTATGTCGCGGAAAATCTTTGGCAGTATCCTGATTGCTCTCGCCCTCGCTCGAGCCGTACTTGCCACCTCGGCTGGCCAGCGAGAGCAACTCCCCGCCGACGTAGTTCCCCTCCACTACGATCTGCGGCTTGTTCCGGATGCCGACACCCTCCGCTTCCGCGGCCAGGTACGCATCACGATTGACGTGAAGAAATCGACATCTGTGATTCAGCTGAATGCCGTCGATCTCACCTTTGATCATGCTGTCATCGATCAGGCTGATAGACCTGCTTCTGTCAAGTTCGACGAAAATCTTCAAAGGGCAGTGCTGACCTTCGGTAACTCCGTCGAGCCCGCGCGTCACATTCTGACGATCGATTATCACGGCGCCATCGGCACTGGCACAGTCGGTTTCTTTGCCATGGACTATGTCAGTCCGGCGGGTAAACGGCGCACGCTTGCCACCAACTTCGAGCCTGCATCTGAGCGGCGTTTTATGCCGTCATGGGACGAACCCGGTCTCAAAGCGACGTTCACCGTGACGGTGGATGCACCAGTTGACCGTATGGCCGTGAGCAACATGCCTATCGCTTCGACGGAGACACTGCAGAACGGGCATAAGCGAGTCCGCTTTGCCGAGACGCCAAAGATGTCGACCTATCTCTTGTTTCTCGCCATCGGCGATTTCGAACGTATGCAAACGGATGTCGAAGGAACAGATGTAGGCGTGGTGGTTAATCGCGGCGATACGCCGAAGGGGCACTATGCCCTGAATGAGGCTGTTCGCTGCTTGCGGTATTACAACGATTATTTCGGTATTCGCTATCCGCTTCCCAAACTTGATCTCGTTGCGGCGCCTGGTGCGATCACGGGAGGAGCAATGGAAAACTGGGGCGCAATCTTCTATTCGCAGGATTCGCTGCTATTTGATCCTAAATTGTCCACTGCCGCCGATCGCCAGGCCGTATTCATGACCGTGTCACACGAAATGGCCCACCAATGGTTTGGCGACCTGGTCACCATGGCTTGGTGGGATGACCTTTGGCTCAACGAAGGCTTCGCCCGTTGGATGCAAACCAAGATTGCCGACGATCTTCACCCGGAATGGAAGACGGGCCTTCAGGCGCAGGCAGTCGCGGAGTCGGGCAAGCGCGAGGATGCCAAGCCGGCCACCCATCCCATCGTGCAACAAGTGCTCACGGCAAGCCAGGCGGAAGAAGCGTTCGACAACATCACCTATGACAAAGGTGCCTCGGTGATCAACATGCTCGAAGCCTACGTCGGCCCGACACAGTTCCGTGACGGTGTTCGTCGGTACATGCGGGCGCACGCTTACGCCAATACGGTTGACATCGATTTTTGGCGAGAAGTCCAGGCAGTCGCCGGTAAGCCGATCCTACAAATCGAATCAGACTTCACCCGGCAGCCGGGGTTACCTTTACTCAAGGTCGAATCGGAACGAACGAACAACAACCAAATCGCTGTATTGTTGACGCAACAGCGTTTTTTTGAAGACCCAAGTCGGGCCGCATTCACTAACCAGCAACTCTGGCATATTCCTGTGGCGCTCAGCGCAGGCGAGGCAATCACCACTCAACTGCTGTCGGGCTCTGGGACGAGCACGCTGGAACCACGAGGAACAGGTCCAGTGATTGTTAACGCCGGACAAACAGCTTTCGTTCGAACGCTTTACTCTCAGCCGATCCTCACACGCCTGATAGCCAAACTCCCGACCGAAGAATCTGCGAATCAGCTAGGTCTTTTTTACGACAACTGGGCGCTCGGTCAGTCTGGTTATGAGCCAGTCACCTGCTATCTCGATCTCACGCGTGCGCTTCCGATCACGGCAGATCCGATTGTTTGGCAGCAAGTGATCCGGACACTGACCGCCATCGACAGACTCTATGCGAAGGAGCCGGGCCAGAATGCGTTCAGAAGATTTGCACGCGACCGGTTGAATCCGTTAGCGTCTCGTCTGGGTTGGGAGCCTTCATCCGGCGAAGAAGAGAATGCTGCTGTTCTTCGGGAGGCCGTTCTGGAAGCGTTGAGCCGTTTCGGCGATCAATCGACGATCGAGGAAGCACGTAGACGGTTCGCGCTTTTCCTGCAACAACCAAATCAGACTTCGCCGGCGATGCGTCGGATTGTACTCTCGATAATGGCTCGTCACGCGGATTCACAAACGCTGGACCGGCTGATTCAGCTTCTCCGTGCCACAAACGATCCCTTGGAAAAGGAGCTCATCTGGTCTTCTCTGTTGGGCGTTGCCGATCGAGGGGGTGCCCAGCGAGTTCTGGACCTTGCTCTTGGGCCGGATGTCCCCGCTGGAACGCAGCCTTACGTGCCCATGGCTGTTTCGCGAGATCATCCCGATCTGGCATGGAAGTTCGCCACCGAACATGTTGACCGCCCCGGTTTTACCGTCGATTCCCAGATACGACTGTTCATGATGCCTGCGATTGCCGGCAGCTCGAACGAACTCGGGCGCGCCCAGGAACTCGAACAGTATGCGCACGAGCACATTCCTTCTAGTGCCCATCGGTTCGTCGAGGAAGCAGTCGAGACCATAAAATTGAACTCGAAGTTCAGAGAGCAGCAGCTGTCCGAAATAGACCGGTGGCTCGCTAATCCAACCGCTCGTTGAATTGTATAGTTGGCTCGTGCCTCTTTCATATAGGCTGTTGTTGTGAGCAAAGAGGCGGCTGCCGAGACGCTATTCCTTGAAGGACACGAAGTTCGTGTAACTCATCCGGACAAGCTGTATTTCTCAAAGCAGGCGAAGCTCTCGAAGTTGGATCTCGTGCGTTATTACCTCTCGATTGCGCCTGGGGCTCTTGCCGGTATTCGCGATCGACCGTTAGTGCTGAAACGATTCGTAAACGGAGCCGAACAGGAAGCCTTTTACCAAAAGCGCGCTCCGTCAGAAAGACCTGAGTGGCTGCGAACCGTGACGCTGTCGTTTCCGTCAGGCCGGACAGCGGAAGAAATCGTTGTGGATGATGCGGCCGGACTGGCTTGGGTCGTAAATCTTGGATGTATCGAACTGCATCCGCACCCGGTACGTTCGGATAATTTAGAGCATCCCAACGAGCTGCGAGTCGATCTGGACCCGGGCCCCGGCGTGAGTTGGAGTGATGTCTGCACGGTCGCGCTCGAGGTGAAATCGTTCTTGGAAGAAGTGGGACTTCGAGGTTGGCCGAAAACTAGCGGCTCCCGGGGAATGCACGTGAATGTGCGCATCGAGCCGCGTTGGACTTTCGCCGAAGTACGACGCGCAGCACTTGCTTTGTCGCGTGCGGTCGAGAGGCGTGTCCCGGCGCTGGCGACTTCGAAGTGGTGGAAAGAAGAGCGCCACGGAGTGTTTCTCGATTACAACCAGAATGCAAAGGATCGGACGACTTGCTCCGCCTATTCGGTGCGCCCATTACCCGACGCTCGCGTCTCGACCCCACTCCATTGGCACGAGGTCCAGGGCAGCGACCCGGCCGATTTCACCGTGTTCACGGTTCCAAAGCGCTTCGCAGAACTCGGCGATCCTAACTCCGATATGGACAAGGCGGCAGGTTCGATCGAAAAGCTGCTCGAACTTGCCTCGAAAGATGAGGCTGAGGGCCTCGGCGACGCGCCTTGGCCGCCGCACTTCCGCAAAATGGAAGGCGAAGGTAGCCGTGTCGCGCCGTCGCGCGCCAAATCCTCTGCCAAGCCGCCGCGCGCGAAGATGCCGCTGGTCGTGGTCGCGAATTCCCCAGATAAATCGGCCGCTCTAGCAGGTCTGGAGCGATGGAAGAAGAAGCATGCGGAAGCGGCAGGCCATCTCGCTGTAGACGATGTCCTCGTGGATTCCATGCGAGGGAGATCCTCCACCTGGACGCGCATTCGGGTGAATCTCCGAAATGTGCCTGAGCCGCTGCGTCCAGCGCAGGCAAACCCCGATCCGGATGACGATCCCACGCGCGAGTGGCGAACGATGCACGCAAGTAAACGCGTTTCAAAGAAAACGGCGGCTAAGCAGCCGCGCAAGTCTCAGTGAGGGATTTGAAAAATCTCGAGCAACTCTTGAGGCGGCACGACCTCGAGCTGCTCATAGGTGCAGTCACGCGGTTTCTTGTCTAGCCGCCACCGCCGGAACTGCGCCACATGTCGGAACCGGCTGCCCTGCATGTGGTCGTAGGCAACTTCAACCACGAGCTCCGGCCGCAACGGTTCCCACGAAAGGTCTTTACCCTGGCTCCAGCGGCTTTTTCCGCCTGGTAGGCGTTGGCCGACCTCAACATCTGGCGAATCATGTTCCGCCCATGCTTTCCAGGGATGATTTACCAGCGCGTTCTCGCGGTACGAAGCCAGGAATTCGGCCAGCTCCAGGCGTTTTTCGGTCGAGAAGCTGGCGCAGACGCCGACATGCTGTAGCGCGCCCGAATCATCGTAAAGCCCAAGCAGGAGTGAGCCGACGCTGCCTCCTCCTTTCTTGTGCCAGCGAAAACCTGCAACGACGCAGTCGCAATCGCGCTCGTGCTTGACCTTCAACATGACACGTTTGTTGGGCTCGTACGTGCCTGAGGTTGGCTTAGCCATGACTCCGTCCAAACCGGCGCCCTCGAAGCGCCGAAACCAGTCGGCCGCTACATTCGAATCGTAGGTAGCCGGCGTGAGGTGGATCGGCGGAGCGGCGGACGATATTAGCGATTCAAGCATTTGCCGCCTAGCCTCGAACGGTTGAGTGCAGAGGTCTCGATCATTTTCACAGAGCAGATCAAAGAAGACGACGGAGGCCGGACTTTCTTGGGAGAGCAGGCGCACGCGTGAAGCTGCCGGATGGAGGCGAAGTTGCAGCTCCTCAAAGTCGAGGCCCTCGTTTTTGACGATGACGATTTCACCATCGAGCACGCAGCGAGGCGGCAGGGCCGAGCGCAAAGGATCGAGCAACTCGGGGAAGTAGCGGTTCAGCGGTTTTTCATCCCGGCTCTGAATGAAGATCTCATCGTTGTCCCGGAATACCAGTGCCCGAAACCCGTCCCACTTGGGTTCAAAGATCCATGCGTTCCCGGTGGGCAATTCGTCAACTCGTTTGGCCAGCATCGGCAAGACCGGCGGGTTCACAGGAAGATCCACGAAGTCATGTTATCCCGTGGGCGTGCTGCCGACCTCTGATTCGCTAAAATCTACCGGTGGTATCGCCCGCTCGAGTTTTTCTGCTTTCTCCTGCGAGGGCCGGCGGCCCTCGATATTCGATGCTCATGCGAGAGCAGGCAGGATTCGATCTGGCAGTCCGGGTCCGGCGCGGCGCAGCTACTATCGGAGAGGTTTACACATTTGTTAGCGGCCTGTATTTCCGGGGAAAGATGCTTTATGCCGAAGCGTTTAGTGTTGGTCCGCCAGGAGTTCCGCCCGTGCTGGTTATTGTGCCTGGTGCCGGGCTGATTCCTCCCGAGACGGTCGTTACTGTTGAACAGCTCAATGCTATCGCGGAGATACCGGTCGATGAAGGCAATCAGATTTACCGGGACGCTCTGCTACGTAGCTCGAGATTGCTCGACCAATATGCGGGGCCAGCCTGCTCGTATATTCTGCTCGGGAGTGTCGCTAGTGGAAAGTACACCGAGCCGCTGCTTGAAGTCTTTGGCGAGCGCCTTCTTTTTCCCGGCGATTTTGTGGGCCGGGGGGACATGAGCCGGGGAGGTCTCATGTTGCGGTCTGCACGTTCCGGAATCGAGTTGTCCTACGTCCCGGTTCGCGGCGCAGTACGGCATGGCGCCCGGCCACCCCGGTTAGAGCGATGGCGGAAGCCGTAATCTTCATCGGTTTACAAGGATCGGGTAAGACGACCTACTTCAGAGATCATCTTGCTGCGACGCACGAGCACGTAAGCCGGGATATCTTAGGAACCGCCGAACGGGAATCGGCATTGCTTCTTGAGTGCCTTGGCTCGGAGCGTTCCTTCGTGGTAGACAACACGAACGCCACCCGGGGCGTGCGCGCGCCCCTCATCCGTCAGGCTAAAGCAGCTGGATTTCGCGTCCTCTGTTATTTCTTCGATACCCCTGTCCGCACTGCAATCGGACGTAATAATCATCGCAAGGATAAGAAGCCAGTCCCAGTTCCAGCCATTCTGCGAACTGCGAAGCATCTCGAGCGCCCCTCCCTCGACGAAGGCATCGACGAGATATATACTATTCCCGCGGCTCCGCTTCAGCGTACGAACTGATCAATGTAATCGGCGCCGAGCCCGACCTCGATATAGTGATTCCGGCACATGTCGATTTTTGTGAAAACGTCTTCGAACCCGGTGTTCCTCCCCTCCGCATCGACGTAATACATGCATCCGGAGATGTTGAAGAAGGTGACCATCTCCTCCACATCTTCGTCCACCATGAGCGTATGGGTTTCGCCGGGAGGTTCAAACACGTAGTCTCCAGCCCGTGCAATCCAATCGTGCTCGAGATACCGCCAGGAACCCTTCAGTACGTAGCCATGTACGGGAGCGGGATGCCTGTGACGGCTCAGGATTCCTGCGCGCCGCACACGGAGCAGGTTGCACCACTGACCGTTCAGGGTATTCAGCATAAGAGGACGAAACCACACGTTGGCAGCCTGAGGCACCCAAACTCGCTCATCTTCCGGAACGGCTTGCGTGACGATTTGCTGGGGCGACAGTGGATGAGTGGTCTGCATGCAACTTTGATAACAAACTCAGAAAATTGAATAACCGCCGTCCACCGGTATGACGGCACCCGTAATAAAGGACGCAAGTTCGGAAGCCAAGAACAACACTGGGCCGGCAACTTCTTCGGGCCGTCCCCAACGCGCAAGCGGAGTTCGGGAAACCAGCTCGGCCGAGCGCTGCGCATCATTCTGAAGCGGTCGGGTAAGCGGTGTCGAAATCCAACCCGGTGCCACTGCATTCACGCGAATGTGATCAGCTGCCCAGGCGATTGCCAGGGACCGGGTGAGTTGAACGACGCCTCCCTTGCTGGCACTGTATCCCGGTGTTCGAGCACCACCAAAGAAGCTGAGCATCGAAGCAATGTTGATGATCGACCCCTGGGAGAGTTTGAGCTTCGAATGCGCCGCCATACAGACCCGCATCACACCAACAAGGTTCACTTCGAGCACGCGAGCGAATACATCTACATCAAATTCTTCATCCCGCCGAATGACGCCGGCTGCATTCACGAGAACGTGAAGCCTGAAGAGGCCGCTTACGAATTTGTTGACAGCTCCGGCATCGGTGATATCGAGAATGCTCGTTTTGATCGGGGCCGGCAGGACTTCCTCGGAAGCCAAACCAACGGCCAGCACTTCTGCTCCGGCCTGAGAGAACGCTTGCGCGATCGCCAGGCCGATACCGCTAGTGCCCCCGGTGACAAGCACCTGCTTTCCCTCGAAATCGAGCATCACCCTTCTGTGCTATCGGCCTAACCTGGTACAAATCTGTTCGGTCTTCAAGAGAGCACCGCCGAGCGTTCCTCGAAGGCGCTGCGTTCTGCTACCAAAACCCATTAGCTATATTTTTATGATCGCGCCTTTCGAAGGATAGCCGCTTCGACTGTGTTGACAAGTTTTGCTGCCATTTCTGCCGCTGCATGAGTCATATATTTGCGAGCTGAGAAGCGCGATGCACGAGGCGGCCCTCATCTATTCACAAACGCGTATTCCTTCTGGGAAAAGTACGAGAATCCCTTGTGATGAGAATTTGCCGGCGTGTTCTTTAACCGGTCGTGGCACACAATCCGACTCGCGTCTCTGGACACTGCGTGATGAGTAACCGTCTGCTGTGCCTCAAACAGGAACTTCGAATGGAAAATGCATATAAAGGAAAAGTTGTGGTAGTCACGGGAGCGTCGGCGGGAGTAGGCCGCGCGGTCGTTAGCGAATTCGCACACCAAGGCGCATCTCTCGGATTGATCGCGCGAGGACGGGAGCGCTTAGAAGCAGCCAAGCGCGAGGTTGAGCAGTTTGGGGGTAAAGCACTTGTCCTGCCCGCAGATGTCGCGAACGCCGGGCAGCTCGAAAGGGCCGCCGAGCAGACCGAGCGCGAATTGGGGCCGATCGACGTCTGGGTGAACAATGCGATGACTACTGTTTTCGCGCCGTTCGTCGAGATTACTCCCGACGAATTCAAGCGGGCGACGGAAGTTACTTATCTGGGACAGGTGTACGGTACGATGGCGGCGCTGAAGCGGATGCGCCCGCGTGATCGTGGCACGATTGTCCAGGTCGGTTCAGCCTTGGCCTACCGCTCCATCCCATTGCAGTCACCATACTGCGGAGCGAAGCACGCCATAGTAGGATTCACCGATTCGATCCGTTCGGAACTAATTCACGATGACAGCAACGTTCATATCACGGCGGTGATGCTGCCGGCCATGAACACGCCACAGTTTAGTTGGTGCCGGACGCGTCTTCCTCGCCATCCGCAGCCCGTGCCCCCAATTTACGAACCGGAAGTCGCGGCCAAGGCGATCGTCTGGGCAGCAAGCCACAAGCGGCGCGATCTCTACGTTGGTTGGCCTACTGTGAAGGCGATTTACGGGCAGGAGGTGGCCCCGTCCTTTGCCGATAGGTATCTCGCAAATCATGCCTTCGATGGCCAGCAAACATCGGAACCCGTTTCACCCGATAGGCCAGATAACTTATTCGAGCCCGTGCCAGGCGAGTATGCCGCTCATGGAATCTTTGGAGACCGAGCTAGTCGTAGTAGCGTTCAGAGTTCAGTGAATATCGCCTCCTTGAATTTAACCGCTCATAGGGGCTTGGTTGCTCTTGCGGGGATCGCCCTGGCAGGGCTGTTGGTTGGCGTTGGAAGGACACGGTAGATGAACGATCAGTTGAGTGCTGATGAACTCGGCCGCGAACTACGGACGGAAAACGGACCTTTCCTGAACCGGCGGCGCAAAATCCTTAGCTTGTCGCTTTTCTCTTCGACCGTTCTCGCGTGCATAGCCCTTTACCAGACGGGGATCTTGAAGAAACTCCCGGATCCGCGCTGGCCTGGTCTCGACGCAGAGAAGGTCAATGGTTCGGCTCAAGCTTATTCGATCCTGAAAACGCCGGACGCCTTACTCGGCCTCGCGAGCTACGCGGTGACAGCCTGTCTGGCGGGAATGGGCCCCGAGGATCGCACTCGAACCGAGCCGTTGGTGCCCATTGGTATGGGTCTGAAGTGTCTGGCGGACGCGACCCTAGCTACAAAACTCACCATCGAGGGGTGGAGGAGATATGGAACGTTCTCGGTCTGGTCTCTCTCGGCAGCAGCCGCAACCTGGACAGCTCTTCCTCTCGCGATTCCGGAGGCGACGGCGGCGGTTCGCCATTTGATCGGAAAGAATGCCTGAGTCACAGAGTTCAATAGAACGGAGGGGAACACTTACGGATATCACTGCAGAGCTCGAGCGTGACGTTGCCGAAGTTGATCTCCGCGTCCGGGAAGGCCGCTTTCAGCGCTGGTTGGCGCTCATCGCCAGCGCCTCGAGCGTGTTAAGCGGTATCGAGGTCGCATACGAACATTACCGGGGTAGCTACAGCCGGAGAATCATGTACACCCCCGTGATCCTTAGCGGCGCATTGGCGAGCGCCGGTGTGGCAGCATTCTTGAGCAGAAAGGCGGCGCGGAGTTTTCTTCCGATAATTTCGGTTATCACCCTTGGTGACGGTCTGCTCGGTTTTTACTTTCACATTCGTGGCATTCAGAGAAAACCCGGCGGGTGGCGCCTGCCCATCGTCAATATGATCATGGGCCCGCCAATCTTCGCTCCCTTGCTATTTGCGGTGAGCGCCTATCTCGGCCTGCTTGCCTCCTTTCTCCGGCGCAGTGAAGAGAACGAATCTCAGCTTCTGCCTACAGCTGCCCACGCGAATCACTGGGCAAGCTTCATCGTCGCCAGGCATGAGCCGATTTCCTGGATGCAGGACGTGCGTGAGGGGCGTTTTCAAAAACAGATGGCGGTTGCGACCGTGATCGCCACTTTCTTCAGCGGATTCGAAGCTTGGTACTCGCACTATAAGAACAACTTCCGTTACAAGGCGCAGTGGACGCCTATCATCATTTCGCCGCTCTTGATGGCTGCGGGAATGGGCGCCATCAGGAGCCGCCGCGTCGCCCACACCTGGCTGCCGGCGATGTCCGCTCTTGCTATTGCGGATGGTGCGGTTGGGTTCGGCTACCACGCGCGAGGCGTCTTGCGTCGGCCCGGTGGTCTGAAGAAACCGATTTACAACATTATCTATGGTCCGCCTCTGTTTGCGCCGTTGTTGTTCGCGGCGAGCGGTTTCCTCGGAGTGCTGGCCAGTCTGCTCCGGAGAGAAAAGTGAAAGTGAGCTCTCAAGCGGAAAAAGTAGATACACGTCCTATCAATCCGGATACGGGAGCACCGATTGGTCCGATGGCTCAGCCGGGATATTACCCAGGCTTCAGCACGCTGAAGCAGCAGAAGTTCTGGGATGCTAAAACCCGTGAGGTTGTCCTGGACCGGGTCAATAATATTCCACCCATCCGATTCTTCACTCCATCCGAAGCGCAGCTGTTGAAGGCAATCTGCGATCGCGTCCTGCCGCAGGACGATCGCGATGAATCGCACCAGATCCCGATCGTCCCGCAAATCGACAAACGGCTTTTTGAGAATTCTTCTGACGGATATCGTTTTGGAGATATGCCGCCCGATCGCGAGGCGTTCCGCCTGGGACTGCAAGCCATCAATAAAGTCTCGTTGCATGAGTACGGCCAGCCTTTTCTCGAAATCGGCCCGCGCGAACAGGACGAGATCCTTCGACTGATTCACGACGGCAAGCCCTCTGCGGCACACGAGATCTGGCAAAAGCTGCCGGTGCATCGTTTTTGGATGCTGCTGGTTGCCGACTGTGTCGAGGCTTATTATTCGCACCCCTGGGCTTGGGATGAGATCGGCTTCGGCGGCCCAGCTTATCCGCGCGCCTACATGCGGCTCGAACGAGGAGAACCCGAGCCGTGGGAATCGGAAGAGAAGCGTTACGCCTGGCAAGCACACGAGAGCTGCGGGTCCAGCGCATACGAAGGAATCTCTGGGGAATTAGAGCATCATGCTTCCCCCGGGCAGGGAGGCACGCATTGAAGTCGCCGGTCTTGGGACAGTTTCAACCACCGGCCAATAAACCGCACATGCTCGGCCCGATGCAGCGGATCACAACGCCAATGCATCATTTCTCGGACGGCGAAGAGGTTGATTACGTCATTGTCGGAGTTGGGGCAGGTGGAGGCGTTCTGCTGCAGCGGCTTGCACGCGCCGGATTTCACGTGATCGGTTTCGATGCCGGTCCCTTCTGGGATACGGAACGAGATTGGGTGAGCGATGAAAAGGGAGCCCACAACCTCTATTGGAACGACCTGCGGATCACCACCGGTGAACATCCCTTGGCATTTGGAGCAAACAATAGTGGGAAGGGCGTGGGTGGCGGTACCGTTCATTGGGCTTCCTTCACTCCACGACTGCACCCTTCCGATTTTCAAATCCATTCGCAAGACGGCGTGGGCGCCGATTGGCCCATCACTTACCAGGACCTGAAGCCCTACTATGAGCTACTCGAGTTAGAGCTTCCTGTTTCAGGTCCGTCTTACTTCCCCTGGGGTGATCCGCATGGCTATCCGTACGGACCGCACCCAATGGGCGGGGTTGGAGACGTGTTGATTCGAGGTTGTACGAAACTCGGTATCCGAGTTAGCGCGGGCGGGCCGGTAGCGATTTTGAACGGCTCCCGTGCTGATCGCCCTCACTGCATCTACCGCGGATTTTGCATCCAGGGATGCAAAGTAGGAGCAAAGGCCAGCACGCTCATTACACATGTGCCGGACGCAATTGCCAACCGAGCAGAAATCCGGGCCAACTGCATGGTTTCCCGCATCTGCCTTGGCAACCACCGGCGAGTAACGGGAGTGATGTATTTTGATCCGGAAGGTCACGAGCGTTTTCAGAAAGCGAAAGCTGTAGTTGTTGCGGGATATGCCATCGAGACGCCACGTCTTCTGTTGAATTCGGCCTGCCCAGGTTTTGAACACGGTCTTGCCAATTCCAGTGATTGCGTCGGCAGATATCTCATGGCGCAGGCGGGAAATGTCATACTGGGCCGTTTTCAACAACTGGTTCGTATGTACAAGGCGCCACCAGCGCACGCCTTGACCGAAGAATTTTACGAGACCAATCAGAAGCGCGGGTTCGCGCGAGGGTTCGCGATTCAAACAGTCGGCCCTCTGCCCATCGCCTTCGCGAAGCAGATGATGACAGCTAAAGGCGCGTGGGGTTGGGGTATGCGCAGCATCATGATGGATTACAATCACTGGGCCGCACTGGGATTTCTGGGTGAAATTCTGCCTAACGCAGAAAACCGGGTACAGATAGCGGAAGAAAAAGATCAGCACGGAATCCCGGTTGCCAAAGCCACCTTCAACCTCTATGACAACGACAAAAAGCTGATCGAATACGGCAAGAACAAGACGATCGAAGTCATGCATGCCGCTGGGGCGGAGGAAGTGGTTCAGGAGGCGAGATATGCGCATCTGGTTGGAGCGGCGCGTATGGGGAACGAGGCCGAAAGCTCCGTGGTAGACCGGTTTGGCCGAACGCACGATATAGCCAATCTATTCGTTTGCGACGGCAGCATAATGCCCACTCAGGGCTCGGCAAATCCAGGGCTCACCATCATGGCTCTCGCTGCACGCACCGCTGACTACCTGGTCGCACAAGGCGACGCAATTTTCTCATCCGACAAGCGGAATCTCGAAACGCCCCCGATGCGCCGTGACCTATCTCCACCGGACACTTGGGGTCACGGTATGCCCCGCATCTAGATTCGCAAGTCTATATGGACAAGTCCATGCAATCCAATCCCAAGATTGAACGTATTCACGTTTCCGTTTACACCGTGCCCACAGAGACACCAGAGTCGGACGGCACATTTCAGTGGGATAAGACGTCTTTGGTCCTGGTTCAGGCGCTCGCTGGCGGTAAAACAGGGTTGGGCTACAGTTACGCGGATAGGGCCACGGCGGAGCTCATCCATGATGCGCTCACGCCGAAGTTGATCGGCCAAGATGCCTTGGCCGTCGGAGCTGCATGGAGAATCGTCGTTGAGCAGATACGGAATGTCGGCCGTCCGGGCATTTCTTCTATGGCGATTGCCGCCATAGATAATGCGCTGTGGGATTTGAAGGGAAAGCTGCTGGATGTGTCAGTCGCCTCATTGCTTGGCCTTACACGAACGGGGATCATGGCATACGGCAGTGGAGGATTTACCTCATACTCAGACTCGGAACTACGGAAGCAACTCGGCGGGTGGGCGGCAGCGGGCTTCCGTGAAGTCAAGATGAAAATCGGTCGCGATGCAGCGGCAGACATTGAACGCGTTCGCGCGGCGCGTGAGGCGATTGGACATGAGGTCCAGCTCTTCGTGGATGCCAACGGTGCGTATACGCGCAAACAGGCTCTCTATCAGGCACACCGGTTTAGAGAACAGGATGTCACGTGGTTTGAGGAACCGGTCTCGTCGGACGATCTCGAAGGATTGCGACTCGTTCGCGACGACGGACCCGCGGGAATGGACATCGCTGCGGGCGAATATGGTTACGACTCGTGGTATTTCCGGCGCATGCTGGATGCAGGCTCGGTCGACGTTCTCCAGGCCGATGCCACTCGATGCGCCGGTATCACCGGGTTCTTGCAGGCGGATGCTCTGTGTGGGAGCTATTCCATGCCCCTCTCGGCGCATACCTCGCCCTCGATACACGCCCATGCCTGTTGCGGAGCGCAGCGGGCTATCAATGTCGAATACTTTTACGATCATGCGCGCATTGAAAAGATGGCGTTCGACGGCGCACTCGAAGTGAAGAATGGAATGCTCTGCCCTGACCTGACACGACCAGGTTTCGGCTTGGCTCTGAAAGAACAGGATATGCAGCGGTACCGGGTGTATGGGTGAGTGATGGCCGGGCTATTTGACTTGGCCTGCGAGTTCATCAATCGTGAGGAACCGGTTAACTGGAACATTTTCGAAATGCTGAACCGCGCCGCTCGGCCATTCCACGGTGAGTTTCGAAATACTACGATCCTGCTTAAGGCCGAAAGTAAGCGCGAGATCGCTCTGCGAGCAATAACTTGAGCCGCTGTGGATGGTCTGCCACTGCTTGCCTGAAGGACTCTCAAGGCGCACTACTGCTCCGAGTCCGCTGCGATTTGAGCGCCTTCCGACGAGGCGAATATTGATCCACCTATTCTTGTTGCCACCGTCGTTACGGAACAGCTCGGCAGGTCCGCCATTCTCGGTGACAACAATATCCAAATCGCCATCGTGATCGAAATCGGCATAAGCGGCTCCGCGTCCGACAATCGGGCGACGGATATCGGGTCCAACCGAGTTAGTAACATCGTCGAAGGAACCGTGCCCATTGTTACGAAATAGAACCGGGGATTCACGAAAGCTCAGGTCGGATTGCGTCCGGTTGATGTCAGGGTCGATATGACCATTTACGGCGAAGATGTCCGGGAATCCATCGAGGTCGTAGTCGAAGAAGAAAGTCCCGAACGTCACGTCCAAAAGAGTCGAGCGGCCAAGCACTGTGGATGATGCAGTATCGGAAAACAACCCGGAGCCGTCATTGTGATAGAGGGACATCATTTGCTTGCTGAAGTTTCCGACGACAAGCCCTAAGTGGCCCGATCGGTCGTAGTCCGCTGCATCCGCGCCCATAGCTCCCCGCGCCACACCGTCGTCACCGTAAGCGATCCCTGCTTCGACGCCGACCTCCGCAAATGTCCCATTTTTGTTGTTGCGATACAGCTTATTCGGCTGCGTATCGTTGGAAATGAAGAGATCGGGCCAGCCGTCGCCGTTATAGTCGAAAATGACGATACCGAGAGATTTACTCGTGGTAGCGTACAGTCCGGCTTTTCTTGTTACATCTTCGAATCGGCCGCCTCCCAGATTGTGATAAAGCTTCAGGCTTTCTCCCTTGTAGGACTCGGGCGTGCAGTAGGATTTCGTCTTCCCGTCCATCGAACAATAGATATCGTTGGGGGCGCTCCAGTCTACATAGTTGGCGATCACGAGGTCAGCTTTGCCGTCGCGGTCATAATCGACCCAGGCTGCGCTGGTGGCGAAGTTGGCGTTGCGAATCCCGCTAGCGGTGGTCACGTCTCTGAAATGCCCGTGACCTTCGTTGTGGAAAAGGTGATCTCCACCTAACGCGGTGACATAGATGTCCGGTAGGCCGTCGTTGTCGTAGTCTGCCACCGCCACACCGTTCGCGTACATCTCCAGATCCAGACCACTCCCTTTGGTGATGTCGCTGAAGGTACCGTTCCGATTATTGCGGTACAGCGCTGGAAAGTGCCGCTGTCCGGATTGACTCCAGGATTTGCCATTGAGGAAAAACAGATCTGCCCATCCGTCGCCATCCAGATCGGTGAATGCGCACCCGGCGCCGATAGTCTCAGGAAGCCATTTTTTACCGGTAGCGCCGTTGAAGTGAGTAAAGTGAACACCGGCCTGGGCGGTTACATCGCTAAACCTGATTACGGAGTTCGGGCCGGCAGCGGTAGAGAGCAAGGCGGTCGCAATGAAGCAGAGCGGCAGACGTAATTTCATCGATTGCTGAGGAATTGATCTCGTGCAAAATGTAGCAGACTAGCGGTCCTGACAACGCGAAAAGTGCGGCCGCATTGATTTTCACGTCTGAAGTTTTAGAAGAGATTCATCCGAAAGTATGAGCTTGCCTATGAAGCTTGTACGTTTGATTTTTTAATGGCAAACTCTAGATGCAAATCAATTTGGTAAGGAGAGCGGCCTTACTTACAGACCGCCAAACCCCGCATTTGAGATATTCGTGCGCCCTGATTTTGTTTTGTCTGCTGCTATCGAACGCCTGCCGGAAATCGGGCCTTCCCGCGGTGGGCTCAAAGGCTTACGCTGATCTGTGTTCGGCCTTCTACCTGGGATTAGCTGGCCTGCAGGCAGGCGAGGATGTTCGGGCGAAAGAATATCTGACCCGATCCACGCAGATTGCTCCCGGCGAACCGGCCGGATGGACCGACCTGGGCATTCTCCAAGTTCGCCAACAAGAGTTCGACACAGCATTCCAAAATGTGGACAAGGCTCGTTCGCTTGCTCCGGAAGACAGCCGTATCGAAGCGTTGTTGGGTCTGATTGAGAGCCGACGAGGCAAGCCGCAACAAGCTGCTGCACACCTCAAGAGAGCCGTTGCGCTCGATGGGAGAAATCTCAAAGCGATCTATGCCCTGTCCGAAGAGATCGAACGCGATCAGGCTGCAGGGAACCTGAGCGTCGCCCAGCAATTATTGAGGCAAATTTTGCAACAACAACCTTCCAATTCGGCTGTTTTGCTGGATTCGCTTCGTTTGGCCGCCAGGTCCGGCGATTCCGCGGAAGCCCAAAAACTTCTCGCGACACTTCGGCCAATTGCGGCAAGTTGGCCCGATGTCGCCAGGCAACAGTTTGAAGCTGTGCGACGAAGCGCGGATCAGGGAAATCTCCGCACCGCGGCAGTCAACGTGCAGTTTCTACGGAATGTGCTGCTTCGGGTCCCGTCCTATCGGGAACATCTGGATCAGATCAAGACTCCGGCCACTCTGGTTGCCCAGCCATTCACAAGATTCCTGCGGCTGCCGTCTCCAAATTCCGAGCCGGCACCGCCTGATACGAAGATTCGATTTGAGACGCAGCCAGCCGCCGGCGTGAGCGCTGCTAGCGTCACTTGGATGGGAACTTTCATACCGGACGATCGAGCGATGCCCGGCATCGCGTGGGCAGATCAAGCAGTGCTTCATCTCGCAAGTGGAGCAGTGCTTCCGTTACCGGGCCGGTCTGCCGTGCAGCTAGGGAAAAACGCTGTTGCAGGCGCAGATTTAAACTACGATTTCAAAACAGATATTGCGATCGCCACGCCGGCGGGATTGAAGATCTATCAGCAGCAGGACTCGCGGCACTTTCAGGACATCACGGAAAAGAGCAAGATTCCGGCGGAGATCGCGGCCGCGCCCTATACCGGCGTTTGGGCCTTTGACATCGACCTGGATGGCGACCTTGATCTCGTATTAGGCACGCCGCAAGGCGATCCGCTGGTGGTGCGCAACAACGGAGACGGCACCTTCACTCCCATTCATCCATTCCAGGGCACTGACGGCTTAACGGTGTTTACCGCTGCAGACATCGATGGTGACGGTGACCCGGATGTAGCGATGCTTGACCACAACGGCAGTTTGAAGGTATTTCTGAACGAACGCTTAGGTAAATACCGAAGCCTTGAGGTCCCAATCAATTTGCGGCAGGGTGTGATAGCCGTTTCAGCGGCGGACATCAACGGCGATGGCGTATTAGATCTCGTTTTGCTAAAGAACGATTCCTCGGTTGTACGCCTGTCGCAAAAGCCGGAAAGCGCCAACAAATGGGATTCTGCTGAACTGGTCCGTGCCAATCCGGCTTCCTCGCCGAGTCTTTTTCTAGCAGATATGGATAACAACGGTGCGCTCGACATTGTTGTGAACGAGCAGATTTTCCTTGGCGACGGAAAGGCTTTTGCGCCGGTAGCCTATAAGCTTCCGGGTGTGCCACAAGCAATCTCAGATCTCGATTCCGATGGACGGCTCGACGCTCTTGTCCGAGGAGGCGACGGCACGCCAGTCAAACTAATGAATCACGGGGGCAAGAATTACCACTGGCAGGTGATTCGAACCAGGGCTGCCCACGCGACAGGAGATCAACGTATCAATTCTTTCGGTATCGGTGGCGAGATCGAAATACGATCGGAACTACTTGCCCAAAAGCAGATCATTACCTCTCCCGTATTGCATTTCGGGCTAGGCGAACACACGTCGGTTCAGTTCGCGCGAATCGTGTGGCCAAACGGTTTCGTCCAAGCTGAGTTCGATCTAAAATCAGATCAAACCGTTCTAGCAGAGCAAAGAATAAAGGGTTCGTGCCCGATGTTGTTTACCTGGAACGGGCATAGAATGCAGTTTTCAAAGGATGTTGGCCCTTGGGGCTCGGCGCTCGGTTTGAACGTTAACGCGCAAGGGCAGGGCATCTATGGGACACGCGAGTGGTTCAACGTTCGAGGTAATCAACTTGTGCCGCATGACGGCTTCTATGATCTGCGAATTACGGCGGAGTATTGGGAGACCTATTACATGGACCACTACTCGCTGCTCGCGATCGATCACCCCGTGAGCACGGAAGTGTACACTGACGAGCGGTTCGCGCTTCCGTCCCCCGCGCCAGGTCTGATCGCTACTACCGTGACGAGGCCTTTCGAGCGGGCCAGTGACGATAACGGAAATGACGTCACAGGTATTGTGCGCGGTCTCGATGATCGGTTTCTTGATACGTTTGGCCGCGGGCAATATCAGGGGCTTACCAGAGATCATTGGATTGAGTTGCAATTGCCGGCGGATGCTCCTCGGACGGGACCTCTGTATCTAGTGGGGCAGGGTTGGATTCACGACACGGATGCGACGATTGTCAAAGCCCAGGCGCAGAACTCGCAGGCGCATCCGCGAGGTCTGAGTATTGAAGTTCCGGATGACTCGGGCCACTGGACCACAGTACGCGACGGGTTGGGTTTTCCGAAGGGACGTCTCAAGACAATAGTCCTCGATATCAGCGGGATCTTCCGCCCGGGCTGTCCGCGGAAATTGCGCTTGCGTACGAATCTGGAACTTTACTGGGATAAACTCGCGTGGGGCGCGCGCGCGCCCGAACGCGATCAGCTTAAGTTGCGGCATCTCTCACTGGCGGCGGCCGATCTGCGCTTCCGCGGATTCTCTCTGATCACCCAAGCCAACGGTTCGTCCCCCGAGCTCCCGCACTACGACATCATCCAGGAATCCGATCTCCGCTGGCACGACCAGGAGGGCTATGCAACCCGCTATGGTGATGTTCGGGAACTGCTGGAGAATATCGATGACCGGTACGTCATAACCGGTCCAGGTGATGAGTTGCGCATGAAGTTCGCCGCTTTACCGCCGCCGGCCAGTGGGTGGACACGCGATTTTGTCCTTATCTGTGATGGATGGGTGAAAGATGGCGACTACAACTCCACGTTCGCAGGAACTATTCTCCCGCTGCCGTATCACGGGATGAAGAACTATGTCTTGCCTCCCACAACACTCGAGGCCGACCCCGCGTATCAACTGCATCCTTCAGATTGGCGCACGTATCACACGCGTTACATCAGCTCACACTACTTTACTTCTGCCCTATGGGAGCGTCAATGAACAAGGCGCGAGTGTTTGCGGCTATTCTCTTCATCGGGCTTCTCGCGTCGCCCATCATCTACAAGCTTGTGCTGGCTCACCGGGGGGCTGCGGCCGGCAATGGCGTTCCGGGCACCGCAGCTTCCCTCTCCAACTATGGTTTTCGGTTGCGTGAATGCGCGGCCGCTTCGGGCATTCACTTCAAACACAAGGAACCGATATTAGATCACCAGCTGGATGACATCATGCCCCAGATTGCGTCAATGGGAGCAGCGGTTTCCGTGGTTGATTTCGACCGCGATGGTTGGGCCGATTTCTACGTGACCAACAGCGGTGAACATTCGCGCAACGCTCTCTATCGCAACATGCATGACGGAACATTCCGCGACGTGGCGGATGCAGTGGGGCTCGCGACAATTAACTCGCCGGCGACTGGAGTGTCGATGGGAGCTGTCTGGGGCGACTATGATAACGACGGCTATGAGGATGTTCTGATCTATAAGTGGGGGAAACCGGAGCTGTATCACAACGACGCCGGCAAGCACTTCACCCGCGTCACTGAGCAAGCCGGATTGCCTCCCTGGGTCAATGCGAACACCGCCATTTGGTTCGATTACGATAACGACGGCAAGCTTGATCTATTTCTCGGCGGCTATTACTCCGAAGACATAGATCTCTGGCATCTCAAAACAACGAAGATTATGCCCGAGAGCTTCGAGTATGCGCAGAACGGAGGCCGGAAATACTTGTTTCACAATCTCGGAAACGGCCGTTTCGAGGAAGTCTCGGCGCAGATGGGAATCAATTCGCGCCGTTGGTCGCTCGCTGCCGTCGCTGCTGATCTCCGCGCGACCGGCTATCCTGATCTGTTCGTCGCTAATGACTATGGTGTCTCCGAGCTGTATCTCAACGAAAAGGGGAAACACTTTCGCGAAGACGGCAAAGAAGCTGGTGTAGGCTATGCGCCGAAAAGCGGCATGACTGCCTCCGTGGGTGATCTGTTGAACCAGGGTCGCTATAGCATCTTCGTCACGAATATCTCCGAAGAGGGGGTTTTGGTTCAGGGCAACAACCTGTGGGTACCTCAACCTGGAACTTCAGACAAAGGCATTAAGTTCCAAAACGTGGCGAATGCCATGGGAGTGGAACTCGGCGGTTGGAGTTTTGGCGCCCAGTTTGGCGATCTGAACAATGACGGATTCCTGGATCTCTACCAGGTGAATGGGAACGTTTCTCTCGATCGTGACCGCAGCTACTGGTATGACTACTCCAAAATTGCCGGCGGCAATAGCCGGATTATCTCTGATGCCGCCAATTGGCCTCCTCTTAAGGGCCGCAGCCTTTCGGGATATCAACAGAAGCGAATCTGGGTTAACGACGGTGCAGGTCAGTTCAAGGAGGTCGCTCAGCTTGTGGGTGCGACGGACCGTTTCGACGGACGATCTGTTGCGTTGGCCGATTTCGCTAACAATGGCGCTCTGGATGTGGTGATAGCCAACCAGAATGGACCGCTTTTGTTGTACAAGAACCAAGTCGACCCGCAAAATCAGTGGATCGAGTTCAGCTTGACCGGCACAATTAGCAATCGCAGCGCAATCGGCGCCGAGGTGCGGGTTTTCTGGAACGGCCAGGAGCAGGTACAGGAGGTCTCGGGCGGCAGCGGTTTCTGCTCACAGAATCAGAGGCGTCTACATTTCGGACTAGGAAAAACAGCCCGGGTCGAGCGAGTGGAAGTACGCTGGCCCTCCGGACGCATTCAAAAAATCAGTTCACCTCTGACGGATCGCATCTATAACATTCAGGAGCCATCATGAGCGGGCAGATAGACGCAGTAACACCGCCAGCGTCGAAGGCACTTACACCAGGATCGTTCGTGCGGTTCTTCGGCCCTGAAAACCGCTATCTGGCGCCCGCTTTCATTACCCTGATTTTGCTGGTCAGCAATATATCGTTTGGACTGCTGGAAAGCTTCTCCAGAACGGCACTCGCGATTGCTACCAGCATGCTCTTTGAAATCGCTTTAACGCTGCTCATCTACCGAAAATTCCCCCACCTGGCGAGCGCCTACATAACGGGAATAAGTGTGGGAATACTGATTCGATCTCCCGCCTTCTGGCCTTACGCGCTTTGCAGCGCCATTGCGATCGCCTCGAAGTACGTTCTTCGTTGGCGCGGACGCCACCTTTGGAATCCCTCCAATTTTGCCATCAGCGCGATGCTTCTCCTGGCGCCCGAATACGTCGCTACGCTCAGCATTCAATGGGGAAATACCGTGTGGCCGATGGTGATCGTATGGCTCCTCGGAGCCGGAATTATCTATCGAGTCAGACGCTTCCATATCACCGCTACTTACGTTGTCTGCTTCGTGGTGCTGGCTTTTGCGCGATCTTTAGCTCCCGGCCATTCCTTTCTGGCTGAAGTTGCTCCGATTACCGGCCCAATGTACCAGCTCTTCATTTTCTTCATGATCACCGACCCGAAGACGACGGTGAAGCCGCGATGGGCGCAATGTTTGGTGGTAGCGATGGTCGCTGTAGTCGAGATGATTCTGCGGGTCGCCGAGAATGTCCATGCGCCTTTTTATGCGCTCTCAATCGTTGGACCCGTAGCTATTGCAATTGAAATCTATCTCTCCGAAAGACGGCGACCTATTTCGAAAGACTCTCCCTCTTACGTTGTAATCTCCTAAGCGAGCGAGAACCAGACGGCCCCATCCATAAGTTAGACCCTGGATTCCTCCTGCAGATTCTTGACGCCTAGGTGATTCAAGCCCTAAACTGCTGAGTTCGCGATTGCCGCGCTTGCACTCAATGTACAAATCTCACTTGTTCATTCCATTACTGGTTATTTGCTCGGTACCGGCGCTGCCGCAGTCTGGTATTGGCGACACATCGCCGCCCTTGCAGATCGGTTCAGTCACATTCAGCGGAAACATTCGCACACGAGGAGAATTCTGGGATTGGTTCGAGGGAAAGGGGCAGAACACTTATGGCTTTTCCGATACTCTCGCACAGTTCGCATTCAGCCAGGCATCGTCCGATTTCGATTGGAACATCGATATGGCTGTCCCGGTGTTTCTCGGATTGCCAAGAAATGCTGTCGTTGCGCCGCCACAGGGACAACTCGGCCTTGGCGGCACTTATTTTGCGAGTAACGATTCCAGCCGCTACGCCGCGATGATCTTTCCAAAAGAAGCATACATTCGCGTCAAGGGTGAGCACGGAAATCTTCAGCTCGGTCGCTTTGAATTCGCTGATGGAGGAGAAGTGAAGCCAGCTGACGCAACTCTTGCCGCTCTTAAGCGTGATCGGATCTCACAGAGGCTGATCGGTATTTTTGCATTCGCTGACGTGGAGCGTAGTTTCGATGGAGCACATGCGGCCTATTCTCGCGGAAATTGGAACTTCACCGCCGTCGGAGCTATCCCTACTAGAGGTGTGTTTCAGGTCGACGGATGGGGATGGGTTAAGACTCCATTCGCGTACGCTTCCGCGACTCGACAGGTGCATCACTCACAACGCAATTCTGCCGAATGGCGTTTGTTCGGCATCTTCTACGACGATCCGAGAGGTGTGTTGAAGGTCGATAATCGCTCCGCACCGGCGCATGTGGCGGACACCCGCGGGATCGAGATTGGCACCTACGGGGGACACTATATTCAAACCATTCAAAGATCCGCTGCCACTGTGGATCTGCTCGGTTGGGGCGCCGTGCAGACCGGCAATTGGGGAACGCTCACTCAACGTGCCGCCGCCTCTGCGCTCGAGGCCGGTGTGCAGCCGAAACTCCTGCAGTCAGTTCACCCGTGGATACGTGGCGGATATAACTACGGGAGCGGAGACGGAAATCCCAAGGACGGCACACACGGCACCTTCTTCGCGATTCTGCCGACACCGCGCGTATATGCACGTTTCCCTTTTTTTAACGAGATGAATAATCGCGACGCGTTCGCAGAGATGGTTTTGCGTCCGTCAAAAACGGTGAGTATCAGAACTGATGTTCACAATCTATCTCTAGCCAGCGCCAATGATCTTTGGTATTCAGGCGGAGGGGCTTTTCAGCCTTGGACATTTGGTTATCAAGGCCGGCCGAGTAATGGTAAAAGCCATTTGGCCAATCTGTACGATTCGAGCTTGGACTATGCCTTCAACCGAGCCGCATCTATCGGCTTCTACTACGGCTACGCAAAAGGGGAAGATGTGATCAGGTCGATCTACAAGACCGCAAACGGTCAATTCGGATTCGTCGAACTCAACTATCGCTTCTAACGGTGCCGAGCATTGCCGGACGTGTCCACTACTGTAAATCCCATCTCCGCTATTAATTCTTTCAGCGACTTCTGCGATGCCAGGCCGGCATTGAATTGGATAAGAATGGTTGGGTTCGGATAATTGGCTTCCACGCGGACTCTTCCCTTCTCCCGGCGGAGCAATGTCGCCAGAGCAACGGCGCGGGTGATACAGGTGAAGCCTTTAGTTCAATAGAGAACAGTCTTGACTGGTTTTGGTTTCAACCGTTGCGGCGGCAGCTATACCGCTGGTTCCCGCGTGATCCGCTGGATAAAATGACCTGCGGAACATTTTCATTTCTTTGCTGGAACGTCGATGTTTTTTATCGGGCGGTAGCCATACCGGCCCCATACTTCCAGGCTGTCTCAATTCTTGCCCGATCGGAAAATCGCGTGTCGGCGTACTCGCTGAAAGCAATTTTCTTGTTGAGAACGCCGGTTTCGATCATCATGTCTCGAACCAGGTCGAAGTCTGCTTTGCGAGGCGCGAGTGGGCTGTACGTGACGCGATCCAACGGCTTCGTAAGAGCCCAGCGCAGCAATGCGGGCTTCTGATGGTAATAGAAGCGACCCACAAAATCGGCCGCGTCCTCCCGGTTGGGTTTGCTTTTGTCAAGCCAGAGACCTGAGCGGGCTATGCCATCTACCAGAACCTGCACTACATCGGGCCGCGTGTCGATTAGATCCTGGCGCACGATGAGAATGCATGACATGTAATCGGGCCAGTATTCACGCGCTTGAAATAGGATGCGTCCGTAACCTGCCATTTCTGCCTGCGACGGAAACGGCTCACCCATGGAGAACCCATCGATCGCACCGGCAGCAAGAGCGCCCGAGACATCCGGGGGCGCCATCTCGACCATTTTGATGTCGCCTGGCTTGAGGCCCCATATCTTCATGGCGCGAAACAACATCAGCCGTTCATCGGAAAAACGTGTTGGAATGGCAACTGTCCTGCCACGCATATCGGCGAACGTTTTGATCGGACCGTTCTTCTTCACGACTACGGCGCTTCCGTAGCGGTGTCCGAGATACACGACCTTGATCGGAACACCTTGCGCCCTTAGCGCGATTGCCATCGGTGCCACGATAAACGCCGCCTGCACCTTATTCGAGATGAGCGCTTCCTTCATCTCGGGGAACCCCTGAAACATCCGAGGCAAAAACATCTCGCCGCTTTCTGAAAACTTGGAGATGTAGTCCGTTACAGGGCAAGTTAGCTGGCACGTCACCGGAATATAAGCGACAATGATCTTCCGTTTCGCGATGGGACGATAATCATTCAGCACAGCCGCCCAGTTCACGTTCAGGTACGCATGGGCTCCCGAGATGACCACGAGCCATATGAGCGTAAGCGCCGGGATTTTACCGTTAAGACGAATGACGGAACCCCCACCGGACGGATTTGATCCTTTCCAGTCTCCGGAAACAGAAGTCTAGCGCCAGACCAATGACGCCAATCAACAAAATGGCTGCAACCACCAGATCGTAGCGCTTTCCCGAATTTCGCGCGTCGATGATCAGATAGCCCAAGCCCGAATCCACCGCAATCATCTCTGCCGCCACCACCACCAGCCACGCGATCCCAAGTGCAATGCGAAGGCCGACCAGGATTTGCGGAAGCGCTGCAGGGAAGATCACCCTTGCAAGAAGCTGCGGAGCTGTTAAGCCGAAGTTGCGACCGGCGCGGCGGTATATGAACGAGACATTTGACACGCTGCTAACACAGGTCACTACGATTGGGAAAAAAGCCCCTAGAAAAATCAGAAAAATCGCCGCCCTATCGCCTACGCCAAAAAAAATGATCGCTACCGGAATCCACGCAATCGGGCTGATGGGCCGAAGCAGCTGGAGCACCGGATTGATTACCTGGTTTACCGCCGGATACCAGCCGAGCGTCAGCCCAAGAGGAATGCCCAGAATCACCGAAGCCCCGAATCCGATTGCAACCCGCCGGAGCGAATCGCCAATGTACCTCCAGAGAAGACTTTTTCGAAGCAGTTCAGCCAGGCCTTTTTCCACGTCGCGCGGGGAAGGAAAGATTTTGGTGCCCGTCCAACTCACGGCATAGTGCCACAAAGCGAGGAATAGCAAGCACGCCAGGACCGGCCAGAAAAACGTTTCCCATCTCTTCGGTGCGGCCAGCGATCTCATACCTTGTGTGCCAAGCCAATTTGCTTGAAAATGCCGTCGCGAAGCTCGAGATACCGTGACGAACTGATGTCGCGCGGATGGGCGATGTCGATATCGACAATCCGCTGAATCTTGGCCGGTCGGGCGCTCATCACTACGACCCGATCCGCAAGCTGGACCGCCTCGTCGATGTCGTGTGTCACAAAGATAATGGTCTTACGCTCGGCTTCCCAAATGCGAAGCAACTCGCGGCGCATGATCAGACGTGTGATGGAGTCTAGAGCACCGAATGGCTCATCCAGAAACAACATGTCCGGATCAACGGCGAGAGCGCGCGCGACTTCGAGCCTTTGCTTCATTCCACCCGAAAGTTCGGCCGGATAGGTTTTCTCAAAACCCTCAAGCCCGACCAATTTTATGTAATGTGAAATGCGCCGTTCTCGTTCCGCGCGCGGCACCTTGAACAGGCCAAAGCCTACATTCCCCTCGACCGTGAGCCAAGGGAAAACACCACGCTCCTGAAATACAAAAATGCGGCGAGGATCTGGTCCATGCACGACGTTACCGTCGATTCGTATCTCTCCGAGCGTGGGAGAAAGAAACCCGGCCATGGTATTGAGCAAAGTCGTTTTGCCGCACCCAGAGGGCCCGAGTAGACACAGGAACTCGCCTTCGGCAACTTCAAGACTGATGTTTTCGAGGACAGGCATACTGTTCCCGTCCCGATCAAAGATCACGGTGACCTGCTCAGCTCGCAGTTTGGTATCAATAGCTCGCGGAGTTGCGATTGCTTCTGTTATCAACTACTGCTACTCCTCCGCGTAACCCCAGCGAATCGACCTCGCTCTTTCGAACGAGCGCATCCACATGTCGAGCAGCAAACCGATCACGCCGATTAGAACCATACCAGCCACCACCAAATCGTAGCGGTTACCCGCATTGCGTGCATCGACGATTAGAAAGCCAAGGCCGGAGTTCACGGCGATCATCTCGGCCGCAACCACAACTAGCCACGCCACGCCCAACGTTATGCGCAAACCGATAATCAGTGACGGCAACACCGCTGGATATAGAACTCGGAGGAAAAGTTGAGCATCACGCATCCCGAAGTTTCTGCCAGCATTTACATAAACATCAGGAATGCTTCGGACGGCGTTAATGGAGGTCAACAGCAGTGGAAGGAAACTGCCGATGAAAATAAGAGAGATGGCGGCAAGGTCGCCTACACCGAACCAGAGAATAGCGATTGGAATCCAAGCAAGAGGCGAAATCGGCCGAAGGATCTGGAGAATAGGATTAAGGGCCATCTCAGCGCGACGGTACCAACCGATCGTGATCCCGAGTGGAATGGCAAGAGCCGCGGCCAGAAGAAATCCCCACGTAACCCGAAAGAGTGACGCGACGACATATTTCAACAGCAGTCCGTGTCGCAGTAGATCAAGAACCCCGCGAGCCGCGCCAACGGGACCTGGCAATAAATGACCAGGATCCCGACTGATAGCAATTTGCCATAGCGCAAGCAAAGCTAGCACAAAAGCGATCGACCGAATCCGAGCAGGCAGTTTCAAGGATCTCTATGCGCCTTCTCGCCACTAAGCTTTTACAGGCATTCCACGGGATTGTAAGGCACGAGAGCGACGCTAGTAAAGATGGAAGATTTCCTAATGCCTAAGTTTGACATCTTCGCCAGGCTATGAGGCGTTAATGATTTCTCCAACACAGGATCCGAAGCCGATTCGGCGATAGCCTTCGCGTGAACAGAAAGCAGTCATGATTACTTGATCACCATCCTCGAGAAACACGCGCCGCTCGCCGGAGGAGAATCGGAGTGGCTCAGTGCCTTGCTGCGTTAGCTCAAGCAGACATCCACGGTTGATTTTCTGCGGCCCCGACACAGTGCCACTAGCAATCAGATCCCCCGGGCGCAACGGGCAACCATTCGATGTGTGATGGGTCACCATTTGCGCCAGCGTCCAATAGAGATCCTTGAAGAACCCTCGGCTCACCAGTTCGGGAGCGGTCATTTTTCGAGTCTTGAGATAGACCTCGAGAGTCACTTCGAACGCGTTGAAACCAGATGAGACAAGATAGGGCAGAACGGGCGCATCGTGTCTTAAGGAGTGCGTTCGAAAGGGTGCCAGAGCCTCCAGTGTGACGATCCATGGTGATATCGACGTAGCGAAGTTCTTGGCGAGAAATGGCCCAAGCGGTTGATATTCCCAGCGCTGGATGTCTCGGGCGGACCAGTCGTTAACCAGACAGACACCGGCCACGTGCTCTTCGGCGCGTTCGATCGGAATACTTTCACCGATGCTATTTCCAGGTCCAAGAAATGTACCCACTTCTAATTCATAGTCAAGTTCGCGGGTCGGGCCAAAAACGCCTTCACCGAGTTGTCCGCTCGGGCGACGAATAGGTGTGCCACTTATCACCACCGAAGAAGCTCGCCCGTGATAGGCGATGGGTACGTGGCGATAATTCGGGAGAAGCGGATTGTCCGGCCGAAACAGGCGTCCCACATTGGTGGCGTGGTCCAGGGAGGCGTAGAAGTCTGTGAAATCGCCGATCTGTGCAGGAAGAAGCATTTCGCAGTCGTGCTGCGGAATCAAAGGACGAGTCAATGAGCCTTTTGCGAGAACCCGACTCAGGGTGCGCCGCAGATCTCGCCGTTGTGTTGCTCGCAAGGCGAGATAACCATTTAGATTTGAGCCGTCGAGCCATTCTCCGAGGTCGAGAACAGCATCCCCAATGGCTACCCCAAGGCCGGTTTGTTCATCTCCCGGGCTGCGAAAGACGCCTAATGGCAGATTCTGAATCGGAAAATCACAGCCCGGTCGATTGGCCGATTCGACCCAGCTTTCGAGTGCCGGATCATGAGTCTCGTCGATCATCAAGCGAGATCGCCCAGCTAGGAATCGAGCCAGGACAGATAGTAGTCCCTATCCTCGACCTCAATAGCAGCCTCACTCACGTGAAGTCCACGGAAGGTGTCCATCATCACAGCTAGTTCATTGGTCTCTTTCTGACCCAAAGAAGCTTCCGTACGACCGGGCTGAGGGCCATGAGCGAGGCCGTCTGGATGAAGCGTTATCGAACCGTACTCAATTCCTTTGCGGCTCATGAACTCGGAATTGGCGTAATACAGAACTTCGTCGGACATTACGTTCGAGTGGGCGTACGGCGCGGGTACCGCTTCTGCATCGAAATCAAAGGGTCTCGGACAAAAAGAGCAGACGACAAACCCGTCACTCTCGAACGTCTGGTGAGTGGGCGGTGGTAAGTGAAACCGTCCTACTCTGGGTTCGAAGTTGTGAATATTCAGCGCCCATGGATAGTAATATCCGTCCCAGCCGACAACGTCGAATGGATGGTACGCAAGCACCATTTCGGTCAGCGTGTTGGCCTTCTTCACAATTAAACGAAAATCACCCTTTTCGTCGTGGGTCTCGAGGTGCTGTGGGACTCGGATGTCCCTTTCGGAATACGGACTTGATTCCGTGAGCTGTCCGAATTCGTTGCGATAACGGCGCGGTGTGCGCACGTAGCCGGCACTTTCTATGATCAGCAGCGTGGGAGTTCCTCCCGAAAAGCGGTACCGGTGGAGGATGCCGCGCGGGATGATGAGGTAGTCGCCGGCTGAGAACCGAATGTTCCCGAACGTCGATTCCAGAGTGCCTTCACCGTCGCTCACAAAGACAATCTCGTCACCCTGAGCATTTCGATAGAAGGTGGAGAGCGACTCTCTAGGGTGCACGAGTGACAGCGACACGTCGTCGTTGAAAAGCAGCGGAGTGCGATCTGCGATGAGATCTCCAGATGCTGCGAGTTGTCGCGTACGGAAGTGGCGATGTCTCAATGGCTCGAGTGGAGCGCTTCGCCAAGCCAAATCCCGTATCGTGCGGAGTGCTCTCACTGCAGTAGGCCTTCGCACGTGATACAGCAGTGAAGACGGGCCTACGAATCCCATATTGCCCATCAGTTCTTCCGAATAAAGCTCACCGGAAGATTGCCGGTATATTTTATGCCGCTTGGAGGGCAATTCTCCGAGTCGGTGATAGAAAGGCATACTAACTCCTCTTCAATTTTGCTGTTTCCGAATGCCGGTTCTCCGGTTGTGTTTGGGTGTGCAATCGTCATCCGAGAAGTGATGTAGGAAATTACCATTTTCATCGCTCCAGGTGTCCTGACCCAGCGCGCTAAGCTGGCCGCGAGTGATATCTGCCAGGATGGCGCGGTGTGCTGCGGCAGGATCCCTTCTGCGAATTGCCTTCAGGATAGGGTTCAAAAGAGTTTCGATGTCCTGAGGTATCTCTCGTGAACCACTGGCCGCAAGGTAGACCAGCCTGATAGAGCGTTCGAGAATACTGCGTAGAGTCGTCTCCAGTTCTCGATTCTGAGTCATCCTCGCGATCTGCAAGTGAAAGTTCTGATTTGCTTCGATCAGCCTGTCGAGACCACTTTTCGAGCGGGCAGCCTGGAGTGCGTCCTTATAGTGTTGTTCGAGAATTTCGACCTCCTCGGCCGTGGCTCGGTGAGCTGCGAGCTCGGCCGCAATGCCTTCGAGAAGGATGCGCAACTCGAGTAGATCGCGGACTTTCCGAAAACTGAGTTCAGCCACAAAAAAACCGCGGCGCGGAACGACTGACAGCAGTTGCTCATTATGCAGCCGGTTGCAGGCTTCGCGAAAAGGTGTTCGGCCTATCGAGTGACGCGACAGGATCTCGGCTTCCTTGAGAAACGACCCTTCCGGGAAATCGCCGTGCAGAATGCCGTATTTGAGGAGACGGTAAGCGTGATCGGCAAGGGTGCCATCGCGCCTCGGTTGAATTTTGCCAACAGCCATGGTAGCCAAATATACTAAAGATATATTGTAAATCGACAGACTACGTTTGATAAGGAACTCGCCAATCGTGCCGCAAATCGCTGAGCCAAAGATAACCCCGTCCACATCCGATTTTCTGCCCATCCACGGGACAGATCATGTTGAGTTTTACGTCGGGAATGCTAAACAGGCGGCTTACTTCTACCGAGCCGCCATGGGCTTTGCGATCACGGCTTATCGAGGGCCGGAAACGGGCTCTCGCGACCATGTTTCGTATGTACTCGAGCAAGGGAAGATACGTTTCTTGCTCACTACTCCCTTGAAGACTTCTGGAGAGATCGCCGCTCACGTTCTCAAACACGGCGATGGGGTGAAATCGGTAGCCTTATGGGTCGACGACGCCGAATCTGCCTGGAACCAGACAACCGCGAGGGGCGCTAAATCAGCACGCGAGCCTCACACCATTGAGGATGAGAACGGTTCCGCTCGCTTAGCGGCGATTTGCATCTACGGCGATACGATTCACACCTTCGTCGAAAGAAGCGCTTACCATGGGGCGTTCTTGCCGGGATTCGTCGCGATAAAGGACCGCGACAAGATAGCGCGACCCACTGGCTTGCTTCATATAGATCATGCCGTGGGCAATGTCGGTTGGGGCCAGATGAATACGTGGGTTTCGTTCTACGAGAACGTTATGGGTTTTAAGATGTTCAAGCACTTCGATGATGCCGATATCTCGACGGAATATTCGGCGTTGATGTCGAAGGTCATGACGAACGGCAATGAGAAGATCCGCTTTCCGATCAACGAACCGGCCTCGGGAAGGAAGAAATCGCAGATCGAGGAGTACCTCGACTTCTATGGCGGTCCCGGAATTCAGCACATCGCCATGGCCACGAACGATATCGTCGGTACGGTTACGCGGCTGCGTGAACAGGGCGTAGACTTTCTCTCGATTCCGACCACATACTACGAAGACCTGACCGGCAGAGTTGGAGCGATCGACGAACCGATAGATGAGCTTGCAGCGCTAGGCATTTTGGCGGATCGTGATGACGCAGGCTACATGCTGCAGATTTTTACTAAGCCCGTAGAAGACCGCCCGACCTTGTTTTTCGAAATCATTCAGCGTAAGGGCAGCCGGAGCTTCGGCAAGGGAAACTTCAAGGCTCTGTTTGAAGCGATCGAAAGGGAACAAGCGCGCCGCGGCAATCTGTAGGAGGTCCCAGTAGAGCACTCGCACTGTCGCTCCGGTGGGTGCTTGTGCTTTGGCTTTCGGATTGCCCCTTAAACTGGCAGATTACGCTGCGGTCTGCCCTGTTTCTTCAGTTTGCGGACACCGTTTAGGTCGCTTACGGGACGGTGCGTCGCGATTCCGGACAGTGGCGAATCGGAAAAACGTTGAACATGATCTTGCAGAACCTGAGATATTCCATTAGAGCTCTCCTTCGAAATCCGGTGATCGCGCTGATCGCAGTCGCGACGTTGGCGCTCGGGATTGGCGCGAATACTGCCTTGTTTTCTGTTATCAACGCGGTTTTACTGCGGCCCTTGAGTTATCCGAATCCGGAAAGAATGGTCGAGTTGCTGCGGCAGTTCCCGGGTGCAACTATATGGGCGACGACCGCAACCAAATTTGCCTTCTGGCGCGACGAGAACCAAAGCTTTGAAGCAGTGGCGGCACACTCATTTGTACCTGTCGGGCTCAACCTCGTTGGGCATGGAGAGCCGCAACGGCTCGCAGCTTTAAGCACCACAGCTGATTATTTCCGAGTACTCGGAATCCAACCCGCCATTGGACGAAGTTACACTGTGGCCGAGGATAAGCCAGGCGCCGGTAAGGTTGCTGTCCTGAGCTTTGCGCTGTGGCAAAAGCTATTTAAGGGTGACCGCGACGTACTGGGGAAGAACCTTTCTCTCAGCGACAACAGCTATCAGGTGATTGGCGTCATGCCGAGGGGATTCGAAGACCCGCTGCGGGCAGATCTATGGATACCCATGCAGCTCAAAATCGATCCGGCGGATCTCTCGAATAATTACCCTGTGATTGCTCGTCTGAAGCCGGGAGTGACTCTGGCGATGGCCCGTGCTGACATGAAAATCGTGAGTGAGCGCTTTCGCAAGCTCTACGGTTCGAACAAAATGGACGATCACGAGTCCGTTGCCGTCACGAAATACCGTGATTTTCTGACGGACAGTACGAAAGCTCCGCTTTGGATCTTGCTTGCGACAGTAGGGCTGGTCCTGCTGATCGCCTGTGCAAATGTAGCGAATCTGCTCTTGGCGCGCTCCGCCGCCAGGCAGCGTGAAATGGCTGTCCGAGTGGCGATCGGAGCC
Organism: Terriglobia bacterium; assembly: GCA_963841675.1. Classification (GTDB taxonomy): domain Bacteria; phylum Acidobacteriota; class Terriglobia; order Bryobacterales; family Bryobacteraceae; genus Bog-105. The sequence goes on from CAWJEH010000020.1 coordinate 105,736, forward strand.
AGCAGTTCTCAACTGGCCAAGCAGTTGTTGACTGAGAGTCTCCTATTGTCTTTCGCGGGGGCAATCGCTGGTTGTTTACTGGCAGGTGCCTTCCTGCCGCTCCTGCTTCATTTGGCACCCTCAGATATTCCGCGTCTGGCGGGCGCAACCATGAATGTTCAGGTTTTCTTCTACGCTCTGCTGACTGCTATAGTCACGGGCATTCTCTTTGGTTTGTTTCCCGCGCTTCAAAGTGCCCGTCTGGGCATTGCCAATCCTTTGCGGGAAGGCGGTACACGGAGCATCACGAATGCTGCCTCCAAGCGTGTTCGGCAGATGTTGGTTGTCGCCGAAATTGCGATTACTCTGTTGCTGCTTATCGGCGCCAGCTTGCTCATCGACACATTGAAGAATCTGCAGGCCGTTCAACCCGGCTTCGACGCCCATCGCGTCCTCACTACGCAGATGTCATTGAGCGACAGGTATGCGAATGGTACGTCGCTGGCGCAATTGAACATGCGGGTGAGAGCTCGTTTAGAAGCTTTGCCAGGTGTCACCTCGGTTGCGAGTGCGGCGTTCTTGCCGCTCTTTCCTTTTGGAGATCTACCTTTCGAGATCATTGGCCGCCCGACTAAGAAGGACGTGCCGGATGAAAACTATCGCATCGTGTCCCCGCAATATTTTGCGACGCTAAAGATACCAGTCAAGCGCGGCCGTGAATTCGACGAGCGGGATGGAGCCGATGCAGCTCCCGTCATCGTTATCAACGAGGCGCTCGCCAAAAAATACTTCCCTCGACAAAAAGCGATCGGGCAGCAGATGCTGGTAGGCGGCGGTATCGGGCCGATTTTTGCGGATAAGCCGCGGCGGATTATCGGAATCGTTGCAGATATCCGTGACAAAGGTCTCGATCAGCCGGCGCCCCCTGAATTTTTCGAGCCCGAAGCACAAGTGTCGTCGGGTCTGCTTCATTTGGATCTCGAACTTCTTCCATTGAACTGGATCGTGCGCACCACCGGTGATCCGATGGCGATCGCGGAGCAGATCCGCCGGGAAGCTCTTACGGTTGCGGGCGATCTGCCCATGGCCGATCCGCAGCCCCTGGAGAAGATTGTCAGCAACTCGCTTTCGCAGCAGCGGTTCGTTATGACACTGCTATCTGTCTTCGCGGCGTTAGCGCTGCTACTCGGAACGGTCGGACTCTATGGGGTCATTTCTTACTCGGTCGCGCAGCGCACACGAGAACTCGGAATTCGCAGCGCGCTCGGAGCACGCCGCAGCAAGCTGCTGTCGCTGGTAGTCGGCGAAGGTATGCGTCTGGCGTTGGCCGGACTACTTCTCGGGCTGCTCTCTGCTTTCGCCTTGACCCGTTATCTGCGCAGCTTGCTCTACGGAATTTCGCCAGCCGATCCGGTTGTTCTCGCGACAGTCACGCTGCTTATGGGTGCTGTAGCTCTCGCCGCCTGTTTCTTTCCTGCTTATCGTGCATCCCGGATTGACCCGCTTGTGGCATTGCGCGACGAGTGATCGGCTGCTCTAGGCTAGCTCTCCGATCAAGTTTGTTACTTTCAGATGAGAGCTGAGCGTTACCACAGCTGGTGAATCTTTCACGAGGTATATCTCCTTCCATGCCGATCTTCCGTGGGCCGCGAATCTACATCGCGCTCTCCTCCATACTGGGGACCGCGCTTCTCTGGGGCGTAGCGGTCGCCGGCCCCGATACTTCGAATGTCAAAAACGTGATTACTGGTGAAGACGCCTTCCACGGCTTCAACGGACAAAAACCGGGTGTATTTCGCAAAATCACGGTCGCTGATCTGCCCAAGCCCTATGCGACCAAAGGTGTTTCGAATAGTCCGAGCGTCGTTCCTCGACCAGCCGACGCTTGGCCGCAAGTACCACAGGGTTTCAAGATCGAGCTCTATCAAACCGGGCTCACCGGTCCGCGCGAAATCCGTACCGCCCCCAATGGTGACATGTTTGTTGCCGAAAGCGACGAAGGAGCGATTGAAATCTATCGCGGCATCACCAAGGATGGCAAGCCCGAGCAGAAGTCCACCTTCGCCACGCATCTGCCTAATCCCTTCGGTATTGCGTTTTATCCTCCTGGCCAGAACCCGCAATGGGTCTATATCGGGAACACAATTTCCGTCGTGCGTTTCCCCTACCACAACGGCGAGTTGAAAGCCAGCGGACCGTCTCAGACAATCATTCCGACGCTCCCACGGGGAGGACATTCCACCCGCGATCTTGCCTTTTCGCCGGACGGCAGCAAAATGTTCGTGGCGGTCGGCTCGGGTTCGAACGTAAATGATCCCGATACCGACCCCAAGGAGCTTCATCGCGCAAATATTCTCGAATACACGCCCGAAGGAAAGTTCGTCAAAGTTTACGCATCCGGAATTCGCAACCCGGTAGGCATCGCCATCAACCCGCTGACGAAGCAGCTCTGGTGTTCTGTGAATGAGCGAGATATGTTGGGCGACAATCTGGTCCCTGACTACATCACGTCCGTAAAAGAGGATGGCTTCTACGGCTGGCCTTGGTACTACATGGGTGACCATCAGGATCCCAGGCTCGCGGGCAAACATCCCGAACTGGCCAACAAAGTAATCGTGCCCGATGTGCTCCTACAGGCCCATAACGCCTCGTTGGAGATGACTTTCTACGAAGGCAAGCAGTTTCCCAAGGCTTACTGGGGCGATGTTTTCGCTGGCGAGCACGGCTCTTGGAACAGATCTAATCGCGCTGGATACGAAGTGATCCGAGTGCCACTGCTCAATGGTCATCCGACCGGGGTCTATGAAGATTTCGTTACCGGCTTTGTAACCTCCGACGGTCAGGTTTGGGGGCGTCCCGTTGGGGTCGCTGTCGCGCCGGACGGCTCCCTGATGGTGACTGATGATGGATCGAAATCGATTTGGCGAGTGACCTACACCGGTCCTCGCTAGGCAGGACGGGCGCATGGCCGGTGGAAGTTTATCCATAGCGCCCCGTGACGCTCCTGCCGGACGGCTTCAGCACCGAGCCGCCTTCCTTGGTTTGTTTGTCATCCTCTGTGGATTTACGCTGACCGTGTGGGACGGAGGTGATATCGCTCCGCGCATCTTCTCTGGCTTCATCTTCTTGCTTGCCGGCCTCTTCTTTGCCTTTCTACCAACCCAAAATGTGATATTCAGCCTTCCCGCGGTTTGTCTCCTTTCCATGACAGCCTACGGAGTTGTGCAGACCTTGTTCTTTCCTCACAAAATCATTGCGTATGGCTGGATAGGCGTGCTGTTCTGGTTTGCTGCCGCCGTGATCACCTGTTTGGCCACCCAACTTTTCCCAATCCCGCGTGAAGCGGCCAGATTTCGTCTCTACTTCGTTGTTTTTGGTACCGCCGTCTGCATTCTCGATCTGCTGCAGCAGGCTTCGTCAACCAACCGATATTTCTGGCTGATCCCAAGCCGCTACGCCACGATTTTCGGCCCATTCGCTTATTGGAACAATTTCGCTGAATTCGTTGAGTTGCTGCTGCCGATCACTTTGTGGAATGGGCTTGGAGGTCGCAGACCGTCTATTCCGTACATCCTCTGCGCAGCCGTGCAAACTGGCGCCGTCGTGGCATCTGGATCGCGAGCCGGCTCCCTTCTGGCCGTTCTAGAACTCCTCGCGCTTATAGCCCTTGCGTATAGCAGGAATCGCAACAAGAACTTTCTCCTCGGAGCGGCTCTCGCCATCGTTCTCAGTCTTGCCTTTGTATATGCCGCCGGTTTTGAAGCTCTCATCGCTAAATTGCAGCAGAATGATCTGCTCGCCGTACGTCGCAATATTGATAGATCTTCACTCGCTATGATTCGCGAGCATCCGTTTGCGGGCTGGGGCCTCGACACTTACGTGCCCGTGTACCGGATGTTCGCGCGCTACGATGACGGAACCTTTGTCAATCGTGCTCATAACGACTGGCTGGAGTGGGCTTGCGATGGCGGGATCTTTTTCTCCGGCATCATGTTGGTAGTTCTTGTTTGGAGTGTGCGACCCGCGATTCGTTCCGGCTGGGGTATCGGCTTGATTGCCTTTTGCATTCATGCGCTCGTTGATTATCCCTTCGCCCGCTTGGGCGTTTGCGGCTGGTACTTCTGCTTCCTTGGAATGTTGGCGGCGCTGCGCGTCAATCAGGAAGAAGCGCACCGGTCGATGGATCGAGTATCCTCCGCTCAGGCACCCGGCCTTCACCCCGCCTCCCGCCAGACGTGAAAGCTGTCGTTATTCCCATAATTTCAGTGGCCTGTCTCTTCACGTTCGAGGGACAGACCGGGTCCCGGACCGCGTCGCTCCCGTCTACATTCGATGAAGTACGCTCGCTGCACGCTGTCCATCCGGATGCACACCTTCGATCGATCCGCGTGATGACCTGGAACATCGATCACGGAGCGGAACTGGATAGAATCGCCGCCGAGATGGCGAGTAATCCCGCCGATCTGTCTCTGCTACAAGAAGTGGATCTGAACAATAAGCGCAGTGGCTATCGTGATGTCGCAGCGGAACTGGCGAATCGCTTGCGGCTTAACGGTGCCTACGGCATCGAATTCGAAGAGCTGAGCCAGGAAAATGGACGCCCCGCGTATATCGGTCAAGCAACTCTAACCCGCCTACCTTTCACCGGCACGCCGGAGATGGCGCCGATCGTAGCGGCTGCACGAGTTCTTCGTTTCGAACGCCAGTCTGGCTTCTGGAGACCACGTTCCTGGATCCCATCCTCAGTTCCTCTGCTGCAGCGCCGTGTCGGCGACCGGATCGCTCTGGTAACGGAACTCGAGTTTGAGGGAAGATTACTCGTCGTTTACAACGCTCACCTGGAAAGCCGGAGCGCCGGTGCCATCCAAGACCGCCAACTTGAGGAGATCCTGCAGGATTCCAAGCGTTATCCACCCGCGACATTGATGATTATCGGTGGTGATCTGAACACCAAGTATTTCCCTTCCATCTTTCTCCACAAGCTCGAAGCTGCAGGTTTTCGCAGTGCTCTGGGCGAACGCATTGAACGCACACACACGATCATGATGGCGCTTGACTGGATTTTCGTTAGAGGTCCCACACGATTGATCAAGGGCGTGGTACGCCACGATGTCAAAGGATCGGATCATTATCCCGTCTACGCGACAGTCGTTGCTGGGGGCTAAATCGCGGGTATCGAAGCCTCGCGGACGCTACATCACCGGATTAAGATCTGTGCTCTGCTTTCTGTCGCGCGCTGCAGACAAGACTCCCGGAATCGAAAAGTAGAAGGTCGAGCCCTCGCCGGACTTTGATTCCACCCAGATTTTGCCTCCATGTCGTTCCACGATTTTGCGGCATATCGCGAGCCCCAATCCCGTTCCGGGATACTCAGTCGCGGTATGTAAACGCTTGAAGATGCCGAATATGTGCGAATGGTAATGAGGCTCGATGCCGATCCCATTGTCCTTCATTGCTATGATCCACTCCGAGCGTTGCCGTTCGGCACTGATCGTAATGAACGGCGCTACATCTGTCTTCCGATATTTGATCGCGTTGCTCAACAGATTCTGCATGATCTGTTCTGCGTGTGTCTCTGAGATTCGTAGCTTCGGCAGCGGATCGCTTACTACCTCTGCGCGCGCTTCCGCAATCGGTACGCTGCAGCTATCCACCACTTTCGCCATCACCTTGTTCATATCGGCTACTTCGAGCGGAGTGGGTTCCGCACTGGCGATTTGTGTATATGCCAGCAGATCGGAGACCAGGGCCCTCATGCGATCTGCAAACAAGCGTATGAATTTTGCATCTTCCCGCAGCGCCTCCCAGGCTCCATTTACGATTCGTTTCTCGACCAGGTCTGAGTAGATCATCAGATTTCTCAACGGCTCCTGCAAATCGTGGCTGGCCGAATACACGAATTGCCGCAGGTCTTCATTGGTCCGTTGCAATTCTGCCGTAAGCACGTTCCCGGCGGAGATGAGTCGATTGATTCGAATTGTCGAAATTAGAACGATCCCGAAAATACCTGCCGAACCGAATGTTGCCACCAACTGGGAGAGTCTCGCATAAAACCGGCTCAGCTTCCGATTGCCGAGCAGCCGCTCCTGTTCATTCTGCTCGAGCTCCCGCGCTAGTTCATCCACGCGATCCATTAACAGCCGTCCCCGAACCTCCTTGATCCGTTCTATTGCGCTCCCGGCATAGCCTTGATGAATCAGACTCAGGATCGCCTCCAGATCGTCCGATTTTTCCTGGACCGCTTCTTCAAAGTCGTGCTGCAAACCGGATGCCTTCTGGCGTCCGGCATTCAATCTATCCGTCTGTTTCATCTGCGCGGCCGCTTTGGGAATCGCTCTCGCCGCTACCTTCAAATACCGGGGGTCCGTTGTCAGTAGATACGCTTCCTGGCTTGTCTCGGCCAGTTCGAGCCAGCCCACCACGTCTTTGAGCGAGGCGATAACGGCGACACTCACTCGGGTTTGGTCGGCGGATTTTACGTACTTAATCCAGGTGATGAAGCACAACACCGAGACCAGCAGGAGCAATACAAGAGAGATAATAAGTAGCGGCAGCGACGCGCCCAGACCGGAAGGTTTCGCTTTCGACGGCGAATGCCTCGGAATACGTTTGGGAAGAGCCATCGGCTTCTCTGAAGCTAGCATTCTGTTTGCAACTGCCTGAATTACCATTTGATCCGAAAGTCGCGTCCTGGCTGACGAAGTATGCACCAGGGTCCTCAGAATTTCCACAGGAACTACTAAGGAAAAGCCTTGCATGGCGACAAGGGCTTTGATATTCTGATGGAGTCGCCGGACGAAAAATGTGGACGGCGAGACGGCCGGAAAAGAGTTCGCAAGAGCTTGCAAACGGTCGAGTGTGTTTGATAGGTTAGCTAAGGGCGATGTTAAGTCGCTAACGGGCAGTAAAAAGGTAATCGAGTCCACAGTGTCTTGCGAACTCGATTCGGACTCCATAGCAGTTCTCAAGCAGTCCTGAAGTAACCAAGCTACCGTATTAAATAGGGTATCCCGAGGTTTTTGGGTAGATGCGATTGGGGCCAATCCATTGGGCTCATCACGCGACCTGAACGGCATTCGAGGCCGGCAGTCATCAGGCTTTGCGAATGAATTCGTAATCGTCGGGTGGTTGCGCAGATCATTGACAATCTGGTTGGACGCAATGAAGTAAATTCGTCAGACTTTTTTGAGTAAAAAGCTGGAACGGATTGTCCTGGCTTGGGTCAGGGCAATACTCTAACAATTTGCGTGCATGAAAGTGCATGCTATTTAACGAGATCAAACGAGAGTTTGATCCCGGCTCAGAATCAACGCTGGCGGCGCGCTTAACACATGCAAGTCGAGCGAGAAAGTGGAGCAATCCATGAGTAAAGCGGCGTACGGGTGAGTAACACGTGGGTAATCTACCTTTTAGTGGGGAATAACCCTGGGAAACCGGGGCTAATACCGCATAATCCTGAGAAGGGAAAGCCTCTATTGTAAAAGATGGGGGCGCTGAAAGAGGAGCCCGCGGCCGATTAGCTAGTTGGTGGGGTAAAGGCTCACCAAGGCGGTGATCGGTAGCCGGCCTGAGAGGGCACACGGCCACACTGGCACTGAAACACGGGCCAGACTCCTACGGGAGGCAGCAGTGGGGAATCTTGCACAATGGAGGCAACTCTGATGCAGCGACGCCGCGTGAGCGATGAAGCCCTTCGGGGTGTAAAGCTCTTTCGGCAGGGACGATAATGACGGTACCTGAAGAAGAAGCTGCGGCTAACTACGTGCCAGCAGCCGCGGTAATACGTAGGCAGCGAGCGTTGTTCGGAATTACTGGGCGTAAAGAGTGTGTAGGCGGTGCTCTAAGTTCGGTGTGAAATCTCCCGGCTTAACTGGGAGGGTGCGCCGGAAACTGGAGTGCTCGAACGTGGGAGAGGAAAGCGGAATTCCTGGTGTAGCGGTGAAATGCGTAGATATCAGGAGGAACACCTGCGGTGTAGACGGCTTTCTGGACCATTGTTGACGCTGAGACACGAAAGCGTGGGTAGCAAACAGGATTAGATACCCTGGTAGTCCACGCCCTAAACGATGCATACTTGGTGTCGGCCATTCAGTTGGTCGGTGCCGGAGCTAACGCGTTAAGTATGCCGCCTGGGGAGTACGGTCGCAAGGCTGAAACTCAAAGGAATTGACGGGGGCCCGCACAAGCGGTGGAGCATGTGGTTTAATTCGACGCAACGCGAAGAACCTTACCTGGGCTCGAACGGCTGCAGACCGGCGGTAGAAATACTGTCTTCCCCGCAAGGGGCTGTAGTCGAGGTGCTGCATGGCTGTCGTCAGCTCGTGTCGTGAGATGTTGGGTTAAGTCCCGCAACGAGCGCAACCCTTGTCCTGTGTTGCTAACCCCTTAGAAGGTGCACTCTCAGGAGACCGCCAACGATAAGTTGGAGGAAGGTGGGGATGACGTCAAGTCATCATGGCCTTTATGTCCAGGGCTACACACGTGCTACAATGGACGGTACAAAGCGCTGCGAACCCGCGAGGGGAGGCTAATCGCAAAAAACCGTTCTCAGTTCGGATTGCAGGCTGCAACCCGCCTGCATGAAGCTGGAATCGCTAGTAATGGCATATCAGAACGATGCCGTGAATACGTTCCCGGGCCTTGTACACACCGCCCGTCACATCACGAAAGTGGATTGTACTAGAAGCCTGCATGCTAACCCGCAAGGGAGGCAGCGGTCCAAGGTATGATTCATGATTGGGGTGAAGTCGTAACAAGGTAGCCGTAGGAGAACCTGCGGCTGGATCACCTCCTTTCTAAGAGAGACAGTGGCTGGAGCTACCGAAACTGGGTTCGCTTTTGCGAATCCACAGTAAGTGGCAGCCTTTCCAGTCCATGAGGATGAAGCAGCGTTTTTCAGCTAGCTGAAGACTCAATAGTCGTTCCGGTATCTCCACTCGAAAAGTTTGATTCGCTTCAGGGCGATTATGCTGGTCATCTTCGCCTGCGTCCAATCGGCCTCGATACAGATTGAAACTGAGCCGCGCGCGTAAGCAAGCGGTTTGGGTTCCAGGGGGCTGTAGCTCAGCTGGGAGAGCGCCTGATTTGCATTCAGGAGGTCGCCGGTTCGATCCCGACCAGCTCCACCAGTTCAGGTAAGGCTTTCAGCAGGCTGAAACGCTGAAAAGGGCCTGTAGCTCAGGTGGTTAGAGCGCACCCCTGATAAGGGTGAGGTCGGTAGTTCGAATCTACCCAGGCCCACCAAGTAAGTCGAAACACAAAGGAAAACGGTGGCTTCGTTCCACCGTTTTCTTCTGCGGTTCGGCTATGCGTCGAAGAGCAGTGAGATCTTTGAAAACTGAATAGTTATTGACGGGCAACTACAAGTTGCAAGGCTGTCACGAGAACGTTTGGCTTCGTTTCTTTCAAAGGAGCGGAATCAGGCGATACCAATTATGTGACAGCAGCGCCACCCGGGCCGAAACTGCGCCGTGACCGCGAGGGAGCGGGCGGTGGAAGCTGCGGGTGAGAGAGAAACTCATTAAGCCGGTTGGCTTCGTTTTTGCAATTCGAGAATATGGATTTGCAGGGGCGGTGGCCGATCGGCAGCAGAGTTAATTTTATGGTCAAGCTACTAAGGGCGTGCGTGTGGATGCCTTGGCGCAAATAGGCGAAGAAGGACGTGGCTAGCTGCGATAAGCCTCGGGAAGATGCAAGCAATCTATAATCCGGGGATTTCCGAATGGGGAAACCCAAGCTCAGTAATGGGCTTACCGTCCGGTGAATACATAGCTGGATGGAGCGAACGGGGGGAAGTGAACCATCTTAGTACCCCTAGGAAGAGAAAACAATAGTGATTCCGATAGTAGCGGCGAGCGAACTCGGAAGAGCCTAAACTTCGTGATTCGAGAGGAGAGCGGAGGGTTGCAGGACCACTAAACAAAGCTTTCAGCCGTCAGCTCTCAGCAAACAGCTTCGAAAGAGCGGTGCGCTGGAAGCTGATCGCTGATAGCTTTGTGAAACGAGGTTATAAGAGAGCGTTAAGAGAACGGTTTGGAAAGGCCGGCCAGAGAGGGTGATAGCCCCGTAACTGAAAATGCAATTTTAGCTTCAAGTGGCTCCTAAGTACCGCGGGACACGGGAAACCTTGCGGGAATCAGCCGGGACCATCCGGCAAGGCTAAATACTCATTTGCGACCGATAGTGAACTAGTACCGTGAGGGAAAGGTGAAAAGAACCCCTGTGAGGGGAGTGAAATAGTACCTGAAACCGCACGCCTACAAGCAGTGGGAGGACTATGCCCAGCTCTTTCTGGATTCCAGGCGGAAGGGAAAGTATCTGGAGTTGAGAAAGGGCTGGGAATGTCTGACCTCGTGCCTATTGAATAATGAGCTGGCTAGTTAGTCTCAGTGGCAAGGTTAAGCGAAAGCGAGCCGTAGCGAAAGCGAGTCTGAAGAGGGCGTTCAGTCGCTGGGATTAGACGCGAAGCGGGATGATCTACCCTTGGCCAGGATGAAATCCGTGTAACAACGGATGGAGGTCCGAACCGGTGTTGGTTGAAAACAGCTCGGATGAGCTGAGGGTAGGGGTGAAAGGCTAATCAAATTCCGTGATAGCTCGTTCTCTCCGAAATAGCTTTAGGGCTAGCCTCGTATGGTCCGTCTTGGTGGTAGAGAACTGATTGAACTAGGGGCCTTTCCGGGTTACCGAATTCAGCCAAACTGCGAATGCCAGGAACGAGTAATACGGGAGTCAGACGGTCGGGGCTAAGCTTGATCGTCGAAAGGGAAAGAGCCCAGACCATCAACTAAGGTCCCCAAGTACATGCTAAGTGGGAAAGGAAGTCGAGTTCCTCAGACAGCCAGGAGGTTGGCTTAGAAGCAGCCATCCTTTAAAGAAAGCGTAATAGCTCACTGGTCGAGGGACTCGGTGCCGACAATCCAACGGGGCTCAAGCATGTCACCGAAGTTATGGACTCAAGATTGGATGAGCCCCGCCTCTTCAGTGAGGCGAAGACTCATCCAGAGTGGTAGGAGAGCGTTCCTAGCGAGAAGAAGGTCTACCGAGAGGAGGGCTGGATTGCTAGGAAGTGACTCTGCCAGCATAAGTAGCGAAAAGCCAGGTGAGAACCCTGGCCGCCGAAAGTCTAAGGATTCCTGAGAAAGGTTAATCCGCTCAGGGTTAGTCGGGGCCTAAGGTGAGGCCGAAAGGCGTAACTGATGGACACACGGTTAATATTCCGTGACTAGGATTGTTCGATAAAGACCGATGGGGGGACGCACCACAAACATCCATCTGCGAGAAGGGTCAAGGATGGGTCGAGTGAGATCCGGACAGGCAAATCCGCCGGGTCGTGTGCCAGGAAAATCCTCTAAGGAGAGCAATTGTACCCGTACCACAAACCGACACAGGTGGACGAGATGAGTATTCTAAGGCGCTCGGGTGATGGAGTTGCGAAGGAACTAGGCAAATTAACCCCGTAACTTCGGGAGAAGGGGTGCCCACTTCGGTGGGCCGCAGTGAAACGCATCAGGCGACTGTTTAACAAAAACACAGGTCTCTGCAAAGTCGAAAACGACGTATAGGGGCTGACGCCTGCCCGGTGCCGGAAGGTTAAAGGGAGAGGTTAGCCGCAAGGCGAAGCTTTGAACTGAAGCCCCGGTGAACGGCGGCCGTAACTATAACGGTCCTAAGGTAGCGAAATTCCTTGTCGGGTAAGTTCCGACCTGCACGAATGGCGTAACGATCTGATGACTGTCGGCGCGCTCCGCCCGGCGAACTTGTGGTTCCGGTGAAGACGCCGGATGCCCGCCACTAGACGGAAAGACCCCGTGCACCTTTACTATACCTTTGCAATGAACTATGGTGCGGTCTGCGCAGCATAGGTGGGAGGCTTTGAACTCAGGCTTTTGGGCTTGAGGGAGCCAACGGTGAGATACCACCCTGATCGTACTGTGGTTCTAACCTGCTCCCGTAATCCGGGAGAGGGACATTGCAAGGCGGGTAGTTTGACTGGGGCGGTCGCCTCCTAAACAGTAACGGAGGCGCTCGAAGCTTGGTTCACTCTGTTTGGAAATCAGAGGGCGAGTGCAAAGGCATAAACCAGGTTGACTGCGAGACCTACAAGTCAAGCAGGTGGGAAACCAGGACTTAGTGATCCGGTGGTTCTGCATGGAAGGGCCATCGCTCAACGGATAAAAGGTACGCCGGGGATAACAGGCTGATCGGAGTCAAGAGTTCATATCGACGCTCCGGTTTGGCACCTCGATGTCGGTTCATCGCATCCTGGGGGTGCAGAAGCTCCCAAGGGTTAGGCTGTTCGCCTATTAAAGCGGTACGTGAACTGGGTTCAGAACGTCGCGAGACAGTTCGGTCCCTATCTGTGGTGGGCGTAGGAGATTTGATGGGGCTTGCCCTTAGTACGAGAGGACCGGGGTGAACAGACCTCTTGTGATCCAGTTGTCACACCAGTGGCACAGCTGGGTAGCGAAGTCTGGTCAGGATAAGTGCTGAATGCATATAAGTACGAAACCTTCCCAAAGATGAGATCTCCCTGAAGAGCCGTGAAAGACGATCACGTTGATAGGACGGATGTGTAAGCGCAGTAATGCGTTGAGCTGACCGTTACTAATAGCTCGTTCGGCTTGACCATAAAATTTACTCTGCGGTAGTTGCCGCCAATAACTATTCACTCCGAATTTGATTGAACCGCGAGCGTAAGCGAGCGGGTCATCTTCAACTTTCGGGTGATATCAGCGAGGGGGTCCCACCCGTTCCCATCCCGAACACGGAAGTTAAGCCCCTCAGCCCCGATGGTACTGCATGCGCGAGTGTGTGGGAGAGTAGGAAGTCGCCCGATTAATCAAAACAACGAAAGCCCCGAATGGTGGATAGATACCATTCGGGGCTTTTTGCTGTTAGAGTTGTCTGAACAGGATCCTCATCGGAAATGAGTGAGACTCAAAGCCATGAATCTGCGGAAGATGATTGTCGAACTCGAAGCGGAGAAAAGTCGTTTAGACGAAGCCATTGCTGCGCTTCAGCGGCTATCCCATTCGATGTCAAAACGCCGTGGCCGGCCGTCGCGCTGGCTGGATCAGGCCGTTGCCAGGGCATCTGCCGGCGCCAATTCCAGTTCTCATCCGGGCGATCCCAGCCACAAAACGCCTCAGCCTAACTGATCGTCGTGTAGCGCATTCCGGCACGCATCAGTTTGTCTCCGTCGAGCGCATGACGCCCGTCAAGAAGAAACGCATTGTGCATCTTCTTTGCTATGTGTTCCCAATCCGAATCTCGGTATTCGCTCCACTCTGTAACCAGAACGAGGGCATCCGCGTCCTGTGCCACTTCGCCCAGGTCTTTGCAGATTAAGACCCCCATCCCTCCGTGCTCTCGCGCGAATCGCTCGCCGGCGATGGGATCGTGAGCCTTTACTCGAACGCCCCGGTCGATCAGCTTTTGCGCAATCTCGATGGCGGGAGCCTCTCGCAAGTCGTCCGTATTTGGTTTGAAGGCTAGCCCCAAAAGGCCGATCGTTCGGCCTTTGAGGATCTTTAGTTCTGTCAGAAGTTTTTCAACTACGCGGTCGCGCTGACGTGAATTCACGGTCTTTGCCGCTTCGACGATCGGCATGTGCAAGCCATATTCGCCCGCCGTCGCAATCAGCGCTGCAGTATCCTTTCCGAAACAGGATCCGCCCCAGCCGAGACCCGCATTCAGAAAACGGGGGCCAATTCGGGAATCCAGGCCAATTCCACGCGCCACTTCTGATATATTTGCCCCGACTCGCTCGGAAAGCAGACCAATCTCATTGATAAAGCTAATCTTCAGCGCCAGAAAAGCGTTCGCCGCGTATTTTATCAGCTCTGCCGATGCCAAATCCGTCGAAACCAACGGAACTGCCACTACATCTTCCGGTCTGTCCAGGTAAGTGGGCGCTGAAAATGTCTGATCCAGAATCGGCCGGTAGAGCGAATAAAGCGTCTCCAGAGCGCGTGCCTCGTCAGCTCCAATCACGATCCGATCCGGATAAAGGCTGTCGTGTAAGGCGGTGCCTTCTCGCAAGAACTCAGGATTCGAGGCCACCGCGAAATCTGCCTTCACCCCATCGGCTCTATGTTGTACGGCGTCTCGAATCAGTGAGCCAACCCAGTTCCCGCTCCCGATTGGCACTGTCGACTTGTTGACCACCACCGTGAAGCGACCGCTAACGGTGTGTCCGATCGAACGGGCAGCTTGCGACAGAAACTCCAAATTTGGCGCTCCGGAAGGCGTCGGCGGCGTGCCAACGGCGATGAAAACCACGTCGGCATCTGGAATCGCTTCGCAATAGCTGCTCGTAAATGTCAGGTTCGGCCGTGCGTCCTGGAGTACCTCGGCCAAATTGGGCTCATATATCGGAATCTGTCCGGCTTTCAGCGCTTTGATCTTGGATTCGTCGGAATCCAAACACGAAACCGAGTGCCCAATGAAAGCCAGACAGACGCCGGTCGTCAAACCCACATATCCCGTTCCGATAATTGCAACGCGCATGTAAAAGTGTTTGGAACCGGTTCCCAGCCCCGGCAAAAGCAAATGATAACCTACTTCAAGCATGGGAAAATCTGAAGGTGATTGAAGTTATCAACCCTGCGCCGACTGCTGCCAACGCCAAGGTGGTTATCTTCGATTTCGACGGCACTCTGTCACTCATCCGCTCCGGTTGGATGGACGTGATGGTCCCTCTGTGTCTCGAAGAGCTCAATGGTTTGGATAAGGATGAGTCCCCGGAACAATTGCGGGGCGTTGTCGAGGAATTCGTTTGGCGGCTTACCGGAAAAGAAACGATTTACCAGATGATGGCGTTGGCCCAAGCCATCCGCGAGCGCGGCGGGCGTCCTCTCGAACCGCTCGAGTACAAAAAAATGTATCTGGATCGCCTCTGGCGGAATATAAGTGATCGGGTGGAAGGTCTGCGCTCTGGATCCCTGGAACCTGATAAATTTTTGGTCCCTGGAGCAAGAGCTTTACTCCAAAATCTTACGGATCGTGGCCTGTTGCTATACCTTGCGAGCGGAACGGATGATGCTAACGTAAAGGAAGAAGCCGTGCTCCTCGGCATCGCTCCTTTTTTTAGGGGCGGTATCTACGGGGCCCAGGACGATCTCAAGAGTTTTTCCAAAGCTCTTCTGGTACAACGAATTCTGTCCCAAAGGGCGGCGATGAAGCCTGACGAGCTCCTGGTGTTTGGCGATGGTTACGTCGAAATCGAGGAGGTTGTGAAGGCTGGTGGTGTGGCGGTCGGGGTTGCGAGTTCCGAGCCGGAGTGTTTGACGGTGGATTCCTGGAAGAGGGAACGTCTCATACGCGCTGGGGCGGATTTCATCATTCCCAACTATTCGGAATCCGAAGAGCTATTCGCTACGGTACTTCAATCGCCTGCTCTGGTGGAGATTGATTAATCCGAGCAGCTCGCGGAGTGTAACTTTGCTGGTTGTATTGACATCTCTGTGCTAGAACGCTCGAAAATTGGAGGGCATATTGTCACCTGAAGTTCTGCCTATAAATTCTGAAGGCGTCCGACCCGTAATGTCTGGTTCTACGAATCGTACAAAGATACTATTGGCCGACGATCATCACTTAATCCTGGACGCACTGCGTACCATGATGAGTGACTTTGAAGTCAAGGCTGTGGATAATAGCGACGCATTTATAAAAGAAGTAGATACGTTTCGGCCCGACGTAGCTATCTTGGATATCAAAATGCCTGGTGAGGACGGGTTCGCCACGGCGAAGAAAGCATTGGTGAGGAATCCAGAGCTGCCCATCGTTTTCTTGTCGATGTATGCTGAGCCCAGGTACGTGGATCAAGCGGCTCAGGTCGGTGCCAAGGCTTATCTTTCCAAGGTGTTGCCGGTTCAAGACTTGATCCTTGCGGTTCGAGCAGTATTGGAGGGCGAAAATCTTCTGCCCGTGTCCGAGAATTCGGAAGCAAACGCCTCCGATGCCTCCTCGAAAAGTGAATTGACCGCCCGGCAGCGCGAGGTGCTGAGACTCATCGCGCTCGGAAGCAGTGCTAAGGATATAGCCAATCAGTTAAATATATCCGTGCGTACCGCCGAATTTCATCGCGCGGCGATCATGCAGCGATTGGGGCTGCACTCCACTGCGCAGATGACTCGTTACGCGATCGCTAACGACATAGCTTAGAGTTCTCTAGCCCGGGGAGTTGTAGTACTTGGCTTTAGAGGGGCAAACCGTGTCGGCCCTCATTGTGCTGGCCGGGGTGGGGTTGATGCCGTTGGGGGTCGGTGCGCAAAGCACCAGCTCTGATCGGCTTGATGTGGGCTCCCAGCTGATGTTGACCTCGTCCGATACGGCTTTCGCCCTGAGAGCCGCACAGGACAATTTGGCCGAGATTCAGCTCGGCAAGCTCGCGTCGGTCAAAGCCAGTGACGCGGATCTCAGGACTTTCGGAAAACAGGTTGTGGATGATCACTTGAAAGCAAGCGACCAGCTCAGAGTGGCAGCCCAGCAGGAAAACATGACTCTGCCCGACGTCATGTCCGCAAAGGACCAGGCAACTTACGAGCATCTTCAGAAACTCTCGGGAAGCGCATTCGATAAGGCCTACATTGAGCGAATGCTGAAAGATCAGGAAGCTGAACTCAAAGCTTCTCGAAGAGAAGCAATGAACGGTAAACAGCCTGACATCAGGGCTCTTGCATCCCAAATGGTTGTCAGCCTGCAGGACCACCTAGACCGGATCAGGATCATTCAATCGAAACTTGGGATGTCCCGCTAATCCCAAGCTCATCCGCGTGTGATTTCAATGCCTCTATGCAAAAGGTTATATGCTCGTCGAGTGGCACTCCCAATTCTTGAGCGCCGCCGGTGATGTCCTCTCGATTGACGTTTCGGGCGAAAGCCTTGTCCTTAAGCTTGCGTTTCGTTGAGGCCACATCGACCTCGAAGATGCTTTTGCCCGGCTTCACGTACGAGCATGCGGTCAGAAATCCTGCCAACTCGTCGCAGGCAAAGAGAGCACGTTCCAGCAGCGAGTCACGAGAAACTCCACTGTAGTTGGCGTGAGACAAGATCGCGCGCCGTAGCTCATCATCGACGCCCCGTTCTCTGAGAATCTGCTCGCCTTTCATTGGGTGGTCGGGAGCGGCCGGATGAATTTCCCAATCAAAGTCGTGTAGCAGAGCCGTTATGGCCCAACGTTCCGGAGCTTCTCCGAATTTCTTTGCGTAAGCAACCATGCACGCCTCGACAGCTAGCATGTGACGTCGCAGATTTTCGTTTTTGACGAACTCGCAGACAATCTCCCATGCTTGGTCTCGAGTCATTAGACTTCTTCGATTTTGACTGAAGTTAACTTGTCGCCTTGTTTGACGGAATCGACTACCTCCTGGCCAGATCGTACTTTCCCGAAGACCGTGTGTTTTCCATTCAGCCAGTCCGTGACGACATGGGTAATAAAAAACTGGCTGCCGTTCGTGTTGGGGCCGGCGTTCGCCATCGACAACGACCCCTTCTGGTGATTGTTAGGATTTCCTTTCGTCTCGTCCTCGAAGCGATATCCAGGGCCGCCCGTACCGGTTCCCGTCGGATCTCCTCCTTGAATCATGAAATTGTCGATTACCCGGTGGAACACGGTTCCGTCATAAAAGCCTTCACGTGCAAGAAACACGAAGTTATTTACAGTCTTGGGAGCGTCTTTTGCGAACAGGTCTACCACAATCGTTCCGCGGCTGGTTTCCAAAGTCGCAGAATAATTCTTTGCCGGGTCTATCGACATGGCGGGAGGCGCTGAATATCGTTTACTCATCTGCCTTCAGTGTATGGCACGAGGCTCAGCTGGCCCGGGTGCCAGCCTAACGAAGTAAACGTCGCGTTTCGAGCACCAGAGAAACATCCCTGTCGTCGAGTTTATGAAGCATTCCATATACGAAAGCCGTTGTACGTTCATCGGCTACACTAAGGGGTTTGAGTCTCAACTTTGGGGAGTTCTTCGCACGCGGTGTGAGCCTGGGCTGAAACCCGCCTCCGACATGCCACGTCAGGGGAGTGTTCCCCCGGCCACGAATTGGACTCTCTCAAGCGGCAACGAAAGGATTCGCTCTTAGAAATGATTCATCACAGGCCTCAACGCCTGCGTATGCCCGCCTTGGCCGTGTGCCTCCTTGGTTTCTGGTTCCCGCTCTCAAAATCGAGCGCAGCGAGCGCGATCGAGCAGACACAACAACCCGCTCCTTCCCAAAAGCCTCCGACTCAACAAACGCCTCAACAAAATCCGCCTTCCAATCCTCCGCAGCCCCAGAATCCTCGTCAACAAAACCCGTTTGAGAATGTTCCAGAAGCTCCCCAGAAACCGGCCCGACCTCAGAACCCGAGCGGAGTGCAGGAGGCGAAACCGGCGACCGTGGGCGCAAACATCATCGAGGCCGTAGAGTTCCGCGGCCAACATAAGGTCCCTCAAGACACGCTCCGCGCTCTTATCTACACCAAGAAAGGCGATACATTCGACGAGGAATCTATTCACCGGGATTTCATCGCCCTTTGGAATACAGGCCGATTCGACGATCTGCGTGTCGAAACAGAAACTGGGCCGGCAGGCGGCATCATTCTCCGCTTTGTAGTAACCGAGCGGCGGACCGTTCATGTGATCGATTACACGGGCAACAAATCGATCAGCAAATCGGAAATTCTGGACCGCTTCAAAGAGCGTCATGTGAACCTATCGCCCGAGTCACAGTTCGATCCGGGAAAGGTACAGCTGGCTAAGAACGTCCTCGAAGAATATGAAGCGGAGCGCGGCCATCAGTATGCCACCGTGACGCCGCAGATCCGGCAGGTTCCTCCAGGCGGCGTAGATGTGATCTTCGCAATCGATGAAGGGCCCAAGGTAAAGGTAGGACGCATCATCATAGACGGCAATCACGCCTTTAGCTCGCGGGACGTAACTCGAGCGATGAAAAACCTGAAGCCCATCGGAATACCTCATTCGCTGCTATTTGAGAGCTTGTTCCCGCGCACCTATGATTCGACCAAGCTGGATGAAGATTCCGAGCGCATTCGCATGTTCTACATGGCGCGCGGTTACTTCACAGCGCGAGTGATCAATCATTCCGAGAAGGTCTATGACGTTTATGGCAAGGGCCTGAAGATACCGTTGATCAATCCCAAGAGACCTGGCAAGCACGTCGATGTCACGATGGTGGTCTCTGAGGGAGATAAATACTTCCTTCGCAATTTCAACTTTGTCGGTATGAAGTTGTTTCGGACCCCTGATTTGATCGCGCGAAGCGTCTTCCGAATGGCACCGGGCGATGTGTTTTCCACCGAGAAGATGCAGAAAGGCCTGGACGATCTCCGGAAGTTGTACGGAAACTTCGGCTACATCGACTTTGTTCCAACCCCCGATCCCGAGGTTGTGCCGGGTAAGGATCAAATCGATCTCACGGTTGACGTCGACGAAGGCCATCAGTTTTTTGTTCGCCGAATCGATTTTCAAGGCAACACAACTACGCGGGACAAGGTAATCCGTCGTGAAATGCTGATCGATGAAGGAGATCTCTACAGCAAACAACTGTTTGACACCAGTATCTTGAGATTGAATCAGCTAGGTTATTTCGAACCGTTGAAACCCGACGACGCGGCGGATATCAAGCGGGATACGAAGACGAATACCGTTGACCTGACGATCAAATTGAAGGAGCGCGGTAAGAACTCGATTCAGCTCAACGGCGGCGTCTCCGGTATCTCGGGAAGCTTCATCGGGTTTTCCTATTCGACTAACAATTTCCTCGGTCTCGGAGAGACGCTGAGCCTCAGTGCGCAAATCGGAACGTTGCTTGACAACATCACCTTCGGATTTACTGAACCCTATTTGTTCGATAAACCAGTGCAGGCAGGGTTCACCGTTTTTTATCAGCGGTACAGCTACAACCAAGGCCAACAGGCGTCACTTCTTGCGGGAGAGAACCTGATTCCTTATTACAACTCGCTAGGTACTCAGAACCTGTTGAACTACGTTACGAATGGGAGGGGATTCACAACCTTTCTCAGTTATAACCTCAGGCGCAGTTTCGCGCGAGTCGGTCTATCCTACGGCTTCAGCGATCAGTCGGTGACTCCTATCACCACTGCCGCGCAATCATATTTCCAATATCTCGATTTTCAGGGCGTCGGCGGCCCCAACAGTTTGACGGGCATCAAAACCAGCACGATAACGCCGACGTTCGCTTACAACACCGTCAATCATCCGATTACCCCGACGAAGGGGCTTCGAATCAACGCCGGTTTTGGCTTCACCAGTTCGGCGATCGGCGGCAACGTGAACATGCTGCAACCGTCCTTGGACGTCGCCTATTTTCGGCGTGGGCTTTTCAAAAGCAACGTGATGGGTTTTCACGTGAACGCTCGCTTCATTACCGGATACGCCGGAAAAGTGGCCCCGCCATACAGTCGCTATTACATGGGCGGCGAAGATGATGTTCGCGGTTTTGACATTTTGACGATCAGCCCGTTCGCGTATATACCTACCAGCACGCAGATCAGCGTTCTCAATAATGACGGTACACAACGCTATCAAAGAATAATCAATTCGGACGGCACCGTTGGCATTGCGCCCGTAACACAAACCATCCCGGTTTATTCGCTGATTCTGCCAGGTGGCGACACTTACGGTGTCTTTAACTATGAGTATCGAATTCCGATCGTAGGACCCGTCACATTAGCTCCCTTTGTCGATGTAGGCGTGGACAAGCTTCTGCTTCCAAGCCAGCTGGGGCTCAATGCTGAGCGCGTGGAACAATTAAATGGCTTATTCCCGCAGGCGAACTTCGGGTCGCGTGCCGTGATTCCACCAGGGACTCAGCCTCCGCGCATCTCGACGGGAATAGAGCTTCAGGTACTAATGCCGGTGGTGAATGCACCGTTCCGCGTCTATTGGGCGTATAATCTGAGTGTTGTCAATACAAATTTGCAGCCACCGATTGTCGCGGACCGTTCGTTCTTTCCGAACAATTTGACATACCAAAGCGCTTTGGCAGCGTTCGGTCAGGCAATACCTTGGGACGAGCGGAGATCGATTTTCCGCTTCTCCATTGGCAGAACGTTTTAGCCCGGTCGCAGCATGGCCGTCAGCCGTGTGTTCGGCAATAATATAAGATACCCAGTAACTTCAGGGAAGGGATTAGGAAGTAGATGTTAATGAAAAGCAGTTTTGTCGCGGCGGCAGCCTCCGTATGCCTGGCGGTGGGAGCGTTCGCGCAACAAGGAACCACTAAGGTGGGGGTGATTAGTGTTCAGGGCGCGATCGTTGGAACCCATGACGGTCAGAAGGCTTCGCAGGAGCTGGAGGTAAAATTCAATCCGAAAAAGAAGGAATTCGACACCCGGCAGAGTGAGATCGCCCAACTTCAGGATCAATACAACAAGGGCGGCAGCGTGATGAACGACGAGAAGCGCAATCAGCTTGCCCGTGACATAGATGAGAAAAAAAAGCGCCTCGAGCGCGATATGCAGGACGCCAATGAAGAGCTGCAGTCGGAGCAGCAGAAGGTCCTGCAAGGCTTGGGCCAGCGCATGATGGCCGTAATCGAGAAGTACGCCAAAGATAATGGCTACACGATGATCCTGGATGTCAGCAATCCTAATACTCCGGTTCTGTATGCATCGAGCGGGATCGATATCACCCAGGACATTGTGCAGCTCTACGACAAGACATCGACGAATGGTGGTCCTGCTACCAGTCCGAGCGCGACCGCGCCAGTGCCCGCTCCCGGTACTCCCCGCCCAACCGGAACGGCAAGCAGCACTCCCGGAATTCCACGCCCGTAACTGCCCGGAGTGGGCGGTCAGTCTGCCCTAGGATGAGGTTGGTTCCACGCTAGCATTAGGATGTGTCCGTGCGTAATGTGCTCCTCCCTCTTCTTGCATTTTGCGGCGCGGTAAGTGGGGAGGTTCATCCGCTCACGCTGCAGCAAGCGCTCGAGCTTGCTGCTCGGCAGAATCCGGACGTTACTCTCGCTCGCCTTGATCAACAACACGCCGAGGCAGGTATACGCGTCGCGCAGGATCCTTTTCGTCCGAAGGTTACGGCCGGAAGCGGCGCCGCCTACACCTACGGTTACCCAAATACTATCGAAGGTAGCGCCCCGGCGATTTTTCAGGTTACGACCCAAGATTCTTTATTCAATCGTCCAAAGACCTACGAGATTGCTGCCGCCCGCGAACTCGCGCGCGGTGCGGAGTACGGTGCCCAGGCGAAAGTAGACGACATCGCCTATCAAACTGCCGATCTGTTTCTGACAGCCAGCCAGATTGAGCATCAGAGTCAGGCGATCTCCAACCAACTTCCCAGTCTGCAGAAGGTTGTCGATACGATGTCGGCTGCGGTGAGCGAGGGAAGTGTTCTGTCTCTTGAACTCAAGCGTGCCCAGGTGAATCTCACCAGCTCGCAGGTGCAATTAATTTCGGACCGTCAGGATCAGGATTATTACGAGACGATGCTGGCCGTGGTTGTCGGATTCCCGGGGGCGGATCAGGTTAAGCCGCTGGATTCGGATATCCCGGCGGTTATCGTGCCCGGTTCTGAGACGGATGCGATCGACTTGGCGATACGCAACAATCGTCAACTGCGGCAAATGCAAGCTAACATCCTGGCCAAGGAAATGGACCTTCGCTCTTACAAAGCCGCCCGCCTTCCACAAGTCGATCTCGTGGCGCAATACTCGCTTTTTGCGAAATATACGTATCAGCAGTATTTCCCTTCGAACCGCTTTCAACGGAACAACACACAAATTGGTGCCGCCATTTCTATTCCGCTTCTGGTCGGCGCCGGGCGCAAAGGTTTTCTCCAGCAATCGCTCACTGACATGCAGAAACTTCGCGTGCAGACGGACCAGGTGCGCAATCGCATCCTGGTTGATACCAGGCGGAGTTACCAGCAATGGGAGCAGGCCAAAAACATCCGTGACTTGGCGCGAATGAAGCTTGATCTTGCTCGGGAGGAGCTTACCGTAAAGCTTGCCCAAAATGCCGAGGGCAGGATGCCCTTGAGTGAACTCGAAAGGGCGCGCATCGATGAGAGTAATCTCTGGATGCAGTTGTATGATTCAGAAACTCAAGTGACCCGAGCTAAGCTGGCGATCTTGCGTGAAACAGGAACTCTCATGTCGGCTGTCCAGGCAAGGGGAGAGCAGTCTCGTGCCGACCGCCCCTGAGTCCGGGCGGGGCGACGATCGTCAAACTCCAGCCATCGAGCTGGTGGATTTACACAAGGCCTACGGCGGCGTGCAGGCAGTTGATGGACTCTCGGTAATCGTGCCCCAGGGATCGTTCTTCGGATTCCTCGGACCCAACGGTGCAGGCAAGACCACCACTATCAGGATGCTCATGGGTCTTGCACAACCTGATGCCGGGACGATGACCATTCTCGGTCTTCCCATGCCTGAAAGATCGCTCCAGATTCGCCGCGCAATAGGACTTGTTCCTGATGACTCTCTGCTGTTCGACTACTTGACAGGCTCAGAGTACCTTGAGTTCATCGCGCGTTTATATGGTCTGTCCCGCCCCTTGGCTAGAGATCGTGGGCGGGAACTTTTGCAGCTATTTGAGTTACAGGAAAGTTCGCGAAAGCTGATTGGGGAGTACTCAAAAGGGATGCGAAAGCGGCTGGCGCTTGCCGCAGCACTGATCCACCGGCCGCGGCTGTTCCTCATGGATGAACCTTTCGAAGGCGTTGACGCGATAGGTGCCCGCCTGATGAAAGACATTCTTCTGTCGCAAGTCAAGCGCGGAGCCACCGTCTTTCTAACCTCCCATGTCTTGGAAGTGGTGGAAAGAATTTGCGATCAGGTGGCCATCATCAGCCATGGAAAAGTGATTGCGCAAGGCACAATAGAAGAGCTTAGAAGCCATGCGACCGCCGAGGCAACGTTAGAGGATATCTTCGTCAATCTGGTGCATGCTGACCGTTACAGCGAGAGCTTGGACTGGCTCTGATCCATGTGGAAACAGATCGCGGCCATAGCCTGGGCCCAATATCGTATTGGCCGGAATCATTTGCCGCGCGCCGGCCTGGGCACAGTCGTCGCGTCGTTCGCAATGCTGTTCTGGTATGGGCTCTACGCGGCGCTCGCATTCTTCCTCGCGTGGAGAATCCCTCAAACTCCCATCAGTGAACTGGCGGAATGGCTTCCAGTGGGACTTCTGGCGGTTTTTCTTTTCTGGCAGATCATCCCGTTACTCACGTTGAGCAGTGGCTGGTCTCTGGAACTCAGCAAACTTCGGATCTACCCCGTAAGTGACACGGCTCTCCTGGGCATGGAAATGCTCCTGAGACTCACCACGGCTCCCGAGATGCTTATCGTCTTAGCCGGTGTGATCGCGGGCCTGCTTAGACACCGCGAAATCGCTCCTCTCTCGCCGCTGCTAATTCTGGCATTCGTTCCCATGAACTTATTCCTTCAACTGGGCATCCGTGACCTGATTCTGCATTCATTTGAACGCAACCGTTTCCGTGAACTGTTCGCGGTGCTTGTGATCAGCGTGGCCGTTCTGCCCCAATTACTACTCAGAACGGGCCTCGGGCTGAGTCTGAAGCCGTACTTGCTGGCCGCCGCCCAAAATTCTATCGCGCCTTGGTATGACGTTGCGTCCCTCAGCCTCGGTCGCCTCGGGCTCTCAGCTATCGCTTTTCTGCTTTTCTGGACGGCGATCTCTTTCGGCTTTGCATGGTGGATGTTCTCGAAGAGCCTTTTCGGAGAGGACAGCGTCAACAACGGGCCTCCAGCGCGAATCTGCGCGATGACAGGGCGGGCTTCAGGCTGCCCGGCTTCCTCGCGCGACTTCCCCGGGACCCATTAGCCGCACTGGTTCAGAAGGAGTTTCAATGCCTGGTCCGAATGCCGAGATTTCGGGTCCTGTTCGGGATGTCCTGCATTTTAGGACTGGTAGTTTTTGTCCCTGCGGCTCTCAACGGGAACGACCCAGCGGCCCACTTCATGCACAACAACCTGTTACCGGTTGTGAATGTGTACGGCCTGCTCTTGTTGAGCGACACACTGCTGCTGAATGCTTTTGGCCTCGATAGGGGCGCTTCGCAAGCTTACTTCGTTATGCCGCTTTCGCTGGATACGGTCTTAAAGGCCAAGAATCTGACGGCTATTGCCTTCGTAGCCCTGCAAAGCGCGCGTGATATTGTTGGTCGCCTTCATTGCCCGCGCTCGGATGACGTGGTCGAGTGTTATGTCTGGTCTTATGGCTTCGGCCGTCGTGACAGTGTTCTTGCTGACCATAGGAAACTGGACCTCGCTCTCGATGCCGAGGCCGATCGATCCGAAACAGACCTTCAAGAAGCAAGCCGGAGCGAAGATGCAAATCTGGTTTCTGGGCTGCGCCCTCGGCCTGTTTCTGTTAATTGGCTTCGCTTTCCTGGCGCGGTATGCTTTGCAAAGTAATTGGGCTCTCGTAGGCGTTTTGAGTTTCGAGCTGCTCGTTGGTCTCGTCATCTATTACTTGGGTCTGGAGTCGGCGATAACGCGTGGCACGCGCGATCGCGAAAAGATCGTCCAAGTGCTTTCGCGAAGCGGCGCGCCCGTCAATCTTGGCTGAGGAATCGAGCTGACTGTAAGAGCTTGCTGAGGCTTCGGAGCCATATGTATGTCGGTTCCGCTATGCGGGTGAGGCTCGCTCTTGAGAGGTGCCGTGCGAATTCTATTTACTTTCGCCGGGGGAGTCGGCCAGCCGTTCGCGAGGGCTGCGCCGGCCGTATCGATCGCTCCTGGTCCTCGGCGATCGTCGAGGGGTCTGCTGAATGGAAGCCCGACCGGCTCAGACTGTCAACCTCTTAGAGCGGCTCGCTGCTGAAAGAGTTCCTTTGCTCCCGAAGCCGTGGTAGATCAATGGCGCCTGATATGCCTCGAGCGTGCGCGCTCGTCACTGTTGGCTGAAGCGTCAAATCGATTGTAAGAGCTTGCGAATCTCTCGTTCGATTGCATCCCTTACCGTTTCTTCTGCTGCCTCATCCTGGTACTTCTGTCGCGGCCAGAAGAATCCCTTCAATCCATCTTTGCGTCGGCGCGGGACCACGTGAATGTGCAAATGAGGCACGGTCTGGCTTACACGGTTGTTTACGGCGATGAATGTTCCTTCGGCATCCAGGGCCGCTTCTACAGCTTTGGCCATAAGCTGCAGCGTAGTCATTGCGGTCGCCGCCAGCTCTGTGGGTAGGTCGAGGAGCGTTACGTAATGTTCACGGGGACTGAGCAAAACGTGCCCTGGGAAAAGCGGGTGATTGTCCAGAAACGCAATAAAATTCGAATCCTCGTAGACGACGTGGGCTGGCACGATGGCTCTGGCGATATTACAGAATATGCAATCAGGCTCTTGCATTTTGATCTCCCGTTCGCACTTTAGTCAGGCAAGGCGGCCGGCTCGGTCACGCCGACTTTGTCTACCCAAAGCACCAGGTCACCACGCTCGTCCACGTCGAACGCGGCCGCGAATTTTGCCCCCCAGAGAATTTCGTCGTGACGGTAAGAATAACGGGCGTAGACAGTCTGGCCGAACGTCTCATCGAAGCCGCGCATCATGACCACTATCTCCGCCTGCAGTCTCTCTAAATCCTGCTCGGTCTTTCCGAATAGGGGGCTTCTTTCTGAGATAGGGTGTACGACGGTCCAGGTTAGAGGCAAAAACAAAACTTGTGTCCTTTCCAATTCGAGCTGATTGTAGTTGCGCAGGGGACGCCCATTCACCAGGTCGACCGTCATCAGCATCACGCGGGCTTCGGCTTCAATCAGGTTGTTGGCGCGCCGGTTGACCACCCGGAACTGCAGGCTGGTTCCGTCGCGATAAGGTGCGATAACCATTTTTGAACTGAAACCAAATCGGGCTGATGGTCTCGAAAACCGTCCAAACAGGAGGCCGGTTGCGATGGCGAATGCCATCAGGCCCATGAGTGCCTCAACTGCGGCCAGAGCGTTTGCCAGAATACCTACCGGATACATGTTCCCGTATCCGACCGTGGTCAGAGTGTGAGTGCTGAAAAAAAACAAATTGAAGAAATGCACAAGCGCGTCCTTCGATTCGGCACCCTTGATGCTGCTATCTGCGACGACTTCGTAAAGCCACGCAAAAGCGACATTGATGATCACAAACGTTGTGGTCACAATACCTGCGAAAACCCACCAAGATGTGCTGATTAGAAACGTGTAAGGGTTGGAATCCTGCCAGGTACGGCCCGCCCTGTGAACGTTGAACTGTCCGTCCTTATTGACGATGCGGTTTAGAGCACCGGTATATTTTTGAGTTAGTCCCGGGTCGAAGCCGACTGTGGATGCGTTCGGGTATGGCAGTGGCGTTTCACTCATCGATTTCTCTTCAGTATGCTTTGCCGCCGCGTCTTGTCGCTTATTGGCGTTTATTTCTCAGCTCCATCCATCCAAGAAAACCGAAGCCGGCCGCGATGATCACGCGAATTCCAATTAGCCAGAGCTTGTCTCGCATCACTGCGTGATCGATTGCCAGCGCTAGGAATCCAAGAGCAATTGCGAGATACCACCAGCCCATCCAGGGCGTCTTGCCTCTGCGCATGTCCCAGGATAGTCACGGCGCGCGGCAGTCCCGCACTGTTACGCTGGCTGAAGGAAAGTATGTCACGAACTGAATCGGCCATGCTGGCCCTCGGCACACCCGCACCGTTCTTCGCCTTGCCCGACGTGGTGTCCGGAAACACGATTACGCTGGACCAATTTGCGGGCAAAAAAGTTCTCCTGGTCATGTTTATCTGCCGCCATTGTCCCTACGTGAAACACGTTCAGCATGAGTTGGCTAAGTTGGGCAGTGACTACGTCGGAAAGGACGTTGGCATTGTTGCTATCTCTTCGAATGATGCAGCAGCGTACCCTGACGATGCTCCCGAGAGCCTGCGGGAGATGGCCCTCGCTCTGAATTTCCAGTTTCCCTACTGCTATGACGAAACGCAAAACATAGCGCGTTCTTTCGACGCGGTATGTACGCCCGATTTTTTTGTGTTCGATCGGGATCGGCGACTTGCCTACCGGGGCCGGTTGGATGACAGCCGTCCGCGAAGTACTGATCCCGTGACCGGCAATGAGCTCCGCTCCGCAATCGATGCGCTTCTGCGCGGCGAATCAGTTGATCCGAATCAAAAGCCCAGTATGGGCTGCAATATCAAGTGGCGCCCGTGATATCGTGCGATTGCCATGCAAAGTAGTGCCAACCCAACCCGCCGGCAGTTTGTTTCGAGCGTCGCAGGCGCATCTCTTGCAGTCGCAGGCGTGCATGCGGTTGCTGCCCGGACAGCCGGGAAAATCCCGATCGGTCTCGAACTCTATTCGGTCCGCCATGAACTAGAGAAGGATCCGTCTGAAACTCTTAAACGAGTAGCCCGGATGGGTTACGAGTGTGTCGAGTTTTTCGCTCCTTATTACAAGTGGACTCCCGATTATGCGAAGGAGGTGCGGAAGCAGCTTGATGATCTGAAGTTGCGTTGTTATTCCACGCACAACGGGACGGAGTCCTTCACAGAGGATGGATTAAGTAAGGCGATCGAGCTAAACAAAATACTCGATACCCGTTTCATCGTCTTATCGTCAGCGGGAGATTTAAAGACCATCGACGAGTGGAAACAGGTCGCGGATGTTCTGAATAAAGGGAACAGCCGCATGCAATCCGATGGTCTACATGCGGGCTATCACAACCACGATGTCGAGTGGAGGCCCATCGATGGTAAGAAGCCTATCGAGATCCTTGCCGCTAACACTGATAAGAGCATCATGCTTCAACTTGATGTCGGGACCTGTCTTGAGGCGGGTAGCGACCCGGTTGCTTGGATCAACGCCAATCCGGGCCGGATCAAATCTCTGCATCTGAAAGAGTGGTCTCCCGCCCAGGGCTATAAGGTTCTCTTTGGCGAGGGTGTCGCACCTTGGAAGAAAATCTTCTATGCCGCCGAGCATGGGGGAGGAGTTGAATACTACCTGATCGAGCAGGAGGGGAGCCGGTTTCCCGAGTTCGAGACCGCCCAACGCTGTTTGGCCGCCTACGACGATCTGCGAAGTGGCAAGTAAAGAACCTGCCGGTCCCGCTTGGATCGAGCCAATTAGAATTTTCGTGACCGGTGGCACCTTCGATAAGCAGTACGACGAAATTAAGGGTCGGCTCTTTTTCAAAGACTCGCATCTTCCCGAGATGCTTGCGTTGGGGCGCTCCAAGTTGCCGGTTGAAGTACGAACGCTCATGATGGTCGATAGTCTCGAGATGTCAGATGCCGATCGTGAAATCATTGTTGACCAGTGCCGCGCGGTGCCCGAGTCGCGTATTGTCATCACGCACGGTACTGACACGATGGCCGAGACGGCGCGTGTTCTCGCCGGTCGAATTCAGCGTAAGACCATCGTTCTAACCGGTGCAATGGTTCCCTATGCCTTCGGCAGTTCTGACGGGCTCTTCAATCTTGGTGGCGCGCTTGCGTTCGCTCAGACGCTGCCCGATGGCGTATATGTGGCGATGAACGGCCGCTACTTTTCAGCTGCAGACGTTCACAAGAACACGCAGACGGGCATTTTTGAACGTGGAGATCGGCCGCTCTCTTGAGCATGTCTTCGCCTGACTTCGACGTAATCGTAGTTGGCGCAGGCGTGGCGGGTCTCGCGGCCCTTGCTGAACTAGATCGCGCCGGATACCGCGTCCTTTGCCTCGAAGCTCGCGACCGGATCGGTGGCCGCATCTTCACTCTGCGAGATCCCCTCGCCCCATTGCCGATTGAACTGGGCGCGGAATTTATCCATGGCCGGCCATCGCAGATTTGGCAGATTATTAGATCCGCTTCTCTGGCTGCCTATGATTGCGCCGAGGGCTCCGTGCGCATTAGAGATGGGGTGGTCCAAGGTGAGGGAGATATCTGGCAATCCGTCACTCGACTCATGAAAGACATGCGAGAGAAAGTACGGCAAGGGAAAGAAGAATCCTTCGCCAGTTTCTTGGAAGGATCCGACTATCCGCCTGCCGTCAAAGAGATCAGCGGATTCTTTGTAGAAGGCTTCAATGCCGCGCGGAGCGAGATCATCGGAATCGCCTCGCTTGCCATGGACGAGGAGGCTGCCGAAAGAATCGAGGGTGATCGCTCATTTCGTCTGCTGAGCGGCTATGATTCCGTTCCCCTCCATATCCTTCGAAATGTCGGGAACGCGGAGTCGAAGCTGCGCCTTAATACCGTCCTGAGCAAGGTCGAGTGGCGCGACGGATCGGTCAGGTTGAGTACGAATTCTGCTCTGACGGGATACGTCAATCACGTTTCGGCGAGACGGCTGATCGTTACTGTTCCACTTGGAGTTTTGCAAGCTGCTGCGGGCACGCCGGGAGCTATTCGCTGGGATCCTCAGCCGGAGGAGATTCTAACGGCCGCGTCACGTCTTGCTTTCGGAGAGGTTGTTCGTATCGTTCTCCGCTTCACGCGCGCTTTCTGGGAAAACCGTAGTGATCTCGCCGATACAGGGTTCTTTTTCTCGAACGAGAGCGTCTTCCCAACATGGTGGACTACTCTTTCGGCGCGAACACCCCTGCTCACCGGCTGGAGTGCTGGGCCGCATGCGAGCAAGCTGCCCGGCGCGCCCTCGACTGAGGTCACCAGGCAAGCTATTGCTTCACTCGCGCGCATTCTGAACACAACTTCGGAACGAATTCAAAGCTCGCTCGAAGCTGTGTATTTTCACGATTGGCATGCTGATCCCTTCTCGCGCGGAGCTTACAGCTATGTTCCGGCGGGAGCCCTCGCGGCTCGCGAGAGGCTGGCGGAGCCGGTTGCCGATACGCTCTACTTCGCGGGAGAAGCGACCGAGCTGAACGGGCACAGCGCTACAGTACACGGCGGCATTGCTTCAGGCCGCCGGGCCGCCAAGCAAGTTCTTCAATCCTTTTCTTCTTGACAGTAAGCAGCTTCTCGACCCGCTAACCTGGATTGATGATCCTGCTGTCGAAAGGTCGTGTTGTGGACGGTTCGGGAAGCGATCCTTTCCCGGCATCCGTTCTACTCGAGCGCGATCGGATTCTCGCGGTCGGACCGGAGACCACTGCGCGCGACTGCCGCGAAATCGATTGCACCGGGTTGATAATCGCACCTGGATTTATCGATCTGCACAGTCACTGTGATCTCCAGGTTTTGGAAGCACGAACAGAGAAGCTCAAGCAGGGTGTCACAGCGGAGGTGGTGGGCAACTGCGGGTTCTCGCCATTTCCATATGCTGAAGATCCGCGTCCCTTACGCGAGTTTGGCGCCGGGATTCTGGGCAAGTCGGAGGGGTGGGGATGGCCCTCGGCTGGTTCGTATATAAGGGCACTCGATTCTGCTAAATCTCTGGATCGTGCCATACCGCTGGTTGGCCATGGCAGCCTTAGGATAGCGGTCCATGGTCTGGGACAGCAAGCGCTGTCGACCGCTGAGCTTGACCGGATCTGTGGTTTGCTCGAGGATTCGCTGGATGCCGGGTGCGCCGGTCTATCGACGGGGTTGATGTATGCCCCGGGCTCTGCAGCAGATTCACATGAACTGGGACGACTCTGCGAAGTTGTCGCCCGGAAGAACAAGCTATACGCGTCGCACATCCGTGGTTACGGCAAAACTCTTGTGGAGGCCGTTAACGAACAGATCGACTTAGCCGAACGAACGGGCTGCCGTTTACAAATCTCTCACCTGCAGGCCGCCGGTCGGAAGCATTGGCATCTGCAAGCGCCCGCTCTCGCAGCCATCGAATCCGCCCGGGCTCGCGGGGTGGATGTCGAGTTTGACATCTATCCCTATCAATGTGGCAGTTCGGTTCTCACCCAACTCCTGCCGCTATGGAGCCTGGATGGAGGCATACCTGCTCTTTTGAACCGAATCAATGACTGTTCTGCCCGCACCCAAATCGTGCAAGAGCTGAAGGATTCACCCACAGACTGGCGCGATGTGACAATCTCTTCCGTGAACAGCGCTGGGAACGAATCGCTCGTTGGCAAGACCGTTACAGAGGCCGCTGCAGTCCGCGATCGTCCGGAAGTAGACTTCGTGCTTGATTTACTCGCGGAAGAGAATGGCGCGGTCAATATGATCACTTTCAACCAGAGTGAAACGAATCTGCGCCAACTCATTACACATGACCTCTGCTCCGTGATCACCGATGGTTTTTACGTGAAAGGCAAGCCGCACCCGCGTCTTCACGGGACGTACCCGGAGCTACTTGGGAAGCTCGTGCGAGATCTTGGTTGGCTCAGCCTTCCGCAGGCCATCCAAAAGAGCACTGCTCAACCTGCCGCCCGTCTCAACCTTAAGGATCATGGCCTGATTAGCAGAGGATATTTCGCGGACCTGGTAATATTCGATCCGGCTTCTATACAAAGCAAGTCCAGTTACACTGATCCTGCTACTGATCCTCAAGGAATCGCGTACGTGATCAAGAATGGCGAGATCGTCCTGCAAGGCCGCCCTTCATAGCTGCCGCTAATGGAAAGTCCAGGCTCTTGGATACACTGGTACGGCGGCTCCGTCCTACGCCCCGTTGCAAGTTGATCACAATCCTGAGCCCTCGCCTCGGCTTCCATCATCTTGCAAATAATGAAGGGAATGAACAAAACTGCACTGCGGAGTCCGAAACCGCACCGGAAAATTACTAGCCAAAAATCTGTCTATGATAAGTTCGTCTAAAATCGCAATAACCGTCTCCGGCCTTTCCGCGGTCATCCTCGGCATGACTGGTTGTGCCTCGAAACCCGCTGTCTCCCAGACACCTCCGCCTCCTCAGGTTGCTGTTGCTTCGGTGGAGCAAAAGGATGTCCCGATTTACGGAGATTGGGTTGCAACGTTAGACGGCTACGTAAATGCAAACATCCAGCCGCAAGTTTCCGGTTATCTGATTCGTCAGGATTATCGCGAGGGATCGTTCGTACGCAAGGGCCAAATTCTGTTTGAAATAGATCCGCGTCCCTTTCAAGCCGTGGTGGACCAGGCGAAGGGACAGTTGGCCCAAGCGAAAGGCCAGCTCGGGCAGACACAGGCGCAGTTGGGTCTCGCCCAGATTAACGTCAAGCGCGACACGCCGCTTGCCCAGGCGCATGCGATCGCCCAAAGCCAGCTGGACAACGACATTCAGACGGAAAAGCAAAACCAGGCTCAAATTCTTGCAAATCAAGCGTCGATCGAGGCAGCTGAGGCCAATGTCGAAGCGGCCCAGTTGAATCTCGGCTTTACCAAGGTCCGGTCCCTGATCGATGGAATTGCCGGGCAGGCGACCACACAAATCGGCAATTTGGTAAGTCAGAGCACCGTACTTACTGCTGTATCTCAAGTGAATCCCATCAAAGCGTATTTCCCGATCAGCGAGCAAGAATACCTGCGCATTGCGGATAAGATCAAGCCGCGTGTCGATCTTTTAAGGATGAAGAACCCGGTACCGCTTCAATTGACTCTGGCGAACAACGCAGCGTATCAATACCCGGGACGCATCCTCTTCGCTGATCGGCAGGTCGACCCGTCTACTGGAACGATCCGCATTGTGGCCGCGTTCGACAATCCGGGGAACGTTCTCAGGCCCGGTCAGTTCGGCCGCATTCGGGCAATGACTTCAATGCAGAATGGTGCCCTGCTTGTTCCGCAAAGTGCCGTCACTGAACTGCAGGGCCGATATCAGATTGCCGTGGTAGGCAGCGACAACAAGGTCAATATCCGCTCGGTAGAAGTAGGCGACCGGGTCGGACAGCTATGGATCATTACGAAGGGCATTGAAGCAGGAGATCGTGTAATTAGCGAGGGTACTTCAAAAGTACGCGATGGTGTCACGGTCAATCCGAGCACGGAGCGCGCGGCGCTCGCGGACGCCAGTAGCCCCGTCAGCTCAGGTAAGTAACATGTCAAGGTTCTTTATAAATCGGCCGATCGTGGCCATAGTGATTTCAATCGTTACGGTGATCGTGGGTATTGTCTCGATGTTGCGACTCCCGATCGCGCAATTTCCCAGCATCGTTCCACCGGAGATTCAGGTCCAGGCTCTATACCCGGGCGCAGATGCTCTCACATTGGAGCAATCTGTTGCCACGCCTCTCGAGGCGCAAATCAGCGGCGTCGACAACATGGAATACATGTATTCCGTCAACGCCAACAATGGCTCATCCCAGATCACCATTGACTTTGACGTGAACACGGATCCCAACATCGATCAGGTTCTTACGCAATTGCGCGTCTCACAGGCACAATCGCAGCTGCCTGCACAGGTCAATACCGCCGGTCTGACTGTCAAAAAATCGCCGACAGCGCCCTTGATGTTGATCGCGCTGTATTCGCCCAAAGGGTCATACGACAGCACGTTCTTGGCTAATTATAGCTACATTAACCTTGTCGATGAACTTACGCGAGTCAAAGGAATTTCCAACGTAAACGTGTTTGGTGCAGGACAATATGCGATGCGCGCCTGGGTCAATCCCGACAAACTCAATAAGCTGAGCGTAACGGTTCCTGAGATCGTCTCTGCTCTGCAGAGCCAGAACACAGTTAATCCGGCAGGGCAGATCGGAGGAGAGCCGGTGCCAAGCGGCCAGCAATTCACTTACACAGTACAGGCGCAGGGCCGCCTCAAGTCTCCCGAACAGTTTGGCGACATCGTTTTGCGCGCTAATCCAGACGGCTCGAACCTTCGCCTCAAGGATGTCGCACGGCTTGAACTCGGGGCGCAGACATACAATCTGAGCGGTCGCTACAACGGGAGACCTTCATCGATTCTTGCCCTCTATCAACTTCCAGGATCGAATGCCGTAGACGCTGCTAATGGAGTCCGTAAGCGGATGGCTGAGTTGGCGAGGCGTTTCCCTCAGGACTTGTCCTACGAGGTGAGCTTAGATACGACCAAGGCCGTAACCGCTGGGATGCAGGACATAGAGCGCACCTTATTTGAGGCTCTTGCACTGGTGGTTTTCGTGGTCTACATCTTTCTGCAAGGCTGGCGGGCCACTATCATCCCCTTGGCGGCCGTTCCGGTTTCCTTGATCGGCACTTTCATTGTCTTTCCGGTGCTCGGCTTTTCTATCAACACGCTCTCGCTTTTTGGGCTCGTGCTCGCGATCGGACTGGTAGTCGATGACGCAATCGTAGTCGTAGAGGCCGTAGAGCGGCACATCGAAGAAGGCATGACGCCGCGCGACGCTGCTCTTCAGGCCATGAGTGAGGTAGCAGGACCCGTGGTGGCGATCGCACTGATTCTAACGGCGGTCTTCGTTCCGACCGTTTTTATTCCAGGAATAACCGGTCGGCTTTATCAACAGTTCGCCGTAACAATAGCCATCTCTGTTATCTTCTCCGCTTTCAATGCTCTCTCACTGAGTCCGGCTCTGGCAGCCCTCATTCTGAAACCCAAACAGCACACCCGGGGGCCGCTCTCGCGCTTCTTTGACGGGTTCAATCGAGTCTTCGAACGTGTCACTCACGGTTACGTGAGTTTCTCTGCGCTGCTGCTTCGAAAAGCTGTCATAAGTTTACTTTTTCTCGGGCTCATGTGTTTCCTGGCTGTGTCCATTGGCCGCAAGCTTCCGAGCTCTTTCTTGCCCGAGGAAGACCAAGGATATATTTTTGTCGGTCTGCAGTTGCCCTATGCTGCTTCGCTTCAACGGACCTCGGAAGCTGCCAGGAAGGTTGAGAATGTAGTGCTGCATACTCCGGGTGTCCAAGGTTGCACGTCGGTCATCGGTTTCAGCTTGCTCAGCCGTGTGCAGGCCACCTACAGCGCTTTCTTTTTTGTCACAGAAAAACCGTGGCACGAGCGTAACACGCCAGACGAGCAGTACGCCGCCATACGTGATCACATCGCTCGCGGTCTGCAGCAGGTCCAGGACGGAATTGCGTTCTCCTTCTCGCCACCCTCGATTCCGGGCGTCGGCACCTCGGGCGGTGTCACGTTCGTGCTCGAAGACCGTTCCGGTGCGGATCTCTCGTTCCTTACCGAGAATGTCAACAAATTCATGCATGCGGCGGCCGCTCGAAAGGAACTGGTAGGCCTAAGCACAACTTATCTGCCGAGCGTCCCGCAGATCTTTGCCGACGTCGATCGTGTTAAGGTTCTGCGGCAAGGGGTCAACGTCGGCGATGTCTACGAAACCCTCCAGTCATTTCTCGGCGGGTACCTGGTTAACTACTTCAACCGATTCGGACGTCAGTGGCAGGTGTACGTGGAAGCTGAGGGAGGGTTTCGGCAAACCACTACCGACCTTAATAGGTTTTTTGTCGCGAACAATCGAAATCAGATGGTCCCGCTGAGCGCAGTAACCAATATGCAGCCTCTCACCGGACCTGAGTTCACCATGCGCTACAACGAGTATCACGCGACACAAATCAATGCCGCTGCGGCCCCGGGCTACAGCTCGGGACAAGCGATGGCCGCATTGGAAGAGGTCTTCGCCCAGACCATGCCCTCCGAAATGGGTTTCGATTACACCGGAATGTCCTACCAGGAGAAAGCGGCATCCGAAGGCGTTCCACCCGCTGCAATATTTGGTCTGTCCCTGCTCTTCGTGTTTTTGATCTTGGCTGCTCAATATGAAAGCTGGTCCCTGCCGTTCAGTGTGCTGCTCGGGACCCCTATAGCCGTGTTCGGCGCCTATCTTTTCCTCTGGTTGAGACATTACGAGAACGACGTATACGCGCAGATTGGCCTGGTGATGCTCATCGGACTGTCGGCCAAGAACGCGATTTTGATTGTGGAGTATGCGAAATCGGAATACGAAAAAGGTAAGAGCGTCGAAGAAGCGGCTCTCACTGGCGCCCGTATACGATTCCGGCCGATTTTGATGACGGCCTTCGCCTTCATTCTTGGATGCGTCCCGCTGTGGTTGGCAACTGGTTCAGGCGCTGTGTCCCGCCGTGTACTCGGTACCGGCGTGATCGGTGGGATGCTGGCCGCTACATTGTTGGCGATTTTTCTGATACCCGTTACTTTTGATGTGGTGGAGAAAGTTTCTCATCGAGTGGGCCGGCGCAGCAAAGCTCCGATACGCGTGCAGGAACGGGAGAAAGAACCCGTATGAAGCCGATGAGGCTTCTCGGACCTGGCGCCGCTTTTCTTCTACTGACCGGTTGTACCGTTGGGCCGAACTATAAACGTCCCATAGTTAACGTACCGCCGGCATATCGCGCCGATCAGATCGATACGGCTAATACCGGATCCACCGCCTCTCTCGGTGATGAGAAGTGGTGGCAGGTGTTCCAGGATGATCAGCTACAGCAACTCATCAGAACTGGGCTCAAGCAGAATTTTGATGTCCGCATCGCTGCAACTCGGGTGCTGCAGGCTCAGGAACAGGTAACCATAACTCGTTCTCAACAATTTCCGACTGTGGGCTTTGGCCCCGTTGTGTCGGGGGTCCGTCAACCAGGCATTCCGGGCGCCTTCAACGCGTATTCGTACCTGGGAGATGAACTGGCTTTTTCAGCTTCCTGGAATCCTGATTTTTGGGGCAGATACCGCCGTGCAACCGAAGCTGCCCGAGCAAACTTACGCGCCAGCCAATGGGGACGTCAGGCAATCTTGAGTACTGTAGTGGAAAGCATTGCCAGCGCCTACTTCCAGTTGCGGGAATACGATCTGGAGCTTGAAATTGCTCAGCGTACCCAGGCATCGCGGCAGCAATCTCTCAAAATCACTCAAACGCTTGAACAGGGAGGCGCGACTTCTCTGGCTGACGTTCGCCAGGCCGAGCAGTTAGTGGAAGAAGCCGCCGAGAGTATTCCCCAGACTCAACAGGAAATCCAGCAGCAAGAAAACCAGATCAGCATTTTGATCGGTGAAAACCCGGCCGCCGTGCAACGAGGTCGCCCGCTCACCGAACAGCCCCTGCCGGAGACGATCCCGGCCGGCCTGCCCTCCCGCGTCCTCGAACGCCGTCCTGATATTCAGCAGGCCGAGCAGCAGCTTGCCTCAGCGAACGCCCAGATCGGAGTCGCACGCGCGCAGTTGTTCCCGCAGATTTCTTTGACAGGTACGGCCGGCCTCGAAAGCATCGGGTTGGGCAACCTGTTTACCTGGCCCTCGCGCGCCTGGAATTGGACGGGACAAGCTACGCAACCGATCTTTAACTCAGGGGCATTGAGAGCCAATGTCCGCTATTCGCAGGCTCAGCAGCAGCAGGCGCTGCTTACCTACGAGCAGACGATTCAGCAGGCGTTTCGGGAAGTTTCGGATTCTCTGGTTGCGTACGGCAAATTACGAGAGTTTCGAATCCATCAGGAAGCGCTCACGACGGCAGCACGCGGCGCATCCGATCTCGCGCATATGCGCTATCAGGGTGGGGTGACGAGCTATCTCGAAGTTTTGACGAACGAGACCAATCTTTTTGCCGCTGAGTTAAATCTTGCACGAGCGCGTCTTGGCGAGCGCCTCTCGCTCGTTCAGGTCTACAATGCTCTTGGTGGCGGCTGGGAACAGTAAAAACTCTCATTTCTGAATGACTATTTACAGATCCAAGTATATTTGGACACGTGGGGTTTATTGACTGGTTGCTGGCCGACCTTCGCCTGCCCAAGGGCATTGCCGGCCGGCCGGAAGCTGAACACGCGTGGTGGCGGGTCATGTGCCTGACCGGTGTAGACTACTTTTCGACCTTGGGGTATCAGCCGGGAATAGCTTTTCTGGCGGCAGGAGTTCTGTCACCTATTGCTACCCTCGTGCTCGTTATCGTTACCTTAGCCGGCGCTTTGCCAGTTTATAGCAGGGTTGCTGAAGCCAGCCCAAATGGCCAAGGCAGTATTGCAATGTTGGAAAACCTGTTTCCGCGTTGGGGTGGGAAGAGTCTCGTTCTGGTCTTGCTCGGATTTGCGACCACCGACTTCATCATCACAATGACGCTTTCCGCTGCGGATGCCGCCGCGCACTTTACTCAAAACCCCTTCACGCCACCCTGGATGAAGAATCAGATGGCGGTTACGCTGATTCTTTTAGCGATACTCGGCGGGATCTTTCTCAAGGGATTCCGAGAAGCGATCGGGGTTGCAGTTACGCTTGTAGGGATTTATCTCGTTCTGAACCTGGTTGTCACGGGCGCCGCTCTTTGGGAGCTGTTCAATCATCTTCACCTGGTGGCGAATTGGCGGAACGCGCTATTCCATTCACATGGCAGCCTGTTTGTGATGGTCGGAATGTCCCTGATTCTGTTTCCGAAACTCGCCCTTGGCCTTTCCGGGTTTGAGACCGGCGTGGCGGTTATGCCTCTTATCAGGGGTAAGGATCTTGCGGAGCGTATTAGAAATACTCGCAAGCTGTTGGTGACGGCCGCGGTCATTATGAGCGTCTTTCTGATCGCCACCAGCCTGGTGACCACTTTGCTCATACCTGCGGAAAACTTCAAAGAAGGTGGTGAGGCAAACGGGCGCGCAATGGCTTATCTCGGCCATCACCTCCTTGGCAACGCTTTTGGCTCCGCTTACGATCTCAGCACGATATTCATTCTGGCGTTTGCCGGCGCCTCTGCTATGGCGGGGTTACTAAACCTTATCCCCCGTTATCTGCCTCGATTCGGTATGGCTCCTGAGTGGGCACGGGCAGCTCGCCCGCTGGTGCTCGTTTTTCTCGCGATTGCGATCACCGTGACCGTGCTTTTCAGGGCGGACGTGGATGC
This sequence comes from Terriglobia bacterium, assembly GCA_963841675.1. Taxonomy (GTDB): domain Bacteria; phylum Acidobacteriota; class Terriglobia; order Bryobacterales; family Bryobacteraceae; genus Bog-105. The sequence goes on from CAWJEH010000020.1 coordinate 145,339, forward strand.
ACAGGGTGGCGCTTACGCTACGGGCGTCCTGGTCCTCATAACTTCTGCGGCTATAGCCGTTGCTTTAAGCACCTGGAAAACTAAATTGGGTTACCCGTTCGGCGCCATTTCTCTCGTCTTCGTCTACACGACTCTGGTCAACATACGCGAGCGCCCGGAAGGTATCAAGATAGCTTCGTTTTTCATTTTCACCATGGTGGTCACTTCGCTCATCTCACGAGCTGTACGCTCCACCGAACTGCGCATTCACGCAGTAGAACTGGATGACTCGGCTAAGAATCTGCTCGCCGACGATCTCGATCGGGTGATTCATCTGATGGCCCGGAAGCCGAGGGTCGAAACCGCCGAGGGCCTCGATGAAGCAGATCGCGCGATGCGCTACTACCATAACCTCTCGCCTGACGAACATATTTACTTCTTCGAAGTGGAGCGGGGTGATGCTTCCACCTTCGAGGCGACACTCTCTGTAAGCGGCCGGCGGGTCGGGAAACACTGCATTTTTTGCGCTAGTAGTCCAACGGTTGCGAACGCCATCGCGGCCATGCTCATTCATTTGGAGCAGCAAACCGGAAGGGTACCGCACGCCTATTTCAGCTGGAATGAAGGTAACCCTGTTGGTAATATCTTCCGCTTCTTGTTTCTCGGGGCAGGCGATACAGCGCCACTTGTACATGAGGTTCTGCGCCGCGCCATCCCGGATATGAAGCACCGGCCGATCATCCACGTGAGCTGAAACATCAAGATCGTACTGAAACTAGAACTCAGCCCTGCCAGTCAATCTCGAAACAAATTCAATGCATTTGTAGTTAAATGGAGGTAAGTGGGAGAATAGCAACTCTTTCGAGTTGCTGTCGATAAGAACAGCGAGACTGCTTATGGACATCGTTGGTGACAGAAGATTCGTAGAAGTGCCGGGTGGCAAAACACACGAGCTGCCACCGCTGCTCGTAAAGACGGCGGCTGACGTGAAGCGCGTTGACAAAATGATGGGCTTCGCGACGGACATCGTCGAGCAGGAAGACATGATTGTTCCGCTACCCGGAGATCTACTTTCGTCCGAAGAGGCAGTAGAGCGACGCAAGATGGACCTGGCGCTCAATCTGGTGGATCAATATCTCGGACTCTTGAGCCATTGGCATTGGGGCGATGCTGTCATCGAATGGATCCGTCAGTGCGAGATCACCTTCGGCGCGCGCCTGGAGCTGCGCAACTTGCTGCGCAGCGATCTTTGGCCCCACGCCGGCCGGAGTAGCTTCGTCAAGCTGCTCGAAGACAAAGCTGTCAAAACCAGCGGTGTGCAGTTGGAAAAGGCGGTTGGGCTGCGGCTGGCATTTCGGCAGATGCCTCCGATTCGCTGCTGTTCCGACCAGTTTCTGTTCTACCTGAACAACTCCGTAGCGAAAACCGCATACGCGACCTGGGTTACGATGACGCCGAATCCGATCTCGTCGCTGCCGCCCGAGCGCTTTCAGTTCGATGTTGTGAACATGTCGCTCGAAGTTCACTAACAGCAGCACCTGGCCGGCGGAGCTTCAGCGTTGGCCCGCCCGCAGGTTCCACCCCCGAAGACTATTCGAATCTGTTAACGATCTTCAATATTTCGGTACCATAACGCCTGGCGAAAGCCGGTCGCACGCCGGGGATGGCCAGCAGATCTTCCTCGGTTCTCGGCTTGTCCTCCACGAATTGCATCAGCATTTTGTCACTCGAGATGCGAAACGCCGGTAGGCCCGTGCGTATTGCCTCTTCCAGGCGCCAAGCCCGAAGTGCCCTCACAAGCGGCTCGTCGGCGACATCAAAGGCGAGCCCCGCCTCTTTCTGCCTCTTCACTCGTGCGGGTTTGCGCACCCCGCGCCTCGGCTCCATCTGCCTCGGTCTTATCGGCAGCGACGCGTCATCGTTACATTCTGTCCCGTCTCGCGTAAGCTGGGCCGTGCGATAGCTGATTTGCTTTCCCTCTTTTTCAAATTCTGCCTCTCGCAGCGAAATCAGTCCCGCACGAGCCATCGCCCCGAGTACTGCTTCGAAACTGTTCCGATCCAGCTCCTGGGCCGCACAGATCTCGTCGTGCAGCCGTCCGGTAGATCGGTTCACGCCTCCCTGAAGTGCAGCCAACACACGTAGGGCTACGCGATTTTCTGCGAGGGTGGCGTCCCGGAACTGTTGCGCGACGCATTGTTCGGGCGCGCAGAAGTCACACAAGCCGCACCAATTCCGAGTATCGCTGCGATCGCCAAAATAGCGTACCAAGGCTGCCATGCGGCACTGATCCGCGGCCGCATACCTCAACATCAGCTCGAGCTGCGCGGCTCTTCGTTGACTTTGGTCAAGATAGGATGCGCGCCACTTCTGGTGGCCGCGCCGCACGTTCTCTTCCGGATCGATTACGGCGCCGCCGTGCACCCAGAGCTTGTCAAGTGCGGTATCGAAGAGCTCCGAATCCAGCTTGGCCGCTTTCTGCAAGTTGTCCTTGGCCATCGCTCGGTCTGCGTGCAACAGACGGAAGATGTTGTCCAATACCTCTGCATCGGGATAATCGCGATTGAAGAAAAAATCGTGCCTGCGGCGGTCGGCATAAGAGTGCATCAGGATGGCCCGGCTCGGCGCTCCGTCCCGCCCTGCTCGTCCGATCTCTTGATAGTAGGCTTCTGTGCTACCTGGGAGTGCTGTGTGAACAACTGTCCGGATATCAGGTTTATCGATGCCCATGCCAAAGGCGATCGTGGCCACGACGACGTCCAGCTCGCCGGCTAGAAATTGCTCTTGAACCCGTTGGCGATGTTTCGGAAGCAGCCCGGCATGATAAGAATCGCTCCGAAAATGAACGCGAAGATCTGCCGCCAGCGAATCGCTCTCGCTCCGAGTGGGTGCGTAGACAATTGCGGGCCTATGAACGGGATTACGCAAGATTTCGATCACAGCCTCGCGGCGAGCTGAACGGGCAGTCTCAGTCACCTCAATCGCGATGTTTTCCCGGCGAAAACCCTGGATCGAGCGTAGCGGGCGCTCCAACGCCAACTGCTGCGCGATGTCATTCTGCACAAGCGGAGTGGCCGTAGCGGTTAATGCGATGACCGGGGCAGGGCGGAGCATCGGCAGATACTTCTGCAGCATCCGGTAATCCGGACGAAAGTCATGCCCCCATTGCGAAATGCAGTGCGCCTCGTCGACTGCTATCACAGAAGGCTTTCGACGGGCCAGGAATGCCGGAAAGCCCGGTACCGACAAGCGCTCCGGAGCAATAAACAGAAATTGAATTCTGCCGTCACGGTACGCAGTCGCCGCAGCGCGTGAATCTTCGCGATTACGGCCCGAGTGAATCCGGTCCGCACGAAGCCCCTTTCCATTCAGCTTCGCTACCTGATCTTCCATCAGCGCGATCAGCGGGCTGATGACCAGGGCAGTTCCGCCCAATACAACCGAGGGCAGTTGATAGCAAAGAGACTTTCCGGACCCGGTAGGCATAACAACCAGAGCGTCGCGACCTTCATGGACTGCCCTGCATACGGTTTCCTGTCCACTCCGAAAAGTGAGAAAACCAAAAAACTGAAACAGGGCGCGTTCCAGTAGGTCAGGCATTGCGATCCGCCTCCGCCGGTTCGCACTTCACACAGTTGAGCGTGTGCCCGATGAACTTAGTCCGGCCTTCGTTCGTTGTAACCCACTCTCTATTGGTCCAGGGTGGATCGTGGCGCACGTGCCTGGTATGCCCGCAGTCTAAATCCGCAACCCAATCGGCATGCTCGTCCTGATGAAAGCCGACGATTTTCCTTTCCACTTAATCCATCTCATCATGCGACAGGGTATCAGAATGGAGAGGATGAAAACCTGTCTCATTTGGTTAGCTTTGCCGGCGCTTGTTTCGGCCGCCAGCCGCTATAACGCCGTCAAGGCGACGGACGGCGAAACGGTAATAATCCGTTTGACGGACGAAGTGCGCGGCGTCGAAGTAAACATCGCGCCGGCCGTTGGATATCGGGCCTACGAGCTTAAAGTCCACGGCAAGAACCTGCTGTATTTTCCGGGGGTTATTACCGCCTATAAAAAAGCGGGCGCGCCCGGTATAAACGGCATTCCATTCCTTGCTCCTTGGGCGAACCGGATGGCCGACGGCGGGTTCTGGGCCAACGATAAACATTACGTTTTCAACGGAGATCTCGGGACGGTACACATCGACAAGAACGACATCGCGATTCATGGCATGTTGACGAGTTCGCCGCGCTGGGAAGTGGAAAAGTTGGGCAAGAACAAGGTTTCGGCGTTCGTAACGGCCAAAGTTGAGTTTTGGAAGTATCCGGATCTGATGGCGAACTGGCCTTTCGCGCAGGAATACGAGATCACTTACACGCTGACAGACGGCGCGCTCGAAGTCACGACGACGGTAAAGAACCTGAGCGACTCGCCAATACCGGTATCGATCGGATTTCATCCTTACTTCAACATCCCGGACACGCCGCGATCGGAGGAAACCGTACATGTCGCGGCGCGCATGCATGTCGAAACGGACACCAGGCTGGTAGCGACAGGTCAGTTAACGCCATATAGTGCGCCAGACGAGATTTCTCTGAAGGACCACACATTCGACGACGGTTTTACGTCGCTGATCCGCGACGCCGAGGGCCATGCGACATTTTCGGTGCAGGCCGGTTCGAAAAAAATCGCGGTGGTGTACGGTCCCAAGTACCAGGTTGCGGTGGTCTACGCGCCGCCTCGCCAGAATTTCATCTGTTTCGAGCCAATGGCGGCGATAACGAATGGAGTGAATCTCGCGCACGAGGGTAAATACGCGGATCTGCAGACAGTTGCTCCGGGAGCAAGCTGGCAGGAAAGCTTTTGGATACGATTTAGTGGATTCTGATAACAATGCCATGTTGAAACTCACTCCTTGGGTTGTACTTTTCCTGACTATCGGCGCCAGTGCGCAAACCGGCGAGGTGATTGTCGAGCGCGACGTGAAGGTAGCGATGCGAGATGGCGTGATCCTGCACGCGGACATCTATCGTCCGAAACAGGAAGGTAAATTCCCGGTGCTCCTGCAGAGGACCCCATACGACAAGCGGGGCGATGTCAGTTTCGGATACAAGGCGGCTTCGAAGGGCTACGTGGCGATTGTGCAGGACGTTCGCGGACGCTACACGTCGGAAGGCGAGTGGTATACGTTCCGCTACGAGTCGCAGGACGGATACGAGACGGTCGAATGGGCAGCCGCTCTGCCTTATTCGAATGGAAAAGTCGGGATGTGGGGAGGTTCGTACGTCGGCGCGACACAGATGCTGGCCGCGATCGCGCATCCGCCGCACCTGGCCGGCATCTGTCCGGTTGTGACGGCGAGCAATTATCACCGGAACTGGACTTATCAGGGCGGGGCATTCGAACAGTGGTTCGATCAGTCCTGGACATCGGGGCTGGCGCAGGACACGTTGAACAGGCAAGTGCAGAAGCGGACAAATGCGATGAATGGCGTGCTTCAACTGCCGCTTACCGAGTATCCGCTGTTCAGCAAACAGGGCGCAGATGACACGAATTCGACCGCGCAGCTTGCACCTTACTATCTGGACTGGCTGGCGCATCCGAATTTTGACGAATATTGGAAACGGTGGTCAATCGAGGATCACTATGGCGAGATTACGGTCCCGGCGCTGCACACGGCGGCCTGGTACGACCTGTTTCAGGATGGATCGCTGCGCAACTATGAGGGGATCGGGAAACACGGCGGAAGCGAAGCGGCCCGGAAGGGACAGCATCTCCTGATCGCGATCGGCGGGCACGCGGGGATGGGGCGGAAGATCGGAGACGTCGACTTCGGCGCGGCGGCGGCCGAGTTCGATGAAGATGACCTCACGCTCGCCTGGTACGACTATTTGTTCAAGGGAACGCAAAACGAGTTTGCGAAGAAGCCGGTACGCATTTTCGTGATGGGTACGAATCAGTGGCGGGACGAAGACGAGTGGCCGCTGAAACGCGCGAAAGAGACGCGCTACTTTCTGCATTCGTCTAAAGGCGCGAATTCTCTCAACGGCGATGGGGTGTTATCAACCGATGCTCCGAATGCGAATGATGGGGCAGATCATTACGTGTATGATCCGGCGAATCCGGCCCCTACGATTGGCGGTCCGCTGTGCTGCGATTCGATTCATCTGCCACCCGGTCCAAAAGATCAGAGGCCGGCGGAGGGGCGCGACGATGTGCTTGTGTATTCGACGGAGCCGTTCACGCACGATGTGGAGGTGACGGGGCACGTGCTGCTGGAGTTGTATGCGAAGTCGGCGGCGGTCGATACGGATTTCACGGGCAAGCTGGTGGACGTGTGGCCGAACGGGTTCGCGCAGAACCTGACGGAGGGTATTCTGCGGGCGCGGTATCGTGATTCACAACAAGCGCCGGAACTCTTGAATCCGGGACAGATTTACAAGCTCGAAGTCGACATGTGGTCGACGAGCAATGTGTTCCGGCAAGGGCATCGGTTGCGGCTGGAAGTGAGCAGCAGCAATTTCCCGAGATTCGATCGCAATTTGAATACGGGGCGGTCGGCGGCGTCGGAGACGCATTTTGTTTCGGCAACGAATACGGTGTTGCATGACGCGGAGCATGAGTCGGCGCTGAGGGTACCGGTGGTGGGACAGTAGCGGAAGCGCGGGGTCAGCGGGACCGGTTTCGGATTGGTGTTTTCAATGAGGCCGCGATCAGGTGATCGCGGAAATGACCCTCTCAACGAGGGTGAATAATAACACACTTGGCTTCAATGAGGCCGGCGCCGATACTCTAACGGTTTAGCGTCAGGATACCGCTCGTTCACGACCATTACAAGTATGATTCTTAGTCACACGGCATTGCAAGTCTGATTATTAGCAGAATAGATGCCGGGTCGGCTATTTCCGCAGTCGAGAGACTGCGGCCTCATTGAAGCGGCACGATTGGCGGCTGCTCGACGGGATGATGAACCCACAAGACAAACTCCATCCGACCACCAAGGCATATCAAGTCTGGGCAGATGCATTGAAACCGATCTTCGCTGAGTTGCTGGACTGCCCCGCTGCCGTTTGATCACGCTCCGCCGCCATCACTCGTCAGCATGTTTCCAAATGAGATGAAGAACGAGGTTTACGCTTCAGCTCATTTGTCTCGAGAGAACGAGATTTGCCAGGAGTTTCAGCCCATGCAATTGGATTGCACAATAGTAACGGGAGGAACAGGATGTTATCGAACCGATCGATACCTCGCGCCACCGTAATTCCAGTGCTTGCGTATCCAGATGTGAATCAGGCTGCCGCTTGGCTCTGTGAGGCATTCGGATTCAGCGTGCGTTTGCGCATCGGCAGCCACCGCGTGCAGTTGAACGTTGGAGACGGAGCGGTGATCGTGAGGGAAATGCGCCCGAACGAGCTTAACGCAGTGCTGGGCATGGGACAGTCCGTCACCGTGCGCATCGAGGATGGCGATGCCCACTGCAAGCGGGCCAAGGATCACGGAGCGCGGGTCACACAAGAGCCGGTGACTCACCCGTACGGCGAGCGGCAATACAGCGCGCATGACTTGGCAGGACACTCGTGGACGTTTTCGCAGTCGGTCGCTGATGTGCATCCGGAGGAGTGGGGCGGCACCGCGGAACAACTGTGATAACAGTGATATTCAGTACGGTTTTCGTTACTCCTTCGAAAGCGAAACCATGCGCACGGGGCCAATCAGTCCTGAAGGCAGCAACGGCGAGGCGGCGTTGTATGGCTTCACATCCGCGTAGGTATATTTCGTGGCGTTCGGCTGTTGATCGCCGATCAGGCGGTTCACCCAGGCGTTGGTCACTTTGAGAGTGATCTCATTGGAGCCTTTCTTAAGCACTCCCGAGACGTCCACGCGATAAGGAGGATGCCAGACGACCCCCAGCGATTTACCGTTGACTGTGACTTCCGCAAGATTCTTGACGTCCCCCAGATCGATCCAGACTTTCGCACCATGTTTGAACCAGTCCGGAGATGCATCGATCGTCTTGGTGTAAGTGGCTGTCCCCGAGAAGTATTTCACGCCTATATCCGGGCTGTCGTTCCATGCGATCAACTTATCCAGTTTGACGGAGGGCGGCGCGCCACGGTCCGGCTGGAAAGCAACATCCCATGATCCTTCGACCGCTGCCAGTTGCGTCTCCTGCAACTTCGGAAGAGTACGGGATTCCGAATGAGAAGACTTCTGGAACACAACAAAGACCGTTCCCCAGGGCTCTAGGGTAAGTGGCACAGTCGTCTTGCCTTCCGCGATTTTGTAGGAAGCCGGCTCGGTTTTGCCTGTCTCGGCGCGCCAGAGATCCGGTGCTTTTCCCGTGACACGGAAGCTCGCGTCCAATTTCTCGGTGCGATCGCTGCGATTGTCGACGAAATAGATATCGGCATCGGCGAGCTTGCGGTGAACAAAGAGAAGCCGGGTGGTGCTTTCCGGCTTGGTGAAGTCGAAATCCGGCTCGAGATTGAAAGTTTTCAACACCGCGTCAGCTTTCTGACCGGCATAGACTTTGCCCTGGCCTACGGTATGGACGCCGCTTCCATCGCCGAATAGCTCTTCATTGAGTTTCTGGAACTCGGCCTGATCGTCGGCAAGGCTCGGAGTGCCTACTGGCTTTTGGCCTACTACTATTGCGCCCAGTTGAACGAGCTTATGGATGGCGCGGAGAACCGGTAAAGACATGTGCTCGGCGTAAGGATCGAGCACCAGCAGGCGATAGCTCATTCCGCTTTTGGTGGTGATGCACCCGCCCGAGACGTTTAACTCGTGAATGAGCGCGTCCGCATTGATGTAGTCGAAGCCATAGCCAGGAGGCACATCGGGCAGCTTAGACGCAAAGAGTGCGGTGAGGTTAGAATCTTCGCCGTAGAAGTAGAGCAAATCGGCGGCGAAATGTCCCTGCTGCAGGAGATAGGAAGTACGCGAGAGATAGTCGATCCAGGGGCCAGCCTGCTCGGCCCACGTTTCGTTGCGATTGAACCATTGCCCGAATGGCCCGAGGGTCAAGCCGGGCTTTTTGTCGACCACGACAGGCTGATGCGCACTTTCATGAATGACGAAGCGATTGATGCCGTTCAGCAGTTCCTGATCCGCGGTCGCCTTGAGCGTGGCGGGCGACCAAGCCCAGGCGAAACCGCCGGCCGTCAGCGACTCGGCGGCCGCAAGATTCTGTCCATAGATGTGCGCGACGGAAGCTGATTCACGATCATCCACGTCGTAGCCGAATTGTTCGAGATTCACGCCTGGGGCGGTGACCCACATGGCGCTCATCGGGATCTCATCGAGCTTCTTTACCTCCATGCCGTCGGCGATAAACGCGCGCCCGTTCTCATGTGACTCGCCATAGTGCCCGATGCCGCGCTCCTTCAGCGAGGCTTCGACCTGGCCGTAATGCGCGTCGGCGGTGAGATCGGCGATGGTTTTGCGGAAATCCCATAAGAACTGGTCGCTGGCTTCGGAGCTTTGGACAACCTGACCAGTGAGCACGGGCAGCCAGGGCATGGGATCGTAGCCACGGCGCTTTTTGAACTGATCGAGGATATCGTCGGTCCAGTTTTGAGCGCCAGCCTCCCAGCTGTCAGTCACGACATAGCGGATGCCGCGTTTTCCCATGAGTTCGGGTCCAACGGTCTGCAGGTAGCTATCGAGATACCCGTTCATGTAGTTTTTTACGTAGGTGCTGTTGAGCTTGTCGACTTCGAGACCGGTTGCTTCGGGAGTCGCGGGATGATTGGTGATTCCGAGGAGCGAGTAGCCGAAGCGCAGGACGACCCATCGGCCAGGAGGCGGCGTCCAATCGAGGGTACCGTCGGGATGAACCTTCGAGGTCAGATCGATCACATCGGATTTGGCAACGAGATCGGGGCTCGCGTAGGAGGGAGTGGCCAGGTGATAGAGGTCGGGAGCGGTGACGAAGGCGGCTTTCTCAGCGAGTGAGTTCACGCGCGCTCCTGTGTGGAGAACGAGCTCAGCGATTTCGTAGTCGGTAGGGGGAGTGAAGTGGAAGCCGAACGATTTGGGATCGAGCCCGCTAGCCCAGGGAGGGGCCGGCGGAGGCGGCAGGCGTTTGAAGACAACGCGAAAGAATTTTGCCGCGACCGGGGAAAAGGAGACGGTGTGTTCGGGGGCGTCGCTATCAGGAATCCGGGCGATCTCGCGGAAGGTCTGGCCATCGTCGCTGGCTTCGAGCGATCTTTGCGGATTGCTGACGCCGGTGATCATGGCGGCGATCATGTTTACATCTCTGGTCACGATGGTGAGCGAACGCATGGTTTGGGGCTCGGAGAACTCGTATTGCACCCAGGCGCTTTCATTGAGTTTCGGGATGGGAAGCTTGGTTGTTTTCTCAAGGTCTCCGTCGGTCAGTATGGCGGGGTCAGGCGCACCCGCGCTCGCGGTGAATTTTGGATGCAGCGATTCGAGCGGGACATCGCTCGAGGCTGGACGGTAGGCAACGACGACGCTATCGGCGTAGAACTGGGGAATGGGTTTGCCAGTGGGCGGCCCAGGGATCATCTCATGAATGCCGAGCATTTGAAAGGCGCCCGTGGTCGACGGCGGCTTCGTCAGAGCGCCTGAGAACGGCTTGCCCCCTTCGACAACGGTTTCACTCCACACGTACTTCTTCATTCCCTGGGAGGGCGGGACCCAGGGACCGCCGGTTTCACTCCAGCCCGGAGAGCCCGCGATCGCCTCTTCCATACCGAGTTGATCGGCGAGTGTGGTGGCGTACTTGAAGGCATCCTTCCACTCCGGGGTCATGTAGACGATCCGGTGGTCGACCACTTGAGGGGTGGCGAGCGCAGCGTCGAAGTTCTGGAAACCGGCGAGGCCGATGCGGTGCATCCATTCAAGGTCGAGCTTGATGCCTTCCTTGGAAATGTTGCCGTTCATCCAGTGCCACCAGACGCGCGGGCGCGCGCTGGCCGGCGGATTCTGGAAACCGGATTTGAGGGAATCGGAGCTCGCTTGAGGCGCGGCACTGAGCGGGAGGGTCGAAACCAGGGCAAATACTAGTAGGGCCGAAGAGACGGAGCGACTGGGCATAGTGCTGTTCTGTGGAGTTATGATACCCGAGCCCGGAGGGTTGGTTTCGAGAAACAATGCGGAAACAAAGATAATGAATGTATGGCCGCTCAGCCCCAGCCATTGAGCCTCGAGGAGTTTCACGCGCTCTACGACGGAGCGAAGCCAGCGTACGAATACTGGCATGGAGCAGCTATCCAAAAGTCTATGCCGACTGCGTTACACGGTATTGTGCAGATCATTCTGGCCCTGCTGCTCGAGAAGGCTGGTTGGAACACCGCATCGGAAGTACGGCTCAAGGTGGCGCCGCATGCCGAACCGGTTCCCGATCTGGTCGCGGTGCGCGGCAGATTTACAGGTCGGTATCCAACTACAGCACCGGCGCTTTGTATCGAGATACTCTCGCCCGGAGATACTCTGGCCAAGACATTAGAAAAGGCCGGGAGCTATGTTGCCTGGGGATCCCAATGCGTATGGATCATCGATCCCGAACAACGTACGGCGTGGACGTTATCTGCCGAAAGCGCGACCCCGAGCTGGATGGCTCCCGATCGAAGTCTTCGGATCGGAGATACTGCTATCGAGCTGCAGCAGCTTTTTGCTGAGGTTGACCGAAAGCTGGAATTGCGTGAGGAGCGAGATTGACTCCTTAGCTTTTTATGATGCTGACTCCGCCGTTCACGGTTGTGGTGCGAAGGAGCGGGCCGCCGGAACCGAGATTAAAGGTGAGGGTTTTGCCGTTCAGTTGGACGGGGAAGTCAACATGCACGCCGCCGTTGACCGTGGAAGCCTCCACCTGGGCGGAGTAGCCCTCGGGAACTCTTACGTTCACGCCGCCATTTTGCGTCTTCACATTGAGGCCGGCACCGCGCCAAGTCGAACCGTTTAGCGAGACGGTAACTCCGCCATTTTGGGTGGACCCGTCCACATCTCCTGCAACGTCGACAAGACTGACACCGCCATTCTGGGTGTGAAACCGGATCTGGCCGTCGAGCGATTCGATAGTGATGCCGCCGTTGATAGCATGCGCCTCAATATTCGATTTGTCGGGCATCCAGATCTCGTAGGAGACCTCCCAATGCCGCGAGTTCCAACTGCTGGGCCCTTCAGGACGGAGGTCACCAGGACCGTGCACGATCTTCACCTGTTTGAGCAGGGCCTCGGCGTCTTGTTCTGTTGAGGCCGAGGCGTGTATGCACGCTTTGACGAGGACATCCTGGTTCTTCCACCCGTGGATGCGGATTCCGCCGTTTGCTCCGGGGTCGATACTCGTGTTTTCAGCGGCAGGAAGACGCTGCTCGCGGCTTTCAGCGACCGTTCGTTGATGTCCCGAATTCCAATGGTTGGCTTCGCAGTTGTCGGCGGCTGTCAAGCCCTTCCCGGCGAGCAAGCAGAACGCAGCGATTGTCGGAAACAAGACGCGCATGGGTTGTCCTTCCTCTATCGCGAAGATCGATGCACGCGGAGAGCCATAGACTTGTTAACGACTTAGAGAGACAGAGGAGGGGAAACTGTTCCGGTTTTGGGACCATGCTGTGCGGCACAGAAACGCAACCTGCACGACGCGGTGAAAAAGCTAACGATATAACACAGGTACTAGACCCGCCCGAGTGTCCGGACGGGTGATTGACGCGCCCGCGATGGAGCGAGCGCGTCGCTGCGTCATCATTAGCGATGGAAGTCGTGGCGAGAATCGTGGCGGAAATCGCGGTCATGGTCATAAGAGCGGCCACGATCATACGCCCGGCCACGATCATACGCATAATAATGCGGCGCTACATAGCGGGGTGCCACGGCGAAACCGACCTCAGGCGCTCTCCAGAATCCTGGCTCCCACATACCGCTCGGGTCGTAGTATCCGTCGATCCAAACGTAGCCAGGGCCCGGACAGACAGGCCGCACCACAGCCACCCGCGCTGGAGCGCCGAATCCAATGCCCACCCTTACGCGAGGGCCCGCGAACGCGGAACCCGCTACAAGAATCATCGCCAGCAGTGTTTTTTTCATTTGCTTGACTCCTTACGCCAGACCTAAAATGCACGGCGCATGCCAGACCGTAAGTGCTTTGCTTGCAAGCGAATCAGGGAAGATGCACGAGATCGCGCGGTGGTTCGATCGCAGCGCTGTGGTGATCCGCAGCCGAATCTGCCAGGGCAAGCCTCTCAAGCAACGAAAAGACAGGTCACAGTGTATAGAAACGTTAATGCGTGAAGAGCAGGACGCGTTGCCGCAGGCTAACGGTGCTTACTGTTACTCTCGTTCGAGATGAAGCTTCCGGGCGGCGAGTCGTCAGGTACGATCAGCGTTGGCGGAGGTTCAGACAATCATGGTGCGCTTCATTGCCGTAGTCTGGTTGACGTGTCTGCCCCTGTGTGCTCAGCGCTAAGCGGAGCGGAACCCGGTCCTTCAATTCGTCGACATGTTGAAGGACAAAAGCCTGAGTAATTGGGTCAACGTCAACACGGCTCCCGATACCTGGCATTTCGATAAGGATGTACTGGTCTGTTCCGGTCATCCGATAGGCGTGATGCGAAGTACTAAAGAATACGAGAACTTCGTTTTGCATATCGAATGGATGCACATGGAACCGGGTGGAAACTCCGGCGTTTTTGTCTGGAGCAGCGCTCGTCCGGATGCCGAAACACGGCTACCCAACGGAATTGAAGTGCAGATGCTGGAACTGGATTGGGTCAATCTCAACAAGCAGGATGGGAAACCGGCGCCACTCGCTTATGTGCACGGCGAGTTATTCGGCGTTGGCGGAGTGAAGATCGTGCCGGACAATCCCCGGGGACCGAGAAGTAAGTCCGTCGAAAACCGGTGTAAAGGCCGTGGGGAATGGAACACGTACGACGTTGTGGCGGTAGACGGTACGGTCAAGCTTTCCGTCAATGGCAAATTCGTCAACGGGATCAGTCATTCGAGTCAGAGAAAAGGGTATCTTTGCCTGGAATCGGAGGGGGCGGAAATTCACTTTCGCAACATGAAAATGATGGAGTTGCCGCCTGGAGTCATGACGCCGGACCAGATTGCTCCTCCGCTTTGAGCCAAGCACTGAGCGTGTTAGCAACCCTTCGATCTTATTTCATCAGCTTGCGCGTGAGGTAGGTGAACTCAACCGCGTCTGTCTTGGCGTCTTCCTTCAAGTTAGCGCCGGAGCCGTGCCCGCCCTCGACGATTTCGTAGAAGAAGAACGGCTTCCCAAGCTCCTGCATCTTTGCAGCGAACTTGCGTGCGTGCCCTGGCCCGACGCGATCGTCTTTCGTTGTAGTAAAGATGAGCGGCTCGGGATAGGTTACGTCTTTTTTGAGCTGATTGTAGGGAGAAATTGACGCTAGAAATGCGCGTTCTTCTGGGTTTGACACGGAGCCATATTCGCCGACCCAGGAGGCGCCCGCGTCGATCTGCTCGTACCGCAGCATGTCCAACAACGGAATCTCTATCACCACCGCGTTCCACATTTCAGGGTGTTGGGTCATTTCCACGCCCATGAGTAAGCCACCGTTCGATCCGCCTTGGATGCCTAATCGGCGAGACGATGTGATCTTACGGCTTATGAGATCTTGCGCGACGGCGGCGAAATCGTCGTATATACGTTGGCGATGGGTTTTCAGGCCGGCTTCGTGCCAAGCCGGGCCAAACTCCCCGCCTCCCCGAATATTGGCCAGCACGTACACGCCGCCCCGCTCCAGCCAGAGCTTCCCAATCACGGCCGAATACTCTGGGGTCATGGACAATTCGAACCCGCCGTAGGCGGTCATCAACGCGGGATTGGAGCCGTCACACTTCATCTGTTTGGGATGTACGACGAAATACGGAACTTTGGTGCTATCCTTCGAAACGGCCTCGAATTGCTCGACGACGTCGGACGCCGTGAATTGTGGCGGCATCGTCTTCACTTCTTTCAGAGTGTTTGCCTCTGCGTCACCCAGCCAAAGGGAACGAGGATTTAGAAATCCCTGAATGGATAGAAAGAACTTGTTATCCGACTTGTTGGTTGTCGCAACAGACACGCTGAGTTTATCCGGTACGTCGAGCCTCTTCGGCCGCCAGCTATTGTCACTGCTGTCATGAGTGTAGACGTATGCTCGTCCTTGCACATTTTCGAGCGTGGTGACAAGCAGACGACTCTTTGTTGTATCGACGTCTTGAACAAACTCCCGGGCGGTAGGCGTGAAGACCGCGATAGGCCGAAGGTGAGCGGGATCTCTTTTTAGCGCTTCCAAATCCAGAGAGACCACAGAGCCTTGAACAAATTTGGTGCTCTGGCCAGCCGGCTTCCAGTCCTGATCGAGCGTGACAATCACCTGGCCTTCTACGAGGTCATTGATATTGGCCTTGGAGGGCAAAGCTATTTTTTCGGTGCCGCGGGAGGTCAGAATGAAATACTCCTGCTCGAAGAAGGTTATCGAGCGAACCAGAAAGGTCGCATGGTGCCCGCTGGCGTCGAACAATGTGGCGGGGTCCGCTCTGATATCTGTTTCTCTGGCCCTGAAGACTTCCGTCGCTTGCGAGAGCGGCTGACCTCGTTTCCAGAGCTTGACGACGAATGGATACCCCGACTTGGTCATAGTGCCGTTGCCCCAATCGCGAGCGAGAAGAATGGTGTCTCGATCGACCCAAGCCGCGTTTTGTTTGGAACGGGGCAGGACGAAGCCGTTTGTCACGAATTTGGCTGTCCTCAGATCAAATTCTCGGCCGGTATAGGCGTCCTCCCCTCCGACCGAGAGTGCGACGAGGCAAAGCGAGTCTCCCGGAAAGAGGCAGTCAGCCCCGTGCTGGACCCAATTCTGCTTGTCCCCTTTTGCGAGAAGGTCGTAGTCGAGTATTGTTTGCCAATGCGGCTGGGCGACGAGATAGTCTGAGAGCGAGGTCCGGCGAAGAATGCCTCTCACATGCGCCGCGTCCTGCCACGTGTTGTATACCTCGCCCGAATGGAAGTTCGGTCTGGGCAACCGATCCTTAGACTCGAGTACCAGCAAAGCAGATGCCTGCAGGGAAGCGAAATGCGGATCAGTCTCGAGCACTTTGACCGTACGTTCGTTCTCCTGCTTTACCCAAGCCGTTGCTCGAGCGCTATATGCGTCTTCGAGCCATTGATATTTGTCTCTTCCGCCGGACGGGGCTTGGGCGGCGGCGAAATATAGTGAGCTCAGAATCGTCGCGGCGATCGTTCGGAGCGCCAGCGAGCGGCGAAGATCTGGCGTGGTTGAGACGTCAGCCGTTTTGGCATTTCGCATGACAGGGCAAATCATACCCCAAATGGCTTTCAGAAAAACGGCTGTTTACTGCGCCGGGCAGCCGCGAAACGATAATAGATGTATGAAGATCGGAAACGCACTAATTCTCGCTTTCGCGCCTTGCCTTGTTGCGGGGCCGCCTGTGTGGGGTCAGAACGCAGTGCAAGACCAGAGTTCGAACAGTAAAACGAAGGTCAAAAAAACTCACAAGCAGCGGAGTGCGGGGGGCGATGTAGCAAGTGGATCCGGCAATATCGCCGCCGGAGCTGGGAAGGGCGCAGGGCACGCCGCCGAAGGCGTTGGTAAGGGAGCGGCAGATTTGGCGACACTGCATCCCGTTGATGCGGCAGCGGACGTAGGTAAAGGCGGTGTGTCGGCCGGCAAGGACGTAGCGGTGGGAACAAGCAAAGGGACGGGCAAAGTCATAAAAGGCATCGGCAAGGGCATCAAGCACATCTTTTAACCCTGCCTATACCTCTCGAAGAGCATGAATGATGGTTCTGCTCAGTTCGGGGGCTGAACTTTCTGAACGGTTCGTCACAGGATGTGTGAGCGAAAAGGGCAATTTTGCTCACATATCTTAAGAACCTATGTCGAAAACCGTTGTTACGGTCAGTCCATCGTCTGTGCCTCTCGAGCCCGCGGGAATGCCGGATGACTGGATTTTGAGCGGGAGCCCGCAAACTCGTTCCAAGAGCTTAGTCCGAAGCCATGACTGGACCTCGAATCTCGTAGCCTGGGATTGCACGGCGGGACGTTTCAAATGGCACTACACACAGGATGAAACGATCATGGTCGTCTCTGGGGAAGCCATCATGACGAACGAGAAAGGCGAAGAGCGCCGGCTAGGTCCTGGTGATATCGGATTTTTCCCGGCCGGAACTACATGTACCTGGTGGGTACCAGACCACATTCGAAAAATAGCTGTTGTAAAAGAGAACATCTGGCGGCCCCTGGGCTTTGGCGTGAAGGTCTGGAATAACCTTATGAGGGCTGCCGGATTTTCCGCAAAGTCACCCATCTCGAGCGTGCCTAAGCGAAAGGAACGAAAACTTGCAGCTTAGCGCCGCCGCTTCGGATTCTCCGGGCTGCGCCGCGCCTCACTTCGGTTACCGAGCGAGTTGATTTGAATTACCGGTACGAGCGACTGGCTCGTCTCTTCCTGCCGATTCGCTACACGCTCTGAGAGCTCCTGGTTCAGCTTACGCACGAACCCTT
Organism: Terriglobia bacterium; assembly: GCA_963841675.1. GTDB lineage: Bacteria > Acidobacteriota > Terriglobia > Bryobacterales > Bryobacteraceae > Bog-105. The sequence goes on from CAWJEH010000020.1 coordinate 162,813, forward strand.
CCATCTGTTGCTGCATGGCTTCCATCTTTTCCCGCATGTTGAGAATGATCTCGACTCCTGCCAGGTTCACTCCCAACTCGCGTGTCAACTTCAGAATGATTTCCAGCCGCTCCAGATCGGCATCCGTATAAAGGCGGGTGTTGCCCTCACTGCGGGAAGGCGCGAGCAATCCTTCCCGTTCGTATAACCGCAGTGTCTGCGGATGAATCTCATATTGCTCGGCAACGGCCGAGATCATGTAGGCCGCCTTGCCTCTGTTCCTCGTCATATCGATACCCTAAACGCCCGGTTGCACTTTCTGCCAAATCTCCTGGCGCACATCGGTAGTCTGAACCTGAGCCAGCTCGCGAAGCAGCTCTCGCGTTCGCTCGTTGTGCACATCGGGAGAATGCAGAACGACTTCTACAATCTCATCGCCTCTCGTATTCTTGCGGCCGTTGAAGACGCCCTTGTCGCGCAAACGGAACTTCTGCCCGTTCTGCGTGCCTTGCGGGATCTTGAGCAGCGCCCTGCCGTCTATGGTGGGCACTTCGATCTTCGCGCCGAGCCCGGCTTCGCTAACCGTCAGCGGAACCTGAATATCAATGTTGTCGCCGTTGCGCTTAAAGAACGGATGCTCTTCGACGCGAATCGTGATGTAAAGATCGCCCGCCGGTCCACCCGCCACACCGGCGTTGCCTTTGCCGGCCACACGCAAACGCGATCCCGAGGACACACCTTGCGGTATTCGCACTTCCACCGTGTCCGGACGGGAGATGAGACCCTCGCCCCGGCAGGTCGGGCAGGCATTTTTCAATCTGCCGCTTCCGCCGCATCTTGGGCACGTCAAATTGAATTTCATGGCGCCGGCCATCTGCGTTACCGTGCCGCTGCCGTCGCACTCCGGACATACCGCCACGCCGGTACCCGCTGAACCCGTTCCATGGCAGGTTTCGCACGTCTCCTGACGCGTGATATTGAGCTTGACCTGTGTTCCGCGAATCGACTGCCAGAAATCCACATTCAAGCCATATTCGAGGTCGGCGCCGCGCTCCGACTGCGGGGCCGATTGCCGGGCTCGTCCGCCGCCAAAGAAACTGCCGAAAATGTCGCGAAACGAACCGCCGCCGGGTCCCTCATTTTCCTCGCCGCCGGCCGCACCTGACCGCTGCTGCTGCCGTAAGTACTCCGCGAAATCGAATCCGCCGAATCCCGGACCACCGGTTGCTCCGCCGCCGGCTCCGTTGGGAGGGATGTTCGGCGAGTAGAAGCCGTATTGATCGTAGGTCTTCCGCTTCTCGTCGTCGCTGAGTACGTCGTAAGCCTCCTGGACGCTCTTGAAACGCTCCTCGGCCGCTTTGTCTCCGGGATTTACGTCCGGATGATATTTGCGAGCCAGACGCCTATATGATTTGCGAATCTCTTCAGCATCCGCGCCGCGGGCGACACCGAGCGTCTCGTAATAGTCCTTCTTGCTTGCAGCAGGCATAATGATTCCAAAACATGCAGAAGAGGCGCGCTATTTAAACGCGCCTCGCTCTGTTTACTTCACTGAGTTACTTCTTGTCTTCGACGTCAACGAATTCGGCGTCGACGACGTTGTCTTTCTGCTGACCGCCAGGTTGAGCGCCGTTTGTCTCGGGACCCGCGCCTGGAGGCGTGCCGCCTGGCCCACCCGCGCTCTGCGTTTTGTACATCGCCTCGGCCAGTTTATGGCTGGCCGTAGTGAGCTTATCGGTAGCCGACGTAATCTGCTCGAGACCGCCATCGGCCATCGCCTTCTTGAGGTCCTCGACCGCAGTTTCGACCTGTTTCGCGTCGTCAGCGGAGATTTTGTCGCGATGCTCTTTCAACATCTTTTCGACGTTGTAGACCATGGCGTCTCCACGATTGCGCGCTTCGATCTCCTCCTTCTTCTTGCGGTCCTCCGCGCCGTGCGATTCTGCGTCGCGCGCCATCTTTTCCACCTCTTCTTTGCTCAAGCCGGAGGAGGATGTGATGGTGATCTTCTGCTCGTTGTTGGTCGCCCGATCCTTGGCGACGACATTCAGAATGCCGTTCGCGTCGATATCGAAAGTGACCTCGACTTGCGGAATACCCCGCGGGGCCGGCGGAATGCCGACTAACTGAAACACGCCCAGCAGGCGATTGTCGCGCGCCATTGAACGCTCGCCCTGGTAAACCTTGATCTCGACCGATGTCTGGTTATCAGCCGCGGTAGAGAAGGTCTCGCTCTTGCGAGTCGGAATGGTGGTATTGCGATCGATGAGTTTGGTGAACACTCCGCCCAGCGTTTCAATACCGAGCGACAGAGGCGTTACGTCGAGCAGCAGCACGTCTTTGACTTCGCCGCCGAGTACACCGCCCTGAACAGCCGCGCCTACCGCAACTACTTCGTCCGGATTGACGCTCTTGTTCGGCTCTTTACCGAACAGATCGCGTACCATCTGCTGCACCTTCGGGATGCGGGTCGAGCCGCCCACCAGAACCACCTCATCGATGTTCTGTGGAGTTACACCTGCGTCCTGCAAGGCCTGCTTGCAAGGCCCGACCGAGCGCTGCAGAATGTCGTCTACCATCTGTTCGAAGCGCGCGCGCGTCAACTTGATCGTCAAGTGCTTCGGTCCGCTCGCGTCCGCCGTCAAAAAGGGTAAATTGATCTCGGTCTCGAGCAGGGTCGAGAGCTCGATCTTGGCTTTTTCGGCAGCTTCCTTCAGGCGCTGCAAAGCCATCTGGTCTTTCGAAACATCAACGCCCTGATCCTTTTTGAACTCCTGGATCAGCCAGTCGATGATGCGTTGGTCAATATTGTCGCCGCCCAGGTGGGTATCACCGTTGGTCGATTTGACTTCCACGACGCCATCGCCCACTTCGAGAATCGAAATATCGAACGTGCCGCCGCCGAAATCGTAGACCGCAATGGTCTCATCCTTCTTCTTATCGAGGCCATACGCCAATGCGGCCGCCGTCGGCTCATTGATAATACGCATGACTTCGAGACCGGCGATCTGCCCGGCGTCTTTAGTCGCCTGGCGCTGCGCGTCATTGAAGTAGGCCGGCACCGTGATCACCGCTTTGGTGACCTTTTCGCCCAGATAGGCTTCAGCGGCCTCCTTCAGCTTGGTCAGGATCATCGCTGAAATCTCGGGAGGTGAGTACTTTTTGCCCTGAATTTCAACGCGCGCGTCGCCGTTCTCGCCCGAAACAACTTTGTACGGGACCAGCTTCATTTCTTCGCTGACTTCGTTGAAACGGCGTCCCATGAAGCGCTTGATCGAATAAATAGTGTTCTCTGGATTGGTGACGGCCTGACGTTTTGCCACCTGGCCCGCCAGCCGTTCTCCGCTTTTCGTGAAAGCGACTACGGACGGGGTCGTGCGCCCACCCTCCTGGTTGGGAATGACAGCCGGCTGTCCGCCTTCCATCACCGCGACTACCGAGTTGGTAGTACCGAGGTCGATTCCTATAATCTTACTCATGATGTGTTTGATTTCCTCCGCCAACCGCAATGAGGTGATCGACTGCGCTTAGCACAACTTTAGTATCGAATATGAGTGTCCGATTGTCAAGTTGTTTGCTCACATTATTTGCTATCTGCCTTCCCGCTTCAAGTGTAGCCGAGGTCACGCTCACGGTCGCCGCGGCGGCTGACCTTGCTTCCCTGCAGCCGAACCTCTCCAGCTCTTTCCGCCAAAGCCACCCCGACATCACCATTCGCTTCGTCACCGAAGCCAGCGGAGCATTGACGCAACAGATTGAAAATGGAGCCCCTTACGACGTTTTTCTTTCCGCGAATGCGCAATTCGTGGATCGGCTGGCGTCGGAACGGAAGTTGCTCCCCGAATCCGTGCGACCATATGCCGAGGGGCGTCTTGGAGTCCTTTGGCGCGATGGGAAGCCTCACGATATCAAAGACTTGCAGCAGGCTTGGGTTCGCTTTGTTGCGCTCGCGAATCCGAAGCTGGCGCCCTATGGCCTGGCGGCCCAGCAGGCTTTGGAGCACGCCGGCATCTGGGAAGCGGTACGGCAGAAAGTGGTCTACGGAGAGAATGTCCGGCAGGCGCTTCAGCTTTTCGAGAGCGGCAATGCCGACGCGGTGATCACGGCGGACTCACTCTTAAAAGGACGGAGCCCGCAACTTATCCCGGCCGATTGGCACCGCCCTATCCTGCAGAAAACCGGGATAGTAGCCGGAACAAAGAACCTCCGGGCCGCTGACGCTTTTCTAAAGTTTCTGACAGGTCCGGCCGGGCAGGCCGTATTTGCAAAGTACGGCTTCAGTTCCCCGCACTGAGCCACTCGGATCGCCACCGCGCCGATGCTGCCCAGGGAAGGCAGTTGAGCCGTCCGATAGACCCTCTACTCCCGTCTCAGCGCTTCCGTGGGATCAAGTCTGGATGCTTTCCGCGCCGGCCCATAGGCCGCACTGAAGGCTACCAACCCTAGCACCAGGACTGCCAATGCGAGCGTCAGAGGATCTTGTGCGGTGATTCCATAAAGCCTGCTGCTAACTATCCAAGGCTTCGCCTTGATATCCATGAGATCCGAGCAGTAGAGGTAAGCCGAGAAGGCGCATTCATAGGGTAGGCTTCCAGGTATCTGACCACCGCTGGAGGTTCCGATGAACGCCTTCGTCGAGCATCACAAAGATAGCATTCGGTTTGGGTATCGCTGCTTTGATCGGATTCTGTTGAACGGGCTGATCCAGCCCTTCCAACAACCGGAACGAGTGGTTGGGTTCTTCAACACCTACCGCAATCAGTATCCGGTGAGCCGGGCTGTTTTACACGAGATCGCCGATCAGTTTCACAACTGCGTAGTGAACCGGTCACACAAATGGGGTGCACCCATCTTGGAAGCGCCGGAAGGTAGACGGGATGATTTCATGGCCCGCTATTTCCGTCGAGCTGAACCCGATCAGGTTGTCGCCATTCTGAAAGCGCGCGAACCCGCCCGCATTATGATCGCGATCGGCAACAAGAAAGAGAATCGCTGGCATCTGCAGATCGCGCAGCGCTGGGTCATGCAATACAACTTTTACGTGAATGACAAGCAATGGGTTGCATAGCAAGCCCCCTTCAGGGCCTGGGGCCGGCTGTTCGTCCGGGTTTGCCCGTACCTTCCGTTTTCTGCGCGCGTGTGCCTGAACCAGCATCACTGGCTCGCCAATCGCCTACGGCAGGAAGGGATTGACTTTCGGCGATGCTCGAATGCATTTCTAAATTGCAGTAACCCGGAACGTTTGCAGCAACTGGCTGACTCGCTTACCAGCAAAGATCTGCTTACCTGTGGCCAGAAATGGCTGGCGTACTTTACGCCGTTTTTCCGTGAGACGGAAGGCCGACAAGCCGGCTGTCAGCATCGTCTATTTTTCGCTCAGGTCGAGTACTGCGACAATCTGCTATTTTTCAGGCGCGCCGCTCTGGATCAAATGGGAGAGCGTTTACTGGATGCTAACCGAACCATCGGCCAGCCAAACAAAATTACGGTGATCTTCGGCAGAAAAATCACCCGGCAATATCGCGGCAAACTGCAGACCGTGATCGAAGATATCCATCTGCCCAACCCGGTGATCCGCAGCCATTATGGCAATGGCTTCATCAAGCAATATGTCCGATCACCTGCTGCTGCGAACCGAAGCCGCTACCAATAACGTTAATGACTACGGCGTCAAGAAGGCAGTCGAGAACCTACCGAAATTACGGGAACGGCTCGCTGCTATCAACGACAACTATCTGAACATCCAGCAGGACATACTGGAGACCTTCGTGGACCGCGGGCAGCTGCGCCAACTGGCCGCCCCTACCATCCCTGCCCAATGGCAAGCGGATTCCGGGGCTTAAACTCGATCATCCGCGGCAAATCGCATTAATGCACGCCCTCGTACGTTTCGCCCACGTCGCCGCTGGCGATACCTTCGGCACTGTTGAACTGCTTGGCTCGACAGTCGAAGCTTTGGGCTGCAGCCCGATCGAGTACACGCTGGCCTCGCTTCGCTACCATCTCTCCAAACTCAGGGCCAAGGGCCTCGTCGAGAAGCTTCCACACTCCCGCCGATACCGCCTACTGCCCCAGGGATACTCGGTCTGCCTCGTGTTTCTGAAGTTGTTCGAGCGCATCTATGCCCACTTGCTGCCGGTCTGCTGCGCCCCTTCCGCAGTGACGCGCAACTCAGAACCCAACGATCACAACTGGACCGCCTCTACCAGCGTGTCCTCGACGATCTCGATAAATTGCTTTTAGCGGTGGGTCTCAAACCCGCATGAAACACTTAGGCAACGGGAACAAAATCCCCGTCACAGTTCACATAACGGTCTAATCGGCGGATTGCACGATCCAAAGGAGCTGCGGTTAAGCTCTGCATGCGGCCATCGACTCTGGATTCAAAAATCAAATCGCTGCAGATTGATAAGCGACAGTTTGCTGCCTTTTGAGCTTAGTGGGTATCCCGTTCCCCAGGCGGTATGTCCGCGACGCAGCGATGACATAGCCCCTGTGCAACGGCTAAGAGTGGTTCTATGCTCATACTCCGACGACACATGCTGGGTCGGTTCCAGCAGCGTTGGCTTGCTTGATTGCAGAAAGATGCACAAAAGGGTATAACCCCCTAGGCATAGAGTAAAATAGCCTAGGCCTAACTAATCAGGAGATTCACAGATGGGAAAGCGGCAGCAGCGCGACCTGTTCCCTGGTGCTTTGGAGATGATGGTTTTGAGGACGCTTCAGCGACAGCCCCTGCACGGCTATGCTCTCGCTCAGCAAATCAAGAGAATCTCGAACGAGCTGCTTCAGATTGAAGAAGGGTCGCTGTATCCTGCTCTCCAGCGGCTTCTCAAGGAAAAGCTGGTCAAGGCGGAATGGGGAATCTCCTCCACGAACCGTCGCGTTCGGATTTACAAGCTGACCGCGGCGGGTGCAAGGCATCTTGAGCGCGAGGTATCGGATTTCGAGCGCATGCTCGAAGGAATTACACGGGTTCTGGCACCGAGTGAATCATGAGCTGGTTGAGAAAACTGGTTTCCCGCCGAGACCCCGGCACCGATCTCTCGGAAGAGATCCGCGAACACCTTGAAGAAAAGACCGAGGAGTTGGTTGCGGGCGGGATGCCTAGGCAGGAAGCCGTCTGTGCAGCGCGCCGCGAGTTCGGAAACGTCACTCTAATCGAGGAAGACAGCCGCAGGCCCTGGCAACGGCCTTACGTGGAGAACTTTGCCAGCGATGTCCGTTATGGTCTGCGCGTCTTGGGCAAGAATCCCGGTTTCACGGCCGTTGCCGTCCTGACTTTGATGCTGGGCATCGGCGCGACAGCGGCAATCTTCAGCGTGGTCGATGCGGTTCTCCTCCGCTCTCTTCCCTACCGCGACCCGAATCGCCTGGTTTCACTGTATGAAGACAGGGCTCGCACCGGATTCCCTCGCCGAGAGTTTACGCCGGCGAATTACGTCGATTGTAAAGCACAAACGCAGATCTTTGAAGACGTAGCCGCCGTCGATACGGATCGTATTTACAACCTGGCTGGAAACGGGGCGGATCCCGAAAGGCTTTTGGGTGAAGGCGTCACTCGGAATCTGTTTTCCATCCTGGGCGTCCGGCCACTGCTGGGGCGCGTTTTTTCGTCGGAAGAAGACAAACCCGGCTCCGAACATGTCGTATTGCTCAGTGATCGTCTGTGGCTCGGCACATTCGGCGGTGACCCAAGAGTGGTCGGCCAGAATATTCTGCTCAACCGCGAAAAATATTCGGTCATCGGTGTTATGCCTCCAAGATTTTCCTTTCCGAATAAGAACGCCGATCTTTGGGTGCCGGTGGCCTTCACCCCTCAGGAGCTTGCCGATCGTGGCTCCCACTTTCTTATGGTCATTGCCGGCTTACGGCCTGGCGTGAGCCTCAAGCAGGCCAACGCGGAGCTACGGGTATTGTCCCAACGTCTTAGGCGGGAGCACATGGAGATTATGGGCTTTGTCGATCGGTTCTTTGCTGATCCGCTACAGGACATCTATACGCGTGACGTCCGTGGCGGATTAATGGTACTCTTGGCCGCTGTCGCGTTCATTCTTCTGATCGCCTGCGCGAATATCGCCAACCTGCTCCTGTCCCGTGGGGCTGTCAGACAACGTGAGATCGCTCTGCGCATCGCGCTTGGCGCGGGTCGTGTTCGCGTGATCCAGCAGTTGCTGACCGAGAGTGCCGTACTCGCGCTGGCAGGAGGAATCCTGGGGATCGTGCTTACCGAAGCGAACTTTAGGCTCCTCAAAAACCTGATCCCCGATGACCTGTCCCGCACGGTTTCCATCACTCTGGATCTCCGCGTGCTCGGCTTCGCAATCCTGATCTCGCTGGTCAGCACCTTTCTGTTTGGCCTGGCGCCAGCTCTCCAGACCTCTAAGATCGACGTGAGCCACTCACTGAAAGAGGGTGGAAGAGGAGGGACAGGCGCACGCCGGAAGAGCTTGGGCAATTTACTGGTGGTAGGCGAGATCGCCCTCTCTCTCATGCTGCTTATAGCATCAAGTCTGCTGATCCAAAGCTTCGCCAATCTGCGCCGTCTGGATCCGGGGTTCCGATCCGATCATGTGCTGGCAGCCCGCATCGATGTGCCCGAAACGAGATATCGGGACTTCTCGCAGAAGGCGCAGTTCTTCCAGACTGTTTTGGAACGGGTGAGGGCCTTGCCGGGTGTAAGGAGTGCGGGCTTCACCAGTGTTCTGCCGCTGACTTCGAATGCTGGCGTGGATGCTTTTGTAGGTATGGCTGGTTTCGTGCCGGAGGGTGTCGTTCGGCCAGGCATACAGTATGCTGCCCTCGATTGTGTAGTTTCGCCCGGATATTTCGAGACTATGCGGATTCCGCTACTCCGTGGGCGGCGGTTTAATGATCAGGATGGGCCTCAAGCCCCACCCGTCGCGCTGATCAACGAGACGATGGCGCGAAAGTTTTGGCCCAATCAAGACACGCTCGGCAAACGGTTTCGGTTGAATCTTGGAAGTGGGAACTTTCGGCTGTTCCAGATCGTGGGCGTGGTACGTGATGTGAGGCAGATGGGTCTTGCTGAGACTTCAAAGGAAGAGATGTACTTCCCGTATTGGCAATCCCAAGGCAACTACATGGTGCCCCGAGACCTGGTGATTCGGACCACCGGTGATCCAATGAGTCTGGCGGGTGGGGTACGCCGGGCTGTGTTGTCCGTTGCAGCCGACCAACCGCTCTCGAGTGTGATGACGATGGACGATATCGTCGACCAGGCAATGGGACAGAGGCGAATCCAGACGGTACTCCTCTGCGGACTGGCCGCGCTCGCATTGACTCTGGCGTGCGTCGGGATCTACGGGGTGATGGCCTACATGGTGACGCAACAAAATCACGAAATCGGAGTTCGTATAGCGCTGGGCGCAGAACCCCGAAACATCCTGCGCCTCATCCTGGGGCGTGCGTCTAAGTTGACACTTATCGGGGCGAGTATCGGAATTGTCGCCGCTCTCCTTACAACAAGGTTCATGAATACTCTGCTTTTTGGAGTGAGTGCGATGGACCCGCTAACCTTCGCCGCGGTTGCGCTTGTGCTGACGTCTGTCGCGCTCCTGGCGAGTTATGTCCCGGTCCGCCGGGCAATGCGCGTAGATGCCATGACCGCCTTGCGATCCGAATAGTCCTCTCGTTCGCACCAACAAAGTTCGCCTCCCCATCCGGTCGCGGCTGGAATTTTTCGTCCTTCTCAACTAGATAGTTGATTTAGGTTATTATTACCTGACAAGAGTTGGGGAATCCTACTGATCCATATTCGGATCTGCTCGCGCGGTATCAGGCGCGGCGTGACGACTATCTGCGCCGGCTCACGACCGACGAAGCGACCTTTGCGTCCGATCCTGTCGCAAATGGCGTAGCGCGCAGGCGAGGGTACCTCAACGGCGAGGGGCCGCGCCCGTCCTGCTCGCTGGCGGATCAGGATGCGGCGGGTGTGGCGGCCGATGACGATCATCATCTGATCGTGTGGACCGATAGCCCGTGCTTGCGAGCCGGTGTTCCGGAACCGTGGGACAACGAGGACCTGCAAGCGGTGCTCGCCCGGCTGACGACCATCCCCGATGCGGACCAATTTAGTCGGAGCCTCAGCCTTCTCATTCCCGAGCCGCCGGATGAGCATGGACCGGTACCCGGCTACCGTCCCCTGATGAGTCTGCTGCGGCAATTGACTGTGTGCGGGCAGGCTGACGTTCGGGCGCGCATTCGCGCGCTTCTGGCCAGCGCTGTGGATGACGACTCACTGGCGCCGGATTACAATCCCGGGCCGATCTTTGATGCCGCAGTGGTCGAGCGGGTCATCGGTTCCCTGCACGACGCGAGCGATCCCGACCCCGGCGACCTGACTCAATCAGAGGCGATGGTCAGTTTGCTCACAAGTCGCAGATTGGAGGGCGCGGCGAACCCTATTCCGTTTGCCGATGCGCAAAACGTTGTCAAAGGAATTTACGCTCTGCTGCCGAGCGCCATCGCGATCGATGTGATCACGGAGGCCGTCGTAAATGGGCGGCCTGGACCGTACCAAGCTCCGAGCAGCGCATGGCAGCCGGCGCCCGATTCCTGGGAACCACCGCCCGATACATACGAGCCGCCGCCCAGTTCGTGGGAACCGCCGCCAAACTCCTGGGAGCCACCGCCGAACACATACGAGGATCCGAATCCGGCGCCTCCCAAGCCACGGCCGGCCGACATCCTCTTTCTCTCGGTCTGGAATGTTCTCAATACGCTGGCATGGTTCGGGCGCATGGGCAGCGACGGGTCTTATGACGTCCGCAGCGCTGTACTGGCTATAGCGATCTGGTTGCGCACTGGTGTTCTCACCGACGGCGATCCACCAGATAAATACAGGGCATCGCTGATTGAGGAACTGTTCGCCGATTCGGAATGGGTGCCGCCACACAGCGATAAAACGGGTTATGACGATTTCGTTTGGCCTCCCTACACGACGGAGGGAATTTACTGGTGGCGAACGACGATCCGGCCGAATTGCATCGATCAGCTATTCAAGCTGAACGAGACGGCGGATTTCCATTCCACGGACTTGATCCGGCTGGTGCGGCTGTTCCCGGAATCCGAATCCGAACAACGCATTCCAGACTACGTGCGCACCGCCGTGAAACTTGCGTTGCTGTGGTTCAAATACTGGTGGGATGAGCCGCCGGCGAAGGATGCTTCGGGCGCCGATATTGCGGAGATGACGATGTGGTCTGAGAATCATCAGATCCTCTTTGCGCAGTCGCAGCTGCTTGCGGGTGAGATGTACCGGGATCTGGAGTTTACGCGCTCGGAGGTGGTGGGAACGGGAGCGGCGAGAACCGGGTCGGACCACATAAAAGAAGGTCTGGCGCGAGTGGAGCGCTGGCTGGATTTCCGGCTGAAGTTCGGCTTCAGCGAATGGAACGCACCAGGTTACTACAACGAGGATCTACCGGCGGTATTCAACCTGGTGGACTTCTGCGATCCGAGCGACCCGGACGTCAAAGATGCAGACGAGCGAGCCGCTTTGGGGCGCATACAAGTGAAAGCGGCCATGGTGCTCGACGTCATGGTTCTCGATATGGCGCGATTTACCTGTCGCGGGAGCTTTGGGGTGACAGCGGGACGAGCCTACTGGGAACACAAATGTTACGGATGGGAGCAATCGGTCGGGAACATGATCGAGGTTCTGTTCGGCACACGTGGCGATTACATGGCCACGGAGCCGGCGGCGGTGGCACTGGCGACCTCGAAGTACGATGTCCCGGAAGCGTTGCTCGGCATTGGACTGGATCGCGCCATCCAAGATCAGAAGCAGCCGTTCACCGATCAGACGCGCGTTTCGATCGATTTCAGCAATGCGGCGACGTACAACATCGGGTTCGATTCGGAAGAAGATGTCTGTTTCTGGTGGGGCCTCGAAGGATACTACACCGACAATACCTTGGCCGGCACGAAGAATGTGGTAGCGGCGCACGATAATCTGCGGCTTTGCGGCCCGTTCGCGCCTCTGTATGCCATTTCGGGCGATTGGATGCGCGAGGCGCTGGTCGACCTGCTCTCACTGGCCGTCGATGTGTTGCAAACCGGTGCAGCCGTACTCGTGGCCACACAAGTACCCTTTCCACTGAACGTGGTCATAATTGCGATCGACGCCGACAACATTGTGGACGGCATCGCCGATTTCTTCAAGGATTTCTGGGATTATCTGAAGGCGATCAGCAAGAGCGGCCCGCTGAAAGGCGCGGCGGAGGGAGCCGCAGGAGGCGCGCTGGTGGCGGGGGTGCCGGGCGCCATCGTGGGCGGAGTGGGCGGATTTTTCATCGGCCTATTTGGCGGCGGAGATGACGATGCCAAGCCGGAGATTCCGGATACGGCGCTGCAGGAGTTGCTTGAGAAGCTGTTGGTGGCATTCAATAACGGGACCGTTCTCAGCACCGCCAACATTGTTACGTATAGCAACGGCGATGCGATGCTATCGAGCGTCCAAAATCATTTGCCAGGGCAGGTGGCATTTCAAAAGCAGCCGTGGATGGCGACGCTCGGTTGCGAAGCCTGCGTATGGACGACCGCACGGTTCATGGCGCCGGATCCTGGCAGCTATGTCACGGCGTGGGGACAATTCTTTCAGGATCTGGGACTGCTCGACTTTCATTCGGCGGTTGCAGACCTGTTTAAAACTCCGACTCTGCAAGCCCTCGGGAAGGGGAGCGATCTTTTCGGGCACGATGGTCCGAACTACTGGACAGGTTCGCTAGCGCTTCCGATGATCGTGCAGCATGAAAACGCGGCGATCATTGCCTACGATCTGCCGGCCATGCAGCGGTCGCTTTCCGGCTTCAGCACACACGCGTGGTTTCCCAAACAGATGTTCGACGATGCACATAAACAGGACGCGAATGGCGGTACCTGGTTCTTCGGCCGCAAGGAGCAACTTGTGAATGGCACGAAGGTGGGGAGCGGGTACGTGGCCCTGTTCAGCGCAACGCCCGGCGACTGGACGAATGAGGACGGAAACAACTGGAACAACAAAGAAATCAAGACGGACCCGCCGGGAGTGAACGCTTTGAAGGGCAGCAATATCTGGATTTGCGTGGTTTCGAGCGAAGCACAGTATAGCGACGCGGGCGCGGGCAAAGAGTATGACACGTTTTGCCAGGAAGTCGCGAACGCGTACTTGAACATATCCGGCGTGGGAAGTTTGAACGGCCTGGAATGCAGTTTCGACATTCCACGCGCGCAGGCACCGAGCGGGATAACACCGCGCCTGGAGCTGTTTTACGACGACAAGCAGGCCAAGTTTGCGGGCAGCGACATCGCATTCGACGATTTTGGACGCTGGGAGAACCAGTACGTCTCGACGCTCCGCACGACGGCGCCCTCAGGCAGCGGTTTGCAGCCGCAGGTGGAAGGATTTGCAGCGTCGCACAGTACGGCATTTGGTTCGACAAGTTATACATTCGCGCATCCCGCGACGGGGCTGACGCTGACGCACGATACGAGCGTGCCCTCGCGCACGCATACTTCCCAAGCAGATCAGAACAAGCAGGCAAACGCCAAGCGACTTGAAGGAAGCTTGACGGCCATTCGTAATCTACCCGCAAAACAGGCCGCGCGCGCGCGTCCGTTTGCGCGCCCAAAACTCGACCTTTCCGGCATCCGAAGGAGGATACCTTGAGCAACTCGAACTGGCTTACTAATTCCCGTAGACGGCATGAAAAACGCACTTACACCCCGCTAATCCTTAAGGACCCACTTGGCAACGGCACCGCCGATGTAGTGGGCGTGACCTCCGTCGTACGGAGCCTGATGATGACTCCGGACGAGCAGAGCGAATTGCGACATCAGGTGCAGGGCGCCGGACCGAAAGCAGCGCTCGATGCCATGCTTAAACTGTCGAATGCAGCGAGCGCTTACTCGGTGCTGGAGGCGTCGGCTGCTTTGACAAAGGTTTCGAGTGACGACTTGCGAGCTGTATCGCAGGCGCTGCTGGCGCTGAGAACGGATGCGGTGACGCAACTGAGCACTTCTCTTCAGAGCTTTGACAACTCATACACGACATCACCGGCGTTGCCGCCGCCGCAGGCCCCGCTTGCGTTGAGTGAAAAGACCGGATCGCAGGACACAGAGGCGTCGGTTTCCACCGGAAAAAATTCGGCGGTGGACGCGAAACCCGCACTGGCGCGCGACGTGATGCTGCAGACTCCGCAACGGACGGCATCGACGCCGCGGATTCTGGCTCTGGCCGCGGGAACAGCGGCTGCGAAAACGACTGCAGCTCCGAACGGCGTGCTGGAATCGGTGGTGGGTCCCTCGCTGGCCGGACGAGTACAAACGGTGGCGGCATGGGCTGCCGAGAATCGCGCGCAGGATTTTCAGCAGTTAACGGCGCTTGCGCAGAAATATGCCCCGAACGTCTCGGAGCCTGTTGCGGGCGTTACTGCAGCGCTCACCAACCTGGCGCGGCTGAGGCTTTTGGCCGGACTCTTCGATGAGTGGCTCACCGAGCGGCCGCTACAACCGATGGGATTGTTGTACCTGGAACGGCTGGAGATGACTCCCGGCCTTGTGGAGCGCGGGGAACTTTCGTACAGTCTGCCGCTGGCGCCCAACGAGAAAGTCACACTCGCGCACCGCGAGTGGTCCGTGAAAGAAGAACAATTCAGCGAGTTCATCGAAGATTATCAGGAGAACTTCAGCGAGCAGGGGGTGGCGCAGACCGATGACATCGCCATGTCTACCACCACGCAGAGCAGCACCAGCAACGCACTGAGCATGAGCCAGCCCGTGGTCTCCGCGCCAGGAGTTCAATTGACTAATGCGATCGATACGACCAGCGCGAGTGGCGTTGACGATACCGAGAGCAAGCAGGAAAGCCAGTCACAATCCAAGACCGTGACCGCGCTCGCCGCGGCGCGCACGATGCAGGATCACAAGATCTCATTCACAGTGACGACGGTGTCCGGAACGGAGGATTTTACTGCGCACCTCATCGAGAATAAACACGATGACAAGAGCATGCGGATCGATTACTTTAAGCGCGTCCGCAAATGGCAGCTGGAGCTGTACCGCTATGGCGTCCGGCTCACCTATGACGTGGTGCTTCCCGATCCGGGACAGCCTCTGCGTCAAAGAGAGGTGGAGCTGCAATCGATTGCAGACGAGCTTTCGGTTGAGTTCTCTTTATCGCTGGTGGCGTCGCAGATTACTATAGCCAACTGGGAGAGTCTGGCGGACACTTACGGAGTCTCGCTCCCGCCTCCGCCGTTGCAGGTGCAACACGTCGAAGCGTCACAAACCGTCAGTTTCACTACGCCGGACGATACGGTGACGGGCAGTGATGGCACGAAGTGGACATCGCACCATCGGGTGCTTACGTTGAGTGTGACGGCGCCGGCAAATTACACGCTCAGTAATCTGAATGTCTACGCAAGCATTCAGACTTGGACTTCGGTTCCGGGCTATACGGGCTGGTTGAATGCCTACGCAGGTGAGAGCGTCTCGCTGGCGAATGCCGATGCCGGCGGATATTGCAATTTGGACTGGAACTTGAGCGCAGGCCAGGTTTCGGCGGATGGGCAAACGACCGTGTTCTTCCGAATGCAAGTTGCGCAAAGCGGGTTAGTGAAGTTGACCGGGACCTATGTGCCCACAGACTCCTACATGGAGGCGTGGCGGCTGGCGTGTTGGACGACTATTCGCGACGCGGCGTCAGCGAAGTTTGCGCAGCACAGGACTTACCTGCGTGATCGGCAAGGAATCCTGCAAAAAGATATCGCCGCCGACGATACTGTGCGACTACGACGGATGGAGCGCGAGGCCATTATGCGGTCTGTCCTCGAATGGCTATTCCCGGGCTTCGAAAATGCGAGTAGCGTACTGGCGAGCTTGCCGTCACCCGGTTCGCTGGACCCCGGGAAGTGGCAGCAGGTGATGCAGTATGGGGAATACATCAAATTCGTACAGACCGCTATCGATTGGGATAACGTGATGGTGTTCCTCTATCCTTACTTCTGGGACACGATCTGGAACGAGCAGGAGAAGCTGTTTCTGCAGCATCCGGACCCCATACGGCGCGAATTTCTGCGGGCGGGCGCGGCGCGAGTGATCCTGGCGATCCAACCCGGCTTTGAAGAGGAGGTGGTCTCGTTATTGGATCAGGGGCAACTCGGCAAGCTCCCGGACCAAAACCGTTTCGAAGCTGCCATCAATTACGTAACCCGCACTAACGCGCAGCTCCAGCCAACCGGCGGCAATGGCGACAATTCGGATTCGGACGATTCCAAAGCTCCAGGCGTGCGCATCGGGAAATGGACGAATTTCACGCCGAGCAGTGCGCTGGATATAGAGACAACTCTCATGCCGGTGATTACCGCGTCGTGAGGGTTGAAGCAGGTGACTTTGCAGGCCGACCAGGTCCGCTGCATAGACCCAGCCATGAGTTTTTACCGTTTCAAGCATCTCTGAAGCGCGTCGTTGCACTTGCCTGATTCACGCCTTTCTATCAGGTCGAAATCCAGCGCGAAACTCGCAAGGAGCTCTGGCCACCTTCCTCCGCTCTGAAAACCTTCGATTCGAGAGCGAAAGTAGTCACGGCTAAGCAAACCTTTTGAGCTCTGCAATGACAGTGCTTTAGAGCTCCCGGCCTATCAGAGCCGCAATCTCCAAACCGCGAAAAGCCCGTATCGACAATGTTTCACGTGAAACATACGTCGTTTTCGCGGCGCCGAATTGACTCGGATCGTAAGCGCTTTTTGCTCTGTCTGCGGTGCGCCGAAGTTACTACCGTCGCGTCCTTTTATAGACGGTAAAAACCCCCAATCAGCTGGAAGCGCATGGCAGCGACAACTCGACGCATAGCCCCCCGCCTTGCTGGTTGAAGGCCCTGATCTTGCCGCCGTGAAGTTCTACGGCTCGCTCGGCGATGGCCAGTCCAACACCGAAGCCGCCGGTTGTGCTCTGGCGCGAAGAGTCAACGCGGTAAAAGGGGCGGAAGATCGCCTTAAGACTTTCTTCCGGAACACCCGGGCCGGTGTCACAGACTCGAACCATACTCTTGCCGCAGTCCTGCGATATCTCGACCAGGACTTGAGTTCGCGGAGCCGAGTAGCGGACCGCGTTGCGAATCACATTCTCGATCGCACGGCGAAGCAGATCCTCACTGCCGAATACCGAGCATGTGCCGGAGTCGCGATGAATGATTTCGCATTCACGCGCTTCTGCCTCGAAAATCAGATCGGGCATGATCTGATCCACAAGATCTGAAAGAGAGGTCATCGACCGGCTCGGAGCGCTCTGAAGAGCTTCCATGGACGAGAGCGATAGCAGTTCTCCTATCAACGCATTCAGGCGGCTTGATTCCAATTCGGCTCTTTCGAGCGGAAGTTCGGCTTCGGGCGCTTCTTCTCGCGCGAGTTCCAGGGCAACGTTCAACCTGGCCAGGGGGGACCGCAGTTCGTGGGAAACGTCACGCAATAGTGTCTTGTGAGCTTGCACGAGAGCCTCGATTCGATCTGCCATTTCGTTGAAGTCGACCATGAGCGTTCTAACGTCAGCGCCACCCCAGTCGCGGAGCGCTCTTCGAGAAACCGGGACCCGTACCGACATATCGCCTGCAGCAAATCTTCGAAATGCCAGTCGCAACGCCCGCACGGGTTTCGTGAGCAGATATGCAAATGCAAACGTGACGAGTGCTGAAACGGGCAGCGACCACGGCGGCAGGTGTGGAAACCAGTTGGTTCCAGGCCGGCGCGTCACCAGGACAGCTACGTAGCTGATTCCGCCAACTTTCACCGGCTGCGCTGTGAACGATTCTGATCCGACCGCTGAAAACCTTTGACGATTGCTCCGGCCAACGAGTCTGGCGAGGTCTAATGCCGGTTTCGGGGGAGTTTGCCCACATTCATCCCGACCTTGAGCGTCGAGAATGAAAAGCGTTGCCTTAGAGGAACGCTCGCAGGCTATGGGACCGCGCTCGATATCCGAGTGCGCCAGCTGTTCTAAGGACGCGCCGAGAGCGAATTGCAAGGTGTCGGGAGGTGCATGCGCGGAACTCGGGAAAATCACTGCAGTCAGAACAAACGTAAGGAGGATCGTGACCCAGAATGACAGGAATATCTGAACGAAGAAGCTGCGCATTGGGCTACTTGTCTTCTTCTTTGCGGTCAGTAAACATGTAGCCGGAATTGCGAATGCCACGAATGCTGCCCTGGAAGCCCGGCACGACTTCCAGTTTGCGTCGCAGACGGCTGATATGCATATCGACGCTGCGGTCCAGCGGTCGAAACCGGCGGTCGAGGACGCGCTCCGTTAACTCTTCGCGCGAGACAACCTCGTAGGCGCGCTGGAGCAGCATGCTGAGGAGGAGGAATTCGACGTCGGTAAGATCGAGATTCTGACCCTCGAAAGCAATACTTCGGCGGGCCGGATCGATCGTGAATCCGGCGATGTTCTTGGACGCGGCGGCGGTATCGGCATGCGCCCCGCGGCGGCCAATGGCCCGCATGCGCGCTACAAGCTCGCGAGGATTGAAGGGCTTGGGGAGATAGTCGTCGGCGCCGAGTTCCAGGCCCACGATTCGATCCACGTCCTCACCGCGAGCAGTGAGCAGGAGTACGTTTACTGATGACTGCCTGCGCAGGCGGCGAAGGACTTCGAAGCCATCGAGATCGGGCAGCATCACGTCGAGCAGGACGACGCCATACGTAGCTTCGAGCGCAGTATTGAGACCGGCTTCGCCGCTGTGTTTCGCGGTCACTCGCCATCCGTGCCGGCCGAGGTAATCCTGCAGCATTGCGCATAACTCGGTGTCGTCATCGATGAGCAGAACGCGTTCATTCGTACTCGTGCCCTGCTCGGCCACTGCGCTCATTCTGCTCCATTCTAGGTGGTTTTGAAGCTTTTTCCGCGGCCGTTACACATCGTTACAAACTGTGACGGCCAGTTACGAAATCTTGTCGTGGAATGAAATTGTGAACCGTTCCGCTTCGCGTGAGATCGCAGTATGAGCGAACCCGTCAACGACAAGCACGGGGTCGTCATACAAGAAACACCCACCCAGGTGAAGAGACCGAAGAGACGCGCCTGGCTTGCAGGCGTGTTGGTGCTGTTCGTCACAGGAGTGCTGCTGATCCCTCTGTTGATGCGGCCGAAGACCGGTCCGGGTGCGCCGGGAATGGCCGGTCCTGGAGGGCCTCCGGGTGGACCTTCCGGGTTAGGCGGACCGAACGCCGCAACACCGATTGAGACTGCAACGGTAAACACCGAACCGATGAGCGTCTTCATCGACGCGATCGGTACCGTCACGCCCGAGCGGACGGCAAGCATTTACAGCCAGGTGAGCGGGCAATTGCTTGCGGTGAACTACACGGAAGGCCAGATCGTACACCAAGGGCAGTCGCTGATTGAAGTGGATCCGCGGCCTTATCAAGCGCTGCTCGACCAGGCAAAGGGTGCGTTGGCGCGCGATCGTTCGTTGTTGCACCAGGCTGAAGTGAATGGGCAGCGGTATGAGGCGGCGCTGAAGAGGAACGCAATTGCCCAGCAGACGCTCTTTGATCAACAAGCCTTGGTGCAGCAGTATCAGGGCACGATCCAAAACGACGAAGGATCGGTGAAGTATTACGAAGTGCAGTTGGGCTACTGCCACATCATTGCACCGTTCACGGGACGAATCGGACTGCGCCTGGTGGATCCCGGCAACACGATTTTTTCCGGGTCTTCGAATACGCTTGCAGTGATCACCCAGCTCGATCCGATAACCGTTGTGTTTTCCATCCCGGAAGACGATGTGCAGCGAGTGCAGAGCCGGATGCATGGCGCTCGCGCCATGAAGGTGAGCTTGTTCGACCGGACGCAAAATCGTGAAATCGCCGCTGGTTCGCTGCTCGCTTTTGACAACCAGATCGACACAACGACGGGCACTGTGAAATTCCGCGCGCGATTCCGGAATGGATCCGGATCACTGTTCCCGAACCAATTTGTAAACGCACGGCTGTTTGTGGACACTATCCCAACCGCGCAGGTTCTGCCGACATCGGTGGTGCAGTACAACGGCCAGCAAGCGTTCGTCTATGTGGTCGACAAGGGAACGAACACGGTGCACCTGCAGAACATTACGGTCACCAATGAGGCGAACGACAAATCGGCTGTGCAGGGACTCGCACCAGGAACGATGGTGGCGTCCAGCAACTTCGACCGGCTTCAAGACGGAGCGAAAGTGATGATCACGGGCCGCGGCACGCCTCCGTTCGGGCCTGCCGGTTCGGGTCCGGGTGGCCCCCCAGCCGCTGGTGGAAAACCGGCGAGACCGGGAGAGCCGCTACCGACCAGCCGGAAGCCGGGTTCTCTGACAGGAGCCTCGCGTTGAGTCCTTCGCGCCTGTTCATTCTCAGGCCGGTGGCGACGGCCTTGCTGATGGCGGCGATCCTGCTTGTGGGATTCGTTGCCTATCTGCAGCTACCCGTCTCCGCCCTGCCGGAGGTGAATTATCCGACGATTCAGATCCAGACGTTATATCCGGGTGCCAGCTCGGATGTGATGTCGTCGACCGTCACCGGGCCGCTCGAGAAGCAGTTCGGGCAGATTCAAGGACTGTCTCAGATGACCTCGACCAGCTCCGGGGGGGCGTCCGTTATAGTGTTGCAGTTTGCCCTGAATATCGACATCGATGTAGCCGAGCAGGAAGTGCAGGCCGCTATCAATGCCGCACAGAGCTTCCTGCCCAACGATTTGCCGATTCCGCCGGTGTATAGCAAGACGAATCCGGCCGATGCACCGGTGCTGACGCTTGCCTTGACATCGCAGAGCATGTCGCTTGATCGCGTTGAAGATCTGGCCGACACGCGGCTGGCGCCCAAGATTTCGCAGGTGAAGGGGGTCGGGCTTGTTTCGATTTCCGGCGGCCAGAAACCAGCGGTGCGGATACAGGCGAACCCGCTCGCACTGTCCTCTTACGGGCTGAGTCTCGAAGACATTCGAACAGCGATCACCAGCGAAAGCGTGAATGGAGCGAAGGGTAATCTCGACGGTCCTCAGCAGGCTTACACGATCAACGCGAATGACCAGATCATTTCAGGCAGCCAGTACAACAAGGTAGTTGTCGCGTACCGGAATGGCTCGCCCATCATGTTGACGGACGTAGCCAAGGTTTTCAATGGCGTCGAGAACTCGCGGCTGGCTGCGTGGATGAACACGACGCCCGCTGTGATCGTCAACATCCAGCGCCAATCCAATGCGAACACGATCGAAGTCGTGAATTCGGTGAAGACCCAGCTGAAACAGATTGAGACTAGCCTTCCGGCGTCGGTGAAAGTTCAGGTGCTGACGGACCGCACGACAACGATTCGAGCCTCGATCGAAGACGTTGAGTTCGAAATGGCTCTGACTATCGGCCTGGTGGTACTCGTGATTTTCCTGTTCCTGCGAAACCTGCGGGCCACGATCATTCCCAGCGTGGCAGTGCCGTTGTCGCTGGTGGGTACATTCGCAGTGATGTATCTGCTGGGTTATAGCCTGAACAACCTGACCCTGATGGCGCTCACGATTGCGACCGGGTTCGTAGTGGATGACGCGATTGTGATGCTCGAGAACATTTCACGTTACCTGGAACAAGGGATGCGGCCGATACAGGCGGCGCTGACGGGTGCGTCCGAAATCGGGTTTACGATCGTTTCGCTGACGATTTCGCTGATCGCGGTGTTGATCCCGCTGTTGTTCATGACTGACATCACGGGACGCCTGTTCCGCGAGTTTGCAGTCACTCTGGCCGTGACGATCGTGGTTTCGGCGCTCGTTTCTCTGAGCTTGACACCAATGATGGCATCGCGACTGCTGCGCCACACGCCTGAGCAATCACAAGGCCGGTTTTACCAGTGGTCTGAGCACGTTTTCGAGCGCATCATCGGTTTCTACGGGCGTACGCTGCGATTCGTGCTGCGATTCCAGCCTTTGGTGCTGGTGATTGCCGCCGTAACATTGGTGCTCTCGGTTTACCTGTATTTCATAATCCCGAAAGGCTTCTTTCCGGTTCAGGACACAGGAGTGATTCAGGCTATTTCTCAAGCGCCTGAAGCAACGTCGTTCGCGGCCATGTCGGTCCGGCAGCAGGCCCTTGCCCACATTATTCTGCAGGATCCTGCGGTCGAATCGCTTTCGTCATTCATCGGCATCGATGGAACAAATACCACGCTCAACAGCGGTCGCATGCAAATCAATCTGAAGCCGCTTGCAGACCGCCGCATCTCGGCCAGCGACGTGATCCGGCGGCTGAAGCCGAAGGTCCAGCACGTGACCGGCATCGAGCTCTTCATGCAACCGGTTCAGGACCTGACCGTTGAAGATCGGGTCAGCAGAACGCAGTTTCAATACACGTTGGAAGATCCGAACGAGCAGGAACTGAGTACGTGGACCAACAGGCTGGTGACGGAAATGCACAAGCTGCCGCAAATTGAGGATGTCGCAACGGATCAGATGCCGTCCGGCAATGCAGTCCAGATCGATATCGATCGTGTTACGGCATCGCGGCTCGGTATCAATCCGCAGACCATCGATGACACGCTGTACGACGCGTTCGGACAGCGGCAGATCACGACGCTGTACACGCAAACGAATCAGTATCACGTCATTCTGGAGGCCGACCCAAGTCTCCAGACGCGGCCCACCGACCTCAATGATATTTATCTGCAGGCATCCGGAAGCTCGTCGACGGCGGGGCGTCAGACAATGGGATCGTCAGCTGGCGCAGGAGCAGCCGGCTCAGGCGGTGGTGGGGCGACGCAGTTGAGCCCTGGATCTACACAAGGTGTAGGGAGTGTTGCCACGGCAAGTTCCACGCTGGCTTCAGGGCAGACGGCCGCGAGCCAGCTCAGCACGAGCACACTGACATCAGCGGTGTCGGGCACCGCGGTGAATCCGACCGTACTGCAATCCATTTCGACCTCGACGACCTCCTCGAACACCGCGTTGAACTCGTCTAACAGCGCGGCGGGTGGCAGCGGCGGGCCCGCGACGAGCGCGGGAACGACTGGTTCATCGCAGGGCGGTGGTGGCGGAGGAGGATCCGCGACTTCGAGCAGCCGTGCGAACCCGATCCCGCTGGCGGCATTCGCTTCGTACCGCAAAATGCTGGCGCCCCTGACGATCAATCACCAATCGCAGTTCCCTGTGGTCACGATCTCGTTCAATCTTGCTCCGGGCGCGTCGCTCAGCCAGGCCGTAGAAGCGGTCGATAAAGCGACATCGGACTTGAATCTGCCGCTCGGGATGCAGGCGCGATGGCAGGGTACGGCGTCGTCGTTCCGGAATTCGCTGAGTAATGAAGGGCTGCTGGTTTTGGCGGCGCTGGTGACAGTCTACATCGTGCTCGGCGTTCTGTATGAAAGCTTCATTCACCCATTGACGATTCTGTCGACGCTGCCCTCGGCGGGCGTAGGCGCGTTACTTGCGCTGATGCTGTTTCACCAGGATCTGGGCATCGTCGGCATCATCGGGATTGTGCTGCTAATCGGCATCGTGAAGAAGAACGGCATTATGATGGTGGATTTTGCGCTCGAGGCGGAGCGCAATGAAGCCAAGACTGCGGAAGACGCTATTTATCAGGCCAGCCTGCTGCGTTTTCGGCCCATCCTGATGACTACGATGGCGGCTCTCTTGGCAGGTTTGCCGCTGGCGCTTGGTACGGGCATTGGCGCCGAGTTGAGAAGACCGCTGGGCATCTCGATGGTAGGCGGCCTGCTGCTGAGCCAGGTACTCACGCTCTACACCACGCCTGTCATTTACATCTGGTTTGACCGTTTGGGCAAGAAGTTCGGCAGGAGTCCAGCCGCACAACCGCTGCAGCTTCCTTTGGCGGAGCAATCGTGAACATTTCTGCTCCAGCGATAAAGCGGCCGGTCGCGACGATCCTTCTCACAGCAGCGGTGGCGATTGCGGGTGGTATCGCGTTTACGGTGCTCCCGGTATCGCCGCTGCCCCAGATAGACTCGCCGACCATTTTTGTAAATGCCTCGCTTCCGGGTGCGAGTCCGGACGTCATGGCGTCGGCTGTTGCGACTCCCCTCGAGCGGCAATTGGGACACATCGCCGGCATCACGGAGATGACATCTCAGAGTTCGACGAGCTCGGCAAACATCTCCATGCAATTCGATCTCGGCCGGAACATCAATGCCGCGGCACGGGATGTTCAGGCAGCGATCAGTGCGGCGCGAACGTATCTGCCTGCCAACATGCCCATGAATCCGCAGTACCGGAAAGTGAACTCGGCAGACACGCCGATCGCGATCATCGGGCTTGAATCGAACGTGTACGATGCCGGCCACCTTTACGACTCGGCATCCAATGTTCTTCTGCAGAAGATCTCGCAAATACAGGGAGTGGGACAGGTGACGCTGGGCGGGGCGACACTGCCGGCTGTACGCGTCGAAGCAAACCCATTTCAGTTACATCACTACGGCCTGAGTCTGACTGATGTTGCGAACTTTCTGCGGAATCAGAATGCGCACTCGCCCAAGGGACTGCTGACCAACGAACAGACAGTGAGCTATCTCTATGCGAACGATCAGATCAACAAGGCCGCCGAGTATCGGCCGCTGGTGCTCTCGTATCGGAATGGCGCGGCCGTTCGGCTGCAGGACGTAGCGGACGTTATTGACGGGACGGAGAGCCGCAGGTCAGCCGGCTATGTCAACGGCCAGGTGTCGGTTGACCTGATCATCTTCAAACAGCCGGGTTCGAACATTATTCAAACCGTGGACAGGATCAAGGCGGCGCTTCCCGGCATTAAAGCGTCGATCCCGAGCGGCGAGAAGTTGACCTTGATTTTGGACCAGACAACAACAATCCGCGCTTCGCTGCATGACGTCGAAAGGACCCTCGGAATATCGGTGTGCCTCGTCATCCTGGTCGTGTTTGTTTTCCTCCGGGACTGGCGGGCGACGGTGATTCCGGGGGTTGCCGTACCTGTTTCGCTGGTCGGCACCTTTGCAGCGATGTATCTGCTGGGCTATTCGCTGGACAATTTATCGCTGATGGCGCTCACGATTTCGACCGGATTTGTGATAGATGACGCGATCGTCGTGATGGAGAACATCGCCCGCTACCTGGAGAGCGGGCTGGGTTCGATTGAAGCGGCTCTTCGCGGTTCGAAGGAGATTGGGTTTACGGTGCTCTCGATTACCGTGTCGCTCATCGCGGTCTTCATTCCGATTCTCCTGATGCAGGGCTTCCTGGGGCGGCTGTTCCGCGAATTCGCGATGACGCTCTCGATAGCGATTCTCATATCGATGGTGCTGTCGCTAACGACTACACCGATGTTGTGCTCACGCATCCTGAAGCCGGCATACGCGGGAACGCACGGGCGCCTGTACCGGTTAAGCGAAAAGGGATTCAACGGGCTGCTGAAATTTTATGAGATCAGCCTGGACTGGGTATTGAGCCACCACGCCGGGGCCGTTCTGCTGGTCCTGATCATCACGATGGCTTTGAACGTCGTGTATATGGCGAAGATGCCGAAAGGTTTCTTTCCTCAGCAGGACACGGGAGTGGTTATGGGCGGTCTGATGGGGCCGCAAGACGCTTCGTTTCAGAAGATGAACGGCGTTTTGAAGCAGGCGGTCACGATTGTGAAGTCGGACCCGGGCGTTCTCAACGTCGTCGGCTTCACGGGTGGGCAAGGCTCTTCGAATAGCGGTTTTATATTCGTGGCGTTGAAACCTCTGGCCCAGCGGCATGCCACCGCAACGGACATTGTGAACCGGCTCCGCCCGAAGTTGATGAGGATTCAACAGGCGCAGGTGTTTCTGATGGCGGCACAGGATATCCGCATTGGCGGCCGCCAATCGAACTCGCAATATCAGTACACGCTGCAGGCGGACACGGTGGACGATCTGAAGAAGTGGGCGCCGCAACTGACGCGGGAGATGAAGAAGATTCAACAGATTGTCGATGTCAACTCGGATCTGCAGAGCGGAGGCCTGGAAGCGTATCTGACGTATGACCGCGTGACGGCGGCGCGTCTCGGACTGACGCCGCAGACGATCGATGACGCACTGAACTACATGTTCTCGCAGGCCCAGGCGTCCACAATTTACAAGCCGCTGAATCAGTATCACGTGGTGCTCGAAGCCGCTCCGCAGTATACGACAACGCCCGAGATTCTGAGTCGAAGCTACGTGCAGGGGCCAGACGGTGCGGTTCCCCTGCCCAGCATCTCGAGCTTGCGGCGAAGAACGGGCCCACTGTCGGTGAGCCACACCGGTTTGTATCCTTCATCGACCATCTCGTTCAACCTTATGCCAGGAGTTTCGTTACAGGATGCGACCACGCTGGTACACAATGCGGAAGCAAAGCTGGGCATGCCCAAGAGCGTGCACGGAACGTTCTCCGGCACCGCGGCGCAGTTTACGAACTCGCTAAAGAGTGAGCCGCTGCTCATCGCGACCGCGATCCTGGCGGTCTACATCGTGCTGGGCATTCTTTACGAGAATCTGGTGCATCCGATCACGATTCTGACTTCTCTGCCCTCCGCCAGTTTAGGAGCTGTGATCACACTGATGCTGTTCCATTCCGATCTGAACATCATCGCGCTCATTGGAATCATTCTTCTGATCGGCATTGTGAAGAAGAACGCCATCATGATGATCGATTTCGCGCTGCAGCTCGAACGCGAGCAGAAGATGGATACTCAGCAGGCGATTTTTCGGGCCTCGCTGATGCGGTTCCGGCCGATTCTGATGACTACAGCGGCGGCGTTCTTCGGTGCCGTGCCGTTAGCGTTTGGAACTGGTATCGGTTCCGAGCTGCGGCGGCCCCTGGGTTTGACCATTCTCGGCGGACTGATTGTCAGTCAGGTATTAACGCTTTATACAACTCCCGTGGTTTATCTGTTCCTGGACCGGCTCCGGCTTTATTTCAAACGGGTCCCAAGGTCCGAAGACAGTGAGCGGCTGGAGGTTTTCTCATGAGATCAAAAAGAATCTGTTTCACGACCGTTGCCGCCGGCCTCGGTTTTGCGCTGGCGGGCTGCCGTGTAGGACCAAAGTATTCGACTCCGTCTGTAGCTGCCCCGCCTGCATACAAGGAGGCGGCCGCGCTGCGCGCGCAAGAGGTATGGAAGCAAGCCGAACCGAAGGACGGAGTCATTCGCGGCGACTGGTGGCAGCTTTTCGGCGACCCCGAGCTGAACAGGCTCGAAGAGCAGCTCAACAGGAACGACCAGAACATCGTCGTGTCTTTTCAAAACTACATGGCGGCGCGAGCGCTGGTTCGCGCCGTGCGAGCGACTCTGTTCCCCACCGTATCGATTGGCGCTTCCGTATCGCACAATTACGCGGGACCCGGCAGCACAGTTCGAGCCACCGGCTCCTTCGGTCAAAACAGTTATGAGTTGCCGCTCGACGTTTCGTGGCAGCCAGATCTCTTCGGCCGTATCCGCAACCAGGTTCGGGAGTACTCCAACGCAGCGCAAGTCAGCGCTGCCAACCTTGCAAACGTAAGGTTAAGTGAGCAGGCGAGCCTGGCACAGTTCTTCTTTGAGCTGCGCGGTCAAGATGCACTTCAGCAGCTCTACAACGAGACCGTGAAGAGCTATGAGGAGACTCTGAAGCTGACGCAGTCGCTTGTCGAAACCGGCATTAACTCACCTCAGGACGTCGCGCAGGCAGAAACCAACTTACGCACAGCCCGGGCGAATGCAACGAGTGTTGGAATCGCACGAGCCGAGTACGAGCACGCGATTGCGCTTTTGGTGGGGCAGGCTGCGAGCAGTTTCTCATTGCCGGCCAGGGCGCTCGAAGCAAAGCCGCCGGCCGTTCCGATCGGAGTGCCGTCCGCACTGCTTGAACGGCGTCCCGATGTCGCGGGGGCGGAACGAACGATGGCGGAAGCAAACGCCTTGATCGGGGTCGGCAAGGCGGCTTACTATCCCGCCATTTCACTTTCGGCAAGCGGCGGGACCCAAACCAGCACCATCCAGAACCTGCTTACCTGGCCCGCGCGATTCTGGTCTCTCGGGGGAAGCGTATCTGAAACAATCATCGATTTCGGGCAACGGCGTGCAACCGTTCAGCAGTACGAGGCGGAGTACAACGCGGATGTTGCCAGTTACCGGCAAACTGTGTTGACTGCATTCAAAGAAGTCGAGGACTACTTGGCTTCGGAGCGAATTCTGGCCCAGCAGTTGGAAGAACAATCCCTCGCAATTGCGTCCGCCCGCCAGTATCTGGATATCGCGATCGCGCGTTATCAGACCGGAGTCGACACGTACCTGAATGTCCTCACTGCACAGAATACGCTGCTGAATAACCAGCTGTCTGAGATTTCCGGGCGCACAAGTCAGATGACCTCGAGTGTACAGTTGATAGCGGCGCTGGGAGGCGGCTGGGACGCCGCGCAGCTACCTTCCGAGAAAGACGTGAAATCCGAACAGGCGGGAGGTGCGCAACATTCAGGAAGTTAAAGAGTTCACGAGACGACAAGCCAGTATGCGATGGCTTTGCACAATTGGTTGCCGACGGCCGAACCCTGATTCGAAGTCCTCGCGGCTGCAAATCAGAGCCGGTAAACTCGTTGTGCCGTTCCGTAAAAGATGGCCTCCTGTTCGTCGGGAGCGTAGTCGGCAAAAGCTTCAAGATACATTCTCAACAGCGCTTTGAAGCTGTAGAAGATCGTATCCGGCGGGCAATTGCTGCCGAATAAGCAGCGTTTTGGACCGAAGCAACTCACGGCCTGCTGCAACCAATGCCGAATCCAACCGGGATCGGATTGGCGGAAGACACAACCGATGCCGCTCAGCTTTAGATAGATGTTCGAGCACTGAGACAATGACTGCAAATGCTGGCTCCATTGCTCAAATCCAGCGCGCGACAGATCGAGAGGCCAGGCCAGATGTTCGATGACGATTGTGGTTCCCGGAAAGCGTTGCGCCAGAGCCACCGCGTCTGCGACCTGATGGTCATACATTTGAAGATCAAATGAAAGACCGTAGTCAGATAACAGCGCGAAACCTCTGCGCCATTGGGCATCCCGCATGTAATCTCCCCGATCGGTCATGCGCCTCCAGGTTTCTTCGGCATAGTTCAGCGGCATCCGAATGCCGCGCATGTTAGCGGAGGCGCAGTGCTGGCGCAGTGTTTCCTCCACGTCGGGATCCGTTAGGTTGGCGTAAGCCACAATGCCCTGGGGGTAGCCATACTGTTCGGCTTGTCCTTGAAGCCAAGCCGTTTCGCCCACAGGGTGATCGGGAAAACCAAACGCCTGCACGTGAACCGACTTCACGACGCGGCAGTCGCGGATCATCGCTGCGTAATCGGGAGCAAGAAAGTTCCGTTTTAGCGGGTCGTAGTTCCCAAACAATCGCTCGAAATTGGCATCATTGTGACTTAGCCAGTCGTAGCCATTCGCCAAATCCCAGAGATGCATGTGGGTATCAATGACGGGTCCAGAATACATGGTGATTTCCCGGGCATCGCACTCGTGTACGGCCAGCTTACAACAGCAAATTGGTTATGGCCTGCGAAGGACATCGATCAAAGCCGAGAGGGCAGCTGGCTGTTGCCGCCGGCTCGGATAGTAGAGAAAGAAACCAGCGAAGGGTTGGCACCAGTCTTCCAGCACGCGCACCAGTGCGCCACTCGCGAGATGCGGCGCTGCATTATCTTCCGCCATGTAAGCGAGGCCGACATCATCCAGTGCAGCGCGGATGACTAAATCCAGATCATCGACGATCAGCGGCCCGCCAACCGCGACGGATAGAGATTTTCTGCCCTTCTCGAACTCCCATCGATATAAGCCGGCATCGCCGTGCCGGAAGTTTATGCATCGATGGCGCAGTAAGTCTCGCGGCAATTTCGGCCTCTCATGCGACTTCAGATAACCGGGCGACCCCACAATTACCGGTCTAAGGTCCGCCGACACACGAACCGCGATCATGTCCTTCTCAATATATTCCCCAAAATGGATGCCCGCGTCGAACCCTTCGGCTACGATGTCCATACGACTGTCGTCAGTGGTCACGTCGAGCACGATGTCCGGGTAATCGCGGGCGAACCGGCCAAGGTTTGGTGCAAGCACGGTGCTCGCTGCCAGTCGGGGCACGAGCAAGCGAACGCGGCCGGCCGGCTTGTTTCTCAGACGAGACACATGGTCCAGAGCTTGTCCGATATCTGTGAGCGCCGGGCGCAATCGCGCAAGGAGGTCTTCTCCGGCATCGGTCGGCGCGACACTCCTGGTAGTTCGCGAAAGCAGCCGCACGCCAACACCTTCTTCGAGGGCGCGCATCGCATGGCTCATGGCGGAAGGAGAAACGCCCAGGCGCTTCGCCGCGCGCGTAAAGCTGCGCTCCTCTGCAACGGCGAGAAACGCTGATAATGCGCTGAGATCGTTCTGCAGCATTTGTGAATTATATTCACGACTCCTTGTCGATTGCGGCCCTTCTCAAACGCCTCGTTTGCCCTTACCCTGGTGTTAGAGGACACAACGAGCAACGGCGAGAGCCACATTGCTCGTTTCCATAACCCGAGCCCCGTTCTACTGATCCTACTGCGCTTCCAGCTTGTGTGACCGCACTCGAGACAGTTCTCCGCTAATTCGTCCAGGCTGGTAATCGTACGGATTTGGCAAGGACGTGAGCATCTGGCAAAGAAGAGAAGGCATCAATCATGAGTAACAACACGTTGGATTTTAGTGGAAAGGTGGCACTCGTGACCGGAGCGGCTTCCGGCATGGGGCTTGCGACGGCGCAGGCGTTTGCCGAGGCAGGTGCAAGCGTCGTTTTGTCCGACGTAAGAGAGGACTTGGTAAAGGCGGAAACCCAGAATCTGGTGGTCGCCGGTCACAAGGCAATCGCCGTCCTGTGCGACGTGAGTGACGATGACGAAGTCGCTGCGATGGTGGAGCGTACAGTCGCCGAGTTCGGCCGGCTCGACGCCGCCTTCAACAATGCGGGGGTGATGGCCCGGATCGCCCCAACCGCCGATAGCACACGCGAAGACTGGGATCGCGTGATCGGCATCAACTTGCGCGGTGTCTGGAGCTGCATGAAGCATGAACTCCGGCAAATGGAACGGCAGGGCAGCGGCGCGATCGTCAATAACGCGTCAGTAGGCGCCTTGACCGGTAATCCCGGTATCAGTTCCTACATCGCCTCCAAGCACGGGGTGGTCGGCCTGACGCGGACGGCCGCTCTGGAGTACATCAAGCACGGTATCCGTGTGAACGCGGTGAATCCCGGCCTGATTGACACGCAGGTCGCCCGCGATGTCGTCAGGGGCGATGAGCAAGCGTATGACGATATAGCGAAACACGTTCCCATCGCCCGCGCGGGCAGGCCCGAGGAGATCGCCTCGGCCGTCCTATGGCTTTGCAGTTCGGGGGCGAGCTACGTTGTGGGTCATGCCCTGACGGTGGACGGCGGAATGACCGTGGTTTGACCACGTCCCCCGGACGCTCAGCAGAAAAATCTGACCAAAGCACACGCTGGAAACTAAGGAGACTACACATGCAAGGAACTATGCTTTACGGTCCGCGAGACATTCGTTTCGAGGACCGGCCAGAGCCCACAATCATTCAACCGACGGATGCCGTGATCCGCCTCTCTGCCACATGTATCTGCGGATCGGACCTGTGGCCCTACCGCGGCGTCGAAGAGGTGGCAACACCGGCTCCTATGGGTCACGAGTACTGCGGCATCGTGGAAGAGGTCGGCAGAGAGGTCAGGAACATCAAGCCCGGCCAGTTCGTAGTCGGCTCGTTTGCAACTTCAGACAACAGCTGCGCTATCTGCCAGGATGGCTACCAATCTTCGTGCCTCCAACGCGAGTTCATGAGCGGCGCGCAGGCAAGCCTCTTGCGCGTTCCTCTTGCTGACGGCACATTGGTCGCAACACGCGATCTTCCTTCGAAAGATCTGATCGCGAGTCTGTTGGCAACATCTGACGTCTTAGGCACGGGTTGGTTTGCCGCCGACGCAGCGAGCGTGAAGCCGGGTAAGACGGTGGTGGTCGTGGGTGACGGCGCAGTCGGTCTGCTGGCTGTGCTTTCAGCGAAGCAGATGGGTGCGGAGCGGATCATCGCGATGAGCCGCCACGAATCACGGCAGAAACTCGCCCGAGAGTTCGGGGCAACCGACATCGTAACCGAACGCGGGGACGAAGGCATTGTGCGAATTAAAGACCTCACGAAGGGCATTGGGGCTGATTCCGTGTTGGAGTGCGTTGGCACCGAACAATCCATGATGCAGGCCATCCGTTCCGCGCGTCCTGGCGGGTTCGTGAGCTATGTGGGCGTTCCGCACGGAGTTGAACTCGACGGGACGGGACTGTTCTTCGCTCACGTGCATTTGCACGGCGGGCCTGCCCCGGTCCGCAGGTACCTTCCTGAGCTGATCGACCTTGTACTGAACGAGAAGATCAATCCGGGTAAAGTATTTGATTTGACGCTGCCGCTCGATCAGGTTGCCGAAGGGTACCGCGCGATGGACGAGCGCCGGGCGATCAAGGCCCTGCTCCGTCCGTAAGTATCGAAAGGAGCCAGGGCCCAGCCGAATGGTTCACCGGCAACGTACGCATCGATCCGCTTTTCCACGCCCCTGATCCCGCCCTGGTTCAAGGTGCTACCGTAACATTCGAACCGGGCGCGCGGACCGCATGGCATACTAATCCGCTGGGACAAACTCTCATGGTTACAGCAAAGTCTCAACGGAACGGTCGCTGATGGCGAAGCATGTCAGCGACCAGCAATTCCGCGCGCTCTGTTTGTCTGAACAAGCCGTAAGCATCGCACCCTAGAAGATGGTGCCGTGCGGCAGATGCGCTTTGTCCGTCAAGACATTTGGGTTGGGCTGACTTTCGCACAGTCCGGCATTTGGCACCGGTACGGGCGATCCGAGGAACCGTGGTTGGTGCCGGGCCTGCAACTCTTGCTCGAGATCGTAGGCAAAGCCGATCAATTGGGCTTCATGCAGGAACGTGCTGTACATGAGCATGCCGGCGGGCTTGCCCGAGGACCGAACTCCGACGGGCATGGAGAAATTGGGGTAGCCCGACACTGCCGGCGCAACCGCGTTGGTCAAATGAGGGGCCACAATCGCGTCAAGATTGTTACGCGCCATTGCATCATCGATTCCAGCACGAGCGGTTTTGGTAGCGTGTGTACGCGCCGCCACATATGTTGGGTCGGTCAAATCGCCACTGGTTGACTCTGCCATTTCAAAGATTTCTTGACCGTAATAAACCAGCTCTTCGGGGCAGTGTTCGAGGTTGAACGCGATGAGGTCCGCCAAGGTCCGCATCTTCGTGTGCCTCAACGTGGCCAGGTATTCCGTGATCTGCGCCTTGAATTCGAACAAAAGCGCCGGAAGTTGGTCATTCACATACACGGAGAGATCGCCGGTGTCGGTATCAACGATCGTCGCGCCGAGGCCCCGCATCACATCAAGCGCGTGCTCCGCAAATGCTACCGTCTCTTCGTCGCCGGGAATGCCGCTGCCGAAGTAGCTGTAATCGAAAAACCGAGCGTCACGTCCGATCCGCGCGCCATTCAGAGCGCCGCGCTTCAGGAATCGGGTATAGTCACACGGCAAGTACTGGCCAACGACAGAACCGAACGGCGATTGTAATACGCCGAGCAATATCGCCACGTCGGTGACGGTGCGTCCCATCGGTCCAGCCGTGTCTTGCTCGTGGCTGACGGGGATAATGCCGTCTTGTGAGACAAGTCCGAGCGTTGGCTTGAGGCCAAAAATGTTCGCAACAGCGGATGGTCCGGTGATGGAGCCATCCGTTTCGGTGCCCACCGCTACTGCGCATAGGTTCGCGGCTGCGGCCACAGCCGGCCCGGAACTCGAACCCCATGTTGTGTAACTCAACACATACGGATTGATGGTATTTCCGCCCCGCGCACTCCAGCCCATCGCAAGAGGAAAGGCGGTATCGAAGCCGCGGAAGTTCGCCCACTCGCCGAGGTTTGCTTTACCAAGAATCACGGCGCCGGCTGCGCGCAACCGCGCGGTGACCACCGAATCTCCCGGTACCTTGCTGCCGACCAAGGCCAGTGATCCTGCAGTGGTCTGCATGTTACCGGACGTAGCGATGTTGTCTTTCAGGAGAACCGGGATGCCGTGCAGCGGCCCGCGGACCACTCCTCTGCAGCGTTCATTGTCAAGACATTCGGCAATTGCAACCGCGCTCGGATTAACCTCGATCACGGCATGAAGAGTCGGATTGAGCGATCGAATCCTTCGCAGATATCCTATGGTCAATTCCTTGCTTGAAAGTGCTCCCGAAGCCATGGCCGCGTGCAACTGCGGAATGGTTGCTTCAACAAAATGGAAACCGCTGGCGGTTAAAGCAGTGTTCTCAAATGCCGACGCCAGCCCTCCTGTCAAAACCGCTGCACCCCCGGCGGCAGTTGTTCCCAAAAAACTCCTTCGAGTGA
This sequence comes from Terriglobia bacterium, assembly GCA_963841675.1. GTDB lineage: Bacteria > Acidobacteriota > Terriglobia > Bryobacterales > Bryobacteraceae > Bog-105. The sequence continues at coordinate 197,214 of CAWJEH010000020.1, forward strand.
TGTGGCGGTTCGTTGCGCCCCGATCACGAGATTTCATAACCCATCCTCCTTAGTGCTCCTCTTCATCTAATGCGCAATGTCACAGAGAAATGGGACATTTTTAAAAAATCAACAGAGCAAGTCAGGGAGGCCGACCAAGCAGTGCAGAAGTCGACAGGATCAGTAAGAACTATCTGTGCAGCGCGCAGCGCATCTCGAGTCCGCCTTCCGAGATTATCCGTATACTTCGCCGTTCACGCACTGGCTCCCGCACGGATATTGGGTCCGACTAGTTGCGCGATCAACCAGGCGCGAGCTGTTTTCCAGTCCCTTTGGACTGTCTTCCTGGACACTCCGAGTATTTCGGCGACTTCGTCCTCGTTTAAACCACCGAAAAAACGTAATTCAACTACTCGTCCCGCCCTGGCGTCCAAGGACTCGAGACGAATCAGCGCGTCGTGAAGCAGCAATAAATTTTGGCCAGGAGCCTGAATTCCGGCATCGGCTGAAGTCAAATCCAGCTTCAGCCCTTTGCCCCGTTTTTCTGCCGCGTGCACACGTGCGTGATCAACGAGGATGTGTCTGAGACTCTGGGCTGCAAGAGCCAGGAAGTGAATACGATTCTGAGCGGGAAGAGGCGACCCAGACCTTATCAATCGTAGGTACAGTTCATTCACTAAGGCCGTTGGCGCAAGCGTATGATCCTGCCGCTCCTTCTTTAGAGACGCCCGAGCGATCTTCTTCAGCTCTGGATAGAGCTTCGCGATCAGGAGATCACCCGCTTCACGGCTCCCATTCCGCCACTCCTGGATCAGCAGCGTTATGTCGTCGGAGTGCTCCATTTGAAGTCCGGCGAGTACAAGCCCTACATTCTAACGCTTCGTATTCCATACAACAGTGCAGGTTCAGTCCGAACCTTACTCAGGCAGCCGAAGCCATACTTCAGGGATACAATTGTCCCTACTGGCGCCAGCGGCTATGGACGATGTTGTGCCCGAGCATCGGAGGAATCTAGGTTCAGACAGGTTCGCGCAAATCCGCCGAATTTTCGAAGCTGCCAGCGAATTAAGCTTCTCCGCCCGACCTTCTTACCTGGACGACGCCTGTGGTGATGATCTCGACCTCCGAATGGAAGTCGAGCGTCTGCTTGAGGCTGCCGAAAAAAGCTTTCCAATCCTCGATCGACCAGCGCTCGAGCTACAATCCGCACCAACCGCAGCAGATCCGACAGCCGCAAGCGGGGTTGTCGGTAGCACATTTTCGCATTACCGCCCCGTGTCGCGCCTCGGACGCGGCGGCATGGGTATTGTGTACCGGGCGATTGACACACGTTTGGGACGAGAAGTCGCATTGAAATTTCTTCCGGACCATCTGGCACGGGAACCAGCGTCGCTCGACCGGTTCCGGCGGGAAGCGCGAGCGGCATCGCGCATCAACCACCCGCATATCTGTACCGTTCACGACGTTGGTGAACAAGACGGGAAGCCGTTCTTGGTCATGGAATTACTGCAGGGCCAGACCATCAGGGACCGGCTTAGGCATGGCCGGATCAATTTCACCGAGTTGGTTGAATGGTGCTTACAAATTGCAGATGCTCTTGACGCCGCGCATAACGCCGGCATCATTCATCGCGATATCAAATCGGCAAACGTCTTCATCACCGACCGAGGGCAGGCGAAAATTCTCGATTTCGGTTTAGCGAGATCAGTGTCTGTCCGGCGGAAAGCAGCCGCCATAGCGAGTGATGAGTCAGCTACCTCCATAGACTTTGAAACCGGTCCCGGGCAGACCCTCGGCACGGTCTCCTATATGTCTCCCGAGCAAGCGCGTGGCGAAGAACTAGATCGGCGCACCGACATCTTCTCATTAGGAATTGTGATGTACGAAATGGCAACTGGCGAGTTGCCGTTTAGCGGTGTCAGTTCCGCGATCGTTTTTGACGCGATTCTGAATCGTGAGCCTCCATCCCTGCTCAAGCGCAATCCTTCTCTGGCTCCTGAACTGGACCGTATAGTTACGAAGGCACTCGAAAAAGATCGGAAGTTCAGATATCAGAGTGCAGCGGACCTGCTGACGGACCTGGAGCGACTCAAGCGGGATACCAGTTCTCGTGTTGCGATCGCTCCCCGAGCGCCCTCGCGCGCCATTGGTTCGCGTATAGGGCGCCCTTCGTTTGTGGTTGCAGTTCTCGCATTCGTTGCCGTAGTTGCTTGGTTTTGCTGGCGCTGGTTCGGGCGTTTTGCCGCTGTGGAGCCGCAACAACAGATACAGATGCCAGTCGCGATCACCACTTACCCAGGTGCTGAAGAAGACGCAAGTCTTTCTCCCGACGGCAGCCAAATGGCTTTTTCCGGGAATGTACAAGCGGAGAATAACTTCGATATCTACGTCAAGATGATCGGTTCCGAGTCCTTGCTGCGGCTCACCCAGGATCCGGCCGCTGACACCAAACCCTTGTGGTCTCCCGACGGGAGGTGGATTGCTTTCGAGCGTAGCACGAAACTATTCCTGATCCCGCAACTCGGCGGTCCAGAGCGGTTGCTTGCGGAAGGCATCGGCAAGCCAGAGGCCTGGTCTCAGGATTCGAAGTGGATCATCGCTACAAAATCTTTCGGAACCGGATACACGGCCCCTTTAATCAGGATTTCAGTCGAAACGGGCGAGCGTAATCAACTCTCGTCTGAAAATGATGTAATCTTTGCAAGCCTTTCTCCCGATAACCGCAAGCTGCTCTATGTTTCTCAGGATCGCGATCAAATGCGGTTCATGGTGGCTCCATTTACCACGAACGGGCCTCTCGGCTTGCCGAGTCGCTTGGACAAGGTGAGCGCGTATTTCGCCTTTGGCTGTGCCTGGGCGCGGAACAATCGTGACGCAATCTGTGCATACCGAAAGAATGCTGGTCAGCAGCCGAACCTCTGGCGAATTGATACGCAAAATGAACGCTTACCCCAGCCACTGCCTTTCACCGACGGTGCCTCCGCGCCGAGCATCTCGATTGCCGGGAACCGGCTCGCCTATGACCGTTTTCAAGTCGATAGCGACATTTGGCGTCTGAGTCTTCAGAAGCGAACGAAAATCGCTCCTCAGCCAGTGCGTTTCCTTTCGTCGACGCAATACGAAGAATCACCCGAATACTCGCCCGACGGCAGCCAAATTGCCTTCCTGTCATCGCGATCGGGAGCCTCGGGAATATGGATTGCGAACGCTGATGGCCAAAATCCGCGGTTGCTTACGTCCAGCGGCATCTCCTTCTCGGCCCCGAAGTGGTCGCTAGACGGAAGATCGATCGTCTTCGCGCGCGACGGCGAGCCATATACGGTATCCGTTGCCGGCGGTATACCGATCCGTTTGCAGCATAGCCCGGCCGAAAAAGTCAAATCACCCTCTTTTTCGTCCAACGGTGAGCAGATCTACTTTATCGGGAGTTACAGAGGAGGAGAGAAGGAAATTTGGCATGTCCCTGTGAACGGCGGCACCGCAGAAAGGTTGGGAGGAAAGGGTGCAACCACCGCAATCGCGTCGCCGGACGGACGCCAGATTTACTATACGAAACGCGATTCGAAAAAATGCACGCTGTGGAGAATGGATACCGCCAACGGAACGCACGACGAGTTGACGATCGATTCGGATCCTACAGTTGAGTATGCAGCTTGTCCGCAACTTACATTCGCCCGAGGTGGTCTCTTCTACATTCCCGTCGAGCATTCTGACCAGATGTCACAACTCATGTTTCTAGACTTAAAGCAAAACGTTTCCAGATTCATTCTTACTCTCGGCAAACCGTCCCGGTTTACTTCGCAAGGTCTCGCCGTATCGCCTGACGGACAGTGGGTCCTCTATGCGGGCTACGATTATCAAGGTGATCTCATGCTCATAGATTCATTCCGCTGAGCTGCGCGCCCGGACAACGATTCGAAACAGCTGTTCGAACAAGCCCCGCACTCTAAGGTTGAAGCCAGTCGTGAGCTTCTGCCCCAGAATGCAGGGTAGTTTCTATCTAAACGGGACTGGCGGCCCGATCAGTGGCGTATTGAGTGGTCCAGCAGCCCCGATGGCAATCACGATCGCGTTTCCGCCTGGATTCAGGAATGGATTCGCGTCGATCTTCCAGTTATTCGTCATCCAGATGTTTCCCGAGGGATCGATCTGCCCGCCTGTGATGCGTTCGAAAGCGTCGCTGCGATATCCGGTGCTCGGCGAGATCGGCTCTCCGGTATTCACGCCGTGAGGACACTTCCTGGTATCGACGCCGCAGAAACGGCTGATGCCGGTCGGAATATTGTTAGGAGTGCTTAGGGGAACGAAGGTGCCAAAATTGAATACCCAAACAGTGTCATACCCATCTACGGCAATGCCCCACGGCAGAGTGAGGCCGCCTCCGGTGAAGGGCGAGCCTGGAGAAGGTACCCGTTTGTCCCTGCTGTACATCGTGATCGAAGGATTAGTACCCGGACCTTGCCCCTTCAGAACCGGACAAGGCGTGCTGACCAAATCCGAGTTCGCGACCCATATATTCCCCTGAATGTCGGCTGCGTTCCCTACTGGATGGCTGAGAACGGTCTTGCCCTCATAGGTGCTGGGTAGTGTCTCGAGTAAGTTGCCTTGAGGTGAAATGACCGAGACTGTACTGTTGCCGGGATTGGTGGTCCAGACGTTCCCTTTGAGATCGATGGAAAGCCCGAACGGCTTTATCTGCGGATCCCCGGCCGGGGGTGTTGGCCCGAGTGGGATGTTGACCGGCCGGCTGGGATCTCCTGCAGGAAATTCTGTCACCGTGTCGTTTCCACAATTGCCAATCCAGATGTTGCCTTGGCGATCCGAGACGGTCCCCTGGGGCCAGGAGATGCCGCCCTGTGTGTAGCCCTGGGCGGGAGAAATGGGGCTGCCGTCCGGCTGGAACTCAGAAACAGAGTTGTGCGGAGCTGCCTCAGGCAGAAACTCGCAAGGTGGATCCTGGAAGCCGAAATTGCCGATCCAGACATTGCCGCTCGGATCGAGCGTTATTCCATAACCGGCGCCGCTCAAGCCGCCGCCTTCGAACGGCGTTCCGGGAACCGGCTCGCCCCAGGGATAGAACTCTATCAGCCGCAGACCGGCGCAGGCAATGTGGTGCTGTGGTTCCGGAATATAGTTAGTGTTCACCCAGACAAAGCCTTTCTTGTCAATCGCGAAGTTGCCTGGACCGCTCATCAGATTGGTATCGTCTTGAACGCTATAGAACCCTCCGGTGATTTTCAGGAACAGCAGCCAACTTGTTGGGCGATGCGCGAGCGCGGGTTGGTTGCTCGCGCCAGCCTGGGACAACTTGAATACCGGATCATCGGCATCGGCAGGGTAGCCATGATAAGACGGGTTATTCACGATGTTTGCCATTGCTTGGAGCACATTCATTGGCGCTGGCACGCCGGCTGGTGTCGCGGCAGCGAATAATTTTGCGCAGTTGGACCTATCGTCAACACAACTTGCCACCACATTCGCCAGCGAGTTGAACGTCGGCAAAGTCGAAGTCTCGGAGCCGTTCGGCGTCGAGGCGAGCACCTTCCCGACCTCGCCTGTCGCCGGATCGGCGAGATTGGCAGCCATGCTTACGGCATTGATCATCCCAAAGGTATTGCCTTCGATCCTCGTGTCATCAACGAACTGCGCGAAGGCATTTGCAGTGGCGACGGTAGTTCGTTCGTTGACGACAACATGCCCGGGAAACTTAGTGCCAAGGCCGATCGCGCTTGCCAGAATGACCGGGCCACGCTCGGCTTCGAGGAAGAGAACCGGCCCTTGATCTCTGAGCAGCCCTTTTGGAATCGAGTAGCTAATTTGGAAGTCTCCAGATCGGTTACTGCTGTCCGAACCCAAGAGCATCCAACCCGGGCCGTGATCGACGGAGCTACCGTATAACGAAACTCGATATCCCGCCAGCCCGCGGCCGCTGCTCTCGACTTTGCCCTTAAGACTTGCCGAGAGTGGCCCGCCCACAGCTGTAAACGGCAAGGCAATCCAAGCCACGATCACGAAGAAAATAGAACATATTGATGCCAATCTGAAAGGTCTCCTAACTAGATCACGCAACTAAACCTTTCAAATGTTGCCATACTCTCTAAGTGCAGTCCGTTTGGGACGTACCATTACTAGCTTCCTGATTCAGCGGCAGCGCAAGCTTTCCCGCCAACCCGGCCTGTTGCTAGGAAGCAATAATGTGCAAAACACCGCCGCACCCAGCAGGAGAAGCCAGCCGCCAGCCGGCTCCGGTGTAGTACTCACCGGAGTGCCAATGACGCTCATCTGCATCGGCTGAAGATTATCGGTGAACCAGGAAGCGCCGGAATCGTTGCTGATTCCCCAAGACGCATAGAAGCCAACACCGGAGCCGGTGGTGCCCGTCTCGTATGCCCACTCGTAACCGCCGCCGGCGGGCGCGCTCATTACGAGCCAATACGTTGTAGCAGCAGCGAGCCTGAGACTATTGCCGCTGAACGTCACTTCTCCGAGCGAAGGCGGATAGGTCGAGATTGCAGTGAGGCTGCCGAGCAGCGTCCCTGGTTGGTTACTAAGATTGTTGGCGGGCTGAATCGCAGTACTGGAATAGAGTGCTACGTTGAGGGTGCCAGGTGAATCCTGTCGCATCAGGAATGTCGCAGATTGCAACATGTAACCTGAAGAGCCAGTCCGAAAACCTGCCGTGATCCAGGTTGTTCCGTTGATCAGCTCGGTGCCAAAGGTAGGGCTGGTCAGGTTATCGGAAAGAGTCGTCGCGCGAGCGCCTAGCGCAACAAGTAATGTTAGTGGCACCAGAATGAACTTGCCCATTTATGCTAATCCTCCGGATCGTGGCAACCAGAAGCTGACGGATGGCTCTGTAATCCCTGGATGATGGCCGGACGGCAGCTTTAGAACTTCGTAATTCAATGTGTAGACATTGCGCCAGAAGTCGACTGTCAATCGGGCGGCATTCATGCCTTTTGTCGTCGAGATAGGCTGGCCGTCGGATTGCGCAGGATGATAGATATCCAGGCGAAAAACCGGTGGACTCCCGCTACGCGAAAGCACGTAGATGAATCCGCTGAACTCTGCCGCCAGGTCTAAGTAAGTCGATCCTTCAGTGGCAGTGAGATACATGAAATAGGGATCACTCTGACCTGTGAAGTACTGAACGGGATTACCACCGAGATCAAATGCTTGGATCCGATTATTCGCCGTGCTGTCTTCGAGCACCAGAATCGCACCCTCGGCGGTAATGCATGCCGCAAGGGGGGCCTTCATCAACCCTGGCCGGGACCCTTGGCCTGAGTAGGTGCGCGCCAGAAAACGTTGCGCTGCGATTGAATCTTCCAGGGCGCTCGAAGGCAGATGCAGCGCTTCTAGTTTGCTGTTGGCATTATTGATGCTGACCGCGTGCCCTGCCGGGTGAAGCAGCAGCATAGTCGAATCCAGATTCAATTTTCCAAAGGATTTGCCTGACACTGGATCGCTGAAGTCTGGTTTTGGGTCGAGCGTTACCTGTCGTAACATTTTCGAGGAAGTATCCAGGTAGAAGTTAGCGGAGGGATCCGTCAGCAGGTTATACGAGAGCTTTAGCCCCCCTGATGCAGCGCCTTGCAGACCGCAAGGCGTCACGGTATAGCCGTCTTGCGCATTTGTGCCATTCTTGCCCTGATCGGTGTTCAGGTTGGCCGCCATATCGAGCTGCGCGCGCGCGCCGGTCTCGCATGAGCCTACCTCCAAGCTGTAGGCTTGCCATGAATAACCGAGGTAGCCCTTCTGGTTCTTCGTTGCTTGCCGGACTGTGATGCTGCGAAAGGCGCCGATATCACCCGGCTTGTTCTCACTCGAAGGCGGTACATAGGGCGGAGCAATGCTGGTATTCGTCCAGTAATGGCCACCCTGCAGGTTCAGAGCTGTCTTACTCGTGTGAATATAAACGGTCCCTGGCTCGATGGCAATCTTGAAGTCCTTAATGACGATATCCGGTGGCTGCTGGTCCGTATTCGGAATCAGTCCAGTTGTCCCCTTGCTGGCGCACCAGTCGTTCTCCGACGGTTTAGTCGTTTTCTTGCGCACATAGAAACCGACCGAGACATTAACTTCGCCACCCCACGGGATCGCCTTTAGGGTTATGGGAATACTCGTTATGAACGGGTCGGGCACATCTACATGATCGAGAAAATGCGGGGATCCGTTATTGAAGAGGTAATTGATTTTGTAATACAGAACCTCATCGTTAGTTACAGGCGGAAAGGTACGGCGTTCCGGGTCAGGAAAGATAGTGAGGCTAAGATCGTGCGTGAAACTTAGGTCGAATTGGTAAATAGGCGGAGAGATGCCGACCTCGATCAGAGTGACGGCAAGTGTTAGTGCGCCGATGGCGGCGGCCGCAGCCCGGGCAATCTGGCCCGCTACCGGCACTGCGGTGATAAATTGAGCGGCCGCCATCTTAGTCAGGATGATTTGGAGCAGCTTCTGGGCCCCTATTCCCGCAAGGGAGTTCAGCATCGTCTCAAAGACTGTAAGCATGACGCCGAAGAAGAAGTCTTTCGACGGTGCTTGGCCGGAATTGAACCAGGTATCGAGTGCGTTGAGGATCTGGGCGGCGATTACATCGATCACGTCAACCATTTCCTTGATCGTGTCGGAGAGGGTCGAGACACCGACGGCCATAAAGAAAGCCACCATGCCGAAGTTGATGGCCAGAGTCAGCCCTAAGCCGACGTCACGTAGACGATTGGGGTCATACTGAGAACCGGACAGGCCCAGCCCTCCATAGAACGCATTGACAGTGGCCGCATCCTGCGGGAGATTGACAACCATCGAGAATTGACCCGGAGGATAAATCGGGATCCCGGCGACACTGAAAACCGGCGGAATAACTCCGGCATACAGTGCGTTGCCGCGGTCGAGTATCGGGCCTAAAGAAGGATTGCGATCGGGCAGAACATCCGGGGGTAATTCAGACTTGGGAATAACCTTGCCATGAGCGTCAAGGAATTGAAAATAAACTCCGAGGAAACGAAGGAACCAGTTCGCAATGTTATCGAATGTGATTTCGACCCTGCCATCCGGCGCACGGCCTATGCCTGGCTGCCCGACCGCCAGACCAGTTTCTCCGTTCTTCTGATGGAAATCCCACGCCGGCAAAGCAGCACTGAGGAAAGGTTCCGCTCCATGATTGACCGCCGTCCTCCCATCGTGCCGGTACCAGACCTTATTTGTGAGTTCCTGCAGCGTGGCCGCGGTTACCGTTACGTTGCTGCCGGCAGAAAGACCCGTGATGTCCGAACCCAGCACGGTGTCGTTTTTCACTCTTGGAATGAGGGCCGTGAGCGAAATGCCCACCCGAGAGTCCACCGAAGAATTCCAATCGGGGAAATATTGGTTTAAGCCGTCCCCCATCTTGAACGGAGTGCCATCGTTCTGTTTCAGAGGTGTTAATGTTGCCCACCCTTGAGCGTTTTGCAGCTGAGGGGATTGTTGTGGGGTAGCGGGGCCGAGACTTCGTAGAGTCGCTGCGAGAAAAGTAGTGTTCGAGTTAACCGCGACATAGTTAGCGGCGATGTAAGCGGCTCCGGTTGGACTGGCGCAGAGCATGTCCGGGTGAAGTGCGATCAGCGTTCGGGCGGAATCCGTGTAGTCGACCAGCGCAAGTTCCTCCATCATGTCCTGCTGTGAGAAGGCCGCCGTCAGCCCGTAGAACTCGCGCTTGGACGAGAGCGGAACGGGCTCGCCGGGCGAGACAGCACGCATGTTCGCCCAAGCCTGCGACATCGCTGATGGCGAGAGCAGTTGAACGATCGACTCCATCTTCCATGTCCCGGCTTGTGGATCGATAGGCGTCCATACATAGGCTAAGGGTGTTATGTCCGCAGACACAGCCAGGTCTTCGAGATAATGCGTGATCTGGTCTTCCGGAACAGCCTGCAGAAAGGAATTACCTGCGCGTGCTCGCGCGAGAACAGCAGGGTTCTCACTTACAGGCTGCAGGCGATGGTGCCGCCCGCCAACAGTGATGAAATAAGGCGCTGGCTGGCCCGCACTGTCTTGGGCTAAACCTTCGGGGCGTGACAGGTTGAAGAACAACGTTTGCCGCTCGATACTGCCTGCTTGCCCCTCGAGCAGGTGAGGCGCAAGAGACAGTAATAAGCTGCTTCCCGCGGTCTGATGTAGAAACTTGCGCCGCGAAAAGCGCGAGTGAGCGCGCGCGGCTCGCAGTGTCCTTGCGATACTCCTGTTATCCCGGCGCACTCTGATTTTGCGCCTTGTTCGAAAGGATCTTCTGTTAGGCAACGGCGTGCTCCTCTCTCTTTGCTTCTGTTCGCGCTCAAGCGCTACCAAAAAATAATTGGTGCTTCACCTTTGCATACCGAATGTGGATCTGCCGGGGCCTTGATGTATGTGCTGTCGTTCTCATACCAGGCCGGCGGAACACCCGTTGGCGGCTGTGCCAAATCAGTGATGTCGCTCTTCCACTTCGGATTCGACCCGTTAGGATTCTGCGCGCCGCAATTGCCGTAAGCTCCAGGATCGGGACAGGCAAGCTTTGTGGCGGAATCGGGGAATCGAGTCGGATTCGGATAATTAACGAACACACAAACATTACTGCCTGTTGGCGGCGTGCAATCGCGGCAGGCAAACTGGTTGTGATTCTGGCCATCCAGAAAGATGTCGATGTTATTTCCGTCCAGCCGGAAATCAACGAGAGCGCTAGTCAGTGTTGTCGGATCGCTGATTTGTGCTCCTGCCAGATTTGTTCCCTGTAAGAATGCCCGGTAGAAGGTGGTGGCATTACCGGTCGAGTCCGATCGGATGGTCGCTCCGCTCAGATTAGCCCCGGTAAGCACGGCCTCATGAAAGTCGGCGCCTTGCATCTGAGCCTCGGTGAGGTCCACTCCATAGAGGTAAGCGCCTTTGAAGGCTGTTTTTGCCATTGCGGCGCCATGCGCGCTTGCGCAGCGGCAGGCGAATCCTTCATAAGAGGCATTCGACCTCCCGCATTCGTTGAGTGACGGCGCAGTTTTGCAGATTCCTATTCCAGCCGGATCGTCACCGTAAAAATTGGAGTATGTGAAATCAACCCCATTCAATCGTGCGTAAGAAAGATTGACGTTCTTCAAGTGACTAAGCTGCACAGATGCGGCGTTTGTAATGCCTGACGTGCTGTCGTTTGAGAGGAAGGCATAGTACAAACTCGCGTTTGTCAAGTTTGCCCTATTTAGCTGGGCGCCGAGAAGTGTTGCATAGGAAAGATCGGCGCCAGTCAAATTTGTCTGGTTCAAGATTGCACCATTTAAGTTAGCTCGAATGAACTTAGTCCCGCTGAGGTCGGCGCCGGTTAAATTGACATCGTTGAGCTTTGCACCCGAAAAGTCGCGCGCCGATAACTGGGTAATACAGGCTTTGATATCAGCCCCGGCCAAATCCATAAACCGCCATTCACCGACAAACTCGCAGTCCAGGACAGCGGAACGAAACGCCAAACGGCAGTCCGTCTTAGATCGATCGAAGTTGAGCTGAGTGTCGCCGAAGATCGCGTTATGAGAGCTGAGGTCCGTCTTCGAAAAGTCGGCGCACGTGAGCGTCGCGTTTGTGAAATAGGTCGGGCTCTCGAAACGCGCGGCAATGAAACAGGTTTTCTGGAGATTGGCAAAGCTGAAGTCGCCTACCATTGTTGGATTGCCGTCATCGCCTACAAAGACGGCGCCCTGAAAATTCGCGTTCGTCAGAGTGGCGTATGCAAAGTACGGCGCCACCAGAGTCGCGTTGGAGAAATCGGCATTTGTAAGATCTCGATAAGAGAAATTGCCTTTGACGATTGTCTGTCCTCGGAAATCCCTTCCCGGCGGCGGATTAACAGCAGGGCAAGTTAAGTCCTGAGCGCCCGCACTTAGTCCCAGCAAGGCGAGAAAGATTAACTGTCCGGCTCTTCGGTACATGCTGCCGCAAGTCATCTCGTTCATTGTTATGGATTGCCGCCGAATAGCTGATTTGTCGACTTGAAGACAACAATTGAGTTCTGGTCGTTGGAGAAACCGGGCAAGCCGTTTTGGCCTTCGGCGCCTTTACATTGAGAAGCCTCATTCTGCCCGCCCGTGCCTTTGGTGCCTCCCGCACCTGGCTGCGCCGGATAAATAACGAGGCTGCTAGCCGGCAGAGGCGGCGAGTTCACCAGCGCCACGCCGAATGACGGGCCGCCATCGCCGCCTGCGCCGCCGCTGCCCGCTCCGCCTTGCCCGCCATTCCCGCCTTTGCCTCCATCACCTGGTCCCCAACCTTCGCAGGCCAGAAAAGCGTAGAAGCGTTGTTTCGCGGCTTTTGGCCCGGGAAGACCTTGTCCGCCAGGTCCTCCTTTCCCCCCGGTAGCACCGTTTCCGCCGCGGCCACCCGGGCCGGGTATGAGGACGTTCGAGTTCGCAAGCGCAGTCACAGACGAATTGAAGAGGACCAAAGGAATCGAGGCGCCGCCCTGCTGGCCGCCCCGGCCGCCGGGGCCACCGCAGCCTCCCCCGCCTCCGCCTCCGCCCGGTCGACCATTGAAGTTTCTTAGCGGCTCCCATATGAAATTGGGTACATAGACTGCGTAGCCGCCAGAACCGCCTCCGCCGCCTCCGCTGCCGACCTGTCCGGCAGCTCCGCTCTCTCCGCGGTTTGCGATCCAAGCGGTCCCGCTGAAGGCGCCCTTGTTATCGGGATTCGGTTTACCTCCGGCACTGCTGCACTGACCCGGATTCCCGTTACCCGCCGTTGGTCCGTCTCCGCTGCTGCCTTGATTGGGATCGCACATGCAGCCCGCTCCGCCTCTCCCGCCTCCGCCTCCACCGGAAACCGCACCGCTTTTCTCGCCGTCTTTGCCCACGCTTTCGGAAAGGTTATCGGTTTTACATTTCACGAGTACGCCGCGCACCCCAAACGTCGCTACATTGTTGAAAGCGGCGCCCTGTCCCCCTCCTCCGTCCGAGGCAGCAGGCGGGTTCGATGGGCACGCTCTTCCACCGCCACCCCCGACATTGCCAATGGCAGAGCTTCCGTTTCCGCCAACGCTGCCGTCCGCGTAAGCTCCGGCGCCGCCACTTGCACCTGTGCCGGTTGCCAAGACGTTGTGGGTCAGAATCAGTCCGTTGCTGTCGCTAACCACGAGCGCGACACTCGGCTCGGCTGTATGCACGGCATTATTGCCGAGGATGACGAAACCTTCTATTACGGTAGGTTTCTTGATCCCTTTGGCCTGGACGGCGGGATTACCCATGATGGTGGATCGGTATTGGTAGCTGGTTTCATCGAAGATGCAGCCACCGTAAAGATTCACCCCATCGGCCAAACTCACCGGATTGCCGGTGTTGTATAGGCCGTAGCGAACCAGCACTCCGCAGGCGTCACCGCTGCAGTTTACGATTCCTTGCTGAATGGTTTTGCAGGGGGAAATCGTGCTCTGGCCGCAGCCGTTGCTGTCATTGCCGATCGGAGAGACATAAACGACCTTTGTGAGCTTCGATAGATCGGCGTCGGCACAACGAACCGCGGCGACCGCGCCTCGCTGCAAATAGAGAGTAAGCAGCGCGAAGATGACGAATACGGCGATTCGTGGACGCAACTGGCGGGTTCCCTTCGGGTACTCCGAATGGTATCCGATTCCAGACGCCAGCGCTAGAGTCAGATCTGAATTCGATTCGGGATATCCAAAAAACTTCCTACGAGCCTTTACTCTCAACTCGCGGATTCAGCGCTGTACCGTGCGATCAGGCCGGTGCGGACAGCGAGCCGGAAGACCCGGGTGAACGTGAACCCGGCAAGCGCTATGTACACCAGCCGCCAGTGCGCTGCTCAAAAGCAAGCCCGTCCACCAGGCACCCCGGCCGTGAACAGTCGTGCGCAGACTCTCGAACACGTAGGAGGGCGGAAGCAATCTGGCAACCCACTGCATCCAGTGCGGCAGCGTCGAGAGCGGGTAAAAGACACTTACGAAGGGGGAAATAAGCGCTGGCAGAGGCCAGATGAACCATTCAGCGGCGGGTCCGAGACGCAGCACGATTGCGGTTGCGAAGATGCCCATGGCGATGCCAAATAGGAACAGGACGAGTATGAAAGGAAATACCGCAGCGCCATAGCTGAAGAGCGATAACCCGAACACCGCGCCCGCGATCAGGATCATCGCTATCAGTCCGACAGAACTGGTAGCGATACTCGAGAGTACAAGTCCGCCGACGTAATCGGCCAGCGTCATCGGGCTTGCGAAGAAGTTCAGGAAGTTGCGCGACCAGACATCCTCGAGAAATGCAGTCGTTACTCCGTACATCACGCGGCCGAAGAAGTCCCAAAGCAGAACCGCGCCCAGCAGCGCAGGAACGAACTGCAGTTTAGGCGACGCAATGCTGTTCAGGTACTTCGCCATGAAACCCCATAGGATGATGTCAATGGCCACCCAGGCAAACAGCGGCAGCACGCGCGCGGCACTGCCACGCATGAGATAGAACTGGCGAAGAGCAATCGCCATAGTGCGGCTGAATGACATTCACGCAACTCCAAGTGTGATCGGTTCGCGGGCAACGGCGACGAAAAGTTCCTCCAGGCTCTGCTTCCCATGCTGGGCGGGCAGCCACCGCGGATCGCCTTCGAGCAGGATCTTGCCGCGCGAGAGAAACAGGACTCGATCGCACACTTGCTCTACTTCCTGCATGTTGTGCGAAGTCCAGAGCACGCCCGCGCTTCCGGCCCTGACGAGCTGTCGGATTTGCGTGCGCATGTCGCGGGCAGTTGCGGGATCGAGCGACGCTGTCGGCTCATCGAGCAGCAACAGTTCCGGTCGGTTGAGCACGGCTTTTGCGAGGCTAACCCGGGTCTGCTCGCCCGAGGACAGCAGGCCGCATTTCGTGTTGCGAAAGCGGCCTAACTCGAACTGTTCGATCAACTCATCGATGCGTGATGTCAAATTCCGAAGCTCATAAATGAGGCCGAAGACTCGAAGATTCTCAAAGACCGTCAGATTGCCCGGAAGAGGCGTGTAGACAGCGGAAAAATTTGCTTTGCGCAGCGCTGCTTCTCGTTTGCGCAGCAGGTCGATTCCAGTGATCGAAATATGGCCGGCGGTGGGCGCGAGCACGCCGAGAATCATGCTGATAGTGGTAGTCTTGCCTGCCCCATTGGGTCCGAGGAGGCCCACGATTTCGTTCTGGTTAACGTGAAATGAAATGCCGTCCACAGCGAGTGTTTCGCCGTAGCGCTTGGTCAAGTTCGCGACAGTCAGAACCTCGGGCACACCTTTATTGTGCGCAGGAGGCGGTTGATGCTAGCGTGCTTTGGTGACCTTTTTCGAAAGCCTTCTGGTCCTCCTCCTCGCCGCCATCGTCTTGCTGCAACTCTCGCGCCGGCTGTCCTTGCCGTATCCGGCGCTGCTCGCTGCTGCGGGGGTAGCTGTCGCTCTGATCCCGGGATCGCCAGCAATCTCGTTTGAACCTGAGACTGCGCTTGCCCTTTTCATGGCTCCTGCGATCCTCGACGCTGCCTACGATTTCCCGATAGGGGCAGCTCTTCGATTCTGGAGCCCTTTGTTCGCCTTGGCCGTGCTTGCTGTAGTGGTGACGACCGCGCTTGTGGCGTTCATCGGGTGGAAATTCGTCGGGCTGCCGGTTGCGGCTGCGATCGCGTTGGGAGCGATTGTGGCGCCTCCGGATGCGGCAGCGGCTACAGCTGTACTCAGGTCGGTCTCGATTCCGCGAAACATCACCGCGGTTCTCAAAGGGGAAAGTTTATTCAATGACGCGAGTGCTCTTCTCTTATTCAGCGGTGCACTGGCAGTTCTGTCTAACGGTGCGCTCACTCCCTCTGTCGGCTTGCGGGTGGCATTTGCGATTCCGGGCGGAGTGTTGCTCGGCATGCTATTCGCGGTCGTGCTTCAGAGGCTGAACCGGTTTCTAAGAAACACGCTCGGCGGTAATCTCCTTCAGTTTGTGGCGGCGTTTCTGATCTGGATCGTGGCGGAGCGCTTGCGAGTCTCGGCCGTTCTTTGCACGATTGCGCTTGCGATGACGATCGCGCGCCGGGCGGAATTGAATGGCGGGACGCGAATGCGCGTTCAGTCATACGCGGTATGGAGTGCAGTAGTGTTCACGCTGAATGTGTTCGCTTTCCTTCTCATGGGGCTGCAAGGCCGAAGCATTATCGCGCGTATGCCTCCGGAACACCTCAGGGAATCTCTGTCTTTTGCGGCTCTGGTGGTGGTCGCCGTGATAGTCGCCCGATTCGTTTTGGTGATTGGCTTCAGTCGGCTGAACGCGGCTTGGCGACGGGCCCATCACAGACCGCATCCGGCAACTTGGCGCGAGGAAGTCTTTATAGGTTGGACCGGCATGCGAGGCTTTGTGACGCTCGCCACTGCTTTCGCGCTGCCGGCGTCCTTCCCACAACGGGATTTGGCCGTTTTGACAGCCTTCTCCGTTGTGCTCGCAACCCTTGTTCTCCAGGGTTTGACCCTGACTCCATTGATCCGATTGTTGAAGCTGAATCAAGCTGACTTTACCCAGCGAGAGCTCGCCCAGGCACGAGCACGCCTGGCGACAGCGGCCTTGACAACGTTAGCAGAACAGCACGGCCCGGAGGTGGAGAGCGTTCGCTTTCCATACGAGATTCGGCGAGCGGCGACGGGCGACGAGCCGCATGGAGTTCAAGCCGTACAAAGAAGGCGTGAGCTTGGGCTGACAGCGATTGTAGCGGAGCGCGAAGAGCTGGAGGTACTGCGAAACCAGGACGTGATCGGCGCCGAAACATACCTATTGCTGCAGGAAGAGATCGATTGGAATGAACTCACACTGCTTTGCGACGAGGAGCGACGAATCGAGGAGGTTTGATGCCGATGTGCCTATGCCGATGTGCCTTATTGATGATACCCGGCGTGCCGAGGCGATTCTCGGCGCAGAGAGGATCAGAAAGCTTTTCGGACTGCAAAAGATAGTAACGGCCATCTACGTGGACTGGTCTTCTCAATGAATGAGCACAGTCAAGGGTGAATTAGCAGTTTTCGAGAAGCTGGAAGATGTAAAGACTTTGTTATCTGGAGGCCCGCCCTGCCTAAGCGTCTACATGCCTCTAAGCGAGGCAAGTAAAGAGGGCAAGGACCCCAATGCGAAGCAAAATGAGTTGCATTGGAAGGAGTGCCTTCGCACGCTGGACGATCGCGCGGGCCAATTTGGCTCGGTTGGCCGTGAGCTCATTGAATCGGTGAGCGATTGGAACGCCCTGCTTCCCGAAGCCGATGAAAACGGAACCGGTGCGAGCAAGGTCGATTGCGGTATTTCGTTCTCCCGACACATACCGCCTCGCGTTGCTCGATGCTGAAGTGGCAGAGCGTGCCGTCCTT
This sequence comes from Terriglobia bacterium, assembly GCA_963841675.1. Lineage (GTDB taxonomy): Bacteria > Acidobacteriota > Terriglobia > Bryobacterales > Bryobacteraceae > Bog-105. The sequence goes on from CAWJEH010000020.1 coordinate 214,531, forward strand.
GGGCCGCATTTCTACGTTCGCCCGTTGTTGGGGGAACTCGTGAAAGACAGAACTTTCTACTTGCTTGCTCTGAGTCAAAAGAACACCCGGCTCCTCCGCTGCACCATGCACTCTTCGGAGGAGATTCCGTTTCCCGCCGACATCAAGAACGATTTCGAGGTGTGGATGAACCAGGTAAAGCCCGATCACACCGCCGTATACAACGCCATGAGTGCCGCTGCCCAAGGAATCTCGGGTCCAAACGCGCTCGCTCCGAAGGGTGCCGACCAGGATGCCAAGGACGAGTATTTGTCCCATTACTACAAACAGGTGGACCGCGGAGTGAATGAAGTCCTGAAGGGTCACACCGAGCCGCTGGTGCTTTGTGCCGTAGAGTATGAGTTGCCGATTTACCGGGAAATCAATACCTACCCGAATCTCGCATCCGAAGAAGTGCGAGGTGCGCCGAATGGTTTGAAGTCTGGTGAGATGCACGCCCGCGCGATCGGTGCCCTCGAAGTTTGTTACGCAAACAAAGTCGATGGCGCTCTCGCCGAGTGGAACCACCGCGTCGGCGCCGGTGCGTCCAGCCGTTTGAAGGACGTTGTCACTGCTGCTCATGATGGTCGGGTCCTTACTCTGATCGTGTCCGACTCTCAGGAACAAACCGGTATATTCGATGAGGCAACCCACAGCGTTAAAGGTCGGGAAACGGGAAGCCCGGAGGACGAAGATCTGGTGAACGCTGCGGCTGTGCACACCATTCTGCATGCAGGTAACGTATTGATAGCCCCTCACAGCAAATTGCCCAACGGCAGCCCGATGGCGGCTATTTTCCGATATTAGTTCTGGGCTTCCTGACCTTCTTATATGTAAGCCTCGAGGATAATCACCAGGAGTAAACGGCCAGCTTGCGAATCACTACCGGTTGTGCCTCGAACGAGAGATCAGCGGTTCCGTGGGGCAAGATGAAGCCAATCGTGCCAGCATCCGATCCTGTGGTCGGATGAAGGCCGAGAGCGGTCGAAAGGCCCGATGTGCTTTTCACTCGGACCACTGCAACGTGACCCGAAGTGTTTGCGTACTCCAATCGGGCGAAAGTCGGGCCCTTGGTCGCTTGTATTCCGGTGATCTCCGCTTGGTTCCCGACATACTCGGCCGGCTTCTTATCTTCGCCCTCGACGACCACTAGCACAAGATCGTTTGCCGGTACCGAGAACGCCGCATCCGCCGCAGCGAGATCCCGTCCGTTCCACACGTCGTGGACTAATCGCGGAGCGCCATCCAGGCCGAGTTTGTCCGGATCGATCTTCACTTGCGCGGAGCTATCCGTGCCGTTCAGTATCACGACTGCGCGTCTTCCGGCAACGGCCATCGGCTTTGCCCACATCTGGACCCCGGGAGTGGGCTCGGCGACTTTGATGGGTTGCAAGCCGTATGGGTCATTGTGGATTTCGAGCGCTTCCCTATTCTTCAATAGTGATAAGGTTGCCGGAGACAGCCGTGTCAGGTCGGAACCTACCATCAGCGGCGCGCTCGAAATCGCCCACAGCCCCATGTGGATGCGGTCCATGGCATCGGTCATGCCGCGCATACCCATGACCATCATGTCCAGGTCGTTGTAGTAGCCGGTGTGTTGTGCTTCCGGATGCATTCCGGCGTCGAACGAATCGAGCACGTTCTTGAGGGTAATGACGCGTTTGTCGTGTTCGGGATCATGCAGGCTCTCGACAACGGGAGGAATAATGTCGCCCCCGGTGCGCCAGATGGTGCTTTCGATGCTGCCAACTCCCGGAGCCCAGAACCAGGGATTCTGGCTGCCCCACTCGCAGATCGAGAAGAACAAAGGCCGCCCGGTTATCTTTTCTGCGCGTTCAATGGCGCGGGCAACTTGCGCATACTGTACCGCCCCGGATCGTTTCTCCTTCGCGCCGCCGCACCAGTCCACCTTGACGTAATCGAAGCCCCATTTGGAGAACTGCAGAAAATCCTGTTCGTAATGCCCCTCGCTGCCCGTATTCATGTATTTCGGGCCGGAGTCGGGGTACATGCTGCAACCGTCGCGACCCGCGTCGGTATAGATTCCGGCCTTCAACCCCAAGCTGTGAATGTAGTCGGCGATGTTGGCCATGTCGCCGTCTTTTTGGCCGGACTTGATGGCGGGCCACTGCTTAGGGTTTACTACGATGTTGCCTGCAGCGTCACGCTCACCCACCCACCAGCCTTCGTCGATGACGACATACTCGTAGCCGGCTTCCTTCATTCCGTTCGAAGCCAGAGCTTTGGCCTGCTGCTGAACGATTTGGGAATTCACGATGTTGGCGAAACTGTTCCAGGAGTTCCATCCCATGGGCGCGGCACAGAAGCCCGCAGTTGCCGAAAGAGCAAGCAGCAATACGAAACGCACGAGAGCAAGATACCACTGCGCTCTGCATGCGATGCGCTTTCGCAGCTCCGAAGTCGATGAAACTGGGGTCAGCGCCCCTGCGGCGCGGCATTCGGGCCACTGTTTCTCACTCTTGACCGAGTATCACCTTAGACTTCGTCTAAACACTTGGTTGATGCTGAGGCAATTGAAAGGTCTCTAGAGGACAGCGGTTTGCGTTGTCCGCCGCAGCGCTACACCGTAATAGCTTTCCTTGATGAAATATCCGAGCCATCCCACGGCGGCGGACGCGCTTCTCTGCGTCCGTCTTACGGACGCAGGGTGCGATGTCGGCTCAATTCTTGTTTGTCTGCGGGATCGTACAGTCTAGCACGCCGATAAAACAAGATTGTTTATTTCGTTGATCGACGGCATAATCACGCAGTGAAAGCTGAAAGCGTCGAGATTGACGGTCTGGAGATGTATTACGAGGCTGAGGGCATGGGAGAGCCTCTGCTGCTGCTGCATGGGGGTACGGGTTCTCATGAAGATTGGGTTTATGCGGGTCGGGATCATCTCGTTCTGGAATATACAGTCATTGCGCCCGACGCTCGGGGCCACGGAAGGACGAACAATCCTCAAACGACGATTACGCATCGGCAATGTGCCCTGGATACCCTCGCGCTATTGGATCGTCTCGGAATCCGCAAGTGCCGGGCGATCGGATTGAGCATGGGTGGAAACATCCTGCTGCACATGGCGACGATGCAGCCGGAGCGGATTGAGGCAATGGTTCTTGTTAGTGCAACCATGCATTTCCCGGAGCAAGCGCGGGCCATCATGCGGCAGGTGCCGTTAGCTGACAAGCAGCCGGCGCAGGAGTGGGAAAGGATGCGCAGAACTCATAAGCGTGGTGACCAACAGATCACAAACCTTTGGGACTGGACGCGCGACATGCAGAACAGCTACGACGACATGAATTTCACCCCATCCTCGCTGTCAAGAGTCACGGCCTCCACATTGATCGTCTATGGAGATCGCGATCCACTATACCCGGTTGAAATGGCCGTAGCGATGTATCGCTCTATCCCGCGGTCCTCGCTTTGGGTGATTCCGAACCGTGGCCACGGTCCGGTTTTCGGCGATGCCGCTCCTCAGTTCGCGCAGACTGCACTCGCGTTCTTTCGAACTGCAAACTAGCGAATACAATGACGCCCGAGCTGCTCGAGATTAACCGCGCAGTACGCCTGCGAGCCGCGGATCGCCTCGCAAACTCCCCGTCGGAACAACGACCCGAAGCATTCCGGAAATCGGGGTTATTACCGAATCGACCCTCACACGGTCCCGCCTTCGGACGGTCCGAAAACCGGTTCGAAACCGGTTCGAAAACCGGTCTCCGCGGCACGAGTCTCAGCCTCGTCCGAGACTTCGCGTAACCGGTCTTGAAGGCCCAATTCTCTCTTGTCTGGCAACGCTCCAAACGAATCAAAAAATCTAAAAATGGCTATTCACGGCCAGGCAGGTTTTTTCGCTTGTACGCCTGCAGTGCTTTAGCCGCGCGATCCATTCGGTCCTCGATCTCTCAACCGCGAATAATGTGCGTCATCCAAAAATGTTTCACGTGAAACATTGGCTATTTTTCGCGTTCGAAAAACCGCGTGCGCAAGCCGTTTCATTCGCGCTAGCCAAATCATCGAGAATTATTACCGCCGCTCCCTTTTATAGACGGTAAAAACCCCCGCAGAAGAGAGGCACCGATCGGCTAAAAAGGCCGGGAATTCGACCGGATCTTAGACCGCTTCCCGCCAGCGCTGCTTGACCAATTCGATCATCTGGTTCCGTTCCATGTCCCAGATCTTCTGATTGAAGATCTCTACCTCGATGGGACCGGAATAGCCGCTCGCGTCAACGGCCTGCCGGATACGGCGTATGTTGGCGTAGCCATCGCCCATCATGCCGCGGCCGTTTACGAAATCGGGCATGGGATCGAGCCAGTCGCAGACGTGGAATCCGAAAATGCGTCCGCGCGCGTTTTCGATCCCACTATAGAGATCAGGGTCCCACCAGACGTGATAGACGTCGATGACCACGCCGGCAAGACGTGCCGGCAAGTTCGCCACCACCAGCAGAGCTTGCGCCAAGGTCACAATCACGGAACGCGTCGCCGTATACATCGGGTGCAGCGGTTCGACCCCGAGCCGGACCCCGTGGTCCTTTGCGAAATCAGCCAGTTTGTGGACGCCTTCGCAGACGGTACGGCGTGCTGCTTGTAGATCTCGATCCGGTGCACCACCGCAGACCAAAACCAGCGTGTCAGCTCCAAGCTCCGCAGCTTCTTCGATGGCCCGGAAGTTGTCCTCCATTCGTTCCGCCCGGGCTGTTTCGGTGGCAGCCGGGAAAAAGCCGCCTCGGCAAAGACTGGAAACGTGGAGGCCGGCGTCGTGCACAATGCGGGCGCTCTCCCGAAGGCCGGTCTTCGAGACCGGCTCACGCCACAAGCCGATATTCTTGATCTTGTGCCGCGAACAAAGCTCGGCTACCTCGCGCACGCTCAGATTACGCACGCTCATCTGGTTCAGGCTCAAACGGTCTAAATCCGGAGCTCCATTTGCCATAGCTATTCAATTCCCGCGACGGCCAGCAAAAGACGCATGCGGCGCGCGGCAAGCTCCGGATCGACAAAGAGCCCGGCCCGATCGGCGAGCATAAAGAGCTGAGCCAGATGGACGATCGAACGGGCTCCTTCCTGTGCGCCGACCATCCGGAAGTGTTGCTGATACCCATTCAGGTATGCGAGAAAAACGATGCCGGTTTTGTAGAAGTAGGTTGGCTTGCGAAAGAGATGGCGGGATAAAGGCACGGTCGGCTCCAGAAGCTTTCGGTAAGTTACGATGTCACCCTCATCGAGCGCGCGTATGGCGGAGGCCGCAAGAGGGGCCAACGGGTCGAAGATCCCGAGCAGGGCATCACTGTGACCTTGCTCATCACCCAGAATCAGAGCGTCGTAGTGGAAGTCGTCGCCTGTGTACATGCGAACGCCGGGAGGCAAGCGCCGCCGCATGGCAATCTCGTACTGTGGATCGAGCAGCGAGATTTTGATTCCCTCGACCCTTGCACGGTTTTCGGCGATGATGTCGAGACAGGTTTCCATCGCTTCGGCGATGTCGCGCGAGCCCCAATATCCGCTGAGCGCTGGATCGAAAGCCTCGCCGAGCCAGTGCAGAATGACGGGTTGCGAGACCTGCCGAAGGATGTTGCCATATACCCGCCGGTAGTCTTTCGCATCGCGGGCGCACGCGGCGAGGGCGCGGCTCGCCATCAGAATGATTCGTCCGCCAAGGCCCTCGACAAACGCGCACTGCTCTTCGTATGCCGATTGGACGGCTGCGATCGAAGCCCCCGAAACGGGCAGATGATCTGTTCCCGCGCCGCACGCGATTCCGCCGTGAGCAGCGCGCGCCTCAGGAATTGACCGCCGGATGAGTTCCTGCGATGCTGACCAGTCGAGACCGCTGCCGCGTTGTGCAGTGTCCATCGCTTCCGCCACTGAAAGACCGCAGGACCAGAGGTGTCTTCGAAAGGCGAGAGTGGCTTCCCAATCGAGGCACGGAGTTTCCGACGGCGAGACATCGGCAAGCGGGTCGCTGACCACATGCGCCGCGGCATAGAGGACCCGGCTGCGCGGAGCGGGACCGGCGACCGGAACCACTGGCGCGGAGTTTATAAATTCGTACTGAATTAAGCGGCGCTGTGCGGTCGGAAGTGCGATCTTCACCGCGACTGATCCTTGTGGGATGAGCCGTCGACCGCGGGCATATCGATCCAGCGTCGCTCGCGCCAGGACGCGATGCCGGCTTCCGCTAACTGGACGCCGCGCGCCCCCTGCCAGAAAGAATGCGGAAATGGCGCTCCTTCGACTACGTGGCGGAGAAACTTCTCCCACTGGACCTTGAAGCCGTTATCGAAGGATTCATTGTCGGGGACTTCAGCCCAGCCGCTACGGAAAGAGATCGGATTCGCTACGTCAGGATTCCACACTGGCTTAGGTGTGTTGGCGCGATGTTGTGTGCGACAGGTTCGCAGGTCGGCCACCGCGCTTCCGTGAGTGCCGTCCACTTGCAGCACGAACAAGTCATCACGGTAGACCCGCACGGCCCAGGAAGAATTCATCTGCGCGATGGCGCCGTTCGCGAGCTCGAAAGTCCCGTACGCGGCGTCATCCGCCGTACAGGCGTACTGATTGCCGTGCTCATCGACTCGTTCCGGGATCTGTGTTGCGCCGAGGCAGGAGATGGCGCGAACCGGGGCAAATAGATTTTCGAGTACGTATTGCCAGTGGCAGAACATATCGGCAATGATGCCGCCGCCATCTTCTTTGCGATAGTTCCATGAAGGCCGCTGGGCGGGTTGCCAATCGCCTTCGAACACCCAGTATCCGAATTCCCCATGAATCGAAAGAATACGGCCGAAGAAACCGGCATCGACCAGCCTTTTCAACTTGCGCATGCCGGGAAGAAAGAGTTTGTCCTGAACGACGCCATGTTTCAGACCGAGACGCTCCGCCTCGCGCGCCAGCTCGAGGGCGCTCCCGGAATCGGTACTCAAGGGCTTTTCACAGTACACGTGCTTGCCGGCCTCGAGAGCCAGTCGCACACTATCCGCCCGCAGGGCTGTGGTTTGCGCGTCGAAGTAGATGGTATCTTCCGGGTTGCGCAGACACGTTTTCAGGTCGGTGCTCCAGCGCTCGACCCCGGCAATTTCAGCCAGCCTGGAAAGCTTCGCGTCATCTCTGCCGACCAGGATTGGATCGGGGAACAGACGCTCGCCGTTGGCCAGAACCAGGCCTCCTTCTCGCCGGATCGCGGCGATCGAACGCATGAGATGTTGATTCGTCCCCATGCGGCCCGTGACGCCGTTCATGATGATTCCAATCCGCACTGATTCAGATTACGCTACGGCACAGAATTCCCGGACTCACGCCTTAGGATGCGCTCGATCATAGACGGCCTGCAGATCCTTGAGCGAAACCTGGGTATATTTCTGTGTAGTGGAGAGCCGTGCATGCCCCAGCAGTTCCTGAATGGCTCGCAAATCGGCGCCGTCGGTCAGAAGATGCGTCGCATAGGCGTGACGGAAACTGTGCGGGTGAACGGTTGAATCGCCGGTCGCGAGAAGTGCGTACATTTTCACCAGCCGCCGGACCTGACGATCCCCCAACCTTCCGCCGCGAGAGTTCACAAATAGCCCGCGTTCCTCTGGCGTGGCCGTTCGCTTATCGAGATAGTGCCCGACTGCGGCAGTCGCACGCTCTCCGATCGGCACCTCTCGTTCTTTATTGCCCTTGCCGCGCACTCGCAGCCAGCCTTGCGGAAGATCCAGGTCTTCGAGGTTGATACCAACGAGTTCGCTCACGCGGATGCCGCAGCCATAGAGCAGTTCGAGCATCGCCAAATCCCGTTCCCGGGACGGCTTCTCGACGACCTCGGCACGGTCTACGGCATCGATCAGCCGGTTGGTCTTTTCCTCGCTCATCACGTCCGGTAAACGTTGCTTGATCTTCGGAGTGCGCAGCCGGGCAGCCGGGCTCTTTTGAACGACACCTTCCTGAAGGAGGAATTTATACATTGCGCGCACAGCGGCCAGCTTGCGACGAACGCTCACGGTGGTGAGACGCTGATCGTACAGCCCTCCGAGCCACTCGCGCAATAGAGGAATATCGAGCTGTTCGATTCGGGGCGGAACAGTCTCGCCGGGCGGTTCGAAGTACGCCGCGAACTGTTCTAAATCCGAGCCGTAGTTCCGTAGCGTGTGCTTCGATGCTCCACGCCGCGCCAGCTCAGCCAGATATTTCGCAAGACACTCGCGTATCGTTGACATGGAGGAATTGCCGGAACGATTCAGCGGCCCTGCGGCATACTTCCGCGTGCCGCGCTTTCTTGTCGTGGCGAAACTTTTGTCTTGTCTCTTCATCGAGAGACGGCAGCAGATCAAACGTGATGTTCGCCGGTTGAAAATGGTTGGGATCGGCGCGCGTAATGTAATGGCATAGGCTGCCGAGCGCCGTCTCACGAGGAAAGACAGAAAGCTCATCGCCGTACGAAAGAGCCGCCGCGTTGCGCCCGGCGATCAACCCGGCTGCGATGGACTCGGCATACCCTTCGACCCCTGAGATCTGTCCGGCGAAAAAGAGCCTGCGGTTGGTCTTCGACTGGAGAGTTGGCTCAAGCAAAGCCGGAGAGTTGATGTAGGTATTTCGGTGCATCTGGCCGAAACGTAAAAACTCTGCTTTTTCAAGACCCGGTATCATCCGGAACACTCGTGCCTGGTCGCCAAACCGCATGTGATTCTGGAAGCCGACCAGATTGTAGCTATCCGCGCGTTGATTCTCCTGCCGGAGTTGTACGGCCGCATAGGGCCATCGCCCGGTACGCGGGTCGGTCAGGCCGGCGGCTTTCATGGGGCCGAAGCGCAGAGTCTCGCGACCGCGCTGCGCGAGTTCTTCGATCGGGAGACAGCCTTCGAAATACGGGGTTTCGTCTTCAGCAATGTGCGGTTGGTAGTGTTCAGCCTCTAACAGCGCGTCGACGAACGCATCGTATTGTTCCTTGCTGAATGGGCAGTTTATGTAATCGTCGCTTCCATCGAGCGACTTGCCGTAGCGCGATGCACGAAATGCGACCGCCATATCGACCGAATCGGCCGCGACAATCGGACTGATGCTGTCGAAGAAGAAAAGCCGATCCGATCCCGTGAGGCGGCTGATTTCGGCGGCGAGCGCGTCAGTCGTGAGTGGGCCCGTGGCGACGATGACGATACCGCCAGCACGCAGCTCCAGAACTTCTTCTCGCCTGATTTCGATGCGTGGATGACTTTCGATAGCACGCGTGATTCCAGCCGAGAATACTTCGCGATCCACCGTCAATGCGTGTCCGCCGGGTACTCTGGCCTTTTGTGCGGCCTCCATCAACAGCGAGCCCAGAGCGCGCATCTCCTGTTTGAGTAGCCACGGAGCCGAATGCAACTGTTCGGTCTTCAACGAGTTGCTGCAAACCAGTTCTCCGAAAGTGTCGGTCTTATGAGCGGCGCTTCGCCGATGGGGACGCATCTCGTAGAGCGTCACGGGCACACCCGCTTCAGCAGCTTGAAACGCCGCTTCACAGCCTGCCAGTCCGGCGCCAATGACGTGAATTCTCTCGGGCATTAAAATGACTCCCGATACTCGCCGAATACCTTGCGCAACGTGTCCGAGATCTCGCCCACCGTAACCAGAGAGCGGCAGCAGGCGAGAATATGCGGCATCAGGTTCGCGGTTCCGCGAGCAGCGGCTTCTAGCCGGAGGAGCTCCAGTTTGACGTTCTCGGCGGATCGCGAGGCCCGCAGTTCACGCAGGCGCTCGACTTGCTGGGTTTCAAGCCGCGGATCGATGCGGAAGGTGTGCGGGGTATCGCTTTCATCGGTTTGAAATTTGTTCACGCCGACCACGATCTGCTTTCCCTCTTCGACGGCGCGCTGATATCTGTAGGCCGAATTCTGAATCTCTGTTTGAATGTAGCCTTTTTCTATAGCCGCCAGCGTGCCGCCGAACGCGTCAATCTGTTCGATGTACTTTTTCGCAGCGGCCTCGATTTCGCCGGTTAGTTTTTCGATGTACTCGCTGCCGCCAAACGGGTCCGGCACTTCAGCAACTCCGCTCTCAAAACCGATCACCTGCTGCGTGCGAAGCGCGACGCGCGCCGATTTCTCGGAGGGAAGCGACAACGCTTCATCCTGTCCGTTCGTGTGCAGCGACTGCGTGCCCCCGAGGACCGCAGCCATGGCTTGCAATGCAACTCGGAGGACGTTCACTTCCGGCTGCTGGGCCGTCAACGTAGATCCCCCGGTTTGAGTATGAAATCGCAGCATGCAGGAGCGATCCAGCTTTGCGCCAAAACGATCGCGCATGATCTGCGCATACAAGCGCCGCGCGGCGCGATACTTGGCGATCTCTTCAAGAAAATTGTTGTGCGCATTGAAGAAGAAACTGAGCCGTGGCGCGAAAGCATCGATTTCAAGACCCGCGTGGATGGCCGCCTCGATGTAAGCGATCGCGTTGGCGACCGTGAAAGCGACTTCCTGAATAGCTGTCGAGCCGGCCTCGCGGATGTGATATCCGCTAATTGAAATGGTATTCCATTCGGGAAGCTCCTCGCCGGCCCAGGCAAACAGGTCCGTGATGATGCGCATCGCGGGGCGCGGCGGGTAAATGTAAGTGCCGCGCGCGATGTATTCCTTCAGGATGTCGTTCTGGATGGTTCCCGAGAGCTTGCGGCGGTCGGCGCCCTGGCCTTCGGCCACCAGCACATACAGGCAAAGCAGGATGGCAGCGGTCGAATTGATCGTCATCGACGTGCTCACCTGTTCCAGGTTGATTCCTTCGAGCAGCGCCTGCATATCGGCCAGCGAATCTATGGCCACGCCGACGCGTCCCACTTCGCCGGCTGCCAGAAGATGATCCGAATCCATTCCCATTTGCGTGGGCAGATCGAATGCAACGGATAAACCTGTGATGCCTTGCGACAGGAGATACTTGTAGCGCTTGTTGCTTTCTTCAGCGGTTCCGAAGCCGGCGTACTGCCGCATGGTCCAGAGCTTGCGGCGATACATGTCGGGATAAATCCCGCGCGTAAAAGGGAACTCGCCTGGCTGCTCGAGATGGCTCAATTTGGCTTTATCGTTGGCCGATGCGCTTCGCTGTCCGGAAGGAATCTATCCCAAAGAACAGCATGACGGCTCCGAGGAAAGCCGAAAAAACAAGAGCGAGCGGGTTGCTTGCATCGGTATTCCAGGCGCGCAGGTATTTCACGGCATATCCAAAGAACAAAAGCGAGAACAGAAGGAAAACACCGCCAATCGCCTGGTTCCAGATGATACGTGCAGGCCGAACCACCTCCGGAACAACGTGGGTGGCGAATTTCTTGGCGTGCTCTACCCTCACCCACTTAGCCGCTTTGACTGCGTCAGAGAGTTTCAACGTCAACCTAGATTCTTGTCGACTTCGGCAAACAATTCGCTTAAGGGAAGATTAATTTCACTCTCGCCCGATCCCGCCCCGAGATCTCCTGACATGCTAACCGGAATCGGCCGCGGATTTTCAATAGACATCGAGTAGGCCGTTTGTTTTTCCGGGTCGATAATCCAAACCGAACTGATCCCCCAGTCGAGGTAGTGGGCACATTTATTGAACACGCGGGGCAGGTTATCAGCAGGGGAGAGAATTTCCACACAGAGATCGAAGGCCTCCGTGGGATATGAATCGGTGGCAAAAGATTTGTGATTCGCTACTATGTCAGGCACAGGATATGCCACTTTGGAGATCTTCAGGCGAACCTCGGTAGATGCCTTCCAGCCTCGTCTCGCGAGCAGCATCGCGAGGACCCATTGCATCACGCCGTGAATCAGTGTGGGCATGGGCTTTTGGATCGCCTCTCCGAACCAGTACTCAAAATGCGGCTTCTGACCTTCCGAATAAAGCTCCGCAAACTGTTCCGGAGTGACAAAGCTATGTGCCGCGGCCATCGTTCTCTAACTCAGTATCGCCGATTCAGTGCCCTTCGGCTTCCAGATAGCGTTCTGCTTCGATGGCTGCCATGCAACCTGCGCCCGACGCGGTGATTGCCTGGCGATAAGTTCGATCCTGCACGTCGCCTGCGTGAAAAACGCCAGGGATATTGGTGCGTGCTCCTCCGTGCGAGACGATGTACCCGTCGGGATCGAGGTCTAGCTGTCCCACAAACGGCTGCGTGTTGGGTATGTGGCCGATAGCGACGAAGAAACCGTCCACCTCGCGCTCCGTTACGGCGGCGGTCTTCAAGTTTTTCAGCTTTACTCCCGTCACAGCACCTTTGCTCGCGTCGTAGACATCTTCGACCACGGTACTCGTTAGAAACGTCACTTTAGGATTCGCCTGTGCCCGGGCGAGCATGATGCGCGATGCGCGGAAGTTGTCACTGCGATGCACCACGACGACTTCCTTGCCGAAGCGGGTCAGGAAGTTGGCTTCCTCCATGGCCGAATCGCCGCCGCCGATCACCATAATCTTCTTGTCGCGGTAGAAGAATCCGTCACAGGTCGCACAGGAACTTACGCCATAGCCGATCAGCTTCTGCTCATTTGGGAGATTTAGCCAGCGGGCGGATGCTCCTGTCGCAGCAATCAGCGTCCGGGTCTGAATGAGTTCCCCTTCTTCCAGTTCGAGGGTAAACGGGTGCTCAAGCAGATTGGCTTTGACGATCCGGCCCGGCCGGTAAATCGCTCCAAATCGCTGAGCCTGTTTCTTCATGTGCTCGATCAGTACCGGACCGTGGATCCCCTCGGGAAAGCCCGGGAAGTTCTCCACTTCGGTTGTGATGGAGAGTTGTCCTCCCACCTCGTGCCCTTCAAAAACAACCGGCTGGAGGTTCGCTCGAGCCGCATAGATAGCCGCCGTATTCCCGGCACAACCCGAGCCGAGAATGACCACGTTCTGTAAACTGTTCATCGAAGAAAATAGTTGGTGATGTGAAATGCCAACCAGGAACCAGAGTACGCCAGCGCCAGCATGTAAAAGAACTGGAACGTTGGCCACCTCCAGCCGCCCGTCTCGCGTTTGACCACCGCCAGCGTCGAGAAACACTGCATCGCAAATGCGAAGAACACCAGCAGGGCCACGGCTCCCGCAGTCGACAGATCCTGGTGAATCGCGGCCTGCAGTCCCTGGGATGGCTCGTTCCCTTCGATGCCGTAGATGGTGCCGAGGGTTCCGACGATCACTTCGCGGGCTGCGAGCGACGTGATCAAGCCGATACCTATCTTCCAGTTGAACCCGAGAGGTTTGATGGCTGGCTCAATGGTCTTGCCGATCATACCCGCGAAACTGTGTTCAAGCGAAGGAGCTTTGCCCTGGTGTAGCGGAAGATGCGCCAGAATCCAGATGCCAATCGCGACCATGAGAATGACGGTACCGGCGCGATTGAGGAAAACCTTGCCACGGTCCACCAGCCGCAAGCTTAAGGAACGCAAGGTGGGCCAGCGATAAGGCGGCATTTCCAGGATGAAGTTGCTGTCGCGACTCTTGAGGATGGTCGATTTCAACCCTCGCGCGATGACGATCGCAGCGGCGAAGCCGAGAACGTATAACCCGAGCATAGTTGCGGCTGGAAGCGAAAGGAAACCGCCCACCAGAGCGACATTCGGTACGAATGCGGCAATCAGCAGCGTGTAAACCGGAAGACGCGCCGAACAGGTCATCAATGGAGCGATCATGATCGTTGCCATGCGATCCCGCTTGTCTTCGATGACACGCGTCGCCATCACGGCCGGAACCGCGCACGCGTAGGCCGACAGCAACGGTATGAAGGACTTACCTTGCAGGCCAAATTTAGCCATGGTGCGGTCGGCGATCAGAGCGGCGCGGGCCAAATATCCGGAATCTTCCAAGATGCCGATGAACAGAAAGAGCAGCAGGATTTGAGGCAGAAAGACAACCACGGAACCGACACCCTGCCATACCCCATCTACCAGGAGCGAGCGCCACGGCGAATCCGGAAGCACGTGGTTGAACCACACTCCGGAAGAGCTGATACCCCTCTGAAGCCCATCCATGACAGGCTTAGCCCACGAAAAGATGCTCTGGAAAACCGCTATCACGACGGCGAGAAAGATCAATGGTCCAGCTACGGGATGAAGAAAAAGGGTATCCAAACGGCGGGTCCATATTGGCGGCGCCGGCGATCTGTAGGAGGCACGTTTGCCCAGGTTCGCTGCCCACTGACGGCACTTCGGGACGTCGTGCAGAACGGGAAGTTCTATCTTGGCCGGAGGAGTGTTCAGCCGTACGGCCGTCCCGACCAGGAATTGCTGGATTCGGTCAATTCCGGTACCCTTCGAAGCGCTGATCAGGGCAACCGTACAATTTAGCTCTGCCGAGAGAGCAGCGATGTCTACTTTGCCTCCTCGCACCGCGAGGTCGTCTGCCATGTTCAACAGAATCAACGTCGGCAGCGCGAGATGCAGAATGGGCGCCGCCAGAACCAGGTGGCGGCCCAGGTTTGTCGAATCCAGAATCAGGATGACCGCGTCTGGCTTCGGGAAATCCGATCGTTCACCCTTCAGGACGTCGTGCGTGACCTGCTCGTCTTCGGCGCGCGGATTAAGGCTGTAGACGCCAGGCAGATCCACCAGAAATACTTCGTGGCTGTCTTTCAGCTTGGCCTTGCCCATCCGATGCTCGACCGTGACGCCTGGGAAATTGGCTACTTTTTGCCGCAGACCAGTGAGGCGATTGAAGAGCGTTGACTTGCCGGAGTTTGGGGGGCCAACAATGGCGACGATAAGCGGCCGGTCGGCGGCTGCTCGCGGGGGAAGAATGGACGGATTGGGTAAGAGACCCGTTCGCGGGGTCTGGCCGTGACAATCGCTCATCTGAGCACGACCAGATCAGATTCCGGGTGACGGCGGATGAACAAACGCGCTGCTGTTTCTTTGCGTAGCGCTACTTCGGAGCCGTCCACCCGAAATACCCGGGGACCGCCGCCCGGAGCCCTTCGCCCGGTTATAACCTCAGTACCGGGCAGAAAGCCCAATTCCATAAGCCGCCGCGAAACATCTTCGGGTAAATCAAGACGGTCGATAATGCAACGCTGGCCCGGAGCCAGATCAGCAAGAGTGTGGGGGGTCGATTTGGCGCCTCGCCTCGCTGCAGTTTTGCCCGGATGCATATATACGACCCTTTTAGTATGAATTTAACACGGCCTAGCTTCAAGCATTGTTTTGAATGAATTAAGTTGATTTGTTGGAGCCGGGCGGTCGTTTGGTCGGTTGCTGAATGCCGGTGCTATGATTGCCGTGTGCTGTGGGACTGCTCGCAACATCCCCCAGTCAGCGAACCCGGTGGACCTTACACTCGGAGAGATGTATGTCGCCTGCTGAAGCTGGAGAACCGGCAGCTCAAGAGCTGGGAACGGCAGCAGCTTATTCCTGAACTTTCGCAATACAATTTCTCCGATCTGCTTGCTATAAAGCGCCTGGCACGTCTGCGCAACGAACGTGCCCACCCGCGCCGGATACGACAAGCCCTACAGTCTTTGCGAGAGTACCTGAAGGCGGCTCCCCATCTGGGAGAGGATGTTCAAGTTTACAAAGAAGGCCGCCGCGTTCGCATCCAAATTGGAAAGCAGAAGCTCGAAGCGGATTCCGGCCAGCTTCTCTTCGACTTCGCAGAGGAGGAATTGAACAAGTTGCTTCAGCTCCCGACCATGGCCAAAAGCAGTTCGATTATCGCCGACCGCCTGCGCAACAAATTGCAGGCGGACCATTGGTTCGAACGCGGTTTGGAGCTCGAGCAAACCGGTGCGCCATACGAACAGATCATCGAAGCTTATGAGAAAGCTGCGGAGTTGGATCCTTTATCTGCCGGTGCGCGAGTAAACCTTGGCACAGTGTTATTTAACGGCCACGCTTGGGCGGATGCCGAAATTCATTACAAGGCCGCTCTCGAGATCGACCCCAACTATGCGCTTCCTCACTTCAACCTGGGCAATCTGTACGAAGAGCGCGGCGATTCTGAGAACGCTTTGTTCCATTACGGAGAAGCGCTCCGTATTCACCCTTCGTACGCGGATGCACATTACAATCTGGCTCTGCTTCACCAAAGTTTGGGCGACGTCATGAACGCGGTCAAGCACTGGCGCGCATACTTGAAGCTGGATGGCGGCAGCACATGGGCGCAGATTGCGCGTCGCGAACTTCTCAAGCTGGAAAGCGCGACCGTAGTGCCGGGCAAGCGACCTTTGGAAGCCGGCCCGCAGCTGGTTAAGCGCGAGAAGGTCTGAGCGGCAGTCTGCCTGTGTCGGTTGCCGCTATCGTTCTGGCCGCCGGTGCTGCAACCCGCATGGGGCAAGTAAAGCAGTTGCTGCCCTTTCGCGGTAAATCCTTTATCGAACACTCGGTGGCCCAAGCGATGGGCGCCAACTTTCATCCGATCATCGTGACGGTGGGGGCCGAATCGGAGGCCGTCCGGAACGCCGTGGAAGGGCTCGATGTTCGGATCGTCGAGAGCGCGCGGTGGCAGAGCGGTATGAGCGCTTCGATAGCAGCCGGAGTTGGGCACCTGGAATCTCTAAAAACAGATTGCGATGCGGTTGCGATTCTCCTGGCCGATCAGCCTCTCGTTACGGCGTTTCATCTGACCCAAATGGCAAATCTACTGAGACAATCCTCGTGCACCGTGGTTGCGGCTCGTTATGGTGGAATAGTCGGAGTTCCGGCACTGTTTAAACGTTGTCTATTCGCACGGCTGATCGCGCTTGACGGCGAGACGGGTGCACGCTCCCTGCTGCGCGATCCGAAGGAGCAGGTCCAATCTTTCGAGCTGCCGGAAGCGGCGATCGATATCGACACGCCCGATGACTTCGCTT
This sequence comes from Terriglobia bacterium, assembly GCA_963841675.1. Taxonomy (GTDB): domain Bacteria; phylum Acidobacteriota; class Terriglobia; order Bryobacterales; family Bryobacteraceae; genus Bog-105. The sequence goes on from CAWJEH010000020.1 coordinate 231,307, forward strand.
CGCTTGCGCGCTAGTTGGGAGGCGGTTGTTCTGAGCCGTAGGTGACCGTGGATTCCGCACCGAAGCGTTTGTAGTTCAGGTATCGAATCTCGATCCGGATGCGCTGAGGCCATTCACGGAAGAAGAGCGTGTCGTCTGCGTAAGTCCGCACCGGAAAGAACCATTTTTCGTCCACGAGCTTGCGAAAGGTAGTGAAGTGAGGTGTAAGGTTCTGTTCACGGAGCGTTTCGATCTGAGGTACTGCCTGTCCTTCGCTCTTCATCACGGAGAGGTCGCTTTCCCGTACCCAAAGCAAGCCTTCGAAGAATCGCTGGCCCGATAAAATCTGGCGTGGGCGTACGTACTCCACAAAACATGGAGTGCCTTCCAAGGTCTCTTCCCCTTTGTACTGTCCCTCGTAAAGAGAGACTTTGCCGCTGGTCAGCAGAAAAGGTTCGATGTTTCGAATATCCGCGAAATCCACCGGCGTCAACCGAATCCGCTTGAGTGTATTGCGCGCGGGCTCCGTCACCTGTTCGTAGCGGACGTGGTTGGGGGAAAACGTGATGTCACGCACCTCCCGGTACTCGCCCGTGACAGCTCCGTGGTCATTAAATTCCTGTACGGTCACGGACTGGCGATAGGTGTAATTGTCCATCGCCTCGGCGTTCGCCGTCTCGCGTTCGGCAATCTTCCGCAGGAGCCCGGGAGGAGGTTCGGCTGCGCGCGCGGGCACGCCTGGCAAAGCGCTTACCGATGCTACGATGAGGGCGATGTTGAGGGCGATGCGTCCATTTTTCACAGCTCTAGCCTGCTCATGGATCGCATTGACCGGCGCTGCGTGGTTCTATTCAAACCGATTTCCTCAGTCTCATTGGATCATGGGTGCTGCGTTGCCGGCGCTCCTGCTTGAAGCTGTCTTCTATCTCGGATCGATCTTCGAAGGGCCGCGAGATTGGTTTGGCGCTATCCGGCCCACGCGCTCACAAGGATTGATGCTTTGGTTGAGCGCGCTGTTACCTTATTTGGTCTTCTCCTTGCGGGCGCGAACCTTCCAGGCCAATGCGTTCGAACTGCTCGCAGTACTGACTTTGCTGCTGGCGTTTTGGTACATCGTTACACCGAGGCGCTGGGCCTACGACGCCGGTTTTCTAATTATTGTTGCTGCTCCTGTGGTGCGCCATGTGTTCTCGCGGATTTATATTTCACCCGAGCCCGCGTTGCGGATCGGAGATGCCCTCGGACACTTGATGTGGATCCGTCTGGGCATAGCCGCCCTGCTAATCTTGCGCGGGTGGCATCCCGGCGAATTCGGTTTTTGGCCGACACGCAAAGAATGGATGACCGGGACTCTATGGTTCGCGATAGCGGCGGTTCCCTTGGGCGCGCTTGGCATTTTGATCGGCATGATTCAATTTGCTCCTCTCCAGAGGCCATGGTGGGAATCAGCGGCGATTATCGCCGGTGCGTTCTTCGGAGTGCTCTGGGTGGTCGCATTGAGTGAAGAGCTATTTTTTCGGGGTGTTATCGAAAAATTCGTACTGAACGTTTGGGGGTCGCCTGTGCTGGCTGTTGCTATCTCGGCTGCGCTCTACGGCTGCTCCCATCTTTGGTATCGATCATTCCCTAACTGGCGCGAGGCTCTGGTCACAGCCGCGCTCGGCATTCCGTGCGGCATGGCATATCTACGCACCGGCAGTGTCAAAGCGCCTATGGTCACTCACGCGTTAGCGGCGGTTACCGTTCGCGCTCTGTTTCGCTACACGTGATCGAGCGCCTGCTCGAAGTCGGCAACCAAATCTTCCCAATCCTCGATGCCGCAGGACACGCGAACCAAACCTTCACCGATGCTGGCGTGATCCAGATCCTGTGCACTCCAGGCCGAGTGCGTTGTGCTACGCGGATGGCAGGCCAGTGTCTCTATGCCACCGAGCGATACGGCGTTGCGGGCCAATTTTAGGTGGCGCAGCAAGTCGAAGGCTGCGCGTTTGCCGCCGTGTAGATCGAGGGATACCAATCCACCCGCCCCTTTACACTGGGCCTGGTAAATGCGTATCTGCTCCGGGTCCTCAAATAGCGTCGGGTAGTAGACCTTGCGAACTTTTTTGTGACCGGCTAAGTGCTCAGCCATCCGCTGCGCTGTGTTGCTTTGTTGCTTCATGCGCAGGCTGACGGTTGGCAAACGTGTGTTCAGGATCCAGCACTCATCCGGCTGCAGAATGTTTCCGAACAGACTGCGCTTGCTTCTGATCTTATTCATCAGCGCCGCATCCTTCCCCAGGGCGACACCGCCGATGATGTCACTAAAGCCCCCCAAATACTTCGTCGCGGAATACAGCGATATGTCCGCACCCAAAGCGAGCGGATGCTGGAACGCTGGACCGAGGAAAGTATTGTCGATCATCACGACCGGTGGGGGAGTGAGTGTTGCGACTGTCCGGCAGACCCGCGCGATATCGGTCATAGTGATGGTCGGATTAGCGGGAGTCTCAATGAGTACCGCCCTCAAATTCCTCGAGCTGCGAATTGCGTCATCGATGGCTTCGGATTGCCCTGCTTCGACCGGCTTACCTTCAATACCGAAAGGCTGCAAGAATCCCTGAATCAGGGTCTGCGTCCCGCCATAAATCGGGACGGTGTAGACGATTGAATCGCCGGGCTTGAGGACGGCCAGGAGCGCCGTCATGATGGCCGCCATGCCGGAATTGAACGCCACGCTGCCGGTTGCTCCGGGCTCGAGCGGCAGAATCTGGTCTTCCAGTATTTCCGCATTCGGATGGTTGAACCGTGAGTAGACCAGGTCAACGTCTTCTTCTGCAGTACGTTGGCCGCGGCCACCCATGATGTCGAAAGCGCGCTCGGCCGCTTCCGGACTGGAGAACACATACGTGGAACTGCGGAAAACGGCCGGACGGGCCGAACCCACCGACAGACTTGGATCGAAACCTCGAGTGATCACGTCCGTTTCGGGGCGTAGCTGTTTTTGATGATATTGTTGAGCCAAGAAAGGCGCTCCCGACTCAGTTTATCGGGAAATATCCTCTGCTGCTCCAACGAGGGTTGCGAATGCCTGTCGAAGGTAGCGGAAGATCCGATATGATTGAGAAACTTTGGAAAGCTTTATGAGACTAAGCCCTTGCGGGCGCCAGGGAGGTGTTGCTTCAGGGGTCTTTCTATGAGGTTAGTCTCGCTTTGGTGGGAGTTGCCTCCCTGGCTTACTTCCAATATTAGGATATGAATTTATGGAGCGCAAGTCTTTTCTATACGAAATTCAAAATTTTTTTTCGAGCGTGTGCGAGACTACCTGTTAACAGTGCGCAGCAGAGGTTAACCAATGAAGCTAACCATACTAGGATCAACGGGATCGATCGGGACTAGCACACTTGATGTAGTCCGCCACAGTCCCGAGCAGTTCCAAATACATGCTTTGGTAGCCGGCAGCAACGTTGACGTCCTGAGCTCCCAGATTCTGGAGTTTCATCCTGCCGTAGTAGTTTTGGCAACAGAGAAAGCGCTTGATGGGCTTCGACTTCAGCTCACAGAACTTGGAGTTCCGAGATTCGAGTGGCCGGAACTGGGAGTGGGATCAGCAGCGGCGATTGCGGCCGCGACCGCAGTCGAAGCCGGGTTTGTCATGTCAGCAATTGTCGGCGTGGCGGGATTGGAAGCCACCTTCCAGGCGATTCGGGCCAAGAAACGCGTTGGACTGGCAAATAAAGAGGTTCTGGTGGCGAGCGGCGCCCTGGTGATGGCGGCGGCGCACGCCCAGGGAACCGAACTGATTCCTGTCGACAGCGAACACAACGGTGCTCATCAATGTTTTCGCGCCGGCGAACGCGGCGAGGTGACCCGACTGCTGCTAACCGCGTCGGGCGGACCGTTCCGGGAAACCCCTCGGGATTTCTTATGGCAGGTTACGCCGGAGCAGGCCCTCAGGCACCCGACCTGGAAGATGGGCCAGCGCATCACGATCGACTCGGCTACGATGATGAACAAAGGCTTCGAAGTCATCGAGGCGTGCTGGCTGTTCGGCTTAGCGCCCACCCAAGTTGAAGTGGTGGTACACCCGCAGTCTTCTGTCCACGCGATGGTGGAGTACAACGACGGCAGTGTCATCGCTCAAATCTCCGCGACGGACATGAGGATGCCAATTCAATACGCTCTGACCTTTCCGGAACGGCAGCGTGCGCCGGTTCCCCGGCTTGATTGGGGCGAATCCAGAACCTGGGACTTCTCGCCACCCGATTTAGAGAAGTTCAAATTGTTGAAACTGGCGTACCAAGCGCTCGAACAGGGTGGTTCGGCCGGCTGCACTCTCAACGCCGCGGACGAAGTCGCCGTGGAGGCATTCCTAAATAGACGGATAACATTCCCGGCGATATCGACGGTTGTGGAAGAAACGTTGGCGAGACAAAAGAGCCGTGAACCTTCGACAATAGAGGATGTTTTGGCGATCGATTCGGAATCGCGTGCTACCGCAGGGCAAATCATAACGGAAATGCGCTCTGGGTCGAGTATACGTGGCGCGTTTGCAACCGGGAAGTAAGGTTCTGAAGCGTTCCCACGCGGATTACGTCGAACGATTAGGGTCCTGAGATCGGCGGAGTAGAAGAGAAGGGTATTCGGGCGTGAGTTTTTTGCAGCCGGTATTTTGGGTCGTGATCCTGCTAGGGGTCATGATTCTGATTCACGAGCTGGGGCATTTTTGGGCAGCTCTGGCAGTCGGGATCAAGGTAGAGACATTCAGCATAGGGTTCGGTCCCAGGCTGTTCGGGTTCAAGCGAGGAGATACGGACTTCCGTTTCTCAGCGATTTTATTTGGCGGATATGTCCGGATGCTCGGCGAGCAGCCCGGCGATGCACAATCAGCCGACCCGCGATCATTCCAGTCCAAGGCCCGCTGGCAGCGCGCGATTGTTGTGTTCGCCGGACCTTTAATGAACGTTTTACTGGCCGTTGCGCTTGTTACCGGGCTCTATATGTATGCCTTCCCTAAGGAAGTCGATACCACCGACCCAACTATAACCTCTTTGGCGCCGAACTCTGCCGCAGCCTCCGCCGGTCTGCAAACCGGAGACAAGATCGTCGAGATGAACGGGAGGCAGCATCCCAACTGGGACTATGTGATGACCCAGGAGGCGCTCAATGCGAATCACCCCATACCGGTGGTTGTGCTGCGGAGTGGACGCCGAATCGCAACCACGGTTACGCCGCACATGGATCCGAAGCAAGGTATCGGAGATGCAGGGTGGAGCGGAGACCTGGCCGTTCAGGTAGCCGACGTTCAGGCAAACTCACCTGCTAAAGGCGCGGGCCTAGAACCGGGCGATACGTTTCTCAAGGTTAATGGCAAACCGGTTGTTTCCACGACCACAATACGGGAAGCCGTTTTCCACTCCGCCGGCAAACCGGTCCAGTTCCAGATCATGCGGCATGGCGAGGCGCGGGAGATCTCCGTGGCTGCCAAATCGACCGGTGATCCGAAAACACCCTGGCTGATAGGGATCACGTTCAGGCTCCCGGTACAGTTCGTGAAACTCGGTCCGGGCGCGGCATTTGTAGAATCCTTAAAGTTCAATCGCCAGAATGCGCTGATGTGGGTGCAGGTTCTACAGAGTTTGATCGAGCGGCGGGTGTCTACCAAGTCAGTTGCCGGGCCGATCGGGATGGCTCAGATGTCGAGCGAAGCCGCGCAGCACGGCGCATGGGACTATCTGTTTCTGATGGCCATCGTCAGCTTGCAACTCGCCATGCTCAATCTCATGCCGATTCCGATACTGGATGGCGGCACGCTGCTGATGTTGATCATAGAAATGCTCATGCAGCGCGAGATGAGTCTGCAGCTCAAGGAGAATATCTTTAAGCTCGGATTCGTCTTTCTGATGATGGTTGTGGTGTTCGTCATCTACAACGACATCAGCCGGATTCTTACGAACGGCTGAGCACGTCAGCGAAGACATCCGTATCAACGTTGCCGCCGGAAAGGACTATCCCGACACGGCGATTGCGCATTGCGCTCTTCTCTTGCAGCAGTGCTGCCAATCCCATAGCACCCGCTCCTTCGGCGACGTTGTGCGTATCGTGAAAAAACGCACGCATAGCTGCTGCAACTTCCTCATCGGTTACCGTGACGAAGCGACTGACCTGAGAGAGCATGACCTCGAGCGCTCCACTGTGAGGCGTACGACACGCTACTCCGTCAGCCAGCAGGGTTGTCACTGGAGCTGATACGGGCTCGCCCGAAGCGAACGAAAGAGCATACGCAGGCGCGTGCGCCGAAACCACCCCGATGAGCTCTGTATGCAATCCAAGAGCGTTCCGTGCCGCGATGACGCCGCAAATTCCGGAACCCAAACCAATCTGGACATAAATCACGTCGAGCTTGGGAGCAGCGCGCAGGAACTCTAGCGCGTAGACGCCGACTCCGTGCTCAAGAAGCGGGTGGATATTAGGTACTCTGTGCAGTACCCGTTCCTTTGCGAGCCGGTCGGCGTATTCGGAGGCCGCTTGAAAGTCTTCGCCTTCTTCGATGAGCTCCACGCCTAAAGCACGCATGGCCGCATTTTTCTCCCGGCTGTTTCCATGAGGCACAACGATGAACGCGCGGAGCCCGAGGCTCGCAGCAGCGAAGCCAATCGATTGCCCGTAGTTTCCGCGAGTTGCGCTGACAACGCCCGTCACCTCGGGCGACGTCCGACGCAAATAGTCCATGTAAACGATTCCGCCACGCACTTTGAAATTGGCAATGGGTGTGTGGTTCTCGTGCTTCACCCACACATCTGTGCCCGCGCGCGTATTGAGAAGAGGCCACGAATATTGCGGGGTTGGCAGCATGTGCCGATACAGCAGAGCGCTGCCAGTTTCCAAGTCTGCGAGATCGGGCAGGCGGAAGGTCAGGCGAGGGCCCACGGCTGATTGAGTCTGTTTTCGAGGAGCAATTCGTAGTTCGCGCCGATGCGCGACTGCAGAACATTAAACCACAGCAAGTTACGTTTGTGATCCGGCAGCATATGCTGGAGTTTCATGCGGCTAATCGTAGGCATAACGGGCGCCTCTGGGGCAATTTTCGGAATCCGCGCTCTGGCTGCACTGCGTGCTCTTGATGTCGAGTCCCACTTGATTTTGAGCCGCTGGTCTCGTGTGACGATAACGCGTGAGACCGACTACTCGGTGGATCAGGTTGAGAAACTTGCATCGGCAGTGCATCACCCCGATAATCAGGGGGCCTCAGTTTCAAGCGGCTCTTTTCGGGCGGACGGCATGCTCGTCGCGCCGTGCAGCATGAAGACATTGGCGGCGATCCGCGCCGGCTACAGCGACACTCTCGTCTGCCGTGCAGCCGACGTCGTGCTCAAAGAACGGCGCAAGCTGGTTCTTCTCGCGCGCGAGAGTCCGCTCAATGAGATTCATCTGGAAAACATGCTCGCGCTAGCGCGCATGGGCGTGACTATCTTCCCGCCTGTTCCCGCCTTCTATAATCGTCCCCGAGAAATCGGCGATATCGTCGATCACATCGTGGGACGGGCGCTTGACCAATTCGATCTGGAAATGCCGGGAATGGCGCGCTGGAGCGGACTGAGCACCGATTTGTAAACGCGGATTCATGCCCTCTAAGCCTGACAAGTCGCTGCTGTGGTTGGGCAAATACCTGTCGCTCGCGCTCACTCTTCCAGCGTCGGCTGCGGCCGGATATCTTCTGGGTTCGTTTGCCGAACGCTGGTTTCATTTATCCTTTCTGAAACCGGTTGGAATTATCCTCGGGGTGACGGCCGGGCTGTTCCAAATTTTTCGGGAGCTGGACAGGGAAAGCAAGTCGAAACAATGACTGCGCCGGATTCGAGTTTTTCAATCCGGAAGATATACGTGCTCACCGCGGTGTTCGGAGCCGTGGGGTTCATTTGTTACTTTTGGTCCGACGGAGTTCGGTCGGCGGCCGCTTTCGCCCTTGGAGCGGTGGCTTCCTTGGGTAATTTATGGCTGTTCGACTGGATAAGCGGCAGCATTGCGCCGAACGCATCTTCCCTGAAACCGTGGCAGGCGGGAGCGTATTTCGCTCGCTACGCAATCCTACTCGCAATAGGCTATGCTATAGTTAAAGCTTTAGATGTCAGTCCCTTAGCGGTCGTGCTCGGGCTTCTCACCAACGCTGCAGCGGTGCTGACGTCACTGATTCTCGAACTCATTTCTCACGCGCTATATCGTAAACCCTCGCACTGAATGACGCACGAACTCTGGATCACAAGTATCTTTAATCGCTTTCTGGCAGGCCCCGCCAATTCAGTCCTTAACGCCGTTCATCATCCGGCAGCTGACCCCGGGAATCCATGGAGCGACTGGATGGTTTGCGAGATCATCGTAGTCCTTTTCACGGTGCTTCTTTTTGCCTATCTGAGACGCCGATTATCGGTCGATAAGCCCGGCAAGCTCCAGCATATTTTTGAAGTCGTTTACGAATTCATCCATGCGCAGGCGGAAGAAGTTGTGGGGCACCACCACGGACCGCGCTACATTGCATTCTTCGGCACGATTTTCATCTTCATTCTTTTTTTGAATCTGATCGGGCTGATTCCGGGCTTCGATTCACCCACGATGTATCCGATGGTCCCGTTCGGGTTCGCGGTATTAACGTTCATTTTCTATAACGCGGCTGGTATCAAGGAAAATGGGGCGGGTTACATCAAGCAGTTTCTCGGTCCGATGCTTATCGCGGCGCCCCTGTTCTTCCTGATCGAGATTATCAGTCACACCGCCCGGATGCTTTCGCTGACGGTTCGTCTCTATGCGAACATGTTCGCGGGCGAGACCGTTTACCTGACATTCATCTCGTTGACAAAGGTCATCGTTCCAGTTCTTTTTATCGGTCTGCATACCTTCGTTTCATTCCTGCAGGCATATATTTTCATGGTGCTCGCGATGGTCTATGTCGGCGGAGCCGTTTCGCACGAGCATTAGGCATTATCAGCTTTCAGTGTGAGCGCCCGGCGTCCCAACGTTCGGTGTCGAACCACCTCCTGAGAGCAAATTCATAGGAGAGAAACTTGAAAAACAAACTATTTCTGCTCGCTTGCACTCTATTGGCGCTAGCGAGTCCTGTATTCGCCCAGGGCGATCAAGGCGGCGCCAGCAAGACCCACCTAGGAGCGGCCTATCTGGCGATGGGCATTGCTTCCGGGCTCTGCGGCATTGGCCAGGGAAGGGCAACAGCTTCCGCAGCCGAAGCGATGGCGCGTAATCCTGCAGCGGTCGCCGCGATACGGTTCGCGCTTATTCTGGGGCTTGTACTGATCGAATCACTAGCGCTCTATACGCTTATCATCACAGTGATCGTAGGTAAATAGGCGTAGGTAAATAGGAAGGATCTAAACTGGAGGAGCCTGCTAGCGTGGATGCGCCGGCAGGCTCTTTTTCATTATGAAGCTGCAAGGTATTTTCCCCGCTCTCACGAGTTCGTTCGACCACGAAGGCAATCTCTACAAAGCGAAAGTTTTTCACAATATCGATAAGCTCAACTCGATTGCGCTCGCCGGATACACGGTCGGTGGGTCCACTGGAGAAACACCTCTGCTCAGCACTGAGGAGCGGCTGCAGCTCATGTTATGGGTCAAGGAAGCGAGTGCGCCGGGAAAGACTTTAATTGCTGGTGTCGGCGCCGAAAGCGTCCACGAAACCGTTCGCCTCGCCGATAAGGCGGCCGAGATTGGATATGACGCCGCTCTCGTTCTGACCCCCTTCTACTATCGGACGCAAATGTACCGTCCGGAAACGCAAGCACTCTTCTTTCGTGCGGTGGCAGATCGGACTAAGATTCCGGTGCTGCTCTACAACATACCGCAAGTCACGGGTTATGACCTCCCGGTGGAAACGATCGCCGACCTATCTCACCATCCGAACATCGCCGGTATGAAAGACAGTTCCGGTAACATGCCGAAGCTGGAGGAGGTCGTGGGGGCGGTCAAGCCAGGCTTTCAGGTGCTAACCGGATCCGGTGTGAGCATTTGGGAGGCATTGCGTCTCGGCGCATCGGGTGCGATTCTCGCGATCGCGAATCCATTGCCTTACGCCTGCGTAACGATTTGGGAAGCGTTTCGGACGCGGGAGGAAAATGCCGGGCGCGACTGGCAGACTCGCATCACACCGCCTTCGCAATTGATAGCTCGCGAATACGGCATTCCGGGGCTGAAATACGCGATGGATCTAAATGGCTACTATGGCGGCGTGCCGAGATTACCGTTTCTTCCACCTTCATCGGCGGCTAAGGCCGAGATCGAAAAGGTTTTCGACGGATTGAGAAGCTGACAGTTACGCCTGAGCGGATTTTGCTGGGATGGCGGTTTCCTTCAGGGCATCTGCTACCCCAAGGGCTTCACAATCGTTTTCGACCATTTCCCGAACCAGATCGCTGAAGGAGACTTGGGCTTGCCACCCGAGTACCGCTTTTGCCTTTGAAGAATCTCCGATCAGTAGCTCGACTTCTGCTGGCCGATACAACTGGGTGTCGCAGACCACGTATTCGTTGTAATCGAGACCTACACAACTGAAAGCCAGCTCGGCAAACTCTCGCACTGAATGCGTCTCTCCGGTGGACGCCACATAGTCGTCAGGTTCCGGCTGCTGCAGCATCAGCCACATAGCCTGGACATACTCTCGTGCATGGCCCCAATCCCGTTTCGCTTCAAGGTTGCCTAACTTGAGCTGCTGTTTCTTGCCTGCAACGATCTGTGCGACTCCGGACGTGATCTTGCGTGTGACAAACTCGAATCCACGCCTCGGTGATTCGTGATTGAAAAGGATCCCACTGCTGGCGTGCATATCGTAAGCCTCACGATAATTGCGCGTCAGTTCAAAGCCACATACTTTGCTGATCCCGTAGCTCGATCGAGGATGAAACCGCGTTCTCTCGTTTTGAGGAACTTCCTCTACCTTGCCGAACATTTCACTAGAACCGGCGAAATAGAACCGGCAATGTGGCGCGACGTTCTTAACGGATGCCAACAAGAAATGTGTTCCATTGATGTTGGCATTCAAAGTGGAAAATTCGTCATCGAAAGAATAGCTAACGAAACTTTGCGCGGCCAGATGGTAGCATTCGTGAGGGACGATGGCAGCGACGGCGTTATAAATGCTTGCGTAACTTTCGAGCGAAGCAGCATGGAGGGTTACGCGATCACGCACCGTAGCGATTCTCGCCAATCTGTGTTCGGGATCCTCGAGGGCCACTCTTCGAACTATCCCGTGGACGTCGTAGCCCTTTGAAACCAGCAATTCTGCCAGATAGGAACCGTCCTGGCCAGTGATGCCGGTGATGAGAGCTCGTCGCGCCATGAACTCGTTTCAATTTAACATGTCTACCGGGTTACGAATTTCTAAGGGACTCCGCTAGAGTATTCAACAGGTAATGCTCATTTTGAAGCCGATGATCACGTACGCCCAGAATTTTGAAGACGTTATGCTGCGGCGCGTATTTGAAGATCGAAGCGACGGATTCTATATTGACGTGGGCGCGATGGATCCCGTTTTCGACTCCGTAACGAATTATTTCTACGAACAAGGCTGGTCAGGGATCAACATAGAGCCAAACGAGTGGTTCTATAACAAGCTGTTGGCTGAGCGGCCACGTGATATCAACCTAAACGTCGCAGTTGGGGAACGCGAAGAGTGCCGCTCGTTGTATCTTTTCGAGCAATACGGCAACTCCACTTTTGATGAGTCGTATCGCGACCGCTTTGCCGGGAAGGGATACGTAGCTGAAGAAAAGACGGTAAGGATCACTAGCCTCGACGCGATCTGCAGCAAGTATGTGACTCGACGGATCGATTTTCTGAAAATCGATTGTGAGGGGTGGGAGAAGATGGCGCTACAAGGCGCCGATTGGGAGCGATTTCGCCCAACCGTGGTGATAGTGGAAGCGACCGAACCCGGAAGCACGGTTCCCTCCTGGGCCGAATGGCAGCCCATTCTCGAGAATGCGCACTACGATATGGTCTACTTCGATGGTCTGAACCGTTTCTTCCTCCGGAAGGAGTGCGAGGCACTCCGCTGCCATTTTGGGTCGCCGCCTAACATATTCGATGACTTTAGAACGTATGCCACGGTGGTGGCGCAACAAGCGAGTCATGCTCTTCAGCACGAACGCGATAGCTTGGCGATGAGAGCTGCCAAGTTGGAGAAGAAAACCCAGGAAAATTCTGCGGAGATCGCTCAGCTAAGGGAGGAACTTCGCTCTACCCAGACCCGCGCATGTCAACTGGAACAGGATTTGTTGAAAAGCCGGTTGTGGGTCGGCCAGCTTTCTCAGGAACTGGCGGCCAGCAGAAAACGATTACGGTAGCCCTGGAAGAAGGCACGCTCTTGAACGCGAAAGATTTAACCGATGTGCATGTTGCGCTTCAACTATTTGCCGGTTACGCGGATGCGGACACCGCGATTTTGAAAGAGTTTGTCAATCCGGATGCGAAACCCGAACCGGGATTTCTGGTTGACTTTCTGGGATCGCGAATACGATCGAGCTCACTTTGGAAACAAGCCCGCGCGCTTGATGGGCAAGTGATCGGACTTCCGATACCCGCCGATTTTCACGCTGAAGCCGTAGAGTGGATCGGGCTTTTGAAGGCTGTCCGTAGCGCAGGGGATCAATATGTGGCGATGGAACTTGGAGCGGGTTTCGGACCCTGGATAATTGCGGGCGCTGTCGCCGCGAGGCGTCGCGGAATCAAAGACATCCGGTTGTGCGCGGTTGAGGGAGATCCACATCACTTTCAATTCTTGCGCCAGCATTTCTTAGATAACGGATTCGACCCCGACCAGCATGCGTTGATCGAGGCAGCGGTCGGAGTGACTGCCGGGGAAGCGCACTGGCCTATGAGCGAGATCTCCTCGGCAGCGGAAGAATGGGGATCGCGTCCCCTCCAAGCGAACCGCGATTACAGAGGTTTGCAGTTTCAGAACACGCAACGGATCAAGGTCGTCGCAATGCGTGATGTGGTCGTGAGGGAGCCTTCCTGGGATCTCGTCCACATCGATGTGCAAGGCGATGAAGTGGAAATCTGTCGTTCTTGCATCGATGAGCTCACCTCCAGAGTGCGGCGCGTAATCGCCGCGACTCATTCTCGCAAGCTAGATGGCGACCTCCTGGAGCTCATGTTCCGTGCGGGATGGTATCTCGAACATGAAAAGCCGGCCAAATTCGTCTTCATGCCGAACCACGCGAATCTGGAGGCTATGACGACGATCGATGGAACCCAAGTCTGGCGGAATCCGCGCATTCTGCTCATGGGAGATGAATTGAGCTCATTCTCACAAGAGATTACATCACGGGTTCATGATCTTCGAGTAGCGGCCGGAGCGACCTGTACCGTTGCCATAACAGTAAAGAACACTGGGACGCAGCCCTGGTTTGGACGAGCTCCGAGAGCGCCCGTGCACGCCAGTTACCGGTGGCTGGGAGCTAACGGCGATGTGCTCCCGATCGAGGGTAATAGAACGCTACTCAATCGGCCGCTGCTTTCACCCGGGGAGAGCGATGAACTAAATTTGCAAATTCTTGCGGCGGTCCATCCGGGCTCATACACTTTATGGATTTCCATGGTTCAGGAAGCTGTTGCCTGGTTTTACAGCCGAGGGGCACAGCCCCTGGTTTTGCAGGTGACCGTGTACTGAAGGTTCAGTGAGTTTAGGAATCGCGTACACCGATACCGATGATCGAAGTGGGCGGCCAGGGGATAAACGGGTCGATGCGGCGCCACATCCACACCAGTCGATCGAACACACCCAATTGAAACCGGCTGAAATGGCGCCGCTTGAGAATTCTGCCGTTTACATACCATCCAGGGTATGTGACTCGATTGAATTCCAATACACGCTCGACACGATAGCCAGCCGACTTCAACTTTGCTTCAAGCTCCGCTTTGGAATACCGCCGAAAATGGCCGAGGACCTCATCGAGAGTCCCATACACGGCAGACCCCTGCGGGACCAAAATGACGGCGCGACCGCCAGGCCTGAGGCAGCTACGAATGTTCTTCAACCCCGCCATGTCATCTTCGATGTGCTCGAGAACGTTGAGACAAATCACAGAATCAACTTTGCCGCGCCACGGTTCGAAATCGGCAGGCCGGCTCAGGTCGCAAACAGCGGTCTCGATGTTGGGCCGATGATGCAGGCGCGCTTCGAGACGGCTCAGGTGCTCCGTATCAATATCCGTAGCGATATAACGCCGTTTTCTCGAGGCCACGAGCCGCGTCAGGTTTCCCATCCCAGCCCCGAGTTCCAGAACTTCGTCGCCCAGGTATGGCGAGACAGTATCGGCCATCCATCGATTGAACCGATTTGCTCGGGATAAGGTGTCGAGAATATCCGGGCCGTGTTCAGTATAGATATCCGCCGATACAGCGTATCGGAAAATAACGCCCAGGGCGGCGAAAGCGTCTTTGATGCCGATCTTCTTGCCTTCTTCGTAAGTACGGCCTGAATATCCGATCGGAACCTCATAAATGCGTGCTTCGCGTTTCGCGAATTTGACCGTTAGCTCGGGTTCGATGCCGAATCGTTCGCTGCGGAGGGGAATGCTTTGTGCCAGGCTTGTGCGGAAAGCCTTGTAGCAGGTTTCCATATCCGTGAGATTGAGATCGGCGACGATGTTGCATATGGTGGTTAAGAGTCGATTCGCGAGAGCATGCCAGAAATACAGCACACGACGCTCTCCGGCAACGAGGAACCTAGAGCCGTACACGACGTCGGCTCGGCCATCAAGTAGCGGAATCAAAATGTGCTCATATTCCCGCGGATTGTATTCAAGGTCTGCGTCCTGGATTATGGTGTATTCGCCTGAAGCGTGTGCGAGAGCAGTGCGAACTGCGGCGCCTTTCCCGCGATTACGATCATGCGGAATCAGTCGGATGGGTGCGCTCGGGTGACTTTGTATATAGTCCTTAATATTTTCGAGTGAACCGTCCGTAGAGGCGTCGTCCACTATGATCAGTTCGCGCTGCATGGCGACGCCTGAAACCTGCGGCAGCGGCGCCGACAGAACCCGATCTAGAATCGCAGTAATGAACTCCTCCTCGTTGTACACCGGAATCAATATTGATAACAGGAGACCGCGCATTAATCAAAGAGGTCAGGATAGCAAAGGGAGGGGCTTTTCATTTTCAATTCCAACGATACAATCGCTTTTGTGGTGAAAAATGAGCTCGAATGGAACCGTGATCCGACCCTCGCACTGACGAGCGCAGCGCGTTTCGATTCACGCCTACACCGCAATTTACTCCTCGTTGCGGCGTCTGTTGTTTGCTTGTTGAGTCTGGGTATTTTTTTTCGTGACTTTCTGGAATCAGGTTTCAAGCTTATAGCTGGGGATACTGGCGATAACCGTCTTGTAATGGCTATCCTCGAGCACTGGCGCGCAGTGTTTCATGGAAGAGCGTGCTTTACATCCCCAAACTTCTTTTGGCCTCAGCACGGCGTATTGGGATACAGCGAATGCTTTTTTCTGCTCGCGCCGCCATACGTGGCCGCGCGCGCCGTAGGAATGGATCCTTACATCGCCTTTGAAGTGACGTTGATCGTATTTAAAGCCGTAGGGTTCTTCTCCATGCTCTGGCTGCTCCGAGCTTTTGCCGAAGTAGAGTGGGCGACCGCCCTGGTCGGCTCGGCACTCTTCACGTTCTCAAACGTGTATTACATCTCGGCTGGTCACGGCCATCTAATGACGGTGGTTTTTGTCCCATTACTGGTGTGCTTCAGCTGCGGCGCGTGGCGCGCTTATGGCCAGCAACAAACAAAATTGGGGCATGCTTACGCTGCCAGTTTCGGCCTCTTGCTGGCCTTAGTCCTGTTCACATCATTTTATATAGGATGGTTTGCGGTACTTGCTGGCGGGATCACGATCGTCTGCGCCTGTTTTGGTCAGATACTGAGGCCCGGAACGAATTCGGCCCTGCGCCGATGGATTCGCGCGATTGCCGCAAGAAGGCCCATTTTTGCGACCGCTGCCCTGCTGTTTTGCATCGCAATCATACCTTTTCTACTTGTTTACATTCCCATCCTCAAGCAGACGGGCGGCCGTAGTTTTCAAGAGGATCTGCTTTACAGTGCCGAACCCATTGACGTGATTAACATCGGGCAAGGCAATTGGATGTGGGGTCACGCGGTTGAATGTTGAGAGTTGACTCGGGGAATGGACCGATGGTCCCTGCAGAAGTCCAAATGGGTTGGCCTCCTTTGACACTTGGATTGGTTGCCGCGGGCTTTTTCCTGAGTCTTAGCCGGCGCGGCGACTTCAGAAGTTTGGGATCGGAGCAGTATCAGCGGCGTCTTCTCCCCGTGCTGACGACATCGTTTCTTATTTGCTTGGCACTCTCGTTCAAGGTCGGGGGGCGAGCGCTTTGGTGGCTGGTTTTCAAATACGTTCCGGGAGGGTCGGCGATTCGCGTTCCGGCGCGGTTCAACATTGTCCTGAACGTGCTCGTTGTGGTTATCGCTTGTGTGGTGTTGAACGAATTCGGGAAGCGGCGCGGCAGTCTCCGGGAAGTTGCTTTCTGGCTGATTGTGTCGTTGGTTCTGATCGAGCAGACCAACACTACTTCCCAACACCTTATTGAGCGGGACAGCGAGGATGCAATCCTCGGACGTGTGCATCGTCCCCCAGCCAGTTGCGCTTCGTTTTTCCTGGCTATCCAGCGACGCCGAAGCGGCTGTATTTTGCGAATCAGATTGATGCGATGTTTATCGCACGACTGAATAATATTCCCACGGTGAACGGGTACAGCGGCTGGTTTCCTCGCGGCTGGGACTTCCTCTATTTCGGCACGGATTACCTTGCAAAGGTCAGAGCATGGACTCTGCTCAACAAAATTACCTCTGGACTTTGCGGACTCGATCTGCGGGACGGGCACTGGATGCCAGTGGACCTCATGACCATGCCTTATCTAACTGGGTCCGCAGTGGATTTCCACAAGGCAGGGAATGCGGAGACTGTACGAAACGGCGGGCTGGGCCGAAGCGGAACAGGGTGGCACGTGGGCCATTGGCGACGACTCCGTCCTGGTGTTCAAGCTGGTAAGCCTCCCTCCTCGGATCTTTCGCTGACATTCAAGGCGCACGCCTTCGCGCCCCGAGAGCGCCCAGCGTTCAAAGAGAGCGTGAAGAGTAAATTGGCCGAGACGTTGGCGAAGTGGTCGATCACCGAGCGCGAACTGATCGTTTGTAAAGCGCTTTCGTCTGCCGCTCGATCTCGTTCGTTCCGGTTTGCTGCGTATCGAGTTCTCGAACCACGATCCTCGTTCTCCTGCCGAACTCGGGGTATCAAGCTGACGGCCGCAAACTCGGACTTGCAATGGAAGATCTTTATCTGGAGCCAGCCGACGCTCGCTGATTTGTCTCGCTCACTCCAGCGGTCGGCTGTTCGCACCAGCGGAGAACCTCCTGAGTGAAGGAGTGCCAGGTGGGCAGCTTCAGCCGTTTAGTTTCCTCCACTTTCTCGGCTGCGTAGCCCTCATCCAAAAAAGCGAGCACAGCGCGTCTGAGATTTATTACGTCTAACGGCTCAACGAAATGAATGCCGTCCGAAAGGTTTCTCAAGCTGGGAATCGCCTTGGAGGCGATCACTGGAGTTTTCACCCACAGGCTTTCGACAGGCGGCAGCCCGTAACCTTCCGCAACGCTGATGTATATAGTTGCCCGCGATTGCTCGATGCACCGCCGGATGGTATCGTCGTCCGTGCCGGAGTGAAATTCGAATCCAGAATTCTTGTCGCCGGCCAGCCTTTGGAGTTTTTGCGCGAAGTCCGGATCCACCCATCCCATCTTGCCAATAAATGAGAGGCTGAGCCCTTTGATTTGCCGCAGCAGCGGCTCAAAAGCGTTTAGTATCAATTCGTGGTTCTTGCGAGGCTCGATTGTTCCAAGAACAGTGAATCTCAATTTGCGGTTCAGAGCGGGCGGCCCCATTTTAGGGCCGAAGCCATCACTGCCAAGCGGCAAGACTACTCCACCCCGTGTGTTCGTTCGTTTTAGACGGCGGTAATAATCCTCTTGGGTGTCCTCCGAGATGAATCCGCACGAGGTGGCACGCCGGAGAATTTTGTAATAAGCAAAGATCTCGAGGAGCCATTCTGTGCGGAAGTATTCGGGGTGAGTAATCGGAAGAAGGTCGTAAATGATGAATCGATAGCGCTGCAGTTCCTCATCCGAGATGGAGCCGAAATAAGAAAGGCGCTTGGGGTCTATGATGACTTCCGGAACGAGAACAGTGTCGCTCCGGGATGCCTTCATTGGGGAGCCCCGCTCGACGGCTCCCAAGCGGCGGATTTCTGCAACCGCGTCGTCACTCGGATCCCGGAAATACCCTCCAATAACTTCAATGAGAGCAGGTGGAAGCGCCCTGTAGCGATCCGAACTGAAACGAATTGGAATGGCTGCATGCGGCGGCATGTATCTGCATATCTCGCCGGCGATGCGCTGGATTCCGGTGGTGATCGGATTCGTCAGGAATTCAGTTAAATCGATGTAGAAGCTCATGCTGCGGATGTGCACCACCGCAGGACTTCCTGCGTGAACGATTGCCACGTGGGAAGGTCCAGATGCATCGTCTCTTGGGTTTTTCGATTCGCATAAGCATCGTCCATAAACGAGAGCACGGCGGTTCGCAGGTTCTCCACATTGAGGGACTCTACATAATGAATACCGTAGGAGCCCAATCTCTTCACGCTGGGTATCGAGCGTGAGGAAATTACCGGAGTCCCAAGCCAGAGGCTTTCGACAGGAGGTAACCCGTAACCTTCTGCAGTGCTGACGTAGATTGTCGCCCGGGATTGCTCGACAGTGCTTCGGATGAACTCGTCATTAGCGATCGGGTAAAATTCGAAGCCGGATTTCTCGTCCGAGGCGAGTGCTTGTATTTTTTGAGCCAGATCCGGATCGACCCACCCCATCTTGCCTATGAAAAGGAGTCGCAATCCGCTGGTCGAGCGAAGCAATGGCTCAAATGCTTCCAGTATCAGTCTATGATTCTTGCGCGGCTCTATGGTCCCGATGACACTGAATGTGAGTGAGCGATCAAGTGAGGGCTGTTTTATCCGCGGTCCCAGCGAATCGCAACCAAGAGGCAGGACTACCCCGTCACGATCATTGGTTCGCTTCAGGCGTGCGAAATAAATATCGCGGGTATCTTCGGAGATGAACCCGCAGCAGCTAGCGCGTCGAAGCGTCCTGAAGTAACCACAAATTTCCAGGAGATTGTCCGGGATGAAGTATTCCGGGTGAGTGACAGGTAGCAGGTCATAGACGATGAAACGGCATCGCTCGAGTTCGCGCTCGGGCATCTGACTGAAGAACTCTATTCTTCGTGCATTATCGAAGACCTCGGGAATGAGAACGGTGTCTTGCGGTGAAATGCTGACCGCCGAGCCGTTCTCGACGGCTGCCAGGCGCCGGATGCTTTCGGCTGCAGCGGAATCAGCGTGTCGGAAGAAGCTGGCGATCGCATCAATGAGAGACGGGGACAGTGTTCTGTAGCCGTGCGAATCGAGGCGGACGGGAATCGCAGTATCTGGGGGAGTATACCTGCAGATCTCGCCAATGATCCGCTGAATCCCAGTCGTGATTGGGTTGACCAGGAACTCAGTCAGATCTATGTAGAAACTCATGCGAATCCGAGGATCTCAATCAGGCGTCTCCCACGATTTTCGCAATTGTGCACGTCGAGATAAGCACGGCGTGCCTCCTCATGAGAGCTGCGCTCGCTATGAGTTTCCCAGATCAGCGCGAGTTCTTCTGCCACTTGTAATGGGGAGAAGCAATCGGGCACTGTTCTTACAAATACAGGAGCTTCAGCTGACGCCGCAAGATCACCGGTTGTAACGCAAGGAAGTCCAGCGCTGATACAGCCCGTCACCGCAGCCGATAACTGTCCAAATGGATAAGGTTGAAGCTGAATTGCCGCATCCGCGGCAATCAGAAAGTTACGATGTGCCCTGTCAGCTGCGAACTCGGTTCCCGAATGGACATGCCCGGCAACATCATATAGAGTGGCTATGCGGTGGACCTCGTCGTCCTCAGATCTGTCATCGCCAATAAAGTAAAGCTCCGCTGGGATGCTCCAGCTACGAACAAGTTCGGATGCGAGAATACAGGTCTGTGTACCCTTGGATCGAGTAACATCTCCGAAAGCCGCTATCACAAAGGCGCCCTCTGGCATGCCGTACTCGCAGCGTATCGTTTGCTGGTGGGAACTTGTTAACTCAGCGTCATCGAAAGAAATGGCTGGGCAGCTCGTAAGAACCTGAGCGTCCGCTCCATAGCGCTCTTGCAGCAGCGCACGCTGTGTGGGTGTTTGCACGATTAGCGGCGATGCACGTTCAACGATGGATTTGAGCAACAGTGGAGGTGGATTGCGGTGCTGCAACCACGTGTTCACTTCGTCCATCGATGTCGGGCGGCCAAGGTGCTCGGCTGCGAAGTTTAGAAATCGCTCCCGTCCCAGGCGGTGAAGGTAGATTTCAGCCAGTTGCACGTCGTGGAGAATACAAGGGCCGCCATAGCGTTCGAAAACGTCGAAGACGCGGTTGTGAGAACGATGGTTTCCAAGTACCGAAATGACAGCATTGCACCCAGCGTCGAGAAGAGGTGCGAAACCGACGTTTCCGGCCAAGCGAAACGAGCCGTCAGACACAAAGGGGCGATCGACGTCGGTGTAGAGATCTGAGTCAAAGAATTTCTGGCCACCGCGCGTCGTCAGAGCGGTGTATGTAGCGGCGTCTGCTGTATCGGGTGGGTAGGGGCTTAAGAAGGCCAGCCGAGGTTTTGGCTTTTGTAACAAAATCGGTCTGGCGCGCCGGTCAATGGCCGCCTCGATCGCAGTCCAAAACCGCCTTCCTACCTCATCTTCGTGAAACTTGGGAGCGAGGTGTGCTTGGGATTCAACGAGAGATGTCCGGAGCGCTGGGTCATTCAGAATAGCCTCCAGCTTTTCGGAAAGGGAAGCCGGATCGTCGGACTGGAAAAGAGCTTCCGGGCGGTCAATCAATTCCATGTGCGCGGCGCAGGTTGACGCGATGACCGGGCAGCCACATACAGACGCTTCGACTACGGGTAATGAGAAACCTTCAATATGGGACGGGGCTATGGCAGCGATAGCGCTTGCATGCAGGGCGACGAGTTCCGGGTCCGGGATGCTGGGTCTAACCCAGCGATCGGGAGAGTCAGCATAGAATACCTTCTCATCGAGCGTCTTGGGATAGAACTCCAGGAAGTCCGCATTTTCAGCACCGCCGGCTGCAGTCAAAAGCTCATGTTTGTACGCGACGCTATAGAAGCCGATTACTTTTAATGGGATCCGGCGCCCATAGAGCAGATTCAGATGGCGCACCGCCTTCACAGCGATATCTGTGTTCTTGCGCCGGTCATCGCCGCCGAATGTCACGAAGTAAGGCTCGTCCTGCGCATACGGGGAGGGCGCTTCTCCCAAACAGCTCTGAATTTCGTATAGGGTACGCCGCACGCAAGCGCCTGTTACGCTTACCTGCGAATTTACGGGATCCAGCAACTCCTTTAGCCGCCAGGCCGTGTACTCCGAGATCGGAAGATAGAGGTCAAATTTACGAAGCCGCGCCAGCTTAGCGGTATACTCCATCCGTCGCGGCGCTGTCGGTAAATACCCGGGCCAATCCATCGGGATGAAGTCGTAGAGGATGGCTGCGCGAAGGACAGCAGGATGATTCTGGAAACGAAGGTCAAAGCGCGAATCATGGGTCATCGGCGATCCGTCGATGAAGACAACGTCCGTGCCGTTCAAACAAGGGTTCACCGAAGAACTTATCTCGTCAGCCAATGAGCTGAAACCGGGAGGAAGTTGCGGCATCCGGGCGTCAACGAGACCGACCAGCTTGCAACCGGATAGCTTGCTCCAAGCGCGTGCTCTTAATAACGCTGCATTGTGATATCCAATGCCCCGGCCCAGGAAATTCTGGTCCTGCAGGCACCGAAAGTCAGCGTATATTACTGGCTGCATGGGTCCGATTTATCGGGGCTGCCGCCAAAACCGGCGTTTCACGCGATGTGTCACTCTCCCCCTTCCGAGCCATGGTCCGTAATTGCGGCTGATGAAACAGAGACAGAAGCAACTGTTCTATAGCATCCCACTGGACAAGATTGTTTTCTTCCGCAGTGCGCAATCGCTGTTCGATTGCCGCCAAGCGCTGCTGATAGTCTTCTCGAAGCTGGCGCTCCATATTTGCTACTTGAGCAGCCATATCTCCCAGAAAAAAAACCTTGATTTTCGCAAGAAACCACCAAAGTGGCCTCTCAAGAAAGGCACGGTAGACAGGCCGCAATAGATAGACCGCCACCTTTTCAGCAAACCGCATAATGGATTACCCGTTCAAGACAATATTTGAATTCGACATAGCTAGTGTGCACGTATGCTCCCCGACGTTCGACGCTAGCTATGACCGATGTCTGTGAGATTAACACAGCGCATAGCGGGTCCAGCTTACCTGAACGCCCAACTCAGCGGTACATCAGCGTTGGCCCCGAGTTGGGAAACGCAGGCAGATCCCGTCTTACTTGAGACGATCCACCAAGTGCCGTTGGAGGGCCGGAAGACAGCGATGTCGGTCTTGCCGTCTCCGTCGTAGTCCGCCGGAACTGGGATATCACCCGAAACACCCCAAGTCTGGACGGAACCGGCGGAGGTCTTGCTTGAGACGATCCACCAAGTGCCGTTGGAAGGCCTGAAAACAGCGATGTCGGTCTTGCCGTCTCCGTCGTAGTCCGCCGGAACTGGGATATCACCCGAAACACCCCAAGTCTGGACGGAACCGGCGGAGGTCTTGCTTGAGACGATCCACCAAGTGCCATTGGAAGGCCGGAAAACAGCGATGTCGGTCTTGCCGTCTCCGTCGTAGTCCGCCGGAACTGGGATATCACCCGAAACACCCCAAGTCTGGACGGAACCGGCGGAGGTCTTGCTTGAGACGATCCACCAAGTGCCATTGGAAGGCCGGAAAACAGCGATGTCGGTCTTGCCGTCTCCGTCGTAGTCCGCCGGAACTGGAATATCGCCCGAAACACCCCAAGTCTGGACAGAAGCGACGGAAGTTTTGCTCGAAATAATCCACCACTCTCCAGTGGAGGGCCGGAAGACCGCAAAGTCAATTTTCCCATCTCCGTCATAGTCGGCGGGAACCGGAACATCTCTTGAAAGTCCCCACTGGGTTGCAGCGGGAGTTGTGCTTGAGCTTGGAAGCCGGTACCAGGTTCCGTTCGAAGGCCGCCAGACGGTCGGAGTTGCCCAGACGGAACCGGTGCCGCTCAAATTAACTGTTTGGCTCGTACCTGAAGCGTTGTCAGTAAAGGTCAGTGCTGCTGTTCGCGCTCCGAAGCCCCCAGGGGAGAATGCGACAGAAAGAGAGCAGTTCGCGTTCGCCGGAAGTGTTGCTCCGCACGTGCTGGTTAGTTTGAAATCTGTTCCATTCGAGCCGGATATGGTCATACTGAGGATGCTCAGTACGGCAGATCCAGTATTTGTAATGCTTATTGTTTTCGCAGGACTTGTGGCCCCCACGGGCTGACCGCCAAAGACGAGAGCATTTGAGCTGAACGTGATTTGCGGAGCCCCGCCACTTCCAGTAATGGTCAGTGTCTGCGGAGAATTTGGGAGATTGTCGACGACAATGAGCGAGGCGCTACGGGTGCCCGCAGCAGAAGGTGAAAAGGTTATCGAAACCGCGCAGGAGGCTTTCGCGGCAAGGACGTATTGACAAGTGCCCGCGAGGTTGAAGTCTCCACTGTTCGTTCCTTCCAACCGAATGCTGGAAACATTGAGCGGCGCGGCTCCCGTGTTGGAGAGAGTTATCGATTGCGCGCTGCTGGATGATCCTACTGGCTGAGCTCCGAAGCTCAAACTCGAGGGGCTGAACGATAGCTGAGGAATCGCTCCTAAAACAGCTGTCCCGGTCAGCGAGACGGATTGCGCCGTACCCGCGAGATTACGATTGTTGGTTGTAAGTGCGAGTGTTCCGCTCAAGTTTCCTGCGGTCGTGGGAGCGAATTGGACGGCGAGGCTGCAACTTGCGGCAGTTGCTAAAACTGAAGAGGATGAGCAGACCGCTCCGCCATCAGGCTGTTGACCGAAATTCGAACTGACAACCAGGCCCGAGAAGGTGAGCGGCTGATTGCCAGCGTTGAGAACGGTTAACTGCTGTGCCGGGCTGGCTTCGCCCACAACGGTACTTGGAAAAGCGAGTCCGCTGGGTGGTGAGATCTTTCGGATCACGTTGTTCGCATTGTCGGCGACATAAATGTTTCCGGCCGAATCCAGAGCCAGTCCGGTCGGGGCATGCAGGGCAGCGCTCGTCGGAACGCCTCGATCACCAAAATATCCGGCAGCACCCGTACCGGCGATGGTTGTAATGATGCCCGATTGGGCATTCACCTGACGGATTACGTTCTTCGCCTGATCGGCAATGTAGAGGTTGCCGGCGGCATCCAGGCGAACGCACACAGGACTGCTTAATCTCGCACTCGCAGCGGGCCCCAAATCGCCGCTGTACCCGGATGTACCGGTTCCGGCAAGAACGGTCATCTGGCCTGAGGACAGGTTTAGTCGGCGAATCACACTGTTGCCGGTGTCTGCGACATAGAGGTTCCCAAGCGTATCAACAGCAACTCCGGTCGGATTGTTCAATCCCGAACCGACCGCCACAGATATGTTCCCTGAGGTGGCGTCCACCCGGCGAATCAGACCGTTGAAGGAATCAGCGATGAAGAGATTTCCAGCGCCGTCAACTGCAACGTCGTAAGGTCCACTAAGCAGCGCGTTTGTCGCGGGACCGCCATCGCCCAGACCATCGGGTCCTGAAGCCCCAGTGCCGCCTCCAGCAACTGTGGTGATCCTGCCAGCAGCACTCACCTTTCGAATTACGTTATTGCCTTGGTCGGCGATGTAGAGATTGCCCGCCCCGTCAAACGCGATGCCGGTTGGCGTATTCAGCGTGGCTTTTACCGCCGGACCACCATCGCCGGTATAAGCCGCCCGGCCGGTTCCAACTACCGTCGTGATGCGTCCGGTCGAGATGCTCACTTGACGCACGACTTGGTTGATCGAATCAGCGACATACAAATTTCCCAGATTGTCGGTCGCAACCGATTGAGGATTGCTTAGCGTTGCCGCTGTCGGGACACCGCCGTCGCCGGAATAGCCCCAAGCGCCGTTTCCAGCTGTTGTCGAGATGACGCCAGGATACAAGCTGGCCTGAGGTCCTAGTCCGGTACCATACAAGAGCGTTGTCGCGATTACGTTACCAGATTTATCCTTAACGAGAATTCCATCCTGGCGGAGGCCCGGAGAACGGGGCTGAAAACTTACGGAAACGCTGCACGTGATACTTCCGGAACCGGTGCACTGGGGCGATCCGATTGCGTATTCCATGCCATAAGCGAGAGAAAACGTGGGGTTTGTTGTACCGGACAGAATGTAGCCCATCGTTTGCGTCGATGGTGTTGAGCCGTTCACGGCGAACTGGCCGAAGCTTTGGGAAGTTGGCGCACTTACAACGGTTTGGGCTGTCATCAAGCCCGGCATTATCGAAAATATAAGAAACAACCCGGCATTTCTGCCAAACCACGATTGAGCGACTCTGTCCTGAATGCCTAAATCCATATGCCGTGTCTAAACCTCAGCCGCCACTCCGAACTGCCAGGGATGGCGTCAGCAAAACTATCGGCGTTTTCAGGATTTTGGTTTAGACAGCGGAGAGCTTTTGCAGGGTATTGGA
This sequence comes from Terriglobia bacterium, assembly GCA_963841675.1. Lineage (GTDB taxonomy): Bacteria > Acidobacteriota > Terriglobia > Bryobacterales > Bryobacteraceae > Bog-105. The sequence continues at coordinate 257,058 of CAWJEH010000020.1, forward strand.
TTCAGCGCTTGATTCCGGACAGTTGGCTCCCCGACATGGATTCGAACCACGATTCTGGAGCTCATTTTATTTCCGTAAGTTACAGATTCTGAATGGCCCAGAAGATCCAGAAGGTCCCGGTCGCTCTCGTTTTTGTACGGTTCTTGTACGATCAGCCGTGATCACGGATCGCGCCTGCGATATGTTCAACAATGCGGCCGAAACGCTGCTCAATTTCAGATGCCCTCTTGATCGGGAAATCCAATTCTCTCGCGAGCGCTTCCAACTCGGGGTGCCACTCTGGTGGAAGGATCGTCGACGGCGGAAAGCCGTGGGTTGCTCGTTCGGCAAAAACTCTTTGAGCGGCTTCCGCAACATCGGAGTAATCGAGTTCCCCCAACTCATCGACTAGCAAAATGTCCAGCACATCCCTCGCTCTGCCTGAGGAGAACGGTCCTGTACAGGCATGCAATTTTTGAGCGACCTGGTCAGCTAGCCGCAGACATCTGACGGGTGAGACGACGGGGATCTCCAACTCGGGCACGCCGCTCACCCGTGGCTCGATCAAATCCGCGTGGCCGCACGTCGCTGGTCCGAGGTCAACTTCCACGGTTTGCCAGCCGCGAGTTTGATACCGAACAGCTATTTCCACCCTAACGGTATCGGCTTGTTCCATGTGGCGAGTTGCGGCCTTTAGCAGGAATGTGAACTGGTCAAATCCCAGCATCAAAGCAGCTCTGAGTTTGTGCAGCCGCGCATCCCGAGAGCCTTCGATGCCAATATCGAGATCCTTCGTGGCGCGGGCGCGCTGGGCAAATCGTAATTCCATTGCGACCCCGCCTTTGATGTAGTAACCATCGAGAACCTGAGCCTCCAGGGCTCTCTCAAGAACTCCGCAGATGGCCAGGAATGATACCCAGCGTCTCAGGCGTACCTGATCGATGCCCTGTTGCCTGGCCACGCGAGCCAGTCTTTTCTCTAAGCGCTCGCGAGGGCGTATCCTGGCCTGATGTGCCGTAGACCCTTCGGCCGTCATGCGGTTAGTCTTCCCTTCGCTTTGCGTAAAGTGTGAAGATGCGCGTCTACTTGCCGCAGGAGTCGTTTGGACTCAGGACTGTCGATAAATCCCTCGCGCCGAGCACCGTTGACCGCCTGACGAATGAGATCCGTTCTTGCCCCGGAGGTAAGCAGATCAAGGACTGTCCTTTTGATCGTGGTTAGCGGCAATCCTTCATGCATCAGGATGTCCTCGGGCGCGATGTCGGCTCGATGTACAACGACACCTCTCGGATACTGACGGCGAAGTCTAGCTGACTTGGGCACGGTGAGATGTATCGTGTCTGGGTTTGCATCGGAAACTCCGTAGACGTTTAGCGCAGTGGCATGTGAAAGTGCAACTGTGCTCGGACCGCGGTTGCCCTTGGCCCATAACACGGCTTCCTGGTATTGTGGGAACCGCCCGGCTGGTGTATACGGAATCCGATAGACACCACGTCCGGTGCGCTCAAGCCGCCCGCGCTTTACGAGCCGCGATATCGTCGAGTCGGAGAAGGCAGCCTCACGTGCTTGTGCGGACGTTATGAGTCCGTCGTTCTCTTCTGCCATTGACATCAGATCGTCGAGACGTGATCGGGGCATGTCAATATCTTTCCATGATGGCACTATTTTGACAAGTGCTTATTTTGCAAGTCCAAGCAAAGCAATATGATGCATGACGCGTCGCGGGAATACAAAATCCGCCAAAATCATGCCGGTCGCAATCCGGCGCAACGCCTGCCCTGTCGCGGTCTCACCCAGTCGGAATCGTGTACCCGCCGGTGTAGTTGCGTTCGCGCAACTCTCGCAGCAGTACGCGCGCATTCCACACCCCGGCCCTCAATCGCCCTTCCAGGTATGGCTTAAAGGCGTCCAGCAGATTCGGCGATTCCGGCCGTGGTCCGACTCGTGCTTGGCTTCCGGCTCCTTCAGATATCGCCGGACCGTCTTACGGTCAAATCCAGTCATCCCGCTGATCGCTTGGATGCTCAATCCTTGCCGCTTCAGCTCTGTCATCTCGTTCACGTCCTCCCCCCTTAACAGGTCGGGGGACCTCCTCTCTTCGAGAGTCCGTCCACGCTCAAAACTCAGTCCAGCGGGTGGGATTTTTCAACGGCCCTATGGGGGACTTCTTTTTGCACCGGCGCTGACACACATCGCCAATGCATGGGATTGTGGACCCGATGCAGCAAATTTCAGCGACTGTAATCGCAACAAGCACAAGGCCGCGTGCACGACTACCGTCCTGCGACGTTTTCAGCTATTAGCGAGCAGATGATCGCGGACAGTATTGTGAGCATTAGTTCGGCTTCGCAGAACACAGTTTGGCTGGCCGTAATCGTATTTTGATCGAAAAAGGATGTTTTCGGCCTTCGAATTGCTACGCTTACAAGCAGATGAGCGTAATCCTGGGATGAATGAATTCGGAGAATTGATCTCCGCTAGGCGGAAATCGCTCGCCATGAGTCAGCGCGAACTTGCCGCTAAAGTCAAGAAGGAGGACGGCAAACCGATCTCTATCCAATATCTCAACGACATTGAACATGGGCGGCGTAACCCGCCAACTTCGGAGCATCTGATGGAGCAATTTGCGAAGGCATTGCGTATTCCGAGAGATCGGCTCATGATAACCGCTGGTTACCTGCCGAGCGATATTGTTGAGCCAATCAAACGATTGAGCCGAACCGATCCGGACAAGGCCGAAACGGTGCTGCGTGCCTTCAGGAAAAAGCTCGACGACTTGAACCGATGAAGTGGATACCGGACGCGACAGGCAGGTTTATACAACGTCCGTACTACACGGATGAAGAACTGGATACCGAATGCGAGATTTTCGCGGCTAACCTGCTGAGGGCAAGACACGGCGACGTGCAATTTCCGCTCTCAACCGACGATTTGACGGTGCTGATTGAACGGGAATCAGACGAGCTGGATCTGTATGCAGACCTCGGCCGCCCGGGAGATCTGATCGAAGGTATCACCGAGTTCCGCCCCGGTCAGAAGCCCAGAGTTCTAATAAGCAAACATCTCTCCCAATCTGGTCGCTACGCAAATCGCCTGCGCACCACGCTCGCGCATGAATGGGGACACGTCCACTTCCATTCATTCCTCCACAGCGGGTTTCCATCGATCAATTTAAGGCTGTTTGGAGACGAAGCAAAACATCCTGAGAATCACGAAGGATGCCACACCGTCGATGCCATGCCGGCAGCATCTGACTGGATGGAATGGCAGGCCTGGTATGCGGCCGGTGCTCTTCTGGTGCCAAAAACCGCTCTGAGTGACCTGGTGCAGAATTTGCATGACATTGGCGAGGATCAGCCAGACAAGCTTGTGGCATGCGTGTCCGCGCAATTCTTGGTTTCGCGTGACGCAGCCAGAGTTCGACTGAGCCGGCTGGGTTTTTTCAACCGGAATAGCTCCTGTTCGCCTTAAATCTCCTCTCCTTACGAATAATAATACGCTATTCTGCGGAACAGCGGTTCTGCGAAACTTATTTACGGATACGAACGTCAACTCTTACGCGACGGGTAAATAACCGAATTTGCGGGTGACCACGGAGCATGAAGGGCAGACTGTCGCATTTGGTCGGCCTGTGGTCTAAAAGGAGGCGTCAGTGAAGAAATCTTCGCAAAAAGTCGGGATCGGATCGGTCGTCGATGATCCCGGAGCGAGAACAAGTCTCTGCGCGAGGATTGCTGCACGGCTGCAATACCTTGAGGATGATCCTTTGGATTTCTGGGATTACGGAATGCTTTGCGCGTTTGAGATCATCGAGGCAAGGATTCGGGAGATGATCAAAGGAGGCCGCGAGCGAATAAAGCTTTCAGATGTACTCAAGATCGTCGCGGCGGAACAGCGGATTGTCCAATCGGAGAGCCTGCACTTCTCCTATCAGGTGTCGGAGCCGACGGACGTGGAACAGAACCGATCGCGTAGTACGCCGTCCCAAAACGGCAGAGGTGCGGGGCGTCAGGGCAAGCCTTTTGTAAAAGCGACGGCGGCAGGCGTGGGCTGAGGGTGCGTCACCGATAGGTAGCCCCGAAGGCGGCACGCAATGCAGGACTCGAACAGCGCGCCGCGTTGGAGGCGCTTGCCCTTGCTTTCAAGAAAATTGTGTGAGACATTGCAGAGTTCCCTGATCCGTGTGGAACCGCCTTTGACTTCCACTGCTTTGGTCGTTGATCGGCTTCCCGCCGCGGGACAAAGCGATTTTGCTTGTGGGTGTTGTTAGCACGTTAAATCGGTTAAATCAGCGATACATTGCTCGCGCGCGGAGTCTTCGCAAGAACCGGAGCATAAGCGTCATCAGGACGGCCTGAGCGAAATATAGCAAGGCGATACCAAATCCCTTGTGAGCGAATGGAGCCGCCATAAGGAAAAGAACTCCGCCGCCGAAGAGAATCGCGCGCGCAAGCCATACGAGAACAATCAAGGGCCCGGCAAAGGTTTCGAGCACCGCAGCAATTAAGGCAGACATAAACCCGCTCCTATCGTTTGACGATTTCGAAAACCATGCCGGATGCAAAAGCGGCCAGGAATAACAAAGCGCCGCATAGAAAGCCTACGATGCGGTCATGCCAGCGGAACTGGGCGTAGTTCGCACCGATAGTGGAGGCGATCTGCTTAAGCTCCTCGATTCGGGCGAGCAGAGGCTTATTGATTGCATCCGCTTCCACTCGCAGCTTTTCGTGAATGATAGTCGCGAGATTAATCAGCTCCTGGCGGACTTCACGCTTCTTTTCATTGGCCGCGGCGTCCAGGCCCTGCCGATATTCGGAGGATGCTACGCGAGTGCGCTCCTCGATCCATTGCATAGAGTGGTCGAGCGTCTGGCGGAACAGCATATCCATGCCGGTCATCATCATGAAGCTCGGATCGTCCGTCCCGACCTTTGATCCGAATGCAGCTTCCAGCTTTTTCCTGACTTCGTGCAGGTTGTATGGAGTCCAGTTGGGAGCAGACGATGGTGAGCTCGGCGGCTCCGGTGGAGAAACCACGCCATTGGTCATATGCCGATTTGCTCCAATTGCTCGAAAATCTCTTTGCGCACCTGAAACAGGTAGCACTTGGCTCGAATGTCGAGCTCGTAAATGGCTTCTTCAAACGTCCAGTGCCGGATCAGCATCCGTTCCACCTGCTCGCGATGTAATCGGTAATTCTGTTTTGAATTGACCACCACACCTAAGAGCTTTTCCTTGTTTTTGCGCGCGATGTCCAGGTCCAGGAAGTTCACGCCGTCCAGTTCGATAGGACTCTCCCGTTCGTTCATCCAGGCCACCACAGAACGCGGTGGAGAGTGACGGCAGATTTCATCAAAGCCGGCGAGGGTGTCTTCGAGATCGGGTTTCGGGGCAAGCGGTATGTGTACGACCACCGGGCGGTCGTGTTCTTGCAAAAAGTCGAACAGCTCCGTGGCAACAACATAACTCCAGAGCGCATGAAAACTGCTCGATCCGGTGTCCACCACAAACGGCCCGGCCTCTTCTGCGATCGTGGCGATCATCGGATCGAAAAGGCCGGCGTCGATTTCATCGCGTTTGATGATGTTCACCGTGCGCACATTTAGCGCACCGAGGCGCGCCAGCGTTTGATTGCTCGGATCTGTGTCGTAGCAGACCACATTTCCGTGCTTGGCTTTCAGGTACTCTGCCACCCAGCCAGCCAGCGTGCTCTTGCCTACCCCACCCTTTTTTTGTGTGAAGAGGTGCACAGCATTCTGATAACCGTTGCGCGCTGGAACGGTCGCCACCTGAATTTCCTCTGGGGCCAGCGCTTTGGGCATTCCTTAGCCCTCCTTCCTTGGTTGAAAAATTGGTTTGGTCTTTTCCTCCCGCCGGCGTTTCGCGTCTTCGAGTGGATCGAAATCAGGAGGCGTCGTGGCACTCCGCCGGACGGAGCTGGCCGCGGTATCCACGTGCTGTTTGCGAATGCGATAGCAGATGTGGCGAAACTGTCCATATCCGATACCGTGGATGCCGAGTTTTGGTAACTGCGCCACAATTTGCTTCTGTGTGAGTCGGGCCGCCCGCAGCTTCTGAATATCGCCCCAGATGCTACGGATCAGGTCGATCTTTCTGGCTGGTTTAACCTCGGCGATAATCGACTCGACAGTCCGCATTGTGGACGGTTCTCTCATACTACGCGCTTGCTTACTACTAGCAAGCGGTCTAGCTCGATTCTACGCCCGGCTTTTCCTCGATCGCAAGGCTTTTGTTGAGAGATGTTGCAAAATGGCCGCTCTTGTCACAGTTTCGTTGTAGTTCTGTGGCTGGTCTGTTGTCGTTTTGCCCGGTAATGCGCGGCTTTGCTCGCTTCTGCTCGGTCTTGTTGAACTGTCGTGATGGTTCTGTGAGCACGGGATGGGCTTGGCAACCCCTTTCTAAGTCGTACTGGAACATAAAGGCCGTAGGCCACTCAGCGCCGACCTGCGCCCGGTAGGTGATTGAGGTTTCGACACTTCTGCTGTATTCCAATCGTCCCGCGTGTGTATTCCACTTGGTTCGGCGATTTGCGTTGGGCTGAGGTCGCGTGATACGCTCACCAGTAACGCTTGCACGAACACGAGCAAGCACGTGCACGTACAGGAAAGCGAGGAGCGTTTATGAATGATCCAACCCGAAGAGATTCCAAGCGCGCTGAGGCGCGCGAAGAGGACGAGCGCCGGCAGGGCGGGACAGATACGCAGGTGAGCGCAGAATTGGCAGCGATCGGTGGCGAGCCGCTCGAGGGTTCCGGTTTCGAGGAAGAGGAACCGGAGAAGGAGTTCCTGTGAGCGAATGGCCAAAGCGCGATTTCCGGCAGGAAGTCACCGATGACATCATCCGGCTGTTAGAACAGGGTGTAGCGCCTTGGCAAAAGCCGTGGACCGCTCAGCAAAGCCTGAGCATGCCCTATAACCCGACCACCAACAAACCGTACCGCGGCGGCAACATCCTCTCGCTGACGATTGCGGCGATGCGGAAAGGATACGACGATCCACGTTGGGCAACGTACCGGCAGGCCGCAAACGAGGGCTGGCAGGTCCGACGTGGAGAGAAGGGCACGCATATCGAGTTCTGGGAAGTTCAGGGCTCGGGCAGCAAGGAAGCTAAGGACGGCCGCACGGAGGCACAGGAAAGCAGCAGCGAGGACCGCGTACGCTTCATTCACCGCGTTTACACCGTCTTCAATGCCAAACAAATGGATGGTCCCACCGCCCATTGCCGTGAAGCAGCCCACCACGTTTGAAATCGTGGAAGCCGGCGAGAAGATTTTGAAGGATGCCGGAGCGAAGATTTTTCATGACCAGGCGGACCGAGCCTTCTACAATCGCCAATTCGATACGATCCACCTTCCGCCGCGCGCAGCATTCCCGAGCGCGGAGGCGTACTACGGCACATCCATTCACGAGCTCGTCCACTGGACCGGCCACGCCTCTCGGCTCAACCGCGAGACGCTGAATAAGAGTAGGGGGTTCAGCACGGCGGATGAATACTATAGTCGTGAAGAACTGGTCGCCGAAATCGGCAGTATGATGCTTGCCGCGGAGAAGGGAATTCCACACGATCCGGCGCAACATGCGGCGTATGTGAGTTCCTGGATCAAGGCGCTTAAAGAAGATAAAAACGAAATCTTTCGTGCTGCTTCAGCGGCTTCTGCCGCAGCCGATTATGTACTTGGGCGCGGCCGCAACCAGGAGATCGAATCGCCCGAGCTGGCCACTACGGTTGCGGCGCCGGCGCACACCGTTACCCAAGAACATCGCCGCGGCCGTGTGCGCTGAACGTAACAGGAATTCCACCGCGCATGACCCATGCAGACGAGGCCGGTGGACATGGGCGAAAACTTGCCAGTGTCACTTGTAACAGCGCGATTAAAGTCAGGACAGTCGCTTGCAGCTTCATATATCAATGCCGTTTACCGCAATCATCGGACCAGGGCGTGACTAAAGCGACTGTTCTCAAGAAAGAAATAGTTAGCTTGTGTGTGTTCGTTTTCCTAGAGATCGGTGCTTTGCGGAGAGAGCGTTTTCCGAACGAAAAGTGTTACAAATCCGGCCGCGGCTTCGTCGTGGTATCCGTTAAGGACGAGTGCAATGCTAGCGACCGAGCGAGAGACCCACGATGGCTAACGCCAGGGCGGGCGGCATCACGAGCGCGCCCCATTTGAGGAATTTCCAAAATCCGACTTCCTGCCCCTCACGGCGAATGGCGATCAACCAAAGGATTGTCGCCAGCGAACCCGTCACAGAAAGGTTCGGTCCCAGATCGACCCCAATCAAAACGGCATTCCGGAGCGGTCCGGTAGCTCCGGCCGCCTTCACCGCGGCCCCACTGATAAGACCACTCGGAAGATTGTTCATCAGATTCGAGATCACGGCGACACCGAAGCCGGAGGCCAGCGCAGATTGAAGCGGCTGCCAATTTTCCATGTTGTGTAAGGCGCGGATGGTCGCGCTTAGCGCGCCCGCCGCGTTTATCGCTTCCACGATTACAAACAGGCCGGCTACTAGTGGCAGAACACTCCATGAAATCTCTCTCGCAATGTCTTTCGGAGTTGTGTAATCGCGTAGCGAAACAATGCCCGCGACCAAGAGACCAGCAACACAAGCCGGAGCACCGAGATCGACATTCAGCGCCGATGCCGTCATCAGGGTGACTGCCAGAAATCCAATGCCGAGAATCGTCGCTTTGCCGGTTGCGGATAGCGGCTTTCCGTCTACACTGGTCCGTACCGGTCCTTGCAACAGCTTGGCCGATAGCCAGCGCAGGACCAGGAACGTGACCAGAATCGAAACGATCGAAGGCAAGCCGAAGGTCAGCAGCCAGCGACCGAGCGGAGGCATCCCGCCGCTGTAAACCACCAGATTCGCGGGGTTTGAAATCGGCAGTACGAAGCTCGCAGCATTCGCGATAAAGGCGCAGATCAACAGGTACGGCAATGGCTCAGCTTCAGCGGCCCGCACGGCGGCCAGGACTGCCGGTGTAAGAACTACCGCTGTGGCGTCGTTCGAGAGAAAAATGGTTACGACAACGCCGACGCAGTAAATCAGAAGAAAAAGGCGGCTACGGGAACCACCCGAGGCGCGAACCGCATGCCCCGCTACCCAATCAAACACGCCTTCACGGCGCGCGAGCTCGGACATAATCATCATCCCGATCAGGAACAGATACACGTCGAGGCCTTTGCCCACGGCATGCATCGCGGCAACCGGCGAGATGAGGCGGCAGAACACGAGCAGGCAAGCACCCGCTGCGGCCCACCATGCCTCGGGCAGGCCTTTCGGGCGAATGAGCACCAAGGCGATGGAAGCCAAAGATATAAGCCAGGTGGCAGTGTGGTGCCAGTTCACGGCGGCGAGAGATGGCATGATGTGACTCGGGCAGCAGTAGCCAAGTGGCTATCTTGCTCGCCAGGATGGCCATGGTCCTTTCGTGCCATTTTCATTCGGACCGAGTTGCGTCCCAAGAATGCATTTCACCGGGTAAGCGCCAATCACGTTTTCGTAGTCGATAGGGCTCCGATGCGGTGGCGTATAACGGCCGCTTTGATTCACCAGAACCGAGATTGTGTCGCCAGCTTCGCCACTTGCTCGAACCGATATTTGATGAACGCCGTCGGGCACCTCGGTCGAGTCCCATCGAAGCTCGCAGTGGCTCTGAGCCTGACGCATTTGCCGGGGCCGGCCGCCGTCGATCGAGCAGGTCACTTCGCCTCTGAGGCGCTTGCCCCACATCTTGGCGCGAATTGGAATGATTCCTCGAACAACGTGGCAGGCGCTGGTGGGGCGTGTGATTAGCTTTTCGTCAGCAGGCGAAGTGATCATCACAAAGGGCCATGGGCCGCGTTCTTTGAATTTCCAGCTCACCACATCGCCATCAATCGTCGTAATGGAGAAACCGGGAGGCCCTTCTTCAATCTGGCCAGTCGACCGCGTGGTCGCATAGAGGGTATGGCCATCGTTGGCCAGTTCGTTGTAGTGCGTATGGCCCATTTCAACGAGATCGACCTGAAACTGCCGTATCAGACGTGTAAAAGCCCCGGCCTGCGTTCTCAGCTCGCTGGGATACAAATGCGTAAAGATCAGCGGACGAAGTTGTGCGGAAAGGGACTCGATCAGTTGAGTTTCCAGCCAGTGGATCTGCTCGAAGCTGAAATCGAAATCCTTACTATCTGCTCCGTCCATGGCATTCAGAAACAGAAGCCGGAAACCGCCCAAGTCGATCGCGCGGTAGAGATCCGGTTCCAGATACCGTCGAAACAGATCGAGTGAGCCTGTCTTGCGATCATGATCGCCTGTAATAGCGTGGACTGGTACACACAGGCGTGTGAGAGCGTTGTGCACAAGCTGATATTGAGGTTCCGCACCATCGTCGGCGTTATCGCCCGGAAGGAACGCAAAATCCACTTCGCCGGCGAGATATTCGTTCACCTCTTCAATCATTTCCAGAAAGTCCAGATGATTTTCTTCATAGGCATTGCGGATATGCAGGTCGCCGAAATGGACCCAGCTTAGAAAGTCCCGGTGTGTTTCGTGCGAATCAGACACGTTTTGGCTCCCTACCTACAGGGGGCAATGAGAGGGCCAACGCTGACACGTTTACCAGCAACGGATGGAGTGGATCGCGCTGACCGGAAAGCGCTCGCGGCTGGACACAAATCGGTCAGTCTGCTGGAATCAAGTGTCTGCCCCGTCGATGCCGTAGTGACGGAGCTTTTCGTAAAGCAGCCGGCGATGGATGCCGAGCATGTCGGCCGCCTTCGATTTATTTCCCTGGGCCGCTGCCAGAGCGCGCTCGACCAGCGTCCGTTCGAGTAGTTCAATATTTTCTTTCCAGCCGTTTTGTAGCGGAACAAGATCCGTCCAATGTCCGGTTGCGTTTCCCTGGCGGTCGTCGAGCAGAAGAATGTCGTCACCATCGATCACGTTGCCTCGGGCCAGAACCAGTGCGCGCGCGATGGTATTTTCCAGTTCGCGGACATTTCCCGGCCAGTGATGCTCGCAGAGAAGGGCCAGCGCCACCGGAGTCATGGAGATGTTGCGGCGGCTGCGCTGAAGAAAATGCTGCACCAAGGCCGGAATATCCTGCCTTCGCTCCCGGAGCGCCGGCACAGAAATCGTGACAACGTTTAAACGATAGTAAAGATCTTCGCGAAACTCTCCGCGCGCGACGGCCTGTTCGAGATTTCTTGCTGTGGCCGTGATCAGCCGGATGTCAACCGGTATCGGCGTACTCGATCCGAGCCGCTCGATGGAACGTTCCTGCACAGCGCGCAACAACTTGGCCTGCAGAGCGGGCGCAAGTTCGGCGATCTCATCCAGAAACAGCGTTCCACCATGAGCCTCCTCGAAGCGTCCAACACGCCGGTAGAGGGCATTGGTGAAGGCTCCCTTCTCATGTCCGAAAAGCTCGGACTCGAGCAGCGGCTCCGGGATTGCAGCGCAGTTCACCTTGAGCAGCGGTCCGCGTGCGCGCGCACTATTTTCGTGAATCGCGTTGACAACGAGTTCTTTGCCAGTCCCGCTTTCGCCGCGCACCAGCACGGTCGCATCGGAACCTGCCACCTGGCCAATTAACTTGTACACGCGCTGCATCGGCGGGCTATAGCCGATCATCGCGAGAGTATCCGCCGCCCGTTCTTCTTCCGCTGTGGACGGCTTTGCTTTGCGTGCGAGCCGCCGGTAATCCAGGGCGCGCTTGAGTTGCGATAGAACGTGCTCAAATTCGAGCGGCTTCGAAAGATAATCGAACGCGCCGAGCTTCATGGCTTCAATGGCGGTGCTGCTATCTCCGAACGCGGTCATGACGAGAAAGCTCGATTCCGACCCTCCTGCCAGCGCCTGCTTCAGAACCGACAACCCATCAAGCTGAGGCATGCGGATATCGAGCAGCACTGCCTCGGGCTCTTCGTGCAGAATGCGCGAAAGAGCCTCCTGGCCATCTCGCGCGGGAAGCACGCGAAACCCCTCGGCTTCGAGCAAGGCGATAAGTGAAGTTCGCGCCGCATCTTCGTCTTCGGCTACTAATACGGTTGAGATCGGCATATAGGATGGCTATTTTTTGGTAGTTCGATCAGAAAGCGAGCACCGGCGTTGTTTGGGGCGTAGACAATATCTCCGCCCTGGCTTCGTATCAGCTCGCGAGAAACAGCCAGACCCAGGCCGGTTCCGGAGGGCTTGGTCGTATAGAACGGTTCAAACAAGTGTTCCTGCGGTTCGTTATCGAGCCCCGGACCCTCATCCTCGACTTCCACTCGGGCGATTCCATCTTGTTGAGACGTGCGCACGTATATGCTTCCGCCATCAGGAGAGGCTTCCAGTGCATTCAGCAGCAGGTTGACAACCGCTTGCGTGAGTTGCTGAGAATCGAAAAAGGCGCACAGGTCGGAAGCGCTATCTTCCAGGCAGATCTTCGCATTCTGCATTTCGGCCTGACGCTCGACGAGCCCGATGCAGTGCCGGATGACCGGCAAAACGGGTTGCACTTCGGGGCGCGGCTGGCGGGAGCGTTGCAGGTGGAGCAAATCGTTCAGCAGAACGCTCAAGCGGTCCACTTCCTTCCGAACGGTTTGCAGATCTTCGCGCCGGATGGAATTACTATCCAGCCGGCGCTCTAGCAGCTGGACCGTGAGGCGAATGCTGTTGAGCGGATTGCGGATCTCGTGCGCGAGCCCGGCCGCCAACCGTCCCGCGACGCGCAGACGATCTTCCTGCCTCAGCTCGTCTTCCAATTTTCGCCGTACCGAGGCCATGCGGTTGATCGCCCGGCTGATCCGGCCCAATTCGTCGGAACTTTCCGGCAGACGGAAAGCGAAATCTTGTTCCAGCTTCGAAAGACCACGTTGAATCTGCGCCGCTCCGCGCGCGAGGCTGACACCGGTCGCGAGCGTCCCGGCAATACTGATCAGGGCCGCCAGTACGAGTATCGAAAGCAGCAATTCGCGCCACCCCGCGCCGGGGGCAGCACGCCCGGCGAGCCGCTTCATTGCCCAGATCACGGTGCCGCCGCTCTGACCGGGTGCAGCGCCTAAGACCAGAAGGTCACTCCTGCCGCGGACCACACGTTCGATGAGCCGATTCGACCGCCGGCTCTCTTGCGTGAGCGATACAATCAGCCCTCGTTCCGCGCTGGGCACATCGTTCTTCGCCCCGCCCGTGTCGTGCGTGGGGAAAGCGTAGCCAACAAAATCCGTGCCGCTGTAAAAGCCGCCTTCCACGCCTGGATAGAAGCGCAGTACGGTCTGGGTGATGGCGCGCAGTGAGACATCGCGAGCCTGCGCGGGCAGACTGGACCAGGAGCTATCCGACGACACACGATATTGATACTGCTGGTTCAGTTCATGGATCGCTGTCGCGATCGTTCGGTTGGCTTCTCCGACGACCACGCGTTCCGCGCTGCCGATCGCTTGCACAATCAGCACAACACTGAGCGCCGCAACCGAGAGCGCGGCGACCGATGTAAACAGAAGCTGTAAAAGAAGCCGGTTTTGCAGTAAGCGGTTCATGGCGTTTTCAGGGCAATCTCGGCCTCTTCTGCGGGGGAGGCGGTGCCGGAGCGGGAATCGCGGCCGGCGTCGCTGCCTGCGCTAAATCCTCCAAAGCCTTCACGATTTCCTCGGCACTTTTGCCGTTCTCATCGGCTGCCAACAGATCCCTGCGTTCGTAGGCACGCACGGCCAGTTGATAAAAATCGCGCGCCCATTTCGGAAACGATCTGGCGCGTGTGTCGTGCGCTTGGGAAAGAAAGTAATCGGCCTGTTGCGTCCGGAAGTAGACGCGCTGCAAGTGATCTTCGATCGCAGCCGCAGGCGGTGGTCCCGCCGGACCACCGCCCGTTCGAAGATGCTGCTGGTGCTCGGCAACATGAAAGAGTGCATCGGCTGCATCGGCCACGCGATTAGCCTGAAACGAATGGCCCGATCGCAACGCTTTCTCCGCATCAGCAAGAAAGGCCCGGCTATATGCGAGAGCGCGCTCTGCAGTTACATCGACTGCTTTCGCAGAGGCTAGTTTGCGCTGGAGATCTTCAATGCGATGGGCGCCACCAGGCCCGAGGCCAGGCGGCTTGGGTGGGCGGGGCGGCCCCGCTTGCGCCCAAAGCCAAGCCACCGCAAATAGCAGTGGGCCCAGTCCGCCGATTGTTCGCAGAGCCGCCACCTGCAATCCTGAATGCACCCGTGTCTCCATGCGCGGGTTGTTTCCTGCTGAAAGGATCGCCGCCGCGCACTGTACGATTGTCGCCCACTTGTGTGCGCTTTAAGCTCACCCAGGGAACCGGGCGAACAGCACACTTCATCGTTGAGGCGGTGGGTGGCGGCGGCGGAGGTGGTTCGTTTGTCCGCCCAGCGGGTAACGGACCTGGGACTGGCGTCTGCGATGCTGGCGGGCCTCCCGGTGGAGGAGGTGCTGCTGCCGGAGCTGGAGGTGTTACCTGACCGCCCTGGGGTCCGACAGGCGGAGGAGGCGGCGCGCCTGGTCCGCCAGCAGGACCAGCCATGCCAAGCGTGAGCGGTTGCCCGTTTATGCTCAAGCTCTGAACATTGACTACCGTTCGGCCGCTGATCGTGTTTCGTGCGTATCCGGTAAACGCAACGCGTCGATCCTACACGAATGGACGAGGGGTTCGTGGCCGCAAAAGGCGGCACGGTGGCTAGCGTTCCGTTGTCGAGCAGGAATCCGTTGATCGCGCCATCGCGTGCGTAGTTCAATTGCTGAATTCTTCCCGAGCCCGAATACGGAGCAGCGGCGCCAGGCTGCGGGATAGCAAAGGATTTGCCGGACGTGCGGTCCTGCATGCTTTGCGCATCCATCGTCTGCACTCCGGCGGGCGAGGTCTGCGCGTTCCCGGCAATTTGAACGTTATCTCCTCGGCGGATCGAAGTCCCGACGTAGGCGGCAGCCCTCGGGGGTAGATTGACCAGCGTGTTGTTATTGAGCAGAAAACCTGCCACGTTGCCGTCCGGGTCGTAGTTGAGTTGCGCGATGGCGCCGGAGATCGTGGTATACAAACCCGTCTGGGGTGGTGCTCCCGGAGGCGGACCGCCCCGTCTCCCTCTTCGGCCTTGCGCGGCGCCGATGGTCGCCAACGCACAGCTCAGGACGGAACAGAGCAAAACGCGCGAAAGGTACAGTTTCATAAAGATAAACCTCTGCCCTTCGAAATGCATGACGAGGGCCGCGTTATGTTCCCTGTTGTCAATCGCGGGCGCTCACTGGCGTGCTTCAGTTAGCGCACAGTTGCGTGCGCTGGGCGTACATCGGCAGCGTGTTGCGGCAAAGTTTCGGGAACCGCAAGGAATAGCAGCAGCCAGGCGAAAACAGCGACCGCCGCCAAGCCTAAGAAGCTGACGTTGTAGCTGAAGTGCTGTACGAGAACACCGGCGTACGTGGTGCTCACAGACGCGCCGATTCCGAGCGCGGTTGCGAGGCCGCCTTGTGCCAGATTGAATCGTCCGGTGCCGCGCGTGAGATCGGCAACCACCAGGATCGAGACCACTCCAAAGATGGCGTTAGCCACTCCGTCCAAAAACTGAATACCGATGAGCAATGGTACGGAACTCGTCAGGGTGTAGAGCACGCCGCGTATCGGCAGCACACCGAAGCCGATGAGCAGCAGCGGCTTTCTTCCTCGTTTCGAGGCTTGGCGTCCGATCCAGGCTGCGCTGGCCGCAATCACCAACTGCGTCACGATCACGCAGGCCGACATGAAGGGAGCCGCTTCCGCTCTTCTGCCGTGGGCCAGCATCTCTCCGAGTTGGGGCAGCATTGCAGCGTTGGAGAAATGAAACAGGAAAGTACATACCGCAAACAGCACGAGCGGGCGGTTCTTCAAAAGAGACCGGATGCCGCTCACCCCGGCCTTGTCGTTCTGGTCCGTGGCTGCCCCGCGCGCTCGCGCAAAGCTGATCTCTTCACTCGCAATGCCGTACAGTGCGAAAAGGCATGGTACGGCCAGAAGCGGCACCGCGAAGAAGATCGCGCGCGCAGACAGCAGATAGCCAACGCCTCCCATAAGGATTGCCGCGAAGACGTTGCCGGCGGAATTAAAGCTTTGGACGCGGCCAAAGCGCCGGTCGAAAGCGGTCGCCCCGACCAGCCCCAGTGTGATCGCGTTGGCCGTAGGGAGCAAGAAATGCACTGGTTGCGCCAATCAGAATTTGTGCTGTGACCACGACGGCGAACTTCGGCCATAACGCCAGGAGCAGCGCCCCTGCTGCCAGCGCGATGAGTGCGCCCAGAATCAACAGACGTTTTCTATGCGCGCGATCGACCACCCCGCCCGCCGGAATCTGCGTGAAAACGCCCGCCAGTCCCCCGATCGTCAGAGCGATACCCACTTGTTCCGGATTCCACCTCTGCGATGCCAGATACACGGCCAGAAACGGGCCAACCCCGGTCTGTATATCGGCGAGGAAGAAATAGAGCCAGTCCAATCCGCGCAGACTGCGCAGAGACGGATGGCCTTCCAGTGTGGCGAGCTGGTCCTGGGCGAGCATCAGAAGTGAACCTGCACCGAAAACTGCAGCTCGCGCCCGTCGTAGGCGGCATTCGGCCGGCCGAATAATGGCGAAGTCTCAACGCCCACGTAGCTGCTCGGATTGAGGTGGTTCAGCACGTTGAACGAATCGACCGCGATCTCGCAATCAATGCTGCGCCCCCACTGTTCAAAGGAAATGGGCCGGGCCAGATGCAGATCGATCGAGAAATAACCGGCCCCTCTGCCGGTATTGCGTGTCACGCCAGGAGGACGGTCGTTGGGATCGGTGTCGTGGTTATTATCAAAACCGGTTGTAATATCGTAAGGCAAGCCAGAGTGGACCGATGTCAGCGTCCCCAGACTGATTCGCCACGGAAGCTGCACCGTAGCGGCGACTCCAAAGCGATGGCGGATATCGTTGTTGGCCGGACCCCATTCCGGGCGCAGATCGTAATTGTCCGCCGGTAAAGAGAACAGATTGCCCGGCACGAGCCCCGGCGGCAGCACGCCTCCCGGCGGAGGCGGACCGAATACATCGCTGGTATCATCGCGGAGATACGAGAGCGTGTACTGTGCAAACAACTGGTAGCGCTTCCTGGGAGGACCTTTCACCGTCACATTGAACACTTCTCCGCGCGACGAAGCGGACGATTCGATCTGATCGATGTTGCCTAAATTCGGGTCGGGGCGAGTGAGTGTGATCGGCAGCGGTGCGTTGATGTTGCGAGTGCGAAACAGGTGATTGCCCCGCTGGAAGGTGAAATCGGCTGTCGCTAAGACTCCTCCGGCCAGACGGCGCTCGAGCGTTGCGCTCGCCTGGTAGATACGCGGCAATGTCATGGCGGGATCGAGCGGATATATCGTGGAGGGCGGAAGATGGCTCCCGATGAGGAATGGGCTGACCGGGAAAGGCGGATTCTCGAGGATATATTGCAGCGTGTTTACGCCGTTGAAGCGTTCCGACTGCTGCAGAATGACTGGCGGCCGGCGGTCATAAAACACGCCTGCTCCCACTCGCAACACTGTTTGCCGGCTGCGATCCAGCGACACAGCCGCCGCTAAGCGCGGAGCTAAGTTGGCATAGCGATCCAGATGGGACTGAAACTCGTGCCGGACACCCGCGAACAGCGTCATCCGCGCGAACTGCTTCTCGGCCTGTAGAAACCAGGCGTACTCATCCTGATCGGAGATAATCAGCGGATTGCCCGCATTCATCGTAAACAGGATCGGTTGACCGGCGGTATAGCCGTCAAGGGAAGCAAACTCATAGGTTCCTCCGAAGTTATCCGCGCTGTAGCTGCGAAAGGGATGAAGTCTGGCTTCGGCTCCGGCCTTCCACGTAACCGAACCCTTCACAACAGAGAGGATGTCCTGGAACTCATAGCGCGGTTCTCTTCGGTAATCATCGATCTGCGCGCCGCCTTCCTGAAACGATCCCGGCACAACGATCGATGGTGCGTCCGTCTGCGAACGAACCTGCTCGTAATTTGTGCCTAGCGCGAGCCGGAAGTTATTCAGGGCATCGGGCGAAAGTACATATTGGTCTGCCACTTCGATGCGGTAGTCGTGGTGGAAGCGGGTGGCGCCGGCCTCCGGCAAGGCGAATCCGCCCACGCCGATATTGCTGGCTTTGTCCTGATGAAATTCGTATTTCGCGGAAACGCGATGCGATTCTGTGACCTGCCAGTCGATGCGCCCGAGCAACAGATTGCGGGTAAACGGGGCCAGCACCTCTTCATTCAAAAGACCGGTCGGCAGGTACGCCAGAATGGGCTGCACCTGCTGTTGATTCTCGCGATCCGCATCGACGAAAAAATACAGCCGATTCTTCAGAAGCGGCCCGCTCAGATTGAACTCGTAGCCATTTCGACCAAAAGGCGGCTTCGTCGCGGCAAGAGGATTCCGGGCATCGAATATCGAATTTCGCGTCCGGAAGACGAACCCGCCGTGAAAAGCATCGCTCCCGGCTTTGGTATCGATCTCAATGCGATCTTTGCCGGGCTTCGGAAATTCTGCCGAGTACGCGTTGTTGTTGAGGCGAACCTCTTGAATCTGCGATGGGGACAGCGTTACGCTGTCGGTCCGTTCCATCCCGTCGACGATGATGGTCGGTGATTGGCCACCTGCCGGATTCGCGAAAAAGGTAATCGCGCTTAGAACATCGCCGTCCCGAATGGGCAGACTGCTCAGGTCACTTGCAGACAGTTTCAGCGAATCCTGGTGCGAATCGCTGGCCGTGTCCAGTTTCGTTGTCTGCTCAAAGACAGTGATTGAGGTTGTTTCTTCCTTCAAGCGCAAAGAGATTGTGACCCGTTGGCCGGCTTGCGCCATCGTGATTTCGGTTCTTTGCTCTTCAAAGCCCTCCCGCTGAACGTCAACCTGGTACTCACCGGGCGCAAGTGGGGCGACGAAGGAGCCGGAGGAATTGGTTGCGCCGTTGAAAATTGTTCGACCGCCCTGATCCGCCACACGAATGACGGCTTGCGGAACGGGACGCTTGCTCGGGTCGAGAATACGGCCGTGAAGCTGCCAAACGTTTTGCGAAAAAAGCAGGACGGAACTAGACACAAAGAGGAACAGCGCACGAAGCATCGATCGTTTCCTCGGGCTATTTGGGCAATTAGGAACCCGCAGCTAACGTGTTTGCCTGGAGTTCCCGCTTACCGCCGGCCTGCACGAAAAGCGAACAGAAACGGGTGTAAATCGGCCATTCCAACCGAAGCCGAACGGTCTCAGAATGTTGAGCGCTCACCGAACAGGAGTTGTTCCCATTCCACACGTTCACGTTGCCTTATTTGCTCGAAACCATCGAATGGAACAGTTGTTGATTTGGACTTCACCATGCAGTTAAACGCATGGTGCAGAGGCCCAACGCGCGCGATTGGTAGATCAGCAGTGAACCTCAACTAAAAGCAGGAGCAAAACTTGAAAGCCGAATGGATTTATCCCTTTATCATTCTGGGCGGCGTTCTGCAGACATGCGGAGCGGCTATGAATGCGCAGCTGAATACCTCGCTAAACAACCGGTGGCTTGCGAGCACCGTTTCCTTCGGGCTTATCACAGCCTTCTTCATTTGCGTATTTGCCGTATTTCCGTCGCCCCTGCCCAGTGCAGAAGGCCTCGCATCCATGCCGTGGTGGGCGCCTCTCGGCGGCCTCGTCGGGGCAGTTCAGGTCTATGCCGGCCTTACCTTGGTCAATAAAGTAGGTGCTGGACCGTTCGTCGGCCTCACTGTAACAGCAGCACTTGCGGCGTCTCTGCTGGTGGATCACTTTGGCTTATTCCACATGCCAATCCACGCCATCAATCTTTGGCGAATCCTTGGGGCCGTTCTTATGGTCGCCGGAATCGCTTTGGTCACCAGGTTCTGATCGGACTGATTCAGCGCGGACGATCGGTGGCGAAACAGAGCCCATCAAATTGTCCCAGCGCCACCGGCGAGAAGCATACTCCCTGCGGGCAGATGAAAGCAGGCTCGTGCGGGAAGTTTTTCCAACTGGTCCATTGCACAAACCAAGGATGCTGTTGAAAAACTCTGTTTCGTACACGCGCAAACAGTTCGTCGCGAACTGCGACGCGATTAGAGGCGCTATAAACGATTGCTGATCATCGGGTGGACATTTCTGATCCCGTTGAGAAGGGCTCACGTCGACAGAATCGAGTTTTTCAACAGTATCCAGGGTTTGTGCAATAGCTCGCAGATCCGCTCGTTCCCTCGCTTCCGGGATTGCAAAGCTGTATTGCGAAAGCGAATCGATTGGCAACAGAGCTTCGCAACGCGCTTGATCAACTATCAATCGGTTTCTGGAAGCAATCCTTTACCGCCGCCGCCGCCCTTATCGGGTTTGCAACTGTCCGCGTGATTTTTTCCATCCAAACCGACAAGTCTTTCAGATGCGGAATGCGGCCGGCATACCCAAGAGTTGTTCTGGCGTTTTTCGGTTCTGTTCGTATGGCGTGGCGAGTGGTTTGCGCATACGATCGCAAGAATGCATCGAGCGATGTGTTGGGGCGGAAGATATAGCTCGCATGTCCGGCCTGCGGAATTTCGGAGACGACGGTCTGATCAAAGGTGAACAGATATTCATTGCGGAACAGATAGACCGCCCGGGCCCGGGCGGCTAATTCCCGGTAGAAGCATTCTTCGTAGTCCGGCTCCCAGTTGACCCATCTGGCTTCTACCGGGGGCGGAACACCGTGTGCGTGACACCACTCGGCAGCGTGTTGGGCATCGATGGGTTCGTGCTCTAATCGCGCGCGTAACAGCGCGACGATGTCGGCGTGCGGATGAAAGTGCTCCCAGAAGGCGCGCGCGGTTTCGAATCGCAGCGCGACCGATAACGGGTTCTGTATGGCCAGCGTGCTCTGAAATGGCTGCGACCAGATTCGCGGCTGAAATCCACTTTCAGTGCGCCGGAATCGTGTCTGCTGCCAGAACATCGCTTTGACCGTAACGGAGCCGAGCGCCAGGTGCGCCCACGTGTTCCACTCGTCCGTCCATTGCATCGGCAGCACAGAGGAATCGAAGCGAATCAGGATGCGCTTGCGCCCATCGCGGTAGACGGCCTCTGGTCCTTCGAATCGAAAGCGGCGTAGGGCAAGCCGTACAGTTCGTTCTTCGGTGCGTGGGAAAAAACTCACCAATTCATTCACGAGAAACAGCTCGCCTTTCTTCTGACCGAGCGCCCGCAGACATCCAACAGTCCATGGTGGGAAGGCGACACTGGCATCCGGGCCTTCGAGCAAGCGCAGATAGTCTCGTCGCAGATCTGGATCGAGCAAGATCTGCAGGCCACGCGCGAGTTGGGCCTGTAGGGAGCGGTTGGGCTCGTTGCCCTTCGTCTTCAGTTCCAACAGGCGCACGCGATACGCCAGCCGGATCTCGGCCGGCGTGCTGTTCTTGCGAACCCCGAGAACCTCGAACCAGCTCGGCTGTTCTGCCCAACACACGGATCGATCCGGGGCGAAAAAGTAGTCGCGGATTTGCGCGGCCGTGACCAGCACCTTCGAAATGCCGTGCTGGGCTGCCGTCGCATCGAGCATGACGAAACCACGGCCGTGCCGGTCTCGTTTGGGCGGCGCCGCTGCCGTGATGGGAATTTGAGCCAGGTCCAAGCGGCCGCCGCGCTCCAGGTGGAGCGGCGTTAAGCGATCGGCGAGGGTCACATCCTGCGCGACATACAATCGGTCTATCACGGAGATTTGCCCGCGCCATTCCGGGCCGAACGCAATCACCCGGCCGTCGCGGAGCTCACACCGCAGTCCCTCGCTGGTAGGAATTGCTGCTACCACGAGGTGGTTCCACGCAGTTGCCGGCATAAGGACAACTGTACGGATTTATCGCTGGCTTGCAACTCCCGTTTTGTTTCAATACCCTTTTGAGGGATTCATGGGCCATCGTTATACCTTTTTGCCGCTCTTGTTTACTCTGGCCTGCCGCATGGCCGGCGGCGATACGTTGATTCTCAAGGACGGACAAAAGATTGAAGGCCGCAACCTGTCAAGTACGGATTCGGCGGTTCAGTTCGAGGTGAATGGGAAACCGTTCACCTATTCGACCTGGCTCATTCGCGAGTTGCGGTTCCATCCCGGCGCCAGCTCGTCACCAGCTCCGTCCCCGGCGTACAGCGGCCCCCGCGGGAAAGAACAGCAGGATCAATTCTGCACCGTTCTGAAGGATTACATTCAGGCCCGGAACAAAGTCGCGGCAGAACCCAATCCCATCCGGCGAGCCGAGATGCATCCGCCGGATCCCTGGAGCTTTGAAGATTCGATCGCTCGGGTTTTCGGCCCGAACGGCGAGTTTGTGGACTGGACCGGGCGCCTGTTCTTTTCCGTCACAGGTTCGGACGTTGTAATCACGTTTCAGCCCACGTGCGGATCTGGTTCCTCGATTTCGTTCACCAACGGCGATCCCGCCGACCAGCGAGCCAGCGCGCGAGCAGCACGGATTCCGCTTTCCTCTCCTCTGGCGGACAAACTGCGCGAGGCTTCGCCCGGGAGCATGTTTCGTGTGTCGGGTCATTTGTTTGCTTGGAGTGGCGCCGGAAGCAGTCACACGACGAGTGCAGGCAACCAGCCGGATGCGCGGCAGCGCTTCGAAGGCGCTCAAGTAAATGCCGCGGCCAATGTCACGAATCCACAATATCTGGCGCAGTTCACCGATCTCGCCCCGACCGGCCATTAACTGCCTCGCTGCGTAGCGCCTTGAGCGAATCCGGTACCAGCAACGAGTAGCGAAGCCGAGAACGGCAGTACCGACAGCGCTCCGGCGGAACAGTCATCTCATCGAATGCTCCCGCTGGCCGGCGACTACATCGACGGCGCGTGGTAGCGCTTGTAGCGCTCCCATCCATCGGATCCATTTCAACGCGCTTTCTTCGTTTGTGTGGAGAACGAACGTCATCGTTTGGTTTTCATTCTGCTGCTCCAGCTTTACTGGCATCCTCCGTAAACAGGTGCTGCTCGCATTCATCTCCACCTGAAATGACCAACTTATGAAGCCGCGTCAACCACAGCCAACCATTGATT